>CAWBVM010000019.1:0-80635 GCA_963792225.1 Terriglobales bacterium | reverse complement strand
ATCGATCGTGAAGAGGACGAGACGTCGTTCGCCATCGAGGCGATGGAAGAGGCCGGGGTGCGGGTGGAGACGGTGGCGGCGCTGGCCAGGATCGCGGAGATGGCGGCGGAGGATTTTGGGGAGTTGTTGAGTTAGGAATTTATTGATTTGTGATTTGTGATTTGTCGATTTTGCGTGCTGGGCTTGGTGCTCAGCATTTTTCTTTAGCGGGTCATTTTGATTTCGTCCGGGAAGCTGCCGGGATGGCACCACCGGCGGGCCGCCGGCGTTACGATTTGTGATTGGCGGGCTTCGTGCTCGCCATTTTTTATTTTGCGGGGAGGGTGGATGGGGTTGCAGGAGAGGTGGGCGCTCGGTATGTTGCGGGGGAAGAGTCCGGTGGGGAGACAGACGGCGTTCATGGCGGGGGTGCCGCCAGTGATCCAGCGGATCGGGCAGAGAGCGGAGGGGATGCCGAAGCCGACTCCGGCGAACTTGAGGAAGCTCGCGGAGACTCCGGTGGTGCGAAGGGTGATCAAGACCATCAAAGATCGTATTGCGTGTATGGGGTGGAGAGTGCAGGTGAAGGCGGGGTTATCAAGAAACGCAGGGTTGCTTCGTCGCTCCGCTCCTCGCAATGACAATTCAGAGGGTGTCGATCCCACCCTTCGCTCCGCTCAGGATGGGGCACCCGATGGTTCCATTTTGAGATTGAGTCAGGAGGAGAGGATTGCGGTGCTGGGGCGGATGTTTGAGGCGCCGAATCCGGGGGACAGTTTTCGTACGCTCGCGGAGCAGGTGTTGGAGGACATCCTCGTCGGGGGATTCGGCGCGGTGGAGTTGCAGGCGACTGGGGACGAGATGAGTCCGCTGCGTTTGTGGCCGGTCGATGGGCCGACGATACGGATCAAGCCGGATTGGGATGGCAAGCCGGAGTCGGTGCGGTATGCACAGGAGACGGGCAGGGTCGGCGAAGGGTCGGTCGTCCAGTTGAAAGATGAAGACCTGATGTATGTGAGGTCGAACCCTCGCACGCATACTCCGTTCGGGCTGGGGCGGATGGAGGTTGCGTTCGAGGCGGTGAATGCCTTCCTCGGGGCGTCGCGATATGCGGCGAGACTGGCCTCAAATTCGGTGGTGCAGTATGCGTTGTGGATCGAGAAAGCGACGCCGCAGCAGCAGGAGCGGCTGATCCGCTGGTGGCAGGACGAGATCGAGGGGACGGGGCGGGTCCCGCTGCTGTCGTGCGAGTCGAAGCCGGAGGTGTTGCAATTCAATGGCGGGACGGACGCGGAGCTTCGGCTTGCTTGGCAGGAGTTCCTGATGCGCGTGATTGCGGCGGCGTTCGATCTGCCTCCGATGTCAGTGGGAGTGAGCATGATGTGAACCGCTCGACGGCGACGGAGGTGGCGGATGAGGCGTTCCGGAACGCGGTGCGTCCGACGGCGCTGTTACTGGCGGAACATTTCACGCGAGATGTGATCCAGAAGAAGCTGGGGTGGGACGATCTGGAGTTTGTGTTCACCGATCTAGAGGTGCGGGACGAGATGAGTGAGCTGGAGATGCAGACGAAGTTGCTGGCGGCGGGAGTGGTGTCGGTGGATGAGGTGAGGAAGTGGCGGGGGTTGCCAGCGTTGAAGAATTTGAAAGTGAGTAATTTGTAATCGGGTAATTGGAGGTTCGTAAATTGCAAATTACAAATTGCGAAATTACCAATGTGGAGGTGGCGGACTGTACGAAGTTGTGCGGGTTGAGGCGATGGCGATGGGGGTGCCGGAGGGGCGGCATCCGAACCGGTTGGGGTTTAAGGGTGTGTTGACGAGGGTGGATGAGGAGAGTGATCGTGCGCCCACGGGGACACGGGGTAGGCGAGTGATGTTGACGCGCGAGGCGGCGCAGAAGGCGTTGCCAACGCTAATGGGTATGGCAATCGATTACGCTCCGGCACTCGATGCACACGATGCGAAGAGAAAGATCGGCGTGATCACGCGCGCGGAGATCGAGGGACGCGATGTAGTGGTCGGAGGGTTCCTGTATGCACGTGATTTTCCGGAGCTTGTGCGGGAGTTGCGGGCGAGTGGTGATCTGGGGCTGTCGTATGAGCTGGCGGATGCGCGGGTGGAGGATGTCCGGGCGCAGGTGTGGAAGCTGGTGGATGTGACGTTCACGGGCGCGGCGGTGTTGAAGCGAAGCAAGGCGGCGTATGGGAAGACGAGTATCGCGTTCGCGTAAGAGCAGGGGCTAGGTTCTAGGTGCTAGGTGCTAGGAGGAGCGGTGGATTTGGACAAGCTTGGGGATGGAACAGCAAGGGAGGCGATGATGGAATTGACGGAGAAGATTGAGAGGATCACGGCGGCGGTGGAGGTGGAGTCCGAGCCTTCGCGTACGGCTCAGGAAGGGGCACCCGCTCAGGATGGTGCGCTCTCCCACCCTTCGCGTTTTCGCGCGAAGAATGGGGCACCCGGAGCGGTTTCTTCTGAGAGGAAGACGGTGAGTCCGTTCATGGCGAAGATCATGGCGGAGGCGGAGGGTGCTGATCCGAAGCGGATCGATGCGATGCTGAATGGATTGTCAGTGGAGCAGCGGATCGCCGTGAAAATGCAGATGAAGCGAGCGGGGATGATTTGATTTGCGATTTGTCGATTTATGATTGGTGATTTTTCATTCGGATCGGAGTAATTCCTTGGCGCGGAGGACGCGGCGGACGGCTTGTCGGCGTGTCGGCGGAGGCGGAGAGATGTCCCATCTTGCGGGCCGGTTTGGGGAGGTGCTTTTCGTAGAGGTGGAGGCGGACTTCGGGAACGGTGAGGGCGGCGGCGAAGTTGGGAACGTTGTTCCCATTTGTTGCCTGCGGGTCAGGTTCCCGATTCCCACCCTTCGCGCTGTCGCGGGGCACGCGTGTTTGATCCTCTGAGTTGAGCCAGAGATCTCCGAGGAGGTTGACGATGGCGGCGGGGCGGATGATCTTCGGCGACCCGAGGGGAAGGTCGCAGACGGCGCGGACGTGCTGCTCGAACTGACTGGTGACGCAGGCGCGTTCACTCTGATGGTAGCTGTTGTGGGGGCGGGGGGCGAGCTCGTTGACGAGGAGTTCTCCGGACTTGAGGAGGAACATCTCGATGACGAGCAGGCCTTCGAGGGCGAACTGCTGGGCGATGGAGGTGGCGATCTCGGTGGCGCGGCGGGTGATCTCTTCGGGTAGTTGCGCGGGGAGGACCGACCATTCGAGAATCTGGCGTTCGTGATGGTTGGCGGCGGGGGCGTACACCACGGATTCTCCGGAGGGGCGACGGGCGACGAGGACGGAGAGTTCGGATTGCAGATCGAGGGCGCGTTCGACGATGACGGGTTTGCCGGCGAATTCGCTAAAGATCTTCTGGGCGTCAGGCTGCTTCCCCTGCCGAAGCCGGGGTTCGACCTTCCCGCTGAACCGGGGATCCACCCGATCCTTAGGGGTGAGGCGGAGTTGGGATCTTCCGTCGTATCCGCCGCGCGCTGCTTTGATGAAGACATCGTTGCCGAAGTCGGCAAGTGCGGAGGCGAGTTCGGCAGCGGTGGTGACGGCGCGATGGTCCCCGACGGGGAAGCCGTGTCTCGGCGAGCCATGCGCGTTGGACGAGGCGGTCCTGAATGACTTCGAGGAGGTGCGCGCCGGGCGTACGGGCGCGTACTTGGCGGCGGCGTGGATGCTGGCGATGGCGACCTGCTCGATCTCGAGGGTGACGACGTCCGATCCGCGGGCGAGGGCGGCTGCTTCGTGAGCATCGTCCCATGAGGCCTCGAAGCAGGCGTCGACGACGAAGCGGGCGGGGCAGGAGGGGTCGGGATCGAGGACCTGAACGCGGTACCCGTAGGAGCGGGCGGCCATGGCGGTCATGCGGCCGAGTTGTCCGCCGCCGAGGATGCCGATGGTGGAGCCGGGGAGGATGGGCATAGAAGTCCTAGTTTAACGGAGTGACGAAAGGGATAAGGGATAAGGGACGAGGGGAACAGCGGATTCCCTTATCTCTTGTCCTTTATCTCTTTGTTTGCGGAGAGGACTTCTTCTGTGCGGGACTGGCGCCAGGCTTTGAGTCTGGTGCGAAGTTCGGGGCGGGAGTTGGCGAGGATGGAGGCGGCGAGGAGAGCGGCGTTGGCGGCTCCGGGCTTGCCGATGGCGAGGGTCCCGACGGGAACACCTTTCGGCATCTGCACGATGGAGAGAAGCGAGTCGATGCCGTTCAGGAGCGTGGCGGAGACGGGCACTCCGAGAACGGGGAGAGTGGTCTTGGCGGCGACCATGCCGGGAAGATGGGCGGCGCCTCCGGCGGCGGCGATGATCACTTCGAGGCCGCGGGATTCGGTGGTCGATGCGTATTCGAACATCCAGTCGGGTGTGCGGTGCGCGGAGACGATGCGAACCTCGGTGGGGAACATCGAGTTCCGTGAGGAGTTCGATGGCGGGGGAGAGGGTGTCGAGGTCGCTGCGCGAACCCATGATGATGCCAACGAGCGGATGCATGGTGCAGTTGTAATTGGGGAATTTGTAATTTGCAAATGCCGGGGTTAGTTTCGGCATCGATTTGGGACATTTCAATCGGCATGGCTGAGCGCCATGCCGCTTTTATTTGGGAGACGAATGAGAACACAGTTTTTAGACCTTCATGCGGCAGCGGACTATCTGGGCACGGGCGCGGTTGAGATCGACAAGTACCAGTCGGAGATATTCGATATCGTCCGGCGGCGCGGGGCGTTTGGCAAGCGGATCAAACAGTGTCCGGTGATGGGGGCATCCATCGCGTTTCTTTGAAGAGTTGACGATCGCGAGTCCGAGCGCGGCGAACGCGTTCGTCGATCCCCGCAATCTGGTGGCGACCGTGTCGAGTCCGACGCGAGTGGAGCGCAGTGTTCCGTTGAAGGCGCTGGTTTCACAGGTGAACTACAACCTGTTCGACATCGAGGTCGGACAGCAGCAGAGCCAGTTCGCATACTTGCAGGCGAAGGACCTGTCAGATGCGATCGATGGACTGATGCGTACGCACGATGTGGCACTGTGGAACGGAAATGATACGTCGCTGGGGGCTCCGACGACGGCGCAGTATTACGGCGCGGCCGGGCAGATCAATGATGGCGGCAATGTCGCGGCGATCGGAAACAGCCAGAGCATTGTGGATGGTTTTGAAGGCACAGATTGCGCAGATGGTGTCGAACTCGTCGTATGAGGTGCGTCCGACGGCGATCTATGCGAACCCGGTGCTGCTGGACCTGATCGATCGTGAGATGAAGGCGGAGTTCAATGTGGTGCTGAATTCGGTGGACATCGGCGGCGTCACGGTGAAGTCCCTTTTCGACACAGGCGGGCGAACTGCCGCTGATTCCGGAGTGGTCGCTCGGGTGCGATCCGGGTAAGATATGCGGCAGTGGCACGGCGACGCTTCCGGCGTACATCGTAACGGAAGAGTTGATCGAGTATCACTGGCTGTCCGATCCGAATCCGCGGGCTTTCCAACTTGGACTGCCGGGTTCGCTGTCGCAGCAGCATGTGATCGTGAAGTTCGGCGGTGTAGTGGTCAAGGGTGCGGGGTATGCGCATGCCAAGGTTGTGGTGACGCGCTAAGTAGGTGCCAGGGATAAGGGAGGCCGGAGCTGCGCTCCGGTCTTTTCTTGCTTCGTTGAGGTTGCGGTGAGAGTTCGTAAGGCGAGTTGATTCCCCCGGTTGAAGCCGGGGCTTATCAATTCATGAATCGCAGCGGACGAAGAGGGGCGGGCAGGCTGCCCGCCCCAACCACCGGCTGGCAGCCGGCGCTACGGATCCGCAAAGACAAATCAGAGAGAGTAGGTGGGTTGATGGTTTATTTGAGTCCGGATGAGTTTGAGGCGTATGGGTTGCCGGATACGACGAGTCTGGCGCAGGTGGCGGCGGCGAGTGCGCTGATCGAGGAGACATTGCTGGTCTCCGTTGTTCTGGGTGCAGGCGTATACGGAGCGGTTGCGGTTGGCTGCGGGGGCGATGACGGCACGGGTGACTTATCTTCCATTGACGCAGGATGCGGGTGGGAGTGGTCCGGTGGTGTCGGCGAGGGCGCGCTATGCGATGGCACGCAAGGGCGAGATCGCTGGCGGCGAGATGGCGCGCGATGTGGCGCGGGCGTTTGGGCTTCCGGGGCAGTGGAGCCAGTTGAGTCCGTCGAACTATGAGGTGAGGACGGAAACGGGCGAGGTGATGGTGTATCCGTCGCTGCTGGGGATGAGTTTCAACGAGGTGGAGATCACGTATAACGCTGGGCTGCTGACGATCCCGGGGGCGGTGAAGTTTGCATGCGCGCAATTGGTGCGGAACCAGCAGGCGATGCCGGCGCTGATAGTGTGAAGCAAAGCAAGGTGGAGCGGTTGAGACCTGGAATATTTCGGCAGTTCGCTGATGGATGAGAGTGTGAGGGCGCTGCTGGCTCCGTATGTTGCGGTGAGGCTGGGATGAGCGCGATCAGCGATGGTACGAATGCTGCGGCACGTGCATTGGTGGATGCGCTGATAGGGGCGCTGGGCGGCGGTCCACTGGAGATGGTCGTGGCTGACCGCAACGACGATGGGACGGCGGCAGAGCTTGGTTATTCGCAGACGGCGCCGAGCACGATCGAGATCGATTCGGCGCATGGGAGGCGTCATCCGGGAGTGAACAGCGAGATGTGGGAGTTGCTCATACCAGCGGACGAATTGGAGCAGGCGGCGAGCGATTCCGGATCCGGCGATGTATATGCGTTGCTCGGCAAGTGCAATGAGATCACGTATGCAGGCGTGTCACTGAAGGTCTCGGAGGTAGAGGCGGTGTGCGCAGGCGGTGACGCATATCTATACCGGTTGATGGCGACGGAGGCACAGTGAACAGGATCCAGGCGGCGAAGGACAGCTTGTATGTGGCGTTGAGAGACCGTTTAGAGAGCGCGAATCCGGGACGTATCGCGCAGATAGGAGGCGCCACGCGGATCGCAATCGCGATGCAGGCGGCGCTGACGCGAGATGCCGATAAGGGGCTGCCAGGCGTCTTCTATCTGTCCTTCGGGGTGGTCGAGGCGGTGGCGGGCGCGTTCGCACCGGGCAGTGCGATGGTGAAGATGCATTGCACGGTGACCTATGGCGTAGCAGCGTCGGTGCCTCAGGAGGCGGATGCGTCGGAGATGGACGCTGAACTCATCGCCGCGATGATGCCGAACAGCACGGGACTGGTGGACTATTCGCAGGCGAGTCCGGTTGCGTTGGAGGAGACATTGTTTTGGACGATGCCGGCGGTGATGGTGAAGGCAGGCTTGCGGATGGCGGAGTTTGTGTTGTTTGTGTGAAGAGCAGGGGCTAGGGGCCAGGTGTTAGGTGTTAGGGGCTAGGGATAAAGGATAAGGGAAGTGTCCGCGGAGCGGACACTTGGTAACAGATACAGGGTTGCTTCGTCGCGACGCTCCTCGCAATGACAAGTCAGAGTGCGTGCCAATCTCCGGGCACCAGCCGGAGTTCTATTGAGCGATTCGTGGAACGAGGCGGGATGGAGGAAGTGCTGTCGGTGGGGTAGTGCAGGTCCCTCCTCCGCTGCGCTCTGTCGGGATGACAGGACGTGAGTGTGTGCGGAATAGAAGCAGTTCGGCTAGGGCTGAAGCTATGCGTGGCGCGCGTTCAAATGCAAACGCGGGGTTGCTTTGCTTTCCACCCCAACGACCGCTGCGCGCGCAATGACAATTTTGAGGGCGTGCCAATCCCGGCTGTAGCCGGCGTTACGACAGATGGAAAGAGTGAAGATGGAGGAGAGGGTGACGAAGGTTCCGGTGGTGGGGGCGGTGCGGGCTTATTTCGGGCCGGTGAAACAGGGTGGCGGGGCAGCCGATGCCGTTCGATGCGGCGGCGAATGGGAGATTTGATCTCGCGATGCCTCCGGCGGGATGGACCTCATTGGGATGGATCAGCGATTTCAAGCGGGTGAGTGCTACCAAATATGTTCCGGTGAGGGCGGGAGTGCAGGAGCAGGTGAGCGTGCAGGTGCGCACTGCTCCCGATGCGCATGTTCAATTTCAGTTCCGCGAGTGGGGGAAGCTGCAGTTGGCGATCGCATGTGGCACACAACACCTCAATCTGCTCGACGTGCAGGCTGCCGCCGCGCTGCAGCCGGGGAGCACGGCGAGTGCGCTCAACCTGGATGCGGCTTCGCTGACGAAATTCCAAGCAGGGGACGTGGTTGCGGTCGACGTGGATTACCAGCAACAGACGGGATATGTGGGAACTGGAATTCCGGCGGCCTTTGTCGCGGGGGCGCAGGCGGCGCAGCTTCATGCAGATTATGTGCGAAGGGTGACGTACAACGTCGCCAAAGTTGCCAGTGTGACGCAGGCGCAGCTGGTGCTCGACTTAAGCCGCTGCCGGGCGGGGCTCCAGCGGCATCGGCGAGCGTGCAGAAGGTGCTGGGCTTTGCCGATCGCGAAGGCAGCTCGTATTTCCAGGAATGGTCGGGACTGTTTATCGCGGACGGAGCGCAGGGCGACCGGATGTGCGTTCACTATCCGCGGCTGCAGACGATGAGCGGGACGGGCGAGGCGGGGCATGCGCTGAGCACGGAGTGGGAGCAGATTGGGTTGGCAGCACAGTTCCGGGCGCTGCCGGTGGTGGATGCGGTGGATGGGGAGACGGTGTTGTGTTACCGGAGTTATCTGCCATAGAGCAGTGGCTAGGTGTTAGAGGCTAGGGATGACGCTGCGTGTCATTTGTTAGCAAACGCGGGTTGCCTCGTCCCTTACCAGTGCAATTCGCAAAATAGGCGGGAGCAGCTCCGCCGGGGCTGAAGCCATGCGCTGGCGCGGACCAGAAAATTTTACGAAATGAGGGACGGATTGCAGATCACGATCGATCTTTTGGATGGTGTGGGGGCGAGGGATGATTCCGCTTATGTGGTGGAGAAGAGTGGGTTGGAGGTCAGACGTGTATTGAACCGTCCATCGATGTTGTTATTGAAGTTGCTCTTATTAAATCCGCAGGTCGTGGTCCCCAAGGTGGGAGCGGCGGTGGTGGTGGCGAGAAAGACGGGCGAGAAGCTGTTCACGGGCGCGCTCTCCTCGATGGACTATGAATATCTTGGCTGGGGCGAGCAAGGTCCGGTATATGAGTTTGCGATCACAGCATTGAGCGCAGAGGCGACGGTTGGGCCAGCGGTGGTTCCGGGGGCGCTGGCTGGGGCGACAACGGTGAGTGCGGGGGCTCAGCTGCAGTCCCAGGCGGTGGGAACCGCGGCTGCGGCGACCTTCTCCGATGGGGCGGCGCCCGCGGGATTTGCGGCAGGCATTCAGCTTCCTGCGGTCGAGGTCGCGGCGGAGGCCTCGGCGATGGATGTGCTCGAGTCGGTGGCGTCGCAGGCGCGATGAGTTACAGTGCACGATGGGCATTGTCGTGCAGCCGATGGGAATTGTGACGTATGCGGCGAGCGTGGGGGCTAACGGTCCGGTGATCGCGAAGGCCATGGCGCCCGCGAAGTCGTCCGTCACGGTGCACGGGAGGATGGAGCCGCAGACTCCGGTAAGCGAGTACGTGGTATGCGATGGGACCACGGCCGCGATTCCGACGGGCCCGGTGGTAGAGTTTGACGAGGAGCGCCCGTTGTTCTTCGATTCGTTCGCGCAGGGCAAGACGGCGTTGGCGGTGGCATCCCCTGCGAATGGCGTGTCGGTAGCTGTGGGAGCCATGGCGGTGAACGCCGCCGGGGCGGCAAACGATGTAGCGGTCGGCTCACCTGTGGAGTTGGGGGGCGGGCGTGTTTTGTTCGAAGTGGGGAGTGTTGCGGTTGCGAACTGTGGCGCGGCGGCGTTCGTTGGATTCGTGGATCGCAGCGCTGCGTTCCGGGCAGAATGCAGCGCCCCAGTCCGCGAGCCAGGTGCTTTTGGGATTTCAGTTGTCCCCGGCACAGGGCGGCGGCGCGCAATGGCAGCTGAAGCTGGCGAACGACGGGGCAATTCCGGTGGCGGTAAAGGCCTCGAGTGTCAGCCCGTCTATCGAAGCCGCGCGTAGTGTCGCGGGGACTACATATCCGCCCGACCTGACGGACGTGCAAGTGACGGGCGTGAGCGCGACGGCGGTGGAGATCGATTGTGGAGCGCTGGCGAGCGGCGGCTCGGTCGAGGTGAGAAGTACGACGGACGGATTCGGGAATTCGACTGGGCTTCTCTTACGAGGCAGTTCGGCGCAGTTGTCGCTGCCAAGAAGCGGGCGAACGGAGGAGTTCTATCTGAGGCAGCTCGACGCGAACGGAAATTATTCACGCGAGATGACGATGGTGAGGACGTGCTTGTGAGTAAGTATTTTGCGGGGTTTGGAGTGAGAGAGGCGCTCTCCGTTTTTCTCGTGATCGTGAACGGGGTGGCGACGTTCAGCTCGTTCCAGACGGAGGTCCAAAACAACACGTACCGGATCGCAGTGCTGGAGCACAGCTTTGTACCGAGGCTGGAGAACGAGGCCAGAGAGGCGGAGCACCAGAAGCGCGAGGCGGAGTGGAACCAGAGGCTCGACCGCATCGAGAGCAAGTTGGATGCATTGCTGGAGAAGCGGTGAGGAGGTGTTAGGGGCTAGGTTTTAGGTGCTAGGGAGGTGTCCGGTGCGCGGACATTAGACGTCAAAAGCGGGTTGCTTCTTCGCTATGCTCCTCGCAATGACAATTCAGATTATTCCGTAATGACAATTCGCATGGTCCTGTAGTGGCAATTCGAGGTTGGAGGGGATGGTGAGGTTGAGTTTTTATTTTTCCGAGGCGGAGTTGGGAGTTGCGGAGGCGGAGAGCGGCTCAAAGAGAATGCGCGGGAGTTGTGCGAGCGCGTGCTTGAGCCGGTGCGTCTCCATTTTGGAATGCCGGTGTGTGTGCACTGCGGCTATCGAGATCCGCAACACAATCGTCGTGTGGGCGGCAAGGTGAATTCCTGGCACTTGTATGAAGGAGGGAGGGCGGCCGCGGATTTCCATGTCGAAGGAGAGAGCCTGCGTGAGGTTTTCGACTGGATGCGATTGGAGAGTGGGTTGCCGTCGACAAAGTGATTCTGGAGAGCAGTGGCGGAGTCGCGCGGTGTATCCATGTGCAGATGGAGTGCGGGGTGGAGCCGCGACGGCTGGCGTATTCGGGAGTATGGGTGCGGGCACGGTCTATGTTCAGGCGTAGTGATTTCTGATTTGCTGATTTCAGGCTTGGTGATTTAGGAGCAGGAGGTAGTGGCTGTGTGGTTGATTGCGATCCAGAGCATTTGGTTTCGCAGGGCGTGTGTGTTGGTGGTCGGCTGCGCTCTTTTGTGGATGGTGCGGAGCATTACGTCCGGATTGGCGAGCACCGGGGGGTGGGTTCGGCGCAGGGTGAGGCGGCGCAGCAGAACGAACAGACGAGGAGCACCGACAGACGCGATTTGGTGGCGGAGTTGAGTACGCTGCGCGAACAGATCGCGATGCTTGATACGAGAGGTGCAATGCTGGCGTCCGCGGTGGCGAAGACGGCGGCGACGAGCGAGCGTGTTGCGGGGGAGAGGACGGAGGCGTCCACTGCAGTTGGCGGAATCCCGGCGGGATCGTTGCATGCGGATAATGTCAGGGCGCTGCAGGCGGTGGGTGTTGCGGGGAATGGCGTTGGAGCTTACGGCGAGGCGGAGGAGCGGGCGATCGCAGCGTGCCTGGCGGACCGTCCGTTGTGCCAGAAGCAGAATGTTGTACTGACGGAGGAGAGTTCTGAGCTGCAGCAAGAGTTGGGGAACGCTCAGAAGGCGCGGGCACTGCAACAGCAGCAGTATGAATCGCTGGCGGGATATACGGGTGAGTTGGAGCGCACCTACACACAGTTGTATAACGCGGTGCCGCGACGAAGGAACTGGTGGTTATCGGTGGTGACGTTGGGAGTGGCGGGGAAGCCGAAGCGTTTGGCGGTCCCGCAGTTGGAAGAATTGAGGAGGGGGATTGGACAAGGCAAAGCGGGCAATTGAGTTGCTGAACGGAGTGTCAGAGAACGTGTGGGCGATGGTGATCCTGTGCCTGGCGATCGCGTTGTTTGCCAAAGGGCAGAGCGCGGCGGGAGGAACGCTGGTGTCGGGCGGGTTAGCGCTGTTTCAGCGGAAATAGTAAAGGACGGGACATTGTCCCGTCCTTTCGAGTTGTATTCGTTAGCCGATCTCTTCGGACCAGTTTTCCAGGTAGTTGCGGACGGCGACCATGAACTTGTCGGCGTCGGCGCCGTCGATGATGCGATGATCGTATCCGAGGGTGAGACGAATGATGTGGCGGATGGCGATGGAATCGTTGCCGTCTTTGTCTGTGATGACGACCGGTTCCTTGAACAATCCACCCATGCCGAGGATCGCGACCTGTGGCTGGTTGATGATGGGCATACCGAACTGAGGTCCAAAGATGCCGGGGTTCGTGATCGTGATCGTGCCGCCGGAGACTTCGTCCGGTTGAAGTTTCTTGGAGCGAGCACGTTCGGCGATATCGTTGATGGCGCGCTGGAGTCCGAGGAAGCTGCGTTCTTCGGCCTGCTTGACGACGGGTACGATGAGTCCCCAGTCGAGAGCGACAGCGATGCCGATGTTGACGTTCTTGTGATAGCGGATCCCTTCGCCTTCGACGGAGGAGTTGACGATCGGCTGCACTTTGATTCCGGCGAGTACGGCGCGGGCAATGAACGGCATGTACGTGAGTTTCACGCCGTTTCGCTGTTCGAATTTGTTCTTCTCGCGTTCGCGAATCTTGACGACGCGGGTCATGTCCACCTTGAAGACGGTGTGGACGTGGGCGCTGGTATGTTTGGACTCGACCATCCGCTTGGCGATGATGCCGCGCATCTTCGACATGGGGACGAGTTCGCCGGGCACGACCGCAGGCAGCGGTGCAGTCTGAGCTTTAGGCGCAGCCGAAGCGGGAGCCGTAGGAGCGGCAGGCGCTGGCACTGCGCCTGCTGGGTGCTGGGAGATGAAGCTAAGGATGTCGTCTTTGGTGATGCGTCCGGCGTTGCCGGTGCCGCGGACCTGGCGTACGTCGATGTTGTTGTCTTTGGCGATCTTCCGGACGAGAGGCGAGGAGCGAACGCGCTCAGTCTCTGACGCGGAGGCAGATTGTGCCTGCTGTGCCGCTGCCTTCTGTGGGGCAGCTTGAGTGGCCGGCGTCGGAACCTGCGGCGTGGCTGCTGGCTGCGCGGGGGCAGCAGCAGTTGCGGACGCTGCGGGCACGGAACTCCCGGAAGAAATGATGGCGACCACGGTGTTTACCTGGACGGTGGCGCCTTCCTGAACTTTGATTTCGGAGAGAGTTCCCGTGGAAGGTGCGGGGATCTCGGCATCCACTTTATCGGTGGAAATTTCGAAGAGTGGTTCGTCGCGAGTGACTTTGTCTCCGACTTTCTTGAGCCACTTGGTCAGAGTGCCTTCAAAGATGGATTCTCCCATTTGGGGCATGGTGACATCCGTGCCTGCGCCTGCGGTTTCGGGTGCTGCGACGGCAGCTTTTGGCTGGGGCGGCGCGGCCGGCGGTTCTGGTGCCTTTTCCTTCGGAGGTGCGGGTGCGGGGGCCTTTGATGCAGCTGCTGGGGCAGCGGGGGCGGCTGCGCCTTCTTCCGCGAGTACCGCGACGACCGTATTTACCTGGACGGTGGCGCCTTCCTGGACCTTGATTTCAGACAGAGTTCCGGTAGCAGGCGCGGGGATCTCGGCATCGACCTTATCCGTAGAGATCTCGAAGAGGGGCTCGTCACGGACAACTTTGTCTCCGACTTTCTTAAGCCATTTGGTCAGAGTGCCTTCAAAGATGGATTCGCCCATCTGCGGCATCATTACGTCTGTAGGCATTGCTGTCCTTCCAATATGCGGAATCTATGCATAGAGATAACCATCAATTCTATAACGAGGAAAAGCTCCCTGATTGGCATGGGAGCTCACAATTCGTCAGAAGTGCTCAAGAGCATCCAAAAAGGGCTCTGGTTTTGCTCTGAATGGTGATTGCAGCGGAAGGTTTGAGCGTGGATAGAAGAGCCTGTAGACGGAAGCGCAGCTTCTGACAATCGAAGTATTGCGATTCGGTTTGACATTGCACACTTAAGATAAGGATCAGCGATCGCGGAACCAGCCGACACGACCGTTAGCCATGCGAACCTGTAACCATTCTTCTTTCCGACCCGGCTTCGTTACCTTTCCGCTGCAATTCTTGGAACAGCCGTTACCGTCCTCTTCGGTTATGAAGCTACCGTCTAGTTCCTTGTACCAACGTCCTTTGATCCAAAAGTCTGCGAAGCCTTCGCCCTCGTAGGTATACCGCAAAATCGTGTCCCCTGGGTTGAGCGAGTATTTCGGCATAGGAGTATAGATGGCAACGGAATCTGGATCATGAACTACGCTCAATTTGCTTAGACCTTTAACGACCGAACCAGCGGGCAGCTTGGCAATCGTTTTCCGTTTCGCTGCCCAAGTGTCGTAAATGGAAACGGCGTGGCTGAACTTGAACGACTTTACATTCCAAGTTTCCTGGGCAGTCGCCGGTAGAGTGGGCGGCTTGTCCATAGGGATGCCTTGCTCCTGGGCAGCCACAGCGGCGGCTGATAACACACATATTGCCAAGCGCCAGAACATGTCACTCAATCCGAGTATCTTTATACCGCAGAAAATCCGGCCACGTGCGGCTCGGTCAATGCCTTACGCATCCAGCCTCTGTTTCCAGGGGAATTTGGCGAGGCAGGACGCGCGCTAGTAAGCTTATGACCTTGCAGAAAATCTCTCACTGTCACCTGTCGTGCACGCTAGTAACGCCTCGGCATGGGCGGAAGCTTGTCTAGCTAGAACTTCCTCGCAAACCGTGAACAGTTCGTCGGCAACATCCTCCCAGCTGCGGTGACCAGAACGCGCGATGGCGGCGTGGTCCCACTTTCGGACCAAGGCCTCTTCCAATGCTTTTGTCAGTGCCGCGACATCTCGTGTTCGCACCAGGATCCCACAATTTGAGGTGACTAGCTCCGGAACTCCTCCCACTCTCGTAGCTACTACCGGACGTCCCGAGTTTATTGCCTCCATCACGACATTCGGACAGCCCTCGTTGTAACTGGGTAACGCCAAGACATCGCTGGCTGCATACCACTGCCCGAGCTCCTGGGTGGAGAGCGTACCAACGAAGGTGACCTTGTGTTGAATCTGCTGATTCAACACAAGAGTCTCAAGCTCAGTACGCAGCGGACCTTCTCCGATCATGATTAAGTGCACATTCTCGATGGAGCGACTTACTGCCGCCGTAGCGCGCACGAGCTCGCGTAAGCCTTTGCTCGCTTCCAACCGTCCGACGAACAAGAGATAGCGTTTCTGTGCCTCCAGTCCCAAGTCGGCTCTGGCCTGCATTTGATCGGAGAGAAAAAAGATGGATTGATCGCAACCATTGAGCGATGCTCTTACTTTGGAAGGAGCGATACCCATCTGCAGCACCTTGGCACGAAGCGCTTCGCTCACCGTGAGAACGAAATCGGCTTGCCGCAGCGCGGTGCGGGTGAGAAAACGCGTCACCCCACGTGCTTCGTTGATGTCGGATCCGATGGCCTTCAAAATTACAGGTAGCCCGAGTTCCCGACCGCAGCGTACTGCAGCCAATCCGTCAGGATAGATCCAATAATTCAAAATCAAGTCAAGCTTGCTTTTACGCAGATGGGGGAGCAGGTAGTGGGCACATACGGAGCCGTTGAACGGCCGAGAAACCACTGGAAGCGCCGGATAATGGAAGAAAGTTGTAGAAATATCGGGAACGCAGAACGACGTGTCTGTTTTTGCCCAAGGCCTATGCTTCGGAGCCAAGAACGAGGGGTAATGAAGTTGGGGACAAAAGACTTCTACCTCAGCATGCCGCAAAAGACGCCTGATCGTCTGATAGGCAGAGTGCCCGCGATAGGGCTGCTCCTTGCACGGAAAGTTTTGAGTAACAACGCCGATTCTCATAGCAAGCGGAGCAGCAAATCTGGAAGTCGTTCGAAGACACGTTCTGTCGATTCAATTTGCGCGCTGACATCTTTCTTGCCTCTAATTGCGCCCCGGAGTCTATGCTGCGGCCACCCTACGGCTTGGGGTACTTGAAGCGTTTGCGCAGGGTTGCCGCCAGTCCTACCAACCCTGTTCCGAGAAGGACCAGACCACCGGGTTCCGGCACAGCTCCGCTGATGCTGCTGTCCGTAAAAGTGCCACTGCCGCCGTTTGCATCGATCACCAGCTTCAGCTCTAGCCCGTAAATTCCGGTGTAAGAGAAGGGGTTCGTCTGGCTGCAGTAGGCTGCTCCACCGCCCTTGCCAGAACAAGACTCCAGCAGTATCGGAGCACCGTGGAGAGGATCAAGGAATGCACTGAGACTGAAGCTTGCCGAGGAACTATTTAGGGTGTAACCACCGAGTGAAGTAATAAGGCTCTGGTACGGCTGGGTGAAACCCGTGGCGACCAAATCGATATTCAATGCGCAGTGCCCGGTGCAGAAAGATGTTTGCTTGAAGTCCACCGTAGCCAAGTCAAGAAGGTCTGGGCTGGAGTTGGGGGTAGTCAAGCCAAGAATTGCCACCTTGAAAAGAGGATGCTTCGGGTTTCCTGTTGGAAGCATGTTCCCGGAGGTGCCATAACCGACGTAACCGGTTCCGTTGAAGGTCTGTGTGGACCCACCATTCGAAATGGTCAACCGGATAGGGTTGGCCAACGAAATCGCGCTCACGAAGAGCACAAACAGGGTCGTGCCGAGAATTCGGCTAACGCGGAACATGGATGTTTGGGTGGACGCCTTGACTTCTAGTGGGGTCATGGATGTGAACTCCGCTAGAGCTATTGCAAGTGGGGTGCCAGCTTATTCATCAATAAATCAGGGCTTTGCGCAGTAATGCCATGCGCTTACCTGCAGGTCTTTGCACTCTGTGCCGCGGAATGTGGAAATTGATTTCCTAACTCTTCGGCGGATCAGGTACTCTGACGTGAATTGTTCCAGAGGGTTACCTCTCTGTGTTGCGTTCTCGTGCTTGCGCCGCCCATGCCTTCCCAATTCAAGAACTGGAAACAGCCGACCCTGCTCAAAATACTCGCGGTGTGTACGTTCGAGAGATATACGACTTTAGTCAGGCCAAGTCTGTTCCACCACATGCAATAGCCGGTTGACACTCGAACGGCGACCATAAGGCCCGCGAGTGCGCCCTCAGGAATCTTGGTGGGATAACCGAAGATGTCTCACGTATGAATGGCGCGACTTTCGATAACAGTCTTAGGAACGTGAGCTCCTCGTCCATCGCGAGTAGTTGCGAGTCGTGCGCCTGAATTCCGAATCTAAAGGATTCAGGAGAGCGATGAAAACATTATTCCAGCCATACAAGTTAGGTCCGATCACCCTAAAGAACCGCATCGTCATGGCGCCTTTGACGCGTTCGCGTGCCGGAGAGGGAGATGCGCCGCGCGATCTAAACTCCGAATATTACAGTCAACGCGCGAGTGCCGGACTCATCATCAGTGAAGCAACGCAGGTCTCGAAGAAAGGCCAAGGCTACCTCTGGACACCTGGAATCTACACATCGGAACAGGTAGAGGGATGGAAGAAGGTCACCGAAGCGGTCCATAGTCTAGGTAGCAAGATCTTTTCTCAAATGTGGCATGTCGGTCGCATCTCGCATACGACGCTGCAGCCGAACGGAGAGGCGCCTCTGAGTTCGACGGACAAAGCAGCTCAGAAGAGTTTTTCGTTCGCTTATAGCGAAGCAGGTCAGCCAGCGAACGTACCCGTGAGCAAACCGCGCGTGGCGACGATCACAGAGCTCAAGCAGGTAATCTCCGATTTCGAGGAGGCTGCTCACAACGTTAAGCAGGCAGGGTTCGATGGTGCAGAAGTGCACGGTGCAAATGGCTACCTCTTCGACCAATTTCTGAACTCAGTGGTGAACGAGCGCTCTGACGAATACGGCAATCAGTCGAAAGAGACGCGCACGCGGCTACTGCTTGAGGCCTTCGATGCCGTTGCGGGGGTGCTTGGCGCAGATCGCGTCGGAGTTCGTATCGCCCCTTACGGCAGCTTCAACGACATGAAGGCCGACCGAAACGCGGAGGAGACGTTCCTCTACCTCGCTCAAGAACTCACAAAGCGGGGAGCCGCCTACGTCCACATTGTCCGCGGAAGCCAGCTCGATAAGGAGCCGGTGGTCTCGGACGATTTTCTTTCGAAGTTTCGCAACGCGTTTGCAGGGACCATCATCGTGACCGGTGGACTTACGAAACAAATCGCCCTGCAATTGCTTCAAAGGGAGATCGTCGATCTGTTCGGGTTCGGAACGCTCTTCATCGCGAATCCCGACCTGCCGGAACGCATTCAGCACGATTGGCCACTCACGCAGCCCGACTCGAGGACATTCTATGGCGGTGATTCGAAGGGCTACACCGACTATCCACGGTATGAGGGAGCCGCGGGATAGTTCGAAGCGTCAGGAAATCGCGAATTGCAGAGTGGCGAGAGAGTTCTTCTCTCGCCATTCAATTTGCTGCTTGGGTGTAGGGGTAGCGGCATTCCCGATTGAAGCATGACCGTCTGATATATTTGGTGGCCACCTCGAAGGGTCATCAAAATCCAGCGACGCCAAGGCAGAAACCATTGACGACCCCGCGCCCAAAGCTCTTTTACGGTTGGTGGATCGTACTGATCGCTGCGTTCGGACAATGCCTCGGCCCTCCGGTCGCTGTCTTTTCTTTTGCAGTCTTCTTCAAGTCGTTGGTTCACGACTTCCACGCAAGTCGTGCTGCGATCTCATTCGCGTTCACCTTGCACAACGTAGTGGGTGCACTTTGTCTGACGGTCACGGGCAGGCTTATTGATAGATTCGGAGCGCGCCGAATCATTGTTGTCTCGACGGCCCTCTATGGTTTGGTACTTCTCTCGGCGGCCGGGTTAGGTGGCAGTGTTTGGCCATTCTATGTTTTTTACGCTGTGCTCGGGCTGGCCGACAGTGGGTCGAGTCCTGTGTCCTTTGGCGTCGTGATCTCCCACTGGTTCAATCGACGCAGGGGCCTTGCACTTGGTCTCATGATGATTGGTATCGGGATCGGTGCCGTCGTAGTGCCAGTCTTGGCGCAGAAACTGATTGCAATGTTTGGCTGGCGAATGGCTTATGCGGCTTTTGGAGGCGCAGTTCTTCTCCTTCCCCTACCTGTCATTGCAACTCTTCTTGTGAACGATCCGGCAGAACGCGGCCTGCTCTCCGACGGAGCCTGCGTCCAGCGCCTTCGGCAACCGTCCACAGAAAAGCAGGGATTGAGTTGGCGTGAGATCTGGCATCATCCGACATTCTGGTTGATGGTTTGCATCTTTTCGCTGACTGGCGCCAGCGTGCATGCGGGTGTGCTCCATATGTCGGCCCTTCTCACCGATCGCGGGCTCAGTGCGGAACGTGCAGCTGTCGCCAGCTCCGTAGTCGGGGTTTCTCTGATCGCAGGCAGAGTTGGGTCCGGCTATCTCCTGGACCACTTCTTCGCTCCTCGCATCGGCATGCTCTTCTACGGCGCAACGACTGTCGGCCTGGCAGCCCTCTGGGCAGGCACCAAGGGTGACCTGGCGCTGGTCGCAGCTTTTCTTGTAGGGCTTGGCATGGGAGCGGAGGTGGAGATAATGGCATACCTCATCAGCCGGTATTTCGGCTTACGCGCTTTCGGTAGCGCCTTCGGATTCGTCTTCGGCGCATTCATGTTGGCAGGGGCCATGGGTACGCTGCTGATGGGGGCAGGGTTCGATCTTTTTCATTCCTATAACGCTCCCTTAGCAGGCTTCTGCATCGCAACTGCTCTCGGAGTGCTGCTGCTTATTCGACTCGGACCCTACCGCTATGCAGTGGAAGCCGACAACAACTCCTCGCTCATGGACGCGATGAGCGGTGTATAGAAGCCTGACCAATATTGAGTAATGGAGGATGCATGACCTCGCTACCGAAAACGAATGTTGACCCCAAACCTCTGCTGCGCGCTCGAGAGGGATTCATACTTCACCAGGCGTTGTATGCCGTTGCGAAGCTGGGTGTGGCCGACTTGATAGAGCAGGGCTCGCAGACAACTGCCGCGCTTGCCAGTGAGCTGAAATTGAATGAAGAAGCGCTGTACCGCATCTTGCGATTACTAGTGAGCGAAGGCGTGTTTGAAGAGATCCGGGATCGCACTTTCAGAAATACAGATGTCTCTACTCTTCTGCGCACTGGCGTCCCGGGGTCGCTTCGATCTCTCTTCATCTATTGGGGGAGCGAATTCTACTATCCGTGCTTCGGAGAGATTCTGTACAGCATTCAGACGGGAGTACCCTCCAGGACCAAGCTCTCCGGCATGGATGGCTTCGAATATCTCCGACTAAACCCGGAACAGGCACGCATCTTCGACGACGCGATGACGAGTTCCTCAGAGCTTTCCGGTCCGGCGGTCGCAGCAGCGTATGACTTTGCGGAATGGGGCAGCATCATGGACGTCGGGGGTGGCAATGGGATATTGCTTTCGCAAATCCTCCGCGCACATCCCACACTGCATGGCGTGCTGGCAGATCAGCCGCACGTACTCGAACGCGCGCGCCAACGAGGTTTTCTTAGCGGCGAGTTGGAACCGCGCACCACCATGCAGCCCTGCAATTTCTTTGAGAAGGTCCCGTCTGGCTGCCGCGCCTATCTGATGCAGAGGGTGATCCACGACTGGGATGATGAACAAGCACGGACCATCCTCAAGAATTGCCGCAACGCGGTTCCAAAGGATGGAGTGCTCCTGTTGGTGGAGTTCAGTCTTTTGAGCGACAATCTACCTTCGCTCGGAAAAGTCATTGACATCGTCATGCTTGTCCTCACCGGGGGCCGGGAGCGCACCGTCGAGCAATATCGGGACCTGCTGGCAAGTGCTGGCTTCAGGCTGAATCGCGTCGTCCCCACCGCGGCCGAGTTTGCAGTCCTTGAAGCGCACCCCGCCTAGGCTCGAGGATTTCTCTCCTCGAGCTCGTATATCGAGCGCGTGGTCAGCGCGTCACGGCATAGGCTGATGTTGGAGTTTCCAACTTTTCGTCCGCGGAGCCGATCGGACGGCGATATAAACTGCAAACGGCAAAGGTCATAATCAGCAAGAATATAGGAGAGAAGACGCTGCCCTCGGGCCCTACCGTGCCGCCCGTCAACCACGTCGGACCGTGAAAGACCGGTGCGAGCAGTCTGCCCTTCGAAATGAGTCCACTGTCGGGAACGCCGTAGAGGAAATCCTGTGTGAAATCCCAACTGAGGTGAAAGCCGACTGCGAGCCACAGCGAGCCGGTGCGGCGCACGAAGAAACTGAACAGCACTCCGAACAGGAAAACAGAGGCTATCCCTGCTTTCGTCTCACCTGGATTATGAAAATGCCCCGCAGCAAACAGGGCCGATAAGCCGATCGCCGCTGGCCAGAACGTAACCGCACGCGCAACAGTAAATAAAAGAAACCCGCGAAATAGAAATTCCTCCAACAGTGCGATCACAAGACATGACGCCGCCCATAGCGCTCCGTACTTTACGGCGGTGCTGCCGTGGGTGATGACTCCGCCGAAATCTACGCCGTGAGCGGCCTTGATCGCGAGCAGCACTGCGCTCACTCCCCCTATGCCCCAGGCGATCCCGGCAAAGAATTGTTTCAGTGCGCGGGAGTTAAACGGTAACCCGTATTCCCCCATGCGTCTCTTCTCCAGTATGGACACGGCGAAGCCGGCAACCAGTAGAGGCAGTAGTCCGGCAGTGTCCATCAGCATCGGACCGATCGGATCCAAACCTTGTTTGGTTCTGAAGAGTGCCGGACCGAGATGGTAGTGGCGAAGCGTCAATCCCAACGCCGGCCGAACGAAATAGTCGTGGCACAGCCAAGCAATGAAGGCGAAGATTGAGATCAAGGCCGCGCACTGCGCGACCAACAGGATGCGTGATTGGAACCTGGATCTACTGGTGAATCTGGCAGTTCTGAAAAAAGAAAGAGCAGACATTCGGAAGGAACCTCACCGGATTGGAGTTGCAAGCCGTTGAGTCTTACGGTCCGCCACCAGAAAAAGTTCCCGCAACATCCTGCGAAATCCGCCCAGAGGATCCATTGGAGAAACAACTCGTCGCTTGCGCCCAACAGTTCGCACGCCGTGCAGAACTTTTCATCTCATAAATCCAATGGTTGGAAAACAATTAGATAACTTGATGGAGACCGTAGGCTCTTCCCATTTGTCTTTGGCGGGAGCTGCTTCTTAAGCTTTCAACCGTCTCCCGCCAGGGCGGGGCGAAAACGCCGAAGAGGATGATCTTGCGCGCACTTGCCAGTTTCAAGCTGCTTTCCCCTGTATATCTCATTTGTGCCATGCTGTGCGGACTTGGTTTCGGCACTCGCGCGATCGGGCAGACAGTTGCGCCGGCCTTCCAACCCGCCGACTTCAACGTCAAGACCACTGTAAGCATCGTGAACCCTTCGCAGCCGCAGACCCGCACGAATACCGTGAACGGCCCTGCAGTCGATACCATGACGGACCGAAGCGCTGGTGAATCCCAGGTCGCCGTATCAAGCGGGAATTCGGCTTCCATCACGTCCTCGGAAGCGCACGCGAGCAATCCCGGAAGTACCCTTGCGACCGGGCCGCAATCCATCACGAACTTGCAGAACACATACGTTGTGGTACCGAGAGCCAGTTTCACAGGAACACAGGCCCACATCACCATTAAGTATTGGTTGACGGGAAAAGTCGCAGCGGCCTGCGGAAGCCCGTGTTCCCAGGCCGTCTCTAACATGTCTGCCGAGATCCACCCTATCCGCTTCAGCAATGCGGACGGAAGTACTCTCAGCTTTTATCACACCGAATGGCAAGATACCCGAACCTACTTGAGGGGCGGATCTACCGATGTCGATCTCGAAGGAACGCTCGATGGAGTGTCCCCCCTCAATATTCCGGTGTACTTACAGATCAACACCTCGGCGACGGCGGTTGCGCAGACTACGACGAATCCTGCGACCGCTACTTCCGCCGACGCGAAGGCCAAACTCGGTATCTGCGTTAGCTCTACCGATCCAGTCGATATCTACTGGGCCAACGGACAACGGCCTACCGGCTGCAAACAATCCGGCCAGCCCAGTCCCCCGCCGGACCAGGGAGCGGGTGCTGTTTGCGACACCACCCCTGCCCCTAATGGACAGCCGGCGATATGTGGATTTGCAGACACACACACCCACCAGTTCGCGAACCTCGGGTTCGGCGGTCTCCTTCTATGGGGAGAGCCGTTCGATCCTGCGGGTATCCAGGTCGCGCTTCCGTGGTGTGACTACGCTGACCTCGACGCGGTCAATCCATTTGGCCTGCCGGTTCCTCGCGTGCCGGTTCCCACTGCGAATGGTCTAGCGGCCCTGACGCCAGTCCACGGCCCCGGTGGCCTGGAGGACTTCATCGGAATGTCGCTCTCCGAGGGCGTCGGTCATCCCGTAGGCGGAGCTCCTGATTTTGATGGGTGGCCTAGCTGGTACGCGGTCACACACCAGCAGATGTATGTCGACTGGGTCCACCGTGCACTGCAGGGCGGTTTGAAGCTGATGGTCATGCATGCCGTAAGCAATGAGGTATTTTGCGACGTTTCCAACCAGCGTGCAGGCTTCGGTTGCAATGACATGGACGCGGTCGACAAGCAGATCGCTGGCGCAAAAGCCCTCGAACAATACGTCGACAGTCAGAATGGGGGACCGGGCAAAGGATGGTACCGGATCGTGTACACACCACAGCAGGCCCGCGACGCCATCAACAACGGACAACTCGCGGTCGTGCTCGGAATTGAAGTGGACAGCCTCTTCAACTGCAAAGCGCACGGAACCTGTACCGATCAAAACCTGCGGGATGGTCTTGCGAAGTACTACGCGATGGGTGCTCGCCACATATTCCCCATCCACGTCTTCAATAACGGATTCGGCGGAGCTGCGCTTTATAACGCCGCATTCAACACCGGCAACAGGATTGTGAACGGGGATTGGTTCAGTGCATGGGATTGCTCGAGTGAGGGATACGCCTTCCAGTTGAATCACTCGACCGTGCTCGGAAACTTGCTGCAAGCTGCAGCCCAAGGCGCACTGCCTCCCACCTATTCTGGATCGGGCCAATGCAACTCAATAGGGTTGACGGACCTGGGTCAATCTTTGATTCGAAAGATGATGAGCCGCAAAATCATCATCGATACCGACCACATGTCGAGGCTAGCGTCGGACGCCACCCTGCAGATCGCCTTACAACAGAACTATCCCGTGATCGGCGGACACTCAGGCTTTGTGGATACATCGATTGGCTCAAAGAAGGCAGAAGGGCAAAAAGCGATAGACCAGCTTCAGGCAATCCACCAGCTTGGCGGAATGGTCTCTCCCATTCTCGACCAGGGCACGACGGATGAGATTGCCACTTTCCGCGGAGATGTCCCGCACGATTGCGGCAAATCCTTAAAGAGTTGGGCGCAGGCTTACCTCTATGCGGCTTCGCGGATGGGCGGCGCTGGCGTCGGCATCGGTTCTGATTTCAATGGCTTTGCCGGAGAGCCCGCTCCAAGATTCGGCAAGGACGCATGCAACGGCGACGTTAAAGCCCCACAAACTGGTGGTGTAGGTTATCCCTTTAGCGTGATCGGTGGCACCGGGCAGACTCTCGACCGAAGCGTCATCGGCAACCGAACTTTCGATTACAACTTCGATGGCATGGCCCATATCGGCATGTATCCTGACTTCATCGCGGACCTGCGCTCCATCGGACTCAGCGACAACGACCTCAAGCCACTGTTTCGGTCCGCTGAGCAGTACATCGAGATGTGGGAGAAAGCATCTGCCAGCAATAGTTATCCTCCCACGGTAAACATCACGGCATCT
This sequence comes from Terriglobales bacterium, assembly GCA_963792225.1. Classification (GTDB taxonomy): domain Bacteria; phylum Acidobacteriota; class Terriglobia; order Terriglobales; family Acidobacteriaceae; genus JBDTLH01. The sequence goes on along the minus strand of CAWBVM010000019.1, from coordinate 55,811 downwards.
TCTCCGGCGAACTCATCGGGCTGGAACAATAGCGACGTCGCGCTCATCCTCTCCGCCGCCGAGAACCCCGACGGATGGGAGATCGCAAGCCTTGCATACGGTGCCACCGGCGCCCAACCAACTCCGGCGACGACGCAGACCCAGCCTCCCGCAACTACGAGCGCGGCTGCGCAGCTAGCGGTCTCCGCCGAGGGAACGACAACGGTCCAGTTCACCGCCTCGGACGTTGCAGGCAACACGTCTTCACCGGCAGGTCTCACGGTGAAGATCGACAAGACTGCACCGCAGATCAGCTATGCGATCAAGCCGGGCTTTTCTCCTGTGGTCACGCTCAGTGCCCAGGACGCGCTCAGCGGTGTAAAAGCGATCTCGTATTCACTAGACGGGAATGCCTTCCAACCATATTCCGGGCCCATCGCCGCGAGCTCCGGCACGACCGTATACGCGGCTGCCGATGACAACGCCGGAAATCATGCCACTCTTTCCATCAAGGTGCCAGCCACAAATCTAACGGGTGCCGTACAGATCACAACTTCCGGACTGCTATATAGCCGCACAACGTCAACCTTTAATGGCACGATCACGATCAAGAACACGGGAGCAGTTCAAATACCGGCTCCAATGGAAGCAGTTATCTCCGGACTGCCTACGGGCGTGACATTGGTGAACGCCAGCGGATACTACAACTCAGCCCCGTATATCACGGTTCTGTCCACTGGCGGACTCGCACCGGGGCAGTCAATCACAGTACCCATTCGTTTCAGCGGGCCTTCTACTGCGCACATCACGTTCGCCGCCACCGCATATTCAGGAAGCTTTTAAGGAGTCAATGCAGCGATGAATATCCCCCTATGGTTTCGCTCGGTTCTGATGGCAGTGTTGTGTCTAGCAACCACACTCGTCTTCGGAGACTCGATCTATCAAATCTCGATCAACACCTCTACCCTTGCAAGTCAGGGAGGATTCATCGAGTTCCAGTTCAATCCGGGGCCACTCGGTAGTCAATCCGCGTCCTTGAGCATCGGCCACTTTGCAGGCGCAGCTCTAGGCGCGCAGTTCCCCTCGATAGGCGACGTCTCCGGCGGCCTGGCAAGCAGCGTGGTGGCCAACAATACACAGGGATTGAACGATTACTTCCAGGCCCTCACGTACGGCTCAACCATCTCGTTCCTGCTGGATTTTGGCGGCCTTGGAATCACAAATCCTGACGGTTCCGCATTTCCTTCCGCGAGCAGCCTGGGATTTTCCCTCTATGACGCCTCAGGTAATCCCATACCGAACTCCGATAGCAATGGGATGATCTTGACAGGCCAGCTTGATCCCACCGGAAGCACAAGTTTGGTGTCTTCTCTGGACCAGAATGGAGTGCCGGTCGTCAGTGTCACTCCGGTCAACGGGCCTTCTCCCGTGCCAGAGCCGGCGAGTGTTGCTCTGTTGGGAAGTGGGCTAGTCGGACTTGCGGGACTTTTGCGCCGTTTACGAAGCTAGTAGTGCGGCGGCCTTGTCTTTGACCGCGTGAAATTCTTGGCTGCGCGGATCGATCCATTCGAAATGTCCTGACGTAGCGGACTCGTGATAACTGACATCTTCGTTCGCTTTGTGCTTCGCCTTGGCGTAATCGCGTGAGATCGAGACGGGGACGTCTTCGTCTGGCACTCCGTGGAAGAGCGCTTGCGGCACCCGGATCGTCAGGCGCATAGGGTCAGCTTCCGCATAATGTTCGGGCCGCTGCTTCGGAGCGCCTCCGAGAAATTCGACCACTGCATCGTTGGATAGGTGTAAATCACAGGCGCGTTGCAGATCCAGAACGCCTGCGAGAGAGATGGCCGCTTTTGGTTTGAGTGGCAGTCCGGCAGAGCGGCTGGCAAGCGCCAGCGCAAGTTGGCCGCCGGCGGAGTGTCCGCAAACAATGGTTCGCTTGAGATTCAGATTGTGCTGGCTCGCGAGACGTGACAGCGCCGACCATGCGGAGAGAATGTCTTCGAAGCTGCCGGGCCATCCTCCGCCAGGATTGCCGACACGCCGGTATTCAATGCCCCAGACTGCGATTCCGGCGTCGGCGAGCGCGCGGCAGAAGTGGCTGGCATAGGAGAGATCGTACTTGGCGCGCCAATATCCGCCATGGATATTCATCAGGACGGGATGCGCTCCCTTGGATTTCGGCAGGAACAGATCACCGAACTGATTGGAGTCCGAGCCGTAGTGGATACGGGTATCGGCAGGGACTGGCGGTAAAGACAGGATGGATTCGTCGGACATTCTGAGCTATATATCTGTTTCGAGCTTTACGTGTTCGATCCCAGAAGAAAAATGTTGCCGTCCGGGTCCTTGAACATCGAGGACCATCCCCAGGATTCCTGCTTCGGTGGCTGCGTGAATTCGACGCCGCGGGCGCTTAACTCTTCATATGTCTTCTGAACATCGTCAGTGGAGAACACAACAGGCTGCCATCCACCGACCTTCTTCGGATCGCCCCACAAGACCACATAAGTTTCTTTGTCCTTGGCGACGTTGAGTTCAAGCCATCGCATGGAATGCCCGGGCATTTGTTCGTCGCGTTTGACAGTGAAGCCAAGCTTCTTGGTATAGAACTCAAGCGCCGCCTGCTGGTCACTGACGGTGATCGTACAGAATTTGACTTGAGAGATCATGGCAGACCATTTTAGCTTAGGCAAACAAAAGCGCCCGGCAAGCTGCCGGACGCTTCCAGCCATATAGCTTGATCAATAGGCCACAAGTCTGCGCGCTTCGCGAACGACGTCTGCAACCTTTGGCAAAAACTCTTTCTCGAGCGGCGGCGAGAAGGGAACTGCCGAGTCGAGCGAGCAGATGCGCGTGATCGGCGCGTCGAGGTAGTCAAAGCAGGTCTCATTGATGATCGCTGCAATCTCTCCTGCGATGCCGCCAGTCTTTGTGTCTTCGTGAAGGCAGATGACGCGGTTTGTTTTCTTTACGGTCTCGGTGATCGCTTCAATATCCAGAGGAAGCAGGGTACGAAGGTCGAGAATCTCCAATTCGATCCCCTCCTTGGCAAGAATGTCGGCCGCCTCCTGGGCGACATACACCATGGCAGCGTAGGTGATGACGCTGACCGCTTTCTTCGCGCCCTCGGGAGCCGTGCGATGCAGCCGCGCCTTTCCGATCTCGACGATATATTCTTCCGTAGGAAGCTCTTCTTTGATCCGGCGATAGAGGAACTTGTGCTCGAAGAAGAGGACCGGGTTATTGTCGCGGATCGCAGCCTTGATCAATCCTTTTGCGTCATAAGCAGTGGCCGGGCAGATAACTTTGAGCCCGGGCGTATGGACGTAGTACATCTCAGGATTTTGCGAGTGGAATGGACCGCCGTGGACGCCGCCGCCGGAAGGTCCGCGAAAGACGACCGGAGCGGGCGCGCCCCACCGGTAGTTGGATTTCGCAAGTACCTGGACGACCTGTGAGTGCGCTGAGGAGATAAAGTCCATGAATTGGAACTCTCCCACCGGCCGCAGACCTGTAAGGGATGCGCCATAGCAGGCACTGGCGATCGCCATCTCGGAGATTGGTGTGTCGATCACTCGCTCCGGGCCGAAGGCGTGAATGAAACCCTCCGTGACCTTGAAGGCCCCGCCGTAGACACCGACGTCTTCACCCATGACGAAGACGCGATTGTCGCGCGCCATCTCTTCGTAAAGTCCCTGACGTATTGCTTCTAAGTATGTGACTGGAGGCATGGTTTCGTAAGTTTTCAGTTTCCAGTTTCAAAATTCAGAACAGTGTTTGACCTCGCAACGCGATTAACGCTCGCGCGATGCGCAGTCATCTCACTTGTAGTGCGTGTTCGCGCCGGATTCCTTTGCGACCGCTTCGAAGTTGACGTCGCGGACCTTCGGCGGCCCGTACTTGGGCGGAATCTCGACTGAGTTATCGCAATAAACACCGTGGTGTACCTGGTCTGCTTCTGGGAACGGCGACGCTTCCGCGAACGCACGGTCCTCATCAAGCTGCTTTTCCACGCTTGCGATGATCTCTTTGTTCTTCTCTTCCGTGATCCAGCCCTTGTCCAGCAAATACTTTTCCATGCGCGTGATCGGATCGCGACGGCGCCAATACTCGAACATGGGTTTGGGCACGTAGAGTGCCGCGTCATGAATGGCATGGCCCTTCATGCGCATCATCTTCGCTTCAATGAGCGTGGCGCCCTCTCCGTTGTAGGCACGCTTCACCGCCTCGTGTGTCACGTCGAATACCTGATGCGCGTCTGTTCCATCCACGATGACGCCGGGTACGCCGTAGCCGATCGCACGGTCGGCGAGGTCCTTGCAGGCAAACTGCATATTGACCGGCGTTGAGTATGCCCAAAGATTGTGCTCCACCATGAGGATCACGCCGAGCTTCTGCACGGCTGCGAGATTGAATCCCTCGTATGTTGGTCCCGTGGACTGTCCGCCGTCTCCGATGTAGGTGAGGCAGGCGATGTTCCGGCCCTGAATGCGCGCGCCAAGTGCAACGCCGGCCATTACGGATATCGAATCGCCGAGATGACTGACTGGCGCAACAACGTTCTTTTCCCGGTGATCGCCGTAATGCGACCCTGACTCGCGCCCGTGGGTGGGTGAACCCACTTTGGCCATGTACTGCATGAAGGTATCGCGCGGGGCAAAGCCCTTCACCAGCATCGAGCCCTGGTTGCGGATCATCGGGCCCAGCCAATCTTCTTTGCTCAAGGCGTACGCCGACGCGCACGATGCGGCTTCTTGTCCTAGCCCGAAATAGACGCCACCGATGACTTTGCTCTGCTTGTACAGCTTCTCGAGCGTCTCTTCCATCTTGCGGTTGAGCAGCATCCAGCGATAGAGTTCGATGGATTGCTCCGGCTTGAGGTATTTCGAGTCGCGAAGCGGAGGCGCAGGCTGGTCCAGCTTGCCGTCGACCTCATACCGAACCTCACCATTTTCGATGACCTCCCGGGCCGTGAAATCGGGGACTTCCAGCCTGTAGTCGGGAATGCCGTGAGGATTGTGACGCATGGCCCCATCTACCGGGAAGCCTGTCCGTTCATGGCCGCGGACGTCGATCTGAGCATCGGCACCCGTATAAAAACCGTTGCTGCCCGCCCCGCCGTTTTTCGAGGCGTCAGTCGCTCTTCGCTGCTCTTGCGTGATTTCCGTTTTTTTCATCAAGTGACTCTGGAACAGGGTCTATTGGAGAAGATTACAGCCGAACTGGAATGCAGAACCGAACCCATTATTCTACGGCATAAATCGGCATAGTACGAATCTTCGTTACTTGCACCAGGGTCGCTCTGGGCACCCTCACAAGTTAAGCCAACGAGATATCGTCGCGATGCAGCGCCTTCAATTCCTCCGGAGCGGCGGCAGGCAGATCTTCAGGATCGTTCGCCGTGCCCGCAGAGGACTTCAGAAGCACATCGAGCGATTCGCACCACAGCACCTGCTGGTGAAAGACCCTGCCAAAGTTCGCCGAGACCAGGTTCGAGACCTGCTCAAAAACGGGCATAGGACGGACTGCGGTATCCAATTCCCGCTCGATCGACGTCACAGGCTTGTCGCTGATGCCGCAAGGGACAATCAATTTGAAAAAATCGAGGTCGGTCGTCACATTCAGTGCAAAGCCGTGGCTGCTGACTCCGCGAGAGATATGTACTCCGATGGCGGCTATCTTGCGCGGCTCGCCTTGTGTCCACACTCCAGTAAGTCCCGGAATGCGTTCGCACAAGATCCCGAGATCGCCACAGCTGCGAATCAAGACCTCTTCCACGCGGCGCACGTATTCGATTGCGCCCACACGAGGATGAAGCGCCTTCAAGTCGAAAATCGGATAGCCGACCAATTGTCCGGGTCCGTGAAAAGTCACATCGCCCCCGCGATTGGTCTCGAACAGTGCAACGCCCCGTTCTTGCAGCAACTCTCGGGAGGTCAGGATGTTGGAGTCGTCCGAGTTCCGCCCCATAGTGATCACGGGCGGGTGCTCCAGCAGCATCAGCACGTCCCCGATGCGTTGTTGTTTGCGGAGCTCGACCAAAGTTTGTTGCAGGTCGAGCGCGGTGCCGTAGTCGATTCGCCCGAGTTGAAGAAGGTGGATCACGCCAAGTGCCTCAACGGGCAACAGGTTCCGCGCTGCCCTGACGTTGCTTCGCATAAAGCGGAAACTGCTCCGCCATCGCCAATACCTCGTGACGGATATTCCGCAGAACGTCGGGGTTGTTGCGATTCTCGAGTGCCTTGGCGATCCACTTGGCGATCTGCTTCATCTCTCCCGCTCCCATGCCGCGCGTGGTGAGCGCCGGAGTCCCAAGCCGGATTCCGCTGGGCTTCATCGGAGGATTGGTATCAAACGGGATCGCATTCTTGTTTACCGTGATCCCGGCATCGCCCAGCGCCTTCTCGGCCTCGCTGCCGAGTATGCCTTTTGCGAATACGTCCACCAGCATAAGGTGCGTATCGGTTCCCCCGGAGATGATGCGGTACCCGGACTCCTGCAAGCCGCCGGCGAGTGCCTTCGCGTTCTCTACGGTCTGTTGTGCATATGCTTTGAAATCGGGCTGCAGGGCTTCGCGGAATGCGACCGCCTTCGCCGCGATGATGTGGACCAGTGGGCCGCCCTGCTGCCCTGGAAACACGTTCTTGTCCACGGCTGCCGCAAGTTCCTGCTTGCAAAGGATCATCCCCGCGCGCGGTCCCCGCAATGTCTTGTGCGTCGTTGTGGTTGTGATGTGTGCATGCGGCACCGGCGTGGGATGGACACCGCCCGCGACCAATCCCGCGATGTGCGCCATATCGACGACGAAGTATGCGCCTACGCTGTCCGCGATCTCACGCATGCGCGGGAAATCGAAGAACCGCGGATAAGCACTGCCGCCCCCGATGAGCATCTTCGGCTGCTCCCGTTTGGCGATGTCCGCAAGCTCGTCGTAGTCGACCGTCTCTGTATCCTTGCGAACGCGATAGCTGGCCACCTGGTACAGCTTTCCCGAAAAATTCAGTTTGTGGCCGTGGGTAAGGTGTCCGCCGTGTGCAAGGTCAAGACCGAGTATCTTGTCGCCCGGCTGGAGAATCGCCGCATACGCCGCAGCGTTCGCCTGCGAGCCTGAATGCGGCTGCACGTTTGCGTGTTCCGCCCCAAAGATCTGCTTCGCGCGATCGCGTGCAAGGTTCTCAACAACGTCCGTAAACTCGCATCCGCCGTAATAGCGCTTTCCCGGATACCCTTCCGCATACTTGTTCGTGAAAACCGAGCCTGCTGCTTCGAGCACGGCCTCGCTTACGAAATTCTCCGACGCAATCAACTCGAGTCCTTCGTGCTGACGCCCAGCTTCGGATTCGATGAGGTGCGCGATCTCCGGATCGACCGATGATAGCGGCTGGTTCATGCGTGAGTTCTGATATCCCATAACTCAACATTGTATGGGAAAACGAAACGGCTGGAGTCGTTCCAGCCGTTCCAACACTGCACCGGATTTCCCGGGCTATCTCTTGTCCCGGTCTTTGTCGCGGTCCTTATCGTTCTTTTCGTGCTTGGTGTCGAATCGCATCCCCGCCTGGGTCTGCTGGATGGCACGGTTTACCATGTCCAGCGCGCGCTCCCGGTGTCCGCCTTTATCGTGCTCGGCGGACTGCAGCTCCTGCTTCGCCCGTTGCAGGGCATCGAGCGCTGCTTGCATGTGCGGTTGATCTTCGGCAAATGCGGAAAGCGTCGCTCCCATGAGCAATGCGCCAGAAAGTAATACGCAGGAAAGTTTTCGCACGGTTCCTCCTTGGAAACAGCGCGTCCATTTAATCACACACAACCGTTTCTACAGAAGATGGAGGTCCTGCAGCGTGCTCGGCTTCGCCTGCTCGGCGATCCAGTCCGAGACCCAATTCTGGGTCTTCCTCAACCCGCCTTTGCTGCAAAACAAAAATCCCACAGTGCCAACGGCAAAAAGAATTGCCAATTTCATGGCTGCTCCATCCACGATCACGAATTAACAATTTGGATGCTACAAAGCTGGACCCGCGCACCAGCTACCCCGTATTGAAGTTACACCTGCTGAAACGCTCCCCGGATGAATTTGCAGAGATGCCAGCCATCGATGTACTTGTACGGAGTCTCACCCGTCGTATAGTGGCCGCACGGCAGCACGCGCAGCGTGAAATCAAATGCGCGCTTGCGGAACTCTTCGATCACCTGTTGCGACAGCTCGGGCAAGAACGTGAGATCGTAACGCCCATACACCACCAGCGCTTTACGGTGATTAGACGCGAACTTGTCCATGTACGCCATCGGACTGATGCACATCCACAACTCGCGCAACTGCTCCAGCGTCAGCTTGCCCTCGAGCGCCGCACGGATGTGCCGCGTACTCTGGCCCGTCCACGTCACGTCGGCAACATAGGTGCTTGCGTGGTTGAACGCACACACGCGAATGCGCGGGTCGTGAGCCGCAGCGATGAACGCGTAGCAAGATCCCAGGCTGGTCCCAAGAATGCCGAACTGCTCGTACCCCTGTTCTTCCAGCCAATCCACGCAGCTTCGTATGTCCGTCACCGCCTGCCGGCACGCATCGATCGTGCGTCCTAAGTTTGCCGACACCGCATAATCGCTGCGCTGGATCTCCGCCGGACGCCGTATATCGTGATATGGCTTCGACAGTCGCAGGGCCGATATCCCGAACCGGTTCAGGATCTTGCACAGCGCATTATGGCTGAACGCATCGGCGTTCCATTGCGGCAGCACGATGACTGCAGCCTTGCCCGGACGCTTCGCCGGAAACCAGCGCGCATTGCAAATATTATTTTCGTGATAAGGCGTCTGCACGGCCGACGTAAATCGTAGAAAGTCGGCGGTCGCCAGCTTTCCCTTTTCGGCGGTGTCGCGCAGTCGCTGTTCCTGTTTGGACTGGCGGTCATTGGTCGGGAAGAGCTCCGGCAGTCTCTTCTCGATGCGGAAGTCGGTCGGCTTCGTGTATCCATAGAACCGCTCCGAATCCGCAACGATTGCGCGGTTCATCTCGCGCAGGTATGTCTCGCTCTCCACCTCGGAAAGTTGTTCGAGCCCCTGTGGAAGCGGTGGTTTGTTCGCAACCGGCCAGTCCCGCGTCCACTCCAGTCCAAATTCGAGCGGACGTACCACGCGGTTCGTATCGCGCGTGGTGAGCCGGTGCTCCCATGCAAACATCCACTTGGAATAAAGCCTTCTCATCACTCTCTTCAATGTTATCGCACGTACACTCGTGGCACTCGCGGCCCGATCCCGCACACCACCTCATATGGGATGGTCCCACAGAGCTTCGCGTGCTCCCAAGCGTCGATAATCCGTTCATTTTGTTCACCGATCACCGCAACTTCGTCCCCGATCGAGACACCGGCTACGTCCGTGACGTCGATTAGCGTCATGTCCATAGACACGTTGCCAATGATCGGCGCGTATTCTCCGCGCACCAACACTCTTCCGCGGGATGAGAGAAGTCGGTTCAGTCCGTCTCCGTAACCGATCGGCAGGGAAGCGATACGCGTCCGCTTCTTTGTCGTGTACGCCCCCGAATACCCGATCCCCGTTCCTGCCGGGACCTCCCGCAGCGAAATGACTCCCGTCTTCCAGCTAAGCACCGGACTACCGTTCCAATTTGCCCCCATCGAGTCGTCATTCTCCAGCGGCAAACAATAGCCGTAGAGCGCGATCCCGATACGCGCCAATGGTCGTGACCCCTTCATCGTGAACTGCGGATCTCGCAGCACATGCGCCCTCGCTGCAGCTGCGCCGGAATTCACCATATGGACGTAGCTCGGAGCAAAGCCAGCCTCTCGGGCAACGTCAACAATGCCGGCAAAGCCGATCTCCTGTCGCCGTGGGCTGCCCTCTCCGGCACGCTCGCCCATGGCGTAATGCTGAAACAAACCCTCCACTTCAAGGTTTTGTCTCTCCCGTATTCTTCTCAGGAACTCCGGCGCCCGCGCCGCCTGGACTCCTTGCCGCGACATCCCCGTATCCACCTCTACGTGTACCGGAAACTGCGTTTTGTCACCGGCAACAGCGGCGACCGCACGCGCGAGATAGTCCACCTGCTCGTCTTCCCAGATATTCGGGGTCAGTCCATAGCGGACGACCGTCTCCGCCTCGTCGCGGTAAAAACTCGAGAGCAGCAGGATCCGCTGTGTGATGCCCGCGTTTCTAAGTGCCACTCCCTCCGTCGGACAGCTCACCGCCAGCCACGCAGCGCCCTCCTGTACGAGTGCACGGGCGCACTCGATTGCGCCATGGCCGTATCCGTCGCACTTCACGACCGCGCACACCTCGACTCCCAATCTTTCACGGACCATCTTGTAGTTTCGAATCAGGCAGCCGAGCGAGACTTCAGCCCGGGTCATTGCATGGCTCAATACAGGGGACTGCGGGTGCATGGCTTGAATCTAGCAGACTCTCAACGTGCCGCGATCCGGTAGATCTCAAGCCGCTGCGCCGGGTAACTTCCAACGTGAAATGCGGCGCGCTCGCCGATCTGGTCGATCAACGATGATTCTTGTTTTGTGGGGACGACCACATAGTGCGCTTCCATCGGGATCTCTCCGCGTTCGTAGCGGTCGATCCGGTGGTCTCGGTAAAAAGCCAGCCCGTACTCCACGTCTCGCCGCACCCCGAGCACCGCGACCGGCGCACCTTCAGGATCAAGTGCCCTCAATTGTCTCGCGAGAGGACGCGCCGAATAGGCCCCGTCGAGTGTTGCCGCCGCCGGCCCCTCGAGAAATCCCAGCACCAGCAGCATCGGGATGAGCGTCGCAAATCGTAAAAAACCCGCCCCGCGCTTTTGCACGGTCACGTATATGAACCCCAATATCGCCGCTGCCAGCACACCCGCGATCCACTTTGCGGCCCCCGGCGGTTCGCTGCGCCGCGCCGCCACGTAGGGCAGCAGCAGTGCTACTCCGACCAGGGCTCCGCATATCAAAGCATGAAGCCCCAGGATCGTCTTCGGTAGAGCGCGCTGACGCAGCCGCGCAAGATAGTCCCCGGTCAGGATGGTCACCGCCGGAACCGCCGGAAGGATGTACCCCGGCAACTTTGACTTCGCGATCGTGAAGAACAGGATCGGGAAAAGCGCCCAGATCACGAGAAACTCCGGAAAGGCGTCGCCCATCTGTTCGCTGCTGGTCTTCCGGTCCGAATCACGCCATTGGCGCACTGCCTCGCGCACTGCCTCCCACATCGCCTGCAGCGCAATGAACGCCCACGGCATCAGCGACAGCACCAGCACCGGCAGGTAATACCACAACGGTTGGCTGTGCTGATATTTGTCGGTCCCGAAGCGTTGCAGGTTGTGCTCAAAGAGAAACACGCGCAGGAACTGCGGGTTTCGCTTCTGCACCGCGATATACCAGGGGAGTGCGATGGCGAGGAACAGCGTTATCCCCGGCCACCACAGGCTCTTCAGCCAGTACCACGGTTCGCGCCTCAGCGCGCAGAAGAGGATGATGACGATCGCCGCCAGCCCCGGGGCGACTGGCCCCTTGGCGAGCGTTCCTACCGCCATGAAGAAGTAGAAATCGAACAACCAGAGTTTCTTGCCGGTCTCGAACCACGCATACCACCCCAGCATGGCGATGACGAACGGTGCAGCGAGCTGCATGTCCGTGGAGGCTCCATGCGAGAATCCGATCACCGCAGCGCACGATGCCGTGATGAGCGCGGCGTCGAGTTGCGCTCCCGGGCGAAACCTGCGCATGTGGAAGTAGATGATCCACACCATTCCGAACGCGAACGTCGCCGAGGGCATTCGCGCGACCCAATCATGCACGCCAAAGGTCTGGTAAGAGAGCATGGCGCGCCAGTAGTAGAGCGCAGGCTTCTCCAGCCACACTTGACCGTATAACACTGGAGTCACCCACTCGTGCCGCGCCAGCATCTCTCGCGCGACTTGGGCGTAGCGGGGTTCGTCTGCCCCGGCAAGGCCTATCGATCCGAGGCCGTGAAAGAAGAGAAATCCGGCCACTGCAGCGACCGCCAACAGTTCAAGCAGCAGCTTGCGCCAATCCACCGTCTCCAGGTAGGCCCGAAGCCGGTCTCTCGGGGGGCGTGTATCCCTCATGCTCTCCGCCGCGCCGGCTTGACCAGCGCATACAGGCTTACCACCACCCAAATGAATTCGAGCAGCACAAACCCGATCTTGAATGGGAACAACGCGACCCATCCCAGCATGGCAGCGCCGATTGCGTTGATGATGTTGTAGAACGGCCGCTCCGTATCGAGCCACTTCATCTGCTGCCCCACATAGCCGGCAAGGATACACGCCGCGCCGGCAAGCGACAGCGCTTGATTGAACAGTTCAGAATGCATTTGTTTTCATGATTGTAGCCGCTCAATGCTGCGAAATCGTTCTTGGCGGAGCATGTAGCAGACGGTCCAGCACCTTCTCCCGGGCGTGCTCGAGCGGGCCCGCGACAGCCAGTCCCGCCGCGCACTCATGTCCGCCGCCGCCGAACTGTTCCGCCACATCGCTCACGTTGATCGCCCCTTTGCTGCGCAGGCTCACCCGGAACCCTCCGTTAGGCAGCTCGCGGAAAAATGCGGCGATCTCCACGCCCGAGATTCCGAGCGCGTAGTTCACCAGCCCCTCGCAATCCTCTTCGAGCGCACCCGTAGCCACCATGTCATTGTGGGTCACGTGCAGCCACGCCAGCGCACCGTCCCGATGCAGGTTTGAAAGCGCTGCGCCGAGCAGCCGCATCTTCGATGTCGGGTTTGAGAAGTACACATTGCGGGCGATGCGCACCGGGTCCGCACCATACCGTACCAACTCCTCGGCTAGTGAAAACGTACGGTCGTTCGTGCCTTCGTAGCAAAAGCTGCCTGTGTCGGTGATCACCGCAGTGTAGAGACAGGTCGCCATCGCGTTGGTGATCCGTATCCCTGCCGCCACCGCGAGGTCGAACACCATCTGTGCCACCGCGCTCGCGCTGGGCTCGATCCAGTTGATCGTGCCGAAATCACGCGCACTGGTGTGATGGTCGATGTTGATCAGCATCAGGTGCTCGATGCCTGAAAGTTTCGTCCGCTGTACTCCATCGCACTCGAGCACGATGGCGGCATCGTATCCCTCAGCTACCTGTGTGCCGGGGATGATCTCCCCCGCATGCGGCAAAGATTTGTAGATAAGCGGGACGGGGTCTGCCAGTTGCGCGTCCGCATGCTTTCCCAAAGCGCGCAGCAGCAAAGTGCAAGCGAGCACCGATCCCACTGCATCGCCATCCGGACGCGCGTGGGAGGTCACGAGAAATTTCTGATGCTCCTCGATGACCCGCAGGATCTTGGAAACGGCTCCGTTCACCCGTTGCCCTTTTCCCTGGCGCTCTTCGCACCGGTCTTGTAGGTCACCCGGCGTTTGCGCTCTTCTACGCGGCTTAATAGCTGGTCGATCCGGCCTCCATAGGTCTCTTTGCGGTCGAGCGCGAAGGACAGCTCCGGACAATGCCGCAGCCCCAACCGCTCAGTCAACTGGCTGCGGACGAATCCCTTCGCAGCATTCAATCCGGCCAGCGTCTCCTCGGCCTCTTCGTCGGTGCCGACCACGTCGATGAAGACCCGCGCCGATTTCCCGCCGGGGTTCACCGCGACTTCGCTCACTGTCGCCAGCCCTATCCTCGGATCGCCAAGCTCTCCCTCGAGCATGGCCCCAATCTCATCGCGCAGCGCCTCGGCGCGGCGCTCCATTCCGTGTTGTCTGCCTCGTTGAACTGCCATAGGTATGTCACTCTATCGCTGTGACTCTGGATAAAAACCCTTGAGTTTACCATTCCTGACAACTGCAGCCAAAATCCGGTACATCACACACCTGTCATGTCATATGCTCTCGAAGTATTGTTCTACTTAGGGTTGATGGCGGTGGTCTTCATCCTGTGCAGCCTCATCGACAGCCGACGCGACCAGAAGGAAGAAGAAGAGCGTCCTCGCCGCCGCCCCCCGCAGCGCGACATCCTCACTGGCAGCGGCAGACGCGCTGCGTAAGAGCTAGGTGTTAGGTTCCAGGTTTTAGGTGGTAGGGACAAGTGACAAGGGAAAACCCTTCGGCTTTAGCGGGGAACTTGGCATGCTCTCTACTGTCATTCCGATGAGCGCAGCGACTGAGGTCGACTCCGGCTTCAGCCGGGGGATTAACAGCGCCATGACTGCGCCTTTAGGCGCTGGGGCCACACGCCCCAACCCACTGTCATCCCCGACAGAGCGGAGCGGCGGAGGGACCCGCACTTCTCGTCACAATCGGCACTTCCTTTCCGGTTTGCATGACTTGTCATTGCGAGCGCAGCGAAGCAACCTTGCGGTTGCTGTTTGTGTCCGCGAGGCGGACAGGTTATCCACAGGGTGGGTATCCCCCGGTGGGTGTGAATCTTTGGAATCAGTGACTTAGGTTGAGGAGATCCCGGTTAATCCCGGAGATCCCTGAGTAAGTGCTTTGTTTTGAGTAAGTGCTTTCGACGGGGAGGTGCAGATCCCTCCCTGCGTCGGGATGACAGGACGATAGATTGAGCCGGAAATGAGAAAGCACGCCGTGTGGGCGTGCTTTATTTTCCAGATATCTTCTACTTACAATTCTAGCAACTTCGGGGTAGTTTCATACTGAATTACAGGAGATTTATATCTACTTTCCATTGTGGAAATTAGAGAGATTTCCACAAAGTGGGGATATTGACAGGTTTTTTGCACAGCGTAGAGAGATTTGCACAAGCGCGAGGTGGTTTCCACAGGGGTGGTGGACTGGGGTGTGGAAGAGTGTCCGCAGGGCGAACCCCAACGCCTAAAGACGCCGTGATGGGACGTGCGATCCCCCGGCTAAAGCCGGCGGGGGGTCTACCAGTCGCTTCGTCGCAATGACAAATTACGGGAAGCGGTCGAACGGAACAGCTCCGCCGGGGCTGAAGCCACGCGCTGTCGCGCGTTCAAGGCAAACGCATGGTTGCTTCGTCGCTCCGCTCCTCGCAATGACAATTCGTTAGGGGTGCCAACTTCACCCTAGCGCCTAAAGGCGCAGTGATGGCTGCGCTAATCCCCCGGCTGAAGCCGGGGGTCTACCTCCGGATCCCCCGGGCAAGAATGCCGGGGTCTACCCCCATCCCTTGTCCCTTTTCCCTAGCACCTAAAACCTCGTCCCAAGACTCTCGCCCCTATACAAACCTACCCTTCGAATTCCACCCAGCTGTCATCGATTTCCGCGCTTAGATCGCGGGCGATGCGGTGGGCCGCTTGCTCGACCTGTTCCATCTGTCCGCGGAGGTAATCACGCGAGTCGGAGATGGCGGCGACGCCGATGGTGGCGCGGTTCCAGAGGTCGGTGACATCGATCTCTGCGACGGAGATGTTGAAGCCGTGGCGGAGTTTGTCCTTCAGGCTGCGCAGGACCTGACGCTTGTCCTTGAGCGAATGTGCGTGCTCAATACGGATTTCGAGAGTGAGGACCGCGACCGGCATGGGTGGATTATGGCAGAAGGCGGAGATGCCGCAATCTACCACCGCTGTTCCGCGCTGCAAAACGAAACCCACCCGCGAGGGTGGGTTTAATTCTTAATCTTCAGTTCTATGCCAGTGTCGCAGCGATCTTCTCGACCTTGAAGGCTTCTATCACATCGCCCTCGCGGACGTCGCCGTAGCCGGCCAGACCGATACCGCACTCCATACCGGAGCGCACTTCGCTGGCATCATCCTTGAAACGTTTGAGCGAGCCGACCTTGCCTTTGAAGACCTCGACCCCGCCGCGCATCAGCTTGACCTCCGAATCGCGGCGCAAGATACCATCCTGCACGGAACAGCCGGCGATGGTACCGAGCTTCGGCACCTTGAAAATCTGTCTGACTTGCGCGCGTCCGATATAAGTTTCCTTGATGATCGGATCGAGCAATCCAGCCATGGCGAGTTTGATCTCGTCCTGCAGCTCGTAGATGATCGAGTGCAGGCGGATGTCAACGCCTTCCTGCTCCGCGATCTCCTGCGCCTTGCGCTCAGGGCGCACGTTGAAGCCGATGATGACGGCGTTCGATGCTGTTGCCAGCAGAACGTCGCTCTCGGTGATGGCACCTACTCCCGTACGCAGTATCTTCACACGCACCTGCTCATTCGAGAGCCGCTGCAGTGAATCTGCGAGTACTTCGACCGAGCCACCCACGTCACCCTTGAGGATGATCGGCAGCTCTTTCATACCCGCATTTTTGATCTGCTCGGAGAGCCCTTCAAGCGTGACTCGCGAGGATTTCGAGAGTTGCGCTTCGCGTGCCTTCGCCTCGCGATACTGCGAGATGTTCTTCGCCTTGTCGCGATCGGAGAGCACCTGCAACTGATCGCCCGCAGCGGGAAGACCTTCAAGGCCGAGTAATTCAAGCGGCGTCGAAGGGCCTGCCTCTTCGAGAGCGTGTCCACGGTCGTCGAACATCGCGCGGACCTTGCCGAACGTGTTGCCGACGATGAAGGTGTCACCAATGCGCAGCGTACCTTGCTGGATCAGAACATCGGCGACGACGCCGCGTCCGCGATCGAGCTTGGCTTCGAGCACGTGTCCCGCTGCGGGACGGTCTGCGATGGCGCGCAGGTTGGCGACATCGGAAACGAGACAGATATTCTCGAGCAGCAGGTTGAGGTTGGTCCGCTTCTTCGCCGAGACGTCCACATAGATCGTGCTTCCGCCCCAAGCTTCTGGGACGAGACCGCGATCCGCAAGCTGCTTCTTCACGCGCTCCGGCTGCGCATCGGGCTTGTCGATCTTGTTGACGGCAACGATGATCGGTACCTTTGCGGCCTGGGCGTGATCGACCGCTTCGAGCGTTTGCGGCATGACACCATCATCGGCGGCGACCACGATGACGACGATGTCGGTCACCTTGGCTCCGCGTGCGCGCATGCGGGTGAATGCTTCGTGACCCGGAGTATCGAGGAACACGATCTCGCGTCCAAAGGCTGGTGAACCCGTGTCCTTGATACGCACCTTGTAGGCGCCGATGTGCTGGGTGATGCCGCCGGCTTCGCCAGCTGCGACTTCGGTCTCCCGGATCGCATCGAGCAGCGAGGTCTTACCGTGATCGACGTGTCCCATGATGGTGACCACGGGTGCGCGGAGACCACCTTCGATATCGACGTCTTCGCCCTTCTCGATGGCTTCGAGCATCTCGGATTCGGTCTCTTGCGCCATCTGCTGTTCGAAGCTCAGGACAGTCGTGTCCGCACCGAACTGGCGAGAGATCTCCTTGGCCAAATCTGCATCGAGGGTCTGATTGACCGTAGCCATGACACCGCGCATGAGCAAACGGCTGATGATCTCCTTGGCGCGAACGTCAAGCTTCTCGGCGAGGTCCTTTAGGCTGATGCCTTCGGTGATCGTGATCGTGCGCGTGATCTCCACCGGCTCGTTCATCTGCTGATGAGACTGGAACCGTTGCGCGTTGAAGCCCTTCATCGGGCCTTCTTTTACGCCCCGTGGTTCATAGCGCTGGCCTGGACGACGGTTCTGTCCTCCCGGGCGACGGCCATCTGGCGCTGCTCCCGGCGGCGGAGGCGGAATCATTCCCGGAGCGCCCATGCCTGGACGTCCTGGATATCCAGGACGCGGACCACCAGGTCCGGTCCGTGTCGGATGGGGACCTCGGCGGATGCCTCCTGGTGCGCCTGTATAGGGTGGACGGCCACCCGCGCCCGGAGCACCTTGCCCTGGACCAGCGAACGGTGGACGGCTTCCAGCGCCCTGTCCCTGACCGGGGCGGGGGCGTTCAAAGATCGGCTTGCCACGCTGCAATCCTGGCGGCGGTGTTGCAGGCGCTGCATACACAGGCCGGGGTCCGGTCTGCGGCATGATCACCCGGCGGACGGGTGGGATGGGAGCCGAGGGCTGCTGCTGGGCGGTTGGCGCCTCTGTCTCCGCAACTTCTTCGGGTGCTTGCGGCTCTGGAGCGATAGGTGCTTCGGGCTTCGCGGCGTAGTTCGGACGGGGACCGGTATGGGGCGTCACTACTCGGCTGGGCGGAGGCGGCGGGGCTGTGGGGCGCCCTGTCCCCGATCTTGCCGGACCGGTGTGTGCGCTCGTCCGCGCTGCAGGAGCATGTCCTGAAGGCTGATCGTGACCCGCAGGCGGTTGATCTAGCGCAGCCGCTGGAGGTTGGGCAACAGGAGCCGGGGGATGCGGTACCTCCGATGCTCTTACGACGACCGGCTGCGGCGGAGCTACTTTCGCAATAGCAGGGACTTCTACTTCCGGCTTGGCGGGCGCAGCGGGACGCGACGAAGGCGTCACCAGGCGCGGTGGCGCTGCGGGCTTTGAAGGAGCGACCGCAGGCGTCTTGGATGGCGCACCTGTCGCTGGTTGTGTAGAAGCTGGCGCAGGCTTCTGTGCCGCAAGGGCGGGAGGCCTTTCCCCTGCCTCTTTCTTCGCTTTGAGCATGGCCGCGACATCGCCGGGCTTCGATATCTTCGAGAGATCGATTTTCGGCTTAGGCTCGCTCTCGCGTGCAGCGGCGCCGCCTCCGCGGTGGCCGGCGAACAGTTTGCGCAAGCGCTCGGCTTCATCGAGCTCCAGGGAACTCGAATGGGTCTTCTTCTCGGTGACACCGACTTTGGGCAGAGCTTCGAGTATTTCTCTGCTCTTTACCTCAAGTTCTCTCGCCAAATCATTGATACGAACTTTACTCACGCCTGCTCTTTTCTCCGCTGTTAGCCTGGGCAGCTCACTTTGAGCTCCCGCCTTTTTTGGTTATGCGATCATTCGATTCCTCACGCTGCTGCAACTACGACAGAAGCCGACTATTTGACCGGCTCCTCGCCTGCTTCGGGCGTTACTTCTTCGTTTGGCGCAGTCTCGCCATGCACATGCACTTCGGAGACATCTGCGTCGGGGGCGTTCTCCACCCCGCCGATGATCTCAGCCTCGAGTGCCTGCCCGGTACTCTCTGCTTCATGGTACTCCGAAACGTCAGGGGTCACATGAAGGCTGGGGAGCTCGGTCTCAGTTACTCCCCCGTCCGGCTCACCCACTGCCTCGTCTGAGTTCAGGTTGGCTGCAGCGGCGGCTTCGACGCCTGAGAAGTAGGCGTTCACACTCTCTGCGATCCTCTCGATCGTCTTCTCGCCGATACCAGGAATCTCTTCCAATTGCTCCGGCGTCATGTCCGCCAACTGCTCGATGGTTGCGATACCCGCGGCTACGAGTTTCTCGACGATCGCGTCTCCCAGCCCCGGCACGCTCTCGATCGGAGTGCGCGTGTCTGCGGCCATCGCCTGCATCTGCTGTTCGACTTCCTGGCGCTTCTCCTCTTCGCTCTTGATATCGATCTTCCAACCGAGCAGTTTGGCTGCGAGGCGCACGTTCTGGCCCTTCTTGCCGATCGCTAGCGATAGCTGCGTGTCGTCCACCACGACTTCGAGCGATTTTCCCGTCAGATCGAGAATGGATACGCGGCTTACTTTTGCCGGTTGCAGAGCCTTCTCTGCGAAAGTCGTGATGTCATCGCTCCACTCGATGATGTCGATCTTCTCTCCTCGCAACTCGCGGATGATCGATTGCACACGCATGCCCTTCATGCCGACGCATGCGCCGACTGGGTCAACATCCTTGTCCTTCGAGGTCACGGCGATCTTGGTGCGTTCGCCGGCCTCGCGAGCGATCGCCTTGATCTGCACGGTGCTGTCGTAGATCTCCGGGACTTCGGTCTGAAAGAGGTTCTTCACGAGTTCAGGGGCGGCACGGGAGACGATCACCTGCGGGCCCTTCGACGACTTCTCAACCTTCGTGATGACCACTCGCACACGCTCGCCGACAGTGAACGATTCCAGCCGTGAGGATTCGCGGCGCGGCATCTTCGCCTCGCCCTTTCCGATGTCGAAGATGGTGTCCTGGCCTTCGATGCGCTTTACCGTGGCGGTGGCGATTTCGCCGACACGTCCGATGTTCTCGTTGTAAACAGTGTCGCGTTCCGCTTCGCGCACCTTCTGGAAGATGACCTGTTTCGCCATCTGTGCGGCGATGCGGCCCAACACGTCGGTAGGCTTGTAAAAGCGGATCTCGCCGCCAACTTCGACGTCGGGATTGATCTTCTGCGCCTCTTCCAATGCGATCTGCAGGGCGTCGTCTTCGATCTCATCGTCGGTGGCGACCACGGACTTGGCGGCGTAGGCAGTGATCGCGCCCGTCTCTTTGTCGAGTTCCGCGCGCAGGTTCTCTGTGGTCTTGTAGTACTTCCGCGTCGCGAGTGCGATAGCATCTTCCACCGCAGACACGACGATCTGTGGGTCTATCCCTTTTTCTCGACTGATCGCTTCTATGCTCTGGTAAAGCGCGCTTGCCATTCTTCTTCCTTGCTCTTCTTAAACTTTTGATCCTGAAGAATCATGAAGCTATACCTCAGGCACTAACTGCGCCTTTTCTACGTTCGCTAAAGTCACAGTCAACTCGCCGGATTCGGCTTGCTTGCCCGGCTTTTTCTTCTTCGTCTCCAAGGTCAGAGTGACGGCCGCATCTTCTACAGATTTGATTCGTCCCTGCCAATGGCGGTTCCCGTTCACGGGTTCCCGCGTACTCAGTTTCACCACACTGCCTGCAAAGCGCCGGTAGTCTGCCGCTTTCGTCAACTTTCTATCCAGGCCGGGAGACGATACCTCTAACAGGTATGCGCTGCCGGGCACTGCGTCCTCCACGTCAAGGATCGTGCTTAGTTCCTGGCTGAAGCTCTCCAGGTCCTCGTGTGTTACACCGGCCAACTGATCGAGCGCGACGTGAGAGGGAAGCTTCAATGCTTCGTCTCCGGATGCTGCGCTCAGTTTTTCCGCCAGCTTGCGGCGTCCTTCTTCGTTCTTCTCGATGAAAACGCGCAGTATCCTGCCGCCCTTGCCCGAACCGCCACGCAATTCGATCTCGACCACCTCGAGACCGCTGGATGCGGCCACCCGATCCGCGATCCCTTTTACTTTGCTGTCTGCGTCTTCAAAACCCATCGTGTCTGTTACGAGCCGTCGTAATCCAGGGACGGCTGTGTCTTTCTTGTCCCAAAAAAATGCGGGCTTGCTCCAAATAAAAAGTGGGCTTTCGCCCACTGGCACGCTTCGCCGGACGGCTATCACCACGTCCTTCAAAATTTCCCGGAAGCCAAACCTGTTGTGCGCCCGTTCCAGTCCGGCAACGGGATTCCACTGCTCCTAGTTTAACCCTAGTATGTGAAAAATGTCATCCACCGTGCTTTGGGACCCTTAGCTTCCCGAACTCCTTTTTTACGAGACATTTACAGGAGATAAGGAGAGCTGGCGGGCATTTCTACCCTTTGACCTTCACCCGGTCGGAAATTTTCCGATATTCGGCTTCACGTAGGACGTGCTCCTGCACCAGGTCGTCGGGCTTACTGTAAGGGCGGTGCGCAAGGATACGGTCCGCGAGCGCAGGTGTTATGCCGGGAAGAGTCACCAATTGGTCCTTGGAGGCGCTGTTCAAATCGAGCGGATGATCCCGGGACCATCCCTCCCGCACGCCCTGCGCGATCGCCTTTGCATCTGTCTTCAGGGCCGCGGTCGTCTGTGCGGTCTGCTCTCGAAGTTGGTCTGAATTGCTGGGCTGTATACATCCGTACAGCGCGAACAGTGAGGCAGCCGACAGCAGTATTGCAAGTGATCGAACGCAGCAACTTAGCTTCATACGGTTAACGCTGTCTAATGAGATGCCAGGAGAACGAACGGCGTTCGACGAATGTCAGTCCGCGCCTACAGCCTGATTGCGTAGTATCCGTGTTCGTACCTGTATCCGCGGTTGCGCTGCAGCTTCGCCGACCGGAGACATGCCGCTGATCCAGAGTCTTATGAAAGTTTGGCTGACTGTCTTGAGGTCGTACTGGTGGACGTTCTTGCCGCCAAACAATTCCTGGATCTGAAAGTGATAGATGAGCATGGCGAAGAAGCCGCGTGCCGCCAGCAGTGGATCGACATCCGCACGGAAGACCCCGCATTTCACTTTCTCTCGGATGTAGTCCGCTAGCTCTTCGTATTTCGTCGCCGTATAGAGGCGGAAGAAGCGGTGCGAGAGCTTATGGTTTTCAAGGGCAGCGAAGAGAAGCAACCGAGAGAGCTGTGGATGATTGAATATCCGATCCAATAGGTATTCAGCCAACTTAGTCAATCCCTCTTCGGGAGTCTGGTTGTCGTTGAAAACTTCCCTCAGATGCTGCTTCAGGCTCACCGCGGCGCAACTGTCGGCGAGCACCGCCCAGTACAGCTCTTCCTTGTTGGTGAAGTGGCGAAAGATGATGGCTTCATTTACGCCGGCTTCGCGCGCGATCTGGCTCGTCTTCGTTCCTTCGTATCCTTGCTGGCTGAAGAGCTCCGCCGCTGTTCTCAGGATCTGTGCTTTTCGTTCACTCGCTGGCAATCTCATGGCTTTATGTAAGTGTCCACTTACATTATCACGTCCAATGCAAAGAACACAAAAGCCCGGATCGATGTCCGGGCTTCTCTATTCATGCATGCCGCTTATGCGACAGCGGGGTCGATCTTTTCCGGCTCGATGCCGAGTTCTTTGAATGCCTGCTCTGCCTTCTTGGCGTCGAACTTGCCGTCGCGCGCGAGCCGTGAAAGCGCAGCCGCCGCGATGTTTGCGGCATTGACTTCGAAATGCTTACGCAGATACTCGCGGTTCTCGCTGCGTCCGAAGCCGTCAGTGCCGAGCGTTACGAGACGTCCTGGAAGCCATGGAGAAAGCTGGTCGGCGAACACCTTCATGTAATCGGAGGCCGCGACGATCGGACCTTCGGCATCCTTCAACGCAGTAACGAGGTACGGTTCCTTCTCCGCCTTGCTGGGGTGCAAACGGTTCCAGCGCTCCGCCGCCAGAGCATCCCGCCGAAGTTCGTTGTAGCTGGTGACGCTCCAAACATCCGCCTGTACGCCGTACTTTTCCGCCAGGAGAGATTGCGCTTTCACCGCCTCATTCAAGATCGGACCGCTACCGAACAAGTGAATACCGGCTTTGCCATTTTGCGCTGCCTTGAACTTGTAGATGCCTCGCAAGATGCCTTCTTCCACGCCCTTCGGCATCTCCGGCTGGGCATAGTCTTCGTTATAGACGGTGATGTAGTAGAAGCGGTCTTCGCCTTTTTGGTACATGCGGCGCAGGCCGTCCTGCACAATGACCGCGATCTCATACACATAAGCTGGATCGTAAGCGATACATGTCGGCACCGTACTGGCAAGCACCTGACTGTGTCCATCCTGATGCTGCAGTCCTTCGCCGGAAAGCGTGGTTCTGCCCGCAGTACCGCCGACCAGAAAGCCTTTGCCGCGTGCGTCCGCAAACGCCCAGACCATGTCGCCCACGCGCTGGAAGCCGAACATCGAATAGTAGGTATAAAAGGGAATCGTCGGTACGTTGTAGTTGTAGTAGGCACAGCCAGCGGCCGTGAACGACGCCATCGAGCCCGCTTCAGTGATGCCCTCTTCAAGGATCTGGCCGTCCTTCTCCTCACGGTAATACAGCAGGATGTCCTGATCGTGCGGCTTGTAGAGCTGTCCTTGGCTGGCATAGATTCCGACCATGCGAATGATCGATTCCATGCCGAACGTGCGTGCCTCATCGGGAACGATGGGCACGATCAACTTGCCGATATTCGGGTCTTTCATCAGATTACGAAGGATGCTGACATAGCCCATCGTCGTTGAGATCGCGCGACCCTTGGAGCCGAGCAGAAACTCGTTGTAGAACTCGAGCGCCGGGACTTGCACATTCAACTTTGGGACCGTGCGGGCTGGCGTATAGCCGCCAAGCTGTTTGCGGTGCGCCTGCATATATTGAATCTCCGGCGCGCTCTCGCCCGGATGAAATGGCAACCCGTCTTTCGCAGCCTGTTCGGGCACTTGAATGCCGAACCGGTTGCGGAACATCACCAACGAATCGTCGGTCAGTTTCTTCTCCTGGTGCGTCGCATTGCGGGCTTGCGCGGAACCGAGCCCATAGCCCTTGACCGTCTTTGCGAGGATCACCGTCGGACCGCCCTTATGTTCCGTCGCGTGCTTATAAGCGTTATAGACCTTCGCCGGATCGTGACCGCCGCGATGCAGCGCCGTGATCTGATCGTCGGAGAGGTCCTTCACCAACTCCAACAGCTCCGGATACTTGCCAAAGAACTCCTGCCGCACATAAGCACCGCCCTTGGCTTTGAATGCCTGATATTCGCCATCGACGCACTCTTCCATGCGTTTCAGCAGCAGGCCCGATCGATCGCGGTGCAGCAGATCGTCCCAGTCGGAGCCCCATATGACTTTGATAACGTTCCATCCGGCGCCCCTGAAGACGCCTTCGAGTTCGTTGATGATCTTTCCATTGCCGCGGACAGGTCCATCCAGGCGCTGCAGATTGCAGTTCACGACAAAGATCAGATTGTCGAGTTTCTCGCGCGTAGCGACCGTGATCGCGCCCAGTGAATCGACCTCATCCATCTCGCCATCGCCCAGATACGCCCATACTTTGCGTTCGGTCTTTGCAATGAGTCCGCGATTTTCGAGATAACGCATGAAGCGCGCCTGATAGATCGCATTGAGCGGTCCGATGCCCATCGACACCGTCGGAAAACTCCAAAATTCAGGCATCAACCACGGGTGCGGATACGACGACAGCGACGCCCCTCCGTGCAATTCATGCCGGAAGTTCATGAGCTGCTCTTCGCTAAAGCGTCCTTCGAGGAAGGCCCGCGCGTAGACACCGGGTGAAGCATGGCCTTGGAAATAGATCAGATCGCCCGGCTGATCGCCGTAGTGCGCGTGAAAGAAATGATTGAACCCGACCTCGAGCAGCGTAGCCAGTGAAGAGTAGGTCGAGATGTGGCCGCCGATGCCCGCATCCTGCTTGTTCTGATGATGGACCATCGCCAGCGCATTCCAACGGATCAAGGCTTCTACGCGGCGCTCCATGTCACGGTCACCGGGATACGGGACCTCATCCTCAACCGGTATCGTGTTTGTGTAGGGCGTATTCAAGTGGACCGGCACTTCGACGCCCGCATCACGCGCGTAACGCGACAGTGCGTCGAGCAGTTGAGCGCCGCCGTTCGCTCCCTCCGCGGCGATTACTTCGTCGAACGCTTCGATCCACTCGGCGATTTCGTCGAGATTCACACCCACTGGAACTGCAACTTTAGTATCCATATATGGAAGAGAACTGTCTCCTGACTGGCCTTGTTCAAAAAGATGAACACTCAAGAATAAACCGCGAAAGGCATTTCAGGGACAGTGGATGTATATTGAGCAACTACCAACGCGAGCTGCACCTCAACGGGAGGGCTGCGATGCCGAAGGAAAGCATCCGCTACCCGCGATTTTCAGCAGTTCACTTGGCGGCGATATTCAATCGCCGCGGCGCACACGAGTTGCCGTTGTGACGGGCGGATTAAGCTGTTGCGGAGACCGTTTTCTTCTGATCAGTAAAGCACTGCCGGCAAAACACGGGTCGGCCTTGAGTAGGACGGAAGGGAACCGTTGTCTCTTTTCCGCAGCCGGAGCAGGTCGTCCGGGTCTCCACCTTTTGAGCATTTCCGTTACGTTGCGTTGAGGGGGTGCTGGAGAGCGTCGATTGACGTTTCATCTTGCATGCCTTACAGCGCTTGGGCTCATTCTTGAACTGCTTGTCGTGGAAGAAGAGCTGCTCACCCGCGGTAAAGACGAAATCCTGACCGCAATCGATACACTTCAGGGTCTTGTCCTGAAAGTCCATGTTCGTTCCCTTTCCCAGCCACGCATCGGACATCACCGTCGGTGTGTCGTACGCAAGGCGATTCATCTGGCCATTGCTTTCATGCCAGACAAAACTTGTTAACCATCGCCGTGGAACTGCGCCCTGGGGGAAAGGGGAGGATGGGGACCTGGGTCCCCATCTCCACGGTTCTTGTTACTGAGGTATTAGTCTTGCTCTTTGCGCGCCTTCTTGCGGTTGCGCTTACGTGCCAACGCTTCTTTCACCCGCTTTTTTTCGCCCGGTTTGAGGTAGAAGCTATGACGCTTCACTTCTTTAATAATGTCCTCTTGCTGGACTTTACGTTTAAAACGGCGCAGTGCATTCTCGAGGGGTTCTCCCTCTTGCACTCTTACTTCAGCCAAAGACTAACACCCCCAAACTGATCCTGTAGGACTTTGCCAGCGTACAGGATTACAGCGATAAATTGCCGAGTCAAGCTGTTTCTTCCCGAAGCAGACGCCCGAACGTGCAGTGGGAGTAGCACTTTTAAGTTTCATGTGCTACCCGGCGGCGATTCGTCGGCGGCGGAAGTGCGGGGCCGACTCCGGCATCAGGCGTCCCTTTTGGGAGTTCTTTTAGCGCGTCGCCAACTTGCGGCTCTTCATTAAGCTCTCATTAACACCTTTTAATGTCTATAATTTACAGAGAATTCGACGCTTTGCTCTGCTAATATCCCATGTAATGCGCTGGATGTTAGGACTGACGATAGGGACCCTACTCATAGGGCAAGTTGTGGGTGCATCGGGACAGGCGACTACGCCCCCAACTGCTGCCACTCCGACCGTGACCTCGCAAACCGTATCCTCACAAATCAGTGCAGGACCACAGACTCCGACGGGACCAAGGTTCACCTTGGCAGAGGCGATCCGACAGGCGCAGGCGAACTCCCCGGAGTTTCATTCGGCGCTGACTTCCGCGGGCGTCGCACACCAGGACAAGGTAATCGCGCGATCAACGTTGTTGCCGAACGTGACTTACCATACGCAGTTTCTATACACCCAGCCGACGCCCATGAGCCACCTGAATCAGGTGACCTCGAGTGGAAGTCCGCGTTTTGTCGCGAATAACGCGGTGCACGAATATATCGCGCAGGGGAACGTCCATCAGGACTTGAGCGGAACTCTGTTTCTCGACTACTCGCGCGCGGGCCAATTAGAAGCAATCGCCCGCGCCCGCGCTGAGATCGCGGCACGCGGCCTGATCGTGACTGTCGTGAATCGCTTCTATTCGGTTGCGGTGGGCGAACGTCGTTTGGCCACTACCCAACAGGCATTCGAAGAAGCACAACGGTTTCTCACTATCAGCAAACAACTGGAGAATGGCGGCGAGGTTGCGCATTCTGATGTGATCAAGGCGCTGTTGCAGGCCAATGACCGGGAGCGGGACCAGCGAGAGGCGCAATTGGCTTTGGCCCGCGCCCGGCTCGACCTCTCTGCACTGTTATTCAAAGATTTCAATCAGAATTTTTCGATCGCGGACGATCTCAGCGTGCCCGGAGCACTCGCCACGCGCGAAGCCATCAACGCCCTCGCAGCGAAGAACAATCCTGACCTTGCCGCAGCCCTTCATTCACTGCAAGCTTCGAGTCTTGAGGTGAAGTCGGCGCGCTTTGACTATCTGCCCAGCCTCTCGTTCGATTATTTCTACGGGATCGATTCCACGCATTTCGCGATCCGCACCGACGGTCTCCGTAATCTAGGATATTCAGCCAGCGCGCAACTCAACCTTCCCATTTGGAATTGGGGAGCTACTCATGCCCGTGTGAAGTCAAGCATCTTGCAGAGAGAGCAGGCGCGTCTCGAACTGTCGGCGGCCCAGAAGGCGCTGCTCGCCGCCCTGCAGACGAAATACGCCGAAGCCAGCACGGCGGCAGAGCAGATGGAGACACTGCGCCAGTCCGCGCAGCTGGCGGCCGATAGTTTGCGTTTGACTACGCTGCGGTATCAGGGCGGCGAAGCGACCGTGCTCGAAGTCGTGGACGCGCAGAACACTCTCACACTCTCGCGCAACAATCTGGATGACGGGGAACTGCGTTACCGGGTGGCATTAGCAGATCTACAAACTTTGACAGGCACACTGAATCCATGAGACTGAACCTGACTCAAGCGGGCAACGACAGGCTCCGCATACCGAAGCTGTGCGGCTCAACGCCGTATTTTCTGATGCTGTTCGCTCCAGCATTGAGCGGCTGCGCGCTTCTGCTTGCCGGTTGCGGCGCAAAGGCGGAGAAAGAAGTGCAACCCGAAGTGACGGTGCAGGTCATGAAGATTGCGCCAGTTGCGCTCGAAGAACACGTCATCTCCGATGCAGTGCTGTTCGCCCGCAATCAGGCGGCGATCACTCCCAAGATCGTAGCGCCTGTCGCCAAGTTCTACGTGCAGCGCGGCGACCGGGTGCGCAAGGGGCAGCTTCTCGCCACGATTGAAAACCGCGACCTCTCCGCCGCCGTGCAGGAGACGCAGGGTGGGTTGCAGCAAGCCGAAGCTACCTATACGACGGCCACTAAAGCCGGCATTCCCGAAGAAGTGCAAAAGGCCAAACTCGAAGTGCAACAGGCCAAAGAAGCACTGGATGCACAAACCAAGCTGCTTGAGAGCCGTAAGACTCTCTTTCAACAGGGCGCGATGCCGCGTAAGGACCTCGATGCGGCACAGGTAAGTTATGTGCAGGCCAAGGCGCAGTATGACATCACACAGCAGCACCTGAATTCGCTTGAATCGGTGAGCCGTGAGCAAGAGGTGAAAACCGCGCAAGCACAACTGTCCGCGGCACAAGGGAAGTATCACGGCGCCCAGGCGCAACTCAACTATTCCGAAGTGAGAAGTCCCATCGACGGGTATGTGACCGAACGGCAGTCTTATACCGGAGAGACGCCAGCGGCGGGCATCCCGCTACTCGTGGTCATGGATACCGATGTGATCGTCGCTAAGTCGCATATGCCGCAGGCGGCGGCCCAGCAATTGCATCGCGGAGACGCCGCCGACGTCACGGTGGATGGAATAGAAAAACCGGTTGCCGGCAAAGTGACCCTGGTGAGTCCGGCGCTCGACCCCAACAGCACCACCGTCGAGGTTTGGGTGACCGTCGCCAACAAGGACAAGGTGTTCAAGCCGGGATCGGCCGCGAAGGTGGACGTGGTCGCACACAAAGTCCCGGACGCTATCGCGGTACCCAAGACAGCGGTCGTGCAGTCCGACAAGGGAGCGGCGGTGATGCTGGTGGGCGCCGACCAGACGGCGCACACGCAGCTGGTCGCCCTGGGTATTACGGACAGTGAACAGAACCTGACGCAGGTCACCTCAGGGTTAAAGCCTGGCGACACGGTGGTAACGACCTCGGCATACGGTCTGCCGGATGGGACGAAGGTCAAGGTAGCGGAGCCTGCTCCGGCGGAACCTGCTGCGGCCGACAAGCCGAGCGGAGGAAAAGAGTGATGTCCGCTTCGGACGGAAAAGAGCAAAGCTATTGGGTAGCGCGCCTTTCGAAGCCCGTGATCTTCGGAATTATCATTACGGCACTGATCGGGGTGTATCTCGCGACCCTGATTCCAGTCGCGGTCTTTCCTGAGACCAACTTCCCGCGCATCGTGGTCGCGGTCGATAACGGAGTGATGCCGATCGATCAGATGCAGGTCATCATTACCCGTCCGATCGAAGAGTCGATGAACAGCATCCAGGGACTGCAATCGGTGCGCTCGATCACCAGCCGCGGCTCCGCCGAAGTAGATCTGTTCTTTGACTGGAAAGAGGACATGTTCCAGACCCTACAGAGGGTCGATTCGGCGCTGGCGAAGATCCAGTCTTCTCTGCCACCCACTGTCAAGATCACAACCAACCGGCTTAGCTTCGCGTCGTTCCCTATCCTCGGCTACAGCATCACCTCTGATAGCGTTCCGCAGACACAACTGTGGGAGCTTGCGACCTATGACATCAAGCCGCGCATTAGCCACTTGAACGGCGTGGGGTTGGTGGTTGTGCAGGGCGGCCAGGTGCCGGAGTATGGGATCAGTCCCGATCCTTCGAAGCTGTTGGTCTCGGGTGTGACCGTACCCGACCTGCTGAATGCGGTGCAACGCACCAATCTCATCGATTCTCCGGGGCTCTTCCAACAGAACCACGAACTAATGCTCGGCCTGATCAGCGGACAGGTTCACACGCCAGAGGAACTCGCACAGGTCGCCATCAAGACCACTCCTGCGGGGATTCCAATCAAACTCGGCGATGTCGCCGAGGTTGCATCCTCAGTTGAGCCGGTCTACACCATCGTCGCCGCGAATGGAAAACCCGCGGTGTTGATCAACATCAGCCGTCAGATAACGGGCAACACAGTACAGGTCGTCGACGCGGTCTCGGCAGAGATGGCGTCCATACGTCAGACGCTTCCGCCGGGCGTGAAGATCGATACCTTCTACGACCAATCGAACATTGTGCGCGCCTCGATATCGAGCGTCCGTGACGCCATCCTCATTGGCATCTTGCTCGCCACGGGAGTGATCATTCTTTTCTTGCGTGACTGGGGCAGTTCGCTGGTCGCTGGTCTCGTCATTCCCATCACTATCGCTGTCACACTGATAGCCCTCCAGGTGCTCGGACAGAGCTTCAACCTGATGACACTCGGTGGACTCGCCGCCGCCGTCGGACTGGTGATCGACGATGCCATCGTCGTGGTCGAAAATATCGTTCTCCATCGCGATACCGGACAGAGCCGCAACGAAGCGATTCGCAGCGCACTGCGGGAGATATCACTTCCGCTCGTGGGATCGACCATTACTCCGATCGTCGTCTTTCTACCGCTCGTCACCATCGCCGGAGTGACCGGGACCTTTTTCCGCGCCCTCGCCATCACCATGAGTGTCGCGCTGCTTACTTCACTGGTTCTTGCTTTGACGTGGACCCCGGCACTAAGCCGCTATCTGGTGCGGCGAAAAGACAAACACGAACCTGTCGAGCCGGCGACGTCGCGCGAAGAGGAGTTGCAGCGGTTGCTCGACGCTGAAGAGGCGACCATGTCCGGCTTCTTTGGCAAGGTTATCGCTCGTTACGAGCGCCTGCTCAAGTGGAGCCTTTCGCACCCGAAGTCTCTGGCATTGGCGTGCCTCGGACTGATCGTAATTTCCTACTTCAGCTACAAAGGCATGGGTTCCGATTTGCTGCCCACGATGGATGAAGGCGGCTTTATTCTCGATTACCTCACTCCCGCGGGAACGTCGCTTCAGGAGACCAACCGCATCGTGACGCACATCGAGCAGATATTGAAGGAAAATCCGGACATCGATAACACTTCGCGCCGCACGGGATTGCAACTGGGTCTTGCAGCGGTCACGGAAGCCAACCGCGGAGATTTTACGGTCAAGCTGAAATCCGATGCGAAACATAGCACCGATGAGGTGATCGCGGATATACGCGAGCAGGTCGCGAAGGAAGAGCCCGCCATCAAAGTGGAGTTTGCGGAGCTTCTCAACGACATGATCGGAGATTTGTCGAACGCACCCGAACCGGTCCGCATCGACATTTTTTCGCAGAATGCGGACGAGTTGGCCACGCAAGCGCCACGCGTTGGCGATGCCATCAGCAAGGTGAAGGGTGTCGTCGATGTGCTCAACGGAATCGAGAACACTATCAGCGGACCGGCAGTGATGTATCAAGTGGATCCTTCGACCGCGGCACGCGCGGGCTTCACTCCGGAAGAGGTGGCACTCGATGCGGCGGCCATGGTGCAGGGAGAGCCAGCTAGCGTTCCGTTGGTGATAGGCGACCGCCCGTATACCATTCGGGTTCGTTTTAAGGGGGCGCAGAACATGTCGGTAGAGCAGATGAACTCCACCCTCATCAACAGCACCACCGGACACACCGCTACCCTTGGCGGACTTGCTCACCTGACCACCATTCCAGGACAGACGGAGATCCATCGCGAGAACCTGCAACGCGATGTCTCGGTCACCGCGCGGCTCGAAGGCGTTGACCTCGGTACCGGCGTAGCAAACGCCCAGGCTGCCGTGGCAAAGCTGCATCTCCCATCGAACATCCGCCTCCACTGGGGAGGCACCTACGAAGAGCAGCAGCAATCCTTCCATGACCTCGTGAAGGTCTTCGTGCTTGCACTACTGCTGGTATTCAGTGTGTTGCTCTTCGAGTTCCACACCTTCTCCGCGCCGATCGCGATCGTCGTCTCCGCCATTCTCTCCACGTCCGGATCGTTCCTCGCCCTGCTCATCTCCGGGGTCGGACTTAATATCTCCTCCTTCATGGGCATCATCATGGTGGTGGGCATCGTCTCCAAGAACGGGATACTACTGCTCGACGCCGAGGACAAATTCCGCGCTCTCGGACTGTCTCCTATCGACGCCATCATTCAGGCAGGCCGCCGCCGCCTTCGTCCCATCGTTATGACCGCGATGGCGGCGATCGCTGGCATGTTACCCCTCGCCTTCGCCTTCGGCGCCGGTTCGCAAATGTTGCAGCCGCTTGCCATCGCAGTCATCGGAGGCGTCCTCATCTCCATGCTCCTCTCGCTGGTAGTCACGCCCACTATCCAGTTCCTCATGGCGAGACCAGATGAGAAGCAGGCAACCTAGAAACCTATCCGGAGCGGTACATGCTCGCCGAATTTGACGTCGAGATCGGCGGAGACGCCCCAACCCTCGCCGTTCCCTGGAGCAGCGGCGACGGTTCCTCCTCGTTCGTGGACCTGTCTGAGAACCTGGCACTCATAGACCAGATTCCTGAGACGCGCGATTCCGCATGGCGCGAAGCACTGCTTCAGCTGAATGCCCCGGCGTCCCATTACATGACCGCGAAATGCGATCTATGGACGACACAAGAGCTCTCCGGCGAAGAGGAGATCTTCGAAGCACGGTGGAAGCACGGAAGCTACCTCGACCTGCTGCGCCGCGAGCTCGAAGAACGCCGCGAGTTTGCGCCCTGTGAACTAGCCATGCGTAGGTGGGTTCGGGAACTACGATCTCTCGAACCGGACAATGCAAGCGTCGCGATCGTCCTGCGCGCCTGCGAGGTATGGGGACACCCCGGCCACTACTGGACCCTCTTTATCTCCGGATACGGCGAAACCGGCATCGCGGCACACGAGGCCTGGTCTGCGGCACTCGATGCGGTGATGCGCACTTTGTTGTCGTGTTAGCTAAAGCTTCGACAGCTTGCCGTGGTTCAAGCGAAAGCGTTCACCGCGCCAGACCACGGTGTTGCCGAAGAAGCTGGCGAACCATATCAGCATAGCGATCAGATCTCGCAGCGGCACCAGCCACAAGTTCCGGCGACTGAAGTCGTCGTGCAGCACGTACTGGCTCGCTCGCCATGCCATTGTCATGCGCATCACCACCACAAGGCCCAGAACTCCCAGGCTCCATGCACTTCCACCCGCGAATAGAGTGGCGAGTATCGCCCAAGGGAGTCCGAAGGTCGCCGCCAGTCCCAGGTAATCCTTCGGGCGCGAATCTCTGATCACGCGTGACCATCTCAGCTGATGGTCGACGAAGCCGCGGACGCTATAAGCGGGAAGAAACGTCCGAACCACCTCGCGTGACAGGACCACTTTGTAGTCAGCCGCGGCAATACGCGCTCCTAGTTCGTAGTCGTCGCCGAGATGATCGAAAAGCGCCTCGAAACCGCCGATTTTGCGAAGGGCCTGACGCGACATCGCAAGAGTAGAGCCCAGTCCAAAACGGATTCCGCCTTCTAACTGGCGCGCCGCCAGCACACCGCAAATGAAATCGGTGGAGATCCCAATCGCCTCGATGCGTGACCACAAGGAAGCACCCGGTACAGCGCAATACGGTGCTGTGACCATTCCGACTTCGAGTGAAGAGAACGGACCCATGATGTTGCGCAGATATTCTCTGGAAACGCGAATGTCGCTGTCATTCACAAGTATGTAGTCGTATCTCGCATGGCGCAGCATCTGCGCGAGATTACCGGCCTTGCGGTTTGTCGCCGCCGCATCCGGACAGACCACCAGGCTTATGTCGCGCGCAGGGAACTCCGTCTGTAACCGCTTCACATAAGGGACGGATGCATCTTCAAGATCACTCACGCCGAAGATGATCTCGTACTCTCCAAAATCCTGAAGGCAGTGGCTGCGAAAGCTCTCGTACAGATCAGGATCCATTCCCTTAAGAGGCTTGAGGACACTCACCGCTTGCGAAGTTACCGGTTCCCCTTTTAAGCGTTCTTTGAGAAATGAACGAATGCTATACAGGCACAGTGCGTAGTATCCGGTGCCGGCAAGAGCACCCGCAGTGCAGAGTGCACAAGCGATGTCGCGCAGCATCAAGCTGGACTACTCGTACCGCAACGCATCGATCGGATCAAGGTTAGCTGCCTTCCACGCTGGGTAGATACCGAAGACAAGCCCGATCAGAACCGATACAAAAGCGGCGATGAACGTCCAGAAAGCTGACATCGATGCGGGCAGCATACTCCCCAGCGATAGCCGCAGCACGAGCGTCAGTATGCCTCCGAGAACGATGCCGATAATGCCGCCGAAGAGTGCCAGTGTCATCGCCTCGAGCGTGAATTGCCACAGAATATTGAGCTTGGTTGCCCCTATCGCTTTCCGGACTCCGATCTCGCGCGTGCGTTCCGTTACGCTTACCAGCATGATGTTCATCACGCCGACTCCGCCGACGATGAGGCCCACACTCGACACGGCGAACATGAAGATGAATATCCCGCCTGTGAGCTGGTTCCACAGGTCCTGGAACTGGTCCGGGCTCATAAGAGCGAAATTGTCCTCCTGATTGGATTTGAGATGGCGTCTTCGCCGCAACACTTCGCGCACCTCATCCATCACGACAGGGAAGTGGGTCTGTGAATCGGCCTTGATGCTTATCCAGTTGTCCCGGATCTCCGGATGCAGTTTCCGAAACGTGTGATACGGAAAGATGGCGATGTTATCTTCCGGGTTCTTCCCGCCAAAGGGATTTCCGAATTTGCGCGGCTCAGCCACTCCCACAACCGAGAAGAGCTGTCCTGCGATCTCGATCTCCTTACCGATAGCGCTTTCGCTCTCGCCGAAGAGGCTGCTCGCGGTGTCGCTTCCAAGCACCACGACATTGCGGCGCTGCTCGTCATCTTGATCGGTGAACATCCGTGAATTCGGCTTCAAATCGATGTCATCGACCGCCGTGACTGACGGCGTATCGCCTTCGAGGATGACGTTCGTGGCTTTCTTGCCGTTGTACTTGATGGTTTGGTCGCCTGCTCCGAATTGCGGGTTGAAATATCTTTGTCCGATGGTGGTGGCCTGTACGAAGGGGAGCCCCTCCAGAGCGAGCCCGTCGTCGAAGGACAATTCTTTTCGGGTCAGCATCTCGCTTGTCGGGCGCGTGGCGATCACGGGAAAGCGGAACGCCCAAATTACGTTCGTACCCATGCTCGCAACCGAATCGCTGATCTTCGCGTTCAGTCCATTGACGACCGATGATATGAGGATCACCGTGCTCACGCCGATCACGATGCCGAGCACTGTCAGACCCGAGCGCAGCTTATTGGTCCGGATAGTGTCGAGCGCCATTCGCACGACTTCATTGGCGATGCCTCTATTTTCGAGGGCCATCTATAGCTCCGATCTCAGCGCCACGATGGGATCGAGGTCCGCCGCCTTACGGGCCGGGTAAACACCAAAGAACACACCGACGCTGGTCGCAACGATCAGGCCGGCGGCGACCGACCATACCTCGATGCGCGAGGGCATCCCGATGATCAGAGTCACTGTCTTTGCCACGATCACTCCGCCGATGATTCCGATCGCTCCGCCCACCAGCGACATGGTCCCGGATTCGATCAGGAACTGACTTAGAATGTCCTTCTTTCTGGCTCCGAGCGCCTTGCGGACGCCGATCTCCCGGGTCCGCTCCGTCACCGAAACCAGCATAATGTTCATGATGACGATGCCGCCAACGACCAGTGATATGGAAGCGATCGCGATGGTCACCAGGAAAAACGATCCCGAAATGCTCGCCCAGAGACTCAGATAGGTGTCATTCGTGTTCAATTCGAAATCGTCGGACTGATTAGGCATCACGTGACGCTTCGAACGCACCATCGCTCGCACCTCGTCGATGGTCTCCTGCAGCACCGTACCCGTTCCGCTCGCCTTCACGAAAAGCCGGGCGCTGTCTGCAGTGCCAAATTGCCGCTCGAACGAGGTCATGGGAATCGTTACCCAGTTGTCTTGGCTCTGTCCCAGCGTCTTGCCCTGCTTCTTGCCAACTCCGATGACGGTGTAGGTCTCGCCTCCGACACGGATCTCTTTCCCGATCGGGTCCGTATCGCCCAATAGATTTTCCGTAATGTCGGTACCGACAAGCGCTACTTTTGAGGCCGTCTGCTCGTCGACGTCCGACAGCGGGCGCCCCGCAGTCAACTCAAGATTGCCGACCTCCTGCATGCTCGGCGTCCATCCGCGAATGCTCGTATTCGAAGAAGATTGCATGCCATACTTGACGGTCTTCGAAGTGCTCCGTGTGGCGGCGACCGCAACGCACTTTGTACAGACTTCCTTGAGATAGTCGTAGTCTTCCCGCTTGAAATCGCGACGCCGTTTCGACAATTTCCAGGTATCGTAATCTGCGATCACCGCTGGCTGCTTCTGAATGATCACCGCGTCTGCGCCGAGGGTGACAACCTTTTCGGCGACATATGCGTTGAGGCCGTTGACGAATGTTACGACCGCGATCACGGCGGCGACCCCGATGACTATGCCGAGCAACGTGAGCACGGAACGCAACTTGTTCGCCCACAGCGAGGCAAGCGCCAACCGGATGGACTCAGCGAAATTCATCTGGATTCACTGCGCATTAGTCTATCAGCCACATGCGTTTCGTCCCGGTCGCTTCGGTCAAGCAAGAGCAGCATCAGTTAGAATTCGCACACGGCAAGCATCCCTGCATCTGCCGCCATTTCAATGCCTTTTGTCAGGAGTTGCGTTTGAACATTTCCGAGCGCTTTCAGGAGATTCGTACAGGGTTCGAGCGTCCCTTCTGGGTGGCAAATATCAGTGAGCTTTTCGAACGGCTCTCTTACTATGCCGTCTTTGCTTCCCTCGCACGATATCTGCACGAAACCTTGAATTTCGGTATCGGGCGCGCCACCAGCCTCACCGGACTCTTTGGTGGATTGGTCTGGTTCCTGGCGGCATTCGGGGGGACCCTCGCCGACCGGCTCGGCTTCCGGCGGGCCCTTTCACTCGCGTATCTGATCTTGAGTTGTGCTTACTTCCTGCTGGGATCGATCAGTGCTCCCTGGATGTCGTTCCTCCGCAGCGTGCCTCTTACCGCACTGGTAACGGTTCTTGTCATGCTCCCCGCGTTGGGTATCGCGCTGGTCAAGCCTTGCGTCGTCGGCACGACTGCGCGCTCCTCCAAGCCAAACGTGCGCTCGATCGGCTACTCCATCTATTACACCCTGGTGAACATTGGTGGCGCTGCCGGCCCCTATGTCGCTTCATGGGTGCATCAGCACATGAGCGTCGAGAACGTCTTCCGTATCGCCGCTCTCAGCGTACTCGTCATGTTCTTCGCGGTCCTCATCTTCTTTAAGGAACCCAGCCGTTCGAGCGAGGTCCAGACCGCCACCTTCGGAGAAGCTGCCAGAAATTTCCTCGCCGTCATGTCGAATCCGAGATTCATCCTTTTTCTCGTGATCTTTTCCGGCTATTGGATCGTTTACTGGCAGGAGTTCATCATTCTGCCGATCTACATCCACAACTATGTCGATCCCAAGGCAAACACCGAACTGCTGCTCGTCACCGGACCTCTCACGGTGATTGCATTGCAGATGGTCGTCAGCTTCCTGTCGCAAAAAGTACCCGCATTTCGTGCCATCACCTTGGGTACGTTGATCTCCGGCCTCGCATGGCTGCTGCTGCTGATCCACCCGAGCGTGTGGATGGCAGTTGCCACCCTGGTGGCGATCGCGCTTGGCGAGATCACCCAGTCCCCGCGCTACTACGACTACATCTCGCGGCTCGCGCCTCCAGGACAGCAAGGCACGTTCATGGGCTTCGCATTCCTGCCGATTGGAATCGGATCGCTGATTGGCGGTGTCTTCGGCGGCTTCCTCCTCCATCATTTTGGAGAGGTGCTACACAAACCTGCGTATATCTGGATCGCCGTATCCGCGGTCGGCGTCGGCACCGCCTTGCTCCTTTGGATATATGACCGCATCATTGGCCAGAGCGCGTTGCGCGAGCAACAATAATGTCTGTAAAGGTGATAGCTTCGAGCGCTTTTCCAGGAGCTCTTGTCAATAGTTACGAAGGTAACTTTTCTGCGTAAGACCAACAAAACACGGCAAATTGAATCCGACCCTAATTCGGTATAAAGCCACTCTGAAAATGAGACAATAGAAATAAGGGCGTGCTTCGGGCACGCTCTTTGCTTTTGTACAACCAACTGGCTCGAAGCACCGCCAGCTTAGCGGTGGTCGGGACGGTCAGTGTGCCCGTCCCTGTGGTTCATAAAAACCGCATTGTTCGGTGATCTACGGGGACTTACGGTGATCTACGGAGACTTGGGGGAGGGGGGTACCCACCATAATCTCCCACCGGTTCCGCACATACTACGCCAGAAAACCCAGCCCTATAATCTCCCCATGGACCTTCAAGCCATCCAAAATGCGCTGCAAGAGAACCGGCTCGATGCTTGGCTCTTCTACGACCACCACCATCGTGACCCCATCGCATACAGCGTTCTCGGGCTGAGTGATCACCTGCATGTCACACGTCGCTGGTACTATCTCATCCCCGCGCAGGGTGAACCGCAGAAGCTGGTTCACAACATCGAATCCGGACACCTTGATACGCTCCCGGGCGGTAAGCGCTCCTACTCTTCGTGGCAAGAACAGCAGCGGACACTTCAGGAAATGACGGCGAACTATCCGACCATCGCCATGCAGTATTCGCCGAACAATCTGGTTCCCTATATCGGACTCGTGGATGCGGGCACGATCGAGTTGGTCCGCAGCTTTGGGCGGACGATCGTCAGCTCCGGCGACCTCGTATCAAGGTTCGAGGCCATGTGGACAGAAGCTCAGATCGCGAGCCATTACGCAGCACGCGATTCGGTGGACCAGATCATGGCGGCGGCCTTCCAGGAGATCGGCCGCAGGGCACGCAATGGCGGTACCCACGAATACGAGATCGCGCAGTTCATCCAGGAAGCGTTCATGCGCGAGAAGATGACCACCGAGCCCCCCATCGTGGGCGTAAATGCGCACAGCGCTGATCCGCACTACAGCCCCGATTCTGCGAACTCATTGCCGATCCGGGAAGGTGACTTCGTCCTGCTCGACATGTGGGGACGCAAGCTCGAAGGCAATTCCGTCTATTACGACATCACCTGGACAGGTGTTGTCGGCACCCCCTCGCTTCGACACCAGGAGATTTTCGAGATCGTGCGCGATGCGCGCAAAGCTGCTGTGAAAACGGTTCAGTCCGCCTTCGACGCCCAGAAGAAGATCTCTGGATGTGAGGTGGATGATGCCGCACGCGGCCACATCCGCAGTAAAGGATATGCGGACCAATTCTTCCACCGCACCGGCCACTCTATCGGCAGCAGCGACGTCCACGGTAATGGCGCCAACATCGACAACGTCGAAACGAAGGATGATCGCTTGATTATCCCGAACACCTGCTTCTCCATCGAACCGGGCATCTACCTCACAGGAGACTTCGGCGTCCGAAGCGAAGTCAATGTCTTGATCGAGAAGGGCAAGGCCGTCGTCACCGGCAGAGAGCAAGAAGAGTTGGTCAGAATTTAGGCAGTTGTCGGTTTGTAATTCCGGCGGAGCATTGCTAACGGCGAAATCGCCGAATCACAAATCGATCGATCCCAAATGTCTTGTGCTACACTCAACTCTTACTCAAGAAAGATGATTTTCTCCAAGGAATATGTCTCGTATCTAGG
Source organism: Terriglobales bacterium (assembly GCA_963792225.1). Lineage (GTDB taxonomy): Bacteria > Acidobacteriota > Terriglobia > Terriglobales > Acidobacteriaceae > JBDTLH01. The sequence continues at coordinate 16,185 of CAWBVM010000019.1, read as the reverse complement.
CCGCGAGCTGACGAAAAGGCTCGTCCAGGCCGAGATGATCGAGACTTCAAAGCAGAATCTTGTTGCTGACCGGATTGCGAACAACTTGATCGAGGAGCTTTCGATCGAAGACCGCATCAACGATGAAGTGCGCCTGATTCTTGAGGCCTATTCTGATGAAATGCGCCAGACCGGTGCGAGTTACCAGGAAATGTTCAAGAAGGTCAAACTGCAGCTCGTGCAGAAATACAAGGCAGTGATATGAGAGTCAGTCGCGACAAGCTGAACAAGCTGGCTCGGGCAGCGGAGACGGCGATCAAGATAGACGAGGTCGAGTTCATCGAAGACCCGCTCACGATCCGCCAAAAGGCGCGCGAGATCCTCGAGACGCTGCTGAACGAAGAAGAGAAGATCGATAAAGCCGCGAAGCAGAAGATCGAGTCACAGCGCCGCACCATCCCCGAAGGCTCCGCCGAGTGGGACATCCTCTACCGGAAATATTACAACGACGAAGTGAAGAAGCTCGGTATTTAGGCCTTCCCAAGAGCTTTTGCTAAAATTGGATTCATTGAGAGTGGCGCTATCGTCTAGGGGTTAGGACGTGAGATTCTCAATCTTAAAACACGGGTTCGATTCCCGTTAGCGCTACCAAATACCTTTTTAATCTAGCTGGATGCGCTCGAAGTTCCTCTTCCTTTCACCTATGAGGGGAAGAGCAAAGCAGAGGGAAACTCCTAAGTCATCGTTCCGAGCTCAACGTGTCCTCTCTGTGCTTCAACAAGATTCTTGACGATACTGAGACCCAGGCCTGCTCGCCAGAGGCTTGCTGCCACGAAGGCGCTCTTGAGGATTGCTACGTATAAGCGCGCTTGTGTTTAACAACCCTGGACTCCAGCAATAAAAGCAATTTTGCAAGATTGCTGCGCTCTTGGGTGCCTGAAGCTGCACGAGCAACTTCTGTCACTGGTTGCTGGTACGGGCAAGCTCAATCTCGGACCCGATAAATCCCCACGAGTTCCACGCCTCACCCTTCACCGCATCTCTGAAGAAAACGATCGCACCGGAGCGGTCGTTATGATAGAGGTGCCAGTTGCCAACCCCATAGTTCACCGTATCGAAACTGAGCTCGCCTTCAACATCCGCCTTACCATCAGGCGGTGGCGGCAGTAGAGCTCTCTCCGCAAGCAGCCCTTGGTAGAAATGCAGGAGACGCAGATAGAAATACAGATGTGGCTCGGTATTCTTCACTTCGGGCGTGATGCGTGCCAACACTCGCGAGGCCATCTGGTCGTTGTTGGCCCGACGCAGTGAAACATAAAGCCAGTTCGTACAATCGATCAGGCTGTCGTCGCTCTTAGACAACCCTCGTGCTCGGTCGAACGAAACTGCAGCCTCCTTGAACTCACCTAGAAAGTAGTGTGCCAGGCCCAGGTGGTAATGAGCATCCAACATCTCTGGAGCGAGCCGCGTCGCCTGTTCTAGATCTTTCATGGCGAGCTTGAACTCCCGCAGCCCCAGCTCCCGATGGCCTCGTTCAAGGTATAGATCCGCACTTCCTGGCGCAAACATCAATCCTTGGGTGCAAGTTACTACCGCCTCCCGGTATTGCCGCCGCGCTGCCTGCGCTTTCGAAAGCTTGAGTACTAGGTCGACGCTCTTCGGGTCGGCTGCGAGGCTGTTTCGAGCATCAATGACACCCTGGTCGTCCGGCAGCGCGAATAGTTGGCGTCCCAATCTGGATGTAAGTTCAACAGTACCTTTTCTAGTTCCGTCAGTTGTCTGTGCTGGCAGTTGAGCTACCAGGCCGAAGGTGGCTAAGAGGAGTAGCCACCAATATCGGCGGGCAGATCCCCGGCTCGCACCCATACCGCGCATCGTTCGGCTCATCTGTGTTGTCTCCTCGGACCGCAACACATCGTAACTGAATTCCACTTCCACCCGAAATCCTCGGCCACTGAACGAACACCATTCATTTTGTTGGTTTAGCAATCTCGCGGGTGATCGTTGAGATTTAGCGAGCCCCTCGAACTAAGGAGGCCTGAGTACCCGTCCATCAGCTCACCCCAATTCAGCAACTCTCAGTTAGGCAAGTTGTTTACCTACACGGAGTTCGCAGATCAGCGAATGATCAGCAAGATCCAACTGCTCTTCCTAGACCGTAGCTATGGAGTACTACTTAGGTATCCAAATATATACGGACAAAGGATTTAGGGTTGAGGCAGAGTAGATGCCTAAGTAGGGTACTGCTAAGCAACCTACAACAGGACGGATCACAATATATGTGCAGGGCGTTCCTTGTCGCGCTGTTCGGATTAATAGCTTTGGCAACTTCCTCTTGTGGCAATCCCAGCATCGTCGAGCATGCATCGATTGCGACCGTTGCCACCCAGGGAACCACCCCCGTGAATGTCTCAGGAACCCCTGCTCCGGTTCCTTCCACCGCTCCTACTCCATCCTCGTCTACTCCGCCTCCTGCTCCCGTTCCCATGAGTGGTAACGCGATCAACAACATCAACCAATTGGGCGGATGGCAGAATTGCGGTGCCTGCGCGGGGCCCGGCGGTCGTGGTGTTCCCGTGCCCTACTCCATGACTCAACACCGCAGTTCACCCAGCCTTGACGGGCAATCCGCCGAGTTCTGGATCGGTGGGCATCATCCCTACTCGAGCGCGCTTTGGTGGAAACAGCTCGGAGCCCGTCCCGGGTCAGCGCACTTTGTCTACGACTTAGATTTCTATCTCACTAACCCATCCGCTCCGCAGGCACTTGAGTTCGACATTAACCAGTCCGTAAGTGGCAGAAAATACATCTTCGGCACCGAGTGCAACGTTCGCGGTAATGGTCAGTGGGACGTCTGGGATACTGCAGGGCATCACTGGGTACCGACCGGTATTAGATGTCCAGCGCCGTCGGCATATACTTGGCATCACGTCACGATTGAAGTCGAGCGTGCTGGAGCGAGCACACATTTCGTCGCAATCACACTCGATGGACACAAAGGTTATGTGAACCGCTACTTCAACACATTTGGTTCAGGAGGCGCTGAGTTGAATGTCGCCGTTCAACTTGACACCAACAACACGTCCACTAACTACTCCCTCTGGGCTGACAACATCTCCCTAACCTACCGGTAAGGTGTGATCCGAACGCTCTGCACAGCCTCGACTTCCGTAAATGTCATTCAGCGTTTCGCGTCAGTTCAACAATTGTAGCGACTGAAATTGGGTCTTCGTGTGCATCTGCTGTCCTACGTGGGGTCCCCATCTACTGCGCCCCGTTGAGCGAGTACAGTCTGGGAATGTCCATGTGGATGCGCACTATGACACTTCTTTACACTTGCGTTGCAACAGTCACTCGAACCGTGGGTTCCTACCCTAGGTAACACCGTAGGAGGTCGTCCCATGATCGCGTTCTTCAAAAGCAAGTTCGTTCGCTACGCTAGCCTTCTTAGTATCGCTGGAGCACTATCCGTCTCAACAGCAACACCGGCCGCGGCGCAGAGCAGCGATGCATGGAAGAGTGCAGCCATCATCGGAGGCACCACCATCGCAGGAGCGGTTATCGGCGGCAAGGTCGCTGGTAAGAAGGGTGCTCTCATCGGCGGAGCAGCAGGAGCGACAACAGGATACGTAATTGACCGCCATCGTCGACAAAGCGAATACAACAACTACTATGGCAACGACGGTTACTACGGCCCCAACGGATATTCTGGGGGCAACAGCAACGAATACCAAGGGCAAGACCGCTACTATCCATCCAATCAGTATGGCTACCGCGGCAACAGCGGCGGCTACTACAGGGGCAATAGGTAAATTGGCGAGCACCAGAGAGCGTCCGGAAGGTCGCTCTCTGCCGGTCTCTGGGTGCCCCGGTGCTCGCGGTGGGTGTGCTGGACGCTTTGCCCTACCATTCTGGTCTGGTCGACTACTTCTTCTTTTTCAGACTTACGCTGAACTTCGGATGGGGATAAAAACCGGTTATTGCGACCGGGACTACGGCTCCCGCATGTTTCCGCTTGAAGAACGGATCAAGCGCCTCGAGAAAGAAAGACTTGAGCCCTTTCGTCGCCTCAGAGAGTTCAGACTTCATGGCCAGCATTCCGCGCAAGTCAACGCGCTTGCTAAGCAGGCTGTAGGTCCCATGTAGGTCTGCGGATGCACCGGGAACATCGAAAGTCAAATTGGTAAACGTCGCCACTCCGTTGCGTAGCAGTACACGCCCCCTCAGATTTGAGATCACACGCTGCGGGTCATCATCGCGATTCGTCTCGCCTCGCGCTCTCTCGCTTAGCTTGTCGACGTTGTGCTGCGTCATGGGATTGTTAAATGTACTCGATCCAATTCCAAATTGCGCTTCGAATTGCACTCGCTCGATAAACTTTCGGTGCTCGGGTGGCAAGAGGGCTCTGCCACGAAATGTCACGCGCCCATTCATGGCGGGAAGTAGGCCTTTCGTAAACATCCACAATAGGTCTTGTATACGCCCAGTATCAGAATCGATAGAAATGTTAGCCGTCTTAGCCGCGGAATTCTTCGGAGTGCCCGCGATGATTCCCTTGGCGTTGAGCGTTGACCCTAGAAAAGTTGTGTCTACGCGATCGAGCGCAACGTTTCCATTCGTTGCGTTAACGTGGGCTTGGAAGTTCGCCTGCACCTTAATGGGGTGCCCGGCGTGCGCCGCTTCAAAATTGGGACTCTCGACTGCCCCGTCTACCGAGAGGTCCTCTAACAAGCCTCTGAAGTTTCCTACGGAATCGACCTTACCGGCAACCCCTTGGAGAAATTGCAATTCGCCACCCTGCAATTTGAAATCTCCCGAAAGAGGACTCTTACCTGTCTCTTTGGTGACGGGGCCGAACTGTCCATTAGCTTCTACTAAGCCGCCAAGCTTGGGTATCTCGACGACTACATGGAATTTGGATGCGTTCATCCCATTAACGTTTTGAATGTCTAAGTCGCGTACCGCAATCATCACTGCAGCACCGTTTCTTCTCAGAATCTCAAGTCGTGCGCCAGGTGTTCGGAGGTTTCCGATCTCCAAGGAATCCATTATGGAATTGTCGTGCACATCGTCATGCGCTGTTCGGATACGAACTAAGTGCACTCGCAACGTGTCCGCCTGCAACAGCTCAATGCGCTTTGATCTGCGAAAGAAGTCTGAATAGCTACCTGCCATCGTTACCCTGCTCGCTGTGATTAGCAGCGGCGCACCACTAACATCTCTACCGCGCACAGCTACGTTCTCCGCAACGCATCCTGGGTGCGGAAAATAGGTTGGTCGAAAACTCTGAATTTCTGTTTGTCCGTGGAAAGTTTTATTCAGTGATTCAGCAATCTTTTTCTTCGTGAAGGGCCAATGCGATGCAAGCACTGCCACGCCAACCATCAACACAGCAATGACGACTGTGCCGAACAATTTCACACAATTGCGCCAATTCGCCAAAAACAGCCGCATGGCAGATGTAGATGCCGCCACTCGTTCTCTAGTCGTCATCATGACGCGGCTGATTACGCTTACCTGAAGTCGCAGCTTACATCTGACAAGGGTTCGCACTTCAGGTGAGAGAAACCGCTCCAACTATCTCAGAACTTGGAATGGTGTTGCTGGTTCAGTCAAGAGACGAAAGGATGATGGAACCTCTAGGTCAGGCATCGCCTTTGCCTGAAAAAGTTTGCGGCATGGTTTTGCAAGCCTTCTGGCCCAGACACCCGCATTGGATCTTCTGGCACTGTCAGTTGCGATGCCCGTGGTGGCGTACATCTGACGATACAGCTTGGAAATAAGTAGAAAGGCCAATCGGGCCCGCAGGGAAGTGGCGCAGCGGGAACGCTTCCAGATGGCACGCAGGCTGTAGAAGCTGTCCCATACACCTTGTGTGCGGCTGCGCATATCCGCGGATGTCATACTCGGATGTGGCATGAACATCTTGGGACGTTGATGTGGAGGAATGAGCCAATAGCGTGTGACGGGCACACCGGCAATTTTCTTAGGTTCAGCGCCTTGCTCCTTTTCCCAACGTTCGAAATCAACGGTGCCAGGAAATGGCGTGAGCATTACAAACTGTGCGAAGGTCAAATCGGCGTCTACCGCAAGATCCAAGGTCGCCTTGAAAGTGTCCGGCCGGTCGCTCGGTAGTCCGAAGATGAAGGAGCCGAGCACGTGCACCCCGTGTTCGCGAAAGCGTTGCAATTGTTCCGCAAGTCGAGCGCCGGAGTAGTTGAAGTCCTTGTAAACCGCCTTGAGTCCTTCTTTGGTGACGGCTTCCACGCCGACCAGCGCGCCTTTGATCTTTGCATTACGCATGGCATCCAGAAACTTAGGGTCCTCAGCTGCCTCCATGGTGATTTGGGTGAAAAACACCATGTCAGCAGGGAGTTGTGCGAGACCTTCCATAAGCGCAAATCTTTCAGTGCGGATGGCGCTAAGTTCCGCGATGCGTGCCTGGTTGCCCTGTTTTTCCGCGAGTTGCAAATCGGTCAAGGAGACGGGATAAAAGTTATCGTCAGCAAGCGCTATGAAACGGAAACCTCGGCGGCGGAGTTCGACAATCTCTTCGATGACGGCGCGAGTAGCCCGCTGCCGGGGCCGCTGTCCGTCGGTGCGCCAGACGGAGCAGAAGGAACAGTGCTTGGGGCAGCCCCGAACAGTCTGCACGGAACCCCACATATAGCTGTTGGGTGGAAGCAAATCCCAGCGGGCGGCTTTGAAGGAGTCAGCCTCAACACGTCCACCATCGTAGACCCGTTGCGGTATACCGTTGATGCAGTCCGCAATTGCGTGCGCCCAGACTATGTCTCCGTCGCCGCGGACGACTGCGTGGGCTCCGCCGCGTTCGAATACTTCATTTGGATACAACGTTGCATGAATACCGCCGAAAATGACCCAAGCGCCGCGCTCCCTAAGCTCGCACCCGAGCGCGTATCCACGAAGAGCGTTTCCAGTATGGATTCCGATACCAACGATGTCGCCTGATTGAACGGTTTGGGGATCAAAATGGGTCAGGGTTTCATCGCAGAGAACTGGGTCGCCCACCTCGGCCGGAGTCGCAGCCGCAAGCACAAAGAGCCACCGTGGTGTAATGACAGCGGTCCCGAATGAACTGTCGCTTGGATTGACAAGGTGAACTCTCAAGTGGATTGCATTCCCTTCGGCAGGATTGGAGCCTGTGAACGTCGATAGCCAACGTTCCGATGTTCCGATCAAGCAATTGTGCTTATGTATGCTGTCTTGATAACGCAAAACGAATTGACGGATGTATGCCGCAAAAATTCCTACGATTAGTAGTTAACAGGATGCAACGGTGGCGTAAGACGTTGTTCCCTGCATAACTGCAACTGATCGCGAGTAGATGCATGCGATTGTGCTAGGTACGGAGAACTGCCTCAGCATGATGTGCTCGGCAAGGCGACCACTACTCGGAGGAGATGCTGGATTCAAGGCATAGCCATCACAGAATTCGCCAGCTAGGTTGATGTCGGCTTTGTCTTCCGAGATTGGGCCATCGCCTAATCCACGATGAACAACTCTGCTCCCACATCTGTGTGCGATCTGTGTGGCTCCATATCATCGCCCACGCAGTACATATTCCCGGGCACCAGTGTGAAACTGCGCCCGTCCTGTAGCTCGACCACGAGTTCTCCGGAGAGCACAAACAAAACATGCCCACGCGAACACCAGTGGTCGGCAAAGTAGCCGCTGCTATAGTCAACTCTTCGACACCGCACGGATCCTGCCGTGAACTCGCGCCAAGTCGCAACTCCGGTCTCTCCGGCGCGGGTCGTTGGCTTCACAGCAGCCCAATCTATGCACTCAAAGGAAAGCTTTCCCAGTTCATGGAGCATGTCCAAATAATACAGAATTACGAATTAACTCTTAATCCGGCCGCTCCTTACTGTACGACATCACAAGCAACCTGCTCACTTCGGCAAACAATCTCACGGCTTGAGCGGCTTACGCTCAGGAGGGTTGTATGAGAATTGGATTGCTAAGAAAAGTATCACTGTGTGCGGCAATGGCGTTGCTTGCTGTCTCCACTTTTGCCGCTCAAACAGCTACTAAGACAGCTCCTGCGAAAAATAGCGCAAGTCAGAAGGCTGCGGCAAAGGCGAACCCAGACGCCAATGCAACGCCGAGCGCTGATCTTGTGGACATCAACAGCGCCAGTAAAGATGAGCTGATGAAATTAAGCGGAGTCGGGGACGCTTACGCGCAGAAAATCATCGATGGACGTCCGTATAAGGCCAAGAGCGAACTGGTGCAAAAGAAGATCGTGCCTGCCGCGACTTACAAGAAAATCAAGGGGCAGATAATCGCCAAGCAGAAATAACTTCTGTGCACATCTCGATCGCGAACGGACCGGGCCCTCGCCCGGTCTCATCCTTTCGTGGGAGCTATTTTGCAGCTAGAGCGGGATTGTCCTTTGGGTTCACGTAATTGAACTTCATCGGTCCCATTCCGTGCAGTTGGATCACCGTCTCTCCCTTTGCCATTGCATAGTGATGCATGCTTGGGTCGAGGAACCCGAAACTTCCCGCAGGTAAGCTCGTCATTTTAGATTCGTCAAAACTATCACCCATCCCCAGCTTCAACTCGCCAGAGAGCACTGTTACGTTCTCACGCTTCGGATGCCAGTGGGGGGCGACTTTGTATCCGTCAGGGATTTTGAGTCTAGCGACATACGCACCGACGCCCATCGGATTGCCCTCCAAGACTGCGAGTTGCGCTCCCGCCGGAATCATCGCAGGTCCTGGCCCGTACTTCACATCATCTGGGGTAAACGCATTCTTCTCGGCATGCTGCTTTGCTGCGGCCTTCGTGTGTTGGGGATGCGCTTGCGCTCCTATTGGCTGAGTTGCAGTCAAGCACAACGCCACGATAAGAAACCATACATTCCATTTCATGGGGCCTCCTTTTTTGCAGTGGAAGCTTATGAAAAAGACAGTGCGAAAGCAAGTCCGCTACACCGAATGTGGTGCTGAAGGGCGGCTGTTTTCATAGAAAGTTGCGGGACCGTAGGGCACGGTCCCGCCTGATATATGGGACGGGAACTACCAAATGCGAACGCGGTCTGGGGGTGCCAGGAAGAGCTTCTCTCCCGGCTTCACGTCAAAGGCCTGGTACCATGCATCGATATTACGCACTGTATCTGCCCTGTACTCCGAGGGGGAATGCGGGTCTGTCAATACTTGCCGCCGGAGAGACGCTTCCCGCGTTTTGGACCCGCGGCTTTGTGCATAGGAAATAAAGTATTGTTGATCCCCGGAAAATCCCTCCTCAGCCGGCACGGTCTTGCCTTGCAGCGATGCACGATAGCCGTCGTATGCGGCGGAGAGGCCGGCGACATCCGCGATATTCTCCGCAAGGGTCTGTTTGCCGTTCAGCGCTAGATCAGGAAATGGCCTGTAGGTATCGTATTGGGCTGCGAGTTGCGCAGTCGCAGCGTTGAAGTGTGTCAGATCGGCGGCAGTCCACCAATTGCGCAATCTACCCTTGGAATCGAATGCAGCGCCTTCAGTATCGAACGTATGGCTGATCTCATGGCCAATGATAGAACCGATGGCTCCACAATTGGCTGCAGCAGGAGCCTTTGGGTCGAAGAAGGGTGGCTGCAGGATAGCAGCGGGGAAGTTGAGGGCGTTTTGAAGTGGCAAGTTCACGGCATTTACCGTCTGTGGGGTCATGGACCATTCCTTGCGATCAACTCTTGTACCCAGCCGCCTAACGTCGCGGTGGTAATAGAACAAGTTACCGCGCCAGAGGTTTCCGAACATGTCGTTCGCTTTGACTTCATATGCCGAGTAGTCGTGCCAGGTCTCGGGGTAGCCGACGCCGACGTAGAGAGTGGTGAGTTTCGCCTGCGCCTCGGCCTTCGTGGCCGGATCCATCCATGTAAGCGCTGCGATACGCTTCCGGAAGGCGGCTATGATGTTCGTAACCATCGCCTGTGCCTGCTCTTTAGCTTCGGGCGAGAAGTAGCGTTGTGCGTAAATTTGTCCGACGGAGTCCCCAAGTAGGCCGTTTACAACCGATACTCCGCGTTGCCACCGCGGACGCTGTTGCGGCGTGCCTGAGAGTGTTTCGCCGAAAAACGCGAAGCGCTCGCTGGCAATCGCCTTTGGCAGGACGCCCCCATAAGTTTCAACCAGGTGATAGGCAAGCCAATCTTTCCATACATCTAAAGGGGTCGAAGCAACAAGAGTAGACTCCGCCATGAACGCCGATGGTTGCCACACCGTGAACTGTGCCTGCTTACTTAGGCCGGCTCCTGCGAAGTATTCTTTCCAGTCCAGGCCCGGGGCTTTTTTGGCGAAGTCACTCTGTGTCCATGTATTGTTGGCCTTTTGAATGTCTTGGCTTTCGGCAAGACTCAGGTGCTTTTCCGCGATCGCATGTTCCAGTTCCACGATGTGTGCGGCGCGTGCGTCCGTGTCGGTGAATCCTGCAAGCTTGAGCATCGATGAGATGTGTGCCTGATATTTCGTGCGAATGTCGTGCATTCGAGCGCTGTCTGACAAATAGTATTCGCGATCGGGTAGTTGCAGCCCTCCCTGCAACAGATAAGCCGCATAGTGCTCTGAGTCGTTGAAGCCGGGAGCAACCCATAGCCCGAAGAGGTTTGGGGTATGGAAGTTGGTGTTGTTAAGTGCGTCCACATCGGCCCGAAGGGTCTCGCCCAACGCACGCGCCAGGCCACGTTTGTTTTGAATGGACCGGATAGCATCTAGGTGCGGACGCAATGGTGCTAACCCTGCGGACTCGATGCCTGCTTCGTCCATGTAGGAATTGTAGAGATCGGCGATCTTGCGGTTGCCAGAGCCCGATGGCGCGTTGGACTTCGCGATTTCGTCAATCAGCGCGGACGTACGTTTATCACTCAAATCAGCGAGGGTCGTAAAAACACCGATTGCGCCGCGGTCGGGGGGAAGTTCGGTGCGCTTGATCCAGCTGCCATTGGCGTATTCATAAAAATTGTCACCCGGCTTCACCGAGCGGTCCATACTAGCGACATCTATGCCGTGATTCTCTTGCGCTGCTACGGCTTGCGTAGTCGCCTCTTGTGCATAAGCGACCGTTAACGGCAGAGCTATGAATGCGTATGCAGCGTACGCGAGCGAAACGCTCACGCGTTTGATAGGAAATTTCATTCGATACTACTCCAGGGGCTATTGCCCATTCATCGCCGACGGAGTCGGTCGACAAAGAAAGAGGTTAGCACGACGACAAACTCCGCCCCATAGCACCCACTGCTGCACCAGGAATCGCATAAACGAAAATCTTATCGAGCGAGTTTGCGTCTCGCTTGATTCAACTATCGCCTTAAATGTGGGAAGGGGTGCCAACCAACAACAAACTCACCTCCTCGTCTGCAATTGCCGACGACGACGACGGCATCACCACATGCCGTGGCGAGTGTTGAGATCCACGTTATTTGTTTAGGTTCAAGTGCCTATTCAGGGTGCCGTAGCACTTCGCCTGACGGACCAACCTGGATCTCAGAGTGCTTTCCAGCCTTGAATACCTGCGCTTCATAAGCAACCAGAGTTCCGTGTTTCGTGAGGGACTCCACTTTCTTGAGAGTCCCGGTCTCGGCCCTTGCCTGCAAACTGTCGCGGACTGCAAGCGGGAGCGCGTCCATTGAGACCTCCTCCTCGATCTCTGCTATATTCCCGTCGGCATCCATACTCACATCTTTAGTATGGCCATTGATCCTAAGCTGGGCCTCATAGTATGGCTTTCCATTCTCCATTTCTTTTGCAAAGCCAAGAACAGTTGCCCCCTTACTTTGCTCTTCCACTGTCTTTTGGACTGCCGAAGGTAACTCAGATTTATCTATACGCTTTTCTTGTCCGTATGCACTGCCAGCGAACAGCAGCATAATACCAGCGCCTACGAGTGCCTTAGAGCTTTTCATTGGACCGTCAACCTTTCATGGAGCCACTATTTCGAATATGTCGAATTTAGACTCATAAACATTAGACGGTGCTTAACTTCTATCCATCAGCTGACTGCTGGAGCCAATGCATCAGCTCAGCGGGATTCAATGACCGCTGCAGACAAACCTTCGCACGTGTTCCACTTTCGGGGCTACTAGTGATATCAACAGTTCCGCCAAGTTGCTCCACAAGTCTCTTGGCGATCGACAGACCCAGCCCAAAGCCTCCACTTAGTCGCGACCGAGATGTGTCTGTCCGGAAAAAGCGTTCAAAGATATGCGGCAAGTCTCCAGGCGAAATGCCATCTCCGTTGTCCTGCACAATCACCTGGACACATTCCGCCAGGGAAGTGATGGAGATTTGTATCGTAGAGTTGGGCGGGCTATGCTGAATTGCATTCTCGATCAAGTTGCGCCAAATCATCAATAACTCATCCGCCCGTCCGCGAACGTTCACGTCGGGATCGCCCTGCAAAGAGATGCTGATCTTTGTAAGTGCACTCCAACTTTTGAATTCCGCAATGGCGGGAATGAGAGAACTCCTAAGCTGCGAGACAGCGGCTCTTTCTGCTGATATCGCTTCGCTGCCTTCCAGGCGAGCCAATTGCAGCATGCTGGCAATCAACGCTTCGGTTCGAGCAGTGTCCTCCAAAGCCACCGTTATGGCGTCACGATATTCTGCGGCATGCAAATTGTCACGGTCAGCCAACTGCAGGGTAGATTTCTGGATGGCAACTGTGGTCTTGAGCTCGTGCGCCGCATCTCCTACGAACTGCCTTTCGCGTTCGAATGCGGCCTTTAAGCGATCGACCAAGTGCGTTAGGGATTGGGCCAGCGAGGCAAGTTCCGGAGTCTCGAAGGCAGTGGCATCGGCCTGGAAGCTCCAGCGATCAACATCTATGTGACCTGCCTCGTCCGCAAGCCTGACAAGAGGGCGAAGTCCGGAAGACACAGCCCATAGTGCTACAAACCAGGAAAGGACAAGGACCCCGATCGCGATCAAAGTTGCGATCTCTGCAACGTGAACAAGGGCCTGATCGCTCCGAGTTGTAGGCATCGCATAGTAGACACTCACATTCAGTGCGGCACGTGGGCTCTGGTCCTCCTGATCAGGAACTCTGATGTTGATCCAGGCGCCTCCACGATAGTGCTGTCCTTGCCACCAAAAATCAAATCCACGCTTGTCGTTTTTAGTGCGCTGCGCAACGGTAATCCATGTGGATGAACCAGCGACCCTGGAACCGTTAGAAGCTTCTACAAAAAATAAGTCTCCTGGTTGACGGGTTGCTGGTTGTTGCTCGTCAAAGTCGATCCCTCCCAACTTTTCATCCGCCGGATGTATCTGTGCCAGAGTAGCGGCCATTCGGCTAATGAGTTCAGAATCGAACGCCGCCCTGACCTGCCTGCGCATGTACAAGAGAGTTCCAATAATGCAGCAGGCCGCGATAATAGCGTGTGCTGTCAGCAATAGAACAACGATGCGGATGCGCAAAGACCTTCGACTCATTCTGTATCTGCCCGAATTACATAACCGTGGCCGCGGACAGTGTGGATCAACTTCGGCATATTACCGCGATCGATCTTGCTGCGAAGTCCTGAGATGTATACCTCAATAACGTTGCTGAACTTCTCCCAGTTGTAGTCATAAAGATGTTCGAGAAGTTCAGCCTTTGAGATCACGGTTTCCGTATGTGACAGGAGATATTCCAGGACCCTATATTCCATTGCACGTAAGTTCAGAGGGACACCCCCTCTTTTTACCGACCGGCTATTCATATCCAACTCAAGATCTCCTGCTGTCAACACAGAAGTAGCGTGCCCGAGACTCCGTCGGACCAAGGCCTTCACCCGGGCAATGAGTTCGCCCATATCAAACGGTTTACCGAGATAGTCGTCCGCCCCGGACTCAAGGAGATGGACCACGGAGGTCTTATCCTCCACGGCCGTCAGCACCAACACCGGAGTACTGACCTTGCTCGCTCGCAAGCTACGAAGCAGTACCGTCCCATTCATCTTAGGCAACATTAAGTCAAGCACGATTACGTCGTACTTGTATTCACTTCCAAGATGAAGTCCATCTTCTCCATTGAAAGCCAGATCAACAGCGAAACCGGCCAACGTAGTGAAGCCTTTCCTGATGTTCTCAGCGAGGCGTATCTCATCTTCCACAACAAGCAGCTTCATCTAGGGTGGGCCTGCATCCGTCACTTCGATTGTAAGCATGCAGATCATTAACTGAACCTTAAGCAACAGGGCTGAACGTCGGAGAGGTTCAGTGCTGCGGTGTTCTTCTACTTAGACTTAACTGGGGCTTAAGGTGCATTGAGAAAGGATGCAAGTTAAGGAGTGCCTGGGTCTCATGTCGATAGAAACACCGCCACACGTGCGCGACATGTTCAAACAAACTACATCAAGAAAGCTCACGTCGATGACTCCTGACGAAGCACTGAAAGCAGTGATCATTCTAGCCTTTGCAATCCTAGTGACCATTGTTTGCATCGCTGTGTTTCGGTAGCTCAGAAATGTTGCGCAATTTCGCAGGTCCAAAGAGACATTTCCAAAGATCGGGTTCCTCAGCTATTACGGAAAATTCATTTTGGTAAGAATATATCTATGAATCCCAAGAGCTTGTTTCTTACGTCTATATAGCCAACTCCACTTTTTGTCCTCACTTAGCAGAATTGCGAATGTGCATGTATTCTATTTCCTATGGAAATTGAACGCATCATCGAACAGCTTCGAGCGGAGCGCAATCGCATCGACAAAGCAATTGCTGCTCTAGATTCTTCTGGTTCCACGATAAGGACAGAGCATAGCAAGGCTAATCTAGCTACGGCCCAACCCAAGAAGAGGGGCCGTCGCAGCATGAGTCAGGCCGAGCGCAAACGGCTTTCCAGACAGATGAAGAAGCGGTGGGCGGAAAGAAAGGCACAAGCGAAAAACGTCCAAAACGCAAAGAAACGTTGACGCGATTGCGATTTACTTGCTTCCTATAGGAATCGAGGCTATGCGACCAGGCTTTCTGGTTTTCTTCTGGAAGCCGGCATAAAGCTGGCAAAGCTCCGTACAGCGTCGGTACTGGTCTCGTAGATTTCGAACACCCGGTCGGTTCGCGTCAATTCAAGGACGGTTGCCGAATGAGGACTGAGGCCTGATAGTTTCAGGTCTCCATCGTTCTTCATGCACCTTGTCATGCATTCCAGCAGCATCTCTACTCCGGCTGAGTCCATCTGCTCAACAAGAGTGAGATCGAACACGATTTGAGGATGGTCCTCCGAAAGAAACGGCAGGATCTCACGATAAATACTACGGGCATTCCTAAGACTCAATCGCGCTGGCATGTGTTTGATCACTACTGGCCGGTTCGTTTCCATGACCCCTCGCTAGACCCTGACGCTTTTAGAAAGCAGAGTTGCTGCTTTTTTAGAGTACAGGGGTTCTCTGCTGTTACCGAGTACCGATCTTGATTCGCCACTCCAGGTGCGGCTGACTGCGACGCACTTATCGTTGCGAGCGCGGCGACACAACCTTGTGTTTGCTGTTTCGTGTCCGCGGGGCGGACTTTTCCACATGGCTGGGTATCCCCCGGGTGGGGGTGAATCTTTGGAATCAGTGACTTAGGTCGGCTTGATCCCGGCTAATCCCTGAGATCCCTGAGCAAGTGCTTTGTTTTGAGTGAATGCCTGTCGACGATCCCTTCTGCGTCGGGATGACAGGACGATAGAGGGTGCTGAAAATGAGAAAGCACGCCGTGTTGGCGTGCTTTATTTTCAAGATATCTTCTACTTACAATTCTAGCAACTTCGGGGTAGTTCATACTGAATTACGGGAAGTTTATATCTACTTTCGATTGTGGAAATTAGGGAGATTTCCACAAAGTTGGGGTATTGACAGGTTTTTTGCTGCCCAAAATGGTGGATTTGCACAGGGCGAAGGAAATTTCCACAGGCGTGGTGTTTTGGGGTGTGGAAAAGTGTTTGCTGACGCGGGCCCCAGAGCATAAAGGCGCGGTGGTGGGACGTGGGAATCCCCCGGCTAAAGCCGGGGGTCTACCGGAGGTACGAGGCAGCTCCGCCGGGGCTGAAGCCACGCGCTGACGCGCGTTTAGGGCAACCGCAAGGTTGCTGTCGCTGCGCTCGCAATGACAAGTCAAGAGCAGTCGCTTCGTCGCAATGACAAATCACAAGGAAGCGGTCGAACGGAACAACTCCGCCGGGCCTGAAGCCACGCGCTGACGCGCGTTTCAGGCAAGGTTGCTTCGTTGCGCTCGCAAC
>CAWBVM010000018.1:0-247356 GCA_963792225.1 Terriglobales bacterium | reverse complement strand
GAAGAGAGGGAAGTCAATAAGTATGGGAGGCAATGTGGCTACTACTGCGGTAAGTGATTTTCAGAACGCGAAACGAATCCATCGGGCTATCACCGCGAACGCCGAGAAACGTATCTTGTTGTGGACTGCGGATCGCCTCCCCGCATGGATCAATTCCGACCATCTGACCTTGCTCGGATTCGCCGCACAGGTCCTGGCGGGCGTGGGCTACGCCCTGTGTCGATGGAACAGTTACTGGCTCATCGGCGTGTGCGTACTGATCGTGCTGAACTGGTTCGGCGACAGCCTTGACGGCACGCTGGCGCGGGTGCGGAACCAGCAGCGTCCGCGTTATGGCTTCTATGTGGACCACATCATCGACGCCTTCGGAGCAACTGCGTTGATGACCGGACTGGCCTACTCCGGCTTCGTACACTGGCAGGTCGCGATTGCCATGCTCGTCGCATTTCTGCTGGTGTCGATCGAGAGCTTTCTCACGACTTATTGTCTTGGTGCCTTTCACCTCTCGCATGGACTCTTTGGGCCGACTGAGATCCGCATCCTGCTCATCGTGGGAAATATAAAACTCATGGGGAATCCGCACGTGCATCTGCTCGGGCATGAATACCTGCTCTTCGACCTTGGGGGGAGCATCGGGGCGGCGGTGATGGTCTTGATGGCAATGTGTGCTTCGATCCGGCACACCGCGCAACTTTATCGATTGGAACAGCTCTGACAGGGAAGAGTGTTATGCCCCGAGGTCCTGCAGAATCTGGATTCCTGCACTCGTCCCGATCCGGTTGGCGCCGGCTTCAATCGCTGCGAGTGCATCTTTGCCTGAACGTATGCCGCCGGATGCTTTGACGCCGGCGCGGTTTCCGACGACCCCGCGCATCAGGGCAATGTCATCCACTGTGGCTCCGCCGGTTGAAAATCCGGTACTCGTCTTCACAAAATCTGCACCTGCCGCCACTGAGAGCTCGCATGCGACGATCTTCTCTTCAAGAGTGAGCAGACAAGCTTCAAGTATTACTTTAAGAATTGCTCCTGCGCTGTGCGCCATCTCCGCTACAGCGAAGATGTCGTTTCGGACCAATTTACGGTCGCCTGACTTGAGCGCTCCGATATTGAGCACCATGTCCAATTCATGCGCACCTACGCGCAACAAGTCCTCGGCTTCAGCGCGTTTGGTGGCGGTCAAGTTGGCGCCGAGGGGAAAGCCCACCGGAGCCCCGATCCTTACCGCCGTCCCGCGTGTGAGACTCACGGCAAAGGGGACCCACGTGGGATTGACAAACACGCAGGCGAAACGGTGCTGGACTGCCTCAAGACACAACTGCTCCACTTGTGCGCGGGTCCCGTCAGGCTTCAGGAGAGTGTGGTCGATCATGGCCGCGACCGACTGCGGTGTCGCAAATGGAGTGGTTTCTACAGGGCCGATTGTGGCAGGGATTGAAATAGGAAGGGTAGAGACAGTCGTCATTCCGTCGCTTATTGTATCCTTCTCGGCTTTGTTGTCCAGAGCTTCCCGCACAGGGTTCCGAACTGTGAACGTATTCGTGTCAACTGTCTTTACAACAGGAATAGAACAGCGCACTCGGTGCGATGAAGAAAAGCGTTGCTACCTGTGTCCAGATGGCTCCGTGCCGGGAGTCCAGGGCGAGTGAAACGATTGCTCCAAGCGCTATCAGTAACGTGATCGCGAGAGAGTGGGCAAGGCGCGCATAGCCTGCGATCTTGCTGGCTATCACGCCGGCGATAGTGGCGGCGATCATGCCGAACAAGATCATCCCTGCCATAAACGGGAGAGGCTGTGGCGCATGCGGGTCACGCTCGGTGACACGAAACATGAGCAGGACCATCACGGCAAATTCGGCATAACCGGCCAGGATGGCAACGATGCTGCGTGAAACCGATGGCTTCTTATCAACCCTCGTGTGCGTCTTCGGGTAACGTGCAGATGTCCGGGAGGTTCCTGTAGCGCTCTCCAAAGTCGAGCCCGTAGCCGACGACGAAGCGGTTGGGGATGGTGAATCCGACATAATCTGCCTGAACTTTCTCCTGGCGGCGGCTCGGTTTATCGAGCAGCGTCGCAATCTTAAAGGATTTCGGATTGCGCGCCATAAGTTGCTTTCTGAGGAATGTCAGGGTAAGCCCCGTATCCAGAATGTCTTCGACGAGGATCACATTCTGGTCGCGGATGCTGCGGTCAAGGTCTTTCAGCAACCTGACTTCGCCGCTCGACTCTTTGCCTGCTCCATAGCTCTGTGTGGAAAGAAAGTCGAAGGTGCAGTCGAGAGCAATGGCGCGCGCAAGATCACTCAGAAAGATGGCGGCGCCCTTGAGGACGGCGATCAGGACGACCGTCTCTCCCGCAAAATCGCGGGAGATCTGCCCCCCGATCTCAGCCACCCGCTCCGCGAGCTGCTCACGGCTGAATAGAACGGTGAGTTTAGGAAAATCTCTACCAGTACTGTGAGCTGTCATGCGGGTCATGTCTCTATGCTAATGGAGCTTTTGGTTTCCGGTCGCAGTTCGTGGTGCCACGGTAGCTCCGGCTACAGCCGGGGGATCAGCACGCTTTCTGAATTGTCATTGCGAGGAGCGCAGCGCCGAAGCAACCCTGCGTTTGAGACCGTAGCGCCGGCTGCCAGCCGGTGGTCTTGGCGGGCGGCCCTCCCATGATTTCAAAAGAATCCTCTTGCACACGAACGAGCAATCCTGCTACTCTGCTTCTCCCACGGCGTGTCTTCGGACGCGCCGTTTGCTCTTTGAAATCCGATACCACTACATCTTGGGCTAACCGAAGGGTAAACACTATTACTTGGATCTACGGTGATCCTACGGTGATCTCTCCCTCTATCTCACTCATTCCACAATGTGCCCAGGGAGGGGGGATACCTCGACCGAGACAGCACGGGTGCCCCATCTGTTCGCGAAGCGAACAGGTGGGATGACAGGGATGGGGTCGTGGGCGGGCGAGCCGCCCGCCCAGACCAGGCTAGCAGCCGGCGCTACGGTCGAACGCTAGGTCGTCGCTGCGCTCCTCGCAATGGCAATTCATAAAGCGAGCTGATCCCCCCGCTGAAGCCGAGGGTCTACCATGCTGCAAGGAGCATTTCTGTGGATCTCAAAGGTGCGAAATTAACGTGGCTCGGACATGCCACATTCCTGATCGAGAGCGAGGGCAAGAACATCCTGATCGACCCCTGGGTGCAGAACAATCCCATGTGTCCGAAGGAGTGGAAGAACCTCGGCGATAAAAGAATCGACCTGATGCTATGTACGCACGGACACTTCGACCACATCGGAGATGCGGTAGAGATCGCGAAACGACACCAGCCGATGGTCATCGGCGTCTTTGAACTGTGCCACTGGCTCGAACGCAAGGGAGTCAAGAACACCTCGGGCATGAACAAAGGAGGCACGCAACGCCTCAAGCAGTTCGGCGTAGAGGTCACGATGGTTCATGCCGACCACTCCTGCGGCATAAGTGATGGCAATGACATCGTGTACGGCGGCGAGGCGTGCGGGTATGTTCTGACTTTCACATCCGGGCTCAGGCTCTATCATGCCGGGGACACGAACGTCTTCGGAGACATGAAGATCATCCGCGATCTCTATGGGCCGGACGTAGCGCTGCTGCCCATCGGCGACCACTACGTCATGGGGCCGCGAGAGGTCGAATATGCTTGCGGGCTGCTACTGCCGACGACTGTGATCCCCATGCATTTCGGGACGTTCCCAGTGTTGGTGGGTACTCCGGCAGAGCTGCGCGAAAGATTGGCACATACGCATGTGGAAGTGCTGGAAATGAAGCCAGGCCAGACCATTGGCTAATGGTCGTTAGATCGAGCGAACGGGGAGCGTCATCAAGTCGTCCACAAGCGATACTTCTTTCTGGACAAAGGGTTCCCCGTACTTGACGCCAGCAAGTGCTCCGTAGTGTTGTGCCATGGCCTCAATTCGTCCGCGAATCTCTTCTTTCGGAACGAAGATGCCGCCGCCCTCTGGTTGGTCCTCATATTGTGATTTGTAAGCGAAGAGGGAAGCGAGCCGCGTCTCGAACTGCGCGGTGATGTCCACCACAAACGTCGGGCGCACATCCGCGTAGAGGCTCGCATACACGATCTTGAATGGGCGGTGCGGCATCAGTCCGGATTCCACGTCGAACTTCTTGAGCCCAGAGTAGAAGCATGCTTCGTAACCCAGCGGGGAAGTTTTGTAGTGATCTGGATGGCGGGCTTCCCAGTAGGGGAGTATTACAACTTCAGGTTTGAGCCGCCGAATCGCCCGGACTATCTTGACGCGATTTTCGTGTGAGTTTTCGACTTTGCCATCAGGGATATCGAGAGCCTCGCGATGGCTGACTTCGAGGAGGCGTGCCGCCTGCCCGGCTTCGGACGCGCGTTGTTCGACCGAGCCACGCGTTCCCATCTCACCGCGTGTAAGGTCGAGGATGCCGGTGCGATAACCCCGCTGTGCCATGCGCAGCAGGGTGCCGCCGCAGGTCTGTTCCACATCGTCGCGGTGCGCAGCTATGGCGAGGACCTGAACGGTGTTCACGATGCGGATAGTCCGTTTTCGAGAGTGACGTTTTCACGGGCCATCATGCGCTTGCCTATCATCTCTTTCACTTTCGGCAGAACTCGTTCGATATGTACTGCTTCGTCAACGAAGATCAACAGCAACGGCAGTTTGCCTCCTGCATCCACCAGCGACGCGGTCTTGATGCGTGAACCACCCACAAAGCCTGACACGGCGTGGAAGACCATTGCGTTCTCGATCTTCTCCTCCTGCAGGCACTTCAGCACCTGCAGATGAAGTGGACGTCCGCGATAGTCGTCGCCTTCATTCAGATACAGCGTGATTTGAACAGCAGTGGTCAGCATATCAATTGTGATTGTATCGCCTGATCTCAGCGGCTATAGCCCACGCGCCAAGGCCATGCCCAGCATCACTGATCCAAGGCAAAGCACATTGTTCGCGAGGACGTTCACGGCGAAGAGAGCAAGGCGTCCCTGCTCGAAGAGCGCCATGGATTCAAAGGCGAAGCTGGAGAAGGTCGTATATCCGCCACAAAAGCCGATCGCGATCAGCAAACGCCAGCGCATATCGGCGAGGACACGCTCGGTCGTCCAGATCATGAACAGGCCGAGAATAAAGCTGCCGGTGACATTGATGATGAGTGTTCCGTAGGGAAAATCGGCGGCGATCACCCTCGAGGCGAAGCGGGCGACTGCAAAACGTAAGCACGCACCCACAACCGCGCCGAGCGCCACCCATAAGTAGGCACGCATCGAGTAGCTCCTGAAGAGATATCAGTAGGAGTCATCAGCTCCTCGCGCTGGGGAGAGGGCGGTTGCGGCGAACTCCATCGCCTTATCTAAACGCTAACACCAGTGACAGTCTATTTTCAATTTTTACGGCGCACCAGAAAGCTCGCCAACTGCTTCAACGTGGCGGAGCGAGCGCCGTAAGTATCGAGGGATGCACGAGCCATCGGCGATCAGCTTGTCAGCCATCCGAAGCGATTCGTCTATCCCGTAGATGGCTGGATATGTGCCCTTGCTGGACGAGACATCCTTGCCCGCTGTCTTCCCGAGTTGCTCTGAGCTCTGCGTCATATCGAGCACGTCGTCAACGATTTGAAATGCAAGCCCGATCGAACGTCCGAAATGCCGCAAGCGCGTTAAAGCGTCTTCATCGGCGTTCCCGTAGATGCCACCGCAGACCAAACTAGCTGTGATCAGCGCTGCTGTCTTTGAGCGATGGATGACTTCAATACGCGCCGCGTCGGGAGCGTTGCCTTCGGCTTCAAGGTCCATCACCTGTCCACCGATCATTCCGTCGATGGTCCCAGTTGCCTGGGAGATCTCGCGAATGATGCGCACGCGGGCCGCAGGCGAACACTGCAAATCAGCTAATACTTCGTAGGCACGAGTCTGCAAGGCATCGCCCGCGAGGATCGCCGTTGCTTCTCCGAACACAACGTGACAGGTCGGCTTACCGCGCCGCAGATCATCGTTATCGAGGGCCGGAAGGTCGTCGTGAATGAGGGAATAGGTATGCAGCATCTCGAGAGCGGACCCGAGATCTTCAACGCCTGCCGGAAGTTTGTCATCCCCGCGCACCATACGTGCGGCTTCGAAACAAAGTATCGGACGCAGCCGCTTGCCTCCAGCGAAGGTGCTGTGCCGCATGGCTTTGTGTATAGATTCGGGTACCTGCGTGACCGGGGGAAGGAGCCGCTCCAACGCGGCATCCGTCAACTGACATCCCGATTCGAGAAGTGTATTGAGCATGCGAAGTTTGAGTATAACAATCGAAAAAGTTACCGGTTGTTGAATACAGTTGCCAGATTCTGGCAGCTCTCTCAAGAGGACGCTCTGACGAATCTACTCTTTCGCCTTACCCTCATCGAAGGGAACTGCCTGAACCTTTCCGCTCTGCCGCAGCAACAATTCAACTTTGCCTTCCGCTGACTCGAGCTCTTGACGGCAGGAGCCCGACAGCTTCATCCCCTGCTCAAACAATACGAGAGACTGTTCGAGCGCGAGATCACCGCGTTCGAGTTGTTCGACGATCTTTTCAAGCTGTTGCAGGCATTCTTCGAATTTTGCCAACGTCCTGCCCCCTGTTCACCCCGCCGAGAATCGTGCGTCTATTGCTATATAATCGCGGTTTCACACATAAAACAAGTTCGCTATCTGATTGGGAGATTTTTTTTTGCACCGTTCCTTCGTTACTTCCAGTGCCCTGCTCGCTCTTTGCGCAATTCTTGGCTGTGGTTATGGCAGCAGCAATAAGCCCGGCACAACTACGAACACTCCCAGCAAGATCAAGTTTCGTGCCTTTGTAGCGAACAATTTTCAAAAAGCACTGCACATCGTTGATGAAAGCAAAGACCAGCTCTACACGGTGGTCAATTCCACTACGCTCACCAATACTGCCGGGAACATCCTGTTGACAGATGGCGCGCTGGGAATTTCGGTCAGTCCGGTCGCGTTAGTGCCTGCGGGCACTGGCATAACGCTCGCCGTGACGCATGATCTTTTCGGGGACGGCGTGAGTATCGTAAATAACGCCAAAGAGACGCAGTCGGGGGCAGTGAGCTTCTCCACATCCATATCGTCTGTGGTGGCAACGAGCAATGGTGCGACAGCGTATGTCGCAGTACCTGATCTCGATCAAGTGAATGTCGTGGATATCGCCACTGCGAAGGTTACGGCTACGCTTTCGATCGGCAACGTCCGCCGACTGGTGATTTCTGGCGATAATTCCAAAGTTCTGGCGTTCTCACCGGAACGCAATCAATTCACACTCATCAAGACGGCTGACAACTCGCTGGTTGGCGTGACCGGGTTCACTTCCGCGACGTACGGTGTATTCACCACTGACAATTCCAAGGCATATATCCTGAGTTGCGGTACCGAGTGCGGCGGTACGGGCACTCCGAGTGTCGCGCTCGCGGATTTCAGCACCAGTACACCGACGATCACAGGCCCGGTCAGCGTTCCAGGAGCAACGGTCGGGACGCTAGATGGAAGTGGCAATCTGCTGGTCGCCGGAACGCCCACAGTCGGTCCCCTTCAGGGAGTACTTACAGCGCTCAGTCCCAGCCTTACGGTCATCGGGTCTAAGAATATTGGCGACGGACTTCACACCATTATGGTCAGCGCGCCTAACGGGAAGCTCTACATCGGCGCCAAGAATTGCACGGACCAACCGGGCAGCTCGACCCCAAGCGGGTGTCTTACGGTCTATAACCTGAGTTCCGGCGCAGTCGCGGTAGACGTGGCGCGTGGCGACGTTACTGGAATTCAGCCCGTTACGGCAAAGAGCCGCAATGTGATCTATATTGCCGTTGGAGCTACTTTGACGATCTACGACGGGAATACTGACCAGCCGCAGAACAATCAGATCCCTCTCACCGGCCAAATCCTGGACGTAAAGTCAGCCCAGTAGATTCTTGAGCGAAGGCCTTTTTCATCGGGGTAAAGAGCTTAACCGAGTCTTCCAGACACGCACAAAACTGCCACAAAGTGACAAATCTTTGCCCACTTCCCTAGACGAAGTGTGCTGAGTTTTGCGGTCACCTCATCATGTTACCCGTGTAAGTAGCTGATTCCGCAGTAAAGGAAAGTGGCACAGCAACTGCAATCCAGAGAAGAAGGATAAAGGCGTTCGTCGCTAGTCGAATTAGACGGCGGACCTTAATTCTCTGAGGTGATGATGAAACGAATGAAAATCACTAGCTTGGTCTTGGGCCTGGTTGTCATGTTGGCGATCAGCTTGACCAGTGCGTCTGCCAGCTCAATCGTGACGAACGGCGGATTTGAAACAGGTAACTTTTCGGGATGGAATGTATTTGCGCTGGGAGCTAGCGTGAACAACTCAAACCCGTTCAGCGGAACCTACGCGGCCCAATTTGGTCCTATTGGTCTTGGCGGTATTGGGCAAACACTCTCCACCGTTGTGGGTCAGGAGTACAACTTGAGTTTCGCGATTGCGAATACGGCAGGTTTTCTTGAGTCGTTCGACACTGAACTCAATGAAGTCGAGATCTTCACGACGGGAGGACTGTTTGTGCCGGGTTCTCCATACAAGATCGAGTCATTCAACTTCATTGCAAATTCCACCAGTACGTCATTGCATTTCGAATTCGCAAATTTCCTGGGTTCAGAATATATCGATAACGTTTCCGTTACCGCAATTCCGGAACCGGCGTCGTTGATGCTCTTCGGTACAGGAATGGTAGGCGTATTTGGCGCCGCCCGCCGTAGACTTACTGCTTAACCAACCTCCGTTGCAGTTCGATTGAAGCGTTTGGGCCGGAAAATATTCCGGCCTCTTTTATTGCTTCTCACGCTCCGTTTGTCTTCGGCGAGCGATTTCGTCAAGACGCGCGCGCAGTTCCTTCTCAAAGCCTTCTCCGCCGGGATGGTAGTAGCTCCGTCCCTGCGCCGCGAGTTTGTCGGGCAAACACTGCATCCCCGTCACCTTCTCTTCACGATCATGGGCGTGCTCGTATCCCTTGCCGTATCCAATCGTCTTCATGAGTCCAGTGACCGCATTGCGCAGATGCAGCGGCACGGGATCGGCATAAGTGTTCTTCACATCGGCCACCGCTTCGCCGTATGCGGTATAGACGGCGTCAGACTTGGGAGCGAGGGCGAGATACACAACGGCTTGTGCGAGAGCGAGATCGCCTTCAGGACTTCCCATGAAATGCATAGCATCTTTTGCTGCAACGCAGATGCCCAGGGCCTGCGGGGAGGCCAGTCCGATGTCTTCGACAGCCATTCGAATGATGCGGCGGGCGACGTACATGGCATCTTCTCCGGCTTCGAGCATGCGTCCGAGCCAGTAGAGTGCGGCGTCCGGATCGCTGTTGCGCACGGATTTATGGAGAGCGGAGATGATGTTGTAGTGCTCCTCACCTGACTTGTCGTAGCGGAGCAGTTTGCTCTGCATCGTGTCGGCGACAATCTGCTCATCGATCACACCGGCATTTCGTTCGCGTGCGGTACGAGCTGCGATCTCGAGGATGTTTAGCGAAGAACGCGCGTCTCCGCTTGTCGATTCAGCGATCTGCGTCAGCACTTCATCGGACGCACTGACCTTCAGCGCTCCTAACCCGCGCTCCACATCTGCCAATGCCCGCTTCAACAGTTCACACGATCTGCGGCGGAGCCAGAGGATCCAGCGTGTACACGCGGCAGCGCGACAGCAGCGCGGAATTCACCTCGAATGAAGGATTCTCAGTGGTGGCGCCGATGAGGCGCACTGTGCCGCG
Source organism: Terriglobales bacterium (assembly GCA_963792225.1). GTDB lineage: Bacteria > Acidobacteriota > Terriglobia > Terriglobales > Acidobacteriaceae > JBDTLH01. The sequence continues at coordinate 237,578 of CAWBVM010000018.1, read as the reverse complement.
TTCGACATAGGGAAGGAATGCATCCTGCTGTGCGCGGTTGAAGCGATGGATTTCGTCGATGAAGAGCACCGTCCGTGTGCCGAAACCCCAGGCGCGTTCAGCATCTGACATCACTTGCTTAACTTCCTTGATCCCCGAAGAGACAGCCGAGAACTGGATGAAATTGGAGTGCGTCGTCTTTGCAATGATGTGCGCCAGAGTCGTCTTGCCTGTCCCCGGAGGGCCCCAGAAGATGATCGACCCCGGTTCATCGGCGTCGATCTGTAACCGAAGCGGTTTCCCCGGGCCTAATATCTGTTCCTGCCCGATGAATTCATCGAGCGATCGAGGCCGCATGCGTTCAGCTAAGGGGCGCAGGTTTTCAGCGCTCAGTGCGGACGGCATCTCGGAGAAGAGGCTCACCTTCCTCCATCCTTATAGTGCCGCTGGCGGAAGCCTTCATAGAGCAGCAGGGAAGCGGCGATTCCAGCATTGAGTGATTCGACGGTCTGCATATGTGGAATCCGAACGTATCCATCTAGTGCTTCTGATAATCGTTTGGAAACGCCAGATCCTTCATTCCCGATGAATAATGCGGTCTTCTGGCGGAGATCGGTCGAGGGAGCAATATCGCCGCGATGAGAATCTGCGGCCAGCAATGTGAATCCGAAGTGTTTCAACTCGGTGATGGCCTCTTCGGTGTCTCCGCGCATTTCCAGGACGGGCATGCGAAATGCCGATCCTGCCGCGGCGCGCAACGTCTTCGGGTTCCAGAGCGAAACTGTCCCGGCAAGTGCGATCACAGCCGCCACCCCGAATGCCTCTGCCGAACGGATCATTGTGCCAAAGTTACCGGGGTCCTGGATGCCTGCAGATACAAGGGCAAGCGCCCGCTGCTGCCCCAAGACGGTCTCGATGCTCCATTGGGGAGCTTTTACCAGAGCGGCGATCCCCTGCGGAGCTTCGGTACTCACAAGCGTCTTGAACACTGCATCAGGGACGACCAGAACCTCGTCGCATTCGATCTCAGCAAGCATCTCCCGGACGCGCGAGGAACCTGGATTCGCTCACGAACAACGCGGCTAAATCGAGCCCAGAGCTTGCAGCCTCCCGGACCAGATGCTCGGAATCCACGGCGCACATGCCGTCCACAAGCTCAGACTGGGACAACGCTCTGCGCAGCGCCTTTACCCTCGAATTCTGGGCGCTTACCACATTCCGAGTTGGATTCTTCGCAGCCATCCGTAACCCGTCATTGTATTCTGATTGCCGGAGTACCACGTTGCCCGAAGTCCTCACTATCGACCGCGAGAAACCGGATCCCGCATTGATCGCTTATTGCGCCTATCGACTCAAGCGCGGGGACGTGATCGGCATGCCGACCGATACGTTTTACGCACTCGCTGTGGATCCAGTCAATCTGCGTGCAGTGCGTCACGTGTATGAAATTAAGAGCCGCTCTTCGAGCAAGCCACTGTCTTTAATGATAGGGACCATCGATCAGGCAAAGGAGCTTACGCGCGACTTACCACCCGAATTCTTCGTTCTCGCCGAACGCTTCTGGCCGGGACCTCTGACTATGATCGTGAAGGCAGGTTCGTCGCTTCCATTACGGGTGACTGCGAATTCGGGCAATGTCGCGATCCGCATACCTGCGTGTCCAATATCACTGTCGGTGATCAAGGCGATGAATTTTCCGATCACTGCTACAGCCGCGAGCCTTTTTGGCGAACCAGAATGCGTCACTGCCGAAGAGGTCTGCTCACAGCTTGGGGAGCGGGTGCATCTCGTGCTCGATGGGGGGGCCGCCCCTTGCCGTGATTACTCGACAATCGTGGACCTCAGCGGCACTCCGGACGAATGGAACATTCAGCGCGCCGGCGCTACACCTGCGGGTGAGGTAGCTGGAATACTATGGGCATAGGGCGAAGATTTTGGAGCGTCCTGTTGCTCTCGCTCTTAGTCTTCGGACTTTGGATCTCCTTTCTATACGTTCAGATTGGGCGCGCAGCCAGTGGCGATCCCCCGCGGGCTGCGGATGCGATCGTCGTCTTTGGAGCCGCGGAATACGCGGGCAAACCCTCGCCCATCTTCCGGTCGCGGCTAGACCACGCGCTTGAACTATGGAGCCAACATCTCGCGCCAGTCATCATCACCACCGGAGGCCAGGCTTCCGATCCGAAGTTTAGTGAGGGCGGAGTTGGCGGGCGTTATCTCGTGGCGCACGGAGTGCCTGAGGCAGACATTATCGCCGAAACGCAGGCGAGCGATACGAGTCAATCGGCACGCCGCGTCAGCGCCATCCTGCACAAGAATGGCATGTCCGATTGTATTGCGGTGAGCGATGGATATCATTTGTTTCGAATCGAGCACATGATGGCACGCGAAGGTATCAGTGCTCGCGGCGCTCCGCGACGAGAGCTGCACACGACCTCGGACATCCATCGATTCCTTACGAAGACCAAGGAAGCGCTGAGCTATTCAGCGTGGCTCGTTCACCTTACCTAGGGTGCTCGTCAATCGATCGGGACCTGCTCCAGCAGTCCATCTTTTAAGATTGCGAGTTTTCGGCCATCCGGAGAGAGTGCGAATGCTCCTCCCAGCTTCGGCATTGGCTTTACCTTCAGCGAGAATATTTTCTTTCCGCGAACCAGATCGAAGATGACCACATGATACTCACGACCGTATCTCCGCTGTTCGAATCGGGGATATCCTGCGAATCCTGCGATAGACGCTAACCCGAAGCGCGGTGCTTTCGAGGCGGAGAACACCTGCGGCTGATCTTCGTCGATGGAGAGATCTCCCTCTACAAGCTTCGCCCCTTGCGCATTTACCGCCGTATAGTGTCCGCACGTGATCACCAACGCGGCGACCGGCGAGATGTCCACTGCGCGCGAAGCGCAAGGAAGCTGCGGCAACGCTATCATGTGCTCATTGCTGCGGTCGCGGACCCGAAGCAACCGGTTGCCTTCCTTGTCGTGTACGACTACGACGAAGCCCTCCTGCAAGAAGGCAGGGTGTGACCCCGACACTACCTCGTAGGACTCGCGCACCTCGAGCGTCGCGAGATCAATCATCTTCACCGTCTGCGTGAAATCGGTTGCCTGCACGAAGGCCGCGATCTCATTCAACGAGGGAACCATTCCGACGGCTGTTACTCCGGCTGGAAGCTTGACCCGGCGAACTGGCTTCAGAGCGGGATCCAGGAATGAGAGGGAATTGCCCGAGAACAGCAGGATTCCGTTGTTGGTGGGCCACATGAATGCGACATGCGGGGTGACCAGAACTTGCGCGCGCGCCAGTAGCTGGCCCGATCGGGAATCGATCCGGAGCAAATCCATCGGTTGCAAGTTCCGCTCCTCTGGATCGCGCGCACCGCCCACCAGGGCCTGGCTATGGAATGCGATGACGATGGAGCCGTCGGACAGATACTGCACCAGGCTGGAATAGTCGCGAGGAGCATAGTCTTCATTTCGCGTTGGCACGAAGCCATACGGACGCAGATCAAATGTCTGCGTCGACTGCTGGTTGGTCTTAGGGGACGCCGCCGGAGTGGTCGAGATGAGTACGAGCAGCGTCAACCAGAATCGGCCCATGCCACCATCCTACTGAAGAGCTATGGACAATGGCGCTGCCGTGACGCTTCTTGTTACACTCTTCTTGCTACACTCTGGAATCAGATGAGCGGGAGTAGCTCAATGGTAGAGTAGCGGCTTCCCAAGCCGTTGGTTGCGGGTTCGATCCCCGTCTCCCGCTCCAATCCTTAGAAAAAAATCTTGATCAAGCTGCGGCTGTCCGGAAGAACTGCGCCATCGTACGGAACTTCTGATACCGCGCCTCAAGCATGGCATCGACGCCGAGAGCTTGTATCTCACGCAGGGATTGCTCGACCTGATCTGCCACAAGCTGCGCTGCCGCTGCATGGTCAACATGTGCGCCGCCGGGGGGTTCAGGGATGATCCCGTCGATGATGCGCATCTTCAAAAGGTCGTTCGCCGTGATCTTCATGGCATCTGCAGCAGCTTCTTTATGAGAGGAGTCCCGCCACATGATCGACGCGCAGCCCTCAGGGGAGATGACGTAGAGCACGGAGTTCTCCATCATGAAAATGCGGTCAGCGACTGCAGTTCCAAGTGCTCCTCCGGACCCGCCTTCGCCCGTCACAACAGTGATGATCGGAACCCGCAAACGAGACATCTCACGCAGGTTGACCGCAATCGCTTCTGCTTGCCCGCGCTCTTCGGCACCGAGTCCGGGAAAGGCGCCGACAATGTCCACCAGGGTGATTACTGGGCGTTGGAATTTTTCGGCAAGTTTCATGCAGCGCAGCGCCTTGCGATATCCCTCGGGATTCGCCATGCCGAAGTTTCGGTACACCTTCTGTTTGGTGTCGCGTCCCTTCTGATTGCCGATGAGCAAGACTTCCTCACCCCGAAAGCGCGCCATGCCGCACATCATCGCCGGATCGTCTGCGAATCGCCGGTCGCCGTGCAGTTCGCTCCAGTCAGAGAACATGTGCTCGACATAGTCGGCCGTATAGGGACGGTTTAGATGTCGCGCCAATTCCGTCCGCTGCCACGGAGAAAGGTTCGCGTTCACCTGCGCTCTAAGCGAGTCAACCTGGGCGTGAAGTGATTTCAACTGGCGCCGTGCTTCGGCATTGTCCCCGGCGAGATTCTCGAGTTCCTGAATCTGCTCTTCGACACGCTCGAGTTGCTGTTGGGCATCTCTTGCCGAAAGCTTGGCCGCTCCTGTGATCTTCGCTGCGGATTGCGGATTGTGATCCATAGGTTCAGGTGCTTAACCGACGACCTTCACCGCATCACGACCGAGAAGTTCTTCGATGCGGCGGATGAAAGCTCGATCAGCCTGTACATTATAGCCGTCCGCCTCCATCACGCAGGTGAAGTCGCCTGGGCGATCTAAGTCGAAGAGCACCGTAGCATCACCTTTGTGCTCTGCGCATGCGAGCTGGAGCGCGTCTAATGTGCCCTGGCTCACATCTGGAAGTGCAACCTTCAACCGGATTGCCTTCGGAAGCTTCGGCTTCACTTCCTCGAGAGAACTTAACTGGCTGAGCGCAAGCTTAGGGGATGCGCCTTCCTCAACCCGCACGCTGCCTTTGACGAGTACAGGTACTTCCATCTTCAGCTTGTCAGCAAGCCGCTTGTACGCTTCAGGAAAAATAATGCACTCGACCGCACCAGACATATCTTCGAGCTTGCAGTTGGCGTAAAGATCGCCCTTCTTGGACTTCGCGACCTTGAGCCCGATGAGAATTCCACCAGCAGTAATTTCGTCTTTGCCAGTGCCATTCTTCATCTCGCATATCTCGGAGCACTGCTTGGCATTGAGATCGAGCAGTTTGTCTGCGTAGCGTTCGAGAGGATGTCCGGAGACGAAGAAGCCGAGGATCTCCTTCTCGGCGGCGAGGCGGGTATGTTCGTCCCAATCCGGTGCATTCGGCAGTACGTCTTCGTTCGTGGCAGAGGCCGAGTCGTCGTGGAACGAGAGGAAGAGGCCATGTTGACCGCTCTCCGCATCACGCTGCGACTTCTGAGCACGCTCCATCGCTCCGTCGACGGCCTTCATTAGCTGCGCGCGAGTACCGAATCCATCCATCGCCCCGGACTTGATGAGAGACTCGATCACTCGCTTATTGAGGAGCCGGAGATCGACCTTCTCGCAGAAGTGATGGAAGCCCGTGAACCCGCCAGTTTCGATTCGCGCTTTGACGATAGAGTCGATAGCATTGCCGCCTACGTTCTTGATTGCTGCGAGTCCGAAGCGAATGGCATCGCCGTGTGGAGTGAAGTGCTTGGCGGAGTACCGCACGTCGGGCGGTTCCACGGAGATGCCCATCTCGCGGCACTCATTGATGTACTTCACGATCTCATCCGTCGATCCTGCCTGCGAAGTCAGAAGCGCTGCCATGAACTCAACAGGGAAATGCGTTTTTAGATACGCGGTCTGATATGCCAGGAGCGCATAAGCGGCGGAGTGCGATTTGTTGAAACCGTATCCTGCAAACTGCTCCATCAGGTCGAATATCTTTTCGATCTTCCTCTGTGGAAGCTTCTTCTCGACCGCGCCATTGACGAAGCGCTCCCGCTGCTTCGCCATCTCCACAGGATCTTTCTTTCCCATCGCACGCCGCAGAAGGTCGGCTTCCCCAAGTGAATACCCTGCGAGCACGTTGGCGATCTGCATCACCTGCTCCTGATAGACGATGACTCCGAGCGTCTCTTTAAGCAGCGTCTCAAGTGCGGGAAGTTCGTATTCGACCTTGCGCCGCCCCCATTTGCGTTCGATGAAATCGTCGATCATGCCGCCCTGGATTGGTCCGGGGCGATAGAGCGCGTTGAGCGCAGTAAGGTCTTCTAGTGAACTCGGCTTATATCGCCGCAACACGTCACGCATGCCCCCCGATTCGAACTGGAAGACGCCGCTTGTGAGTCCTGTGTGAAAGACCTTCTCGTAGGTCTTCTCGTCTGTGAGAGAAATGTTATCGAGATCGAGTGCGCCGTGGCGTTCGGCGATCATCTTCAACGCATCATCCAGAATTGTGAGCGTCGTGAGCCCAAGAAAATCCATCTTGAGCAGGCCCATCTTTTCGACCGCTTTCATATCGTAGGCGGTAACGATTTCGTCGTTCTTCGTCTTGTGAAGAGGGACGAGCTCGGTCAGGGGCTGCGGCGAAATCACAACGCCTGCGGCATGTACGCCCGAATTGCGCACGAGTCCTTCGAGTCTTTGTGCAGTATCGATCAGTTCCTTGATCTGCGTATTCGAGTCATAGAGTTCCTGGAGCTGAGAGTTGTCTTTGAGCGCCTGTCCGATGGTGATGCCGATCGTCGCCGGTATCAACTTGGCAACCTTATCCACTTCGCCGTATGGCATCTCCAGCGCGCGGCCGACGTCTTTGATCGCCGCTTTAGCGGCCATAGTGCCGAATGTGATGATCTGAGCGACTTGCTCACGCCCGTATTGCGCGTTACGTAATCGATAACCTCACCGCGACGGTTCATACAGAAGTCCACGTCGATATCGGGCATCGATACCCGCTCCGGATTCAGAAAGCGCTCGAAGAGCAATTCATTCTGAAGGGGATCGATGTTCGTGATCTCCATGACATATCCGACCAGAGATCCGGCAGCGGAACCGCGGCCGGGACCGACCGGAATCTGGTTCTCGCGTGCATAGCGAATGAAGTCCCAGACGATCAGAAAATATCCTGAGAACTTCATCTGCTTGATGCAATCGATCTCGCGTTCGAGCCGCGCCTCGTACTCGGGAAGCGTTTTCTTCAGTCTGCCGGTACTTCTCATCGCCTCGATAGTCGGGAGGCGCTTTTTGTATCCTTTGCGACAGACGTGCTCGAAGTAGCTGTCGATGGAGTGTCCCGCCGGAACGATGAATTCCGGAAATGGGTTCTTGACCTTATCGATCTTCAGGTTGCAGCGCTCGGCGATGGCAAGGGTGCGCGCAACCACCTCCGGTGAATGCCGGAACAGATGGTCCATCTGCTCCGCCGTCTTCACGAAAAACTGGTCGCTGTCGAACTTGAATCGGTTAGGGTCGTGAATCGACGATGCGGTCTGTACTGCCAGCAGCACTTCGTGCGCGTGTGCGTCATCCTCGCAGAGATAATGCGAATCATTGGTGGCGACCAGCGGGATGCCGAGTTCGCGCTCCAACTTGTAGAGATCAGCGTGGATGCGTTTCTCTTCTGCGAGCCCCTGGTCCTGAATCTCGACAAAGAAATTACCGTCGCCGAAGATGTCCCGGTATTGCGCGGCGGAGGACCTTGCCTTCTCATACTTTCCAGCCATGAGGTTCTCGCAAAGCTCTCCGGCAAGGCAGCCCGAGAGACCGATCAGCCCTTTGGAATGCTCTGCGAGAAAGCTTCTTGGAGATGCGCGGCTTGTAGTACATGCCATTGAGGGACGCTTCAGAAGTGATCCTCGTGAGATTGCGGTATCCCTCTTCGTTCTCTGCGAGGACGAGCAGATGGTTGTAGTTCTCGTTTTGCCCTTCTGGCTTTTCGCGATGGTCCTCCGTCTTGGAGACGTAGAGTTCGCACCCGATGATCGGCTTAATTCCGCTGGCTTTCGCCGCGTTATAAAAATGGATGGCGCCGAATATGTTGCCGTGATCGGTCATGGCGACCGACTTCTGTCCAATCGATGCGACGCGGGAGACAAGCTTTTCGACATCACATGCTCCGTCGAGCATGGAATAGTCCGTGTGCAGGTGCAGATGAACAAACTCAGACATAGGCGGGTGCTGTCCTCATTATCGCCTACCACGGTGTCCGCCCCGCGGCCTTAATCCAGTGGAAATCAGGGCTTCAACCGCGCATATTCTTCTGGTGTATCCACGTTAGAGACGATGTTCGGGTCTGAGACTGCGTAGTATGCCACGTGATCCTGGTTCGAGTGCTCCACCTCCCGCGCAGTGACGTGGGCCGGCGCACGGAGAAATGCTTCGATCATCTCGCGTCCCGCGATGTACGGGTGACCGTGCTTTCCCTCGTACTCAGGAACTAACGCCCAGACATCGGCGGCGCGATGAGACGCGGGATCATCGGATTGAGCGCGGTTAAGTCCCCGCAGGAACTGCTTCTTCAGTTCTGCGACGGTCTCGCGGTTGGGAGCAGGACGGTCCACCAGCGTGACAATGGCCGCGTCTCGCCCGCGATTCAGGACCTCTTGCAGTCCGATGCGAAGGGAACTGAATTGCCCGCGCTGAGGCTCGGGGTTCCTGATCAGGAAGCCACCGTGTGCATCCACGATAGGTCTCAGCTTTTCAGAATTCTCTCCGGCGACGATCAGGACGAAGTCGGTGTAAGGAATGAGTGACTCGATTGCGCTCGAGAGAAATGTATCCTTGCGCCATGTAAGCAGGGCTTTGTCGGTTCCCATCCGCGAAGAGTATCCGGCGGCGAGGATGAGCCCTGCAAATGAAGGGGCACGCATGATCGGATTGTATAGCTAAGGGAGCAGACGCGCTTGTGAAAGAGGATTCCCTAGCGCTCTGTCGAGCGCAGTATCTCGAGTGCTTTTTTAGACTTCATATGTGGCAGGTTTGCTTCACAGTTGCGGCGATTGGCGATCAATTCTGCGACAACACTGACGGCGATCTCTTCGGGCGTGACGGCGCCGATGTCGATCCCCATAGGTGCATGGATTCGTTCGAGACGCGACGGATCGGTCCCTTCAGCGACAAGCTCCCGGTAGATCGCGATGACCTTGCGCTGCGAACCGATCATGCCGATATAACGTGCGCTTGTGCCCGCCGCCCAGCGCAGGATGCGCATGTCGTCCTTGTGGCCCCGGGTCACGATAACGATGTAACTTGATTCGCCGATCGGGTTTGGAAGAGCGTCAAGCTTTGCGATCGCATCATCAAATTCCTCGGCGATGATTTCACGTGCATCAGGAAACCGTTCCGCGTTCGCATAGTTGGCGCGGTCGTCGATGATCACGGAATCAAATCCGGCGATGCGCGCGATGCGATGGATACTGTAGGAGACGTGTCCGGCGCCGAACAAATATAAGACGCTTACAGGTAGGACCGGTTCGACGAAAACTTCGAGCGTACCCCCGCAAACCAGTCCAGAATCGTACTTGGGATTGTTGTTCAGGTTGAAAGTAAGCGTGCGTGGCTTTTCTTCCTCCATCACTTCCCGCGCAGCTTGCCAGACCTCGGCTTCGACACAGCCACCGCCGATTGTTCCGCAGATCGACCCGTCATCGCGCACCAGCATCTTCGCCGTCTCAAAGGACGGAATCGATCCGCGCACGTTGATGATCGTGGCGATGGCGCCACGGCGTCCGTTGGCGCGAAGCTGCACGATCTCAGAGTAGATGTCCACGACGCTATTTTACGCCGGGAGTGTTTGTGGCATGTGTTCCTCCCCAGCTCATTTCTGTTAAATTCGGCAGTTCGAGGTAGAGAGATGAAGGCGATCCGTTTTCATGAGTTTGGCGGCCCGGAAGTTCTGAAGTATGAGGACGTTCCAGAGCCGCATCTGCGGGAAGATTGTGTACTCGTGCGAGTCCGTGCATGCGCACTGAACCATCTTGACCTCTTTATTCGCAAGGGGCTGCCCCATGTGAAACTGCCGCACATCAATGGCAGCGACGTTTCGGGCGAGATCGCCAAAGTGGGCGAATACGTCTTCGATATGAAGCAGGGACAAAGAGTATTGCTCGCCCCCATGACATTCTGCGGTCATTGTGAGTGGTGCGTCTCGGGTCAGCAGAGCCTGTGCCGCGCATTCACTGTGCTCGGATACGGCAACGATGGAGGAAATGCCGAGTACGTGGCTGTTCCGCGCATGAATGTGTTGCCCATCCCTGACTGGATGAGCTTTGAGGAGGCAGCGAGTGTTCCGTTGGTGTTTGTGACCGCCTGGCACATGCTGGTGACGCGCTGCAATATCAAGGCGGGGCACCGGGTGCTGGTGCTCGGGGGCGGATCGGGTGTGGGGTCCGCGGCAATCCAGATCGCAAAGATGCACGGAGCCGAGGTGATCGCGACGGCTGGTGATGAGGAGAAACTGGCGAAGTCCAGAGAACTTGGTGCGGACCACCTCATTCACCACTACAAGCAGAAGATCTCGGATGAGGTTCGGCGCATCACTAACAAGACCGGCGTGGACATCGTATTCGAGCATGTCGGCGAAGCGACTTTTGGCGAGAGCGTCAAGTCGCTCCGTTCAGGAGGCAGCCTGGTTACGTGCGGGGCGACGACAGGACCGGAGGCACAGTTCGATATCCGTGTTCTGTTCGCGAAGCAGTTGTCATTCCTCGGGTCTTATATGGGCACGATGGGAGACTTTCACCACGTGACGAAGCACATCTTTGAACGCCGGCTGAGAGCGGTGGTCGATAGGACGTTTCCGCTCCAGGACGCGCGGGCAGCCCATGTGTATCTGGAGGAGGGGCATCAGTTTGGGAAAGTCGTGTTAGTCCCTTGAGGTGATATGGCTCTCGAAATGAAACCAAAATGTGAGCGGTGCGAGATGGGGTTGGGCCCGCGGGGTACAGCATTTATTTGCACGTATGAATGCACGTTCTGCGAGCCCTGCTCGACCGAGATGAAAGGAATATGTCCGAACTGCGGCGGCGAGCTCGTCCGCAGACCGAGGCGCAAGGCACACACCCAGTGACATATAATCGAGTGTTCAACGATGATCGCGAATGTGTAGGGAGAGGTAATGAAACCGACTGATAATTCCGGTGGTGCTGCGAATTTTCTCAGCTGGGTGGGCCGTGAGGACAATCTAAAGCGTGTTCGCGAGACGAGCTGGGGCGAGGAAGTGCCCGAGGGCGTCATCATGACCACCTTGGACCGTACCGTGAACTGGATGCGAAAGAATTCCATCTGGCCGATGACCTTCGGTCTCGCGTGCTGCGCGATTGAGATGATGGCAATGGGAGCTTCGCGATTTGACGTTGCCAGATTTGGAGCGGAGGTGTTTCGTCCTTCGCCAAGGCAGGCGGACTTGATGATCATCGCAGGCCGCGTTTCCCAGAAAATGGCTCCGGTTATACGCCGACTCTATGAGCAGATGCCGGAACCCAAGTGGGTCATTTCAATGGGAGCGTGCGCGACCTCAGGTGGCGTCTTTCAGAACTATGCGCTAGTGCAGGGCGTCAATCAGGTCATTCCGGTGGATATCTATGTGCCGGGATGCCCTCCTCGTCCTGAGCAGTTGATCTACGCGCTCACTCTTTTGCAAGAGAAAGTGCAGAACGAGCGGGGCAGTCTCCGGCGTGCATTGAACCTCGCCTGACCTCGTGCTTGACCAACACAGCTGCACGTGTGCGACCTTTTCGTGACACACTCGCCAGAGAAGTTCCTTACTGGTAAATGCTTAATTGCATAGCTTTTCGCTCTTAGTCTGCGTTATCATTCGCAGTTGTTAATGATTCCTTAACTTGCCGAGACTAAAAGGTTTCGGCTAACTCAGATTCACAATTTGGAGGAAATGCGCATGTCATCTCGCCCCTCAGGTTTACTGGGACGGGTTCTGTTGGCAGCACTCGCTACGGCCATCAGTGCCGGAAGCATTGCTGCGCAGGACACGAACGGCACTCCCAGTGCCACCCCGAGTGCCCCCCCGCAAAGCAACCAGACCGCAGCACCCGCGGCGAGCCATAACTTTTCAAGCGATGAATATCAGCCGATGAAGTTTGAAGGTTTCCTTGGCTACTCTTGGGTGGCCCCGAATGGTCACATCGGAGGGCTACAGCTTGATCGGCACATTATTCCGGGTGGTGCCATCAGTGGCGCCTACTTTGTGAACAAGTATGCTGGTTTTGAAGTGCTTGGCAGCATGCACAAAGACAATGACACGCTGAGTTCTATTACTGCGGGTCCGATATTGCGTTATCCGATGGCTGGCCTCTCGCCATTCGCGCACGCGACCTTTGGTGGTAACTACTTGAATGTTCCCGGCCTGAAGAGCAGTTGGGGTCCGGGCGCAGCGCTCGGAGGTGGACTCGACCTCGCAATTCCGAGCCTGTCGCATTTCAAAATTCGTTTGATCCAGGCCGACTATCTCTGGTCACATCATAATTACTCTCCAATTGCGCGTCCGACGCTTAAGAGCGCACAGTTGAGCACCGGTATCGTGTTCACTGCGGTGCCGATTACGCCGCCGATTCCACCGACGGTTGCGTGCGCCGTTCAACCCACTGAAGTGTATGCAGGCGAGCCTGTGAATGTGACAGTGACGCCCTCCAACTTCAACCCGAAGCGCACGGTGAACTACTCCTACCAATCCAACGGCGGCAAGGTCGCGGGCACGGGAGCCACAACAACGGTAGATACGACGGGCGCAAATCCCGGAGACTATACGCTGACTTCCACAGCGACCGACGGAAAGATGAAGCTGCCGGTCAACTGCAATGGCAAATTCACAGTGAAGGAATGGCCGGCACCGCAGGTTTCCTGCACGGCAAATCCGACTGAGATCGATCCTGGACAAACTGCTCAGATCAACTCGACTGGAAGCACAGTCAAGGGCAATCTGAAGTACAGCTATACGGCATCGGCTGGAAATGTCACAGGCGACGGTCCGAACGCGACGCTGAATGCTACCGGCGCGAACCCGGGTCCGATCAATGTGACCTGCACGGTTACCGACGATCGTGGCAAGACAGCAAGTGCCCAGACGGCAGTCACAGTGAAAGCCCCTGTAGCACCACCGCCACCGCCGCCACCGCCAGAAGCAAGCAAAATCAATGAGATCGCATTCACCAAGCCGTATAGCCCACGCGTGGACAATACTGCGAAGGCGATTCTCGATGACGTAGCTCTGCGCTTGCAGCGGGAACCTGATTCGAAGGCCGTCGTCATCGGCGAGACGGACCCGACTGAGACCAGCAAGACGCGTGGCAAGAACCTTGCTGCTCTGCGAGCTGTGAACACCAAGGCTTATCTGGTGAATGAGAAGGGTATCGATCCGAGCCGCATCGAAGCGCGCACGGACGGTACGAACGGCATGAAGACCGAAATCTGGATCGTGCCCGCCGGAGCCACTTACAATCAGCCAGATACGCAGGTAGTAAACCTGCCGACTCCGAAGCCGGTTGTGAAAGGTGCTCATCGTCGTTCAGGCCACAAGGCCGCAACAACCAAAGCCCCTGCAGCCTAATCGAAAGGGAACCATGAAGATGACCGGCCGGGAAGTTTCCGGCCGGTTTTCTTTTGCCGTAACGCATCTAATTCGCTATGGTTCTTATTAAATGAGCAAAAAGTCCCTTTCCGTCTGCGTGATAGTGGCAGCTTTCCTCTTGTGCGGAGCTCTGTTCGCTCAGAGTCCCTGGGTTGCGCTCGGTCCGGATGGCGGAGATGCACGTGCGCTCACCTCGGACCCGAAGAACCCTGACCGCGTCTATGCCGGCACCGCGACAGGCGAATTGTTTGTCACGAATAATTTCGGCAAAAGCTGGGAGCGCTTTGCGCGGATCGGTGTCGGAGACGACTATGTCCTCGACAATATCAGCGTAGATCCCCAGTCGGGCGCGATCTATGTAGCTGCCTGGACCCTCATGAAGGAAGGCGGAGGTCTCTACCTCACCAAGGACGGAGGCAAGACCTGGCAGTCACTCAAGGAAATGCAAGGCAAATCGATTCGCGCCATGGCTTTGGCTCCTACCAATCCCAAGGTGATCGTGGTCGGCGCGCTCGATGGTGTTTTTCGGAGCTCCGATGCAGGAAACACCTGGGAACGGATCAGTCCGGCGAACTATGCCGAACTTAAGAATGTGGAATCGATCGCCATCGATCCTTTGAACCCAAACGTTATCTATGCCGGAACCTGGCACTTACCGTGGAAGACAGAAGACGGCGGCAAGACATGGCACAACATCAAGAACGGAGTCATCGATGATTCTGATGTGTTCTCGATCATCGTCGATCCCAAGATGCCGAGTGTCGTGTATGCGAGCGCCTGCTCGGGAATCTACAAGAGTGAAAATGCCGGCGAATTGTTCCACAAGGTGCAGGGTATGCCCTATACTGCGCGCCGCACACGAGTCTTGCAACAGGATCCAGCCCGCCGCGACATTGTTTACGCAGGAACCACGGAGGGTTTGTGGCGGACCGCAGATTCCGGCAAGACGTGGAAGATGCTCACCGGAAAGAATGTAATCGTCAACGACGTCCTCATCGATCCGCGTGACTACAATCACCTGCTGATCGCGACCGACCGCAGCGGTATCTTGTATTCCGCAAATGACGGGGCCAGCTTCGAACCGGTCAATAATGGTTATTCGCACCGGCAGGTTGCGACGTTGCAAGTCTCGACAACCGATCCGAATACGCTCTATGCGGGTGTCCTGAACGATAAGGAATATGGTGGTGTTTTCGCTTCGCATGATCTGGGCGCGAACTGGGAGCAGATCAGCAACGGTCTTGAAGGACATGATGTTTTTGTTCTGCGCCAGGCCGCAACCGGCGAGTTGATTGCGGGAACCAATCACGGCATCTTTGTTAAGACTGTCGCGGGAACGTGGCATCCAGCGAACGACGTGGTCCGCGAGACCATCGAAAGCCAGCGAGCGGTACGGTCGAAGAATGGCAAGCGGGTACCGGCAAAGACGATCGTCAAGACGAGCCGATCTGAGCTGACCGCACGCGTCAATGACCTGGAGATCACTTCCCGGGGATGGCTGGCGGCAACCACCGCCGGACTCTATTCGGGAACGGACCGTGGCAAGACGTGGAAGCTCGTTCCCCTGAGCGGTGTCAGCAGCGTGCGATCAGTGGCGACGCGCGGTAATGACTGGCTGGTAGGTGCACCCGCATCTGTCAGATTGTCCACGGACGCAGGTGTGACTTGGATGGAACCGAAGCTTCCAAACGTTACCAACGTTGTCTCTGTGGCGATAGCTCCCGATGGCACCTTGTGGGTTGCAGCTTCGCAAGCTGCGTTCCGCAGCACCGACCACGGCAGGACCTGGAATTACGCCTGGAACATGCCTGTGAAGCGGATTGCTTCGCTAGAGTGGAACGATGGACTCCAAAAGCTTGTCGTGATCCCGTCAGAATCGACGGACATCTATGAGTCCGCGGATGGTCAGTCGTGGTCCGCTGTACCGGTTGGATGGGTATTGCGAGACGTGAAATCGATCGGCGGACGCGTCGTCGCCGCCACGGCTTTTGACGGAGTGGTACTACAGCCCGCCGGCGGAGGCACGCAACAAGCAAGCCTGACCACGCGGCACTGAGGGCGTCGGCAAGTACACCGTGCAGCGGGGCAAACCCCTGCACGGACTTGCGATCGTTAGCCGATGGGCTCTGCCTCGGCTTTGTGCGAGATCGCGGTGAGTGAGACGTGCTCGCTGCGCGCCAACAGCAGTCCGGGAACGACCACCGAGACCGATGTGATCAGCCATATGAGAATGCCGCCCGCCGCAGCGCTTCCGATCGGTACATGGAAAACCAGATTGAGAGCTGCTATGGTGACCACTTGCGAGCCGCCCCCAATCCCCGGCAACTGAATCACGCCTCCCGCAACACTGAAGAACATGAGTAGCAAGATCTGCGGTAGGTTCATTGAGTGCAGTTCGGGAGTGCTGAACGCGCGCACTGTCATCAGATAGCATCCGGCGATAAGCAGCCAGGTGGAAATGGAAACCGCCCCTGCGAGCACGACTTCACTCAGGCCGCTCAGGATGTGCAGTCCGTGGCTGAACGAATTGAGTTTGTCGGCGGTTCTCTCACCGATCGTGCGGCGGCACCAACCGACGATGGGTGGGCCCTGTTTGTACAGCGCGAACACAAGGGCGCCGAGGCCCACCACTCCGGCAAGCAGGATGTAGCTGCCACGCCTGAAGGCCGCATAGTGAGGAACGCTGCGTAGTGCCGGGGCGAAAGCAATATTGAGCGCGATGATCAGCGCGAACGCCCCCATGTCGAAGATGCGCTCGAGCACCAACACCGCCATCTGTGACGCGAACTTGATACCAGTCTTGCGCGCGATGAGATAAGGGCGGATAAACTCACCTGGGCGTCCGAGCAGCACGAGCCCGGTGAATCCGATGAATTGCGGTGGTATCAGGGGCGCCAGATCGACGCTCCTGATCTTGCTGAGGAAGATCTTCCAGCGAATGGCGCGGAAGATGTACCCCGCATAGATCAAGAGGAGCGCGGCGATCAGGTACAGTTTTGAGCACTGCGCGATCACATCGAAGAAATCGCGCTTCCATGACCACGGCTTGCCGCCGTTATACTGCTCGATCTTATGGCCCATCGATCCGAGCGAGTGTATCTGGAAATAGAACAGAATTCCGAGGATAGCCAGGCCAAGCGCCGTCCATAGCATTTTCTTGTTCTTCACGAACGTTCCGCCGGTTCAAGGATAGACGCGATCGCTTTGGCAACACCGTCATCATCATTGGAGCCGGTGACTGTCCAGCCCTGTTCTTTCAAATCGTCGTGCGCGTTCGATACCACGAACGGATAACCGCAGAATTCGAGCATTTCACGGTCGTTGTAGTTGTCGCCGACCGCGAGCACGTCCTTGCTGGCGATTCCAAGCGCTGTGCAGAGCTGCGCGAGCGCGTGACCCTTGGTGCATCCGCGTGGAAGAACGTCGAAGATGCAGAGATCGCGCTGATCATACTGTGTGATGTGGTGGCTGACATCGTTCACGATGCTGCCTTGTCTGAGATGCTCAATGGCCTTTGACATCTCGCTGACCTGCCCGCAATACATGGTCTGGATAGGATCTTCGGTCAGTGAATCCGCGAGCGGATCCACTTCGAGGATGTACTCCGTGTTGCTGTCGATCCAGCGTGCGATGTGGGCGCTCAGATGTGCCCGCGATTGGACGACGATTGATCCTTTGTCCTCGCGATCGAAGGTAAGCACAGCACTGCTGTTCCAGGGCTGCATATGATCGAGCACGGCGCGTGCGATGGTGCGCGGCATGAGCGTCTTGGCCATAAGGCGTCCAGCAGCGTCGCGCGTGATGGCCCCGTTAGAGCTGATGATGTGGGGCGAGAACCCGAGCATCTCGGCGATAGGAATCGCGAATGCGTGTCTCCGCCCGGTCGCGATCACCACGTGGATGCCGGCGCGATGCGCGTCGCCCAGTGCACGGATATTGCCTTCAGAGACGCGAAACGAAGAATTTAAAAGTGTGCCGTCAATATCCACGGCCACCAGCTTGACGGACGGCATCTTGGTCAAGTCTAACATTCAGTGCGACGTGTTATATTGCGCCTGAACCGTATCTATATCGAACTGTTAGGGATAGCTGAGCTTGTTTTCCATCTTCGGATTCGGCGGCATTCTGATGATCATTGCTGTGGTGGACTGGATCCGCCGCAGGCCTGACGCGTTTTGGCTCTACATCATCATCTTTCTTGGGCCGCTCGGTTCGCTGATCTACATCTTGGCAGAGATGGTTCCGAGCATCTCAGCCAATCGCGGTGAGATCGCGTGGCTTGAACGTCGCAGGCGGATAGGCCGTCTCGAGGCCGAGGTAAGAGGCAATCCTTCTGCGGGCAATTTCGAAGAACTCGGGATGCTCTATCTCGACGCGGGCGATTTCACACGCGCAAAATGGGCTTACGATCAGGCGCTAGCGCAACGCACTGATTCGATCGACACGTTTTATCGCCGTGCGCTCTGTGAAACGGAGCTGAAGCAATTTACCCCCGCGGCTCAGGACCTCGAGCGCGTTGTCTCGAAGGATGTCTCCTACGACTTCGGACGCGCCCTTGGGCTTTACGCTCACGCGCTTGCTCAGACAGGGGAGACCGCGCATGCCGCCACCGTCTTCGAGGAGGCAGCGAAGATCAACACGTCGTCGGAGTTCATGGTGCAGTATGCAGAATTTCTCGCGTCGCAAGGAAAAAGAGACCAGGCGCGCGAGTGGGCACGTCGCGTACTCGAGAAGAGTCCGCTTATGCCGCCATATCAGCGCCGTCGCGAGAGAAGATGGCTCCGACGCGCAGCCCAGCTGGCCTAATAACAGAAAGTTTAAGATCGTCAGGACTGATGCCAAAGATCGAATCATTTGAATGCAGCCGCTGCTCTGAGCACATTCCCGCAACCGGAGGAACATATCCCACGCTTTGCCCGAAGTGCGCCGGTTCTTTGTATGTGCGCTACCGGGCTGAGGACCTGCGCCACGCCGATCGCGACAAGGTTGCAAATGGTCCGCACTCGATGTGGCGCTACAAGGATGTGCTGCCCTCGGTGGACCCTGTCACGCTGTCTGAGGGTTGGACGCCGATGCTCCCTTCTCTGCGCCACAAAAACCTGTGGTGGAAGGAGGAAGGAGCCAATCCTACCGGATCGTTCAAGGCGCGCGGCCTGGGGATGGCAGTGACCATGGCGAAGCACTACGGCGTGAAGAAGATTGCGATCCCTTCGGCGGGCAATGCCGCCGGAGCGCTCTCGGCGTACTGCGCAGCGGCGCAGATCGAGGCGCATATCTTCATGCCCAAAGACGTGCCGAACGCGAACTATGTGGAGTGCGTAGCGTATGGCGCAATCGTCACCCTCGTGGACGGACTCATCAGCGATTGTGGAAAGCTTGTAGCAACCCGCAAGCAGCAGGAGGCATGGTTCGATATCTCGACCCTCAAGGAACCGTTCCGCGTCGAGGGCAAGAAGACGATGGGTTACGAATTAGCAGAACAGTTCGGATGGGAGCTGCCCGACGTGGTCTTCTATCCCACTGGCGGAGGAGTCGGACTCATCGGCATGTGGAAAGCCTTCGAAGAGATGGAAGAGATCGGTTGGATACCTAAAGGGAAACGTCCTCGTATGGTCGCGATCCAGGCTTCTGGATGTGCGCCGATACCCAAGGCCTTTGACGAAGGCAAGACTGTTTCCGAGATGTGGCAAGGTGCAGAGACCGCAGCCTCCGGTCTGCGGGTGCCCAAGGCGTATGGAGACTACATCGTCCTCGATATCGTCAGAAAAAGCGGCGGCACCGCAATCGCAGTGACCGAAACGGAATTATTTGCCTCGCTTTCAGATTGGGCGAAGCACGAGGGCGTAATGCTCAGCCCTGAAGGCGCAGCAGCCACCGCAGCCTACGACAAGTTGTCTGCGAGCGGGTGGATCCAGCCCAGTGATCGAGTGCTCATATTCAATACCGGCAGCGGAATGAAGTACACCGACGTGATCGCCGAGGGACTAAAGGTGCGGCGCGCTCCCGATCGCGGCAAAGCCGCCAATGTCGGCGGTATCATCGGCCCATTCTGAACCATGCCAACCAAGCGGCTATATTACGACGATCCCAACCTGGTGAAGTTTGAAGCGCGCGTCACGGATACGCGCCAACTTGGCGGACGCTCTGAAGTCGCGCTAGAACAGACGGCGTTCTATCCCACAAGCGGAGGGCAACCGTTCGATAAGGGGACGCTGTCGACTGCAGCCTCCCGTGCAGAAGTGTGTGATGTCGTGGATGACGATGCCGGCTTAATATGGCATGTACTCGACCAGTCTGTGCCGTTTGAGATCGGAGGTCTTGTTCAGGGCGAAGTCGATGCTGAGCGAAGACTCGACCACCGCCAGCAACACACCGGACAACATGTGCTTTCGGCAGTCCTCTGGCAGCAATTCGGACTCGCGACCGTGTCTTTCCACATGGGAGACGCGAGTTGCACGATCGACCTCGATTCCGAAGTGAGCGAGGCGCAACTCTCCCATGCGCGTGAACTGGCGAACAAAGTGATCGCCGAGAACCATCCCTTGTCGATCCATTACTGTTCCACAGAAGAAGCGCGCCATCGTGGAGTGCGCAAGATAGCACAGGGGCTGGAGCACGTCCGGCTGATCGAGATACCCGGTGTCGATCTCAATGCTTGCGGGGGCACCCACGTGAACTCGACCGGAGAGATCGGTTGCATTCTGACCCGCAAGATCGAAAGGGTGCGGCAGGGAACCAGGATCGAATTCGCGTGTGGGTTGCGCGCGATTCGCACGGCAATGCGTGACTATGATGAGCTCCGCTCAGCCAGCAGCGTCTTGTCCGCTGGAATTTGGTCTATAGCTGCTCAGGCCATGAAGCAGGCGGCAGATCTGAAAGCGCAATCAAAAACGATTGCAACGCTACAGGCGGAATTGGCGGAATCGTTGGCAGCACAGATCGCACACCAGCCGGGCGGAGTGCTGGCGCGGTCCTTTGAAGGAAAGGATGCGCCGTTTGTAAAGCTGCTGGCGCAGAAGGTCGTGAACGCCTCAAAGGAACCTTTGATCGTTTTGTTCGCCACGATGCAGCCTCTTCCAACAATTATTTTTGCGCGAACCGGGCACGAATCGTTAGCGCAGGCGCATATGGGAGAGCTGCTCAAATCCTTCCTCGAACCCTTCGGCGGACGCGGCGGCGGGTCAGCTGTTTTGGCCCAAGGCTCTGTCTCCGATCCGGCATCGTTAAGTCTGGCGCTCACGAAGGCAGCCGAAGAGCTGCGCACGAGATACTCTCTGTTTTAGACAGCTGTCGTGATGGCTGAAGAATGAGGATCTTGCAAGATCACTTGTCGTCTGTATTGATGATAGGTTCGCCAGGCGATCTTGATGGTTGCGAGAGCAGGGATAGACAGAAAGACGCCGATCACGCCCGCAACTTCCGCACCAGCAAGCACGCCGAAGAGCACGGCCAAAGGATGAAGCTCGAGTTTGCCTCCCATGATGCGGGGCGAGATGACATAGTCTTGTATCCCGCGCCATACGAGCAGAAAGATCAGAACGAATATCGGATGTGAATAATTAGCGGCGAAGGCGACCACGAGAACGGTTGCCCCTCCGATCACAGGACCGATGACCGGAATGAACTCAAGTGCGCCTGCAAATGGTCCTAGTGCGTAGCCATATGGAACCCGCATCGCCACCAGACCGAGCGTGATCACACCCATTGCGACCAGAGTGAGTGCCAACTGCGCTCTCATGAAGTGTCCCAGCATCTGGTTGAGTTCGCTTAAAAGAATCGAGATCATGCGCTTGTACTGCGTGCGCTCAAAGAATTGCACGATTTTATCGGCGAATTCTGCTCCATCCTTGAGAAAGAAGACAGCCAGGATGGGTACAAGAAATAGCCACCACATGCGGGTGATCGAAGCGAGGGCGCTGTTTCCGTAGGCATTCACAGTATTCACAATTTGCCCGCGATGACCCTCGAGAAAGTGTTGGATGTGCTGAACGGTGTTTGCGCTCCAGCCGCGACGCTCACCCAATGAACGGATCAGTTCTCCGTTGCTGAATGTCTCGGAAAGATGCGGAAGCTGTTGAAAGAGGCGCTGCCCTTCCTGTGCGATCTTTGAGCCGAAGACGACGAACAGCACTGTAATAGTTCCGAAGAGAAGCAGGTAAGTGATGAAAATGCCCTTTACCCGTGCATGCTTCTTGAATCGCTTTTCAAAGTACTCCACTGGCGCCTCAAGCAGATAGGCGAAGAAGATGGAGAACAAGAAGGCGATTAAGGTGCGCCACGCTATCCAGATGAAGCCGAGGCAGAGCGCAAAGACCAGTGCGGTCATTAGTACACGTGCGGCGCGAGTGTCAAGAAAGTTCATGCTGGCTGTTTGATGCAAATCGTTGAGGTATCCAGCTTAACGCTAGCGGAGCCGTCTGCGGCACACCATAATTGAACAGCTATGGATGCTTCTTCTTCAGGTGCGATCAAAGACTTTGCGGATTACCTCCGGGTAGAGAAGGGACTCGCGGATCTGAGCATCCTGGTTTACCAGAGCGACCTCGTGCAAGTAGCCGGCGTGCTTGAAGATCAGGGGGAGTCTCTCCTGAAAGCAGGAACAGAAGAGCTGCGAAGATTTCTGGCACAGATGACGGAAAGAGGCTTGCAGGCGCGAAGTATCGCTAGAAAACTCTCCGTTCTGCGTCACTTCTACCGCTTTCTCCTGATTGAGGGTACCGTCGCGGCCGACCCGACGCTGAACATCCAGGTGCCGAAACAATGGAAGATACTGCCTAAGTCCCTATCGCCCTCGCAGATCACTTCCATGTTGCAGGTCCGTGATGCCGATCCCCACCTCGACCTTCGCAATCGTGCCATCATCGAAGTGCTCTACGCGGCTGGGCTGAGGGTCAGCGAGCTGGTGGACCTCAAGATGGAGGACTTGAACCTTGAGTCGGACTTCGTTCTGGTACGAGGGAAAGGCGACAAGGAACGCATCGTCCCCTTGGGGAAGCACGCGGTCTTTGCCATGCAGCAGTATCTCCGTGAGGCGCGCCCACATCTTTGCGGAAGCAAGCAGTTGCGCTGGGTATTCGTGGACGTGCAGTCGAGCCGCCTGAGCCGTCAGCGCGTGTGGCAAATAATTTCACGGGTAGTGGCGAGAGACTTCCATGCGAGTCCACACATGCTCCGGCATAGCTGCGGCACGCACATGGTCTCCAACGGTGCCGACTTGCGCACCGTGCAGACCATCCTCGGACACTCCGACGTCGCCACCACAGAGGTCTATACCCATGTCGATAGAGAGATGCTGCAGCGTGTATATCGCAACAAGCATCCGCGGGCGAAATCGAGGATGAAATGAGCGACAACCCCGAATTGCAGCGGGCCATAGCTGATTTCCTCGCGGTGCTGCGCAACGAGCGCCACGCCTCCGAGCATACACAGACGGCATATCGCAAAGATCTCGCCAAGTTCAGCAGCTTTCTCGGTCCGGAACTGAAGATGACGGAGATCGACCACAAACTGGTCCGAAGTTTTCTGGGCGAACTGCATCGGGGAGGTTTGTCTAAGGCGAGCGCCGCGCGGGCGTTGGCGGCATTACGTTCTCTCTTTCAATGGATGGGTAAGGAGGGACGGGTGGCGCATAATCCGGCCGCGTTGGTGAGTGCGCCCAAGCTGCCGAAGAAGTTGCCCCGGGTGCCTACCATCGAGCAGATGGACCGGGTGTTCGTGACGGCTGAAGAGGCGGCACTCCCGGAGCGGGACCGGTTCATCCTTGAGATGTTGTATGGGTCGGGGCTGCGAAATAGCGAGCTGTGTGGCATACGGTTAGACGACCTGCGCCGCAGTGAGCAACTGGTGTTGGTGCGGGGCAAGGGAAAGAAGCAGCGATTGGTGCCGTTCAGCGATCCGGCGGGAGCGGCGTTAGAGGCATATCTGCCTGTCCGGTGGCGTGCGATGAGCGAGGCGAAGGTCCCGGCGCGGCACGATCTTCTTCTGGTAAATCGGAGAGGCAAACCATTAACAACGCGCAGTGTAGGCCGGCTCGTGAAGCGAATGGCAGTTGCCGCCGGGCTTTCTCCAGATGTGCATCCTCACACGCTGCGACATGCGTTTGGTGCACACATGCTGTCGGAGGGCGCCGACCTCAGGTCGATCCAGGAACTGCTGGGGCATGAGCGGCTTTCGACGACCCAACGCTACACCCAGTTGACCAAGGAGCATATTGAGCGGGTGTATGACGAGACGCACCCGAGGGCAAAGTAAACGCGGTGGATGATCAGCGCTGGTTCACAAGACGCGCCTGATTGACCACCGATAGCGCAGCAATTGTGGCCGTCTCCGCACGCAGGATGGAGTCGCCCAAAGTGGCAAAGATCCATCCACGGTCAGAGAAGAGTTTGAACTCGTCGTCCGCCCATCCCCCCTCGGGCCCGATAGCGAAGGTCACAGCGGTATTGGGGGAGGTGGTCAGTGCGTTCCAGAGAGTATGCTCTCGCTCTGTCTCGGCGAGGAGGATATGGGGCCCGCTCAAACCGACGCAGCGTTCTAGCGCGGCCTTTAGCGGCAGAGGATCGTGGATGGTGGGGGCCGCCGCTTGACGGGATTGCTGCGCGGCCTCGTGCGCGAGGCGGCGCCAGCGTTCGACACGTTTTCCCGCAGCCGCTGCGAGGTGTTTCTCGGTACGGCGCGCGATGGTTGGGAGTATTTCGGTGGCGCCCAGTTCGGTGGCTTTTTCAATCGCCCATTCAAAGCGGTCGAACTTGAATACTGCCAACAGAAGCGAAGTTTGGGTCTGCTCGGCGGTTGTGATGGCGTTACCCAGGGTGAAAGAGACCTCTTCGTCCGTCACCTGGAGGATGGTGCCGGTGTGGACTCCCTCAGGAGTCGCAATTTCGAATTGCTGGCCCGGAGCGGCGCGGAGTACACGCGCGAGATGGGTGGCATTCGCCCCGATGAGCCAGGCGCGGTTGCCTTCAGTACGGTCAGCGATCCAGCGTCGGCGAGCGATAGTCTTCCCCTTATTGATGCCTATTGTAACCAGCGATGCAGCTGGGGAGCTGTCAGCTCGGTAGAACCGTGCTGTGTCAGTTAGCTGAGCGCTGAAAAGCTGATAGCTCCTCCCGGATAGCCTAGAATGAGCCATATGGGAGCCCGCGCGATTGCCGTTTGTATAGTGTGGACATTGTATGGCGTCGTGTTGGGTTGCTATGGACGCTTTGCGTGGGCGACTGGAGAGACCGTCGCCGCGATCGGCGCCGTGCTGGCTGCCTTCGTTGGGATTTATTTGCTGGACGTAATGCGCCATCATCCCGCCGAATGACGCTTTGGCGATGTTCCAATTGAGCTTTCCGATTGACCGTGGAATGAAGCGGGAGTAGAGTTCTCACCGCACGTCCGTGCTGCCCATTTCGTCCTTTGTCCCTTCGTTCCTGAATGGAGCTGGCAGATGAAAACTCTATTTCTGGTACTTACACTGGCGGTGCTGTCGGGATGTGACGACCCAAATGGATTCCTGGGTATCGGGAAAGCTAAGCCCGACGGAAAAGACGATGCGAACCGCGCCTACTTCTGCCGCTCCGATGACGGTAAAGGGCCTTGGAAACACGCCGGTAATGGCACCGTTCATGATTACAACCTGGATCTAGTCGACGAGGATCATTGGTACAGTCACCACAAATCCATCTGTTTACAGGAGGGCGTCGAGACGTTGCACTGGTACTCGGCGAAGCCGTTCAAACTGTTTGTTACGCCAGTTACTCTCACCGCAAAATGTCCGACACAACCCTTTCAATTACAGCCTGTCGCAGCCGATGACGACGGTTGTGCGCGGGAGGTCAACTCCACGGTGATCAGCACAAATACGCGTACTTGCGGTTATGACGTGGGTTGGATCTCGTGCGGCAACAACGTGTCAGGAGACCCGCACATCATCAGCAAGGGCAAAGGGCCTGGCCCATAGACGTCGAAGTAACATATGTTGTCGTGGAATCGAGAGCGGGGTGACGCGCTGGAGTCCTCGATGGTAGGTCGAACCGTCTCGCACTATTCCGTCCTGCGAGTGCTGGGGCAAGGTGGAATGGGTGTCGTCTATGAGGCCGTGGACGTGCGCCTCGGGCGGCATGTTGCCTTGAAAGTAGTAAGCGAGGATGCGCAGCAGGAACCCCACCTGATAGAGCGGCTTCGCGCGGAGGCACGCGCGGCCTCCTCCCTGAATCATCCAAACATTTGTACGGTGTATGAGATCGACGAGGAAGACGGCAGACCCTTCCTGGTGCTCGAGCTGCTGGAAGGGACCAGCCTGGACCGTCTGCTGCGGGCAGGTCCATGTTCTCTCGATCGAATCATCGATATCTCTCTACAGGCCGCATCGGCTCTTGAGGCCGCACACTCGAGAGGACTCGTCCACCGGGACATCAAACCCGCCAATCTGTTCTTGACGGACAAGAACGTGCTGAAGGTGCTGGATTTCGGATTGGCGAAGGCCCCTGAGGCCACCGCCGCCGATCTCGTTACGACCTCGGCAAACCTTACCCGGCCCGGACACACACTTGGCACCATCGCATACATGTCTCCGGAGCAGGCCAGCGGTGAAACTGTCGACGCGCGATCTGACCTGTTCTCGTTCGGGGTGGTCCTGTACGAAATGCTATCGGGAACACTGCCATTCAAAGGCAGCAACTCGGCAACGACTCTTTACTCTCTGCTGGGCAGTGATCCAAAGCCGCTGATCGAGATCATCCCCGGTCTTCCGTCATCGATCGCAGAAATCGCGGAAAAATTGCTCGAAAAGGACCCGGAACTTCGCTATCAGTCGGCGTCCGAGCTGCGAGCAGACCTGAGGCGATTTATTCGAGAGAGAGAAGGAGGGCATTCCCGTTCCGGTTCAATCCCGCCCGTGCCGCCATTGGCTGCGAAGCGAAGGAGATTTTACCGCTGGTTGTTGGCCATAATCGGAGTGGCATTGTTGCTGCCTGGAGCGTTCTGGATTGCGCGCCGCTATTTCGCGCGTAAATCTGTGGCTCCCTTTGCGGGTTACGAGATCGCCGAAGTCACGCGGTCAGGAGACGTGACTGCGGTGGCGATGTCTCCAGATGGACGTTATCTACTGCACGTCAAACAAAATTCGGGGCAGCAGAGCTTATGGCTGAGAAATGTACCGACGGGTGCCGATGCGCAGGTGATTCCCGCTTCGACGGCGAGGTACAGTGCGCTCAAGTTTTCGCCAGACGGCAACTACATCTACTTCGTTCGCGACAGTGGCCCGGGAATCGGCGACCTGTATCGCGCCCCGGTTCTGGGTGGCCCAGTGCAGAAACTCATTCAAGATGTGGAGAGCAATATTGCCTTCTCTCCGGACGGGAGCAGGATCGCCTTCGTTCGGACACATTCTGCTAAAAGCGGCGAAGCTGCGTCGTATGACCTTGTGGTGGCCGGTGCGGCGGACGGCGCAGGGACAAAAATTTTGGGGGCCTCCTCCGGTGCGATGTTTCAATCTGTTTCCTGGTCGCCGGATGGAAGCAAGCTGGCAGCTCCGGCGCAGGAGCCCAATAGCTCCCTGGCCGAATTGATGCTCGTCAATGCAGAGAGTCCGAGCGAAACCAGATTGTTTGGTTCAGACCGAATCAGCATCGCAGAGGCTTTGTGGATGCCCGACAACAAAGGGCTGATCGTCTCCTACAAGGACAAAGAAACCGGGTTCGTGAAATTTCAGATCGGGTACGTCAGCTACCCGGCCGGCACTTTCCAGCCGATCACGCGGGATACGAACAGTTACACATCTTTGAGTCTGGCGGCCGACGGTAAAATTCTGGCGGCGGTGCAGCAACAGGGTGGATACGACCTGACCACTGCTGCTTTTTCGGGAGACAAGGTCTCGGAGATGCGAGTGGCAGCGCCGCACGAGAGTTCTAAATTTGTGAGCTGGACATCAGACGGAGAACTGCTCGTGGACGAGAGCTCCGGCATCGTGCGTGTCCAGGGTGATGGATCGAATCGCACGGTCTTGCCCGGCACCGATCGACACAAGTTCGTGACAGGCGCCTTCATGTGCGCCCAAAAATACGTGGTCTTTACAGCCGTCGATGCGAATGCGAGCCACTCAAACATCTGGCGGACCAATGCGGACGGTAGCGATCCGGTGCGATTGAGCAGTGGAAGTGACGATATGGCGCAGTTCTGCTCGCCCGATGGAGCATGGGTCTACTACCTGGATGAGGCGCAAACTCGGATGGCGCGCGTACCGATTGTGGGAGGGAGTCCCGGAATTGCTCGCCGGCCCGAAGGCGAACACGATAGCCAGCCCGTCGCCCAGCGGGGAGTACTTTTCGCGGTTTGCGTTCGTGAATGGGCGAGAGCGGATCGTGATCGCAAGATCGGGGAGAGGAGTGCCGGTACAGTACCTCGATCCGCAGCTGAATGTTACGTCGGTGGTGCATGCCCCTGCGCTTCACGCCGGATGGCCGAGGCGTGGCTTACGCGGTCCGTGAGAACGGTGTGGACAACATCTATGTCCAAATGCTCGATGGATCCGGCTGGGCGCCTTATAACGGATTTCCACAACGAGCAGATCCGTGATTTTGCTTTTTCGAACGATGGAAACAGATAGCTTTCCTGCGCGGACATTACGAGTCGGATGTTGTGATCTTGAGAGACACGAAATGAGCGGTTGGCGCTCATCAGTGGTCGCACCAACCGACATTCTCCAACCTCGCGACTCCGGCTGGCATCCATAACGCCGATGGCAGAAAGACAGATGGTAGTAGGGGCAGAGGTGTCTGCGTCCGGTCCGGTGTGCACTTCAGGGTGTGGGCACCGAAGCGTAAGCGCGTTGAGGTTGTGACAATCGATTCAGACAAGCCTTTGTTCGAGCAAGAGGTGCGCAAGGGCACGGAACTGAAGGCAGAAGCTGGCGGATATTTCTCGGGTGCTCGCAGGGTTCAAGGCAGGGAGCCGGTACGCGTATGCACTCGATGGAGAGGGGATGTTTCCTGATCCGGCGACGCGATATCAGCCTTTCGGCCCGCACGGCGCTTCTGAGGTCGTGGATGCGGGTGAGTTCCGATGGAACAAAAATGAGGCGAAGTGGAGCGGTGTAGCCCTCAAGGGACAGGTGATCTACGAGTTGCATATCGGAACGTTCACGGAAGAGGGAACGTTTGCGTTCTGCGATCCCAAAGCTGCAACACCTGAAAGATCTGGGGATGACTGTCGTCGAGGTGATGCCGGTCGCGGATTTTCCGGGGCGGTTCGGTTGGGGTTATGACGGTGTCAATCTGTTTGCGCCGACGCGATTATATGGCAGCCGGACGACTTTCGGGCTTTGTGCAGTCGGCACATGACATGGTCTCGCGGTGATTCTGGATGTGGTCTATAACCACATTGGTCCGTCGGGCAATTATCTTGGACAGTTTTCCGATGATTATCTCACCGAAAAAAGCAAGACAGACTGGGGCACAGCAATCAACTTTGGCGAGGAGAACTCGCTCCGGTGCGCGATTATTACATCGCGAACGGGGCCGTACTGGATTCGCGAATTTCACTTGGACGGCCTGCGACTGGATGCGACGCAGGCGATATTTGATTCTCTCTGGCGGGATTCCCGTGAAGATTCCGCAAGGAGCGCGAATCCGGCGGATCATGTTCTGAAGGAGCTACAAGAGGCTGCGCGCACCGCCGCGAACGGGAAGTCGATGATCATCGTCGCCGAGAACGAAGATCAGGATGCGGCACTAATGGCTCGAGCATGGGGTCGATGGAGTATGGAACGACGACTTTCACCACTCCGCGGTCGTAGCAGTAACAGGGAACCGCCAAGCCTACTATCACGACCACCAGGGACGAGCGCAGGAGTTCATCTCCGCGGTGAAATACGGATATCTGTTTCAGGGGCAGCAGTACCGGTGGCAGCGAAAGAGGCGAGGAGGGGCGGTGCTCGGGATCTCTCCGAAGCGGTTTGTGACGTATGTAGAGAACCACGATCAGGTCGCGAACTCGGGGCGCGGACAGCGGCTGGTCGAGATCACGAGTCCCGGCAGGCTGAGAGCGGTCACAGCGCTTCTAATGCTCGCACCGGGAACTCCGATGTTGTTTCAGGGGCAGGAGTGGGGATCGTCGCGTCCGTTCTTGTATTTTGCCGAACACGAGCCGGAGTTGCTAAGTTGGTCAGAACGGGACGGCATGATTTTCTGTCGCAATTCCCCGCACTTGGAACGCCACAGATGCGGAGGTGTCTGGATGATCCGGAGTCGCCCAAGACATTTGAACGTTGCAAGCTGGACTGGGAGGAGGCGGGGCGAGAGCGCAATCGGCAGTGGTTGGAACTCCACCGGGACCTGCTGCGCCTGCGCCGCGAGGATTCGGCGATTCGACATGCAGCAGTACGGCAAAGTGGACGGCGCGGTACTGACGGACCACGCATTTGTGTTGCGATATTTTCTGCCAGACGGACAAGACCGGCTCGGTGATCGTAAACTTCGGTCCGGATTTATCCTGTTTCACACGCCGGAGCCGCTGCTCGCTCCGATCGAGGGGTGCCGCTGGAAGTTCGCATGGTCCACGGAAGACCCGAAATATGGAGGCTGCGGTATGACCCATCCAGATTCGGAGAACGATTTCAATTGGACTATCCGCGCAGAATCGGTGGCGCTGCTTGTGCCGGAGAATTCAAAGACGAAGAGAAGGACAAACGGTTATGGCGCATCGTGCCCCATCAAAACGAGAACGACCTGCAAGCGCAGAAAGACGCAGCGGACAGAGGGGAAAGGGAAGGGGAAGAAGAATGAGCGATCGTCCGCAGCTTCTGAAAACGGATCCCGAGACCCTTGCCTTTCGCACCCGGCGCGCCCTCGACCTGATCGAGCGCAGAGGTGGGCATCGGCCAGGTGACATGGACAATCCTCTGCTCACGCGCGAATGGCTGGTGACCAACGGTCTGGGCGGGTATGCCTCGGGGACCGTGAGTGGAATCGCGACGCGGCGCTTTCACGGCATCCTGATCGCGGCCCTTCCGGGTCCTATGGGCCGGACGATGATGCTCAATCGGCTTACTGAGAGGCTGCTCATCGGCAGTGATACGTTCGACTTTGGAGCGGAGGAGCCGGTCGAAGGCGACCTTGAGCTTCCTGCTGTAAACCACTTGCGTGAGTTTGCGCTCGAGGCCGGGCTCCCGGTCTGGACGTTTGATGTGAAGGGCATCATCCTGCGTAAGCGAGTGTATCTGGCACATCGGCAGAACACAGTTTTTGTCCGCTATGAACTACTGGAGGGAGCGGAGCGTGTACCGCTGGAGCTGTCGCCGGGGATCCACTTTCGTCCTCACGAGGGAACGCTGACGGGGCCCCATCATGAACGCTATCACTTCCGTGCATTGGAAAATATCTACGAGGTACATGACGATTCGGAGTATCCGCCGCTGAAGATGAGGGTCGATGCAGCGTCGGCGGATTTTCATCTGCATCCTCGCAGAGCGCGCGAACTGCGGTATCGCATAGAGCAGGACCGCGGATACGACTATCGCGGAGATCTGTATCTGCCAGGAAAGTTCGTGATCGAACTGACGAAGCAGAGGCCGGCGACACTGGTCGCTTCCACCGAAGACGTGGAGGTGATGCAGGCGATGACGACGGAGTATGCGTTCGATGCAGAGCGGGAAAGACGGCGGCGAGCGCTGGCAAAGGCGGATAGGCGGGCCCATAAGGGAGCGGCGGCGGAACTAGTGCTGGCTGCCGACCAGTTCCTCATCACTCCGTCGGGCCGTGTGCAGGATACGGCGCGGGCTCGCGCCTCCGGGGACGAGATCAAAACGGTGATCGCGGGCTATCACTGGTTTACCGACTGGGGACGCGACACCATGATCAGTCTAGAGGGGCTGACTCTGACTACAGGACGCGCAGACGATGCGGGATACATCCTCCGCACGTTTGCACATTATGTGCGCGATGGCCTCATTCCCAATATGTTTCCAGAAGGAAAGAATGACGGGCTGTATCACACCGCCGATGCGACGCTGTGGTTCTTCCACGCTATCTCGCGATATATGGCATATACAGACGACCGTCCGACGCTGCGCCTCCTGGTCCCTAAGCTGCTGGATATCGTGGACCATCATCTGCGCGGGACACGCTTCGGCATTGGCGTCGATCCCGAGGATGGACTGCTGCGTCAAGGCGCAGAAGGCTATCAACTCACCTGGATGGACGCAAAGGTAGGGGATTGGGTGGTGACTCCGAGACGCGGCAAGGCTGTCGAGATCAATGCACTCTGGTACAACGCGCTGATGCTGCTGGAGCGATGGCTGCGGGAGGAACGTCCGCGAGCGCGCAGAGGAGATTGCAGAACATGCCGAGCGGTGCCGGCGTTCCTTCCAGGCGCGGTTCTGGAACGCAGAGCAGGGCTATCTTTTCGATGTTGTGGATTGTGACGGGAAGAAGGGGAAGGACGACGCGGCGTGCCGACCGAACCAGTTGTTTGCGTTTTCGCTGGAGTATCCGGTGCTGGAGCGGGAACGGTGGGAGCGCAGTTTTCGCAGTGTGCCGCGAGAAGCTGCTGACGCCGGTAGGTTTGCGCTCGCTGTCACCGGACCATCCGGACTATAAGGCGCAGTATCACGGCGACTTGAAGCAACGCGATGCGGCGTATCACCAGGGCACGGTGTGGAGTTGGCTGATTGGTCCGTTCGTGAACTGCTGGCTGCGCCTGCATCCGGCGGAGAAGGAGACGGCGCGCGGATTTCTTAAAGGTCTGGTTGAACATCTGGGAGACGACTGTATTGGGTCTGTGAGCGAGGTATTCGATGCAGAGCCACCGTATGGTCCTCGTGGATGCTGTGCTCAGGCATGGGGAGTGGCGGAGCTGTTGCGATGCCTGGTATTGACTGCGCCGGTTGCTGCGGAGTGAATATGAATCCGGGACATACGGATTCAAGGGAAATCTCTTCGCGCCGATAAGACTTCAAGGTACAAATTCCGCCCCGGAGTTCCGCGTGAAGATATTGATCGCCGCTCCAGGATGAAAGTAGTGGACAGCAGCTTTCCTCAAAACTTCAGTCGCAGGGATACAGCACCGTCATGGTCGCTGACGGGAGAACGGCTTTGCGCGTCCTGCAATCGGAGGGTGCGCCGAAGGTGGCGCTTCTCGATTGGCTACTGCCTGAGATGGATGGATCAGAGGTCTGCCGCAGGCTTCGGGCGTCTAGCGACCAGCGTTATGCCTATTGCATGGTGACCGTCGCCGACCACTCGCCCGATGCGATCGAGCGGCTGCTCGAGGCCGGGGCGGACGATGTTATCTCCAGCTCGTGTGATGGTCATGATCTGGCGTCGCGACTGCGAAACGCACGGCGCATCCTGGAGTTACAAGAGCAGCTCATGGCGGCGCGGGATGCATTGCGCTTTGAGAGTACCCACGACGGCGCCACCGGCGTGCTGAACCGATCTGGCCTCCGTGAGAACCTGCACCGGGAGTTCCAGCGGGCAGTGCGCTTCGGAACCACATTGGGAACGGTGCTGGTGGATCTCGACCACTTCCGCCTCATCAACGACAGCTTTGGTTATCAGGCGGGCGATACTGTGTTGCGGGAGGTTGCGGCACGCATCCGCAACACGATTCGCGGTTATGACCTGGTCGGACGTTATGGGGCGGATGAGTTCCTGGTGCTCTCACCGGAGACGTCTGCGAAGGCTTTGATGGTGCAGGCGGAGCGGATATTGGGTGCTCTGTCGGGCAGTCCGGTCTCGTGCGATGGGCATGAGATCATCGTGACCGCAAGCATCGGAGTGGCTAGCAGTGAAGAACGCACTGAAGTCGACCTCGTGCAAGCGGCCGAGACGGCGATGAAGCAGGCCAAGAAGACGGGACGGAACAGTGTTGAGTTCGCGCGAAATTTCGCGGTTGAACAGGGGTTCGGACCGGAGGATGGCGTCAGATCGATGCGAGTGAACTGAGTGGCGATGTTGAGCGCTCACATTACAATGGCAGATTCACATCGAAACGATCATGCCGAACAACAAGCCACTCGTTCTTACGATATTAGACGGCTGGGGGTATGCCCCGGCGTCAAGCTCCAACGCAATCTCGCTCGCGCGCAAGCCAAACTACGACCGTCTGCTGCGGGAGTTTCCTAATACGCTGGTCGAAACCAGCGGACACGCGGTGGGGCTCCCCGCCGGCCAAATGGGAAACAGTGAAGTCGGACATCTGAATATCGGCGCCGGACGTGTGGTTTACATGGACCAGACGAAGATCGATGTGCTGATCGAGAGCGGCGATTTCTACTCGCATCCCGTGCTGCTGGAGGCGATGAAGCATGTGAAGGCGGGTGGTCGTAAGCTGCACATCTTCGGATTGTTGAGCGACGGCGGTGTCCATTCAAATGACACGCACCTGTTCGCGCTCTTGAGGATGGCGAAGCAGAATGGCGCCGACCGGACGTACGTCCACGCATTCATGGATGGGCGCGATACCCTGCCGACGAGCGGCGCTGGATATCTCGAGAAGTTACAGCAGAAGATGCGCGAGTTCGGGGTGGGCAGGATCGCGTCCGTAAGCGGCCGCTATTACGCGATGGACCGCGACCGGCGTTGGGCGCGTGAGAAGCTGGCATCTGATGCGATGATCCACGGGAAGTCGGAGCAGACGTTCATCGATGCTTTGCAGGGCGTGAAGCAGTCCTACAACAACGGAGTGACGGATGAATTCATCGTTCCGTTCGTGGTGGCGGGCGCTGACGGTAAACCGGTGGCGACGATCGGCGATGAAGATGCGTGTATCTGTTTCAACTTCCGGGCCGATCGGGTGCGGCAGATCACCCGCGTGCTGGCGCGCAATTCCGGACTCACCAAGCAAGACGGGCGCGAATTGGAGGAGTCGGACGACACTGGATGCGGAGATCCCGCGCGCTTCGATACCCAAGAACTCTGAAGTATGTCTGCATGACGGAGTACGACAAGCGATTTCACGCTGCCGGTGGTAGTGCCTCCGCAATCGATGAATAACATTCTGGCGAATGTGATGGCGGACGCGGGTGTGCGGAACCTGCGGGTGGCGGAGACCGAGAAGTATGCGCATGTGACCTACTTCTTCAATGGCGGCATCGAGAAGCCGTTCAGCGGGGAAGAGCGCATCCTGGTGCCGTCGCAAAAGGTGGCGACCTACGATCTTGCTCCCGAGATGTCGGCTCAAGGCATCGCAGATACGGTCTCAAAGGCAGTGAATGATGACGCATTTGAGGTCATCATCGTGAACTTTGCCAACGCTGACATGGTCGGCCATTCGGGCAAGATCGAGCCGACGGTAAAGGGCGTTGAGACCATCGACCGCTGTCTGGGCGAAGTTTACAACGCTGTCCGGCGAAGAGGCGGATCGATGATCGTGACAGCGGATCACGGCAATGCGGAGCAGATGATCGATCCCGGTAGCGGAGGACCGCAGACGGCGCATACCACGAACCCCGTGCCATTCGTCATCATCGGCGAAGAGGCCGGGCTTTATTCGCTGCGGCATGACGGTTCATTGCAGGACGTCTCACCGACAGTGCTCGGGATGTTGAAGTTGCAGCAGCCGCGGGAGATGAGCGGAAATGATCTGCGTGTGCAGAGGGGTAGGCTTTAGCCGCCAGCAGGAGCTGGCTCCTACCGCCAGTAGCCTCCGGCTTCAAGGGCCAAGGGAGGTCAGCACGCCTCTTTAATGTGTGGCTTCATCCCGATGCGTGCCTCGCCCGCCCCGATAGCATTGCCTGCTGGATTCGGGGTCCCCTCCCTTATCCATTGTCCCCTCCTGACAGCTCCTACCACACATGACATGCATTCTCTCGAACCATAGGCTGTCCGGCTTTGCAGCCGAACGCTTTTTGAAACTCGGGCATGTTTTGGACGACACCGTTCGTCCGCCATCTGCCGGGCGAGTGCGGATCGATGGTCACGAGTGTGCGGGCTAGAGAGTCGGTGCGGTTCTCGCACCATACGTTCGCGAATCCGAGGAAGAAGCGCTGCTCGGGCGTGAAGCCGTCGATCGTCTTGCCGGTATCGGATTGCGCCCCGCCGGGCAGACCCTTCGCGTCCTGCATCATCACGCGCATCGCCATAAGTGCGATACGTGCCCCGCCGTTGTCAGCGGTGTTTTCGCCCAGTGT
Organism: Terriglobales bacterium; assembly: GCA_963792225.1. Taxonomy (GTDB): domain Bacteria; phylum Acidobacteriota; class Terriglobia; order Terriglobales; family Acidobacteriaceae; genus JBDTLH01. The sequence goes on along the minus strand of CAWBVM010000018.1, from coordinate 201,795 downwards.
GAGTTTGCCGTTCAATTTGAGATCGGCGACGGCGTTGAAGCCGCTGTATTCGTCGGCAACGCAACCGGCGCGTTTTTCAAATTCGCGTGCGTCCGAAGCCGTCCACCAGTCACGCAGGTTTCCCTGCGGATCGAACTTGCGGCCTTGATCGTCGAAGCCGTGTGTCAGCTCGTGCCCGATCACGGCCCCGATGGAGCCGAAGTTCATAGCATCATCGAGGTTCTTATCGAAGAACGGAGGCTGAAGTATTCCGGCAGGGAAGACGATCTCATTGAGTGACCCGCTGTAGTAGGCATTTACCGTGGGAGGCGTCATGCCCCATTCGCGTCTTGTCCACGGGCTTGCCGATCTTGTTGAGTTGGCGGCGCGATTCGAATTCCGTTGTGCGGAAGACGTTGCCTGCAAGATCGTCTGCGTGTGATCTGAATGGAGCTGTAATCGCGCCACTTGTCGGGATATCCGATCATGTTGCGGATGGCGTCGAGTTTGAGCTTTGCCTGCTTCTTGGTATCAGGGGTCATCCAGGGCAGTTCTTTGATGTCGTTGTCGAGCGAGTGCTCAAGCGCGTCCACCATCTTGAGCATGCGCGCCTTACCGTCAGGACCGAAGGTCTGTTCGACGTAGGGCTGTCCGAGTGCCTCGCCGACGGCGCCATCGGTCGCATCGACGCATCGCTTCCAGCGAACCTGGAGCTGTTCTTGACCAGTGAAAGCCTGCTGGAACTTGAAGTTGGTTTGCACGTATGGGTCTGAGAGCCAGGGTGCGATGAAATTCAACATCTGCCAGTTGAGGTAGGTCTTCCAGACATCCAGCGGATATTTCTCGATCGTGGAATTCACCTGTTTGAAGAACTCGGGATTGCCAACGTTAAGTTCGGTGAACGCTGGCACATTTGCGCTTTGCAGGTAGCGATCGAAATGGAAATTGGGCGCGAGCGCTTCGACCTCATTGAGCTTCATGCGATGGTCGTGGTTCTTAGGATCGCGACGGAGAGTGCGGTCCATCGAAGCTTGCGCCAGATCAGTCTCTATCGCCAGAACGGACTTTGCCGAAGCGGCGGCCTGCTCAGCAGTCTGGCCGCTCAGCGTGAACATCTTCTGCATGTAGTCCACGTATGCCTTGCGGATCGCCAGCGTCTTCTCGTCGCTCTTGAGGTAGTAGTCGCGGTCGGGCATGGTCAGTCCGCTCTGATCGAACTGCGCGATGGTCATATTGGCGTCGTGCAGGTCAGGACGCGAGCCGAAGCCAAAGAGTGGGTTGGGTCCGACCATATGAAGGTGCGCCAACACCTCCATCATTTGTGCCTTGTCGGTGATGGCATTGACGCGGTCCATCTCTGGCTTGAGGGCGGCGATGCCTTTCTTGTCAGCCGCGCCCTGGTCCATACAGGCATAGTAAAAGTCGCCGATCTCGCGCTGGACAACTGAGCGGGCCGGGTTTTCTGCGGCGTTCTTCTCGAGTATGCCGTGCAGGATGGACTGATTCTGGACATACACCTCGGTAAAACTGTCCCATGAAGATTGGTCGGAGGGTATGGGATTATTTTTGATCCAGTTGCCGCATGCAAACTGATAGAAGTCGTTGCAGGGATCGACGGAGCGATCGAGATTCGCGAGACTGAATCCCGGCTTCTGGTCCGGCTGCGCGTTTGATTTCTGAACTTGATCGGGGAGCGGCTTCGGAGACTCGTCTTTTGCAGCCGGTCGCTTCGTCTGCGTTTGGCTCTGTTTGCTAGCGGCATCTGCGGGAGGCGCGGTTGTGGTCTGTGAAGCTACGAATCCACTCAGAGCAACGGCGATCACGCATAGCTTGAAGATATGCTGCATTAGAGTTCTCCTTCGGTGAAATGTCTGCTACACGATCGTCATGGCGGCACGAGGAGGGTAGCATTGGAATCGCTGACGAATCTACTGTTCGAACTTGGACACTCATTTTGTGCACTTATACTGACGAAGCGGGCGACGATCGGTGATCGTCCGTTGCGTTGGCATGAACATTCTTATCGCACATCTTGTCCGCTTCTCGCTCTGGCGCGCGCCTGAGTGGCTGTCGCAGCGTCTCCAACTCGATTTTCCGAATCATCAGATTGTCCAAATCCGGTCATATGATGAGCTTCCGATGCATCTTCCTTCTACTGAGGTGTTTGTGGGAATGTCGCTCAAACCCCCGCAGTTTGCGCAGGCCAAGCGGCTCAAGTGGATCCACTCTCCTGCGGCTGCGGTGCATCAGTTGATGTTTCCGGAGCTGATGGACAGCAACGTGATTGTGACGAACTCGGCGAGCGTGCATGGCCCGGTCGTAGCAGAGCATGCGATCGCTCAGGTGCTCGCCCTGTCGAAGGCGCTGCATCTGGCCATGCGCCATCAGGAGCGGCATGTGTGGGCGCAGGAGCAGATGTGGGCGGAGCACGAGCATGCGCGTCCTCGCGAGATCGCGGGTGCAACGATTCTCGTGGTGGGTCTCGGATCGATCGGATCTGCGATTGCGACCCATGCGAGAGCGCTGGGGATGCACGTGATGGCGACGCGCGAGCATCCGGAGCGAGGGGCAGGAGCGGCGCACGAGGTATTCGCAAGCGAGAGGTTGCCAGAGTTGCTGCCGCGAGCGGACTTTGTGGTGATCGCTGCTCCGGTAACCGAGGCGACGCACGCCTTAGTGGATGCTGAGGCGCTGCGCCTGATGAATCCGAAGGCGTATGTGATCAATGTGAGCAGGGGTGCACTGATCGATGAGAGCGCTCTGGTGGATGCATTACGCGAGTGGCGCATCGCCGGTGCGGCGCTGGATGTCTTCGAGCATGAGCCACTGGCGGCGGAATCTCCCTTGTGGGACCTACCCAATGTCCTGATCACTCCACATACGGCAGGGCTTAGCGAGAGAACATGGGAGCGGCATTATGAGCTGATCCGTGAGAACCTGAAGCGCTTTGAGGATGGTGCGGCGATGCTCGGCCTCGTGGACAAGACGAAGGGCTATTGATTCGGGCACCGGTCCGGACATCCCGGACCCATTCTTCCGCAATCCACAAAGAAGGTTTGTCACGTTCTTCCATCGGAGCGCTCGCTATGGTTAGCGACTATGAACCCACGTAGAACGAAACCGCTGCTGACGGTTACGGACGAGGCTACATACAAGTCCCTAAAGCGACGTGAGTTCTTGAAGCTGCTGCCGCTGGCTGCTGCGGGAGTGGTGTTCGTGCCTCCGTGGAGAGACAAGCTGTTCGAGGGAGGGCTTTGGTTTACGGACAAGATGGATGCCGCGCTGTTTCGGCCGCGCCATATGGCGCAGGTCTTTGCGGATTCGGAGGTCGTTCCGCTCGAGAAATTTCCTTACAACTTCTACGACGTGCTCGATCCGGAGGTCGATCTCGCCGCCTGGCGATTGAGTGTTGACGGACTGGTGAAGCAATCCGGCGAATACACGCTCAAGGATGTAGCCGCCCTCCCGAAATACACACAGAACACGAAACATGTATGCGTCGAAGGTTGGGACGTGGTCGGGAATTTCGGGGGCGCTCGGATATCCGATTTTCTGAAGATGGTAGGTGCGGACACCACGGCACGTTACTTGTATTTCGAATGCGAGGACGACTACTACGAGTCGCTGGATATGGAGACCGCGATGCATCCGCAGTCGCTGCTGTGTTATGAGATGTATGGCAAGCCGTTGGATCGCGGGCATGGCGCTCCACTGCGACTGCGGTTGCCGACGAAGATCGGTTACAAATCGGCGAAGTATCTGACCAAGCTCAGTGTGACGAATGTACTCAAGAGACGGGGCTACTGGGAGGACCGGGGATACGACTGGTATTACGGATTATGAGTGGGCTTCCGTATCCGCTGGCTCGGGTGGCGAAGTTTACGATGAGATCGGGAGAGCGCTTCATTGCGGTGTATGAGCAGCCCGCGGTGGTGCGCTGGACCCATTGGTTGAGCGCGATAGCGTTGTTCATACTGATTGGCAGCGGTGTGCAGATATTCTTCGCGTTCCCAAGCTTCGGGCCGAAGATTCCGCAGCAGAACCTGTTTCATGTGCCGAGGGATTTCCGCTGGAACCATATCGGTTCCTACTTTCATTCGATCGCTCTCGGACAGTGGCTGGCGGGCGCGGAGTGGTGGCACTTTACGTTCATGTGGGTGTTCATCGCGTGCGGCGTAGTCTATCTGCTCTATGAGGCCATCAGCGGCCATTGGAGAACGGTGCTATTTGTGCCGCGCGATATTCCCGGCGTATGGCCGATGTTCCGGCATTATTTTCTGTTTGGCAAGAAGCCGGAGCAGACGGAGCAATACAACGCACTGCAAAAGCTTGCCTATACGTCTGCCGTGTTCTTGGGAGTAATCTCGGTGGCGAGCGGATTGGTGATGTGGAACCCGGTGCAGTTTTCGTGGCTGGGTTGGATGATGGGAGGGTTCCACTATGCGCGGATCGTCCACTTCGCAGCGATGTGTGGATTTCTTGCGTTCATTCCGGGGCATGTGATTATGGTGGTGCTGCATGGATGGAAGAACTTTGCGTCGATGCTGACGGGGTGGAAAGAGAATCCTGAGTACGGCGGAAACATCGAAGAGAGCAGGAATCCTCACGAGTAGCGGTTGCGAATCCCCTGTCACTACAATCAACACATACCGCGCTAACGAATGGAATCCTCTCGAATCTAAATGTATGACACTGTGAAGCGCCCGATCCTATTTGCGATTTTGTCATTGTCGCTGCTGTTGACAGCGGCGTGGGCATCGGCTGTGCCGTCGTCGGCGAAGATGCCTCACCTTGAGGTCGCTCTTATATCGGAACAGACGACGGTCCAGCCCGGGCATGAATTCTGGGTTGGCCTCGATTTCACGCTTGAGCCCGGATGGCACGTCTACTGGGTGAACCCGGGCGATTCCGGCGAGGCTCCGAAGGTGAAATGGACGCTGCCGGAGGGTTTTCAGGCAGGCTCGATCCAGTGGCCGAAGCCGGAGAAGATCAGCGTCGCCACGCTGGTGGACTACGGCTATAGCAACCATGTTCTTTTGATGATGCCGATGCATGCGGCCGCCGAGATCAAGACGGACAAGACGGCGGACCTGCTTGCGGATGTGCACTATCTCGTCTGCCGCGAGGTCTGCATGCCCGGCAAGGCGCAGCTTGGATTGTCGCTGCCGGTTTCGTCCTCGGCGCAATTGGACGCGAATGCGCATGTCCGGTTTGAAGCGACGCGGAAGGATATCCCACCGCCTGCACCCGCAAATTGGAAGATGAGTACAGAGGCGGAGCGCAACGATTTCGTACTCACCGTCGATACCGGACATCGCGAGAAGCCGGGCATGTTCTTTCCTCTACAGGAGCAGCAGATTGAGAATGCCGCTCCGCAAAAAGCGGAATCGGCTGCCCATGGCATTAAGCTGCGGCTGAAGAAGTCCGACGGATTGACGCAAATTCCCGCGACGCTGCAGGGGCTGTTGTTGTTGCCGGATGGGCGCGCCTATCTTGTGGACGCTCCGGTAACAGGTGGTGGAGCGATTGCGGCGTCTGGCGGCCAGAAGACAGGCCCAGATGCACTCGCAGCTTCGAAGGTGACGCAATCGCTTGCGAGCGTGATCGGCTTTGCATTTCTCGGTGGCATCATTTTGAATCTCATGCCGTGCGTCTTTCCGGTGCTGTCGATGAAGGTGTTGAGTTTGACACACGTCGGACAGGCAGAGGCGAAGAGTGCTCGGATGAACGGGATCTTTTATACCCTGGGCATTCTCGTCTCGTTCTGGACATTGGTCGGTATTTTGTTGGCGCTACGGGCGGCGGGACATGGAATCGGCTGGGGATTCCAAATGCAGTCTCCGATCTTTGTTGTCTGTCTTACGGCGCTGATGTTTCTGCTGGGACTGAATCTGCTGGGCGTATTCGAGATAGGGCTCTCGTGGATGGGAGTCGGCAGTTCGTTGGCGTCGAAATCAGGCTACACGGGCTCGTTCTTTACCGGAGTGCTGGCGACGATAGTAGCGACGCCGTGCACGGCTCCCTACATGGGAGCAGCGGTGGGGTACGCGCTGACGCAATCCTCGTTGATCGCGTTTGCCGTCTTCACAGCGCTTGCGCTCGGTTTAGCCGCACCGTTTCTGTTGTTGTCGTTCGAGCCAAGATGGGCGCGAGCGCTACCGCGTCCGGGTGAGTGGATGGTCCGATTGAAGCAGGCGATGGCGTTTCCGCTATTTGGCGCCGCGATCTGGCTCGTGTGGGTGTTCGGGCAGCAGCTTGGCATGGATGCGGCGGGGCGACTTCTTGCGGGGTTACTCCTGATTGCAATCGCTGGATGGATCTACGGTGCATTCGGGAACAAGTTGTGGCGCGATGTGCTTGCGCTGCTGCTACTGGGCGCGGGACTCTATGTGCCGATTTCTGCGAATGGAGATGGAAGCCGCGTCGTCTCCGCAAACAGTGTGCCGCAGAAGCAAGGAGGGTTACAGTGGGAGGCTTTTTCGGCCGCAAAATTACAGGAGTATCGTACGCAATCGAAGCCGGTACTGGTGGATTTCACCGCAGCGTGGTGTCTGTCGTGCCAGGTAAATGAACGGGCGGTATTCCACTCCGATGAGGTACAGCAGCGGCTTCATGATTCCGGCGTGGCGCTGATGAAGGCAGATTGGACCTCTTACGATCCGGCGATCACGCATGCCCTCGCCGACTACGGTAGAAGCGGCGTGCCGTTCTATGTAATGTATGGGTCGTCAGGGGAGGAACTGATCTCGACAGAACTATTGACTCCTCAATCCATGCTGGACGCGTTGCACAAGTTGAAAACCGAGAGGAAAAGCGAATGAGACGATTGATTTATTGCATTACGGTTTGTTTGTTGCTCCAGATGATGGCGTTTGCGGTCCGCGTCGGTGAGACGGCTCCCGAGTTCAGTGGAATCGATAGCAATGGCAAAGCACAGAAGCTCTCCGACTATAAGGGAAAGTTTGTGGTGCTGGAGTGGCACAACAACGGCTGTCCGTACACCAAGAAACACTACGAGAGCGGCAACATGCAGAATCTGCAGAAGGAGTGGACCAGCAAGGGAGTCGTCTGGCTCACGGTGATCTCGTCCGCGCCGGGACAGCAGGGATATGTGACTGCAGCGCAGGAGAACGACTACATGGCAAAGGCGCATGCCTCGCCTACGGCAGCGATCCTCGATCCAAAAGGCGATATCGGGCATCTCTACTCGGCGAAGACGACCCCTCAAATGGTGATCATCGCTCCCGACGGCAAGATGATCTATGACGGGGCGATCGACGATCATCCGACGTCGGATGCCTCAGATATTCCGAACTCGAAAAACTATGTGAATGCGGCGTTGACGGCGGCTATGGGTGGACAGCCGGTTCAAACGGCGAGCACGCGTCCTTATGGATGTTCGGTGAAGTACGCAGAGTAGAGAGCTTGAATTTTTAGAAGGGCTGCTGACAAGGCAGCCTTTCTTATTGAATCAGCTTCTCACACGTTGATACTCGCATTCCGGAGGTGGGCGTGTGCTGAGTCCATCAAACCGGGATGTCATGTCGCTGCGGGTGGTAAGAGCGGCAATGCTCTCGGACAATGATGCGGTAAAATCAAGCATTCGCAAGTGCTCTTTCAAAAGCTGGTGTGACGGAACCCCTTGAAACGTGAGAACCACAACGCTTGATTCCGAGTTCAGTGAAGCAAATCTACGGGCACGGAGAGATGGCGGAATTGACCCGTCACTTCGACTGGAGCACGACCCCCATTGGCCCGATCGAGGAGTGGCCTGACACTCTGCTCTCCTTGGTCAATGTCTTGTTGGCTACACGCCATCCGATGTTTTTGTGGTGGGGCGACGACCTGATCCAGTTTTATAACGACGCTTATCGGCCAAGCATTCGCGAAGATAAGCACCCTAAAGCCTTAGGACAAAAAGGAAGAGATTGCTGGGAAGAAATCTGGCCTGTCATCGGTCCGCAGATCACCTCAGTCATGAGCCGCGGAGAGGCTACCTGGAATGTCAACCAGCTCATACCGATCTATCGCAACCGCACATTAACGGATGTGTATTGGACGTATAGCTATAGCCCGGTAAGAGACAGCAGGGGAGCCATTAAGGGGACGTTAGTAGTGTGCAGTGAGACGACCGAACAGGTCGTTGCGGAGACGCACTTGCGGCAGAGCGAGGCGAGATTCCGAAGGCTCGTGGAAGAGGCCAACATCGGATTTGTAATTGGAGATTTAGAGGGGCGGTTAACGTATCTGAATCCAGTCATGTTGAATGTGCTGGGTTACACAGAAGCGGAAGTGCAAAGAGGAGAAGTCTCATGGACTGAGATAACGCCTCCAGAATATGCAGAGCTCGATGCAAATGCAGTGAGGGAGCTTCAGGAATTCGGACGATGCCAACCTTATCAAAAGGCGTATGTTGCAAAGGATGGTCGCAGGATCCCTTTTCTAATGGGAGCGATGGTCATTTCAGGCCCCATGGGGAAACCGGACGAGGTCGCGGCTTTTCTAGCGGATTTGACCGCCTTGAAACACACCGAAGAAGCTCTTAGGCAGACCGAGAAACTCGCTGCTGTCGGCCGGCTTGCGAGTTCCATTGCGCACGAAATCAACAATCCGCTTGAGTCAGTGACCAACCTCCTTTATCTCGCGGAACACTCTGTCGGCGATTCTGAGACAAGGAAGCATATTCAGCTCGCCCAGCAAGAACTTGGGCGGGTAACCAACATTGCCACGCAGACACTGCGCTTCCACCGGCAATCAACGAATCCTACTCGGGTCCACATTACCGGTCTGCTTCGCAGCGTCCTCACCCTTTTTGCAGGGCGCCTCACGAACGCTGGCGTCAGTGTCGAATTGCGATCGAGGGGTGAAGAGCAACTTGTCTGTTACGAGAACGATCTGCGACAGGTATTCGCAAATCTGGTCAGCAATTCGCTGGACGCAATGGAGCGCGGGGGCCGACTCATGATCCGAGTAAGGTCGGTCAGCCCGGAGAGCATCACTGTTACGATCGCCGACTCAGGCCATGGCATGTCGAAAGGGATCATTCGGCGTATTCGATCCATTTTTCACGACAAAGACCGCAACAGGCACAGGCCTCGGCCTATGGGTGAGCGCTGAAATATTGCAAAAGCATCAGGCAAGAGTACGGATCCGAAGCAGTGACCGGCAGGTCGCCCATGGAACGGTGTTTTCGATAGTCTTCCCAAAGCGGATCGACGGTGTTGAGGATACAACGTTGTTGCGGTCAGGCGCCGTAACAAAGTAGGCGGATCCGGCTAGGCTACAGGTTCAGAACGACGACGCAATGTAGCTCTCGTGACGGACGATTCGAATTACCTTCCAACACTTACGAAAGTACTGAAACCCATTCAGAACAGTCTGAAATCTAGACGCCTGTCCAGATTCGCATCGGGCTGGCACGTGTTACGAAGGACATATGACGGCATTTGCTGAATTCTGGATTGGCACGCAGAATGCATTGCATAGAGTGTCCCCCAAGGCTGCGACTATTGGGAGATCCATTGCATACACATGCGCTTGCTCCGTCACACGTAGAGCCAGCCCAAAGCTGGCCGCATGTACCACGGGAGAAAACTCCACCTCCATCGAGTCTCTGCGGAGTTCGACTGTTTGTCGCGCGACACATGGTCCTCATCGCTTCGTGCATGATGGCTGCTGTGTTGGTGGCATCGGCGTACGTAGCACTCGCTCCAAAACGATATCGAGCGATTGCGCGCGTAGTTTTGATGACAGAGAGGCATTGGATTCCGGGTCCGGGTAGTGCCCAGGACCTCGTCGCTCCCGCCGAGGACAACGTTGCCCTACAAACACAGGTGCAGGTACTCAAGAGCAAGCGCCTGGCAACGCGCGTGATGCGCACATTGGATCTCGAGCGCGACCCGACGTTTCCGCCGCCAACGCTCTTCTATTCGAACCAAAGACTGACCGAGCAGTCCGGAGCGATTGCCGACTATTTGCGCGACCACCTCAAAACATCTTTGAGTCGCAATACTCGCGTCGTAGAAATGCAGTTTACCGACCGTCTTCCCGCCAGGAGCGCTGCCATCGTAAACGCCTGGATCGACGCCTACGAGCAAGAGGAGATCGGGAATCGAAGACATGTGAGTTCGGAGACAGGAAAACTTCTGCGCGAGGAACTGTCGGAGTTACAGGCGCAAGTGCAGCGATCCGACAACCTGGTTGCCGCGTTTCAAAAGGAGCATGGCATTCTCGGCACGGACGAGAAATCGAACGTGATCACCGCAAAGCTGGAGGAGTTGAACCGGGCCCTCACTCAGGCCGAGACCCTTCGGATGGAGAAGCAGGCTGCCCTCAAGACGGTGAGTGCGACCGAGGGAGAACAAGTGTCCGCCGTGGGAGACCAAGCGTCCCTCTCCACGCTCCGCATGGAGTTGACCGCGGTAAGGAGTGAATTGGCGCAGGTGACGACGATGTATGGCCCTGCCTATCCGCGGGTGAGGGAGTTGACGAGCAAGGCTGGCGAGTTGGAAAAATTCGTCGGCGTTGAGGTAGATCGCGTGCGAGCCAGAGCACGTAACGAATACGCAGCGGCAAAAAGCAATGAAGTCTTATTGCGCAGAGCATATCGCGCACAGATGATTGAGGCGAACCGGTTGAACGACGCAGCAGCGGAATTCGGCATTCTGAAGCGTGATGCAGAGTCAAACCGGCATCTCTACGACTCGGTGCTGTCGAAGATGAAGGAGGCGGATGCCGCTGCGGCCCTCGGCACCGGTAACATGCGTGTCATCGACCGTGCTGAAGCCCCTCAAGAGCCGATTTCACCGGATGCCAAAGTAGACTTGTCGTGCGGTGCGGTCCTCGGATGCTTGCTCGGGATCGGGATAGGTCTGGCTCGCGATAACTTGCGAACGGGTATGAGCGAACCTACGCAGGTGGAAGGCATCTTCGGACTGCCGATGGTGGGAACGATTCCGCTGCTGCGCTCAACAATCGGGCAGCGGATCCGGATGAGGTGGCTGCCCGCGGTCATGCCGGCACCCGTGACCCTTGAGCAACCCCGATCGGAGCTGGCGGAAGCATATCGCAGCCTCGCGACGTTCGTCATGAAGGCCCCGGAGAAGGTGATCGTTTGCACGAGTGCCGTACCCGAAGAAGGGAAGACAACCACCTGTGCGAACCTGGCGGTAGTTCTGGCGCAACAGGGCAAGAGAGTGCTGCTGGTCGACGCAGACTTGCGAAAGCCCTCCATCGCTCGAACCTTTGCGCTACCTTCCATGGCGGGATTGTCAGAGATGTTGGAAGGCGAGCGTGCCGGGGATTTTTCTCAACTGCGCGGAATCGGATCGCTGAAGATATTGCAGTCGGGCACGCCTCCTTTGAATGCTGCAGAAATGCTGGGCTCGGAGCGGATGGCTGAATTAGTGCGGCGGTGGCGGCAGGAGTTTGATCATGTGCTGCTAGATTCTCCACCAGTACTCGCAGTCACGGATGCATTGCGGTTGGCAGAACACGCGGACGGAGTGTTGCTCGTGGTGCGGGCAGGACGCACGAGTGCAGAGATGCTGGTCCGTCTGCGCAATCTACTTTTTCACGCCAGGATAAAGGTGGTCGGCGGGGTGATGAATGAGATCGACCGGCGCCAATCTTCGGACTATGGAAGCTACAACTCGAGTAGCTGGAGCAAGTACTATCTCGAACGAATGCGGGCATAGTGTTTACAATCGCGGGCATGGGACTTCCGGAAGAAGTACAGGCCGGGCGAATCGCCGATCTGCAAGCTGAGTGGACGATTCGGTGGCATGAATCGCGTGCCTCCGCACCGGGGCTGGATGGCGGATCCGGAACGCTCCTCTCGCTCGTTCTCGCGCAGCACGGTGCCAACTTCGATCTCTGGCATGAGGAAGACCAGGCCCGCTCTCCGGTGGCGACGAACGCGCAGATTGCGCAAGTGAAGCGCAACATTGACCAATTGAACCAGACGCGTAACGACCTGATGGAACAAATCGACGAGGCGACGCTTAAGGCCTTCCCAGGGATGAACCCAGATGCCCCGCAACATTCTGAGACCCCAGGGATGATCGTGGACCGCCTGTCGATCCTCGCGCTCAAGGTCTATCACGCGCGGGAGCAGGCGGAGCGAGTCTCTGCCGGACGACCCCACGTAGAGAAGAACAAAGAGCGGCTTGCGGTGCTGGAGATGCAGCGCCGCGACCTTACAGAGTGCCTGCGCGTGCTGTTTTCAGAGCTGGCTGGTGGCAAGCGGAGGTTCAAGGTATACCGGCAGATGAAAATGTACAACGATCCCGCGTCGAATCCCGCTATCTATGGGGCGGGTGTGATTCAGGAGCCAGGGAAGTCCCAAGACTAAAGTTCCCCGTGGCTCCTCCGATATATCCAAAACGGAGGCTTGCCCATGGATACACAGCGGATTGAAGGCTTAGAGACAACGCCGCTTCCCGTGATTGCGGGCGCGCAGGAGATGGTGGAAGCGGAAAGGTCTGCATGTCAGGTGGCCGATTCTGGCGGTAATCCCTATGCTCGACGAATCGGATTTGGACGAGCGGCGCGAGAGCTGGTTCGAATCGCTCCAGAATTTTATCCAGGGCAGGCTGCAGATGGTACGGCGGGAGAAGACACCCCGCAACCGGGTGATGTAGGTCGCCAAAACGAATAGAGTACCGAGGTGTCACCCCTCCCGTTTGACCGCATCCAATGGAAGAGGAGTTCTGCAATCTTCCAGTGGCGCGACGGCGTCGGGAGGAGCAGACTAGAGATATGCGACTTAGGACCCACTCAGCGCAGATGGTCTTTGGACTCGCCGTGTTTTGCTGGGCGAGCATCTCGGCATCCGCGCAGCAGGCGGACGAACCCCGGCAGCAGCAGTCCACGCAAGCGCAGAACGAGAAGTCCCAGCCGAAGGACAAAGATAAGCATGTGTTCGTGCTGGGTGATGCTCCAGCAAGCGCGGGCACGGCGACGGGACCAGATGCACCGGCGCGAGTGACCAACGTTCCGCTTTCCAACGAGAAGCTCAACAAAGAGAACCGGCTCGACCTGATCCGTGCCCTGAACGCGGAGATCGCGTTCGCCAGAAAGCCGCTTCCGCGCATGGACAAGGGACTCATTCTTCCTGCGAATGGACGGTTAGAACCGGATGAGGGAATGCTGAACCAGCTCGTCCTGGAACACGGCCCGGCTGCGAGAAAAGGCGAGAAGGTCCAGATCACCGACCTCCAATTTCGCGACAAAGAGATTCTCTTTCAATTGAACGGTGGTCCCAGGACAAAGCACAAGTGGTATGAACACGTCTCCATCGGTTCGAGCGGAGGACAAGTCGCGCCGATGGCACGTCCCGACGATCCGAAGGCGAAGGGAACCATCCTGGCGCTGACTTTTCCCAAGTACGTACCGCAGATCAGTGCAGCTGAAGTGCGCGAGTTGCTCTCTCCGGTCCTCGATTTCTCGATCAAATCTCCCTTGCAGGCGTATGCAGATACACTTCCTCCGGGTATCCGGGCGGCTGTGCTCGCCCACAAGGCGCTGGTGGGGATGACGCACGAGATGGTGCTCGCATCCCTCGGGCGTCCGGACAAGAAGTTTAGGGATGACGAGACCGGAGAGGGGTATGAGGACTGGATGTATGGCAAGCCTCCGGCAACCGTTCAGTTCATGCGCTTCAAGGGCGATCAACTGGTGCGGATCAAGGAACTGCCGGTAGGAGAAAGCGCAGTCATCCGCGACAAGCCAGAGATCGAAGCCAGTGAACTCGGTGCGGTTCAGCAGGGAAAGGACGAGGCGGTAGAGAGAGTGAAAGAGGCGAAGGCGGAAGCAAACCGTCCGAAGCCGACACTGCGGCGCTCCGACGATCCGACGCCCCCGCAGAATACAAGTTCTGACACCGTCACAGTGAGCGGAAAATCGACAACCGGAAACACTCCGACCACACCCGGAGATACGGGGCCTGGCAATACAGGATCTGGCAATACAAATCCTACCCAGTATCCCGGGCAGCAGCAGACACGCCCTCCCGTTGGACAGATTCCGGGCGTGCCCACTGCCGCACCATTGCCGGGTACACCCGGGGACGGTTCTTCCGGACCGCGCTAGCAGCGCGGAGCGCCGTCAAAGTTTGCTACAATAAGGTGTCAACCATCCGCACAATCTAGCTGCGCACTGACCATTTTCTCAGGAGAACGCATCATCCCATGGCAAAGATCGCCAAGACTGCTGACCGCAAGAAGGTCATGGACACCACGAAAAGCACGGATTGCCCCAAATGCAGCAAGCCGACTCGCGTCGCAATGCGAGTGAAAGATCGCGAACGGAACATCCCCGGCGGCATGTATATCTCATGTTCCGCCTGTGATTTCTACGAAAAGCTCTAGCCAATTTCAGTCAGAGACAAAGCGCCGGTTCCGAACGGGACCGGCGTTTGCTTTTATGGTGCGCCCATTGGGTTACCCGGACGCTCCTTTCAGTGCTAATTGCTTCCATTACATGGATTTACGTTGAGAGCGACCACTGCAATACTGTAGTTTTTAGGCTACAGTCGGACGACAGCTTACGTCTATACTGGATATACCAACGATGACTACTATGACCGTAGAGACCCCGGAGACCACGAAAGAACTTCTACTGCTCAAGCCGCGAGGATTTTGCGCCGGCGTGGTCCGCGCCATCGATATCGTCCGCATTGCGCTGGAGACCTTCGGGCCGCCGATCTATGTGCGCAAAGAGATCGTCCATAACCGCTACGTGGTGGAAGAACTTGCGGCCAAGGGCGCGATCTTTGTCGACGAAGTGGACGAGGTTCCGGAAGGCGCAGCGACTTATCTACTGCGCTCACGGCGTCTCGCCCGAGGTCCGCGAGCAAGCTCACGAAGCTGCGGGTGATCGATGCCACTTGCCCGCTGGTCACAAAGGTGCACGTGGAGGCGATTAAGTTCGCCAAGGACGGTTATTCGCTCATCCTGATCGGGCATCGCGACCACGATGAAGTTATCGGTACGCTGGGCGAAGCTCCAGATGTGACCCAGGTCGTCGATCCGCCAGAGGAAGTCGAATTCCTGGACGTGCCCGATCCCAACCGCGTCGCCTATCTCACGCAGACCACGCTTGAGCCTCGACGAGACGAAAGACGTGATCGAAGCGCTGAAGGAGAAGTTCCCCATGATCAAGGGCCGCACGCGCAGGACATCTGCTATGCCACCGAGAACCGCCAGACGGCGGTAAAGAGTACCAGGCGAACCTGGCAGACCTGCTGCTGGTCGTGGGCTCTGAAACAGCTTCGAACTCGAACCGGCTGGTGGAGGTTTCGCACAACCTGGGGACGCATTCGTACCTGATCGAAAACTACAAGCGACATCAAGCCCGAGTGGCTGGAGGGTGTACAAGACGTCGCGCTGACGGCGGGTGCATCCGCGCCGGAGATTCTGGTGGAGGAGGTGGTCGAATTCCTGAAGCGAAAAGGGATTCACCAACCTGCGCGAAGTGGAAGTCATGCCGGAGAACGTCCGCTTTGGATTGCCGCCGGAGATCGTAGAGGCGATCGGCGCAGCGCCCGCCGCGCGATAGCACAGGAGTATCGAGCATGGCAGACCATTGCACGCCCGAGTCCAGCCGAAATGCGTTTCGGCAAAATCGACGACATGCAGGAGCAGCGGTCGCCGCGGCGATCGATGCGCTCGCGAAGACTATCTTGTTCTCGCAGCAGGATCCGGAAGAAGGCTACTGGTGCGGCGAACTGGAAGCCGATACCACGCTCGAGTCCGACTACATCCTGCTGCACACGTCTGCTCGGGCACCGGCGATCCGGGCGCGCACGCGAAAAGTGCGCCGACGAAATTCTTGCGCCATCAGAACGACGATGGCGGCTGGCCCATCTTACACCGGCGGTCCTTCGAATATCAGTGCTTCGGTGAAGGCCTATTTTGCGCTGAAACTGGTGGGCTACAAGCCCGACCATCCGGTGCTGAGCGAGCGCGCAAGAAGATTCTGGAGCTGGGCGGCGTCACCGAGGTCAACACCTTCACCAAGATGTATCTCTGCTTCCTCGGGCAGTACGACTACGACGCTGTGCCGGCCATTCCGCCGGAGATCGTGCTGTTCCCCAACTGGTTCTGGTTCAACATCTACGAGATTTCTTCGTGGTCGCGCGCCATCCTGGTGCCGCTCTGCGATCTGCTTACGCCAAGAAGCCGTTCAAGAAGATTTCCGCCGGAGATGGGCATCGACGAGCTGTTTGTCGGCGGCCGCACGAAGCCAACCTGCACCTGAAGTGGGACCAAGAAGATCGTCAGTTGGCGGAACTTCTTCCTGGTGCTCAACCGCCTGGTGCACTTCTTCGAGCGTGTGCATATCCGTCCGCTGCGCTCGCTGGCGCTGAAGAAAGCCGAGAAGTGGATGCTGGAGCGCCTCGAGATGAGTCGATGGCCTGGGCGCCATCTATCCCGGCATCATGAACTCGATCATCGCGCTGCGCGTGCCTGGGCTACTCGACTGGACGATCCGCAGGTGATCCGCGCGCATGGATGAGTTTGAGAAGCTCGGCATTGCGAGGCAGAGCTTCCGAGCACTCGAGACCGACCTTCCGCATGCAGCCCTGCATGTCTCCGGTGTGGGACACGGCGTATGCGCATTTTCGCGCTGGGCGAAGCGGCGTGTCCGGCGACGATCCGCGCATGGTGAAGGCCGGCGAGTGGATGCTGCAAAAAGCAGGTCACGACACAAGGGCGACTGGTCGCGTGAAGGTCCCGAACGTCGAGCCCGGCGGCTGGTACTTTGAGTTCAACAACGAGTTCTATCCCGATGTGGATGATTCGGCGCAGGTTCTGCTGGCGCTGACAAGATCAAGACGCAGTAACGAGCGCTATCAGGACGAAACCTGTCGAACGCGCGATCGACTGGATTTTGGCGATGCAGTGCAAGAAACGGCGGCTGGGCGTCGTTCGACAAAGACAACACCAAGATGGTCTTCCAGCACATCCCGTTTGCCGATCACAACGCGATGCTCGATCCGCCGACGGTGGACATCACCGGACGGGTGCTGGAGATGCTGGCCGCCTACGGCTACTCGGCTGATGAGACCAGTGCGTTAGCGGGCCGTCGAGTTCATTAAGCAGCGAGCAGGAGCCGGATGGATCGTGGTTTGGGCGCTGGGGCGTGAACTACATCTACGGCACCATGCTGGTCCTGCGCGGACTGGAAGCGATGGGCGTGGACCATCACGAGCCGTGGTGCAGCAGGCAGCGGAATGGCTGCGCATGATGCAGAACCCCGATGGCGGATGGGGCGAGACCTGCGGATCGTATGACGATCCCAACCACGAAGGGGGTCGGACCGAGCACCGCTTCGCAGACCGCCTGGGCGGTCATGGGATTGCTGGCCGCCGATGACATGCGCAGCGATCCGTGACGCGCGGCATTGCTGTACCTGCTGAAGACGCAGCGCCGCGATGGCTGTGGGACGAATCAGTGTACACGGGCACCGGATTTCCCGCGCGTGTTCTATCTGCAGTACCACATGTACAGAAACTATTTCCCGCTGATCGCGCTCTCCGCATATCAGCGCGCGCAGCTGTTGAACACGCACGAAGGAAGGTAAAATGCCGGGACCAGCGTCACAAGCATGGACGGTCGCGAGTTATGTGATCAAGCAGAAGTTAAAGCGAAACGAGCGTTTTCCGCTGGTGCTCATGCTCGAGCCGCTCTTCCGTTGTAACCTCGCATGTGCGGGCTGCGGAAAGATCCAGTACCCGGCGCACATTCTGAAGAAGCAGTTGACGCCAGAGCAGTGCTTCCAGGCGGCTGATGAGTGCGGCGCACCCATCGTCAGCATCCCCGGCGGAGAGCCGCTGATGCACCCGCAGATCGGTGAGATCGTAGAGGGCCTCGTCGCGCGCAAGAAGTACATCTATTTGTGCACGAATGCGTTGCTACTGAAAGAAAAGCTTCATCTTTTCAAGCCCAGCAAATATTTGAGCTTTTCCGTCCATTTGGACGGGGAAGAGGAGCACCACGACTTTTCCGTCTGCCGCGAAGGCGGACACAAGCTCGCGCTCGACGGAATCAAAGAGGCCATTGCGAAGGGCTTCCGCGTCACGACGAATACGACACTCTTCGATGGTGCTGACGCGAACTCTGTCCGCAGCCACTTCGATCAGCTCATGTCGGCTGGCGTAGAGAGCATGATGCTTTCGCCCGGATATTCCTACGATAAGGCCCCTGACCAAAAGCACTTCCTCGGCAAAGCGCGTACACGCCGCCTCTTCCGGGCGATCTTGTCGAATCGAAAGAAGAGCTGGACGTTCAATCAATCGCCGCTCTTTCTTGAATACCTGATGGGAAAGCGCAACTACAAGTGCACTCCGTGGGGAATGCCAACCTACAACATCTTCGGCTGGCAAAAGCCTTGCTATCTGTTGCAGGACGGTTACGTGGACACCTTCAAGGAACTGATCGACACGACGGCGTGGGAAAACTACGGTACGGAATCGGGCAATCCGAAGTGCGCGAACTGCATGGTTCACTGTGGCTATGAGACCTCTGCGGTGATTGACACCTTCAGTTCAGTACGCGGGTTTATCGATACCGCGAAGGCTGCGATGGGTCTTTATCCTGACCCGCAGGCGATTGAGCTGCTGAATGAAAGCGCAACCCCGGTGCATGCGTTCAATCCCTTGGTGCAGATCCAGACGCCGCAGAACAGGCCGCAGGAAGCAGCGCAGTAGCATGGGGATTTTTGATTTATCGATTTGTGATTTGGCGATTTATCAAACCGCAATGCCTCATGACAGTGAGCACGTAACGATAATGAGTACGCAAAAATGACAGAACCACAAATCGATAAATCGATAAATCGACAAATCGACAAATCACAAATGGACCCTAACGAGTTAGAGGTCGCTCCCGGTACCGTCCACGACAATCTGGAAGGCTGGATCCCGGAACTCGCGACCGAAGAAGAGACGCGCGAGGCTCTCGAAAAGGCCTTTGACTATCGCGGAGACGTGACCATCACGCGTAAAGATGGTTCCAAGGTCGAGGGATACATCTTCGACCGCCGCGACGGCAAGACGCTTGCTGACTCGTACGTCCGGGTCTTTCCCAAAGACGCCAACGAGAAGATGAATGTCCCGTACTCTGACATCGCCGGTCTTGCCTTTACAGGGCGCGACACAGCAGCGGGCAAGAGCTTCGAGGCGTGGGTCCGCAAGTATTGGGAGAAGCGCGCTGCGGGCGAAAAGAACATCGGCATCGATGCCGAAAAGCTCGATTAAATCAACAGCGTCCCACTCGTCCGGTAGACCCCCGGCTTTAGCCGGGGGATTCAGCACGCCCCTTGAATTGTCATTGCGAGGAGCGCAGCGACGAAGCAACCCTGCATTTCTCTTCAACGGCGGCACATCGCTCCAACAAAAAAAGCTCTTGCGTTCGCTCCCGCAATCCTGCTACTCTGCTTCTCCCACGGCGTGTCTTCGGACCCGCCGTTCGCTCTTTCACAATCGATAAACACTCCATCTTGGGTAGCGCCCCAATTTGGGTGAATCCTCCTCGGTTTTACTGGACTCCACGCAGCACATAGTTGAGCTAGTGTGCGAATCTCGCTACAATCCAGCCGATTAAAGTTCCACCGACCGCCCCAAAAATCATGATTGGCGCATACGCCTTTGTGATGATGGCATCGGGCAGACTCAGCAATATGCCGACAGTCAGACCAGAAGCCCATCCCGGCCATGGAGTTTGTGTCAGCCCGATCATTGCGCCGATAGCGAACCTGTTTAGGAACGCGCCCAGCAATGCAGCGCGTTTGTCGGGGAACTGAAGCGGAATCATGGAAGCGGCGGACAGGCCACCATAGACGAGCCCACAGACAATGCCCAGTAATATGCGGTTCATGGCGGAGGATTCTAGCACTCCCACTTATGGACTACGATTTTCAAAAAGTAGGACAGTACCACATCTTGGGCTAATCGAAAGGTAAACACTATTACTTGGATCTACGGTGATCCTACGGTGATCTCCACCTCTATCTCGAACATTCCTCAATGTGCCTAGGGGGAGGGGTACCCCACCGAGACGCGATGGGCGGGTAGGCTGCCCGCCCATTCACCATCAGCTTTATCAATCCCGTCAGGCCACCAGGCTGGTGCAGAATGCGCAGCGCCGTGCTGCGATGGGAATCTGGCTGACGCATTCCGGACAGGATTTCGTCGTTGGATCGGGTGGAGCTTCTCCGCGCTTGAGACGCGCATTGATGGCATTGACCGGTGCCACCACGAAGAAGTAAATGGCTGCCGCAACAAGCAGGAAAGCGATGACCGCGTTGATAAAGTCCCCATAAAGGAACTCGCTGCCATTCAGGGTGAAACGCAGGCTCGAGAAGTCCGGTTTACCGAAGATCGCAGCGATCAGCGGGGTGAGCAGGTCTTTGACGAATGCCGTGACGACCGCGCCAAAGGCGGCTCCGATGACGACCGCCACGGCGAGATCAACGACGTTGCCGCGAAAGATAAATTCACGAAAACCCTTCAGCATGAAGAATCTCCTTTCCGTTTCTTGAATGATGCCGTTACCTGCAATGAATTGGCCCTATGGTTCATCTCCCTGATCAGAGTCTTCCGGTGGCGTTGAGGTTCTCGAGGCGTCGAGCGCCGGAAGTCCCGCAGAAGCTAATTGAGCATTGACCTTTGCAACATCTCCGCTGTGAATCGTATCCCACGCTTGCATGACCGCGCCGTTACGCTGCAGCAAGTCCTTCAACGTCTGCATCAACTGCGCCGTTGGAGCGCTGTCGGATGCGGCAAGTCCGCGCGGAGGCGCGCCTGGCGCTCCATAGACAGCAGCGAACCCGCTGTGGAGCGTTGCAAGAGAGTCGGAGGGCGCCGCGCCCGGGACCTTTGCCGCACTGCCATCGAGGCCTGCAAGTTTTTCATCCAGCGATGTCAACGATTGAGCGACATCGCCCTGCGCCTTCGGCTGTACGGCCTTGATCTGCTCGCGCAGCGCCCGCACCTCGGCGAGAGCATCGAAGGTGCGCTCCATTCCGGTTGCCGCCTGTACCTCCGCATCAAACTGTTGCTGTAGCTGCTGCTGCGTGACCTTCACACGCGGATCCATCTTGACTGTAAGCTTCTGCGTCTGAGTCTCGCCGTTTGCGCTGAGCTTAACGGTGTAAGTGCCGGGAACGACCAACTCGCCCAGCGGTTCGCGAGGGGTATCGTGATCGCTCGCGGAGATAGGAATCTCGTGCGCGAGCGACTTGGGCTCGGGATAGCGCAGGTCCCATACGAACCGATGCATGCCCGGCTCCGCCGAAGGGACGCGAGGCATACGCAGCCAATGATAGGGAACGTTTACTTCCTTAGGAGAGGGAATCGACGGCTTGTCAGCGCTCGAGATACGGCGGACGACCTTGCCTTGTGGATCGCTGATCTCGATGACTACTGCAGTGCTGGCGCTGCCCGACAGCGAGTAGTTGATAATCGCGCCGTCAGGAGGATTTTGTCCGGCAGGCACTTCGGGTGGCAACGGCGTATCAGTGTTCACGTTGCGACGGATACGATACGCAACTTCAGGTTCGAAGAGGTGTACCTTCTGCTGCATCGTCTGCGTATTCATCTGGCGCAAGGGAGTGATGTCGTCGAGGATCCAGAAAGACCGACCGTGCGTTCCGGCGACGAGATCATTCTCGTGCACGACAATGTCGCGGACGCTGGTGGCCGGCAGATTGAGTTGCAGCGGTTGCCACTGCTCTCCGTCGTTGAGTGAGTACCAAACGCCGCGCTCGGTGGCAGCATAGAGAAGTCCCTTACGAACGGGGTCTTCCCGGACCGAATTGACCGGTTGATTGCCGGGAATCCCATTGGCGGTCATCTGCCATGTCTTGCCACCGTCGTGTGTGCGATAGATGTAGGCGTGCAGGTCGTCGACGCGCAAGCGATTGACTGCGGCATATGCAGTGTTCTCGTCGAAGTGCGAGGCTTCGATCTGTGCGACCTTGCTCCAAGGAGTTAGCTCTTTCGGAGAGATGTTCTGCCAGTTCTTGCCGCCATCGCGAGTGACCTGGATCTGTCCATCGTCGGTACCGATCCAGATGGTATTCACATCTTTGAAAGATGGACCGATCGAATAGATCACGCCACGGTGTTTCCCCTTCGCCGAATCGGACCACTCCGCGTACTGCCCAAGATTCGCAGGCACACCGGGAGTATCGCGGGTCAGGTCGGGGCTGATGATGTCCCAGCTTTGCCCTCCAGTGGTCGTCTTGAATAGCACACTCGATCCTAAGAAGAGTGTGTGTGGATCGGCGTGCGCGAAGATGATGGGAGCGGTCCGGTTGTAGCGGTACTTCGGAGAACGAATCACCACCGGCGAGACATCCTGGTTCTGTCCGTTGAGCTGATTGAACCTGTTCCCCTTGCCACCGTAGATGATGTTGGCGTCGAGCGGATCGGGTGCCACATATCCATACTCTTCGACGCCTACAGGATGCCATTCGCGGAACGTAATCTCTCCCGCGTCACCGCGTGAAGCGATGCCGATGGAGCCAGACTCCTGCTGTCCGCCATAGACCCAATAGGGGAAGCGGTTGTCGGTGATCACGTGATAGAACTGCGCGGTGGGCTGGTTGTACCAGGAGGACCACGTCGCGCCACCGTTGACGCTGATCGTCGCGCCCTGATCGAGGGCGAGGGCGATTATGTTTGGGTTCTCAGGATTGATCCAAACGGTGTGATAGTCATCTCCGCCAGGAGCACCCTTGATCGCCGTGAAGTTCGCGCCGCCATCGGTGGATTTGTAGGTCGAAGTGTTGGCGACGTAGATCGTGTCGGGATTATGGGGATCGGCCTTCACCTCCGCGAAATCCGACCCGCGTCCCCAGATACGAGGTTCGGTGTTGACAGAGTGCCACGAAACACCCGCATCATCACTGCGGTAGAGGCCGCCGTTCTTGGTCGCGTCCACAATGGCGTAGAGGCGCTTTGAATCGCTTGGTGCGACGCTGAAGCCTATGCGTCCGAGGCCTTCGTTCCAAGTGGGAAGTCCCTGCGTGAGCGGCTGCCAGGTGCTGCCGCCATCGGTGGATTTGAAGAGTCCGCTGCCGGGACCGTTCAGCGTGTTGCCGGTTGTCCAGGGTGGACGTCGCGCGGACCACATGTCGGCGTAGACGACCTGCGGATCGTGCGGATCGAACTCAACCTTTTCGGCGCCCGTATTCTCCTCTTTATAAAGCACCTTCTGGAAATTCGCGCCGCCATCAGTCGAACGAAACACACCGCGCTCCTGGTTCGGACCATAAGGATGGCCGAGTACTGCCACGAAGATGCGATCGGGGTTCTTGGGATCGACGATGATGGAGTTGATCTGCAGCCCGTCTCGCAGGCCGAGATGCTTCCACGTCTGTCCGGCGTCAGTGGACTTGTAAATCCCGTCGCCCACCGAGAGGTCGGGGCGTTGCAGACCTTCGCCGCTTGCGACGTAGATGATGTTCGGATCGGAGGGCGCGACTGCCAGCGCACCGACGGATTGCGTTGGCTGTCCGTCGAAGATGGGGTTCCAGGTCAGCCCGAAGTCAGTGGTCTTCCAGACGCCGCCGTCTGTGGCTGCCATGTAGAAGAGGTTCTGCTGTCCGGGGACGCCAGAGATAGCGACGGTGCGTCCGCCGCGATGTGGGCCGATGCAGCGCCACTGCATCTCTTCGTAGATCTTCGGGGTCACCTGGGCTTGCAATGTAAGCGGAAGTGCGAAGGTTGCGGCAATGGAGCCAGCTACAAATGCGAAGGTCGAAATGCGAAACGATATCAAACAGTTCTCCTGTATTTAAAAGGCAGTCCAGCATAAAACAAGTTGTGTGCGCAGGACACTATAATCTAATGTTCAGCCATCTCTGCAAGCCACTTCAGGATATCCATCTTGTCTTCTTTCGAACAAAATACCTACGACCTTCGCCGCGACAAACTGAAAGAGATCGAATCGCTTGGACAAGAGGCGTATCCGCGCCGCTTTGAAACGACGCACACCGTGCCGCAGATCCTCGACGGTTTCGAGGGACGCACGACTGAGCAACTGGACGCAGAGCGGGTCAATGTCGCGGTCGCGGGACGATTGATGTCCATTCGCGGCCAGGGCAAGGCCTGCTTCGCGCACATGCAGCAGGCAGGGAAGCGTCTCCAGATCTATGTCAAACTCGACAACGTAGGCGAAGAGCAGTTCAAGCTCTTCCGGCTTCTCGATATCGGCGACCATATCGGCGTCCACGGATATCTTTTCCGCACCCGCACCAACGAACTATCGATCCACGTCGAGAAGATCACGTTTCTATCGAAGGCGCTTCTACCTCTGCCGGAGAAATACCACGGCCTCAGCGACGTTGAGCTTCGCTACCGGCAGCGCTACGTGGACCTCACGATGAATCCTGAGGTGCGTGAGACCTTCGTAAAGCGCGCAAAGGTAGTGCAGGCGATGAGGCGTTTTCTCGACGGACGAGGATTCATCGAAGTGGAAACTCCCATGATGCAGCCGATCGCCGGGGGAGCTGCGGCGCCGTCCCTTCGTGACGCACCACAACACGCTCGATCTCGACCTGTTTCTACGGATCGCTCCCGAACTCTATCTCAAACGGCTCGTCGTCGGCGGAATGGAGCGGGTGTATGAGATCAACCGCAACTTCCGCAACGAAGGTATCTCGACGCAGCACAATCCTGAGTTCACCATGCTCGAGTTCTACCAGGCATACGCCGACTACAACGACCTGATGCAACTCACGCAAGACCTACTGGCACAAGTAGCACTAGACGTGAACGGGACAACAAAAGCGACCTTCGAAGGAGTGGAACTTGATTTCGCCAACATGGAACGCATCACCATGCGCGAGGCCATCCTCAAGCACTGGCCGGAGGAGGCAGGAGAGGTACCGCAGCATTCAGATTTTGGTGAGAAAGAAAAAGTCCACGCTTTGGTCCGTCGCCTGAACGCGCATAAGGGACACATGCCCTTCGACCCTGAAGAACCGCTCGGCAGGACCATCGCCAACATGTTCGAAGCGGTGGCGGAGAAGCACTTCGTCCAGCCCACGATCCTTTACGATTTTCCACGAGCGATCTCGCCGCTCTCTAAGCATAAGAAGGACGAGCCGGACTGGGTGGAGCGCTTTGAGATCTTCTGCTGTGGCATGGAGATCGGGAACGCGTTCAGTGAACTCAACGATCCCGAAGAGCAGCGCGCGCCGCTTCGAAGAGCAACTCAGCGAACGCGCCCGCGGCGACGACGAGGCGCACCAGATGGATGAAGACTACCTGCGCGCGCTCTCCTACGGATGCCGCCCACGGGGGGCGAAGGTATAGGCATCGACCGCCTGACAATGCTGCTGACCGACTCCCGCTCGATCCGCGATGTGATCCTGTTCCCGTTGCTCCGTCCGCACAAGCAGGAAGAGGACGATGGCGCGGAGTAGGGGCCGGAGTCAGGTTTTCGCTCGTGTCACCGTAAATCGCTTCTTCGCGCTATCCTGAATATGACTCTAAAGAGAGCTGAGAGCGATTCTGCTACGGGCTACTCATGACATTTGAATTCGACGCTGCCAGCCGGCGGGCGTTGGGCTACAAGCTCATCGACCGCATCAACGATTACTTCTCGTCCCTGCCAGAGCGCCCGGTCCAGTTACCGGCCGATCTTCGTACCTTCTCCGCGCTGACTGACCGCATGCCTGAGGATGGGGAGGACGCTTCCGCAGTACTCGATGACATTTGCCGGGAACTTGTCGACAAGGGTTTCCATGTGCCATCGGCGAACTACTTCGGACTGATGAATCCGACGCCGGCGTACATGGCGATCCTGGCTGAGGCGTTGGTTGCCGCGCTGAATCCGCAATTGGCAACACTAGCGCGCTCGCAGCTGGCCTCGAAGATCGAAAACGAAACCGTGCGGTGGATCGGAGAGCGCGTCGGGTGGCAGGGCGATTTCGGTGGCACCTTCACCTCGGGAGGGAACGAAGCCAATTTCACGGCTCTCGCCCTCGCACTGGCGCACATGTTTCCAGATTACGTGAGCGATGGACTGCTTTCTATTGGCGCCCAGCCGGTCTTTTATTGCAGCGGTGAGGCGCACCATTCGCTCGACAAGTCGGCTGGTCTGCTTGGCATCGGGAGGCGTGCCGCGCGCCGCATCCGTGTGAACTCGCAGACGCAGCTCGATCCTGAGCGCCTCAATGAGCAGATCGAAGAGGACATTGAGGATGGGCTGAAACCGTTTTGCATCGTCTCTACTGTGGGGACCACCAACTCGGGTGCGATCGATCCCACCCCGGAACTCGCTGAGATCGCGCGCAGGCATGGGCTCTGGCTGCACGTAGATGGAGCCTATGGCGCCGCCGCTATCTTCAGCGACAGGCACCGTGATCTGGTTCGCGGCATTGAACTTGCCGATTCCGTCACCATCGATCCACATAAATGGCTGGCGATGCCGTTCTCGGCGGGCGTGGTACTGACGTCGCATCCGGAGATGCTGGAGCAAACGTTCGCAGTGCGGACTCCATATATGCCGAGGGTGGCGAACACGTCGCAGATCGACAACTTCAAACTGAGCACGCAGTGGTCACGACGCATGAACTCGCTGAAGCTCTACCTCACCTTGCGCGTACACGGCCGCACCGCGTATGAACAATTGATCGACGATCAGATGGAACTTGCAGCGGGGATGGCGGAGCGCATCCGCAGTTCGGAGCGGCTCGAACTGGCGTCTCCGCAGACGCTTCCCATCCTTACCGTGCGGGTGAAGACACGGGACCGCATCGGCGAGAGCGAACTTGAGCGCATCCATGCTGAGATCGTGCATGAGGTCACGCGCGATGGAAAACGCTGGATCTCGCTGACCAAAGTGGACGGACACAGCGTGATCCGTTTTATGGTGATCAGCTATCTCACGACGGAAGAGCATTGCAAAGAACTCTTGGACGCGCTCGAACGTGCCGCCTCCCATGCTCTGCCAAAGTTGGCGGCGACACGCAGCTAGAATCTGCATATGCCACTCGTTACGATCGATCCAACGGCAACGCATCCTCTCGAAGAACTTCGTGAGTACTGCGCGCAATTAGAATCGGGCGCGGTGCTTTATTTTCCGCAAAGCCCGATCCACTTTTCGCGGGAGGACCACGATTTCTTGCTCAGTCAGCAGCAGGCCGGGGCGGGGTATCACAAGAACATCGCGTACCGTCCGGCGGAGGACCGAGTCACCGGATTCGCCAAATCCTCACCGGAGAGTGAGCGACAACTGCACCGCATCATGCGGGAGTATTCACAGGCTGTGGTGTGGTTCCTGAGCGCGTTCCTCGCTCCCTATGAACAACGCTGGCACCTCGATTACGCGAGCTATCGTCCGCAGGCAGAAGAGTCGCGCCAACTCGCGCTCCGCAAGCGCAACGATCTCTTGCATACGGACGCCTTCCCGACGCGCCCCACGAAAGGTGACCGCATCCTGCGCTTCTTCAACAACGTACACCCCAGCGCTACGCGGAATTGGGTGACCGGAGGTACCTTCGGTGAGCTCGTGCACCAGTATGCGCAGAAGGGAAGCGCATCATCGGGCAGGATTCCTGTGCCCAGTCCCGTGTCAGGAGCGAGCCGGGCAAGACAGGCTATAGGCAGTCTCGGAATAGTCCACGCGGTCGCGCCACAGTGGGCGCGCAGTCCGTATGACGCGTTCATGATGGACTTCCACAACTTTCTAAAAGAGAACGAAAGTTATCAGTCCGGCTGCCAGAAGGAGTTCACCAACTTCCAGCCGGGGTCAAGCTGGATGGTCTATACCGATACGGTCTCCCATGCCGTGCTCAGCGGACAGTATGCGCTCGAGCAGACGTTTCTCGTGCAGCACGACGCAATGGTCGCTCCCGAACGATCACCGCTGCGGATCCTTGAGAGCCTGAGTGGTGGTCGATTGGTGTGAGGTGCTTTAGGCGCAGGGGTTCCGCACTCCCTTTGAATTGTCATTGCGAGGAGCGTAGCGACGAAGCAACCCTGTGTTTGCCTTTAAGCACACGCCAGCGTGGCTTCAGCCCCGGCGGAGCTGCTTCGCTCCCATCAAGGCCGCCTTTAGGCGCGGTCCGCGCAGTGGACACTTTTCCACACCCCAAGTCACCATCCCTGTGGAAACCATCTTCCCCCTGTGCAAATCCCTCATTTTGGGCAGCGAAAAACCTGTCAATACCCTCACTTTGTGGAAATCTCCCTAATTTCCACAATCGAAAGTAGATATAAAGTTCCGCTAATTCAGTATGAAACTACCCTGAAGTTGCTATCATTGTAAGTAGAAGATATCTAGAAAATAAGCACGCCTACAGGGCGTGCTTTCTCATTTTCAGCACCAGCTATCACCCCGTCATCCCGACGCAGGAGGGATCTGCACCTCCCAGTCAAACAGGCATTCACTCAAAACAAAGCACTTCCTCAGGGATCTCAGGGATCTCCAGGGATCACCCCAACCTAAGTCACTGATTCCAAAGATTCACCCCCACCGGGGGATACCGTCCCTGTGGAAAACCCTGACCACTGCCGCCGGAAATAGCAACTCCCGCCCTTCGCGCAAGGAACGCGCGAAGAATGGGGTACCGGGCTGTTAGCCAAGACCAGCGCCTACGCTCGCTTTAGTTTCGTCGCCAGCGTGGATGCGATCACGATCTTCACTGCTGCAATCGGCAGGAAGGGAACGATGGCGATCATCACCGCCTTTGCGAGAGAGTGAGTGTAGATCATCAGCCAGGTAGTTCCGCAAGCGAAGAGCAGGACTTCTGCGGTGAAGCAGGCAATGAGTGCGGTTATGAACTTGTTCTCACGCGCTTTGGCGAAGATGGCACCTGTGACAAGGGCGACGAAGGGATATGCCATAAGGTATCCGCCGGTTGGGCCGATCAATTGGGCGATGCCGCCCGGTCCTGAGGGAGTGAAGAAGGGAAGTCCGGCGGCGCCTTCCGCCAGATAGAGCGCGAGCGCGGCGAATCCGCGTGTTGGGCCGAGGGACAAGCCAACTAACAGAACGGCGAGATCTTGCAGGGTGAAGGGAACCGGAGAATAGGGGATGGGCACGGAGATATGCGCACAGATGGCGACAAGAAGGCTTGCCGATACGACCAATGCAACATTCCGTGTCGCTGATGAGGGTAGAGCGATCGATTGAGCTTTCACTGACATTTATTGTCCCCGTTCCGATTTTCTTTTGGATGTCTCGCGGCGATGACGCTGTACGCGGAGGTACGCCGCAAGGGCGGTGCCCGCCATCACCAGCAGACATGCCACCAGGATGTAGAAGAGCACTCTCATCCGACCTTACTAAGCATAGTGGCTCGGCGGAAAATTGCAACTGTGCTCGCGTGAGCACGGAATGCGCGGGGACGGTGTAAACTTCGGGCGGCCATTTTCAGCATGAGTTCCATCGACCGTGGGAGGACCACATGAGAAGGTTCATAGCGGCTGCGATCGTAATTGCTTCGACAGTAGTCCTGGCGTCGGGTCCGCAGGACAGGCAGGCGAGAGATCCCAAGAGTGTCGTCTCGGTGCGGAACTCGAAGGGGGCTCCAGTCTCGGTCGAGGATCTCTATCTCACCAGGCGGGTCGGAAGCAGCGCCTGGTCGCCCGATGGTACGGAGATCGCATACATCACCAACACCTCCGGCAGGCCGAACCTGTGGAAGATGAAGGCGGACGGGAGTGGCGCCCAGCAGTTGGTCACTTCCAATGAAGGAAATGATGAACCGCTCTGGACAAAGGATGGCAAGTCGATTTTGTTTGTGCAGGACAAGGGTGGCGATGAGATGTACGACCTTTACGTCGTCCCGAGCGGCGGGGGTACGCCGCAGAACCTGACGAACACCAACCAGATCAGCGAAACGGGCGCAAAATTCTCTCGAAACGGGTCGATGCTCGCGTACGAATTGAAGGAGAAGACGGCGCCCTCCACAAACATCGCAATCATGGATTGGGAGACCAAAAAGACGCGGCTGCTCACTCATGAATCCGATCCGACGCAATCGTGGGCGTTGGTGGGGTGGGGCCCTGGCGATGAAAGTGTTTATGCCGGCCGCGGCAATCTTGCGTTTGATGACTCGGACCTGTACCGGATCGACGTTCGATCGGGCGCGACAGAGAACCTCACCACGCATACCGGCAAGGTGGTCAATCGAGCGAACGGCATCTCTCCGGATGGAAGGACCATCGTGATGTCGTCGACTGAAAAGGGCGGATATACCAATGTCGCCCTGCTCGACGTTTCGAGCAAGAAGAAGACATGGATCACCGACACGCAGTGGCATGACGAGGCGGGCTCTTACTCTCCAGCAGGAGACAGCTTCGAATATGCGGTGAACGAAGATGGTCGCCGTTCCATCGTCGTCGTAGATGCGAAGAGCCAACACACGAAGGAACTGAATCTGCCCGAGGGTACGGACTCTGAGGGCGGGAATCCTAGTGCATTCTCTCCCAAAGGGGACCAATTGCTGGTGAGGCACCAGGATTCGACGCGGCCCACGGACTTGTGGTCCGTTGACGTCCGGACGGGCAAAGCGAAGCGGTTGACGCACTCGGAGAGCCCTTCGTTGGCCAAGGTACCCTTGCCGCCATCACAACTCGTCCACTACCGCAGCTTCGACGGCAAAATGATCTCAGCTTACTTATGGATGCCGTTCAATCTGAAGCGTGACGGATCGAATCCGGCAGTCGTGTATCCCCATGGCGGCCCGGCGGGACAGACCGTGAATACATTCAATGCACTGGCATTGGCGCTTGCGTCGCGCGGTTACATCGTGATCTCTCCTAATGTGCGGGGATCGAGCGGTTATGGCATGGAGTTCCAGAAAGCCAACTACCAGGACCTCGGCGGCGGCGACCTGAAGGACGAGGTGGCGGCCGTCAAGTTTCTCGAGGACACCGGCTATGTGAGTGCAAAGAAAGTCGGCATCGCCGGAGGATCTTATGGCGGGTTCATGACGCTCATGGCAATCGGCAAGATGCCGGAGATATGGGCGGCGGCGGTCGAGGAGTACGGCATCATCGACTGGTACACGATGTTGAAACATTCGGACCCCTATCTGCAGGAGTATGTGAAGTCGCTGCTGGGCGATCCGGAGAAGGACCGTGGTGTGTATGAGTCTGTATCTCCGATCAAGTATTTGCGCAGCGAGAAGGCGCCGCTGCTGGTCCTGCAGGGTGAGCGCGATATTCGCGTGCCCAAGGAAGAGGCCGAGCAGGTGGTAAAGATCCTCAAGGAAGCAGGCAAGACGGTGGACGCAAAATATTATCCTGAAGAGGGTCACGGTTTTGCGAAGCGCGAAGACCAGATCGATGCGCTGACGCGGCTCGTAAAGTGGTTCGACCAATACTTGAAGGGCGGCAATTAGCGAAACGCCCTTGGGAAATTGGCTCCTCTAACGAAAGCATGCGCCGCTTCAAACGGTGTCACCCAGCCGTTTGCTGCACCTGATAGTGAAGTTGGACAACGCCGTCTGTGAACCGTTGCACAGACAGCAAGCGGAGTGGAACCTCCCGATGTCGAGGCGCTATCAACGGTATGCCTTCGCCGATGAACGTCGGGATGACGCTAATGATGAACTCATCGATCGCCCCCTCATCGAGGAAGGAGGCGATGAGCTCGCCGCCGCCCATCATCCAAATATTCTTTCCGGCTTCAGCGCGCATCCGTTTCGCGAACGCACTAATCGGCAGCGTTACGAAGCAGACGCCTACGGGGACCGATGGAGGGGGCGGCTGACGCGAGAACACGTAGTGCATGTCATTTGCACTGAACTTCGCGCTCATCTTGACACTCAGGTCGAAAGTCTTTCGACCGAGAATCTTCGCGTCAACCGTGCGCATGAATTTTGGCAAACCGTAAAAACCTTTCGGCGCCCGCCGATTCGTCAGCCAGTCGAGGTTGCCGTCAGGTCGAGCGATGTAACCATCAGCGCTGGTCGCGATGTGAACGATGATTTTTCGCTTCCCCACCGCGGTCCTCCAGGTCCTGAGCCGACCTCTACGGTTAGTCGATTGCCTGTACTATACTGCGGTCATGGCGATCGGCAAGCGCAAACGCGAGCGACAACCGACGATGTGGGTCACGACGACGGACTTGCCGGCGGCCGCAAGCCATCCGCCACCGGGCATCTATTTCCGATTGCCCCCGCTCGAACCGTCAGTCGTTCCGAGTCGTCGTCCCAGAGCGCGAAGATCACGACCTGTACCATCGGCTGCTAGGATGGCTGTTTAGGGTTCTGCGGGGAGAGCATCCAGCCTGAGTCAGTTCCCGTGAAAGCTCCGAGTCCAAAAAAAGATGAGCCAGGGCAAGTTTTATCTCACTACTCCTATCTATTACGTCAATGCGCGGCCTCACATCGGGCACGCGTACACGACCATTGCGTGCGATGCGGTGGCTCGGCGCCAGCGGATGCTCGGCAAAGACGTTTTCTTTCTGACGGGCACGGATGAGCACGGACAAAAAATAGAGAGATCGGCTGAGGCAGCCGGCAAGACCCCGAAGCAGTTCGCGGACGAGGTGTCCGCGGAGTTTCGTAAGCTGTGGGACCGGATGGGGATCACGTACGACAAGTTCATCCGGACGACCGATGAGGAACATAAGAATGGCGTGCAGCAGATGTTTCGCACGCTCGAGAAGAACGGATACATCTACAAGGGCACTTATACCGGTCAGTATTGTACTTACGACGAGTTGTACGTAGATGCGGTAGGACCAGGCGCGCCGTGTCCGGAGTGTGGACGGCCGACTGAGACTGTGAGTGAGGAGAATTATTACTTCAAGCTTTCTGCTCTGCAGGAGCCGTTGCTGAAGTATTACGAGCAGTATCCGGAGCTGATCCGTCCAGAGACACGACGCAATGAGGTGATGGCGTTCGTGCGCAGCGGACTGCGGGACCTCTCGATCACCCGAAGCAGTTTTTCGTGGGGCATACCGGTACCCGACGATCCGAAGCACGTGGTCTACGTGTGGCTCGACGCGCTCTGTAATTACATCACTGCGATCGGCTACGGGAGCGACGAGGCGAGTGCGAAGGCGCAATTCGCGAAGTTCTGGCCGGCTGACCTGCACATGATCGGCAAGGAGATCGTGCGCTTCCATTGCGTGTACTGGCCGGCGTTTCTGCTGGCTGCAGGAATACCACTCCCCCACGCGATCATTGCCCATGGGTGGATCTTGTTCGAGGAGAGCAAGATGTCGAAGTCGCGGGGCAATGTGGTGCGCGCGGAGACGATCCTAGAGGTGCTGGGCGGCGATGCAATGCGCTATTTCCTGCTGCGTGAGGTTGTCTTTGGGCAGGATGGTTCTTTCAGTTTCGATGCGCTGGTGCAACGCTACAATTCGGATCTCGCAAATGATTACGGTAATGCGGTAAGCCGCACGTTGCAGATGATCACGCGGTATTTCAGGGGAGAGGTGCCGTATCCGTCGGCGGCGTTGGCGAGAAAGCCCGCCGACGAGCAGGTACATAAGGCCGCGGAGCAGGCGATTTCAGACTTCAATCGCCTGTTTGATGCGTATCATTTTTCGCGTGCTCTCGAGGCCGCCTGGTCCATCGTCGGCGTAGTGAATCGCTACCTGGTCGAGAACGAACCGTGGCTGCTGGCTGACAAATTAGACGAAATGAGCCGTTCGCGACTGGCGACTGTACTGTACACAAGCGCAGAGGCACTGCGGATTGTGACGGCATTGGTGCATCCGGTGCTGCCTGAGGCCACGGCGAAGGTGTGGACACAGCTTGGATTGAAGGACCTTGCCAAGTTCGATGTGAAGACGTTGCGCTGGGGACAATTGGAGCTCGGCGCGAAACTCGGTGAGATAAAACCGATCTTTCCACGGTCGGACAAGAGCGCCATTGAAAGGATGCAGGGATTGGAACAGGAAAACAGTGTGAGAAAGGGCGAGAGCGCGGGAGCGGGAATCCAAGTGACTGAGGCTGCGGCGAATCCGTCGGCGGCGCAGGCCACGCTGGAGCAGACGGCGGCGCCTGTCCAGGCACAACATGCGACACAAGCGGTCGCTGCGAATCCGGCGTTTGAGAAGATCGCAATCGATGACTTTCTCAAGGTCGAACTTCGGGTAGCGCGAGTGAAGGTGGCCGAGAAGGTGAAGGGCGCGGACAAATTGTTGCGGCTCGAAGTCGATCTCGGATATGAACAGCGTCAAATCGTCGCCGGTATCGCGAAGGCCTATGATCCAGAATCGCTGGTGGGACGCAAAGTGGTGATCGTCGCAAATCTGGCTCCGCGCAAACTGCGTGGATTGGAATCAAACGGGATGATCGTGGCGGCATCTCTAGGCGAAGAGGGCAAACCGGTGCTGGCCGGCTTTCTCGAGGACGTTGAGATCGGGGCAAGGCTGAAGTAGAGTTGCTGCCCGTTCTTTCGCTATGTACATCGACTCGCACGCACATCTTGATTCGCCACAATTCTCGGATGACCGTGATGAGGTATTGCTGCGGGCACATGCAGCGGGCCTGACACATATCCTGACGATTGGAAATGGGGATGGTCCGGAGACCATGGATTGCGCGGTGAAGGTCGCAGGTGAGGTCGAGCTACGAAGGTCCCGGGGTGAGGAGTTGCCGCAGGTATTCGCGTCGGCCGGAGTGCATCCGCACGATGCGAAGCTAATTGATGATGAGGCGCGGGCGAAGATGCGGGTACTGGCGGTGGACCCGAAGGTGATAGCGTGGGGAGAAATCGGGCTCGATTATCACTATAACCATTCCTCCCAAGCTGTTCAGCAAGAAGGGTTTATAGAGCAGGTGATGGTCGCTGCGAAATTTGACCTGCCGATCATCATCCATTGCCGGCCCACGGAAGGGAAGACGGATGCGTTCGACGATCTCTTCCGGTTGTTGCGGGAGCACTGGCAAGGACGCCGGGGAATCCTGCACTGCTTTACAGGAGGAAGGGAAGAAGCGCGGACCGCGCTGGATCTTGGATTCGTGCTCTCCTTTGCCGGCAATGTGAGTTTTCCGAAGATGCAGCAGATTCGGGATGCGGCGGTGTTCGTCCCGAGCGACCGCTTTTTCATCGAAACAGATTGCCCGTATCTTGCGCCGGTCCCGCGCCGGGGCAAACGAAACGAGCCGGCGTTTGTGATCGAAACAGCTCGTCATATAGGAGAGCTTCGCGGACTATCGGGAGACGCAACCGGCGAGCAGGCGGCGATGAACTTTTTTACGTTCTTTCACAGCTATGAAAAAACCAAGAACATCTAGCAATTTGACCACGGAGGGCGAATGGCAACAGACAATAGCTTCGATGTTGTGAGCAAGGTGGATATTCAGGAGGTCCGCAATGCGGTCGACCAGGCCACGAAAGAGGTGACGACGCGATTCGATTTGAAAGACTCAAAGTCTTCCATCGAATTCGACGGGAAGGAGAAGATCACCCTTGGATCGGCAGATGAGTATCGCCTCAAGGCGGTGACGGACATCCTGCAACATAAGCTGGTGAAACGCGGTGTCCCGTTGAAGGGGTTGAAGTATGGCACGCTGATTCCGGGTCGAACAGTAGTATGCGACAGGAGATCACGTTGCAGCAGGGGATCCCTTCGGAAAAGGCGAAGGAGATCGTCAAGGCATTGAAGGATTCCAAGAAGAAAGTACAAGCGTCGATCCAGGGCGATTCTGTGCGCGTGAGTTCCAAGGACCGCGACGAACTCCAGGCGGTCATCGCGCTGTTGAAGCAAAAGGATTTCGGAATCGAACTGCAGTTCACCAATTACAGGTCTTCGTGACCAGGGCATCAAAACGAACGCCTAAGGTACACTAAAGCTCTCAGTGAGTACGGCAGCCACCATCTCGACAAAAGAAGTCTTCGACCTGCTTCGCGACGACTTGATCGCCATTGAACGTGAGTTCGAGCAGGATGCGATTTCGACTGTTCGCGCCATCACAGACATCACCGAGTACCTGCGGGCGGGGGGCGGTAAGAGGATCCGTCCGGCGTTGCTGCTGTTGGCGGCGAAGCTGTGCGGGTATGAAGGCACGGCGGGTGTTCGGCTTGGCGCGGTCGTGGAGATGGTGCACACCGCCACGCTTGTCCATGACGACATCATCGACGAAGCGCAGACGAGGCGGGGACGTCCGGCAGCGAACACGCAGTGGGGCAATTCAAAATGCGTACTTGCCGGCGACTGGCTTTACATGCAGGCTTTCAGAGTCGCATTGGAAGAGCGCAACTTCCGTGTGCTGGACCTGCTGATCGGCCTCACTCAGCAGATGGTGGAAGGCGAACTCTTGCAGATGGAGAAGCTGGGTAAGTGCATCTCCGAGGCAGATCACTTCGACTTGATATACCGAAAGACGGCGTGCCTTTTCAGTGTTTGCATGCAGTTGGGTGCAGTTCTTGCGGGTGCGTCAGAGGAAGAGATCACCCGGCTCGGCGATTATGGCAGGAGCCTCGGCATGGCGTTTCAGATCACGGACGACGTTCTGGACCTGACCGCATCCGAGGAGATATTGGGTAAGTCGGTGGCGAGTGATTTGCGGGAAGGGAAGGTCACCCTATCGGTGATCCATGCTCTGGACAGATGCACTCCGGTAGAGAGGGAAGCGGTCGAGACGGTGCTTCGGGAGGCGCAGTTCGCGTCAGTAACCCACGAGCAAGTGCTTGCGATCCTCGAGAGATATGGTTCTCTTGATTATGCGAGCCGCCGCGCCAACGAACACGCTGGATTGGCGCAAAGAGCTCTAGAGGGTTTTCCTGACACCGAAATCAAACGCGCGCTGCTGTGGGCGCCGGAATTCGTGGTTGAGCGCGAGAAGTAGAGCACGCCTGTTCGCGTTTAGAATCAACTCATGGTCCCATTTACTGCCCAAAATTCAGTTCATAGATCTTTCCTGGTTGTGTTGTTGCTGGCATTGGTTGGAAGCGCCTTCGCACAGAAGAACGAAGTCAGCTTTGTAGCAGGTGGAATGTTCAGCCCCAACACCAGCGTTCCTTCCGGAATAGCTACTTGTACTACGCTAGACCCGAACTGCGGAGCTCCGTTCAAAACGAGCACAGCGCTTGCACTTGAGGGCGATTTCGCGCACCGGTTTCTCAACCTGCATCTCGCATCGCTCAGCTTGGAGTTTCCGATCGTCGGCGTGTCAAACCGTGATACGGAGCACACCTTGCTAAACCCAGGTACTCTCAATAGCACTGAGTCTTACTCTCAAATTTTCTTCACGCCAAGCGTGAAGCTGAAGGTCGCGCTGCCCTTGATCTCTCCGTTCGTGAGCGCGGGAGGCGGGTTCTCGCACTTTGGATCCGTGAAGCTCTCAAGCGGTGCATCCGTGGGTGGCTCGACCAAAGGCGCTCTGCAATTCGGCGGCGGGGTCGATCTGGGAACGCCCATACCGCACCTTGGATTGCGTGGCGAGGTGCGGGAGTTCTACACAGCACGACCAGACTTCTCATCATCTCAGCACAATCTGTTGGTAGGAGCGGGGGCAGTGCTCCGCTTTTAATCGCCTATGGTCAGGCGGTTTTCGGTTCGCGTTTTCCCCTGGGCATGATGGGCTGTCCATTCTTGCGGCGGTGATATGCCCAGGCGCCGAACGATATGCCCGCCAGTACGGCCAGCCCAAGAAGAGCGAACAGGACATATTGGTAATTGTGGCGCGCCCATCCGATGATTTGGCGTCCATAGCGCGAACTGAAGTAGGCGAGCAGAAGATAACGAATGGCTTTTGCAGACCCGAAAGTCAGAAAGTATTTTCGGAGCGAAATCCCCATCGCGCCCGCGCCGAGTACGAAGTAACTTACAGGGGTGGGAGGGGGAAGCAGCGTTGGAATGAAGAGTGTCAGGGAGCTGTGTTCCTCCATCCACTTGTAGACCCGGTCCAGACGCTGCTTCGGGATCTTGCTTTCCAGAAGTTCCTTGCCGCCTTTACGGCCTAGCCGGAAGGTGAAGTATCCGCCACCGACAGATCCTACCCAAGCGGCTACGGCGTATATCAGCCAATACTCATGCTTGTGTGCGGAGAGGATGACCGTCAGGAGATCGAGACTGCCGGGCAGCGGCACGACGGAGGCATCCAGAACACCGAGTGCGATCAAGCCGAACGCGCCGAGGCGGAGTAGCCATTGGGTCCAGTGGGTAGCAAAAAAAATAAGCAGCGGAATGCGGAGATCTCCTTAAATGCTTAGATGCACGGTGGGAGCTTTGTTGCTGAACACCAATGATGGGCTTGAAAATGGACACGGCGGTATGCTTGAAAGCATGGTCCGCCCGCTCCAAGACCACGAACTCGTGCAGATTGTGGATGCTGCCTTCGCCGATGCGGCACGGCGCAGTGGCGAGCACCTGGTCTGCCGCCCGGGATGCACACAGTGTTGCATCGGGAGCTTTGCCATCAACGCGCTCGATGCTGTCCGGCTGCGAGCGGGAATGGCACAGATCGCATCCGAAGATCCTGACCGCGCGACCCGCATCCGGCAACGTACGAAGGCCTACCTTGAGAGGGTCACTCCTGGCTTTCCGGGAGACCCACGGTCAGGGGCTCTCGGCGATAGCGAAGGGGAGAAAGCCGCCTTTGAGGAGTTCGCGAACGACGAACCTTGTCCCGCGCTCGACCCGGTCACGGGAAGATGCGACGTTTACACGTATCGTCCCATGACGTGCCGCATCTTCGGGCCACCGATCCGCACTGATGAAGGCATCGGACACTGCGAGCTTTGCTACCACGGCGCGAGCGACGTACAGGTCGCTGCGTGCGAGATGTCTCCTGACCCCGACGGTCTTGAATCCACACTACTGAAGGAGCTCGAGGCCAATGCGGGACCGAACGTGCAAACGATTGTTGCCTATTGCCTGGCGGACGAACAGCCAGAATGAGTCACTGTTTTTTCAATCAGTGCTGGAATCGAAAATGAGTATGCTTTGCCGGGAGCAGCTTTGCCAGCAGAAGTCCGGAGGCGAACCCACCGACGTGTGCCCAGAAGGCGATGCCTCCGGCGCTATGCATGGTGTTCGCGGTAGTTCCAATGCTGGTCGCCGCACCACTTAGAAATTGCACGAGGAACCAATAGCCGAGGACTATCCAGGCGGGCAGCCAGGTGAAAAAGACAAAGAAGAAGGGAACCAGAGTCAGTACGCGCGCGGATGGGAATACAGGAAGTATGCTCCCATGACCCCCGCGATCGCTCCGCTGGCACCCACGCTCGGGACATTCGAATCGGAGGTCAGGAATATCTGCAGAGCGGAAGCGGCCATGCCGCAAACAAAATAAAAGAGCAGATAGCGGAAGTGTCCGAGATGGTCTTCGACATTGTCGCCGAAGATCCAAAGTACCCACATGTTGGCGATGAGATGGAGCCAACTTCCATGCAGGAACATGGAGGTGGCAACGTCTCATACGGCATACCATGTCCCGGAAGTGGATGGGTAAATGCGACCGGCGTCACGCCGAACTGAAACAAGAAGATATCGCGTGTGTGTGGTGGCAGTGAAACTTCGAAGAGGAACACAAACACATTCAGGGCGATGAGAAACCAGGTGACTGCAGGGACGGAGAATCGAGGGGCGTCATCGCGCAAGGGTATCATCGTGAAAGGCCAAACAGAACCGCAGTCGAAAGATCATTGCTAGACATCGGAGATCGAGAGCGGGAAAACACGTCTCGACAGAACCAGCGGTCGAAGAAAAGAGTAGCAGAAATAATCGGCATGAACGCAGTCTTAATCATCGACAAACCGCAAGGATTCACTTCGCACGACGTTGTCGCGCGCGTTCGCCGCATCTGTCAGGAGAGGTCGGTCGGGCACCTTGGTACGTTAGATCCGATGGCGACGGGTGTGTTGCCGCTAGTGCTGGGCAAGATGACACGAATCGCGCAGTTCTTCGGTGATGCCGAAAAGGAATATAAAGGTACGATCCGGTTCGGCTACGCGACGGATACTTATGACGCCGAAGGTGAGCAAATCACGCCTGAACAAATACCTCAAGTGTCACTTGAAGATTTGACCCGGATGAGCGCTCCGCTTCGTGGGGCGTTTCTGCAGACGCCACCCCCATATTCGGCGAAGAAGATCAATGGAGTGCCAGCCTATAGGCTCGCGCGTAAGGATGCCGCACCGGAGCTGAAGGCGGTACCCGTCGACGTCAAGGAATTTGCATTGGAGAGCTTAAACGGGGCGGACCTTGAGTTCCGCTGTACCGTCTCCGCGGGAACTTATGTTCGTTCGTTGGCGCATGAACTGGGTATTCTGGCCGGCTGCGGAGCACACTTGAAGCGATTGAGGCGTACTCGTTCGGGGACCTTCGGCCTACAGGACGCGATGTCCCTGGAAGAACTGGAGCGAGCGCTGTCTGCGAGTGAACGGGTAGGGCTTCATCCGCGCGCCATCTTACCCCAATTGCCGGCGGTGACCGCGGACGAACTCTGTGCCGCGCGAATAAGACATGGCAATCCGGTCAACCTGCCGGAGATGTCGAATGCCAAACTGGTAAAGGTGTTTCGAGGGCAGACGGAGCTGATTGCCATCGCGAGCAGGATCGCGGGGACGCTGTTCCAACCGAAGGTGGTGCTGGTGTAATCAAGGGACCGGACTAGTTGCTTGTCTTTGTCCATGATTTGAGTAAAGTTTCCTGAATGAATATGAACAAGTTCAAACGCTCTTTTCTTCGGTCAGCTTGCCCAGCGCTATTGCTGTCAAATGTAGGCCTGAGTGTCTTTGGGCAAATCCAGGGAAGCTCTTCTATTAAGAGCACGCCGGGGGTGATTTTACCCAAGATACTGGTCTTACAAGAAGAGGTGGTACAAGATCACTGGACACACACGCTCAAGCTGGTAAACGTGTCGACAAGCCTCAAGCAGGTAGAACCCGGACAGTGTGTCAGATTTGGCGTCGTTGCCACGGGAGACGGGCGCGATCAGCTTTTGGAATCCGCAAGCTATCAGTTCCAGTTCTCGGCATTCGGTAAGACTCAAACTTTCGCGATGTCCTCAGCTTACGTCGTCAAACAAGTCAAGCCTGAAGGCGGGGACTTTGTGATGCTGGCGTTGGCGGCTGGCGGCATCAAGAATCCGGCTATAAGCATGGCTAGTATGGCGGCTTCCGAGGCAAGGTGGTGCGTACCGATTGACGCACGGGACGGAACTTCATCAGTCCGAGCAACAATCAAACTGGCGGACGGAAAAACTATCTCTCTCGCTCCGCGGCCTCTCGAAATCAGGACCTTTTTGACTGCGCGCAAACAGGCAGCCTTTACAAATTTCGAATCACTGGGATTATGGCTCCAGCAGTACCATAACGCACCGGATCCGGCCCAAATACTGCCAGCCCTGCGGCTTGTAGCAGCCGATGAAAAAGGACGCGCAATGCTAAATGTCATGGCATTTTTCATTGCGGCATTGAAAGCTAATCGAGAGGCTGCGGAGGAAGTCAAAGCCAAACTGCCATTTGAAAGTGCCGGAACCATAGCTTACGCCACACCGTTGCTACGATCCGCTGAATTCTCTCAACAAGGTTCGAAGATCGAGACAGCGGGAGGCGCGCGCGCAATACCTGATTCGTACGATCTCACGCCTGATCGCAACCTGTTCACGAAATTGGACATGCTCTGGGCAACTTACTTTGCGACTGGGGATTTCAAACCAGTCAATGCTCTGGTTTCAATGCTGGCTTGGCGGGAGGACGAAGACAAACTCCAGAAAGTGCGTAAATCTGGCCAGAAACCCCTTGAGCTTACGGACAGCATTGTCAAGGCAGTCGTTTTCGAAGCAGCCGGTTGGTCTCTGGGTTCAATCGCGAAGAACGACGGTCTCGTAGCTGATTATCTCGATGCGCTCAAAATCTCTGAAAGTACTCCGCAGGCAGTGAAGGCGGAGATTGCTAATTTGTATACAGACCCGGCATTTGATAGACGCCGATAACAGACAGCTTATAAGCTCGCGCGCAAGAATGCCGCTCCGGAAGGTGTTTCGAGGGCAGACTGAGCTGATTGCCATCGCGAGCAGGATCGCGGGGACGCTGTTCCAACCGAAGGTGGTGCTTAGTTAAGAGAATGGTTCGAGGTGAGGAATAAACGCTTTTGGCTGTACGGATGAATGTGCAATAGTTGAACAATACAAGGTGTAACTCAACCAGGAGAGCAATGGACGACCTGATCATCCGCCAAGCAGTCGAGATCACGAAAGCAGCGCTAGAATCTACGCCAAATAACCAAGCTCTTGAGAATCCGGATCAAGTAGCAAAATTGCTGGAGACGGTGGGACGAAAGATACAGTCCCTCTATAACGAGGTCTTGCGGTAACAAAGACGGCGGCGTTCATTCTCGATTCGGTCGTGCGCCGGTTGGCATGGCTTGTACTCGTAATCTACGTAGTATTCATGGGTGCCTAATAGCGCGTCACAGCTTCATTCTTGGTGGTTCGGCCTCGGCGGAGAGCAGTTTAGCGGAATGAGGCTACGTCCGATAATGTACATTATGTTAAGTCCACGTGGAGGTTCTGCGCTCTACCCCCGCGCGGACTTCTGAAGTTGCAAGTCGTCCCTTTCCTGACAGATCTGGGAAAGTTCGATAAAGTGTAAGAGGCGGAATGGGCGCTTAGCTCAGTTGGTTAGAGCGTCTGCCTTACAAGCAGAAGGTCGTAGGTTCGAGCCCTACAGTGCCCACCATTCAAGTCCCTGATACCGCATCGACTACAACGCGCTCGCGGCAGTCTCGGTGCAAACCCAACTTCGACATCGCATTTGCCATAGCGTCCTGTGACGGGT
This sequence comes from Terriglobales bacterium, assembly GCA_963792225.1. Lineage (GTDB taxonomy): Bacteria > Acidobacteriota > Terriglobia > Terriglobales > Acidobacteriaceae > JBDTLH01. Next base: position 159,098 of record CAWBVM010000018.1, on the reverse strand, counting down.
GCACACAGCGTTGCAACTCGTCCGAAGCAACTCCTAAATCTGCGGTCCAACCAGCATAGGAGGAATCACAATGCATCCTTTACGCAGACTACGGGAATCCGGTAACCCGACGGCCGCCCAGGTGAGCGAGCTACTCGCCGAAAACGTCGTATTCAACAGCCCGATCCTGGTACGGCCGATCGAGGGGCGCGAAGTCATCGCGGCGATTTTCGCTCAGTCGAGCGCTACGCGTGGTTCCGGTACCTATACAGCCGAGTTTAAGCTCGATGAGCGCACCACTTTCTTGCGCTGGGTGGGGACTATGGATGGCCACAAGTTCGAGAGCTTGGAGGTCATCGTGGACAACGAGCAGGGGCTGATTGTGGAGCGCACGATTGCTCTCCGGCCGTATCCGGCTCTGAAACTGTTCCGCGACGCCATGTATGCGTCGCTCAAGGATAAGCTGCCGCCCGATGTGTGGGACTACCAAACCCCGTAAGCAGAGGGTCGTAGGTTCGCGCCCTACAGGGTCCACCATTCAAGTCCCAAGATCGCCAACGCCTTCAACCACGTCTCCACCAACTGAGGCCATGCTGTCATCGGAAACTTCGTGCGCCGCAGTCCAAAGGCATGCCCGCCCTGCGCATACAAATGCATCTCCACGGGAACCCCAGCCTTCTTCAGCGCAATGTAGTAAGCCAGCGAGTCGTCTACGTTGTCCACGTGGTCATCCTCGGTCTGCAGCAAGAATGTAGGCGGCGTCTGGCGGGTGATATGAGTGCGGATATCCGGATTCAACGCAATATGTTTTTGGCAAGCGACAGATGCCCCGGATAAATTGCCACCGCAAAATCCGGGCGGCAGCTTTCTTTGTCGGCCGCATCGACAGCCGGATACAAACGCTTCGCAAAATGCGTGCTCATCGCCGCCACCAGATGCCCGCCCGCCGAAAACCCAAGCACTCCAATCTTGTGCGGATCGATATGCCACTCCGCGGCGTGAAAGCGCACCAGCCCCACCGTCCTCTGCGCATCCTCCAACGCCATCGGCGATTCCGGATACGGTCCCGATTTCGGATACAGTCCCTCACCCGGCACGCGGTACTTCAACAGCACACACGTGATCCCCTTGGACGTCAGCCAGTCACAGACCTCGGTGCCTTCCAGATCGATGGCCAGAATCTGATAGCCCCCGCCCGGAAACACGACCACCGCAGCGCCCGTATTCTTTCCCTTTGGCGAATAGACCGTCATCGTAGGCCGCGAGACGTTGCTCAACATCAACCCACGGCCTGCCGGCAACCAGAGACTCCTTCCCTGTCGTCCTAGCGACCTCCGGCCCTGCGACGGGCTGCGCATCGGGAACAGCTCCCGGCCATATCGGTATCTGCGTATGTCCCGGCGATGGCTGCCAGGCAGGCTTCTGCGCGCTCAGACCGCCAAACGCACACACAACACAGAGAGCAAAGATCAAAGGCTTCATAGCTTTGTGTCCGTACTCGAGGATGCGAAGCATGTCCGTTCTTGCCCAAACCCATCACTGGCTTATGCGGAAGATCGCGGTCATGCCCGGATCTTGTGCCGTATGCTGGTCAACTTCTCCTGTGTCGCTTCTCCTACGATTTGGGCGACGCCTTCGAGGATTGTTCGGTATTGCGAAGATATGCCGGACGGAGCAGGAGAAAATATCTCTATCAGTCCCACCACTCGGGCATCGCGCAAGATAGGCATGATGAAGAGGGACCGAAGCCCCAATTGCTTGCATACTAACGCGTTGACGCGGGGGTCCGACGAGGTGTCAGCGCAAGAGATTGCTTGCTTCGTTTGAATGCATTCGCCCGAAAGGCCCGCGTTGCTGTCGATGGTAGTTCCCAATGCCGGGGCTGAGCCGGTGCTTGCAACACAGCTCATTACGCCTTCCTGCATCAATGCGACGGCAGCACCGCTGATGTTCTTGAGCGCGGCGAGACGTGCCACGATCAAATCGAGGGCGAGCGAAATGTCGTAGCGCGCAATTTCTTTTCTCAGGCTCACCATTCCGCCGGGAGCATCGAGGCTGTTTCCTAGGAATAGATTGCTGTCTGTGCGGGATGCGACTGCTTCTCTCTTCGGGAGTACGGGAGGTACTTGGTCTTCGAACGAATCGTGATGTGCGTTGCTCATGAGTCGACGAACGGCAACATCCAAAGGACGCTGGAGCCGTGTGGTCCGCGCAATCCGCATCTCGTTCCAATCATAAGGAAGCTCTTGAAAGCATTTCTGGCACACAACGAACATCCCATCCAGTTGTTGCCTTCCACGCTGAGCAGTCCGAGAGGTCGGAAAGCTGTAACTCGGATGCCGGCATCCAAAAACCCGCTGGAACCTTGTACCGATAGTCATGCAGTCCCTCAATGGTCAGAACATATTGTGGGACAAAACACGCCTTACATTCAGAGTTGTTTCTCGAAGTGTATCCAGTTAGTAATGTCGATCCGCGCGTTGAGCCATCAGCCTCTGGGAATCAGAAGTAGTAGCGAGGCGCCGAAAGCAATGAGGGAGATCACGAACGTGACGACCATGAAGCCCATCATGCGACGCATAGGAATTCCGGCGATCGCCAGAATGGGCAATGCCCAGAAGGGCTGCAACATATTCGCGACCGATTCTCCCATCGCAACTGCCATCGTGGTCCCAGCCAACGAGGCATGAAGATCGCGAGCGGCGGGAATCGCGAATGGTCCTTGCACTGCCCAGTGACCGCCTCCGCTGGGAACGAACAGCGTGATGATGAGTGATGTGAGGTACGTCCAGAACGGCAGCGTATGCGCATTCGAAAAACTGATGAATGCTTTTGAAAGCACTCCCGCCAAGCCGGTCGTGGTGATGATGCCCATCAGTCCGCCATACAACGGATATTGGAGGATCAACGGGCCCGATATGCGGGCAGCGTGTTTGATGGCCGCCACATAGGCAGCTGGAGTCCAGTGCAAGATCAAGCCGGCGAGGAGCAAGAACATGATGACGGAGTTCAGGTCCAGTGAAAATCTCGTGCGCCACCACTCCAGGCCAAGCGCGAATGTCCCAAGCGCCACGAGCAACATATTGAGTATCCACGCATGATCGAGTCGCGCTCCGATCGTGTGCCTCTTGTCCTTGACCTGTCGTTGCGTATCTTCTGCGCGGAGGCGTTCGGGATCTGCCACCTGAGTGTTGGCGGCGTCCGGCGCCAGGTAGCGAAAAACAACAGGCATCACAATGAGCAAAAGAAGCACCGGCACTAAATTGAAGCGTGTGAAAACGGTCTGCGAAAGTGGTATCCCGTGGCCAGTCACTTTCTCCACGATGTTCAACGCCGATCCGTGCGTCGCCTGGGAAAGGGCGATCGAACCGGAGAGGCCCTCGGTAGATATGACGAACCCTGTGTAAGCCGCTGCCACCAGCCATCCGAAATCAATACGCACGCGCTTCGCTATCTCGCGAGCTAACAGAGCTGCCACAACGAGACCGAGGCTCCAGTTCAACCATGACGCGATCATTGCAACTACCACGGTCAACGAGATCGCGGAGGGCGCGCTCTTTGGTACCCCAGCGAGCTTCTCCAGCGCGGAGTGAATGGCTGGCGCACTGGCTAAAGCATAGCCCGCCACCAGCATGATCACCATCTGGAAGGCGAAGGTCAGTATGTTGAATACGCCTCCGTACCAGGCGGAGGCGATCTCTCTTACTGCGGCATGAGGAGCCAATAAATAAGCAAGAATGGCGCCGATGAAAGTAAGGATGATGGCGAATACGAACGGGTCCGGCATGACGTGTTCGAAGAGATACACGAAGAATGCCGTGCAGCGGCCAAGCAATGATTGTCTGGGTTCCTCAACTGGCATGGCAGCATTCGACACGGTTGCGCTCTCCTCGATCGATTCGGCATGCCGGCGCCGCGCTGCCTATTGAATACTGTAGATCAACACCTTTGCCATCGCCTTCGTCTCTCCAGGAGAAGCAGCGAGCACCAGCCTTTTTGTGTCAGCAAGCAGTATGCCCGTTTTAGCTCCAGGAGCACTAGGCACTTTGGCGGTCATCTTCAAGTGGTCGGGGTCGGTGGTGTCATAGATACCGATATAGCCCTCACCGCCTGGCACGTATAAGCGGTGAGCCGTGGCGTCCAAGAGCACATCGTCGGCGCGTAACGGAGCAGGTTGAGTACTGGTCACTTCGCCGGTATCCGAGTTCATCACGACCACCGTACCGGGCTTACGGCAGACAACGAACAGGCGGTGGCGAGCCTCATCGAATGCAACCATGGCATTCTGCTCAGCAGGAGGGACATTCCAAACCGAAAGGACCTTCATTGCTTTACGGTCCACGACAGCAATCTTATTGGTTTGGGCCAGATTGATGAATAGCCTATTACCGCCCTTCTCTAACGCCATGGCTTCTACATGGTTGTCTTTGAATGAAACACTGCCCAACTTCTTGCCCGATTCAGGATCCACGGCGGCGAGCTCGGACGTCGCCATGTCAACGTCTTTTCCGCCCGTGACTACATAAACGGTATTCGCCGCGGAATCGTACCCGATTGAATCGGCACCAGGCACCAGATTCACCTTTCCCTTCTCAATGTATGTCTCGGCGTCGACAAGTTTCGACATCGACTTCCCACTATCCGTGACAAGAGCGGTGGGTGCGCCGGGGCGAATGAGGATACTGTGCGGCGTGTCAAAGCCCTTGACGGTACGCAAGTGTCTCCCATCCTTCAGGTCGAACACTTCCAGAGTGGCGTGGTCTTCGGCAGCGAGCAGGAGGCGGCCCCGGTCCTTGTCGATGGAGAAGTGGTCGAAATCGCCAGAGTATCCGGGCAGATCAATTGTCTGTTCTAACTTAAGGGGTTCTGGGTTCTGTGCGGCAAGATTGATTGAACCGCTAGCCACACTCGCGAGCGCCAGAATTAGTGCCAACTGTTCTCTCATAGACCAATGCTCCTGGGAGCGTCTCATCACCTGTATCCGTTGTGCCGACTAGCGGGACGCTCTCTTCTCAGAGCAAGCATGGAGAGCTTGAATTAGGAAGGGCTTAAGCCAGAATGAAATTGCGTTCATCTCGTCAATCAGCGCATGTTTCTGGGAGAAGTTTGTCAGCACCTTATGGCAGATTTTCTGTTAGAACGGTTCTGCCGTTCAGAACGTGTCATCATGGAACGGCGAAGGGGTTCATGCGAATTCTATTGGTGGAAGATGAGCCTAAGGTGTCAGGCTTCGTGGCTCGCGGACTCATGGCCGAGCGGTATGCAGTAGACGTCTCGGCGGACGGGCGCGAAGGCCTGGAGCTGGCGGAGGCTTATTCCTATGACCTCATCATCCTCGACTTGATGTTGCCTAATCTGGATGGCCGGGAGATCTTGCAGCGCATACGCCGAAAGAATACCTGTGTGCCGGTCCTGGTTCTCACTGCGCGAGATACGGTGGACGATAAAGTGCGCTTGTTCGAGTCTGGAGCAGACGACTACCTCACCAAACCTTTTGCCTTCGCTGAGCTGCTAGTGCGCACGAAAGCATTGCTCCGCCGTGGCCCCGTGAATCGCTCAAGTACGCTGCTCATCCGTGATCTGGAGTTAGACCGGTTGACTCAGCAGGTAAAACGAGCGGGCCGCCGCATTGAATTGACCACAAAGGAATACTCATTGCTGGAGTATCTGATGCTCAATCCGGAACGTGTTCTTTCACGCAATATGATCATCGAGCATGTCTGGGACCAGAGCTTTGACGGCATCACGAACATCGTGGATGTTTATGTCCGCCACTTGCGATCAAAAGTGGATGAAGCGTTCGACTTCAAGATGATTCGCACCGTACGAGGTGCGGGATACATGATTCGAAGTGGAGGCGAACAATGAAGCTCGGCTCTCTCAGGGTTCGCGTCACCTGCTGGTATGTCGGTCTGCTGACGGCGGCGCTATTGGTATTTGGCGCGAGTCTTTATTTTGGTGTTCAGCGTTATCTTGACAACTCGCTTGAGCGATCCCTGCGCGGAGAAGCCAACGGTATAGAGCAGTCGTTTCTATCTCAGCTGGAAGTCAAGGGCAATGTGTGGCTTGCGGGAGAGCTTGTCGAATCGTACGCGCCGGAGAGCAGCGGCCGCTTCATTCGCATCTCCCGCCAGGACAGCTCCAAGGAAGTTCTTTATCAATCCGGAGACACACGGGATTCAGCAATCGACTCTTCTCGTGTCTCCTCTCCGGGGAAGCCGATACTCTCGCCATCGTTTCGGAGACAGGCCCTGGATGGTGTCCACAGTCTCGTTCTATACAGTCTTCCGTACACATCTTCGTCGGGAAAGCATTACTTGATCGAGATGGGGGCGTCCCATGTTCCGATTGAGAGACTGCTGCGCAGTTTATTGACTACGCTCGCTGTGTTGACTCCACTCATACTTCTGATTGCCGCGATCGGAGGTTATCTGCTCATGAAGCAGCCGTTGAAGCCTGTCGTGGCACTCACCCTGCAAGCGGAGCGCATCGGTACTGGCGAATTGGGCGAACGTTTGCCGGTGATACCGTCCGGGGACGAACTCGAAAGGCTATCCCTCTCTCTTAACCGCATGATCAGCCGTCTCGAGGACGCTCTTTCTCACAACAGCCGCTTCTCAGCCGACGTATCGCACGAACTGCGCACACCGCTCACCATCTTGCGCGGAGAGTTGGAGCATGTGATCCAAGCACCCGGCCTTGGGGCTGGTGTAGCCGATTCGATTGGCAGTGCGCTCGAAGAGATCGACCGCATGGCGAAGATAGTCGAAAACTTACTAGCCATCTCGCGCCTCGACTCTGGCGGAGCGGGCATCGAGCATAAATGCTTTGATCTTAACGCGGTTGCGACGAGCACCGCGGATGAGATGCGACTACTGTCAGACGAGAAGAAGATAACCGTATCTTGTATTTCGAAGGGTCCGGTTCCCGCGCTCGGCGACGAAGCAAAGATCAAGCAAGTCATGGTGAACCTGCTGGACAACGCGATCAAGTACACCGGCGACGGAGGGCACGTCACCATCTCCACGAGAGACATTGGGCAAGGCGCTGTCCTCGAGATCAGCGATAACGGGATCGGGATTCAAGAGGACTCCCTGCCTCATGTGTTTGAACGCTTCTACCGGGCAGAAAAGGCCCGCTCTCGGGGATCGGCGGGCGCTGGACTCGGCCTCTCGATCGTACAGGCGATCTGCCGTGCTCACGGTGGAAGCGTTTCCATCACGAGCAATGGGCGTACGGGCACCAGTGTAGTGGTACATCTACCGGTGTTGTCATCCGTCGACGAGGGATGGCGTACACTTCCCTCCCCACACGAAAATGCATCTCGTCTGGTTAGACAGTAGCGCCCATACACTCACAACGAAACTTCGGGCTGATCTCCGTGAGAGACCAGCCCTTTTTGTTATTTCCCGGTGCCGCTCAACTTAACGGACTGAGGGCTATTCCCTGCGTTGTGCGTGATCGTGAGTGTGCCGGGGCGGGAGCCGGTCGCTGTCGGCTTGAAGACCGCTTTTATGGTGCAGCTCGCTCCAGCAGCGATCGTTTTCGTCGTCCCGACCGGACATGTGCCACCGCTGTACTTATAGTCGCCGACCGTTGTAACTTTCGCGATCTTTAGCGTCCGAAGCTGGTTGTTCTTGAGTGTGAGCGTTTGTGAAGGCGATGTGCTGCCTTTAGTCACTGTTCCGAAATTCAGGGAAGTCGGCGAAATGGTAGTTTGCGAAATCCCAGTTCCCGACAGCGTTGCTGTCTGGGGGCTTGTAGGCGCGTTGTGTGTGATGGTCACCGTACCCGGGCGACTTCCTAACCCGGTGGGGGTGAATTTAACCAGCACGGTGCAGCTCGCATTTGCAGACAGCGAAGTCAGGCAGCTTCCGCCGCCACGAGCATAGTCGCCAGAGAAGGTAATGCTGCCAATAGACAGCACACTTGCCTGATTATTGGTGAGCGTCAACGTCCGGGACGGTGAGGTGCTGCTGACGGCAACGTTCCCGAAGGAGAGACTTAAAGGCGACAGCGTCGTCGCGGGCTTCGGCTGGCTCACGGTTAGAGTGACGGTGTCGTTATGAGAAAGGCTTCCGCTGCTAGCGCCGATTGTGAGGGTATAGCTTCCTGCCGGAGTCGTGCTGGTTGTTGTGACGTTTAGAGTCGAGGAAGCGGAGCCGGATGCGGGGACTGCAACAGGGTTTGGAGAAAAAGAGCCGGAGCTTCCATTCGGCAATCCGCTGATCGTCAAGTCAACATTCCCGCTGAAGCCGTTCACTGAAGTTGCGGTTTCGGTGTAAGTCGTACTGCTTCCGGCAGTGACAGTGGCCGAAGCGGGTGAAGATGAGAGTGAGAAGTCGCTCTGCGATCCGCACGTCGGGAACTTGAAAGAACCGATGCGGGTACTCCAATTGAATGTTCCACTGTTTTGCAAGTAAGTGTTCGTGTACCAGAATGTACAGTCATCGACCGGATCGACACTCATGCTGCTGTAGTCACCCCAGCGGCTCAGATTGGAAAGCTGCGAACCCGAGCCTACGAAGAGACTCGTCTCGGCGTTGAGGCTTCCAAGGGGATCGCCGGGTACGCGTCCCGTGAAACTGATCGAGGGGAAATCGCCGCTGCTGGACAGGCTGTAGCCGAGAGCCAAATCACCTACTTTATCGGAAGCGATACTTCCCATCCAACGAAATCTGGAGTCGGGCGCAAAAGTTCCCTGCTGAAACACAGTCGGCGTGCCGTTCGGACTGCGTATCTCATACCAGCGCACACCGACCCCCGTTCCGGCGGTGACCGAATGGTTCACAAATAAAGATTCATAATTACCGAAATTCCGATAGGACAACCGATACATCAGGCGGTCCGCGAGCGAATCAAGTTTCTGCGATGTGCCCTTCTGTGGAATGCACGTTCCGCCCGCACAGGCGTTGCTGAAACCTGCAATGGCGATGATCGCCGGGCCGGTGAAGGTCGTGTTCGAAGGCGTGGTCCAATCGACGTGGAACTTCCACAAATCGAGTTCGCTGTTGGTGGGGCCGAGTGCAAGAAACAGGTCGGGCGTTCCGGCGGGCGGGAGCTGTGAACCGTCTTGATCGGAGGGCAAGAGTCCGCCGTATGTGGCGGTAGTCTGGAAGCACTGCTGCGTCGCAGGCTGGCCCGCCAACATGTTCGCACGGTCAAAAGCGCATGCTTTCGCCCCGGTAAAGGTCGACCCATTCGCGAAGATGTTGAACGAAGCATAATAGGCGTCGGGCCATACTCCGACCTTTGGATAGTCGGGAAAATCTGTTGTCCCGTAATTGAAGGAGTATCGGTTGTAAGAACCGGTAGGATCGCCGGTCGTGGAAACAGCCACGCAATAAAGGTAAGGGGTCGTCGTGACAGAAAACTGTGCGATGAACCAACGGTCCGCCATCTTGTCATACAACGCGACCGGATCACCGTCATTGTTGGCTTCACATCCTCCGCCGAAACCCGTCCACAGCGTATTGATCGGGCGCGCCGACAAGAGCACAGATCCGGTCTTCGATAAGACTGTGAAATCTGTATTGACGACGTCAACGATATGCTTTGGACCGACGGAGAGATTATTGTCCGAGGGTGCTCCGGTAATGCTGAAGTTCGGAAACCCGACTCCCAGGCCGTTGAAGCTCGCTCCCGGCGTCAGCGTAACTTGCGGTGTGCGGGCAGTCCTTACGGATTTCTGCACAGCCGCATCGGGAAGATCGATCGCATCCGGTCGTGGAATCCTCAACATCTCGTCCTGATTGTGCGAAGCAGGATTGGTCTTAGGAGCAATATCGCGAAGCGGTTTCGACGTGTCATGGTGGGTCGAGACTGTGATCGTCATCTGCGTTGTTAAGGGGCCAGAGGCGTAGGCAGAGGGCACAAGCAGCGCAACGCAAGCTAAGGCGAGAGCTCTTGAGAATGTCCGGACCGGTCTTGGGCTGGTCAACATCTTGAGATCCTTCAAAGTGAAATGATTCGATGCGCGAATCCAGTCTGCAGGCCGACTCCCCCTCTCAGCGTTCAAATCAGGACGGGAAGCAAGCTTATCGCGGGAAACCAGAGCGAACGTCCCGCGAAGCTTACTACAGAGATGCTGGATGACGTGTATGAATACTTACCTTAGTTCGGGGAATTGGATCGAATTGGAAATTTGAGTCAAAGAATTGCGATTGTTACCGATTTTGGGCGAACCATGGACTGCTGGATCGACATAGCCGAAATGATGTCCGCGCTATATCGTTATGGCTGCGCCTGAAGCAGGTTCCGTTTCAGTTAAAACGGAAGCTTGCTGGCCGTCGATTCCATGAGTGATCACACGTTAACCTCCACGCAGACTTCCCTTCCCGAGAGGCTTCGCAAGTGGCGAGCCGACACGCCCGGATGCGAGTTGGTCACCCACTTGAACAATTGCGGCGCGGCGCTCATGACAACACCCGTGATTCGCGCCATCCATGACTACCTCAACCTTGAGGCCAACACCGGAGGATACGAGGCCGAAGTCGAGCAGGAAGCGGCCATCCAAGAGACCTACACGCTGCTCGCCAGGCTCATAAACGCCGCGCCCAGAAATATTGCCATCGTCGCCAACGCTACTGCCGGATTCGTCCAGGCGCTCAGCACCATCGCATTTTCCGCGGGTGACGCTATCGTTACGTCGCGCTGCGACTACACTTCCAACCAGATTCAGTACCTCTCGCTTGCCAGGCAGCTTGGCGTCGATGTCCGCCATGCCGGGGATCTTCCAGAAGGCGGTGTCGACCCCGAGTCCGTGCGCAGCTTGATTCGCAAAGGTCGTTGCAAACTCGTCGCCGTCTCTTGGGTCCCTACCAACTCCGGGCTCGTACAGGATGTTGAGGCTGTTGGTAAAGTCTGCGAAGAGGAGGGCGTCACCTATCTCGTGGATGCCTGCCAGGTCCTCGGACAGCTTCCCATTGACGTTACAAGGCTACGCTGCGACTACCTCACAACCACCTCCCGCAAATTCCTGCGTGGTCCCCGCGGTCTTGGCTTCCTCTATGCGTCCGACCGAGCTCTTGCACGCGGTGACTATCCTCTCTTTGTAGATATGCGGGGCGCTCGGTGGACCTCTCCCACTGATTTTTCCTTGGCCGAAACGGCTCAGCGTTTTGAAGATTGGGAATCCCCATGGGCGCTCGTGCTTGGAATGTCTGAAGCAGCTAGGTATGCCATCGAGGTCGGACCTGATTGCGCACGCGCAACCGCGCTCGCCAACATCCTTCGGAGCAAGCTCAGCGCACTTGACGGTGTTCGAGTGCTCGATCGTGGCCGGAATCCTTGCGCCATCGTTACAGCCGCGCTTGATGGCTACGACGCGAGTTCCGTTCAATCCCGCTTGCGCGAACGCGCCATCAATATCTCCGCGACGTTCGAGTGGTATGGCTTGTATGACATGCGCGAGAAGAGGGCGTCTACAGCGATTCGCGTCTCTCCGCATTACTACAACACCGAATCCGAGCTCGACTCCTTCATCACAGCGTTGCAAGACATCATCAAGACCGCATAGGTCTCAGAGCTGTCACGAGCGATTCCTGCACATCCAGCACTGGATGACAGCAGAAACGTACTCTGGCTCTAAAGCTTTTCATTTAGAACCCTAGGGATACTTAATCATTATTCAGTTCGATTTAGGGGAGACCGCGCATGTAGCCAGAGTACGTTTTTCACTAGCCTCCTTATCGAGATACGGACGCACTTAGTCATTCTTGGTTAGGGGGATTTTGACTTGGCAGTACTACAGAGAGCGCTTGGATTTTTGCTACTAAGCATTTTATTTATCGGATGTGGATCGAGCGGGCTCGGTGGGAACGCATGGGACCCTCACCCCATCGTAGTCACAACGCCGGTGCCGACCGTCTCTTCCCCAGGCACTCCGCCGCCGGAGGGGCCGGGGCCGAAGCCCGTGCCCAGCCCAGGACCTCGAGTTCAGTCTTACTCCTCGCAACATGTGTTCGTGCTGATGCTGGAGAACCGGAGTGATGCAGAGGCGTTGCACTATATGCCCTATCTCTCTGGAGTGACGAGCCATCACGGTTTGGGCACGCAGGTCTATTCCGCGTCTCATGGCTCCTGGCTGGCGTATGGAGAGATGGTGGGCGGCATCGCCCCGCTCGGCGGCGAAGCGTTACACCGGCAGTGCAACGGCTATGGATGCAAAGGGACGGTGAATGCGGCGAACCTGGTCCGCCAGTTGAATGCTGAGGGCAAGAGTTGGAAGGGATATTTCCAAGGGATTCCTTACAACGGTTTCATGGGGGTCCAATCCGGAAACTATGTCCGCCGCCACAACCCGTTCCCCTTCTTCTCGGACGTGGCGGGAAGCCAGTCGGAGCGGGACAGGATGGTGAAGGATTCGCAACTGGCCACCGACATCATGTTGAATGAGGTCGCCAATTACAACTTCATTGCGCCCGACCTGATGCATGACGGACACAACCCTGGCAACACGGCGTCCGCGCTGAGTGCGGCCGACAACTATCTGGCCGGCTTCCTTCCGGTGCTGCTCGAATCAAGTTACTTCCAGCCGGGGGGCGACGGGGTGCTGATCGTGACCTTCGATGAGAGCGATCTGAGCGGCGATAACAAGTGCGGCACGAGTCCAGAGAGCAACCGGTGCGGCGGGCATATCTTCACCGCTATCGTCGGTCCCAACGTCAAGGCTTCCTACCAGAGTTCAAGCCACCACACGCAACGCGACATCCTGCGGACGACGTGCGACCTATTGGGTCTGAACGCATGTCCGGGGGATGGGGCGAACGGCGTTGGGATGGCGGAGTTCTTTCAGGGACACTGAGAAAGCTGTCAGCTCAGTTCACGGTAGACCCCCGGCTTCAGCCGGGGGTCTGCATTCTGCCTCGGTGTACCCCTCCCCTGGGCACATTGTGGAATGAGCGAGATAGAGGGGAGATCACCGTAGGATCACCGTAGATCCAAGTAATAGTGTTTACCTTTCGGTTAGCCCAAGATGTAGTGGTATGGGATTTCAAAGAGCAAACGGCGCGTCTGAAGACACGCCGTGGGAGAAGCAGAGTAGCAGGATTGTTCGTTTGTGTGCAAGAGATTTTTGCTTTCGAGAAACATGGCGGGCGGGCCGCCCGCCCAGACCACCGGCTGGCAGCCGGCGCTACGGTAGAACGCGAGGTTGCTTCGTCGCTGCGCTCCTCGCATTGACAATTCCTAAAAGCGTGCTGATCCCGGCTGAAGCCGGGGGTTTACTCATCTGTAGATTGGTATTTCTAGATGGTAGTTCTCAGCGACTGTTCCTTGCGCGCCGTAACTGGGGCATGAGGTTGGCGGCCATCTCTGAAAGCAGATCACGGCCTTCGGCTCTCGCTTTTTCGGACTTTATCCAAAGCTGAGCCACATTCCCCTCCGTGCTTTGGGAGATCTCTGTTTCGATCTGGGCGAGTCGATCGTGAACTTGAGCTATTTGACGGGTGAGGCAGGCTAACTGATCAGTCGCTTCGCTACCCGGTAAAGGCTCCAGGCTGCCTCCATCTCTTTTGAGAATCTGCGCCAAGGCACCTTCGTTGCCGCTCTCAAATGCGCGATTTGCTTCGGCCATCAACCGCTCGCCCACTTCCCTGACCGCATCCTCACCTGTCAAAGCAGGATGGAAGCGGCTGGTTACCTCGCGAAAGAGCTGCTTGAGTTCGGGGGTCGGATGAATTTCCGGTGCATTCGCGGCCTCGCCACATGCCCGCGAGCGGGAGCGAGCTGCCTGTTCACGTGCCTTCGTGGCCTGGTACGTTGCATGGGCCCTGTTAAGAGACTCGGCGACCCTTTCCGCAGCCTGTGCATTGATCTCATCCAAATCTGCGTAGAGGGTGCCAATGGTCCGTAGATACATACCCTCGAAGGTCGCCAATCCCAACCGAAGGCTGGCGAATGCGAGTTCGCGTTCGACCAAATCAGTTTTTAGCTGGCCCAATTCGTGCCGCTTACCTGCCAATTCTTTTGCCAACGCGCTTAGCTGTGGCGTTCGCCGAACCAAAAGTGTCTTGAATCCATTTAGCACGAACGGTGATCACTCCAAAGAATCTACTTTACGCCGCGTCCTCAATTTAGAGTTGTTCATGCTTGCTTTCAAGTCCCTGCCTCCATTCCAACTTCTTAAGGCGGTGTGACTATCTCGTCTCTCTCTCTCTCTCCGGCAGTTGTGCAGCGTATCTGGCCGGGTAATCGTCAGGAAGTACCAAAGATAAGCGTGACGTCATACGGCTAAAAGCAGGTACTTTGCTCATCTGAAATAGCATAAACGGAACGAACGGACGAGAAAAGCATGAGCAACGATCAGCAAAAGCAGTTTCCCAGTGGATGGATACACGATCCGGTTACAGACCTCTGGTCGAGAGAGAACATGGAGGGCTATTACCGGTCGCTCGCAGGGATGTTATTTCGTGTCGATGAGCCACCGACAGACGATGATCCCACAAGCAGACGCGAGATAAATTTCGATAATACTGTTCGGTTTGCGCGTGACTTGAACATGCACGGCCGATACGCAGAGGATGCATCCTTCGAGTTACTGCTTACGGATGAAGATGAGCAATTCCTGAAAAAGCTTCGCATTATCCTCAAAGCAAGTTGACACGCGAGGGCTGTGCAACTGGGTTATACTTACGCTCCCAATGAACTCACGAAAGAAGAAGACCGACAATTCGACACTCGAACCGAGTGCCAAATCAGGAGTGTGGGTCCATCCCAACCTGAATCGAATCCTTAAGGGCGAAGATTCAAGGCTTGGGGGCAGTGAGGCCGCACAATACTGGTTAGATCGTCAATTGAGGCAGCCAACCCGGAAGCCGCTCAACTTGAAGACCCGACCTTCGAATTAGAAGCCGCGATGCGCGCCCGTTGAGGGAGATGCAGATCCCTTTTTCATGGGAAGACAGTATGCGGATTCCGCAAATCCATTCTTATTTTGTCCGGCGGATAACGTTTCGGTTGCGGAGCGCAACCAATCCAGAGTGACTGTTTTGCCCCTCCCCCAAGTAGGAGCAAACATGTTCTGGATTGTGGGATTGTGGCTGTGCGGCACGTGTCTGACGTGGGCGTTTGTGAAAGGCGCGAACCGCAGGTAATGAGCGAGGCACCTGCAAATGGGGCCGGCGCGGGCCAATGGCAGCGTCCGATTATTGCTGCTGTTTCTCGATGGCCACCTGCTGGTACCCCGCCGGTACTGCGAAGTGCGACGCATCCAGGGCAGCACTCGAGAAACTCGTAACTTCCGTCGAAGATTCAATCAAGACGCTTGGTCCGCCAGCGGTTGCGGACGCAGGGGCTGCGGGCGTTGCAGTTGCAGCTGTTGCGGCCGGCGCGGCAGCGGCTGGATTGCTCGTGTCCGCGGGCGGCTGCTTCTTCTTGTGTCCAAAGCCGCTGAGTCCGTGCAGACTCGAGGCGACATTACCGAAAGTGCCCATCTTGCTCGCCAACTTCGCAGTTGCTGCCTGCTCGACATCGTTGGCTGCCGTTTGCGCCGCACTGTTTGCAACTTTGGTGGCGACGGTCCCGGCGGTTGGCATTTCAGGAGACGCGGGGAGCGGCGCCTCTGAGGCAGCTGCCAGCGGCTCCCCATTGGCGGAGGACCCAATGCGCATCACTTGCAGCACGGGAACGCCCTTCAATTTGGACATCTCGGCGACCATCTGCGCCATTCCCTTACCCATTCCGGGATGTGCGGCAAACAACTGCGGGCTCATGGCACGATTCACCGAGCCACCAATCACGGTCCCGAGCTTTTTCGCATAGCGCACTTGAAAATCGCGAACCTCGTTGTATCCGGGTACCTCGGGGACCATCCACATATCATTGGTCATCGCCATCGCGCCGGTTTCGCCGGTGGACTTATCACGTGCCTGCATCACCATCGTGAGGATCGCCTCTTTCGCGGAGAGCCCGGCGACATCTTTGCTGGCGTTCGTATTGCGAACCTTCACGTCGAAATTCATTTCAGTATTGTCTTTCGCGGGCGCGGGCGTCGCCTTCTGCTCCTGCTGCGCTTTCGCCTGCTCTTCTTTTGCCTTGCGTGACATTTCTTCGAATTGCTGCCTCATCTGTTCGAAAGTAATCACTGTGTATTGTTTTTTAGTGTGATCGATGTTGGTGACGGTTTCGCGATCGAGGTCCACGATCTCGGTGCTCTGATCATTCACGTGTGCCATTCGATTGCCCTTCACGAACACTGTCGAGATGACGGGATCGGTGGCGTGCCGGGCCTGGCTGCTCAAGGCGCCTGCCAGTTTCATCATGCTGACTGCCGCTCCGCCGGTTATCTGCGTCTTCTCGTGATATTGAAAATCGGCAAATAGCGGGTACGGCACAGCAGTGCACCATATCATCAGCATTACGAGACTCTTGGTCGGTTGAAACATGGCGCCTCCTAGGTACCGGTGTGCAAGGGAGCGACTGCGTGGTATGAAGAATGTGCGAGCAACCCGCAGCGTCGACTGGTCGAGAATGGTAGCACCAAACGCACAACGGTAAGCTGGATTTAAGAGTCGTACAGGTCGGTGCGAGGGCCGTGCCGCTGCCCTCCCTCAGAAAGACTAAGGCTGGTGAGAGAGTAAAGAATTGCCCATCGTACTCAGGATGTGTGCAAGGTGGTGCAGGTCACCAAGACGAAGCAAAGGCTAACCGCCAAAAGTACTGTTGAAAAAATGTGGCAGTCGCCGTGCAATAAAGGTATAGAGTATTCCCGCTGCCATTTCCTGTGCACGAGCGCGGGCAGCGCACTCTGACGCACCTTATTGTGCAGTGTGCATGGTGAACAACATTCGATTGATTATGCAAGAACGACGCGACGCGATCCATCTCAAACCCGGCATGTTGCATGACTTCAACGACAAGTTCTACAAGGAAGTTTTTCCGAGGCTGCAACGTCAGAACGGGTTTGTCGATGCGATCATCATCATTGGAGCGGACTGCTGTACGGTCGAAGTGATCACGGAGTGGTCCACTGAAGAAGACGCAGCGGCGTATTCCTCCGATCCTGATCGCATGAAGATGCTGGAAGTTCTACTCGACCGCGCAGCCTAAACAGCGATTACTCCCCGCTATCAAACCTTTGTTCCTTCCAGGGATCGCCGTACATGTGATATCCGTTCTGTTCCCAGAAGCCGGGGATGTCATGGTCGAGGAATTCTAGTCCGCGTACCCATTTGACCGACTTCCAAGCGTAGAGATGCGGGACGATCAAGCGCAGCGGCTTGCCGTGCTCGGGAGAGAGTGGCGTTCCATCGTGATGGGTGGCGAAGAGTACGTCTTCCCGATCGAGGTCGCTCAGCGGCAGGTTTGCGGTATATCCCTGCTCGGCGTGGACGAGGACGAAGCTTGCGCATGGGAGCAGGGCAACCCGGTTCAAGATCTCGCGAAAGGAGACGCCGGACCAGCGATTATCGAAGCGGCTCCATCGAGTAACGCAGTGAAAGTCGCGGGTGATCTCAGTCCTGGGCAGACGGTTGAACTCCTCCCAGGTGAATCGGAGATTTTTCTCAGCCATGCCGCCGATGCGGAAGTCCCACGTCGAGGGATCGAACGGTGGTACCGCTCCGTAGTGCAAAACTGGCCATTTGAGGGTCAAAGACTGGCCAGGCGGAAGACGATGATCTTCGCGCATCTGCTGCTCTTTTCGCTTCCTTTCGTCACCTGCAAAGAGCCCCGCATCGTCTGCCATGAGCTGATTCTAGTCCCTCAAATGGATTACTTTCCTTGTTGCTCTTCGTCTGTACAGGGGGGCGTGTTTGCGACGCGGGTTGCAGCAGTAGCATCCAAATCTAGAGTCCGGAACTTTGGCGTTTGTAGAGAGCGATATACTCTCTTCAGGCGCTTTTGAGCGCCAACCGGTCCACTCATCACTAAGGATAAGCATGTCACGCAGCACCGCGCGTTCTCTCTTCGTCGTCCTGGTTGTAGTACTCGTTTGCGGCACCATCGGTGCATTGTTCGGCCAGCGGCTTACCGGCAATGTCAACGAAGGGGAATCCGAGGTCCGCGACAATCTGCGGCAGTTCACCCAGGTCTATAGCATCGTTGAGCAGAACTATGCCGAGGCAGTAAGTCCGGACAAGACGATCTACGACGGCGCCATTCCGGGCATGTTGCGTGTGCTGGATCCACACTCTACCTTCTTCGACCCGAAAGCATACGCGCAATTGCGCGATGACCAGCGCGGGAAGTACTACGGCGTCGGAATGACGGTAGGCCCGCGGAACAACAAAATCATCGTCATCGCTCCGTTTGCGGGAACTCCGGCGTACCGGGCAGGGGTGCGTCCGGGTGACATCATCGTTGCGGTGGACGGCAAACCGACGGACAACATGAGCACCAGCGATGTCGCAGAATTGCTCAAGGGCGCAAAAGGCACAACGGTCAAAATCACCGTGCTGCGCGAAGGACGAGACAAGCCGATCGAATTCGCCATCGTACGCGACGAGATCCCAAGAAACAGCGTGGACCTGGCGTTTCTTATTCAACCCGGCGTGGGATATATCCACCTGAATGGCTTTCAAGAGACGACCGATAAAGAAATCACCGAAGCACTCGACAAGTTCGGCGAAATCAAGGGGCTGGTCTTCGATCTACGGGGGAATCCGGGTGGACTGCTTAGCGAGGGGGTCGGCGTTGCGGACAAGTTCCTGAAGAAGGGACAGGTGATCGTCTCTCATCATGGCCGCAGCTCGCCGGAGAAGGTCTATCGAGCGCAGCATGGAAGCGGTGGCAAGGATTATCCGATCGTCGTTCTGGTGAATCGTGGTACCGCGTCGGCGGCGGAGATCGTTTCCGGAGCGATCCAGGACCATGACCGCGGTTTGATCGCGGGCGAGACCACGTTCGGCAAAGGACTTGTGCAGACGGTCTATCAGCTCAGCGAAAATACCGGATTGGCACTCACTACAGCAAAGTACTACACACCTTCCGGAAGGCTGATCCAGCGCGAGTACACGGGCGTGTCACTCTATGATTACTACTACAACCGCGAAGGCGAGAACGGCGCCCAGAACAATGGTCCCAACCGTGAAGTCAAACTGACCGATAGCGGGCGCACGGTCTATGGCGGCGGCGGCATCACTCCGGATGTGAAGATCGACACGCCGAAGGCGAACAAGTTTCAGGACGTTTTACTTTACAAGTATGCTTTCTTCAATTTCTCGAAGCATTATCTGATAAACCACACCGTGGGCAAGAGTTTCCAGGTGAATGATGAAGTGCTGGGCGACTTCCGAAAGTTCTTGAACGATCAGCAGATCGCTTACAACGAGAACGAACTGAATGAAGTCATGGACTGGGTGAAGGCGAACATCAAGTCCGAATTGCTGACCTCGGCGTATGGGCAGCAAGAAGGCTTGAGAGCGCGGGCGGAATGGGACCCGATGATCCACAAGGCCCTCGAACTTCTCCCTCAGGCGGCGCAATTGGAGCAGCACGCGATACAGGCCATGGCGCAACGCAAGTCGGCAGCTTCGGCACAGTAATTTCGGCTTAGTGGGCGAGAGTTCAGCCGCTACAGGCGACGGATTCCGGGCATCGCGTATTTCTGTCCAGTTTTCCTCGGATGGACGTGCCCGGTGCCGTTGTATGCTTCCTCTCAGAACACTTGAGCATGGCTGAACCCTCCACACCCCTGATGCGGCAATATGTCGCGATCAAGAAGCAGCATCCCAATTCCCTGCTCTTCTTCCGTTTGGGTGACTTCTACGAACTCTTTTTTGAGGACGCGGTCACGGCCGCGCGAGAGCTGCAGATCACGCTGACCTCACGCAACAAGGAGAGCGATCAGTCGGTGCCGATGTGCGGAGTACCGTATCACTCCGCTGAGAACTATCTGGCGAAGCTGTTGCGCAAGGGCTACAAGGTCGCCGTGTGCGAACAGATGGAGGCCCCGAGCGCGGCCAAAAAACTCGTGCGGCGCGAGGTCACAAAGGTCCTGACCCCGGGCACCGCACTCGATAACAGCATGGCCGCCGAGGACAACAACTTTCTCGCTGCGGTGGCGCGCTCAACGTCCCAGACCGTGGGTCTTGCGGCACTCGACCTCTCGACCGGAGAATTTCGCGCGACTGAGTTCAGCGGCGCCGATGCAGAACGCCGGATATATGAGGAACTGTTGCAGCTGAAGCCGCGCGAGCTGCTGATCCCTTCGGCGTTACCGTTGTTCGATCAACTCGATCAGGACAATGAGTTAGGCCCGATGCAAAAACTGCCAGGCTGTACGTGGACTCCGCTTGACGATTGGGCGTTTGCTCCGGATTACGCATTGCCACTTCTGGAAAACCAGTTCGGCGTGCTATCGCTCGAAGGATTCGGACTTTCGGGACGTCCGGCGGCTTCGTGCGCTGCTGGCGCAGTATTGCATTACGTCCGAGACACGCAACAGGGACAGCTTGCACATATCGACCGTATCGGCTTCTATGAGAGGCAGGACTGCCTGGTGCTGGACGCGGTGACGGTCCGCAATCTAGAACTGGTCGAGCCGTTGTTCACGCAGCAAGGGGACAGTTCGACTCTCTATCGGACGATGGACGCTTGCGTCACACCGATGGGTAAGCGATTGCTGCGAGCGTGGATCGTGCGCCCGGTCATCGGTCAAGAGGTGATCGTCGCGCGGCAGGATGCCGTCTCCGCGCTGCTGGCGAGCCTTATCTCTCGTGAGGAATTGAGAAAGGCGCTGGGCGGCGTCTTCGATCTGGAGCGTCTCCTGAGCAGAGTCACTCTGGAGAGCGCAAACGCGCGGGACCTGCTGTCGCTGGCACAGTCCGTTTCGCGCTTACCAGAAGTGCGACGCGCATTGGAGGCGGCGAACGGGCAAGCAGCGCTGCTGCTGTCGCTCCATTCGCGTATCGATGAACTCGCGGATGTGCGGGCAAGGATCGAGGCGACGCTGGTCGCCGAGCCTCCGGTGACGTTGCAGGACGGCGGCGTGATACGCGCCGGGATCGATGCGCAACTCGACGAGCTGCGCGACCTCAGCCGCAACAGCAAACAATACATCGCGCAGATCGAGCAGCGCGAACGCAGCGCACGGGCATCAGCTCGCTGAAAATCAAGTTCAATTCGGTCTTCGGATATTACCTGGAAATCTCGAAGGCAATCTGCATCTCGCCCCCGCCGACTACGAGCGCAAGCAGACGCTGGTGAACGCAGAGCGCTTCACGACGCCTGAGTTGAAGGAATACGAGTCGAAGGTTCTCGATGCACAGGAGAAGATCGTCGAAATCGAGCGGCGTCTCTTCGCAGAGTTGCGGACGGCGATTGCGGCTGAGGCGAAACGTATCCGTCAGACGGCGCTGGCACTGGCTGAAGTGGATGTTCTTGCCTGCTTTGCGCATCTGGCGGCCACGCGCCAGTATTGCCGCCCAGAGATTTCGACGCAGGCAGGGGTGATCGAGATCGTCGAGGGGCGGCATCCTGTGGTCGAGCAGCTGCAGCAGGATGCAACGACCCGGTTTGTGCCGAACGATCTTATTCGTGAACGATACGACGCACCAGATCCTTCTTCTGACTGGTCCGAACATGGGCGGCAAGTCACGTATCTTGCGGCAGGCTGCGCTGATCCTGATTCATGGCGCAGATGGGATCGTTTGTGCCGGCGAAATCCGCAAGGCTCGGGCTGGTGGACCGCATCTTCACGCGGATCGGCGCCAGCGACAATCTATCGCGCGGACGCTCCACGTTCATGGTGGAGATGACGGAGACGGCGGCGATCCTCAACACGGCAACTCGCGGTCTCTGGTATTGCTGGATGAGGTGGGGCGCGGCACCGCCACCTATGACGGGCTTGCTATCGCGTGGGCAGTGATCGAGTACATGCACGCCAATACGCCGGGCCAAGACTTTGTTTGCCACCCATTATCACGAACTCACGGAGCTCGCCGACCTGCCGCGGGTAAAGAACTTCCATGTCTGCGTGAAGGAGTCTCCGCAGGGAATCGTGTTTCTGCGGAAAGTAGAGGCCGGGGCGGCGGACCGCAGCTACGGAATCGAGGTGGCAAAGCTGGCTGGGCTTCCGCCAGAGGTTATCGCGCGCGCGAGAGAAGTACTGACCGTCCATGAGCGTCAGGAGCACAAGACAGAGAAGGAGTTGGCCAGTGCGGCGTCGTCAAAGACAGTCCCGGCGCAGCTTACGATCTTTACTCCCTTATCGCAGCAGATCGTGGACCGGTTGCGGGAGACGGACGTTAACACTTTGTCTCCCTTGCAGGCCCTGAATCTATTGAACGAGCTCAAGTGCCAGGTGGACTAGGCACGAGTGCGATTTTCAACAGGCTGCGCCTCAGTTAGACTCAGAGCGTGAAAGCCAGAAATCTCACCCTTCGCCATCAGGTCGGACAACTGCTCATCTTCGGTTTCGACGGGGTCTCTGCAACGAGCACACTCGACACGATGCTGCGCTCGATCCAGCCGGCAGGAACCATTCTTTTTGCGCGAAACATAGAAGACGCTCACCAGACCTATGCGCTGAATGCGCATGTTTACCGATCGCAGCAGATATCACCCTTTTTGTGTGTCGATCTCGAGGGAGGCACGGTCGATCGCTTGCGCAAAGCGATCGCGCATGCGCCCGACGTAGCCAGCATTGCGGTCACGGGCAACAGAACAATCTATGAGCGCCATGGGCGGGCAATAGGCGATGAGTGCCGAGCTCTTGGATTCAATGTCGATTTTGCTCCTGTGCTCGATCTCGGTTTCGAAGCGTCACAGAAGGTGCTTACTTCCCGCACGGCCTCCACAGACCCAACGGTAACGGTGGCATATGCTTCAGCGTTTCTCGATGGATTGACGAAGGCCGGCGTGCTTGGATCAGGCAAACATTTTCCGGGGCTTGGCGAAGGCGATCTCGATACGCACAATGGGATGGCGGTCATTGAGAAACCCTTGAAGAAGATGTGGAAGGAAGACCTGGTTCCCTACCGGGAGCTCAGGAACAGGCTGCCCTTTGTCATGGTCGCGCATGCGGCATATCCGGCGGTCACGAAGGGCAAAATTCCTGCATCGCTGTCGTCTAAATGGATGCGCGATATCCTTCGCAAGAAGATCGGTTACGAGGGACTCATTGTCACCGACGATCTTGAGATGGGCGGTGCGTTGTCGCAGGGTTCGATCGAAGATGTCGCCGTCGAGACACTTCGCGCGGGCGCCGATATGTTCCTCATCTGCCACAATGAGGACTTTATCTGGCGCTCCTACGAAGCCGTGCTTCGCGTTGCCGAGAGCGAACGCCGATTTGCCGCGCACATAGCCGACGCGTGTGACAGAGTCTTGAAACTCAAGGAGAAGACAAAGGGATTTGCGAAGATCGCAAGTCCACCGGATGAACGGAAGATCGCCGGACTGCGGCAAGAAATCGAAGCGTTGCGGGCAGAGGTGCTGGTCGGCCTGCCCATGTGATGCGCAGTCTCAGGTTCAAAGTGTGATCTTACGGAGCCGCAATGAATTTGCAATGACGCAGACGGAACTCAGGCTCATGGCGGCAGCCGCGATCATAGGACTGAGAAGGATCCCGAAGAACGGATAAAGTATTCCCGCTGCGATAGGAACTCCGAGGGCGTTGTAGAAGAAGGCAAAGAAGAGGTTCTGCTTGATATTGCGAAGTACCGCCTGACTGAGACGGCGTGCGCGCAGGATTCCCCGCAGATCGCCCTTGACCAGGGTCACATTACCGCTCTGCATGGCGACGTCTGTGCCGCTGCCCATGGCAATTCCTATGTCGGCCTGGGCGAGAGCGGGTGCGTCGTTGATCCCATCCCCGGCCATCGCCACGACAGCGTTTGCACGTTCATCGCGGACGATCTGCAGTTTACGTTCAGGTGAGACTCCGGCCTCGAAGTCGCGAATCCCGAGTTGTTTCGCGATGGCCGACGCGGCGATCGCGTTGTCGCCCGTGATCATCTTTACGCGGACGCCTGCGGCTGCCAGGTCAGTTAGCATCGCTGCCACGTCTTGCTTGACTTGATCAGCGATGGCGATGAGCCCAGCGTAGCGCTCGTCGACAGAGACGAGCACGATGGTGCGTCCTTGATTGCCTTCGCGCAAGGTGTCGGCGTCGGCATTCCCGAGTCCAGTGACACGCATAGAGGCGAGCCATTCGACGGAACCAACCCGCATCCAGTGTGCATTCACCTGCGCCTGCACTCCCTTACCGGTGAGACTTTGAAAACCTTCGACCGGGAACATTTTGATTCCGCGTTCGCGGGCAGAGCGGACGATCGCGACTGCCAGGGGGTGCTCGCTGTTCTGCTCGACGGCTGCTGCAACGGACAGCACGTCCGCCTCGGTGAACCCTTCTTCAGGATGAACCGAGATGACTGAAGGTTTACCTTCCGTGAGGGTGCCGGTCTTGTCAGCCAGCAGGACTGTGACAGCAGCCATTCGCTCAAGCGCCTCGGCGCTTCTGAAGAGGACGCCAGCGTGCGCGCCGCGTCCGGTGCCGACCATTACCGCCATGGGTGTAGCGAGGCCCAGTGCGCAGGGGCAGGCGATGATCAAGACCGCGACGGCGTTCACGATGGCGTTACCGAGGCGCGGTTCCGGGCCCCAAACCAACCACACGACGAACGTCAGTGCAGAGATGCCGATCACTGCGGGCACGAAGATACCGGCAACCTTGTCGGCGAGGCGCTGAATGGGTGCCCGAGTGCGCTGGGCGTCAGCAACCATCTGCACGATACGCGAGAGCACCGTCATGCTGCCGATGCGCTCTGCGCGCATGATGAACGCGCCCGTTCCGTTGACCGTCCCGCCGGTGACCGGATCGCCGCCGACCTTCGCCACCGGCATGGACTCGCCCGTGATCATCGACTCGTCGACCTGTGACGCCCCTTCGAGAACAACTCCATCCACCGGGATATTTTCGCCGGGACGAACCCGGAGGCGGTCCCCTACTTGGACGTCGGCGAGCGGGACCTCTGTTTCACTTCCATCTCCGCCAATCCTGTGGCTGATCTTTGGAGCCAGTGACAGGAGGGCGCGCATGGCACCACTGGTGTGCTTGCGGGCGCGGCCTTCGAGCATCTGTCCTAGGAGCACAAGCGTGGTGATGACAGCCGCTGACTCGAAGTAGCTCTGGTTCGCGCGTTCTGCCGGCAGTGTCTCAGGCGCAAGCAGTGCAATCGCGCTGTAGGCATAAGCCACGCCGGTCCCGAGCCCGATGAGCGTGAACATGTTCAGACTCGCGGAGCGGAAGGAGTTGAAGGCGCGTACAAAAAAAGGCCATCCGCCCCAGAGCACGACCGGAGTGGCGAGCAGGAACTGTGCCCAGTCGATAGTCCACATGGCGGCGGGAGAGAGGGACTGCGACAGCATCCCCATTCCCAGAACGAGCAGTGGCAGCGAGAGTACCAGGCAGACCCAGAACCGGCGGGTCATGCTTCGCAGTTCGGGATCGTCCAACTCATCGATTGACACTGTGCGCGGCTCGAGGGCCATCCCGCACTTTGGGCAAGCGCCGGGTTTATCACTCACCACCTCTGGATCCATCGGGCAGAAGTATTCGCTTGCCGTTTGAGGGGCGGGAACGGGCGGGATAGGCGCCTGTGCAGTGCCAGGCATGGGGGTCGAGTACTGACCGGGAGCCGTCCGAAACTTCTGAGCGCACGATTTGGAGCAGAAATAAACCATTTCGCCGCTATAGTTTTCGCGATCTGCTGCGCGCTCTGGATCGATCGTCATCTTGCAGACTGGGTCTTGTATCTTCATCGTCATCTCGCGTGCTGATAAAAGAGTTTGGTGAGTTCGTCGTAGGTCTCTGAGGCGCGATTTGCGTCTGTAGAGCGCAAAGCGTCAGTGGCACAATGCTCGAGATGATTGCGAAGCAAGAGTTTGCCTACTGATCTCAAGGATTCGTGGATCGCAGAGATCTGCATCAAGACGTCAGGACAATAGCGCTCTTCGTCCACCATGCGCGAAATGCCGCGCACTTGTCCTTCGATGCGTTTGAGGCGCGTCAACGCTCTCTTCTTCATCGCCGGATCGCAGTGCAAAGCATGTTTCAAGCGGTTCATGATCTATACCCCCAAGGGGTATAATAGCACATACCAGGTAGGGGTATATTTTTCCTCACGCTCGTTGCAGCGCGGGTATGATGCCAGCTAGAGTAGAAGTAAGCTATTGTTCCCTGCTCAAGAGGAAATTCGATGACTCAGATGGATGTGTGCTTTCGGTATGGGCTTGCGCCCGGCGAGCGAGAGATGATCGGAATCAGCCGGATGCGCGAGGTGTACGGCATCCGAAACGTGACATTTGACGAAGCAAATCAGACGATAACGGTGGAATACGATGCTACCCGTCTGAGTGAGGACAGCGTTGCCTCCCTATTGTTGCGTGCAGGGGTCGATCTGAAGGAACGTGTGACGCTCGCTCAAGCTTAGAAATGCAAAAAGGATACTCAAGAGAACCTCTGGCCGGAGTTCATCTCGAGAGCACCCTTTTTGCGCGCCACTTCGTCTGTCTTCTATATGTGCAACCCCGATGCCATCCTGCGATGCTGCAACTAAAGCACTTATGAGTTGCTGGACTGCAACCAGGATGCACCCGGCGTAAAAACTACTTACCTTCGCGTATTTTCTACTGCTAAACGTCGAGAATGTCGGGCGGCATCGACAGGTGAGGCGGATGCTGTGCCTGTTCGATCGCACGTTGGGGGTCCTTTACCTTCACCACAACGATCTTGGAGAAGCCTTCCTTGAATGACGGAGGACGCAGTCTTTCGGACATCCGCGTAATCACGTCAGGATCGACACGGCGCTCCCGGCGGGCGTTGCGAGCCAAGCAGACTTCGATCGGCACATTGAAGAAGACGGCATGCACATCGAATCCGAAGCTGCGCGACATTTTGATCCATTGCCTGCGCTCGTGTGGAGACAGGTTGGTCGCGTCCACATAGTTCCACGGCATCTTCGCAATCAGACGCGCGCGCAGAAGAGAACGTAGAGTCGAGAACACCAAGCCCTGATAACGCTGCTCAGTGATGTCATCGAAGAGCAGATTGCGAAGAAGGTCGCTCGAGAGCGGGGTGACTCCCCGCCTCTTGAACCATGTTGTCTTGCCCGAGCCAGGCAGACCGATGGCCAGAACGACGACTCCGCGAGGATGCTTTGCGTGTCCGTGAGCGTCGAGCTCGATCGGACCCGGAGCAGCGGGAGGAACGCTGGTCAATTCGGGCTGCGTCTCGGTTTCCATCTTGCCGGCAGCTTCGGCAAATTCGTTTCCGAAATCATCCGTGCCGTCCGCCTCGGACTCCAATTCGGTGTCTTCGGCTTCGAAGTTGTCGGGCGCTGAAGCCTCTACCGTTGAACCGGCGTCCCCGCGCGCTGTGCCCTGGTCGTGCGGCTTGGCGGTCCGGCGTTTGCCACCCCGACGAGAGCGGCGGGCGCGGCGGGCAGGAGCAGCCTCTTCGTTTCCAGCCTTGGAAGTACTGGTGGCAGACGCAGGGTTTGATTTCTGGACCGGTGCAGAGGTCGGTTCGGGTTCCGCTCCGTCCTCAGCTTTGAAATCGTAAGAAGGGCGAAGAGGGGCTTGTTGTCCTGCAGTGAGAGTCGGCAATTCCTGGCCGACCTTGCCAAAGGATTCGGATTCGTTGGGAGTCTTGCTCTTGCGGCGTCTCATACGCTCGCGCAACCAATTGCGCATACTTGCGTGTTTAACACTTTATTGTAAAAACCTCAAATGAACGTTACTTGCGACGATAACACGCTCTCTAGACGGATGCGAAGTGCCTCTTTCGCGCCGCCTCAGTCGTGTTCGCACTCCCGTTGCGACCATACATTCCGGATGTTATCGTGGTGGGTTCACGCTTGCACTTCAAACTCTCACTCGGAGCACCTGCATTCATGGCAATCAAAGTTGCGATCAACGGCTTCGGGCGCATTGGACGGAACGTCCTGCGCACGGCGCTCGAAGACAAGGAACTCGAGTTCGTCGCCGTTAACGATCTCACGGATCCAAACACGCTCGCACACCTGCTCAAATACGATTCGATCCTTGGCAATTTGCCACACAAAATCAGCGCAGGAGAGGACTACATCGAGGTCAGCGGCAAGAGGATCAAGGTCTTCGCACAGAAGGACCCCGCCGCGATCGATTGGAGTTCGGTCGGTGCGCAGGTAGTAATCGAATCGACCGGCAAATTCACCGATGCTGAAAAAGCCGGAGCGCACTTAAAGGGTACGGTGAAGAAAGTCATCATCTCCGCACCTGCCAAGAACGAGGACATCACCATCGTTCTCGGCGTGAACGAAGACAAGTACGACGCGTCGAAGCACCATATCATCTCGAACGCGAGCTGCACGACGAACTGCCTGGGTCCCATCGCAAAGGTCGTGAACGATAAATTCAAGATCCAGTCGGGGACGATGACAACGATCCATTCCTACACGAACGATCAGGTCATCCTGGATTTCCCTCATAAAGACCTGCGCCGCGCCCGGGCTGCCGCTCTCTCGATGATCCCAACGACGACGGGCGCTGCCAAGGCGCTAAAGCTCGTGATCCCCGACCTCGCCGGCAAACTCGATGGGTTCGCGATGCGTGTACCTACTCCGAACGTTTCGGTTGTAGATCTGACAGCGTTCGTCGAAAAGAAAACGTCGGTGGATGAGGTGAATCACGCTTTGAAGGCGGCTTCGGAGTCGGGTCCACTCAAGGGTTACCTGGGATACACCGATGAGGAACTGGTGTCGGTGGATTTCCGCGGAGACTCCCGTTCGTCGATCGTTGATTCGAAGATGACGATCGTGGTCGCCGGAAATTGCGTCAAGGTGATTGCCTGGTATGACAATGAATGGGGATATTCCTGCCGCGTACGTGACCTTATTCACTACATCGGTTCCAAGGGAATGTGAACTTGCAGACCGACCGATTCACCGTGGCTGGCTAAAAATAGAAGCCGAGCGACTGCTTCCCTACCCATCAAGGAAAGTGCAATGCCTAAGCTATCTATTCGCGATCTCGAACTCAAAGACAAGCGCGTATTCATGCGTGTGGATTTCAACGTTCCCCTCACTCCAGACGGGAAGCACGTAACCGACGACACGCGCATTCGCGAAACACTGCCTACTATCGAATATGCAATACGGCGTGGAGCGAAGCTGGTGCTTGCCAGCCATCTAGGACGTCCAAAGGGCAAGCCGAATTCGACGATGTCACTGAAACCAGCTGCCGAGCGTCTGCGCATGCTGCTCGATCAAGTGCTCTCGCTGGACTGCAACGTGGCGTTCTGTCCAGACTGCGTCGGTCCGATCGCGGATGAGATGGTGCAGCAGCTTGAATCCAGGCAGACCCTCTTGCTGGAAAACCTGCGCTTTCATGCAGAAGAAGAGGACAACGAGGCTGGGTTCGCGAAGCAGTTGGCGAGTCACGCTGATGTTTATGTGAACGATGCATTCGGCAGCGCACATCGGGCGCACGCATCTACCGAGGGGATCACGCATTTTGTAAAGCAGTCCGCGGCGGGACTGCTGATGGAGAAAGAGCTTAACTATCTGGGACGAGCGCTGGAAGATCCGGAGCGTCCATTTGTGGCCATTCTGGGGGGAGCGAAAGTTTCCGATAAGATCGGGGTCATCGAGAACCTTCTCCGCAAGGTCAATACACTTCTTATCGGCGGCGGGATGGCTTATACCTTTCTCAAAGCGCAAGGATACGAAGTCGGCAAGTCCCTGCTCGAAGTGGACAAGATCGAACTCGCAAAGCAGACGCTCGAGCGCGCGGAACAAGCCGGCGTGAAACTGTTGTTGCCTGTCGATCATGTTGTCGCAGCGAAGCTCGCGGCGGATTCTCCGACGAAGACGATCAACGCCGATGAGCCGATTCCGGCGGACCAGATGGCACTCGATATCGGGCCAGCAACGATAGAACTTTTCTTAGAAGAGATATTGAATGCGAAGACGATCATCTGGAACGGTCCGATGGGCGTCTTCGAACTGGCTCCGTTTGCACACGGTACGACAGCCATCGCGCACGCTGTGGCAGACGCCACGGAGGATGGCGCCATCTCCATCATTGGGGGCGGAGACTCGGTTGCGGCAGTTCAGCAGTCCGGTCTCGCGGACAGGATCAGCCACATCTCAACGGGCGGAGGCGCGTCACTTGAGTTTCTGGAGGGAAAGACCCTTCCGGGTGTCGCAGCGCTGAGTGAGAAGTAGAGCCTCGGCTACTGTTCGGCTTTCCGGTACACTTGTTTGCCTCCTGCATTGGTCAGCACGAGGTCTCCGTTCTCGAACGCGATCTTCCCTTCCTGCGTTTTGCCACCGAAGTCGAGTTTAAGGGTCCCGTCGTTCGCGACGTCCCACTTTCCTGACTGGACCGACAAGGGGATACGTACGAGCAATCTGCCATCCGGTTTGTAGTAATAGCGTCCGCTTTCTGCGATCGCAAGCCGCTTCGCCTTCTCTGCTGCACTTACGCCACTATCTTCGCGGGAGATGCGCTACATCGCGCTTCCAGACCCCGACGAGAGAGTTAGGCTCCTTCTTGATGGCAAGCCCTCCGGACAGATCCTGGGTGACGCGCACGAATTCAGCCGACTGTCCTGAGTCGTTGTTCGTCTCCTTCATTGTGTCGCCGTTGAGGACGATCGTCGAGATTTGCTTCACGTCCTCTGGATCCTCGGCGTCCACGACGATCAATTGTTTACCGTCAAAGTTGTAGTTCAGATCTTCCACGATCCCGGTTGAGAGCGTGGCGACGCCCTCGGGCGCCAGCGTTAGCATTACACCCATGTCGCGTTCGTCGGACGGCTGCTCCCATATGCCAACGAGACGCTTTGCCATGAAGTCAAGCGATTGGGTGGATAGGACCGTCTCATGCTTCGCTTGGGGTTGAGTGGAGGGCGCCTGCGCGGGGGCGGTTTTAGGTTGTTGCGTTAACAGCAAGAGCAATGCGAGGTGGATCAATGCAATAGTCCAGCCTTCTCCACCGGCCAATAGGAGAACACAGCTTTTCCGTAGATGTAGGTCCGTGAGACTGGACCGAATTCCCGACTGTCATTCGAGAGGGAGCGGTGGTCGCCCAATACAAAGAACTCGCCATCGCGAACGTAGATCTCGGGATAGGAGCGTTCGTCCCGAAATTCAGCCGGGACGTAAGGTTCGCGCAACCTCTCTCCATTGACGTAAACTTCTCCGTCGTCGATGCGCACGCGATCTCCACCGAGCGCGATCACACGTTTGATATAACTCTTCGAGGTGTCATACGGATAGTGAAAGACGACGATGTCACCACGGCCGATACCTTCAAAGCGATACACAAATTTATTAATGAAAATGCGTTCCTGGTCCTGCAAGCCGGGCAGCATGCTGGTGCCTTCCACTTTCACGGGTTGATACAGAAAGACGATGAAGAAGGCGGCAATCGCGAGGGAGACAACAGGTCGCGTAACCAATGGATTGCATCAGGGGCCGCGGAAAAACGGCTGGCCGATGGACTCCGTGCGTCAGTCTCTTTCACATTCTCGAGCATGGCTCTTTATTCAATTATACGGACGAGGCCGAAGAACGTGAGCGCCCCGCGAGGTGCTCTGATGCCCGCCACAGCTCTTCTGTGGATGCATCGACGCGACGCAAGTTAGCAACACGATTGGCGAGCCGCATCTTGTACGGCTGTTCGCCGGTGAGGTAGTCGCAGGAGAGACCGGCGACGAGTGCCTGGCGCGTCATCTCGAACAGCAGAAGCATCCCTGGCGAGTAATGCGCCCATTCGAGATCGTACCAATTCGTGTAGAAGCGTAGAAATCCACGATCTCGAAATGCAACGGCTGCAGCGATGACTATTGCATCCCGCTCGATCGTGACCACTTGTACTGAATGGGCGAGCGTAGCAAGTGCATCGATCAGCGTAGCGACCCTCGTGGACTCGCGGAACAAGCTGGCTGAATCCGCGTCTGCCTTGCGCTTGTAGACCCAATGGAGCAGATCGGAAGCCCCACCGTCATGCTGATGGAGCTCGAAGCCCAGCCGCTGAAGTTTTCGCAAACGGCTGAACATGCGATTGTGTTCGGAGGCAAAGTTGCAGGCTGTCTTTGCGGTCAAGTAGGGTGCGCCACAGAAGCTTTGTGTAGAGAAACGATTGAAGACTTCGTGATGTGCGGGATGCAATGCGGTAAAGCGCAGCGGCAAACCAAGCTCCTGCAAAGATCGGAAAGCAGCGGCGAAGCTCTCACTCTCAGCGTCGGTGGTGAGTATGCTCCGGTAGTCCCCTAAGGATTCGCCCAAGAGTGTGCAAGTGTCGTCCTTGAGTGCGCCGGGGATGATCGTGGTGTGCCCCTCGTCATCCTGGGCGGCAATTACGTATGGCTGTTCAATGTGGCCAAGATGCCGAGCACAGGCGTGGTTCCATGCAAAGGATTGAAACACCGTGGCGTACTGGTCCTGATCGAAGCAGGCCTGCCATAAAGCCTGCAATGGGCAGAGCTGCTCTGCGGTGCGAGCGATCAAGGTTTTCACGGACATGGCAGTTTAAGTAGATGCGATCCAGCACGCAATTTGCTGCAATTGAGTGAAGGCGGCGCGAGATCCAGTGACATACGTCATTGACCTTGGCAAAGACATTCCCTACAATGGATATTGAAATTGAATTTCATTATCATATTTGAGTTGTAAGGAAGACATGCTGTCATCTCTGGTAGTCATGCTGCGCGAGGGGGTCGAAGCGGCTCTCATCGTCGGCATAGTGCTCGCCTACCTCACCAAGATCGGACGGAACGACCTCAAAAGAACGGTTTTCTGGGCGCTCGGGTGCGCGTTTACCGCCAGCGTCTTGCTCGCAGTCGCGTTCAGCCACTTCCAGATCAATACAGACAAGTTCGAAGGCTGGGTGATGCTCGTCGCGGCCTTTTTCGTCATCAGCATGATCGTCTTCATGATGAAGACGGCACGCTTCCTGAAGAGACATATCGAAGAGAAACTTGGAGAGCTCTCGGGCAGAGGATCGACGTGGGGCATATTCATGTTCATCTTCCTGATGGTGTTGCGCGAAGGCGTGGAAACCGTATTGGTTCTCTCGGCCGTCTCTCTCAGCACCTCGGAACTCTCCAGCTTTCTCGGCACGCTTATCGGGATCGCTCTCTCGGTCGTCTTCGGCGTGATGTTTGTTAAGGGCAGTGTACGCATCAACCTGCAACGTTTTTTCAAGGTCACGACGGTGATCCTGTTCTTTGTTGCTGCGCAGCTGCTTGTTTCGGGGTTCCACGAAATGAGTGAGGCAGGCGTCATTCCGTCGAGCCACACCGAGATGGCGGTGGTCGGCCCCATCGTCCGCAACGATATCTTCTTTTTCATCACCATTCTCGCGCTTGCGGGATTGATGGTCTTGTTCGAGACGCGGCGACGTCAGCGCGGTGAGCTCCCAGCCGACGCCGAGAGCAAGGCGGACCAGCGAAAAGCTGCGTGGAGCGCCCGGCGTGAGCGGCTGTGGGGATCCGCAGTCTATGCCGCGAGCTTCCTATTCATCGTGCTGGTAACGGCACAGTTCATCTACGCCAAGAGCACTACTTCCCTGTCTCGTGCGCTGGACCTACCCATCTCTGATGGACGAGTCGCTATCCCGGTCTCGCTCGTCTCGGACGGCGATCTGCATCGATTTCAAGTTACGCTACCGGACGGCAACATGGTCCGCTTCTTCCTGCTCAAAAAACCAGACGGAAAGATCGCGACCGTAATGGACGCCTGCTCGATCTGTGGCCCAGTAGGGTTTTACAAGGCTGGAGGTCAGATCATCTGCAAGAACTGTTCCGCTCCGGTGAATCCGCAATCGGTCGGCGAATCGGGCGGCTGCAATCCAATTCCTGTTGCGTCGAGCCTGAATGGCGACTCTGTCGTTATCACACAGGCTGCACTGCAGCAGCATGCGGCAGAGATGATGCAGGCGCACTAGGAGAGGTCATCGCAATATGTTCTGGAACCTACTGCTGCAGTCATTTATGCGACAGCGACGCCGCAAAATGCTGGCAGGGCTAGCTATCATGCTCGGCATAGCGGTCGCGACTGCCATGCTTGCGGTGGGAACGGATGTAGGCGATAAGGTCAGTCGTGAGCTGCGTGCGTACGGGGCGAACATCGTGGTTTATCCCGCGTCAGACAGGCTCGACGTCGAAGTCGGCGGGCTCGATCTGAATCCACCTAACGAGGCGGCGTATTTGAAGGAATCTGAGCTTCCTAAGATAAAGGGCATCTTCTGGCGCCACAACGTCACGGCTTTTTCTCCGGTGCTCCCAGTTAATGGAACGCTTGCCGCGAATGGGAAGGAGCAGTCTTCGATGCTGCTGGGTACGTGGTTCATGCACGAGGTCAAATTCGGAGATGACCACGTCACCACGGGTATCGGAAAGACGCATCCGTGGTGGAAGATCGCCGGCACATGGCCGAAGGACAATTCCAACGAAGTGCTCGTCGGTTCAGAGCTCGCGCAGCAACTTGGAATCGCAGCCGGCAATGAAGTGCACTTCAACGGGCAAGGGATTCTCGTATCCGGCATTTTGCTCGCTGGCGGAAATGAAGACCGCGGCATCGTTGCACCGATCGCAATCGCACAGAAGCTTCTCGGTAAGCCAGATGCGGTTTCACGTGTGGACGTAAGCGCACTTACTAAACCTGAAGACGACTTCGCACGGCGTGATCCTGATTCGCTCTCGCGTGCTGACCGCGACAAATGGTTCTGCAGTCCTTATGCGAACGCGATCGCGCGTCAGATCCAAGAGATCATTCCCGAGTCGCACGCAGAGCAGATACGCCAAGTCGCACAGAATGAGGGTACGGCGCTCAGGCGCATATCAGGGCTGATGCTTCTGATCAGCCTGGCTGCGCAGCTCGCCGCTGCCCTCGCCGTCTCGGCGGCAATGGCCACCGCGCTCTTCGAACGCCGACGCGAGATTGGACTGATGAAGGCACTGGGCGCCGATGCCAGTCGCATCTCGCTTCTCTTCTTTACCGAAGGAGCAGTCCTCGCAATCGTTGCGGGGCTGGCGGGTTTTGGTGTGGGCGCCCTACTGGCACGCTTCATCGGGCAGGCGGTGTTCGGCAGTGCGGTCACAATCCAACCGGTTCTGCTGCCGTTCGTGCTCATCGTTGCATGTCTCATCACGTTGGCCGGCAGTGCACACGCCATCCGCCGCGTCAGCAAGTCGGACCCGGTGCTCGCCTTGAGGGGGGACGCGTGATGTCCGCGACCGTCGGTCCGCGATTCAGCATGATGCGACGCATCATAGGACGATCGCTGCACATGCGGCGTGGACGCACATTTACGGCGCTTGCCGCCCTCACCTTATCCGCGACACTCATCACCGCCATGCTCTCGCTCTATAGCGACCTCGAACGCAAGCTGGACAAAGAATTCCGCAGTTACGGTGCCAACATCATCGTCGCGGCTACAGAGGGGCACACGCTACCAGACGGAGCAGCGCAAAGCGCGCAGCAGATCCTCAGAGGCCGGGCGCTCATCGTGCCCTCCGGACTCGTGGTCGCTACCGCTGCAACCAAAGACGGACGCCAGGTCCCTGTCGTGGTAGCCGGTGTCGATCTCAGTACCGCAAAGAAGCTGAATTCCTGGTGGAAGCTGGATGAGGTGAAATCACAGACTGCCGATGGTGCGCCTCGCGCGCTGATGGGTTTACGAGCGTTCAAGACGATCGACTCCTCTCGCGGACTCACTTTTCATGGAAGGATCCTGCCATTCGCACCGGCTGAGACGGTCCAGTCCGGCGGTCCGGAGGAAGACCGAATCTATATCGAACTGCCTGAGTTCGAGCACTGGACAGGAACGCGCTCTACGCTGTTGGAAGTCGCGTATACGGGATCATCCGCAGAGACGGAAGGGGCGCTGCGGACGCTCGAAGCCGAATTCGCGGGAGAGCATATTGAAGTGCGTCCCGTACGTAATATCGTAGAGGCCGAAGGACGCGTTATCCGGAAAACCCGTAGCATGATGCTTGCATGCGGACTACTTATCTCCATCACAGTTGTGCTCTGTGTAGGATCGACACTGACTGCCTCGGTACTGGAACGCCGTCGTGATTTCGCACTTATGAAAGCACTTGGAGCTTCACAGAGACTTATCAACGTCCTCTTCACCGCAGAGGCCGCTTTATTGGGAACGGCGGCGGCAATTGCCGGTTTCATCGCCGGCAGCGGTCTAGCCGATCTTATCGGCACGGTGAACTTTCACTCATCGATCACGCCGCACGCACTTGTGTTGCCAAGCGTGGTTATCATAACGGTTATCGTTGCGCTCGCCTCCGCGATATTGCCACTCGCGCGCCTTCAGAGGCTTGAACCCGCTGTCATATTGAAGGGAGACTGACGTGGCACGTCGCTCGC
This sequence comes from Terriglobales bacterium, assembly GCA_963792225.1. Lineage (GTDB taxonomy): Bacteria > Acidobacteriota > Terriglobia > Terriglobales > Acidobacteriaceae > JBDTLH01. The sequence goes on along the minus strand of CAWBVM010000018.1, from coordinate 122,805 downwards.
TAATCCAATTAGAACGCGTCACGAAGACCTATGCCTCTCAGGGGCAGACCGGCTCGACCCCCGTCCGCGCACTGGATCAGGTGGACCTGACTGTCGAAGAGGGGGAGTGGGTCGCTATCATGGGGCCATCTGGCTCGGGCAAGTCGTCGATGATCAATCTGGTCGGATGCCTAGACCGACCTACTTCGGGAAAGCTCAACATAGATGGACAGGACCTGGCACGGCTAGGCACTGCTGAGCTAACGCGCTTTCGCGCAGAGAAAATTGGGTTCATATTTCAGCAGTTCCATCTGATCCCCTACCTGACAGCGGTCGAAAACGTGATGCTCGCGCAATACTTCCACAGCATGACTGACGAGCGAGAGGCGCTCGAAGCACTCGCTCGCGTGGGTCTCGAGGACCGCGCCAAACACCTTCCTTCGCATCTCTCCGGCGGAGAGCAACAGCGTGTTTGCATTGCACGTGCGCTCATCAACGATCCGAAGATCATTCTCGCGGACGAACCCACCGGCAACCTCGACGCGCTCAACGAAGAGCTCGTGCTTCGCAAGCTGCGCGAATTGCACTCACAAGGCCGGACCATCATCATGGTCACTCACGATCCGACGGTCGCACGGTTGGCGGACCGCACGATCGAGCTGCACCACGGCAAGATAGCCGCGCAAAATACTTTCACTCTCTCCGACGAGATGCAATTCGACGAAGTGCTGGAGGAGATATGGACACTCCACGAAAACAACGAGAACGCGGAGTTGGGACGCATGGATGTCGAAGGCGCCCTTCCCATCTCCATCGCGGTCGAACGTATGGAGGCGGCCGGCCTTCTTCGCCGCCGTGAACATATTGCGGACCATACGCATAAAGTGGCGCTCAATCGCTGCCACGACGCCGTGCATCCCAGCGAATCCATGGCGGAACACGGTGAATGGATCATCGAATATACCGATCGCGGTCAACTACGGGCACGCAATGTGGTCCGCCGGCACCGTCTAGCGGAACGCCTCTTTGTGCAGACGTTCCGTGTGGACAATGAGAGTGAAGTGGAACAGCAGGCGTGTAAGTTTGAGCACATCCTGTCCCCGGAAGCGACGGACAGTATATGCACATTCCTCGGACATCCGGCAGCGTGTCCTCACGGGAACGTGATTCCTGCCGGGGAATGCTGCGAACGGGCAGGAGGACAGCGCTGCAATCCACAGCTCATGGACGTCATTCGAGGTAAGCTAGCTACGAGGTAACACGATGGATCCCAAGCAAATCCAGGAGATGCTCGAAGCCGCCCAGCGCCAGGCCGAGCAGATGCAGAGTCAGATGAAGCAGACCCACGTCGAGGCGTCGACGGGCGGAGGTTCCGTTGTCGTTAAGATGGATGGCTCGAAGCGGATCATATCAGTCAAAATCGATCCTGAGGTGGTCAAGTCAGGGGACGTCGAGATGCTAGAGGACCTCGTTCTGGCCGCTGTAAATGAGGCCGGACGCAAGGCGGACGAAGCTATGCAGGCGGGCATGTCCAACATGCTTGGCGGGATGAACATCCCGGGGTTGTTCTAATCGAATGTCGAAATTTGCAGAGCCTATGTCTCGTCTCATCGACGAGCTCAAGAAATTACCCGGTATCGGTAATAAGAGCGCGCAGCGGCTTGCATTTCATATCCTGCGGTCGTCTGAGGAAGATGCGGCGGCGCTTGCCGAAGGCATTCAGCACCTAAAGGCCAGCCTGCGTCTCTGCTCCGTCTGCAACAATATCACCGACGTCGATCCGTGCAGCTACTGCGAAAGCGCTACCCGCAATCAGCGGCTGGTATGCGTCGTGGAAGAGCCGACCAATATCGCGTCCATCGAGAAGACACGGTCATACAACGGTGTCTACCATGTTCTGCATGGGGCGCTCTCACCCATTCACGGTGTTGGCCCTGAACACTTGCGCATCGGCAACCTCACACGGCGCGTCGAGAACGGAGCTGTAGACGAGCTCATCCTGGCCACCAACCCTACCGTCGAAGGCGAAGCGACTGCGATGTATCTGACGAAACTGTTACGCAAGACCGCGCCACAAGTCCGCATCACGCGCATTGCGACGGGCATTCCTGCTGGAAGCGATATCGAGTACGCCGACGAAGTCACGATGCAGAAGGCCCTCGAGGGCCGGCGCGAACTCTGATGATTCCTCACGGGCGCACTGCGATCCATCCTCATTTCGCTAGTTCTTTTCTGCACGACGCCATTCTCGAGGCATGCGATCTTTACGCAAATGTAACCGCCCTCGTCGATACTTCCCTGCCGCATGGACACCCATATCGACGCTTACGATATTCCGACTATGCAGAGATGATCTGGAACATAGCGCGGGGCTTTGTCGCTAAGGGATTTAAGCCGGGCGAAATCGTCGCGATCTTCTTGCCCAATTCGTGGGAGTTCGCTGCCACTTATCATGCCGCTACGATGGCTGGGCTGATCCCCACCCCGCTGAACCCACACTATCGCGAGCGCGAGCTGCGTTATCAGTTGAACGATTCTGGAGCCGTCGCACTCATAACCGACTCCCCGCTCATACAAGCCGTGGATCTGACTGGGCTAAGCGCCCTCCGTCACGTGTATCTGACGCGCCATTTGCTGCCGGGCTACGGGTCTTTCGGCGATCTACTTCGTTCCGGTGCTGCGGAACTTCCGAAGCCTGCTGCTTCTCCCAGCGCAACTATCGCGGCGCTTCCCTATTCGAGCGGCACTACAGGTCTTCCTAAAGGCGTGATGCTTTCGCACGAGAACATCGTCGTAAATTGCAGGCAGTTTCTCGTGCCCGATGAAGAGGCCACCAACCGGGGCGACGACGTACAGCTCTGCTTTCTGCCGCTGTATCACATCTACGGACTCAATGTTCTCTTAAACCCTTCACTGCTGAGCGGGAATACAGTAGTTCTGATGCCACGATTCGATGTGGACCAGTGCGCGCGCGTGGTCCTTGAAGAGGGAGTCACGTGGCTGAATCTCGTTCCGCCTGTCATGAATTCCATCTGCACTGCGGCGGAGCATGGGAGGTTCCCTCGTACCGGCGAGCACCTCATACGTGGTAGCAAATCCGGAGCCGCACCGCTCGCGCCGGACTTACCGCGTCGCTTTACTGACTTAACAGGGATACGGGTCCGGCAGGGATACGGTATGACGGAGGCCAGCCCTGTCACGCACCTCGGATACATCGAATCCTACAGGTACAAGCCCGAGAGTATCGGTCAAGCGGTCGCTCAAACGGAATGCCGGCTTGTCCGCGAAGATGGGACCGAATGCGACCCTCACGAATCGGGCGAACTTGTCATGCGGGGACCGCAGTTCATGACCGGCTATTGGGGAAATCAGGAGGCGACCGATTCAGTGCTTCGCGATGGCTGGTACTGGTCTGGAGACATTGCTGTCTCCGACGATAAGGGCTTCTTCAGGATCGTGGACCGCCGTAAAGAGCTTATCAAGTACAAAGGATTTCCCATCGCCCCGGCGGAGGTGGAGGCAGTATTGCTCGAACACCCCGCAGTACAGGATTGTGGAGTAGTCGGGCAGGCCGACACGGAGTGCGGCGAGTGTCCCATTGCGTTCGTTGTCTTACGTGGGGCATATGCAGCGAATGCCGAAAAGCTCAGCATCGAACTGCCACAATTCGTTGCCGACCGCCTTATCAGCTATAAACAACCGCGTCACGTTTGCTTTGTGCAGTCCATCCCGCGCAATCCAAGCGGCAAGATCCTGCGCAAGGACCTCAAGTCGCACTTGTAAAGCTACCGAACAATAGTATGGCGGCTACTTCGTTTGCTTGGCCTCGAATTCCACCAACTGCTTGAGCGTTTCGTATGGAAGGTCGTTGAATCCGTTGATCTTTCGTCCGTTGATAAAGATCGATGGGGTGCCGCTGACGTCCAGGGATTGGCCCAGATCAATAGACTGCTTCACCCGCTCCCCAGTGGTGGCGTTCTCAGCGCACGAGCTGATCTTCGCCGAATCGAGAGCTTGCGTTTTTAGAATCTCGTTCAGTTTTTCTGTCGCGTTTTCAGGGGTAATGGTGTCCTGCTGGGCAAAGACGCTGTCGTTGAAAGCGAATGCCTTTTCCGGTTGTGCACGCCCGATGCAATCCGAGTACTCTGCCGCCTTCATGGCCCAAGGATGAATCTGTGCGATCGGATACTGCTGGAAGATGAGGCGCACCCCCGGTACATCCTGCTGCAATTTATCGAGTTTGGGCTCTGCAATCTTGCAATGCGGACATTGCAGGTCGCTGAACACGTAGATGGAGACCGGCGAGTTCGCAGTGCCCTTGGCAATGCCTGTCGTGCTCCTTGTCAATCGGTTACGAACGGCAGCAAACGGATCGGCGCCAAACGGCAGCATTTGGCCGGCAACGGCGTTCTTGCCGTCAGGAGTGATATAGAGGTGCGTCGCACGGGGCTCAGAGCCGACATAGTAGATCACTTCGGCGACATTCGGGGCGGCCGACTGCTTGATGGAAACAACCTTCCATGTGATGCTCGGATCAAACCCGTACATGCGGTGTAGAAAAGCGTTCACCGCCGCGTCGGTCGGCATCCCCTCTGAGCTGGAGCGGGGTGCTGCACTCGATTGTTGGGCGTGCGCCGCCTTTTCAGAGCAATCTTGTGCGAAAGCACAGAGCGCAATCAACATACATGGAACGATGAATACTTTTCGCATCAGTCCTTATCACTCTTTCTTCAAATCTCGAAATGCGCCGCAATCGGGAACCTTCTTCCCGCTCCGAAGGATTTCGGAGTGACCTTCAGCACGGGTGCAGCCTGCTCGCGCTTATATTCACTGCGTTCGGTCATACTCAGCACTCGCTTCACGAGGGCCAGATCGAGCTTTCGCTCTTCAGCTATCTGTGTCGCAGTCTTGTAGTCTTCGATGAAATCCTCAAGGATAGTATCGAGAACCTCGTAGGGTGGCAGCGAATCCGAATCCTTCTGGCCCGGGCGCAGTTCCGCCGAGGGAGGTTTTTCGATAGTCGAAGCCGGTATGATCTCACGCTCGCGATTGACCCACCGCGAAAGCTTATACACCGATGTCTTCAGCAGGTCAGCGATGGGTGCGAGCCCACCGACCATGTCCCCGTAAAGCGTGCTGTAGCCGACGGCCATCTCAGACTTATTTCCAGTCGTCAGCACCAGAGCGGAGAACCGGTTGCTTAATGCCATGAGCAGTACACCGCGAGCACGCGACTGCACGTTCTCATACGTGACATCATTCTGGCGGTGCGGCCAAGACACCCTCTCGAACAACGGTTCAAGAGCAGCTTCGAATGCACCATAGATGCCTTCGATGGGTGCGATCTCGAACTGGATGCCGAGGTTGTCGGCAAGCTTGCGGGCGTCTTCGATGCTGCCCGTGGAGGAGTACTGGCTGGGCATGCCGATCCCGATGACATTCTCTTTGCCGAGAGCGTCCACAGCGACGCAGGCCACGAGTGCGGAATCAATGCCACCGCTCAATCCAACAAGCGCACGAGGAAAGCCGCACTTCCGAACGTAATCCCGCGTGCCCAACACGATCGCCTGATAGGTGCACTCATCCATGCACTCCGACCATGCGTGCAGATCGCCGGGAATTTGTGATTCGGAATCGAAGAGAACAAGGTCCTCCTCAAACGATTTTGCCTGGGCAAGAATCGTTCCGTCTGCTGCCACTGCCACGCTCGAACCATCAAAAACCAGACTGTCATTTCCTCCGACCTGGTTGACCATGACGACGGGTATTTTCCTACGTTTTGCAATCGACCGTACCAGCGCAAGGCGTAAGTGCTGCTTCCCCGCATAGAACGGAGAAGCGGAGATGTTCAACAAATAGTCGGCCCCTGCACCTGCCAATTCGTGCACCGGATCGACGTTATACAACTGTTTCGGGAAGAACTGCTTGTCGTTCCAGGCATCTTCGCAGATCGTCAACGCCACATTGTTTCCGGGAATGAAGTCTGGCAGCAACTGCTGGCGAGTTGCAGGAGCGAAGTAACGTTGCTCGTCGAAAACGTCATAGGTAGGCAGCAGCATCTTCGACTGGATCAGGCGAATCTTCCCATCCGACAAAGCAGCAGCAGAGTTCATGACCGATTTGCCAGTCTCCGCTTGCGCCGGTGTGACTACACCCACTACTACGCGGACGCCTGCCGTAGCTGCTGCGATCTCGTCAAGTTTGCGCAGGTTCTTCTGCACGACGGCAGGGATCTCAACAAGATCGCGAGGCGGGTATCCGGTGATCGAAAGTTCGGAGAAAATAACCAGTTCCGCACCGCGAGCTTGCGCCTGATGCGCGAATGAGATGATTTTCTTTGTGTTACCGTCCAGGTCGCCCACGGTCGGATTGATTTGCGCCAACGCGATCTTCACTCTTCCAGTTTATTCCATGGCTTGCAGTCTCTTCACGGATGCATCATCATCAATAAGTCGATCGACCTATTCATTCGTCCTCATAGGAGCATCATGGCCACGTCTAACCAGCAGCCCGATTTTCGTCTCACACAAAGCGAAGACTATAAAGAGCGGTACGCAAATTCTGTGCAGGTGCGAGTCAGCGTGTGGGATTTCTGTATCTATTTCGGTCTGTTAAGGCAACAGAACGAACAGGCCGTGGAAGTCGAAAACCATGCCGCTGTCTACCTGAGCCCCCAGCAGGCGAAGGCGCTCTACAAGATCCTGGAGCAGAATGTGATCAACTATGAACAGACGTTTGGTGAGATCAAGCTGGATGCGCGCAATAATCCTACCGCTGGCCGTCCGCTAAACTAACGTGCGCATGTGGCGTGCCGCAGCATATCTGGCCCTTATTTTCGCGGGAACCGTCTTACTGCATGCATCGTTGCTGCGGCTGCCGTATTTTTGGGATGAAGCCGGATACTACATCCCCGCGGCCCGCGACTTCTACTTGCAGCATCAACTCATTCCAAGCTCTACTCTCACAAACGCGCACCCACCGCTGCCTTCCGTCTACCTTTCGATCGCCTGGTGGACCTTTGGATATGCGCCGATCGTGACCCGGCTCTCGATGCTCGCCATCGCAGCCCTCGCGCTGGTCGCTGTCTTGCAGATAGCTCGTACTCTGCAGAATGAAACGGTTGCGTGGGCAACGGTTGCGTGCACTGCGCTGTATTCGATCTGGTTCGCGCAAAGCAGCCTCGCGCACGCCGACCTGCTGGCCGCCTGTTTCACTCTGTGGGGACTCGCGGCTTACTTCCGCGAGCGCACCTCCGGTTCGTCGCGGACGACTGCAATTGTCTTTTTCTCGCTTGCTGTGCTCAGCAAGGAAACGGCATTGCTCTTCCCCATCACGCTCGCGGTGTTTGAGCAGGTTGCGCCGCGGATTCGCAAACTCAGGGCGTTGTCTTATCCTGCCCCTTCACTCCGGCAATCGTTCGCGCTGCTCTCGCCTGTTCTGCCCTTGGCCGCCTGGTTCAGCTATCATTTTGCACGCACCGGGCACATCTTCGGCAATCCTGAGTTTGTGCGCTATAACATCGTCACTACGCATTCACCGCTGCGTTTTATTCTCGCCTTCCTGCAGCGTGGATGGCACCTCTTCGGGCACATGGATTTGTTCGTGCTTACGGTTCTTGCACTGATGGCTATGGCGTGGCCGGCCGTTCGCGATCCGGCAGGAGAGCGTCAGCGCATAGCATCACCCGCACAATTGGTGATTGCCGCCCTAGTGTTTGCGAACTGGATCGCCTTCTCACTTATCGGTGGAGCGCTGCTGACACGCTATTTATTGCCCGTCTATCCGCTCATCATTTTGCTGCTCGTGTCCACACTCTGGCGCCGCTGGAGGCACTGGCCAGTGCCGCTAGCCGTCGTGCTGATCGCTTTTGTCGTTGCACTTGTCTGGGGCCCTCGATATCGAATTGCCCCCGAAGACAATCTGGCCTACGCCGACTATGTCCACCTGCACCAGAATGCGACGGCGTTCATAGAGAGGCGCTTGTCGCATGCGATCGTCCTCACCGCGTGGACCGGCACAAACGAACTCAATGACCCGGGGCTTGGTTATGTTCGTCAGCCACTCCGCACCGTACAGATTGAGGATTTCAGCGCGCAACAGATCCTACTCGCGGCCCAGGAACCCGGAGCTTACGATACTGCTCTGGTTTTTTCCACCAAATATGATCCCGGTTCCAGTCTTCTCTCCCGGCTTCGGTTCTGGGAGCTGCGTAACGAACAGTACTTTGGTTTCCATCGTGATTTGCCCCCCGAAACGATTGCGAAGCTCCTTGGGGGAAAAGTGGTATGGGAACAGCGCAAGGGCCTGCTCTGGGCCGCCGTCATTGTATTTCCGCGAACCTATAACGGTTGATGTACGCGGTGGGACGCGATTTCGTCCCTGTTACAATCGATGCAGCCACCAGCATGAAATGCCCATTCTGCGGTCATCCCGAAGATAAAGTTATGGATTCGCGCGAAGTAAAAGAAGGCGAATCGATTCGCCGCCGCCGCGCGTGTCTCGGCTGCGACAAGCGCTACACAACCTATGAGCGGATCGACGAAATTCCCTATATGGTCGTCAAGAAAGACGGACGACGGGAGAAGTTCGAGCGCCTGAAGGTCCTCAATGGTCTGCTGCGCGCCTGTGAAAAGCGGCCAATTCCGATGGGCAAGCTTGAACAAGTAGTGGACGAAGTCGAGGCCTGCGTCATCGAATCAACCGACCGCGAGCGCACGACTTCAGAGATCGGCGAAATGATTATGAACCGGCTCAAGCAGCAGGACACAGTCGCATTCATTCGTTTCGCTTCTGTATATCGTGATTTCAAAGATGTGAACGAATTCAAGAAAGAACTGGAGCAGTTGCTCCACAGCAAAGAGCGCGCCGAGAAGAAGGCGCAGCTCACCTAAGAGAGTTGCAGGCATGGCAATCACCCACCGCGTTACACTCATCCCCGGCGACGGCATAGGACCTGAGGTCTCAAAGGCTGTCGTTCGCATCCTCGAAGCCACCGGGGTGAAGTTCGACTGGGATTCGCACGCTGCCGGTGCCGATGCTTTTGCGAAATACGGCGAATATATCCCTAAAGCCCTTTCCGAATCCATCGATCGTACTCGTGTGGCTCTGAAGGGCCCGGTCATGACGCCCATCGGTGGTGGATTCACGTCGATCAACGTCAGCTTGCGCAAGCAGTTCGAGCTCTTCGCCAACTTTCGACCCATCAAGAACCTTCCAGGAATTCCGACCCGGTATCCCGGTGTGGACCTGATCATCGTGCGCGAAAATACCGAAGGTGAATACGTCGGACTCGAGCATGAGGTCGTTCCCGGTGTGGTGGAGAGTCTGAAGATCATTACCGAAAAGGCGTCCACCCGCATCGCCCGCTTCGCCTTCGATTACGCCCGCCGTGAGCGCCGCAAGAAGATCCACGCGATCCACAAGGCGAACATCATGAAGATGTCCGACGGACTGTTTCTACGTTGCTGCCGGGACACGGCTAAGCTCTACCCCGAAATCACCTATGGCGAGCACATCATCGATAACACTTGCATGCAACTGGTCATGAATCCTTACCAGTACGACGTGCTCGTGCTCGAAAACCTATACGGAGACATCGTGAGCGATCTCTGCGCTGCGTTCGTCGGTGGACTCGGACTCGTCCCTGGTGCGAATCTCGGACACGAGTGCGCGATCTTCGAAGCCGTGCACGGTTCAGCCCCGGACATCGCTGGAAAGAACATCGCCAACCCTACGGCGCTACTACAATCCGGTGTGCTCATGCTGCGTCATCTCGGCGAGACAAACGCCGCCGACCGCGTGCAGTCCGCACTCGAACGCGTCTTTCATGTGAAGGAATACATCACTCGCGACGTTGGTGGAAGCGCTGGCACCAGCGAATTCGCGGATGCCATGGTGCAGGCGATCCAACAGGGCGTTCCGGGCACAGAAGTGAAAGGCCACGCGCAAAGCGTTGTGCAATAAACTCAGGAACACCCCCGCCGCTAGCTACGTCGGCTTGGAACAGCCACTTGCCCGCTGATATACTGGCCTCATCCGGCGCACTAATCACAGTGGAGAGGTGGCAGAGCCCGGTTGAATGCACCTGACTCGAAATCAGGCGTACCTGTAAGGGTACCGGGGGTTCGAATCCCTCCCTCTCCGCCAGACAATTGATCCTGCCATGTCTACTGTAATGTCTACCAAATATGGCAGCCCGGGTCTTCTAAGAGCCGTCATCGTTATCCTATGCGTGGGTGTGACCTTCGCCCAGCAAATGGCCGATCCGAAATTCGATGCTACGGTCACCCGCGCGACATATAGGACAAATCACCCGCGCGTCGCGATCGACCAAGCGCACGACAACTTTCACACGAAAGATGGCCTCTTTAAGCCTTTCGCTGACCTATTGCGAAACGACGGTTACGAAGTGGTAGCGAACACCGCGAAATTCGCAGCCGGTAGTCTGGATGGCATCAATGTGCTGGTTATCTCCAATGCTGTCGGTAACCTGGTAAACAATAACAACAATTCAACCCCAGCGTTTACGAACCCTGAATGCGAGACAATCTATGACTGGGTTCGTCGGGGCGGATCGCTTTTCTTGATTGCCGATCACGCTCCGATGGGCGACGCTGCCGCTCCATTGGCTGGACGTTTCGGTGTCACGCTTGGCAATGGGTTTGTATTCGACACAGACCCCAACAACTTCGACGACAAAGATCCAACTGAGCTGGTCTTCTCGGATCAGAACCATCTGCTCGGCAGCAATCCAATCACTCACGGACGCAACCACGAGGAACGCCTGCACAAACTAGTCGCCTTCACAGGGGAGTCGGTCACGATTCCGCAACATGCAATTGTGATCCTGCCACTTTCACGAACGACTGGCGAAGCGCCGACCCGCAACGACGTGCATCCCTTCTACGACGACGATGCCGTCAAGGGGAAGCAGAATCTCGAAGCGGCGGCAAGGAAGTGGCCCATCGAGAGGCGGGCGATGGCGATCGCATTCAGGCTTGGTCGCGGCCGCGTCGTCGTTAGTGGTGAGGCAGGCATGCTGACTGCTCAGGTGTTTAAGGAAAAGGAAGCGAGCGGTACGGAAAAGCTTGTAGGACGAACGGGCATGAGTGTTGGCGGGAACGATGACAAGCAGTATGTGCTGAACGTTCTGCACTGGCTTTCCGCATCCTGAAGTGATTCCGAGAAAAGAATCCACAAACTGCTGCAAGTCATTTACTTAGCATTCGCTGAGTCTGACGCTTCCTGTTCATCTCCTGAAATCGCTGGAACTTAACATTTTGGTCTCTTGCCATCCAACTCTCTAGTAAGAGCTGTGGCCTGACGCCCGTCCCAGATGTCGGCAGTCGGAGGTCGGCCTGTGCAGATTTCAGAGCGTACAGAACGCGGGCGGGTATAAGCTGCTGCCCTGATGGCCTTAATTTCTGGAACCAAACTCGGGCCGTATGAGATCCAGTCAGCGCTGGGCGCGGGCGGGATGGGGGAGGTATATCGAGCGCGAGACACGCGTCTCGATCGGACCGTCGCCATAAAGATCCTGCCATCGAGTCTCTCCAATAATGTTGAGGCCAGGCAGCGGTTTGACCGGGAGGCACGGTCGATCTCATCGTTGAACCATCCCAACATATGTACCCTGTACGACGTCGGCCATCAGGACGGGATTGATTATCTTGTTATGGAGTACCTGGAGGGAGAGACACTGGCTGACCGTTTGGCTAAGGGTCCACTGACCACCGAGCAGGCGCTCAAGTACGGAATCGACATTTGCAACGGGTTGGAAAGGGCGCATAAGACGAGAGTGATCCATCGCGATCTGAAGCCGGGCAACATCATGTTGACGGTGTCGGGCGCGAAACTGATGGATTTCGGATTGGCCAAGCTGCTGGAGCCTGACCGAAATGAAATTCCGGCTTTACCGAAGACAGTCACGGGAATCGTAGGCACCGCAGCGTATATGTCGCCTGAGCAAGCACTGGGGCAGGCGGTGGATCAACGCTCGGATCTGTTTTCCTTCGGTATCGTTCTATTTGAGATGTTTACCGGAAGCCACCCCTGGCAACGCGCCGCTGTGGTCGAAGTTATTCATGCCATTATTCACGATGACCCGCCTGAACTCTCCGTGTCTTTCCAGGATTGTGCAGGGATCGAAAAGATCATCTGGAGAACTCTTCAGAAGAGTGCTTCAGACCGGTACGATTCGGCAGGCGACTTGCTGTCGGACCTTCGTGGGATATGCGGCGGGCAGACCACCCCGCTGTTCGCTCTGGAACAAAAAGGGATTGCCGTGCCCCCTTTTGTCTTCCTAACCGCGATGGAAGAGAAGGAGTCTCTTTCGCTGGGATTTGCGGATGCGCTGATTACCGCACTGGGCCAAATCGAGGGGCTGCGAGTGCCTCCGACCGTCGCCATTCTGAAATATGCAGCCAGGACGGACGCGATGCAGATCGGGCGCGAGCTCCGCGTGCGCTTCGTTCTATTGGGCAATATCCAAAAGATTGGCACCCACTGGCGAGTGTCGATCCAGTTGCTTGACACCCAGTTGCAAAAAACGGTGCTCTCGGAAAGGCACGATTTCGAACTGGGGGACGTTTTCGAAGTACAGGACAAAATCGGAAAGCAGGTCGCGGATTCTCTTCAGCAACGATTTGGAACTATCAGAAGGTCCCGCGACCGCTACAGCAGTGACCCAGGAGCCTACTTGGTTTACCTGCAAGGTTTGCACGCAAGTTACAGTGAATCTTTGGATGATCTTGATGAGGCCATTCGCTGTTTCAGCGCCGCCATCCAGCGGGACTCTGACTTTTCCCTAGCGCACGCCATGCTGGCACACACATCGGCAGCTAGATACTTCGGTTACGAGGGGCGCTACAAATCGCTGCAGCTCGCAGAAAGACATTGCGAACGCGCGCTGCAACTGGATCCCGAACTGCCCGAAGCGATCATGGCGCGTGCCTATATTCTGTGGACGCCGCACAGGAATTTTCGTCACCAGGAGGCGATCAGCGACCTCAGGAAGGCAATCGCCATGCAGCCCAATCTAGACCACGCCTACAATCGGATGGGCACCATTTTGGCGCACGTCGGCCAAATCCCTCAGGCGCTCGAAGCGTACAAAGCGGCGCAGCACATCAATCCACAAAACCTTGGCCATTACAACATAGCGCAGGCATACATCTGGGGCGGGCAATATCAAGAAGCCGCCGAAGCACTAGAAGCGTTTCATCAAGTGAAACCGGGAAACAAGTATTGCCTGTGGTTTCGGCCGCAGCCTCCTCTGTTGAGTGGCGACCTTGAGAAGGCTGCCAAATTCGCCGCCGAGGCAGTCCGAGCTTATCCCGACGAGCCTCTGATGATCTCTCTCGAGGGACTGGTACAGGCGCATTTGGGCCAAACTAGACTGGCCACCCAGGCCACAGCTAAGGCCTGCACTTCGCCACTTTCTTTTGGACACTCACATCACACGCATTACCAGATCGCCTGTATCTGCGCGGTTATGGGTGACCAGCAATCTGCCATGCATTGGCTGGAGCGTGCTGTTGACACCGGCTTTCCCTGCTGGCCATTTTTCCTCGTCGACCGAAGCTTAGACAACTTACGAGACTTGCCAGAGTTCAAGGATCTGATCGCAACTCTACAGTCTGAATTTCCGGCTTCGACCAGCAGCTAGCAAAAGCTCTGGGCGCTGAAGATTTGATTCAGGAGCAATACGGACGCGCTTTGCGAAGAACGCCGCCACATCGCCCGAGGGCATCGACGAGGCACAGTCGTCACGAGCTAAAGCTGTGCCTCTGATCTCCTGCAAAGCGCTATCTCATGCTGGCCGTGACGTGTGTCAGCTCAGTTCTCAATGTCCCCTAAGCGGCAAATGAATCCCCATCCGCCTCCGAGCTCGCTCACCGCCAGCATCAATTCATTGCTGCCCTTTTTTAATGGAAGGTAAACGGCATCGTTTTCCGGATTGACGATGCCAAGAAACCCGGGGTCTCGGAAATTCTGAGCGCTTCGTCCGCGGAAGAGAATCTGGCCGTTCAGAAACACGCTGACATCGTCGCTATAGCCGATGTAGAGCTTTTTTACTTGTGCGCGGTCGGAATCGATGCTGGTCCGCGCATACACGACTTTCATTCCTGGCTGGGGTTCCAAACGCTTGGAAAAATCGCCTTGAAACGAGACCATCGGATGCGGGCTCTCGCGATAGCGATTGATGGGCACTATGCCGGGCGACTCCGCTTCTATACTCTGCCAATGTATGAGATCGCTCTCTGAATTAGGAAGTGGACGCTCCAGATTACGTGCGAGCGCATCGTAGGAAGGCGAGAGCTCCCATTTGGTAAGAGTGCCCGGCGGCATCGGCGGCAGATCCCGATGCCAGGGAGCATCAGGAGTTGTTCGTATTTCGAAATTGGAGAAATATGTGGCGCCCGTCAGAACAAACAGCGCGACCTGGCCTTTCTGAATGCCGCTCTTCAGATCATTCATCATGAGCGCGGGCGTGGCCATGTTCATGACATATAGTTTCGCTTGCGCGCCTGTTATCTCCAGGCGCAGGTGAAACCAGGCATCTTTTGGGATATCCACCGCGCCGGTAAAGCCTGGCCCGTTATAGATTTGCCAGTTGCGGCCAGTGTTGAGAATCGGAGTATATTGCATTGCGTCTGGAAGGCCAGATTTGTGCTGGCGTAGATAGACTTCTTCACCGTTAGCTCCGTTGTTGTCCAGCCGAAAATCAATACCGAAAAACCCGCGTTTTGCGGAAGTTGCGACATCCACATCGACAACGCCGTCACGCATTTCAAAGTTGTCCAAAGCCGCTAATCCACCATCGAGGAGGAGGCATTTGCGTCCTTGATATTCAGCTGCTTTGGCTTGACCTTGCAGGGCCCAGCGCGGCGAGTCCGCAGGAATGGAGAGCACCTGCGATTGCCCCCACATTCGCGTAGTTGCCAGTAAGAAACCTATCGAAACAATGAGCTTCCGCGACGAGTTGCTTGTGAATAGCATCTGGGTCTCTTTCGATGATTAGCAAGTTGTCGACCAACTCTATGAACAAGGTCCATATCCCTTGCAGTGCCCAATTGAATAGCATTTCTAGCAAGCTGCTGCACTCGCAGGGATACAACTTGCGGCCAGAAATGGACAGCAGTGTCCAATTGAGAACATCAGCTGAGTCATGGGAGCAGGAGTTTGCGTATCACCTAAGCGCCGCAATCTCAATCGCGAGAACCGAGACATCGTCGCTGAACGTCTCACCCGTATTCCATGTGTGCAGTTCTAGCAGCAGCTCATCAAGGGTACTTGCGATGGGCAGCGATATTGTTGAGGCGCAGAGTTGTGACAGCCGTTCCACCTGAAACATCTCGCCCTCGGCATTCGTCTCCTCGATGACGCCGTCCGAGAAGAAGTACAGCCGGTCACCCGGAGAGAGATCGAGCACATGCTCTTCATACTCACAGCCCGGAAACCAGCCTATAGCAAATCCCTCTTTCGACAGGTACGAGACTTGACCGTCTGGACGGACGTGCAACGGCCCGGGTGCTCCTGCACAGGTGAAACTCAGTTTCAGGTTCTGGGTGTCGAGCAGTCCATATATGAACGTAAAGTACTGACGGCTACCGTCCATTTGAAATCGCCGATTGAGCATTTCCGCAATCTTTGCTGGGGAAGCAGCATTCTGTCCGTTGCGTAGCAGTGAGTCGGCAGCTGTATGCGACAATAAGCGGCTCACCGTGACTGACAGAAGCGCCGCCGGAACCCCATGTCCACAGACATCCACGAGATAGAAACCAATGTGATCTTCATCGACCTGGACGATGTCTAAAATATCACCGCCCAGTTCAGTACATGGCCGGAACGCCCATGCGAAGTGCGCGCGGTCTGTCTTCGGGGCCTCTGCAGGAATGAGCGATTGTTGTATGCGCCCGGCCGCGTCCAGATCATCCTTCATTCGGCGATGGGCTGCGCGCAACTGCTCATGTGAGCGCTTGAGCGCAAGCTGTGTCCTTACGCGTGCAACGACGACAGGGAAATCGAGTGGCTTCGTCACGTAGTCGTTTGCGCCTAGCTCAAGCGCCCGGACAATGTCTTCAGCTCCGTCCTTAGCGGTTGCCATCAGAATGGGGAGGTCGCTCGGATCGAATCTCTCGCGCAGCGTCTTAAGGACCGTCATCCCATCAACGTCCGGCATCATGATGTCGAGGATAACCAGATCAAAGCTCTTATCGGTAATCAGAGAAAGCGCAGCAGCCCCGCCATCAGCGGTTTCAACGAGATATCCATGGCGCTTCATCCTACGCGACAACATGTCGCGGTTCATCTCGGTATCGTCCACAATCAGGATACGGGCATGTTCGTTCATACCGGCTGCTGCTCCAAGAGGAGACGTATCTTGTCATGGAGCCGTGAGAAATCCACCGGCTTCGTGTCGTAGTCGTTGCAGCCCGCTTCCACCGCTCTCTCGCGGTCGCCTGCCATCGCATGGGCAGTCAACGCGATGATCGGAATCTTGTCCATCCCATCCAATTGCCTAATTTGTCGCACGGCTTCCCAGCCATCGACCTTGGGCAGGCTCATATCCATCAAGATGATGTCTGGTACTTCGGACAAGGCCATTTCAATGCCCTGAGCGCCATCGGTGGCGATAACGACGTCGAAACCCCTTCGAATCAGACGTCGCGAAAGCATGTCCCGGTTCATCTCGTTGTCTTCCACCAGCAGAATTTTGGCCACTTCTATATACCCTGCTTCATCGCACGGACAACAGACCGGACTTCAGTGATGATATCCATGCTCGTCGATGTCCCCTTTCCCATGACATTATTCACCGATGTTGCCAGACAGTCGCGCTCCGCCTGTGATAGCTCCTTTGCGGTGATCACCACAACCGGGATCCGCGAGCCGGTGTCAGACTCCAAAGTTCGAAGCTCACGCAGAAACTCGAAGCCGTCCATCTCTGGCATCAAAAGATCAAGAAGGATAAGATCGGGCGTACTTGCGGAGATCGCTGCCAGTGCCTCGGCGCCATTTCTCGCTTCGACAATGGTCCACCCGTCGCGAGAAATGCTACGGCGCAGGATTTCTCGTGCGCTCGCGTCGTCATCCACGACTAGAATTGTGCCGGTGGATGAGCAGTAACGATTCAACATGCCAACCAGACGATCCCGTTCGATGGGCTTAATCAAGTAGTCAGAAGCGCCGAGAGAGATCGCGATATGCTTTTCTTCAAGTACGCTCGCGATTATTACCGGGATTCCCGCGGTCACAGGGCTGGACTTCAGTTGGGACAGGACCGTCCACCCATCCATGCCAGGCATGAGAATGTCCAACACGATCGCCATTGGGCGATGCTGTAGAGCTGATTGGATGCCCTGCTCACCGTTCATCGCCGAGAATACATCGAAGCCATCGCGGCTTAGCGCCCGCTTAAGCACCTCATGCGTAGCAGGATCATCATCGATGATCAGAACGGGTTGCCCAGCCAACTGATCCTGTGACGGTGCTTGTGCACCCATATGCGTGGCAAGGTCAATCTCGGATCTGCGAGGTAATCGGGCTATAAACGTGCTTCCATGCCCGGGCTTCGATTCGACTGTTATCTCACCGCCCAGCATTTCACAAAAGCGACGCGTGATCGCGAGACCAAGGCCGGTGCCCCCAAACTGTCGCGTTACAGAAGCATCCGCTTGTGCAAAGGCCTCAAATACCCTCGAGAGCTGTTCCCTTGTCATGCCGATGCCTGTGTCAGATACCTTGAACGATAACCACTGACGATCGTGCTCTTCCTCACCAGCCACACGCAAGGTGATCGTTCCACTTGAGGTGAACTTCGAGGCGTTCGACAAGATATTGAGCAGTATCTGCCTGACGCGTGTCAGGTCTGAGTGCATGCTGCCGAGCTCTGAGTCTGGCTCGAACACAAAGCTGTTTCCATTCTTCGCGACCAGTGGACGCATTGTGGTGACCACCTGGTTAAGCATCTCTTCTACGGGGAAATCCTCTATGTACAGTTCCGTTTTGCCTGCTTCGATTTTGGACAGATCGAGCACATCGTTGATGAGAGACAGCAGATGCTTGCCTGCCGAACAAATCTTCTGGAGATCAGGGACGAGGCTCGTTGTTCCCGATTCAACCGCCTCTTCTTGCAGCATCTCGCTGTATCCGATGATCGCGTTAAGCGGTGTGCGGAGTTCGTGACTCATGTTCGCTAAAAACTGGCTCTTCGCTTTGTTTGCGGATTCAGCCTGCTCGCGTGCACGCAACAGCTCAGTAACGTCATGGTACAAAGCCATGATGCCCTTTCGCTCACCATTAACGATGACAGGAACGCCGGCAAGCTCCACATCCAAAAGGCTGCCATCCTTGCGCCGGCGCCTGCCGATTCCATGTGCTGTATGACTCAGCGCTTGATGGGTATATTCATGCGCTTCGACGCGAGTGCTGTCGGTGTTAATCAAATCATCAAGCAATTCGCCTCTTACTTCATCCAGCGAATACCCGAACAGCCGCTCAAACGCCGGATTGAAGGAGCGTATCCGCCCTTCGAGATCGAGAGTAACGATTGCAACAGGGCTGTTGACAACCACCGCCTCGAAGTATTCACGCTGCTGTTGTGCTTCTGTATATAAACGGGCATTCTCGATGGCGACGGCCGCTTGAACCGCGAACATACCAAGCAAGCGCAAATCATCGTCGCCAAATGTCCGATCGAAGTCGTTGTGGACCGCAGCAATGGTCCCGACCAGACGAGTCCCAATCAATAGCGGGACTACCATGACGGCGCGTACCGTCACATTC
This sequence comes from Terriglobales bacterium, assembly GCA_963792225.1. Classification (GTDB taxonomy): domain Bacteria; phylum Acidobacteriota; class Terriglobia; order Terriglobales; family Acidobacteriaceae; genus JBDTLH01. The sequence goes on along the minus strand of CAWBVM010000018.1, from coordinate 104,037 downwards.
GCATATTTCGCTGACTTCCCCGCAAACTCGGGATAGTCAGGGATGATGAGCGGCTCTAGCGTCTCTGCAACGCGCCCCATCGCGCCTTCTCCGAGCCCGAGTCGCGTGCCGACGCTGTCTTGCCCGATGCTGTGACTGGCGACGACTTTTAGCTCCTTCGAGTCTTCTTCATAAATTGCAAGCTCGCCACCGCTGACCTGAAGCAGCGCAACTGCCCGCTGCAAAACGAGCTGCAGCAACCTCGACAGTTCTAGTTGTTTGGAAAGGTCGGCCATCGTTTCCAAAAGCGCTTCACGCTCACGGGCCCGTTGCCGTTCTTCGCTAATGAGTCGCGCTCGTTCGATCGCCACGCTCGCCTGACTTGCGGCAGCATTGAGAATCTCGAAGTCTGCTTGGCCAAATGCACTCGGCTCGCTACTTTCGACCACCAGAACGCCGATGGTATCGTTATGCACCACCAGCGGTACGTCGATCTCTGATCCGCAATTCAAGGTCTTCAAATATCGCCGCTCGCCCCTTACGTCTGGGGTGTAATGAAGCCTCCCTTCTAACAGCGCGAGCTCACTGATCCCCTTCCCCGGTTGCACGCGCCATCCTGGGCTTGCGCCCTCCCAGCCGATGCTTGCGCTCAGCACGCGTTCGCCTGTCAATTTATCGCGCAAGAAAACGCCGAGAAAGTCGTACCCCAGCGCAGGGTCATGCAATCCCTCGACCACTCGGAGGCAGATGTCGCTTTCCGTGTCTGCCAGGGCAATCGAAGTACTTAGGCGCAGCAACGCAGCTTGGCGATGTGCAGAGGCACTTGGCTGGTTTGCCGACTCCGGCATGGGGTTCCTCCCGCGCGGTCGAGATTCTACCATCCATAACGTACAGCCAGACGATTCCAGCCAAATCAAGCAGCCTTAGTTGTGCATCTTGCGGATGTTCGTCGGCCACGAAGACACAGATCTCTTCCCTCCACTACGGGCTGATCCCCACCCTCCATTCAGAAGCATCACGTATTGGCGGAATTCCCTTTTGGGCGCCAAGTCGAGCACCCTCAAAGTGGAAGTACCTTGTAGGAGGGAGGAATGCCAGTAAGCGCGCTTATCGGCCTAGGAAGCGATTGTCAGCGAAGGACCTAATCTTGGCTCGAAGGGCAATGGTGGTTGCGTTCCGCAAAGTGTAACAGCCTGAGAGAAGCACTTGCTGCAATCAGCGCGCCACACATCAGGCACGTGGATTTCATCAAGCGAGGATTTTCAGGAATCGGAGAATGGATCGTGCTCGACGCGTCCTTCATAGGTGATGACATGGCCCTCGCACTTATTTGCAGGTCGACCTTTGAGTCAGTAGTTCAAATGCAACGCGAAGCCCCATTGGGCCAGCAACGCCTCGGGCACGTACTTCGAGTGGCGGTTTTGCTGGGCCCATTCGCGGAGGGGCGCAGAGCTAAGATAGTTTTCTGGTTGCAATGCCAGCTCTGTGACGATCTGCTCAAATGCGGTGGGGACTACAGGATCAACCTCATTGGGCCGAGGTTTGCCCCAGTTCGGATTTCCACGAGTAATCACGCTTGTACCTACTTTTTCATCAGTCATTGAGAAGCACCTTGAGGCAATCGCCACAGCACCACAGTCGGGGAGTGACCCTAAAGGGCGTTTAAATGTACCTTGGGCCATAGGATCGAGGGACTACTACTAGGTCGCACAGCCGATCGACCCTACGGGCTGCTTAACGGGACTCTTAGCTGCATAGCCTTTCCTGCTTCACAGGAAGAATGACCTCTCGGGGTCCCCGATTTCGCCCTTCGCATTCTGTGCAGAATGTCTGGATGTGTGACGATGGCCGCCTCTTGCCGAGTTTTGAGAAGAATTGGGAAAGTTCCCCAATAAATCCGCAATTGAACCTGTAACGAAAAGAGATGTAATGCGTCCAAGAAACTAGTTGCCGGTCGCCGGAAGTTGTAGTAGCGTTGCCGGGAGACGTAGGAGATATGACCAAGGCTCGACTATCCAAAGCTGAGACGCGGGTTCTGGAGGAGTGTTGGAAGCTAGGAACCTGCTCCGTCCGCGAGCTCCTTGAGAGTTTGCCTGAAGAAGAGCGCGTTGCATATACGACGATTCAGACGCTTGTATATCGGCTCGAAGAGAAGGGCGCTCTGCGCAAGGTGAAGAAGATCGGTAATGCGCAACTCTTCGAGCCTGCAATCAACCAGACTGAGTACCGAAGCGCCCTTGCGCGAGATCTCTTAGATCTGTTTGGAGGATCCCCTCGTCTGCTGATCTCTAATCTGCTTGAGACAGGTTCGGTGACGCTAAAGGACTTGCGGGTTCTTCAAAACGCGGCGGAAGGCAAGAAGAGCAAACGCAGTCGTTGAGGGAAAACATGCATGAGCACATTGCGCGAACGTTGTACTACTTCGAAATTCACCTCCTGTATGCGTCATTGAGTTGGGTGGCTGCGTGGGCCCTGACATCAATCAACCGTGGCAGCGCAACTGCTAAATACTGGATTTGGGTAGCGACATCTCTTAATTTCATCTTGCCGCTGGGCGCAATTCTCGACAAAGCTGGGGCGTCTTATCTGTCATGGGCGACGCCTCTGGGCTTAATTGGAAACGTCGCGAATGATATGTCGCGAGGGTCGGTAGGTACGTTGGTAGGGGTAGTTTGGTTGGTTGGCACAATCTCGATGTTTACTCGATTGGTGTTCCGCATACGGGGTGAGCGCCGCGACGCTCAGTTCACAGGCGACCAGCGTGTTTTTGCCAAATCGAGTGTCATCCCTGATGGAGTTCCCGTGCGCCTCGGGGGTCCACGACAGATTCCAGCCGTCAGTGGGGTCCTTCGTCCGCATATCTTGCTTCCCAACGGGATTGAGAGACTACTGAATGAGCGCGAGCTCGACGCTGTACTCATACATGAGCTAACACATGCAAAGCGTCGCGATAACTTGATACTTCTCCTTCATGAAGTTGGGCTTTGTTGCCTGTGGTTTCATCCGCTTGTATGGATCACCGGCTCTCGCCTTGCTTTGTATCGAGAGCTCTCATGTGACGAGTCAGTGATTGAAGCTTCCCGCGGGAGAGACCTCGTTTCTGCATTAGCAAAATTGTGCGACCCGGCACATGAGTTCTTGCTGCAGGCGGCTGCCTCTTCATTAGTAAGTCACCGTGTTGCCAAGCTCGCAGCTGATTATCCCGACCGAAATTCTCCAACTGCAAACACGCTGCTGAATTTAATGTTCGCGGCGGTTCTCTTGGCGGGCATTTTGGGAACGATAGCGCATACAGCTTGCTGTTTCCTTCATAAGCCATAAGTCAAGGAGATCGTATGGGAGCAACAACAGTACTGACGCACGCAACGGCTGCGCCGCCGCATCTCGTTACAATCTCCGCTTTGAGCACGAAGTCGGGCCGATGCCAAATGCTCGGCGGGTTGGTTTTCTTGGGTGTCGCCGCCCTATTGTGCTCCTCGCTTGCCAGCGCGCAACTCATCGGGACCCTGGGACCGCAGGTTCGTAAGTACGTGAGTGTCAGCACTTCGAAGGTGATTCTCGAGCACGTTCAGGTCATCGACGGAACGGGAGCTCCGCCGGTTTCGGATCAGAACATCTCGATTGAAGGCGGCAAGATCGTAGCTATTTCACGAGGCGCCGATGTGCCGGCAGCCGAGGGTCTCACCGTTCTCGATTTGCGAGGTCACTCGGTATTGCCGGGCATCATCGGCATGCACGAGCACCTTTACTACATAGCATTCCCGAATCTCGCGGCCGACAACAGTTTCGATCGTCCGGCGCGTTCACTTGAGATGAGCTTTTCTGCGCCTCGGCTTTATTTAGCGAACGGTGTTACGACGGCTCGTACTGCAGGCAGTGTCGCTCCCTATACCGACCTTAGGCTCAAGCAGACGATTGAAAGAGGGGAACTTCCTGGCCCTCACTTGGACGTGACAGGTCCTTATCTTGAAGGCGTTGGGAACAATCCAAGTCTGCAGATGTACCAACTTACTGGACCGGATGACGCGCGCCAGACGGTTGCCTATTGGGCAGACCGGGGCGTCACGTCGTTCAAGGCGTACGCCCACATCACACGTGACGAAATGCGCTCTGCAGTTGAAGAGGCTCACAAGCGCGGGCTAAAAGTGACGGGCCACTTATGCTCCGTTACATATGCAGAGGCAGCCGATATCGGAATCGACAATCTCGAACACGGATTCAGAGCCAATACCGAACTGGATCCGGGCAAGAAGCCAGACACATGTAGCGATAGCGCTGGCGACTATACGCTCGAACACCTGAATCCCGGAAGTCCGGAAGCGAATCGGCTGATTGCAACGCTGGTTAGGCATCATGTAGCCGTCACCTCCACGCTCCCGAATTCGGCCGTAAGTGTGCCAATCGACGCGACCACGGACGCACGGTCGCTGCTAAGGCCGGAGGTGTTAGAGGCGATGGCACCCTCGGCGCGCGAGGCATATCTTTTCAGTCGCAACCGCGCCAGACCCACCGCAATTAACGCAGCAAAACTGCTCCGCAGAGATATGGACCTTCAGCGCGACTTCGTTGCCGCCGGCGGACTCTTACTTGCCGGACCCGATCCGGTCGGAATCGGTGGTAACGTTCCGGGCTTCGGTGACCAGCGTCAGATCGAGTTGCTGGTTGAGGCAGGGTTCACCCCGGTTCAGGCAATCCGCATAGCTACTTTGAACGGAGCAATATATCTTGGGCGCCAAGATCAGATCGGATCGATTGCTGCCGGGAAAAATGGAGACCTCGTGGTCGTAAAAGGTGATCCGGCAAGTCGCATCACTGACATCGAAAATGTCGAGATTGTCTTCAAGGACGGTGTCGGCTATGACACTAAAAAGTTGCTCGACTCTGTGAAGGGACACTATGGGGAATATTAGAAGATCCGCCATGTTAGTTTGTTCCCCGCCCAACGCACCTGGCCGCCTAAAGCAGGTCTTACTGGGCCATGTGTGCAAGTCGTTGATGTTGTTCGTGTCGTCGATTTTGATTGTTCATCCACCTTGGCAACTCAGAGCCCAGGCACCTGCTCCGGACACTATAGTCAAGGCTGCCCGACTGCTCGACCCGCGAACTGGCAATGTTCTTTCGCCTGCGGCCGTACTCATCGAAAACGGCAAAATCAAGGTGGTTGGTTCGCCTTCGCAAGTCCAGGCGAATGCGCCCGCCGGGGCCAAGACAATCGATTTGGGCAACGCGACTCTTTTACCGGGGCTTATTGACGGCCACACCCACCTGCTCATCAACGCCACAGTGCCAGCAGAAGTCGAAATGGGCCGCTACACTTTTTTTCAACCGGCACTGTTGCTGGCAGTAGTAGCTAAATCCCCCACGGAACGTGGGTTCCTGGGAGCGCAAATGGCACGTGAAGATTTGGAGAGCGGGTTTACTACCGTGCGGAATGTTGGGTTCTCTGGCATTGATGGTGACGTTGCACTGCGAGACGCAATCAATGCGGGGCGCGTACCCGGCCCAAGAATTCTGGCCTCGGGACGGAAACTCACGCCGCCCGGAGGATACTTCGCGGCCCTCAATCCCGCTCTTGCCGGGCCAGTCGTGCAGCAGGAATTTCTGGAGGTTGCGACCCCGGAGGAGGGCCTGAAGGCCGTTAATGCAAATTTCTTCTACAACGTCGACCTTATCAAGGTAGTGGTCGACGATGACGGTGTCGGCATCACAGTCCCGGCACTGGCGGCCATCGTCGATGAAGCGCACCGCGCTCACAAGAAAGTTGCCGTTCACGCTCAGACCAAGATTGCGATCCAAATAGCGATTGACGCAGGCGCGGACTCCATCGAGCACGGGGACGCAGTGACCGACGAACAGCTTCGGATGATGCGCGACAAGGGGATATTCTTAGACATAACCCCCACGTTTTGGAATGGCTTTCTCGCAAAGGTATTTGAGGGAACCATCGTGATGTCCCCCGAGCTGAAAACTAGAATGGCGGCAATCAAGGGCCGTCGGCACCAGCCAAATGTCACTTTCGTTCAGAGAATAATGAAGTCGGGAGTGAAGTTTGCGGTTGGATCGGACATGTGCTGGTTTGTTCCGGGTAAGACACGAGGAGAGGCCACGGCCATGATGTTTGCTGCTTTGCATGATGACGCCGGAATGCCCCCGCTCGACGTTATCCGCGCGGTCACGACGAGCGCCGCAGAAATGTTGGGATGGCAGGACCGAGTGGGAACGATCGAATCCGGTAAACTTGCCGATCTCGTGGCCGTGGCTGGCGATCCGATCGCCGACATCAGCGAACTGGAGCGGGTTCGCTTCGTGATGAAGAACGGTCAGGTAATCAGGAATGAACTCCCCCTCCATTGAGTGCAAGCTCTTGAGCCGCTGAGCAATCAGCGATTTGTTTCGCGCGAACCACGCGCAATGGACGGAGGCAATGACTCCGAACGGCTGCGTGCCACGATGCGCTCGGTCCGCACCTTGCTACCCACTCCCTGCTTGCTCTTTTTAATCTCCCTCGCGGCCCCTATGTTCCCGGAGCGGACGGGTCGTAGGCGCCTCAGTTGACACGTAATGTACTGCGACGTACCGTTTTAAGTAGTGCTTACTCGCATCTTCACGCTCCTTTAAGACGTCTGGGCCTGCACTCGCATCAGCTGCTCAGCTGATGAAGGATCTTTATGGCAAAGCCGCGGATTCTACTAGTCGACGATACGAAAGACGCGCTCAGCAGCCTCTCAGCCATTATGACCGAGAACAATTTTGAACGTTGTGACCTCCAGCACGGTTAAGAGTGCGCTCGGCAAGATTGCCTCTGAATCATTCGATGTGTTGCTGTGCGATCTTCACCTGCCTGGCAGCGGCGACGGTTTCACCGTCATCAGTGCAATGAGACACACGAATCCGGACACTGTCACCATTGCCTTCAGCGGATACCCTGACGTCACTAAAGCGATGTCTGCCATTGTGCTGCAAGCCGATGAAATCATAGTGAAGCCGCTCGATATTCCAGCGCTGTTGGACGTGATTGAAAGTAAGCTACTGAGTGTCAAGCTGCGAGCCAAACCGAAATGCGAGCGGGTAGCTAACATTCTGGAACGAGAAACATACAACACTATTGCGGACTGGTTTAGTCGCGCGGAGGGGTGCGAAGAGCTTATTCATATTCCACTCGACCGGGAACAGCGTACGGGCCACTTGCCGATGCTCTTCGCAGTTCTGATTGACCGCCTTCGCTACCCGCGAACGTTGGAAGATCAAGCCCCCTTTTCGCAACCCGCTCACGATCACGGCTGCTTACGGTGGCAGCAGGGATACACAGTCGCAATGATGGTGGAAGAATCGCGAATGCTCCAAGTGAGTATCTTCCAGACTCTTCACAATAACCTTACCAGTGTTGATTTCAGCCTTTTACTGCCGGATGTCATGGCGATCGCGGACGAAGTAGATTCACAACTAAAACAGCAAATGGTCAGCTATGCCGAAGCAGCAGAACGCGGAAATTGTACGGTGGGCTAGAGTAAACGCTGTTTAACCGGGGCTCTGTGTGAAAGTTAGGGATGCTCTGCCTGAAAAATTCCCCAATGATCTGCGAAAGCATGAAGCTGGTTGGCAAAACAAACCGACGCCTTCCCTTTGGTTGAGGGTAGGGTTCGGGGCCAGCATCTTGATCGCTGTCGCGGTAGTTCTCCGAAGGCTCTTTGCACTCGCCTTTCATCCGCGTTCCGCTACCCCTCAGTTGGCCGCGCTTGATGCGGTGTTCGCGTCACATTCGATCCTTACGCTGGCACACATCCTCCCCGCATTGGCCTTTGTAGTGGTATCGGTCTTTGTTGTCTTTCGCATTCCTGCCAACGCTGTCTGGCCAGAGCACCTGATCTTCCCTCTCGGAATGGTGGTCGGGGTTACTGCCTACGCAATGAGTGTTTATTCCATCGGCGGCTGGGTGGAGCGCTCCGCCGTGTTGCTGTTCAACAGCCTCTTCTTGTTCTCGCTGTCCCGCGCCTATTGGTATATGCGCCGCGGTGATCAGTCTCTGAAAAGGCGGTGGATACTGCGGGCGATTGCGGTCCTTCTTGGAATTGCGACAACGCGTCCGGTTATGGGAGTCTTCTTTGCGACTAGTCCATTCACGCATCTTGCACCAAACCAATTCTTCGGCATTGCGTTCTGGATTGGCTTTTCGATCAACACCTTGGTCATCGAACTCTGGCTGCGTTCCAGAGATCGTCTAACTAAAAGTGGCAAGTAAAGTAGCGATGGCCGCAGAACTACCAGGCACACGCCGGGTTCATGCTGAGAGCGTGCTACGATCTCGCCTCGGAGGTCTCATGACACGACACCTCATCTTTGTTCTCTTCGCCTCGGTATGTTGTGCCGCCCAAAGATCGGACAATGGACAAATTCAGTCTTGCTGCTTACGCGGGCATTTCCTAAAAAACAGCGTTGCCAACTCCGTTATTCCACACCTGATCTCCACGAGCGCGACTATCACCGCCCTAGGCGACTCCGGGTACGGGAACATTTACAGCACGAATCCTTCTCTCCTTAGCGGGCCCCACAAAACGATCGTGCAATTGCGCTATTGGGCGAAGCCGGGCAAGGCGGATGAAGTCGCTGCCCTTGCGTTACGCGCAGCGGACGTTCGCGTGAAACTCGGCTCTCCGCGCGGCATCCTCCTTCGCGGAAATACAGAAGGAGTTCCCGACATTGTCTATCAAGTCGAACTGTCTGAACTACAGACAGCCACCGGTGCTCAGATCACCGTAAGAGGCAGCCCCGAGTTGGAGTCACTCTGGAAACAGATCGTTCCACTGCTCATCCGCTATGAAAATGCAGTCTATGAAGAACGATTTCCAGTCCAGGTAGAGCGATTCCCATAATCGACCAGACCTGCGACGTCACAAGGGTCAAGAAGGAGGACGTCAGGCCAATACTTTAAGCAAAACATGCAGCTTATCTGGCAAAATGGTGTGAGAGCTCATGTTTGTCGTCGAATCGAATCCTTCCAACCAAGAAGACACAGTCGCGTCGCAGCGGGAACGGCAATTGGATGCTATTTTAGCCAGCATCCCGGATGTCATCTGTGTATACAACACCGAACTGCGGTATGAATACGCCAGCGCAGCAATAGAGCGGGCAACTGGTATTCCATCCTCGGCGTTCATTGGCAAGACACACGTAGAGTTGGGATTCCCCTCCGAAATGGCCGCGCAATTTGACGCGGGTTTGAGGGAGGTCCTTACGACAGGCGCCTCCAAGCCTTTTGAATATTCCTTTTCGCAGGAAGATGAGATTCGGCATTACATCAGAAGTACGGTTCCGGTGACGGAGGGTTGTGCAGTTGCGAAGATCGTCACGATCACGCGTGACGTGACTGAGTTGAAGCGTGCCGAAGCTGTCGTGCGTGAGCAGCAGCGCGAGATTCAGGAGAATGAAGAGCGGCTGCGACTAGCAATCAAAGCCGGTAACATCGGCGTTTGGGACTGGGACATTCCCTCTGGGCGGGTAACTTGGTCGGAGAACGTTTACCGCTTCCATGGACTCACGCCCGATAAATTCGATGGCTCCGTTGAAGGCTTTTCTCGGCTATTGCATCCTGAGGATGCGTCTCGCGTGCACCAACTCATCGAAGACTGCGTTGCGACCGGCGAGCCGTATGCGGTGCAGTTTCGCATCGTAAGGCCAGATGGTGCCGTGCGTTGGATCACCACTGACGGGACAGTGATCTACGAGAAAGGAACCGGGCAGCCGTTGCGAATGCTCGGTGCAAATGCCGACATCACCGAGCAGCACGAGAGCTTCCGTAAATTCGAGCTGGTGACACAACGGCTTCGACGCGCCCAGGAGGCGGCAAAGGTCGCGACCTGGGAATGGGAGTTGCATACCGGCCGGATTACGTGGTCGGAGAATGCGCAGGAGGTGTTTGCCGGTTTCACACTGGCTGCTGACCTGACCCAGCTGTTTGCGATCATCCACCCGGAAGACCTCGTACGAATGCGCGCCGCTGCTGCACAAGCGGCGACTTCTCCAATCGACGTACAGTACAGAATCTGCAATGACGATGGGAGTGTGAGGTGGTTGCTTTCGCGCGCCCGGCCGATGGATGAAGGTCTTGTGGTCGGTGCAACCATTGACGTAACTGTAGCAAAGCGTGCGGAGATGGCGCTCATCAACTCTGAAAAGCTGACCGCCACCGGCAGACTCGCAGCAACGGTAGCACACGAGATCAACAACCCCCTCGAGGCGGTCATGAATCTGCTCTACTTGCTGAGGACGCATCCCGCGCTTCCGCCCGATGCAGTGGAGCTGGCGCAAAGAGCAGATGAAGAACTCCTGCGCGTCGCACACATAACGAGACAAACACTTGCGTTCTACAAAGGCGGTGGCAGTGCGCGGCGGCTCGACCTCCGTCAGATTGCAATCCAGGTCGAATCACTATACGCCAGAGAGGCGGAAAAGAAGCACATAAGCATCGACAATGCCGTGCAAACTTGCTTCGTCAATGCCGTCGATGCGGAGATGCGTCAGATGCTTTCAAATCTGTTGTCGAATGCGATTGCAGCGGCGCCCCATGGAGGTCTCGTTGAGATACAGTCCTTGACCGACGGGGACGCTATGTTAATTGTCGTCGCGGATAGCGGTCCTGGAATCTCACCCGAGGTTCGCGAAAAGATATTTGAGCCCTTCTTCACCACCAAGCGGGACTACGGTACGGGTCTGGGATTGTGGGTGACGCACGAACTTGTCTCACGCCTCAAAGGCACAATCAGCGTCAGCAAATCGGCAACTCTGGGTGGGGCCGAGTTCACCGTGCGGATTCCCTTCGCGACGTAGCGCTCGAGCCTTCTTCTCTTCTGAGCAACAAGCCCTCTGAGGCGGTCACGAAGGCAATCATAAGGCTGTCCGCGACTCAACGATTCCACTGACTCAAAAGAGCTAAGGCATTACTGCACCATCATCATGGCTCTCCCGCAGCATAAACTGAATACTGAGACATAGGTCGATTGTTTGAAATTGGGAGATCGCGTGATCGAGAAGCTCAGAAAAGTCTTTTTTCTATTGGCCCTGCCTGCACTACTCGTGCTGATTGCCTTCAATGCATACGTCGCAATCAAAGGACTCGAGCGAATAAGGGAAACTACAACGATGAGGCTCGAGAGCTCTCAGATTCAGGCGGATATTGCGAGTGTTCTGCTGGATCTCGTGGACATGGAGACTGGTCAGCGAGGCTATTTGCTGACCGGGAATCCCGCATATCTGCAGCCATACAATGACGCGAGCACTAGATTGCCGAACCATCTCGCTGAGCTGCGCAACAAGCTAGCGGGCAGAGCACAGGAGGAGCGCAACCTCTTAGCTCAAACAGAAGCATTGGCAAAATCTAAAGCGGCTGAAATCGCCGAGACTATCAACTTTCGCCAGAAGGGATATCGTCATCGCGCCTTCCTCATCGTGGACTCGAACGAGGGCAAGCAGTACATGGACCAGGCACGCGGTTCTCTGGCAGCATTGGCGAAGGCTGAAGACAGCGGTTTCGCAAAGCATGCCCACGACATGGACGATAGTCTGCAAAAAGCACGCAAGGACTGCATTGTGGCCAATCTGACGTTGCTGCTCCTAACCGCACTTCTTTATTCCCTGTTTGCTCGCTACACCCGGCGGATTGAATCCGACGTCTCCCAGCGTACAGAAGCGCTACGCAAATCAAATACGCATGTCAAAGATTTGACCTCTGCGATTGATCAGGGCTTCCGTGATCGTATTTCGGAGATGAAGGGTCATGCGGACGCGATGCTTACCGAGTACGGCGATTTTCTGCCTCGGCGTGGGACGGACTTGGCGGAACGGATCAAAGGACTGGCCGGCGAGATGGGTCAGGCCACAGAGGAAATCCTGAGGTAGCGAACTCTCGCCTATTGCACTCCGCCGCGCTCATTCAATAGCCGCACTGTTCCAATGATCGCATCGCCCACCACCTGGAAGCTTCTCACGCTCAGCTTGTCCATAGTGTCCTGCGGAGAGTGCCAGAACGCATTGTTATAGCCGTAATCGAAGTCGATAAGATCGACAACCGGGATGCCTGCTGCCGCGAAGGGCGTATGGTCATCCCCGACTTGATTGCGGCGGCTGAAGAAGTGTGATTGTGTCCCGCGCTGCTCGGCTGCTTGATAAACGATCTTCTTGAGAGTAAGAGATGAGTTCGCGTCGTCCTCGAGCTGCAGGTCCTTATCTCCTATCATGTCCGTCAGGATGAAAGCCTTCACCCGCTTCGCAGTACCATCCTGCTTCCATTTGTCTGCGAGGTGACGTGCTCCATAGACGCTGTCGGTATCGGTCCACTCTTTGATCGCCTCTTCTCCATCGAGAAAAACGATCCACACGGAGTAGCCATCTAGTTTCCTGCCGCTTTGAGATTTGGTCCGGTAGAAATCAGCCAGAGCAAGCGGCAGCCCGGTGGATGATCCCGCATCGTTCGCACCTACAAAATCCTTACGCTCGTAGAGCGTGTCATAGTGCCCGGCGATAGCGATGATCCCGTCCTTCGTCCCCGGAAACTTCGCGATATAGTTTCGCATCTGCTTTGGACCGGCAGGGGTTTGCACAGTGAACTCATCTATCTCAAGACCGTCGCTCTTCAGCTTCGCTCTTAACAGCTGTTCAACCTTCGCATGCCCCGGACTGCCCAGATATCGCGGTCCGGACGCAACTGCTTGCCGGGTGTATTCGAAAGCCCGCTGAGCGTTGACGCTGTCCGCCGCCTCCCGGGCACGTGGCGCAGGCTTCGATTGCGCACTACCACTGACGACCGCGATCGCAACCATTGCGAACAACAATCCAAGTTTCATCGACTATACTCCCTGCTCTCGCCTTGCCTTACGGCGCGTCGGATGCACCATGTACGCGATTCCGATGCTGAGGACATAAAGGACGATCATTGGCAGTGCGAAAAGTGTCATGTTCATGATGTCCGGAGTCGGTGAGAGCACAGCCGCGATCACAAACATAATCAGGACTGCATACCGAAAGTTCTTGATCAGGAATTTCGCATCCACGATCCCCATCAGAGCCAGAAAAAAAATCAGGGTGGGCAATTCGAATACGAGTCCGAGTCCTAGCTCGATCGTCATGAGCAGGCTGACATATTCGTTGATCGTGATCATCGGCACTGCATTCTTGATCTCAGTACCCTGATGGACCAGAAAGGTCAGCGTCGATGGATACACCAGATAATAGCCAAACAGTCCTCCCCCGATGAACAGACCCACCGTCGAAAAGAGGAACGGTAGCACATATCCCTTCTCGTGGCGATACAGTGCAGGCGAGATGAACTGCCAAACCTGATAAAGCACCCACGGACACGAAACAAATATCCCCGCAATCAATGCAATCTTGATCTGCAGGTTGAACGGATCCATCGGGTTTGTATACACCAGGTGTGGATCGAGATGGTTCTGCACCATCGCCTTCATCACCGGCTGCTGCATGACATCGAAAATACGTTTCCAGAAGCCCCAGCATGCCGCGAATCCGACCGCGATACCGATAGCAGAAAAGACGACGCGCTTGCGCAACTCATCGAGGTGCTCGAGGAGACTCATGTTGGGCAACTCTGCCCGATCCATGACCGCCTCGCGCACGCGGTCCACCGACAGGTTAGGCATGCTGTCCTTGCTTCTCTTCAGGAGTGGTGGTCATGGTTGCGGAACTGTTTTCGCCCGAATTGCGCGCCGAATCAAACCCTGCGTCAAAGCTGCTGTCACGCCCAGAGTTCGTATTGGATGGAGGCAATATCTGCTGATCGAGCGGCATCCGCGACACAGATTGGGTAGCCTGCTTTAAGTCTGCGTGGATACTCTGCGCAGCTTCGTTCAATTCCAGCTTGCGGACTTCATCTTCGATCTGAGCTTTGAACTCGTTGCTGGCACGCTTGAATTCTCCGACGATCTTCCCGAGTTTCCGCGCCATCTCAGGCAGCCTCTTCGGGCCGAAGACGATCAACGCCAGAAACACCAAAAAGAACATTTCACCGAAGCTCATGACTCTCCAATTCTAACGGACACGCGGGCGTACATGTGAGGGGCTACCTCCATGTACGCTCCAGGTCAATCAAAGGATGTAGGCCCGCGCTGGATCTGGTCACTCCCATAAATAAAGGACGGTCACAGTTGACCGCCCCCCCTTAGACTGCGACGCTGTCAGCGGCGCCCGTTTCCGCCATTCCATCCCTGGTCGTAGCCGCGCTGGTATCCGCTCCGATACAGGTTCTTATAGTCTTGCCTGTTTCCGTAGGCTGAGTTGTAGCCGGTGTCCGCATCTTCGTATTTTTCGCTATGCGTCGGGCGGAAGCTGTGGCCGGTCGCGCGATCATTCTGCCCCTCTCTCAAACCGTCCTGAAATCCGAGCTGCGCAGCATTGCTGTAGCCGCCGTTTCCATAACCGTTGTAGCCGTTATAACCGCGGTTGCCGTATCCGTTGTTGCTATATGAGCCATAGCCGTTGTAGCCGGCCCAATAGCCCTGCTTGTACATCTTGTGATCGCCGCCCCGATAATCGTCCTCGTCGGCGTCGCCTTTGCGGTCATGTTGACGGTCGAAAATGCCCTTTTCATATCCGTCGCGATAGGCACGCTGGTCTCCCCAGCCACCCTGATCACGGTCCTGATAGCCCCAGTGGGTCTGAGCTTGCAATTGGGCTGGCGCGATGACCAAAGGAGCAGCCGCAAACGCCATGATCAGAGCGATACTTCCGAGACTCTTTCGCATATACCCCCTCCTACGTTCTGTTATCTCGACGAAAGACGCTGCTTTTTAAGACACGGAGATAGGCATGAAGTGTCGCCTAAGGTCTCAAATTTACATTTATTACCACCATCCCCGCCCAGTCCTGCCCCAAGTGTGTGACATTCTTTGCTCCTTTGCGGGCAGAATTTCAAATCCGGAACTCCCAAATCACCGTTTGTTTTATGGGGACTAGAACGGATGAAAAGACCAGTGCTCCTGCTCACCTGTGTGCTGTTGCTGACGCAGTTTGTCATTTGCCAGCGAGTTCCACCGGCCCTAGCCTGGCACCCATGGTCCGATAAGGTCTTCTCGCAAGCAAAGCAGGAACATCGTTTCATCTTCCTCGATCTTGAAGCAGTCTGGTGCCACTGGTGTCATGTCATGGACCGCACGACCTATCGCGATCCCAAGGTGAAACGTCTCTTGCAATCAAAATTTCTTCTCGTGCGTGCTGACCAGGACTCCCGGCCAGATCTCTCGAACCGATATGAAGACTATGGATGGCCCGCGACTGTTGTCTTCGATTCAGCAGGACACGAGATTGTGAAGCGCCAGGGCTACCTTCCGCCGAACGAGATGGCGTCCATGCTGCAGGCCATCATCGACGACCCTACGCCCGGCCCTTCGGTGAAAGCGGAGATGCCTATCCACTTCTCTACTATTCCGGAATTCTCCGACGGCCTCGAGGCTCGCGTCCTCAAGGCCTTCAACAATCAATACGACGCCGAAAACGGCGGGTGGGGATTCGGCCACAAATACCTCGATGCGGATTCTGTCGAGTTTGCGATGTACCGAGCACGGAATGACGATGCTCAGACAGCTGAGAAGGCAAGACATACCTTGTCGTTGGAGCGGCAACTCATCGATCCGGTCTGGGGCGGGGCTTATCAATATTCGGCTGGACCAGATTGGAGAGATCCGCATTTCGAAAAGATCATCTCCGTTCAAGCAGACACCATGCGCCTCTACGCACCAGCTTATGCGCAATGGCACGATCCTCATGACCTCAAGGCGGCAGAGAACATTCATAGCTATTTGAAGGCCTTTCTCGAGTCTCCCGAAGGTGCTTTTTACGTCAGTCAGGATGCGGATCTGATCGAAGGCGTTCACAGTGCCAAGTACTTCAAACTCGACGATACTGCGCGCCGCAAGCTCGGCATTCCGCGCATTGATAAACACGTCTACTCACGCGAGAATGGATGGGCTATCCAATCCTTGTGCGCTCTCTATGCCGCCACCGGAGATATCTCCTATCTGCATGAGGCGGAAACCGCAGCGCAATGGATCATCTCAAACCGCGGGCTCCCCGGAGGAGGCTTCCGACACGGTGGCCACGATGTTTTGGGACCCTATCTTGGCGACTCGGCCGCAATGGCTCAAGCGCTAGTCTCGCTCTACAGCGTCAGCGGCAACCGTGAATGGCTAAGTCTGGCCCACCGAGCAGTGGACTTCGTCGCCGCGACTTTTTCTAGTCCCGGCAGCGCAGGGTTTCTTACTTCAAAAACCCCAACCAATGATGCATATACTCCGCATCCGCAGCGGGACGAAAATGTTCTAGTCGCGCGCACCGCGAATCTGCTTTTCCACTACACCGGTGAAGAACACATGCGTGCCGTTGCGAAGTCCGCGATGCGTTATCTCGCGACTCCTAAGATCGCAATGCAGTTTCCTGCTGCTGGCGCCCTCCTTGCGCAGGCAGAGTTCACTCGCGACCCACTACACATCACTGTGATCGGCGCGAAGAATGACCCTGCCGCTCTTGCACTCTTCAA
This sequence comes from Terriglobales bacterium, assembly GCA_963792225.1. Classification (GTDB taxonomy): domain Bacteria; phylum Acidobacteriota; class Terriglobia; order Terriglobales; family Acidobacteriaceae; genus JBDTLH01. The sequence goes on along the minus strand of CAWBVM010000018.1, from coordinate 87,515 downwards.
GACCGCGATTGCCCTACCTGAAAGCTATAAGCGAGTCGAGTGGTGGGACCGGCGCGAAGGCTCTCTTCCTAACAACAACGTGCAATATCCTGAGCTGAAGACTGCTGCTGCGTTTCTCTGCACCGACCGCTTGTGCTCTTCCCCGCTCTTAACGCCCGAAAAGCTCAGCGCATATCTACAGCGGATTTCAATGACGGCTCACAAGTGATCGATGATTGCCGTTTGCAGCTTCTGGCCGCTTGCATAAACCTCTATTAGTCGCGCCAGCCGGACTTTATGCCGATCGGTGTCGTGCGAGAGCCATGGAAGCTCGTAAGTCTCCGCCAGTTGTGGCCAATCGGCGATACGATTTGCGATGACTTCATCTGTGGAAGAAAAGAGCGCCACCCGGTGCGCGGGTTTACGCTCCAGTTTCACGCCGTCTGCCCAGGTCGGAGAACTGATGCATGCGACATGCAAATCCTCTCGGCCATCTTCCTGCAGTCTTGCAGCCACGAGACCACCGAGGCTGATCCCGACCACCAGCGCTCCGGCGGATAAGTTTGCGTTGTGCAGAAATGTGACCGACTCCTCCGCCAGTACATTCGGATCTGAATGCGGCAACAGGATCCGCACGAACTCCCTCGCCGGCAGCCGTGGTCTGAGTTCCTGTTCCAGTTGATACACCGATCCATTCGGACTACCGCCCTTACCGTGCAACAGATAGATGGCGCCTGATTTCACTAGTCGATCCCAAATTCTTTCCAACGTGCGTCCACTCGCCGCTTCACGTCGTCCGACATCGTGATCTCATCCGGCCAGGGTCGGTCGAATCCCTCTGTCTTCCACTTCCGGGTCGCGTCGACGCCCATCTTCGATCCGTAGTTGGGATATCGCGACGAATGGTCCAACGAATCGATCGGACCCATCGTGAACTGTATATCGCGCTCCGGATCGATATTGTTGAACACTCGCAGCGCGACCTCGGCGATGTCCTGTACGTCGCAATCTTCATCCACCACGACGACGCACTTCGTAAACATCGCTTGCCCCAGCGACCAGATACCAGACATCACTTTTCTCGCCTGGCCCGGATACGACTTCTTAATCGAGACGATCATCAAGTTGTGGAACACACCCTCCGGAGGCAGGTTGACGTCCACGATCTCAGGCACAGTGAGGCGCATGAGCGGCAGGAAGATGCGCTCAACGGCCTTGCCCATGTACGCATCCTCCATCGGAGGCTTGCCCACTATCGTCGTCGCGTAGATAGGGTTCTTCCTGTGCGTCACGCACGTTACATGCAGCACCGGATACTCGTCCGGCAGCGTGTAGAAACCCGTATGATCGCCGAACGGGCCCTCACTGCGCAGCTCATCGACGTTCACATAACCTTCGATCACGATCTCAGCGTTTGCAGGGACTTCGAGGTCGACGGTCTCGCACTTGACCAGTTCGACCGGTTTCTGCCGCAGGAACCCTGCGATGATGTACTCCTCCACATCCGGCGGGGCGGGCACGATCGCAGAGAACGTCAGTGCCGGATCGGTTCCGATCACTGCGGCAACCTCCAGTCGCCCACCGGAGCCGGACCGCTCCCCTTCACCCAATTGACGAGGCTCCGGTGCCACGGATCCTCCGAGGGACCGCGCCATGATGTCCACGGCAGCAGTCTTCGCCGCCTCCCCACTCATTCCGGAGGCGACCGCGCCGCGCCGCATCAACTCGCGCATATGCTCAGCCGCCACCTTCTGGCGCTGCCAGTGCATGCCAGTGGTCCGCTGGTCATAGACCTGCATGCGGTACATGCCGACATTGCGCTTGCCCGTCTTTGGATCTCGGGTGACAACGCAAGGTAACGTGATGAAGCGCCCGCCGTCTTGCGGCCAGCACTTCAGCACTGGAAACTCCAGCAGGTTCACCTGCTCGCCCTTCTTGATGACCTCTTTGCACGGGCCAGAGGAGACCGTCTTCGGAAAGAACTTTCCCATCTCGGCGAGCATGGGCAGCATCTTTACTTTCTCCAGAATGCCTTCGGGAGACTTCACGTTCATCAAAGCGTGGATTCGCGACGCTATCTCATCCAGCGTCTCGACCTGCAGCGACAACTTCATGCGGACTTCGGAGCCGAATTGGTTGATCAGCACTGTTGCCCCGGGGTGGCCCTTCACCTTCTCGAAGAGCAAAGCTGGCCCACCTGCGTTCATCTTTGATAATGGACCACGCCCACGCCCCGCCTTCGAGACGCGATCAGCGATCTCGGTGATTTCCAGGATGGGATCCACTTCGGCTCTTACACGCTTAAGTTCCCCGGCCCGCTCGAGAGCCCGGATAAATTCACGAAGGTCGCTATAAGCCACGAAGTCTGCCTTTTTCGGAAGAAGGTGAACTCGTGATTATAGCGAGTCGCTTGAGCTCCGGATAAGAAAGAAGGGGCGGATGAGTGATGCTTTTCACTGTGGAAGCTGGCCATACACATTGACTGCATACTGCGAACCCGTGATGATGCGGCCATCCGCTACTACGGGAACCCCGAAGCTGCCAACCAGACCCATTGCATCCCGCTGCCCGCTCATCTCGCTATTCCACAACTCATGGGAGACGTTTGTCGCGTCAAAGGCGTGAAGAATGCCCCTGCCAGTCACGGCATCTTTCTGAAACCCCCAGACGATGCCATTCTGGATGCCATTGGCAGAAACCACAGTGCTAGCTCCACGCAGCCCAAATTTCACAGACGACCGTGCAAGCGGCGTTGTGTTTATCGAGGCTCCATTGAATTGATATTGGAGCAGGGATTCATTCGCGGGCGCCAAGTAGAGGTTATTGTTCCAATAAGAAGGGTTACCATACAGCCGGTTCCAATTCGGTCCCTCTGCTTCGCCCGATCCTGTATTGGGGGAGCAGGCCTGCTTGCCCACCAGAAACTGCTGGGGAATCTGCGTGTCCCCCGCTGGGTTGTATTTGCCCAGATTATTGGTATCAAGAAGGTAGAGACTGCCCTCTTTACTTGTGGTGATGGCAAAGGAGCGTCCAGGTGCAATCGAGCTGGGCAGCAACGCGAGTCCTCCTGAGCCGATCTCGAGGTCGGCGAGATCAACACAAGCTTCATTCGAAGGACTGTACCAGTCAGCAATTTGAAAACTGCCTCCATTCAATTGCAGCTTCAACACAGTGTCACCGTAGTTGTTCCCGCTCTGATCGGCATTAAAGCTTCCGTCTCCCGCGATCAGATAAATATTTCCAGAGCTATCCACTGTAGGAGATGCTCCGCCCTGCCAGAAAGAGCCGCCTCCGCCATGGTCCGCCGGACCATCCGCCGGATCGACTGCCTGAGACTGCGTTGTCGAATTGAACACCGCTGCCTGATTCAAGGTTGCCGCATCGTATGCCATCAACCAGCCGTGATAGAGGCCCCAATCGCTGAAAGATCCCCAGGCGATCAACACCTTGCCCGCGGAAAGCACTAGACCCGTACGCTGGTTCTGAATGGAAGGATCGAACGCAATCTGGCCTTTGCTGCTTCCCCGGCCATCGCCCGGCGCACTAGCCTGAATCAGCACACTGCCAGGACCAAAATCCTTACCAGTCCGCGCGTCGACGGCGCGGAGCCACTGCTGTATTACGTGATTGTGGACCTGCATCGTCACAAAATAGACCGTGCCGGTGACGGGATCGATCACGGGCGTTCCGGTGATTCCGATCTCACCCCCAAGCGTAGTTCGCCCGCCATAGTTGTCAGGGGCGGGGGTGTCTCCGTTGACGGCGTAGTTTCGCACCCACAGCGGTGTTGTCGAGCTACCGCCCAAATCGTATGCATAAACGCTGTCATGCTCGGTTGCAACGATCACAATGTCGTGTAAGCTCTTGCTGCCGAGGTCAAGTTGGGAGACGTACAAAGGCTGAGCGACAACAAACCCATCGACAGGATAGGCGGCAATCCTGCCGAACGCCGTGACATTTACGTTCACCGGGGTAAGCTTGCTTTCCTTGCTATTAAGTCCCATTCCCGTCGCATCACCCTTCCACATAAGGACACCCTGCAGACCCGAAGGTGACACGGGAGGAGGAGGAGGAGGCAGGATCGTTTTCGGCGGATCCATGGTACCCAAGACGCTCCCTTTTGGAGTGTTGCACGATGCACACACGACCGCACAAAGGGCGAGCGCCCACTGCAACTTCCTGCTGCTTAAGAGTTTAGCCACATATCTTTGAGCCGAGGCAGCTCTCACAGGTTGCTTGAATCCGAGCCGCTTCGTCCGCTCTGTCTCCATGCAACCCTTTGCGCATAGATGCATGCATAGCGTCCGCCCTCAGAACAACAATCATATGTACGTAGGAACTGACAACTCGAATAGCAGCAGCTCCCATCCATACACATACAAGTCCAGACGTCGGCCGGAGTATCTCCTTACATGGCACAAAAGATTGCGCGTGAGCAGGAACTACTGGATGCTCTTTGCAAGTTGGCGATGGTTCCACTCTCTCAACTCCCATCAGTCATCTCATTTGTGAATTCTCTCAACGACGACGAGTGCGAATCACTTCTCGAGCTTGCGAACTCGCATCATGTCGTGATCCGTTCGCTAACCCCTGTCACTAATGCTCTGGAATCGCATCAGCGACTGAAGATCTGGGCATCGAATGCCATCTGCTCCGAACGTACGCGCATCTCCCATGCTCTTACCCAATTGAAGCGTGTCTGCGACGAACTCGAAGCGTCTGGTTGCCAGACCACGGTCATGAAGACACTCGACCACTGGCCCGACATGGGCAACGATTGTGACCTTTACTCGACGGCGGACGAAGAAGATATCTGCCGGATCATGACCACGAAGCTCCAAGCGCATATCGAGCCGCGCAGTTGGGGCGATCGCCTCGCGCATAAGTGGAATTTTGCCCTTCCCGGCTTACCCGAGTCCGTAGAGGTCCACGTGCAGCGCCTCGGACAAACCGGCGAGCACACCGAACTCGCGCAGCGTTTCGTGACCCGCAGAGTGATGAAGACGGTTGCTGGTAAAGTATTCTTCGTCCCAGCAGCTGAGGAGAGCATCGTCGTTGCCACTCTGCAACGCATGTACCGCCACTTCTACTTCCGTATCTGCGACATCTTGAACTCCGCCGCGATCGTTGAATCGGGCGAGCTCGATTTCACGGAACTGAAACGCATCAGTGAATATGCCGGAATCTGGCCCGGCGTTGCAACTTACCTCGTAATCGTTTCAGACAAGGTAAAGCTTTACCGTGGTCACGGACTAGACCTTCCTTCGTTCGTCACCGAAGCGGCACGCTTTGGAGGGGACCAGATCAAGGTAAACGCCAGCTTCCTACGGGTCCCGATCAAGCCGCATGGCATGAAACTTTATGCACAACAAATCACGCGCACGGCTTTGCGCGGCGATGTACCAGCGACATTCCGCCTGAGCCTACTCCCACCCCTCGCTTCGGCTGCCGCCATCGCCTTCCGCATTACCGGGAGCGACAAGGGCATCTGGTGACGACAATTTGTGATTTGTCGATTGAGTGATCAATGATTGCAATCCAAATCGGTAAATTACAAATCGACAATCACGAATCTTTAGTGATTGAGCGAATATTGAACATGTATCTCCGTCTCGACTGTAACTGGATTTCCCTTTAGGAGGAATGGCTTGTACTTCCACTGTCGCAGCGCCTCGACAGCGGAGTGGAGCAACTCACGCGGTCCCGAGATAGGCACCAGAGCGGCGACATCGCCCTTTTGACTCAACACCGCATCAAGCACGACCAATCCCTGAATATTGCGGGCTTTCGCCATTGCGGGATGTGTCGGCGCGACTTTGCTTAACAGATTGCTCTCCGCCACTACGCGGGAGATGCGGACCGGCGGTTTTGCAACCTGCAATGCCTGTGGATCAAAGATGTATCCAAGTCTCGCGCGGGCGCCGTTAACGCAAAATAATCCGAGCGCGGACCCCGGAATTGGATTCGGAAAGGTAAGCTTTCGCACCGCATCGTCCGCGTCGTTGAGAAACGCGGGGTCGCCCGCGAGCGGCTCCGTGGACTCCACTTTTCCTTCAGTACTGACATGGATGGCGAGCGCGCTGTAGAACACTCGTCCCGCTGTGACAGGACAAGCCGGCCACTGCGCATTTAGGATCTCCGGCGCACTCTGCGCAAACGAGACCGCTGAACAGGCTAGCACTAGTAGCAATAACCGCAACATGCACTTCACTCTAATCGAAAGGCATGATGCTTCTCCAGTTTCCCTAGACCTTTCGCGCCGTGCCGCGCACGAAGTGGAGAATTAACGAGATCACTGCAAGTGCCAGCAAAATGTGAATGGCCGCGCTCGTAATATGCACGCCAAACCAGAAAACGATCCACAAGACCAGTAGTACGAAGAACAGGCTTATCCACATAAGTTAAGTACCTCCGCTAGCTGAGATTGCCGAACGAAGGATTAGTGTTGTACGTCAAAAATGCTGTTTGACCGGAAGGCGCTGAGTTGAAGGATAATGGACCGGTCATGGTCGAAAAGTCTCTGTACCCCGTTCCGCTCACTTTGAATGGCGTCGCCATTCTCCATCAATTCTTTCGCGTGGACTGGGCGCTATGGAACGAACTCACTGAACTGGAGCGCGAGACCATCGTCGCCGAGGCGCGTGTCGCCTTCGAAGACCTAGAAGCTAACCAGAGCGCCCTCTTCTCGGTCCTAGGACACAAGGGCGATCTGCTGCTGGTCCATTTCCGAAACGACTTCGACCAACTCGGACAAGCGGAACGCGCGGTCGATCGTCTGCGTCTTCGAGAGCTGCTTGAGCCTACGACGTCCTTCGTCTCGGTCATAGAGCTCGGCTTGTATGAGGCATCCGTAAAGTTGTTTGCGGGACTCGCAAAGCGCCATGTCGAACCCCACTCGGAGGAGTGGGCGCGCGAAGTCGAAGAAACGCTTGCGCGCCAACGTGAAGCAATGACGCCGCGTCTCTTCCCTGAGATCCCAAAGACGAAGTACATCTGTTTTTATCCCATGGACCGCATTCGGGGCGAAGAGAAGAACTGGTACACGCTTTCACTGGAGGAGCGCCAGCGCCTGATGCATGAGCACGGCATGAACGGACGACGCTATGCGGGTACGGTGAAGCAGATAATATCCGGTGCGATCGGGTTCGATGATTGGGAGTGGGGCGTAGACCTCTTTGCCGACGACCCTCTCATCTTCAAGAAACTCATCTATGAGTTGCGGTTCGATCCGGTCAGCGCCATCTATGCCGAGTTCGGTCCGTTCTATATCGGACAGCGTCTTCGCGCGGCGGATTTGGAACAAATCTTCAAGATCAGCTAACGGGTCGAAGACTCATCTCGGCGCGGTGGTGCGGTATAGATGACGCGTTGCGGCTTTGTGAGAAACAGCCTGCGGATCAGCATCACGATGAGAAAGCTTATGCCCGCGAAGACCAGAAGTGGGACCAACAGAATGATGGGCGGAAAAACGACATGATTGCCCCTGAGAACCGCGTTAGGGTCGGCTCGCAACCTGCCGCCCATAACGACTAAATCGTGCAACGAACCGTTAGGCGCAACAATGGCATCACCGCCAAAAACCACAACATCGTTCACTTCTCCAGTGACATTGAGATCGCCAAAGAAGACGACTATATCGCGGGCGCTACCGTCTATCTGAGCGGAACAGAGAAAGCAGACGAGGTCGCGCGCACGATCGTCCGCATGCACTATTATCTTTTGCCCGAACTGTACTGCATCTCTTCCGGACGATTGTTGTGCAAGGGCGGGCAGCGACAGTGCCAATGCCAGCATTGCTAACAAAAACAGTTTCCAGGCTCGTTGCATTGTCGCCTCCTCTTACCAGGTATTGAACGCGGTCCCTTCGGAACTCGTGGTGTTCGCACCGCTATGGACGTCGATGATGCCGCCCTGCTCCTGGTCCGGAGTCGCAATGGAGTTTTCGTCCTGTACGACTTGCCAGGTGGTGTTGCTGTCAGTCATCGGGTCCTTCGGTATCTGCCGAAGATAGCCGGCGGAAATCAGATCGTCGAGCGATTGCGGAGCCTTCTCCTTGTCCAGGGTGTACTGGTCGATGGCAGAGCGAAGCGTCGCCAGGTCTTGCTTCAACGCCGACTCGCGCGCGTGCTCCACGCTCTTTTGATAGACGGGGATCGCCACAGACATCAGGATCAACATGATCGAGATCACGATCATTAGTTCGATCAGCGTGAAGCCGCTGCAATACTTTGCCCTGATCTTGCGCATCGTTCGCCTTACCAGTCCTTATACTGCGTGCCATTGAGCGCGGTGCCGCTCGACTTGCTGAAGACGTCGAATACATCCTGTCCACCCCAGGATTCACTTGTTGGCTCGTCCTGCACCGAATGCAAACCCCAGTCGGTGTTGCCGGTCATTGGATCGGCCGGAACACGACGCAGAAACCTCAGCTTCTTCCCGTTCACATCGACACCATCCACCAGCGTCTGCAGGTCGGGAGGATAATTCTCACTTCCCGCCTTCGTCCGAAATGCGCCCCGGTCGGCCGCGTCCTTGTAGCGGTCAATGGCGTCGCGCATCTCCCATAGCTCGCGTCTCAGTTCCGTCTCCTTGGCACGCCGCATCTGCACGCGCATGATAGGCACTGCTGCCCCGGTCAGGATCCCGAGGATGATGATTGCAACGATCAGCTCGATCAGCGTGAAGCCTCGGATTTTGCGATACTGCCGCATCTACCTAATGGTGATCTCCGTTTGCGAGCCCAGTACCGGGATCGTTGCCTGCTGTGCATTTCGGGCACCCGGCTTAGTGATCGCAATCACTGATTTTCCGGGAGCCTTTGCCTGCAGCGTCAACGTGTAAACCGTGCCTGAGCCCGACACTCCGGGTGAATCCGGCGGACGCGATGCCGAGATCACTAACTGACCTGTTGCTTCGTCCTTGCGGTTGACGATCGCCGCGGGTTGGCCATCGCTTGAAAGGAAGCCTCCGTTAGAGATGTTCAGCACCGTTACCTGCTTCGGATCGTAAGTGACCTGGATCGGTACGCTTGCAAGATCTTTCGCATCCGAAACTTTAATGTCCACCGCGAAGGTTTCTCCGACCGAATGGCTCGCCTGTGCAGGGTCCATCACCAACCGCAGTTCCCCCTGCGGATGATCGGCAGCGGGTGTCGCCGGCTGAGAAGTCACACTCGGCGGCGCGGTCGCTCCCTGCCCCTGCGCTGCAGGAGTGCGAACGTCTTGCACCGGAGGCGCAGTCGCATTTCCGCTCTGACTTCCGGAAGGCATGTTCGAACGCCGCCGAAGATCGATACCGGCATTGGTACCAATCTCTATGGTGCGTCGGTTCGCATCGTTCAGGAACTGTCCGCGGATGATGTGCGGAATCAGAATGAATACGATCTCGTCATCCACTTTGTCGGAGTGCTCAGACCCGAACAGATATTTCAGGAACGGCAGGTTGCTCAGGAAAGGCAGACCCGACCAGGACTTGATGTCCTGTTGCTCGATGATTCCGCCGAGCATGTTGACCTCACCATCCTTCAGACGTATCTCGTGGTCCACCTTGCGCTGACTGATGACCGGCTGATTGATGCCGCCGATATTTACGTTCGTGGTCACGGAAGAAATATCCAGAGTGAGTTTCAAGCCTACTTCGCTGTTGGCATAGACGGTCGGAGTGATGTCGATGTTCACGCCGACATCGACGTATTGAAAGTTGGTACCGATGAGCGCGTTAAGACCGCCACCGATGCCGCCGACACCGGCAAGCCCGGGCTGGTACGAACCCTGCGCGATTGGATAACGGTCGCCGATCTTCAAAGAAGCCTTCGCACCGCTTTCAGCACGAATACGGGGGTTCTCAAGCACCCGTGTACTCGAATCCTGCAGCATGGCATTCAACGTCGCCGGAGGTATGCTAACGGAGAAGTTGTTTGCATGAAGGTTGTTGAACGAATTCAAGGTGAGACCGTTCGTGTTTGTGGTAGTCGTGCCGTTCCCGTTATTTGTACCGGTTCCGTTGGTGCCGGTACCAGTAGTCGTAGTGCCGGTGCTTGTAGTGGTCGTAGTCCCATTCGGAGCGGTCAGCGCGATCGACGCTCCGTTCACCGGAGGCGTTATACCAAGGTCCCGTATCTTCTCGCGACGTACCTGCATGACAGCGACATCAACTACAACCTCAGGCCGTGCCTTATCGAAATCTTCTGAGATCTTTTCCGCCAGTGCTACTTCATCGGGTGTGCCACGGATCGCGATTGCATTCTGCGACTGGATCGCCTGGATCTTTATCCTCTGCCCGACGATGGCGCGAATCGCCGTCACCAGTTCTCCGAGTTCATTCGTTCCGCCGGTACCTCCGGTTATGTTTGCCAGATAGATCGTTTTATAGACTTGCGATTCGAGGTCCGTGCGTCGATTGACGGTATTTGCGGCAACGAGGATGGTGTTTGAAGTGACCGGAGTCCAAAACGTCTGCGACAACGTCGCCACCACATTTAGTGCGTCGCTTAGGGTCACGCGATCAAGTTGTACTGGGATCCTTCGACCGACATAATCGGGATCGAAGAGCACGTTGAGCCCAGCCAGCTGTCCGATGGATTGATAGATTTTTTTACTGTCCTCGGTCAGATTCAGGCTGATGAGATCATTGTTCAGCGGAGTCAGCTCGATCGGTCCGGGGGCCTGCGATACCATCTGCCGGAGCACCCGCTCAGTCTCTTCCTTCGCCTGGCCCTTAGGCTCATTGCCTGATTGTTTCTGCTTCAACTGCTGCGTGAACTCGAGTTCCTGCCCCGCTGCAATGAATGAGGGATCGGCGATCACTGCCGCCTGGAACTCAGTGATGGCGCCGTCGAGATTGCCCGCGTCACGCAACTTCTGCCCGCGCTTGACGTGCTCCGCAGCTGCATAAAAGCGCGAACGGTCGAATGCCACTCGGAAGCGTAAATCTCCCGGCTTCTTGTCGTAAGCCTGCTTGTAATTCTCGTATGCGGCAATGAAATCTCCCCGGACCTCCGCCGCGCGCCCCTTCGCGTAGAAGCCGTTCGCACTCTCCGCCGCAGCGCCGACTGCGAGTACACCGAGCAGCGCTACTACTAACCAAGCTTTCCGGCCGATCCTTATCCATGCGATCTCTATCCAGCGCAAGCAAGCTCCTTCTCTCAGGCACCGTGCGAACGCAAAGCGATCGCCTGAATAACGACAGCATATACCGCTACCAGCGCATCTGCTGCAGCAAATCTCATTGTGGCAGATCGCCTCAGTAGTGCGCGCAAGAGCAGAAGTATAACACCCGCAAGTTGCTGAAACCGTTATAACTTCGCGTGTTAGCATGAACCCTGAACGATGTCGCGCCAAACCGTCCAGACCAAGCCGGACAAGCCGAAAAACACCAAGCGCGATCCCGTCGCCTCCGGTGAACGCGATGCTGCGCAAAATCGCCAGGCTTCCCATAACTACTTTCTGACGGACAAGCTGGAGGCAGGTATCGTCCTTCGCGGTACAGAGGTGAAAAGCGTCCGCGAAGGCCAGGTTCAACTACGGGACGCCTATGCTCTTATTCGTGACAACGAGCTTTTTCTTCTCAACGCCCACATCGGCCAATACAGCCACACCGGATATGGAGGGCACGAACCTACCCGTAGCCGCAAGCTTCTTGCCCACGGCGAAGAGATTCGTAAGTTATTCGTGAAGACTCAGCAAAAGGGATTCACGCTCGTCCCAACCCGAATGTACTTCAAGAATGGACGCGCCAAAGTCGAGATCGCGCTTGCAAAGGGTAAACAGAATTGGGACAAGCGCGAAACCGAACGCCGACGCGAAGCTGACAAAGAAACTCGCGCAGCCGTATCTCGCGCTCGACGCGGTTAACTCTCCTAACGAATTGTGATCGCCTGTGTCAGTCGGAACGCCAGTGGCGTCTCCGCAGGTAATTCGATATCACGGTTGCCGGTGAGCGCAGACCCTGCGGCACCTGCACCGCCGCCTGTGATCAACCCGATAGCGGCGCCCTTGCCTCCCCCGGCGAGACCTCCGACGATGCCGCCCAGCGCAGCCCCTCCGCCCGACATGATCGCTGTACGTTTGCCTCTGCCCTTGGCGCTCTGCTCGATCGAGGATGTTGCGATGCGGTACGGCGTCCCGCGGACCGTCATGGAACTAAGTCGCAACGACAGCGATGCTCCGCCCTTGAAGCGACCGGCTTGCGCAGCTTGCACGATGCGTCCGCTCACCGGAGTGCCTGAAGGAACAACAACCTGCCCGTTGCGCGTGATTGCACGGGAGAGCGTGGCGTTGAATTCCTGGCCCGGTTGCGCCGACTTCGTACTTACCGGAGAGTCCAACCGAACGTTTAACGTTGTTCCAGCCGGTAACACTGCTGTAGTCGGAGTTGTACCCTGAGTTGCGCTGGCATTAGGACGGCTGGCGAGGCTTGCTGCGTTACTGGGGCTGCCCGGTGAAGCGGGCGTAACCGTGGCAGATTGAGGACCTGTACCAGAACCAGTCGGTTGTGAAACGGTTGCGGCGTTGTTCGCATTCGTTGGTGGGGCGGAGGTATCGGCTGCAGATGCCGCGGTGTTTCCCTGACCGCTCTGTGCAGTAGGCTGGTTTGCGGGCTGTTGTGTGTTGTTACCGTGGCTGCAGGCAGTCATGCCAAGAGCCATCACCAGAAGTAGAGAAGGAAATCTGGAGACAAAAAGACGGGATGACAATGTTTGGGGTCGCATGTTGCATTCCTCCGTGCGCCGAGTGCGACCACCACAGTACACCAAACCAGCCTAGGAGGCCCTAACGGACGAGAAATAGCGCGGCGAGCCTCGTGTGAAGCTCTATATCTCCGCTCGGACGCCGACATCATGCAGATGGATTACTTCCTGCACACTGTGGCCCTGGCCATACTGCCGCAGGTATTCGGCGCTCACACCATGATCGCGCAAATGAATCAGCTCTTCCGAAGAGACGTCTGTAAACCCGGCGCCGCGTACTTCGCCGATGTACTCAGGGCTCACCCCATGATCCCGCAGGTGAATCAATTGTTCCGCTGAGGCTTTAAATCCCGACTTTTGCAGTGAGGCAACATATTGCGGCCCGACCCCATGGTCCCTTAAACGGATCAATTCTTCGGGTGAACCGGAGATTCCCGACTCTTTCATCCCGGCAATAAATCTAGGATCGACGCCATGGTCACGCAATCGGGCAAGTTGTTCGCCATCCAGCCCAGTGATGCCGTACTGCGCGAGGCCCTTCATGAACTCCGCATCTACCCCATGGTCCCGCATCTTCACGACTTGCTCGGCCGGCAGCTTGCTGAGCCCAGCCGCAGCCAGCTCGCGCACGTAGTTGGGGTCCACTCCGTGATCCCGCATCTTGATTAGGGCGTCAAGTGTCTCCGGTTTATACCCAAGCTGGTTCATGCCTTTCACATAAGCGAGATCGACGCCATGGTTTCCGGCTGTGATGAGCTGATCGACATCGAATGTGTAGCCTGCTTGTTTCAAGACATCTACCAATTCGAGAGAGGTGTCACTCAACGCCAACAGCATCTGCTGCTCGGCGGTTGGCGTCCCGATTCCCTTTTGTGCGAGTGCTGACAAATATTGCGGGTTCGGTTGGAACGTCCAATGGCCCGAGGCTTTTCTGTTCGCAAACCAACCTTCACATTGAAATGTGCCCGCGTCCCGCACCAGCTCGAATTGCGATTTTGTTCCGTTCGACCTCAGAGCAGCCGGGTCAAGTCCTTTCAGCTTTGAGGATGCTATATCGAAGCTCTCCGAGGAGCTGTGGAAATGCCCCGTATGCCTGCTGCCGCTCTCGTACCGTAACGTCAACTGCAGGTCCCCTCCATCGCCCGTATGTGTCTCGGCAAGCCATTGTCCGGAAATACCCGCCTGCTGAGCGTAACCCGTGACGGAGGTAAATATCGCGGTAATTAGGATCAAGGTAAGCGCCAGTAATACCAGACCGCCGTCAAAGGTGAGGAGTGCGTTCTTTCTCATAGTCCCTCCGGATGGTGGTTCGACTCGCAGCAGGCGGTTCCGTCAACCACCAATTACGAAGCAATGACCCACCATACAGAGGCTTGCAATTCTTCGACCAGGCCGGGGCAATCGGTAACCAGTTATCGATAAAACGAGATCACAGGGACGCGGGAACTCGCATCTCGACTTGCACTGTCCAATCCAACGACTCACCGTCCGATTCCGGACAGCTTAAAGCCGCCCCTATTGCCTCACAAGGGCCGCTACCATGCTTTGGAATATCTTGTAGCCGTCGGAGGATCCCAACATGTCTTCTGCCGAACGATCGGGATGCGGCATCATCCCCAGCACGTTTCTTCCCTCGTTGCAGATTCCTGCAATGTTGTCGATCGAGCCATTCGGATTCGCGGCTGGGCTGACCTCACCATTTTCATCGCAGTACCTGAACAGGATGCGTTCGTTCCTCTCGAGTGTCTTCAACGTCTCCTCATCGCACACATAATTCCCTTCCATATGTCCGACAGGGATGTTCAGCACCTCACCCGGCTGGCATTCGCTCGTGAACGGTGAAGCGGTGCTCTCTACCCGCAAATGCACGGGCTTACAGATGTATTTCAATCCAGCGTTGCGCATCAGTGCTCCCGGCAGCAATCCGCACTCACACAAAATTTGAAATCCGTTGCAGATGCCCAGCACCAATCCGCCGGTCTCTGCAAACCGGCCCACTGCCTCCATCACCGGAGAGAACTTGGCTATCGCCCCAGTGCGCAGATAATCGCCATAAGCGAACCCACCTGGCACGATCACGGCGTCGCAGCTCTCCAATTCGTGAGTTTCGTGCCAGAGATACACAACCGGCTGCTTGGCTATCTTCTCGACGATGTGAAATGCGTCATGGTCGCAGTTGGATCCGGGAAATACGAGTACGCCGAATTTCATGTCCCCATTTTATGAGGTTCCGCGACCAATCTCCAATGGCATCTGCGTTTGCAGGAACGCAGCAGCGTAGCTGCCGTGATTAAGACAACAAATGCAGTTGACAGTCCCGGAATGGCGCTATAATTCTTTGCAAAGAGCCTCCCCCGGCACTTCACAAAGCGCCCCGTGGCGGCCCAACATAACCGATCAACTACTCGCCTATCAAGGGATGGAGGCTGCTATGCCCCCGATGATGGTTCCTCTTCTGATCGTTTGGGCTTCGTTAGTCGCTCTGCTCATCGTCCTGCTCATCTACCGAAGCACCCTGGTAATGCATGAGGACGATCAACTCTTTCTCGCTGATTCTGAAGGCTATATGAAGCAGGAGCAAGATGACGTCATGCGTCGCATGGGAAAGATCGCGCCCTTTGTGCGCTTCGCCCAATTCGGCTGCGCTGCCGTCACTCTGCTGATCTGCGGCATCTGGCTTTGGGACGCCTACAAGCACTTCTAAGCGCGATTGAGTGCCTCATCCCTGGCGCAAGCACGGAATGAGGCATCGCGCGTGCAGCAAGACTTTGCCTACGCGACCCACGCCTCCGGGTCTCCAGTCGGCTGCTTGTTGCGCCGGTCTTGCCAGCCAAGTCCAACTTTTGCTGTAAGAAATCCGACGATCGCAACCCCCACCAGCAGCCAATTCCGCTTCATCGCAAGCTGCAATTCTGTCGAGTCATTGCTGGAACGCGTGTCGAATGTTCCGTGCGCACCGGCGTCTCCTGCAACGAAGTTCCAGAGATTGTTTGGACGGCTCGCATCGACGGGCTCATCCAATATCTGCTGCGATTCAAGTCCAGTGGTACCCAGATAACGATCGAGAATGCCCGGGATGAACTTCTGCCCGATGATCGCTGCAACTGTTGGGCTTCCCACCCATAGCTCACGCCTCTTTGCGTTTGCGGCAAAGTAGATCGCACGCGCCGCCACCTCTGGTTGATAGATCGGGGGCACGGGTTGCGGATGGTCCGGCAGCCGGCTCTTCACCCATCCGAACTGCGGTGTGTTCAGTGCCGGCATTTGTACCACAGTCACATGCACGTGGCTCTTGTCGTGATGCAACTCGCACCGCAATGAGTCGGTGAATCCGACGATGGCGTGCTTCGCCGCGCAATAGGCGGATTGCAATGGAATGCTGCGGTATGCCAGCGCAGAACCGACCTGAACGATTGTGCCGCGATCACGCGGAAGCATGCGTCGCAACGCTGCCTGCGTGCCATAGACGACGCCGAGGTACGTTACATTTGTCACCCGTTGATATTCCTTCGCTTCCATCTCTTTGATCGGAGAGAACACCGATACCATCGCATTGTTCACCCACACATCGATCGTCCCGAAGTATTGTTCGACAGCAGCAGCCGCCTGTTCAACCGCCTCTGCATCTCCTACGTCGAGTGGCAATACGAGTGCCTTGCCGCCCAGGTGTTCCACTTCGCTCTTCGCATTTTCGAGCGCCTCCGGATTGCGTGCGATGAGTCCGACGTTGTATCCATGACGCGCGAATTCTCTCGCCGTGGCCCGGCCTACCCCGGCGGACGCACCAGTTATCACAACCGTCTTTGCCATTCTTCACCTCTACTGTTGAGATTGCGTGTGACCTTGCCGTGATGGCTACTTTCTCTGCATCTAAATCCGCAGTGCAAAATAGATTCAAACCGATCAGCGATTACGGCGTGATTGGAAACACACGCACGATGGCCCTCATCAACCGCGATGCTGCGATCGACTGGTTCTGTGCACCGAATTTCGACAGCGCTCCCTGCTTCTATCCCCTCCTCGATTTAGGGAGAGGCGGCTACTGCCGGATCGAAGCGCCCGGAATGCACTCGAAGTCTCGCAGATATGTGGGTGATTCCGCTGTCCTAGAGAACACCTTCCGTTCCAGGAACGGAGGCTTCACGGTGACAGATTTCATGCCTGTGCTCGAGGACGGGTTCGCCGGGCCTGAAACCGGATTGGTACAGATTGCCCGCATCGTTCGGTGTCTCGACGGAAGCGTCCCTATAAAAGTGCGCGTGTGGCCCGCTAAGGGATTTGTTCATCGGCACAAAGGCACGTTACCGCGCTTGGATGGTTACAAATCGCGCTATGAGCTTACAGATCGAGAACTGATGGTCGAGGCAGATAGCGGACGAATCACCATTGACGGTCGCGAGACATCGATCACTCGCAAACTGCGCAAGGGTGAACATCTTGCCATCCTGATGACCTTTTGCCAGCCCGCCGATCTCACGCGGCACGGAGTCGAAGACGCGCTCTGGCTCGAAGAACGCACACTCAAATACTGGAAGGAGTGGACTGCGCAGGTCAACTTTAAGGGTGACTATCGCAAAGCTGTCGTACGCAGCGCGATCACTCTTAAACTCTGCCAATTCTCGCCTACCGGAGCGATCGTCGCGGCACCCACGACTTCCCTGCCCGAAAAACTGCATGGCCCATACAACTGGGATTACCGGTACACGTGGCTTCGCGATGCAACCTTCACACTCGTCTCCCTGCTCAGCCTTGATCTCGTGGACGAGGCATTCCGGTTCTTTAAGTTTCTACACGCAACCATCCACAAGCTGAAAGATTTCCCAACTCTCTTCACCATCTTTGGAGAGCATCCGCTTGGCGAATTGGATCTGAAGCATCTGTCCGGCTACCGTAATTCGGAGCCAGTCCGGGTCGGTAATGCGGCCGCGGAACAGCTGCAACTCGATATCTTCGGCGAGTTGATCCATTGCATATGTCTGCTGCTCACCCACACTCAACTGGATGAGGCCCGTTTCAGTTTTGAACGTGATCTATGGCCCATGATCTCCGCTGCTCTCGATACAGTCTGCAGGAAATGGCGCTCCCCCGACCGGGGGATATGGGAAACGCGATTTGAGCCGCGGCGTTTCGTGTACTCACAGGGCATGTGCTTGCTCGCGCTTGAACGTGGGATCGAGATCGCCAGGCACCGCAAGAAGAGGGTCCCTGTGGCGTGGCGTCGCTCGTTGCGTGGGATTCGCGCAGATTTCCGCCACAAAGCTTATAGCGCTGACAAACACAGCTATGTGCAGGCGTACGGAGGCGACGCTCTCGATGCGTCCGTCCTGCGCCTTACATTGCTGGGGCTCTTGAATCCTAAGGACCGCAAGGTTCATTCGACGATCAGGGCTATCGCAAGCGAACTCATGGCGGATGGCTTCGTTCTGCGTAACAAGAACCTCGACGGAGGCGCGGCGGGCGAAGGAGCATTCCTGCCCTGCAGCTTCTGGTATGCGGACAATCTGATGCTCTCTGGAAACATCGATGAAGGCCGCAAACTCTTCAAGCGGCTCGTGGCATGTTCCAATGACCTCGGACTATACGCCGAGGAGTACGATCCGAAAGAGAAGCTTATGCTGGGCAATTTCCCGCAGGCCTTCACTCACGTTTCGC
Organism: Terriglobales bacterium; assembly: GCA_963792225.1. GTDB lineage: Bacteria > Acidobacteriota > Terriglobia > Terriglobales > Acidobacteriaceae > JBDTLH01. Next base: position 69,196 of record CAWBVM010000018.1, on the reverse strand, counting down.
TGATCAACTCCGCTGTACAACTGGCTATCACGTCCAAAGGTCACGTTAGTCAGTCCCACGACATCGTCCGCGGACGTAAGACTGCCCGAAGACAATCCAGCAAGTCTGCATAGCGACACAAGCCTCTACTTCACGACGATATTGACCAGCTTGCCTGCGATCACGATGACCTTCACGATCGTCTTCCCTGCCGTCGCCGCAAGGGTCTTCTCATCGGACATCGTCGCCACTTTCACCGCCTCTTCCGGTGATCCAGCCGGAACCGTGATCTTGCTGCGCAATTTGCCGTTCACCTGAATCGCATATTCAACGATGTCGTCTTTTGCCAGCGATTCGTCGAACTTCGGCCACGGATGTCGCAGCAGCGGTGAACCGTCGCCTACCAGCTCCCATAGCTCCGCCGAGAGATAGGGCGCAAAGGGCGCGAGCAGCAGCACTATGTTTTGCAACACCTCAGTGCGAAATGCATCGGAAGTTCGTGTGTTGCCGGCAATTGCGTGTGCCGCCGTGCAGTCGTTCAGCAGTTCCATCAATGCAGCGATGGAGGTGTTGAAGTGCCACCGTCCACTGAAATCTGTTGTGATGCGCCGAATCGTTTGGTGCAGTTTTCGCTGCACCTGACGCGCCTCAGGCGACAATTGCTCCACTTGTCCCTGAGAAGCAGCTGCTGGTTGTGCAGCATTCTCCGTAACAAAACGGAATACCTTTGCCAGAAAGCGCGCGACTCCGGCCACGCCGGCTTCCTGCCAATCCAGGTCACGGTCGGGAGGAGCGGCAAACAAGGAATACATGCGCGTCGCGTCGGCGCCAAACTGCGCGATCATGTCGTCGGGAGAAACGACGTTCCCCTTCGACTTGGACATCTTCGCGCCGTTCTTCACTACCATGCCCTGTGTAAATAGCCTCTCCACAGGTTCGTCGTTCTTGACCATGCCGAGATCGCGCATGAACTTGGTCCAGAAGCGCGAATAGATCAAGTGCAGGATTGCATGTTCCACTCCACCGATATATTGGTCGATGGGAAAGAAGTGGTTGGCTTTCTCCGGATCGAACGGCGCCCGGTCATTCTTAGGATCGGTATAGCGATAGAAATACCAGCTGGAATCCACGAACGTGTCCATCGTGTCCGTCTCTCGCCGCGCGGTTCCTCCGCATTTGGGGCACGTCGCATTCACGAACTCGGGCAGCTTCGCCAACGGAGAGCCTCCCTGCTGAGTGATCTCAACGTTCTCCGGCAGCAAAACCGGCAACTGGTCTTCCGGCACCGGCACCACACCGCACGACGTGCAGTAGAACATCGGAATCGGCGTACCCCAATATCGTTGCCGCGATATGCCCCAATCCTTCAACCGGTACGTTATGGTCTTCTTACCGAAGCCCTTCTGTTCAGCGACAGCAACGAGCTTTTCCTGTGCCTCAGCGCACGTGAGTCCGCTGTAGTCTCCTGAGTTCATCAACAGGCTCTCTTCTTCGCTGTATGGTAGCGTCGGTTCAGCTTCTCCGTGTTCCTCTACCTTGCGCGGCAGCACGACGACCTTGATCGGCAGATTGTATTTATTGGCGAACTCGTAATCACGTTCATCGTGTGCAGGGACCGACATGATTGCGCCTGTGCCGTAATCCATCAGCACGTAATTCGCGATCCAGATGGGCATCCTCTCGTCGCTGAATGGATTGATAGCGAACCTGCCGGTCGCAACCCCGTGTTTGTCGAGAGAACCGATATCTCCAGACTCTTTCGCCTTTCTCTGTTCCGCAATCAGCTCTTCCACCTCATGATGCAGATGCGGATCATTGCCTACAAGGGCCGCTACCATCGGATGCTCGGGCGCCAACTGGATAGACGTGGCGCCAAAGATCGTATCGATGCGCGTCGTAAATACTGCGATCTGCGGGCGCTCCCCAAAGCCCTCTATGGGACCGTCCACCTTGAATGTGACCTCTGCTCCCTTGCTGCGGCCGATCCAGTTGCGCTGCATCGTCCGCACCTTCTCCGGCCAGCCGGAGAGAGCGTCCAGCCCATCGAGCAACTCGTCGGCGTACTGCGTCGTGCGCACAAACCACTGCTCCAGCGATTTCTGGATGACTGGCGTCTCTTCGTGCCTCCAGCAACACCCGTTCACCACCTGCTCATTGGCCAGTACCGTGCCACACTCAGGACACCAGTTGACCTTGGCCTGCTTGCGATATGCCAGTCCGCGCTCATACAGTTTTAGAAAGAACCACTGGTTCCAGCGGTAGAACTCCGGCAGGCACGTCGTTATCTCGCGTGACCAGTCGTAGCTGAAGCCCAGCCGCTTCATCTGCTGCTTCATGAATGCGATGTTCTTGAGCGTCCACTCGCGCGGAGGCGTCTGGTTTTTGATCGCCGCATTCTCCGCAGGCAGACCAAACGCGTCCCAACCCATCGGATGCAGCACGTTGTAACCGTTCATCCACATGAATCGCGCCAACGCATCCCCGATAGCGTAGTTGCGCACGTGTCCCATGTGCAGCGCTCCTGACGGATAAGGAAGCATCTCCAGCACGTAATACTTCTTTCGCGACTGGTCCTCCGCGTCCGCGGCATAGAGCTTCGGATCGGCCGCCCAGCGCGCCGCCCACTTCTCTTCGATCGGCTGCGGAGCGTAGCGCTCCCGTGATTGCGGGTTCTCGTTGGGAATCGTCATCGTATTCTGGTCATTGATCGCAAAAATGTGAATCTCTAGATTATCTTGTTTAGCGTAAGCTGCACGAATCGACAGCCGAACAGGCCTATGCAGTCCTAAGGGAGATAGGAATGGTGCTTCAGTGATGCGTGATGCTTGGTTCAACAATCGAGTTCTCGGAACCATGGGCATCGTATTTGCTCCGATGCTCGCGATCGAAGGATTGGTAAGGATGACGAACCACACATCCAATCTTCAGTCCACGCCCCTGACGAGCACGCTCGGCCTCTTGTATCTGATCGGTTGGACGGCAAGTGCCATTGGCTTACGTCAACTCCGGGCAGCAGGTTCCCGCGCGTTCGCGACCGCAGTGTTCCTCATTCAAATGGTTGGATTGGGACTGGCCGCATGCCAACAGCTTGGTGAACTTTCGCACCATCTGCCACCGCCGGATTCCCGAATATTCATGGCGATGGATATGGCGTGGCCGTTAAGGCATATCTACATGATTTGCGTGGGAATCTGTGTTCTTGACGCGCGCGTCTTCTCTGGTTGGCGGAGGTTCACTACTGTCGCTTGCGGTTTGGCGCTGCCACTCTCGATGCTTGGGCAGGCAATCGGTGGAAGGAGCGCCATGGAGGTCTCATTCGGTGTTCTGACCACTTTGTCGTTCGCTTCGCTCGGTTACGCAGTCCGCTCGTACTCGCCGTGGGACAACAAGGGAGGCGGCGATGGCTCGCGAAGCCAAGCCGTGAGCAACATGAGGCAGATTGCTGCCGGGAAGGGCGAAGAAGCGCTCAAGATGAAACGGATACTCCAACCAATTGTTTTGATTTTGCTATCTGCCGCCACATCTGCGGCACAAGTCGCGCCCACCACCATTGAGACAGGCACCTTCCGTCTGCACAAATTCGAACAACCTATCGGAGAAGAGACGTACACCACCACTCGCCAGGGTGACGTTCTGCATCTCGATACCGATTTCAAGTTCACGGATCGATCCACTCCCGTCCCCCTCAAGGCAAGAGCGCATCTCGCCCCGGACTACACCCCGCAATCCTTCACGATAAAAGGAAACACCTCGCGCTCTTCCGAGATCGACGCTGAGGTCACTGTCATAGGGACAGACGCACGCGTGCGCGATGGTAAGAAGATCGAGACCCTTGCCTTACCTGGACGATTCTTCACGATCTCCGGATACGCACCAGTCGCCATCGAACAGGCTCTCATGCGTTACTGGAAAGGACACGGCTCTCCCGCGAAGTTACCAACGCTGCCTTCCGGTGAAGTGGAGATCACAGATCGCGGTTCGGAGACCATTAACATCGACGGAGAACAGGCAAAAGTCGAGCGTTATAGCGTCAAGGGATTGGTCTGGGGACTCGAATCCCTGTGGATGGACGCCCATAACAATCTCGTCGCGCTGGTCACGCGCGATGCTGAATTCGACCACTTCGAAGCCGTTTCCGATCACTACGAACCCGCACTCGCGCAGTTCGTCGCAAGTGCCGCACGGGACGAGATGGCCGAGCTTACCGAGCTGAGCCAGCATCTGCCGGGCAGAACCACCGGAAACTTCGCATTCATGGGCGCCACTCTGATCGATGGTACCGGCGGCGCACCCATTGCCAACGCCACTGTGCTCACCAGTGGCGGAAAGATCGTCGCTGTTGGCCCCGCAGCTTCCATTCAGGTTCCTCCCGACGCGACCCGCATCGATGTGCCCGGGAAGTACATCATCCCCGGACTCTGGGACATGCACGCCCACTACGAACAAGTCGAGTGGGGGCCGATCTATCTTGCTGCCGGCGTGACTACCGTACGAGACGTCGGCAATGAATTCGACTTCATCACCTCGATTCGAGATGCGGTCAACCGTGGCGCCGGAATCGGACCTCACCTCCTGCTCGCCGGCATCGTTGACGGAGATGGTCCGACGGCCCTCGCGACCCAGCGCGTCAACTCGTCCGCCGATGCCGCCAGGTGGGTCAGGAAGTATCACGACGCCGGCTTCCAACAAATGAAGATCTACAGTTCGGTCACCCCTGAAAACGTCAAGGCTATTTGCATCGAAGCGCACCGGCTTGGCATGACCGTCACCGGACACATCCCCCGTGGAATGGATGTCTACGAAGGTGTCAACGACGGCATGGACCAGGTGAATCACCTTCACTTCCTGCTGAGGCCGCTGATGCCGAAAGATTTCGATCCAAAAACGGCGACACCAGAGCAACGTGAGCAAGCTCGGGCAGCTGTAGATATCAATTCACCCGCCGGGCGGCAGCTGGTTCAGTTCCTGAAAGACCACAAGATCGTCATCGACGATACGCTTTCGCTGCTCGAGTCCTCTTTGCGTCCATCTACCCAGGCGCCGACCGACGTAGAGCCCGGCATCGCCAAGGTCGCTCCCGAGCTTCGCGAACAATTTCAAACCCCAGGGGTCCCGCCCGAAGGCGCCGCCCGCGCAAAGATCCAAAGACAGAAACTACTCGATATCCTCTCCGCACTGCACCGCGCAGGTGTCACTATCGTTGCCGGCACAGATCAGAACGTGCCCGGCTACTCGGTCTATCGTGAACTCGAGCTTTACGTCGAAGCCGGATTCACACCACTCGAAGCCCTGCAGGCAGCGACCATCGTGCCGGCGCGTGTGATGAAGGTGGATTCCGAGTCCGGCACGGTCGCCCCGGGAAAGCGTGCCGACTTCGATATTCTCGACGCCAATCCTCTGGACGACATCCACAACATTCGGACCATTCATCGCGTCGTCGCGAACGGTGTTCTGTATGACACTGCCCCGCTCTGGAAATCGGTCGGCTTTACTCCATAACTCGCGTCCGTCGCGTCTTCCACAAACCAAGGTCGAAAAAAACAAGGTAAGCTGTAGGAAGTATGTCCGCCATTGTCTCTACTCAGGTGCGTGATATTAGCGTTGCGCACAGCCCCGACTCCGACGACGCCTTCATGTTCTACGGCCTCGCTACCAATAAGGTGCGTGTGTCCGGCCTCAAGTTCAACCACACCCTTTGCGATATCGAGACTCTGAACCAGAAGGCGAAGGAAGGCTTTTACGACATCACTGCGATCTCGTTCCACGCCTATCCCTATCTGCAGGATAAATATGCCCTGCTCGCCTCGGGAGGCAGCGTCGGTGAGGGCTACGGACCGATGATCGTCTCATCGCGTCCAATCACCCTCGATGAGGTCAGGAAAAAGAAGATCGCCATTCCTGGCATGCTCACTACCGCCTATCTCACGCTCAAGCTTTGCGCCCCTGAGATCGAGACTGAGATCGTCCCCTTCGACCAGATCATTCCGGCCATCCAGAGAGGTGACTACGAAGCCGGACTCATCATCCACGAAGGTCAACTCACTTACAGTCGTGACGGACTTCATAAGGTTCTCGATCTCGGCATCTGGTGGCGCGATCTTACCGGGCTGCCGCTACCGCTCGGCGGCAACGCCATTCGCCGCGATCTCGGCCGCGAACTCATGTCCTCCTGCGGACAGGCGCTCAAAGACAGCATCCAGTATGGCCTGGACCACCGCGACGAAGCCCTCGAATATGCCATGCAGTTTGCACGTGATCTCGACCCCGCCATGGCTAACCGCTTCGTCGGCATGTATGTGAACGAACGCACCATCGACTACGGAACAGACGGCCGCGAAGCCATCGAAAAGCTCCTCAACATGGGCTACGACGCCGGCATCATCACCAAGAAACCCAAAATGGACTGGGTGGAATAACATTTGTGATTTGTTAATTTACCGATTTTGCTTTTTCAATCACCAAATCACAAATTACCAAATTACAAATGCCTCATGCCCATCCTGCTCATCGACGCCGACGACACTCTTTGGGAAAACAACATCTACTTTGAGCGCGCGCTTGCTGATTTCATCAGCTTTCTCGAGCACAAAGAGATGTCCCCTTCAGAGGTGCGCCACGTCATCAACGATGTCGAGCGCGAAAACATCAAGCGGCACGGATACGGACTGAAGTCCTTCGCCCGTGCGCTCGTCATTGCATTCGAGCGCCTCTCCGTCGAGCCGGTTACAGATTCCATTCACACCACCATCACCGGATTCGCGCAGCGAATCGCCGAGCATTCCATCGAACTGATCGATGGAGTCGCCGATACGCTGGCCTACCTCTCCACCCGCCACTCACTTTACGTTGTCACCAAAGGGGACGGCGAGGAGCAGCGTCGCAAAGTCGATCAGTCCGGAATCTCACACTATTTCCGTGCGATTGAGGTCCTTGCCGAGAAGAATACGGATGCTTACCGCACCATCCTCACACTTAACGCCTTCGATCCACGTGAAACATGGATGATCGGCAACAGCCCAAAATCTGACATAAATCCATCGCTCGCCGCCGGGCTCAACGCCGCCTTTATCCCTCACGACAATACTTGGGTGCTTGAACACGAAGAGCTTGCGACACCACCCACGCCGCAGCAGACCTTGATGAAGCTCGCACGCTTCAGGGACCTTCGCCTCCATTTCTGACCTATGCCTCAATATGCAGTCGAGTTGAAGCCGCATTCTGAGGAGTGGAAGTGGGCGGCCGAACGCGAGGCATCCCGCTTTCGCGAACTGCTGGGCGAGAATGCTATTGCGATTCACCACATTGGTTCCACCTCCATCCCTGACATTCTCGCGAAGCCGGTCATCGATCTGACACCGGTCGTGCGCGATCTCGATGAACTCGACCAGGCGGAGCTTCGAATTCGTGCTGCTGGCTACAGTTGGTGGGGGGAGTTCGGAATTGTGGGAAGAAGGTTCTGTACCCTCATCGATCACGCCACGGACCGCAGGATCGCGAACATTCACTGTTTTCTGGCGGAATCTCCCGATATCGACCGTCACCTTGCTTTTCGCGATTACCTTCGGGCATTCCCAGAAAAAGCGCGCAAGTATGAGGCGGAGAAGCTGCTCTGTCAGCAGCTCCATCCCAACGACACAGGGGCTTATGCCGATGCAAAAGCTGCCTGGATCAAGGCCGTCGAGCGAGAAGCCCTTCTCTGGTTCCACTCAAAGCAGCAATCTGCACTGCCGCAACTTTTTCCCGCGGATTAGGTTTAACGTCCTAAGCGTCGCGGCTCCCGCTTCGCCCAAACTGTTTATGGGGAAGCCATGCATCGTCACCACCGCATCACCGTCGCCGTCCTTCTAACGACATCGCTTCTTGCTGGCTCCTCCGCTTATCTCGCCGCCAGGGACAAGAAGGCCAAGGCCCCCGCAACCGCACTCGACGACAATCAGCGGATCCTGCATGCACTCGACCGCTTCACCTTCGGCACGACTCCCGGTCAGGCCGATCAAGTGCGCGCGATGGGACTCGACAAATGGTTCGAGCAGCAGCTTCATCCCGAATCCATCAAAGACGATCTCTCCGACGCCAAACTTGCCGGATTCCGTACCTTGAAGATGTCCACTCGCGAGATCGCCAGCAACTATCCGACCCCGCAGATGATTCGCCAGATCGCGCAGGGCAAACTGGGGATGCCGCTCTTCGACTCCGAAAAGCGCGCCATCTATGAAGCAGCGGTCGAGCGTTATCGTCAGCGCGAGGCGGCAAAGAAGCAGAATGTCGATGGCGCTCAGAATAACGATGACGAGAAAATGCTGGTCAACGCCGACACCACTTCTACACAACAGAAGAAGGCTGCGGCACGCATCTCTCCCGAAGAACGAACCGCAGGCCGCGCCGATCGCGATTCTTTCCTCTCAAGATCTTCAGACGACCGCTACAAGATGATCCTCAATCTCCCCGACGGCGAACGGATGGCGATGTTCCGTGCGCTCTCCCAGGATGAACGCCAGCAAGTCTTCGCCGAGTTCACTCCCAGGCAGCGCGAAGAGGTCATCGCCCTCACCGGAAACCCCGCCGCCGTCGTTACCACCGAATTGCTACAGGCAAAACTATTGCGTGAGACATACAGCAACCGGCAACTCGAAGAGGTGATGACCGACTTCTGGCTGAACCACTTCAACATCTTCATCAACAAGGGCCAGGAACGCTACCTTCTGACCTCCTATGAGCGCGACGTGATACGTCCGCATGCACTGGGTAAATTTAAGGACCTTCTTCTTGCGACCGCGAAGTCTCCGGCGATGCTCTTCTATCTTGATAATGCAGAGTCCATCGGCCCCGACTCCGATTCCGCCCGCAATGGCGGAAGGCGCCCACCTCGCCAGAACGCCCGCTTCCGTTCCCCCGCTCGCTTTGGCTCCAACCCTCGCTTCGGTGGCATAACATTCCCGCGTCCGATGCCACAGACGAAACCCCAGGCGAAGAAGCTTTCCGGTCTAAACGAGAACTACGCCCGCGAGGTCATGGAATTGCACACCCTGGGCGTGGACGGCGGATACTCTCAGCAGGACGTGACACAACTCGCAAAGGTGCTCACCGGATGGACCATCACTCCTCCCAAGACCGGCGACGCGACATTCGAATATCGGCCCGAATGGCACGAGCCCGGAGAGAAGATCGTCCTTGGCAAGCGTTTCAAGGATGACGGCGAGAAAGAGGGGCTGAAAGCGCTCGACATGCTCGCTCACAGCCCGGCCACCGCGCATTTCATCTCCAGGAAGATTGCGATGCGCTTCGTCGCCGACGATCCGCCGCAAACGCTCGTGGCGAGCATGGCCCAGACCTTCCTGCATACCGACGGAGACATTCGCGAGGTGTTGCGCACGATGTACAAGTCCCCCGAATTCTGGTCGAAGGACGCATACCGCGCCAAGGTCAAGACTCCTCTTGAATTTGTCGTCAGTGGACTGCGCGCCACCGGTGCTGATGTCACCAATGCGCAGCCACTGGCGCAGCAACTCAATAAGATGGGCATGCCGCTCTACGGCATGCAGCCCCCCACCGGATACGCGATGAAAGCCGACGCATGGGTGAACTCCGCGGCCTTGCTTGCCCGCTTTAACTTCTCCCTTGCGCTCGCCTCCGGCAAGATTCCTGGCGTCACGATCAATCCACAGACGCTGGTTCCGGCGGATGGCAACAGTTTGGGAACGCTCGAAGCGCGCGTCCTGGGCGGAGAGCTCTCCGCACAAACGCATGCCACCATCGAGCGCGAGTTGGAGGACCCTACCTTCGCCGCCCGCGCCAACACCGCCGCCAATGATGCCGCTACGAATTCGCGCCTCAGCGACGACGAAGCATTGGCTACGTCAGGCCAGGCCATGCGTCCGCGCAAGATCGTGAACATCAGACCGGGCACTCCAACGCGCGACGCCCTTGCCATTGGATTGATATTAGGGTCACCCGAATTCCAACGCCGTTAGCATAGGAGCACGCACATGAGCACGACTCGTCGAATCTTCCTCAAGAACAGCGCGATGACGCTCGTCGCTACCACCGCGATACCCGGCTTTCTCACGCGTGCGATGTATGGCATAGAGACGCAATCGCGTTTCGGCGGCTCTAAAAATTCAAAACGCCTCATCGTGCTCTTCCAGCGGGGCGCAGCGGACGGACTCAACATCGTCGTGCCCCACGGAGACCCGCACTATTATCAGTTGCGCTCCTCTATCGCCATCCCGCGTCCTAGTACGGGCGCGCTCTCTGCGATCGACCTGGACGGGCTCTTCGGCCTCCATCCTTCGCTCTCTTCGTTCAAGCCCCTCTGGGACCAGAAGCACCTCGCCATCATCCACGCCGCGGGTTCCCCCGACACAACGCGGTCGCACTTTGACGCTCAGGACTACATGGAGTCGGGCACACCCGGGCTCAAGTCCACCGACGACGGATGGCTCAATCGTGCCCTCGCCGATATCGACGCCCATTCGCGCACGAAGCCCTCGCCCTTCCAGGCTGTCGCGCTGACCAATGCTGGGCTGCCGCGTACGCTCACCGGCAAAATTCCTGCCGTGGCGATCAGCAATATCAGCGAGTTCGGAGTGGGAGGACTGAAGAACAACAACCCCGCCGTCCAGTCCGTCTCCAGCACCTTCGAGGCTATGTATGCCGGATCGGTTGACACCGTCCTGCACGGTACCGGCAACGATACCTTTGAAGCGGTGAAGATGTTGAAGGAGGCGAACCCCGCTCAGTACACACCCGCACCCGGAGCGAACTATCCTCGTGGACGCTTCGGCGACCAGCTCAAACAGGTCGCCCAACTCATGAAGGCCGATCTCGGCGTAGAAGTCGCCTTCTGTGACATCGGCGGATGGGACCACCACGTCAACGAAGGCAACGTCAACGGACAGCTCTCGAACCTGCTGAAAGATTTCTCCGGCGCTATTTCAGCCTTGTGGACCGACCTCGGTGATCTCGCGGAGAACACCGTGATCGTCTCCATGTCGGAGTTTGGACGCACCGCCCGTCAGAACGGCACCGGTGGCACCGATCACGGGCACGCGAACGTCATGTTCGTTTTGGGCGGTCCCGTCAAGGGTGGCCGCATGTATGGTAACTGGCCGGGCTTAGCTCCCGAACAGCTCTACGAGGGACGCGACCTCGCTCTTACCACGGACTTCCGCCGTGTTCTTGGCGAGGCCGTGTATCGCCACCTGAACAACCGCGACCTTGCGACCGTCTTCCCCGGTTTCGACAATAATCCAGGCAAGTTCTTGCACCTGCTCGGATAAAGGGAGCGTCAGACCAGGCTCCAGCTCCTTGCATTCCACATGGCTGGGTATCCCCCTCTGGGTGTGAATCTTTGGAATCAGTGACTTAGGTTGGGGTGATCCCGGGAGATCCCTGAGATCCCTGAGCAAGTGCTTTGTTTTGAGTGAATGCCTGTTTGACGGCGAGGAAGATCCCTCCTGCGTCGGGATGACAGGACGATACATGGTGCCGGAAATAAGAAAGCACGCCGTGTAGGCGTGCTTATTTTCTAGATATCTTCTACTTACAATTCTAGCAACTTCGGGGTAGTTTCATACTGAATTAGGGGAACTTTATATCCACTTTCGATTGTGGAAATTAGGAAGATTTCCACAAATTGGGGGTATTGACAGGTTTTTTGCTGCCCAAAATGGTGGATTTGCACAGGGGGATCGAAGTTTCCACAGGGGTGGTGTTTTGGGGTGTGGAAAAGTGTCCGCTGGCGTGGACCCAGCGCCTAAAGGCGCCGTGATGGGACCGAAGCAGCTCCGCCCGGGCTGAAGCCACGCGCTGCGCGCGTTCAAACGCAAAAATGCAAGGTTGCTTCGTCGCTCCGCTCCTCGCAATGACAAGCCATAAGTGACAAGCCATAAGGAGGCGATGGAACGAGGCATCTCCGCCGGGCTGAAGCCACGCGCTCCGCGCGTTCAAACGACAAACGCAAGGTTGCTTCGCTGCGCTCGCAATGACAATTCGAAGAGGCGTGCTGATCCCCCGGCATAAATGCCGAGGTCTACGTCATCCCTTATCCCTCTTCCCTAGCACCTAGAACCTAGCCGCTAACACCTAGCTCCTCCCAGCTACAATGAAAGATCATGGCCCACGGACAACCACAGATGCCAACGCCCACCAAGCTTGCTGGTGTGGCCAATATCATTGCAGTCGGATCGGGAAAGGGCGGAGTCGGGAAGACCACGACTGCCGTCAATCTATCGGTCGCGCTCTCTAAGCTCGGTTATAGGGTGGGACTGCTCGACGCTGACATCTACGGTCCGAATGTGCCGTTGATGGTGGGTGCGAACATGCCACCCAAGGTGCTGGCCGAGAACCGGATCGAGCCGCTCACTGCCCACGGACTCAAGGTGATCTCGGTGGGGTTCATCAATCCGGGAGACAAGCCGTTGGTGTGGCGCGGACCGATGCTGCACTCGGTGATCCGCCAGTTCCTGCAGCAGGTGGATTGGGGCACGCTGGATTACCTGATCGTCGACCTTCCCCCGGGGACGGGCGATGTGGTGATCTCGCTGGTGCAGACTGTCCCCCTCACCGGAGCGATCGTGGTCTCGACCCCGTCCGATGTGTCACTGCAGGATGCGCGCAAGGCGATCGAGATGTTCAAACAGGTGAAGGTGGACGTGCTCGGCATCGTCGAGAACATGAGCAATTTCATCTGTCCACACTGCCAGCACGAGATCGACATCTTCTCGAAGGGCGGGGTGGAGAAGACGGCGCGGCAGTTCGGTCTGCCGTTCCTCGGCGCAGTGGATCTCGATCCGAGTATCCGGCGCGGCGGAGACACTGGTCTGCCAGTAGCGCTGGGGGGAGAGGGATCTCCGAATGCGAAGTCGTTCTATGAACTTGCCAAGCGAATCACTGCCGAACTGGCAGCGCGCGAGAACGAGGACGAGGACCTGATTAAAATTGTTTAGGTCAATCGTTTAGAGCCCCTGCCTCAACCAATTTTTTAATTCAGCCCAAGCGCCTCATGAATGGCTGATTCCCCCGGCTAAAGCCGGGGGTCTATCGGGGCGGTACGAAGCAGCTCCGCCGCGGCTGAAGCCACGCGCTCCGCGCGTTCAAGGCAAAACGCAAGGTTGCTTCGCTGCGCTCGCAATGACAAGTCATGAGGGAGTGCCAATTCACCTCAGCGCCTAAAAGGCGCGTCGAGTTCGCCTCGCATCCCCGGCATAAATGCCGGGGTCTACCCCATCCCTTTTCCCTCTTCCCTAGCACCTAAAACCTAGCCCCTAACACCTTGCCCTTTCTCGACAAATGCTAGCCTTTCAAGACGCCGACATGCCGTCTCCATCGACATTGCGCACAGAACTTGGTCCTATGCTGAGGTTGGCTGCGCCGCTGGCGGTTGGTGAGCTTGGATGGATGGCGATGTCCATCGTGGACACCATCATGGTAGGCAGGCTGCCCAACAGTCCGGTCGCTATCGGGGCGACGTCGCTCGGCAGCGGACTCTTCTATACCGTCTCCATATTCAGCGGAGGCCTGCTCTTCGGCCTCGATACGCTGGTGGCACAGGCCTACGGGCGGGGTGATGTGCGCGATTGCAATCATTCGCTCGTCCAGGCACTCTACCTTGCCGCGGCGCTGGTTGCCCCTGCGATGCTGTTCAACTACTTTGGCCCCGCCCTGCTGGCCCAGTTCGGCATTTCGGCGGAACTGGTCAGCCAGACTCGCCTGTTTCTAAGCGCATTGAATTTTTCTTTGCCGCCGCTATTGCTGTATTTCGCACTACGACGCTATCTGCAGGCGTTGCATCACGTCGCCGTGGTGATGTTCGCGCTGGTGACGGCAAACCTGATCAACTTCGGATTCAACTGGCTGCTGATTTTTCCCCACAGTTGGCGCGGGCTGAACATCGGCGGCATGGGACTCGCCGGTTCAGGATGGTCCACCTGCTGGGCACGCGTGTACATGGCGCTGCTTCTTCTAGGCGCAGTGGTTTACTACGATCTGAGAGACCGTCTGCAGTTCTGGTCGAGTTCGTGGCGTATAGATTTTCTGCGCCTGCGCAGACTGCTCGGCCTGGGACTGCCGGCGGCGAGCCAGATACTCTTCGAGATTGCCGTCTTCACTGCGACCGGAATCCTTGCGGGAAAGCTCGGAGCGCTGCCGCTGGCGGCGCACCAAATCGCGCTCAACTGCGCTGCCTGCAGCTACATGGTCCCGCTGGGGATTGCCTCAGCCGCCGCAGTGCGCACTGGCAACGCATGGGGCCGTGGAGACGAAAGATCGGCACATAGAGCCGGGCACGCCGCCATCCTGCTGGGATGCGGTTTCATGCTCATCGCCGCCATTGCCTTCTGGTGGCAACCGCGAGCATTCGCACGCATATTTTCACCCGACCAGAAGGTCATTGCCGCCGGAGCGCAACTGATGCTCATCGCTGCGGTTTTTCAGCTTTTCGACGGTCTGCAGGCGGTCATGACCGGCGCGCTGCGTGGCATCGGCGATACGAGCCTGCCAATGTTCACCAGCCTCGTTGGATACTGGGCGTTGGGTCTACCGGTGGGAGCACTTCTCTGTTTTCATTTTCATCTCGGCGTCGTGGGCCTGTGGATCGGACTGTGCATTGCGCTGGTCGCGGTGTCACTGACACTGTTCGTTGCCTGGGAGAGACGGTTTCGACATCTTCCCGCAATATCGGCCTCAATGATCTCAAACCGGTAATACCAACTCATCCAGCTCCAGGAACTCACGAATGATATCGATCTCTGACTTCTCCATTTCGTCGGGGGTACCGAAGAAGATCGCTTTCGCCTCATGCAGAAAGACGATGCGGTCCGCCAGCTTCTTCGCCAGGCGCATGTCATGGGTCACTACGATCGACGTGAGCTTCAACTGGATCTTGAGCTTTTGAATCAGATCGCCAAGCAGCTGCGCCATCAGGGGATCGACCATCGTTGTCGGCTCGTCATAGAGGACGGCCTCAGGCTGCGCCGCCAGTGCGCGAGCAATCGCCACTGAACGCTTCATCCCGGTGGAGAGGTCAGAAGGAAGCAGATCGCCCATCTCTTTCACGCCCACCATCTCGAGAAGGCCGTCAACGATCTGAAAGATCTCGTCCTCCTTCAAATCGCGCCGCTCGCGAAGAGGAAACGCAACGTTCTCTCCAACGGACAAGGAATCGAAGAGAGCGCCATTCTGGAAGACCATCGTGACCTTCTTGCGGATCCGCTCCAGTTCTACTTCGGGATACGCGGTGATGTCTTCGTAGGCAACGATAATGCGACCGGAATCTGGCTTTAGAAATCCCATGATGTGGTGCAGGGCCACGGACTTGCCGACGCCGCTGCGACCCAATATGCAGAGCGTCTCACCGGGGTAGACGCCAAACGAGACATCATCGAGCACGCACAAATCGCCGAACGATTTCGAAACATGCTCGAACTCGATATAAGGCTTCTTCTGCTCGACGCTCATGGACCCGGCTCCCCTTCCCCTTCGATGCGGCGCTTCAACATCGCAAAATCTTCAGGCATGTTGACATTGTGCAATTTCGGTGGCGGCACGCCTGCCCGCTCGAACTCCTGCTCATCTAAAACAATGGCATGTGCTGACTCGAATAGCCTTTTTATCTCGAATTCTCCGGCCTTCAGCGCTGGCGCTGCCAAATGTGCAAATGCCCTACGATACATAGCACAGAGTGGCTGAGCGCGGCCCTCTATCTTGGGGACGATAACCAGGCAATTCTCTGGAGCCGATTCCGCCCGCGCAACCAGCAGCGGAAGCAAGCCTGAGGACGCCCATATCTGGTCTACGGCAAATAACAGGTTCCACTCGGAATCGCTATCCAACAGCGCCGCATGCACGCCTCCCAGTGGACCACAACCTCGAAACTGGTCCTGAACTGTGCGTCCGAAGCGTTCGAGATGAGGATGATCGCCGACCAACTTCACCTCATCCGCTATGCTGCAAACCGAGGAGATGGCACGTTCGATCAACGTCTCTCCGCCGACTTCGAGCAGCCCCTTGTCGCGGCCCATCCTCGAACTAGCACCGCCGGCCAGTATGTATGCATTGACCCGCACGTTAGCAGCAGAACACATTTCATAGGCCGAGGTAAACGATCCGTTACCGTTGGGCGGGGTTAACTCATTTACAATTTTCTTCGTGACCCGTTATCTGCTAACGATTGCTGTGGTGATGATGGTACTGGCGCCCGCGGCAACCGGCGAACAGATCAGCTTTCAGCAAGCGGTGGACCTGGCTATCCGTAACGCGAAGACCGTCTCGATCGCGCGGGACGATGCACAGCGCGTGCGGAAAGCCTACCTCGAGGTGCGGGACGCCTACATTCCGCAGGTGACACTTGGCTCCGGTGCGGCGTATACCTTCGGGTTTCCCTTGGGGACACCCTCGGTCTTCAACATTACGAGTTACAGCCTTCTTTACAATCCGGCGCAGCGCGAATATCTGCGAGCAGCGACCTTTGAGATCAACGCCAGCGACCTTTTTCTGAGGGACAAGCGCCAACAGGTCATCCTCGACACGGCGGTCGCCTACGCCGATCTCGATCGTCATCTGACAGCGCTGGCGCTGCTCAAGAGCGAGGAGGAGAGCGCGTCACGCGCCCTTGGCATCGCCCAGCAGAGAATTCAGGCGGGAATCGAGCCTGCTATCGAAGAGACTCGCGCCAAACTGACCTTTGCCCGGGTACGGCTGAAGCGTTCACAGGTGGACAGCGAAGCTGATCTGCTGCGGCTCCGCCTCTCGCAGTTGACGGGAGTACCAGCCCTCGGACTCGCCACGGTCAGTGACTCGATGCCTGCGATGCCCGCCTTACCCGAAGCGGCAGACACCACTAAGCTCGCCGATGATTCCCTCTCGGCGCGCGCTGCGCAGGACGACGCGATTGCCAAGGACCACACAGCTCATGGGGAACGAAAGCAACTGTATCCGCAGATCAACCTGATCGGACAGTACGCGCTGTTCTCGAACGCCATCAACAATTACAGCCAGTATTACAAGAATTTTCAACGTAACAACGGGCTGTTCGGCGTCGAGATCAAGATTCCTGTGTTGAATTTTTCTCAGCGCGCCAAATATCAGGAGGCTGCTGCCGAAGCACATAAGGCGCACGATCAGGCAGAGGACACACGCGACCTGATTGCCGCGGACATCCTGCGCCTTCAGCGCGCGGCGCAGCAGCTTGCGCAGGCGGAGGAGGTCTCGCAGCTCGAACTACAGCTTGCGCAAAGCGACACCGCCACCTCGCGCGCACGCAATGAGAGCGGACAGGCTTCTCCGAAGGACCTTGAAAACGCGCAGCTTGCCGAGGTGGACAAGCATGCTGCAATGCTTGATGCCCGATTCAACTACCAGCAGGCGCGCCTGCAACTCATGCGGCTCACGGGTGAGATCGAGGGATGGGCGAAATCGGGCGGCTCCCCCGCTCCGTAGTCCCGGTCTGACGCAATTTACCCTTTGCGCCTTAATACCTGCGCGCGAATCCATTAGAATAGAGTGTTGGACTGTGGCATCTCCCGCCGCGTCATAAAAGGACCTTCTACATTGATCGGTAACCTGTTTTCAAAAGTATTCGGTACCAAGAATGAGCGCGAAGTAAAGCGCCTGGCGCCGAACGTCGAGCTTATCAATTCACTCGAACCCGACGTTCAAAAGCTCTCGGACGCCGAATTGCGTGCAAAGACGGACGAGTTCCGCCACCGCATCCGCGAGGCGCTATCCTCCCGCCCGGATGCTGAACACATCCTCACCTCTGGAACCAAGCTCGACAAAGCCCAGAAGGAGGCGCTGCAGGGCGTTCTGGACGACATTCTGCCAGAAGCGTTCGCGGTCGTGCGCGAAGCTGGCAAGCGCGTCGTCAACATGCGCCACTTCGACGTTCAACTTATCGGCGGCATGGTGCTCCACTCGGGACGCATCGCCGAGATGAAGACCGGTGAAGGCAAGACGCTTGTTGCTACGCTGCCTGTATATCTCAACGCACTCGCAGGCCGCGGCGTCCACGTCGTGACCGTGAACGACTACCTCGCCAAACGCGACGCCGAATGGATGGGCAAGATCTATACCTTCCTCGGATTGACGGTGGGCGTCATCGTCCATGACCTCAGCGATGAGGAGCGGAAGCACGCTTACTCCGCGGACGTCACTTACGGCACAAACAACGAATTCGGATTCGACTATCTGCGCGACAACATGAAGTTCGATCTCAAGGACTTCGTGCAGCGCGGCCATCATTTTGCAATCGTCGATGAAGTCGATTCGATCCTGATCGATGAAGCCCGCACGCCGCTTATCATCTCCGGCCAAAGCGAAGAATCGACTGACAAGTATTACAAGGTCAACCGCATCATCCCTGGTCTGGAGAAGGGCGAAGAGATCGACCGTGGACTCGACCAGGACAAGATCCTGACCGGCGATTACGTCGTGGACGAGAAGCACAAGACGATCTCCGTCACAGACGAGGGCTGGGAGAAGATCGAGAAACTGCTCGGTATCGGCAATATCGCTGAAGTCGAAAACTGGGACCTCAAGCATCACGTCGAGACGGCCATTAAGGCGCACAACCTCTACCGCCGCGATGTCGAATATGTCATCAAAGACGGTGAAGTCATCATCGTGGATGAATTCACCGGGCGCCTCATGCCGGGCCGCCGCTGGTCCGATGGACTGCATCAATCGGTCGAAGCCAAAGAGGGCGTGAAGATCGAGCGTGAGAACCAGACGCTTGCGACCATCACCTTCCAGAATTACTTCCGTATGTTCGGCAAACTAGCCGGCATGACCGGCACCGCCGAGACCGAAGCAGCCGAGTTTGAAAAGATTTACAAGCTCGAGATCGTCGTGATTCCGACCAACCGCAAGATGCTGCGCAAGGAGTACGCCGACGTCGTTTACCGGACTGTCCGTGAAAAGTTCAATGCAGCCGCCGACGAGATAGAGAACCTGCACAAGACGGGACAGCCGGTGTTGGTGGGAACGATCTCTATCGAGAAGTCGGAGTATCTCTCGGAGTTGCTCAAGAAGAAGGGCGTGAAGCACGTCGTCCTGAATGCGAAGTATCACGAGCGCGAAGCGGAGATCGTGGCTCAGGCAGGCCGTTTCGGCGCTGTCACAATCGCTACCAATATGGCTGGCCGAGGCACGGACATCGTCCTGGGCGGCAACGCAGAGTTCCTGGCGCGGCAGGAGTCGGTAAAGACCGGCGCTGCACGCTCCGTCGAATTCGATAGCGGAGACATTGAATCGTTGGGCGCATCCATGGGCTTGATGCGTTTCTACTACTCCGGCGCGGAATACGAGATCGCAACCGAGCAATTCAACCAGGTGATCCGGAAGTACGAGCAGCAGGTAGTCGAAGACCGTGATCGCGTGAATCAGGCAGGCGGACTCCACATACTCGGTACCGAACGCCACGAGTCGCGGCGTATCGATAACCAACTTCGCGGACGCGCCGGACGCCAGGGCGATCCCGGCAGTTCCCGCTTCTATCTCTCACTTGAAGATGACCTGATGCGCATCTTCGCGAAAGAGTGGGTCTCTACCCTGCTCCAGCGGCTAGGGATGGAAGAGGGCGTTCCAATCGAGTCGGGGCTCATCAGCCGCCGCATCGAAGCAGCGCAAAAGGCGGTTGAAGCGCAGCATTTCGAAGCGCGTAAGCACGTTCTCGAATACGACGATGTGATGAACAAGCAGCGCGAGGCGGTCTATGGCTTGCGCCGACAACTGCTTGAAGGCGAGAACCAGAAGGAGATGATCCTTGAGGAGTTTGTCGCCGACATCCTCGCCGGACTGATCGACAAGTACGCTCCGAAAGATATCCACCCCGATCAGTGGGACCTGGAGCCGATGAAGCAGCAGATCTTCACTCAGTTCGGCGTGGACGTGAACCGCGAAGAACTCGATCTCCCCAAGATGAACCGGCAGGAGATGGGGGACCAGGTCTTCGAGCGCCTAAAGCTGCGCTACGACGCGAAAGAGGCGCTCATCAACGCAGACGCGATGCGCTATCACGAGCGCATGATCATGCTGAGCGTCCTCGACGGGCTGTGGAAAGACCATCTGCTCGCCATGGACCATCTCAAAGAAGGTATCGGTCTCCGCGGTTACGGACAGCACGATCCACTGGTCGAGTACAAGAAAGAATCGTTCGACATGTTCGAGGCGATGATGAGCCGCTTCCAGGAAGAGACGGTCCGCTTCCTGTACCTGATGCAGATCCTCGATGCGCAGGGCAACGAGATCATGCCGCCGGGCTCTGTCGTTCGGCGTGAGATCACACCGGGAGAGCCTCCGCAGTTCACGCCTCAGATCGCCGCTCCGGCTCCAGAGCACGAGTTCATCGAACCTGCACCGCAACCGGACGCGGTGCAGAATACGCAAAGAGCAGGAACGAGTTCGAACGGCGGCGGCAAGACCTCCATGGACAACTTCGAGAAGGAGTTCCTTCGCAAAAAGCAACGGGAACTCGATGCCGCCCGCATGGCGGGTGGGGGCATCAAGCAGGAAGTTGCGCCGCGTCGCACGGGCGAGCAGGTGGGACGCAATGAGCTATGTCCCTGCGGCTCCGGCAAGAAATTCAAGAAGTGCCACGGCGCATAGATCGCTTCCACGTCATCTTTGGGGAACAAAGCCGCAGCGCCGCATGACCGATTGGAACCGCGCATCAGCCCGGAAGGAATCCCACTTTGGGTCGATTGCGGCGACTATGAGGTGCACATCCCGCGCCTCAAGGGCACGTTCGAGCCACTCCAAAGCAGCGTCTCTGTGGCCCAATCCGGCGTGCACAAGTGCCATAGCGTGGGGCGGAATGAATCGTTCGCGGGAGACGGCTTCGAGAGTGTTCAGCGCCTCCTGCGCCTCGGTAGTCTTTCCCACCTTAGCTAAGATGTAGCCGCGAAGCGCGATCGCCTTGCTGTTTCCGCCGCTGAAGCGGCCTGCTTTGTTGAGTGCATCCAGCGCCAGGTCTGTACCGCCCAGTTGCTCGTATGCCTGCGCAAGCTGGAAGTTGCCGATCCAGAATTCCGGGTCGATCATGACCGCCTGTCGTGCGAACTGCACCGCTGCTGAAAAATCGCGGGCCGCGAACGCTACTTGCGCTGAGAGTGCATGGTTCGCCGAGTTAAGAGGGTCAAGTTCGCGCGCGCGACGTACCGACCGGGTCGCCTCGTCGTGCCTCCCCATGTGGCCGAGCAATATGCCCAGCATGCGGTGTGCGAGAGAATAGCTCGAATCCAATTCGACGGACTTGCGAAACGCCGCCTCAGCGGCACCCCATTCCCAATCGAACCAGAACTTCACAAATCCCAGCGATGTCTGTGTCTCAGGCAGTTGCGGCTCCGCGGCGATCGCATGCCCAGCAGCATCGCGGGCCCGCGGCCACACCTGGAGCGGGAAGGCGTCGCCGTTGATCGGGCTGGTCGAATAGGCGTCCGCGATGCCGGACCACGCGAGCGCATACTCTGGATCTCTCACCGTCGCCTGGGCGTAATATTCCATCGCCCTCTTCGTCGTAACAGGAGAGAGTTGGTTCCAGAAGTAACGCCCCCGTAGGTAGAGATCGTAAGCTTCCGCGTCCCGCGTATGCCTGCGCGCCAAGGCGCTCAGGCGCTCTGGAGACAGGCGGAGACGGATCTGCTCAGCAATCGCAGTGCTCAATTCGCTCTGGAATTCGATCATGCTACTCGGTGCGCTGTCGTAGGAGGCGGACCATATCTGGACCTGGTCCTCCACGCGGATCAGTCTGCAGGTGATGCGCAAACGTCCGCTCTCGGCCCGGACTGAACTCTCGATGAGATAGGCTGCACTCAACTCGCGCCCGATCTCAGCAAGAGTCTTGTTGCCCTGCTTGTACGTCATCACGGACGTTCGGCCGATCACTCGCAAATGCTCGGGATCGATCTGTCCGAGGGCGGCGATCGTCTCTTCGGTCAGTCCATCGGCGAGATACTCGCGCTCGGGATCAGAACCAAGGTTTTTGAAGGGCAACACCGCCAAGATTACGGGCACACGCGCGTCCGGAAGAGCTTTCTCCACCACCTCGACATTCGCGATGAAGCGATAGCCTTTGCCGGGTACCGTTTCTACGAAGTCAGGTGTGTCCGCGGTATGCAGTGCCTGCCGGATCTTTCTGACAGCAGTGTTCACCCCGGTCTCAACGTCAACAAATACCCCCGTACCCCAAAGCCGCTCCACAATATAAGCACGCTGGACAAGTTGATGGCGGCGCTCGAGTAGCAGGATCAGGAGGTCCATCGGCTGGCGTTCAAGCCGCACCGGCGTACCTTTTCGGCGTAATTCGTAAGCCCCGACATCGAGTTCGAAATCACCAAAGCGGAACGTCGAATTTGGGTCGGAGGGCGGCATCGTTAACAGAGTTCCTAGAGTCTCACAAAACTTTGTCAGCGGCTATCTTCACAAAAACTCCAGATTCTCACCATACGCGCTCCATGGTCATCGATCCGATCGAGTGCCAGCATGCCTGAGGTCGCCTTATCAGGCAACCGCACACAGGGATGACAAGGAGAAGTCATATGACATCAAGTATCTTGAAGCAATTCGCTCGGGCAACATTGGCGCTGGCGATTATTCTCATGCTGGGGCCGGGGAGCCAGGCCGCAGCCCAGTCTCAGCAATACGGCTCGGAACGTGGGCTCGAAGGAACGTGGCGCGTACAGGTCAGCACTCCACAACTGTCGTGACCGGAGCACCGCTAGCATCCTTTAAGTCTCTGCTTTCATTCGCTCGCGGAGGCACACTCACGGGAACCACCGCGAATCCGACATTCCTTCCAGGACAACGCACCCCAGACCATGGAATCTGGAGCCGCGAGGACGGCCACACATACCGCGCCGTATCCGAGGCGTTCATCCTCTTCAACTCGACACCCAACCCTCCCATCCCCGGCTTCCAAAGAGGAGTGCAGAGAATTACGCAGGCGATCGATGTCAAAGACGATCAATTCACCAGCGCCGCAACGGTCCAATTCTTCGATGTCGCCGGAAACCTGCTGGTGACCGGCTGCGCAAATGCTGTAGCCCAGCGCTTCAACTAGAACAAAGTGGTTCGTATGCATGGAGTGGGCTTGCTATCGCTAACGCGAAGTGCAGGCCCGCTCGACATGTCAAAAGGCTGAAAGCTTCTAGCGCATGTACTTTCGATGATCTTTCAAAATGCAGCGGTCCATCACGACCTTAACGCCTGCCGCTTCGGCCTTATTGGCGGCTTCTTCGTGAATGACCGTCTCCTGTAGCCAGAGATAAGGAATCTTGAGGCGGATGACCTCGTCCACGATCTCAGGGACGGCCTCTGGTTTCCGAAAGACATCTACGACATCTATCTTTTCGCCCGCAGGAATATCAGCGAGAGTCTTATGCGCCTTCTCCCCCAGCGCCCCATGAATGGTAGGGTTGACCGGAATGATGCGATATCCCTGCTGCTGCATATATGCCGCGACACCGTAGCTGGGGCGGATGGGACTCGCGGAGAGCCCAACGACGGCAATCGTCTTGGCGCTCTTGAGAATCTCCTGGATGACTTTAGGATCGTTCATGTCAGACCTCGTCCGGAGTTGCCGTAAGATCGCCGCCCGACCGCTTGGCCAGCAGATACGCACGGATGAACGGCGTCACGTCGCCATCCAGCACACGGTCTACATCTCCCATATCCATCTTGGTGCGATGGTCTTTCACCATTCGGTAGGGGGCTAGAACATACGAGCGGATCTGCGACCCAAAATTTATGTCCATCTTTGAATCTTCGAGCTTCTTCGAAGTGGCGCGCTTCTTCTCCATCTCGTGTTCATAGAGCTTCGAACGCAGCATCTTCCAGGCACGTTCCCGGTTCTTGTGCTGCGAGCGCTCATTCTGGCAAGCGACCATGATCCCTGTCGGGAGGTGGACGATCCTGACGGCGGAGTCTGTCGTGTTGACGTGCTGGCCGCCTTTGCCGCCGGAACGATAGGTGTCGATCCGAATCTCGTCGGGTTTGATATCGATCTCGATCGAATCATCGATCTCGGGGGAGACGAAGACGCTCGCAAAAGATGTGTGACGCCGCTTCGCCTGATCGAACGGAGAGATACGCACGAGGCGGTGAATACCTATCTCGCCTGCGAGAAGACCGTAGGCATTCTCCCCGGAGATCGTGACTGTGGCCGACTTTATGCCCGCCTCTTCCGCAGCCTGATATTCATTGATTTCGGATTTGAATCCCTGCCGCTCTGCCCAGCGCAGATACATACGCAGCAGCATCTCCGCCCAGTCCTGCGACTCAGTGCCACCTGCGCCGGGATGGATGGTCATGATCGCATTGAGCGGATCGCTCTCGCCCGAGAGCAGCATCTTGGTCTCGAGGTCATCGACGATCTTGGTTAGGTCCGCGATCTCGCGCTTCAAATCTTCCGCAACAGATTCGCCTTCACCCGCTAGCTCGAAGTAGGCGCCGATATCATTGGCACGGCGCTCCAACTCCGCCTCTTGCGCGATGAATTCTTCGAGCCGTCTGCGTTCTCTTAAGATGTTGTGATTCTTGTCCGGATCGTTCCAGAAGTTAGGATCTGCGACCCTCTTCTCGATCTCGGCGTACTGGGACTTCAGCCTGGGAGCGTCAAAGATACTCCCGCAGGTCTTCGACTTTGGAGCGCAAGGTGGCGTATTCGCGTTCTAGCTCTTCGACCATAATGGGAGGATCTCCGTAGGCAACAGCCTCTTAGTAATCGCGCTCTCTGCGCGGCCGCGCTCACTATCTCTTCGCAGAGGCGAATGCGAGCGCCAACATCGTTAGTATCGCACAGGCGTAAGCGAAGATGTCCCCGTGGATCGTGTAGAAGGTCTGGCTCTCGGGCATGACGCCATAGTGCGCAATGAGTGCGTAACGCATGTTGCGAGGCGCGGTCTGCGTTACCCTTCCGGATGGATCAATGACTGCCGTGATTCCGTTGTTGGTGGTACGCAACAGCCAGCGATGGTTCTCGATTGCGCGCAGGCGGGCCATTCGCAAGATGCTGCCCCGGGGCACCGGAATCTCCGAACCACCCATCGTTGCTGATATTCACGAGAACCGTAGCTCCTTCTTTCGCGAAGAGCCGTACCTCGTCTGGAAACACCGACTCATAGCAGATGAAAGTGCCGGCACGAATCTCGCCCGCCTCAAGCAGCGGACGATCGGCGCCGCGCGTAAAAGTTCCCACTTCTCTGGTCAGGTCGCTGGCGAAGCGCAGGTACTCCACCAGCGGAACATACTCTCCGAACGGCACAAGATGTACTTTGTCGTATCGCGAGACAGATTGCCCCTGAGGAGAGAACAAGGATGCAGAGTTGAAGAGCACCGGGGGCTCTGCTCTGGCGCCTGGAGGAGTCCCGAGCGCTCCGGCGATGATCCAGGCATGAGCGTCTTCCGCCAAAGCGTCCATCCAGCGGGTAAAGCGCGGATCGTTAGCAAAGAATGGCGCAGGCGACTCCGGCCAGACGATCAGCTTGCTTCCGCCACCGTCCGTCAGGCCACCCGGCTCGCTCGCCCGCACGAGCGCAGAAATCGTAGAGTCGAAGTCCGCCGGACTCCACCCCTCAGGAGATTCCAGCGGAAGGTCCTGCTGCAGCAGGACGGCCTCATGGTCGACTGCACTCGCGGGCTCATGCAGGGCGACCGTCGATTGCAGGACAACCGCGGCAGCGGCTCCGAGCAATATAAGCCTCAGTCCCCGACGCCGCATGAGCACGCCGCCGGCCAGCACGGCATTCACCAGCATCACGACCCAGGAAAGGCCAAAGACGCCGGTTATCGTCGCTATCCTGCTCAATGGCAGATTGTCCGCCTGCGTATAGCCCAGCAGGTCCCATGGGAATGAGGTCACGCGGGAACGGGCGAGTTCGACCGCCGTCCATAGAAATGGAGTGAGTACCATCAGCCAGCGCAGGGGGAGGCGACGTAGCCGCAGCCAGCTCACCAATCCAGCAAACAATGCGTGATAGATGCCGAGGTACAGTGAGAACAGTATGACGACGAGAGTGGCTGCCGGAACGCCCAATCCGCCGTGGGTCCGCATGGCGTGATAGATCCAGTAGCAGGTTCCCAGGTACCACAGCGTTCCGCAGACCCACCCGGCGACGACGTCCACCAAAAGCGAGCGCCAGCCACCCCCATGCTGCCGGTAGAGAACCAGCAACCAGGGAACGAACGCCACCCAGCCCAACAGAAACCAGTTCAAAGATGGAAAGAGTACGGCCTGCAAAAGCGCGGAGACGAGCACCAGGAACCACGCTTTTGCATTCATGCATCAGAGTCTAGCAAAAGCCCATATGCCGACTAGGTTTGGGGCAAGCCGTGCATGGTAGAGAGGTAAGCGTTACAATCTCCCTTTATGGACGCAGTTATGTCAGTCTTAGCACCCATCCTTGAGGTGCTCTTTTTTGTCGGCCTTGCGGGCTCTGCCGTGGTCGTCTTCCTCAGCTTTGTTGAAGACTTCAAGACCATCTCTGGAAAGCATTAGGTCATCAGTCGAACCGAATGGCAGAGTCAACTCCAAGTTTTGGGATGTCCAATCGCGTCAAGATTGTTGTTGCGTCTTCCGTCGCGCTGACATTCATCTCTTTCTGGCGCGCCGCGGCGATCGTCTTGAACGATCTCGCCTCATCGGCCTATTACGCCGGGGGCATCGCTGAGCAGGATGTAGGCAAGGCAGCTCCGTGGTTCATTCTCGGAGTGATGCTTTTCTCGTTCGCCGTGCGGGCGGTCTACGTAGAAAGCTGCACCATGTTCACGCGCGGCGGCGTCTACCGCGTGGTGAAAGAGGCGCTCGGCGGCAAGATGGCCAAGCTCAGCGTCTCGGCGCTGATGTTCGACTATATCCTCACGGGACCGATCTCAGGAGTTGCCGCCGGCCAATACATTGTCAGCCTCCTGGATGAGCTCGGCCGCGTCATGGCCCGCCATGGCCTGGTCTCGCATCGCGGGGTGGAATATTTCAGCTCCGATCTATTGAACGTCACGCACGTCAATGCCGCGGCTGCCGTCTTCTGCGTGATCGTCACCGTCTATTACTGGTGGGCGAATATTAAGGGAATTGAAGATTCGAGCGACAAGGCCCTTCGCGTCATGCAGATCACGACCGTGATGGTCGTCATCCTGCTGGGATGGGCGGGCATGACGGCACTCACCAGGCACGTATCGCTTCCCCCGTTACCGACGCCTGCCAATCTAAACTTCAGCGAACACGCACTCGGGTTCCTGAAGCATTCGCGCATCGCCCACTACTTTGGTCTGTTCGGGATCCTGATCGCGGCCGGCAACTCGATCCTTGCCATGTCAGGCGAAGAGTCGCTGGCGCAAGTGAACCGCGAGCTTGAGCATCCTAAACTGGTCAATCTTAAGCGTGCCGCGCTGATCATCGCGATCTACAGCACACTCTTCACCGGTTTGGTCTCGTTTCTCGCGGTCATGCTCATCCCGGATGATGTCCGCGTTTCGAAGTTTGGCAATAACCTGATCGCCGGGCTGGTGATGCACCTCGGCGGGCCGCTGGTCCTTCGACTCGCCTTCCGCGCGTTCGTCGTTATCGTCGGCTTCCTCATCCTGTCGGGGGCGATCAACACTTCGATGATCGGTTCGAATGGCGTGCTTAGCCGCATGGCGGAAGACGGAGTGCTCGCCGATTGGTTCCGCATCCCGCACAAGAAATACGGGACCTCCTATCGAACCATAAATATGATCGCCGGCTTGCAACTCGCCGTGATCGTCATCAGCCGCGGCAACGTAGAGCTCTTGGGCGAACTGTACGCTTTCGGCGTCATCTGGAGCTTTGCTTCCCTCTCGCTTTCGATGTTGGTGCTGCGCTACAAGAACCGCGCTAAACGCGCCTGGGCGGTGCCGGTCAATCTGCGAATCGGCGGGGTCGAGATTCCCATCGGGTTGGGCTGCGTCACGCTGGTCCTTTTCGCATTGGCGATCACCAACCTGTTCACTAAGTCGGTGGCTACGGTCTCAGGATCGATCTTCTCCATCATCTTCTTCTTCATCTTCGTCGCCTCTGAAAAGATCAACCACCGCAAGCACGCTGAAAACGCCGCGCACATGAAGGAACACTTTCAGCTCGTGCAGGAGGAGATGGTCGAACGCGAGTCGCTCGGCATCCGATCCGACTGCGTGCTCGTCGCTGTGCGCGACGCCAACACCCTTACCCATCTCAAGTGGGTACTGCAGCGCGTGGACACCGACGATCAGGATGTTGTCGTGCTTGCGGCACGAATGACCGGCCCGGGATCTGCGGAGTATGAGGTCTCATCCGAACAGATATTTTCGGACTATGAGCAGAATCTCTTCACCCGATGCGTCTCCATCGCAGAAGATTTTGGAAAGACAATCTCTTTGGTCGTCATTCCAGCGCGCGATGTGTGGGCAGCTATCGTGCAAACGGCCAACCAGCTCAGCGCCTCTACCGTCGTTGCCGGACTCTCGACCAAGATGACTGCCGACGAGCAGGCATTCCGTCTAGGGCAAGCATGGGAATCTCTGCCAGAACCAAAACGACGCTTTGTCTTTCAGGTGGTCAAGCCCGACATGTCCGTGGAGATGTACCACCTCGGTCCGCACGCTCCGACGCTTGCCGGTGAAGACGTGCAGACGGTCCACAAGCTTTGGCTGCAAATGCGGCGCGAGCCTGGGATGTCTGAGCTGCACCACTCCGATATCATGTCGGTCTCACTGACCCGCCTCGCGCGCGATTGGATCCGCGATAAGGATGAGATCGTGAAGGCGTTGCGTAAGCACTATCACAGCCTGCCCGGACAGGTCGCCGGCAATCCTGTGACACGCAGCTACTTCGCGCCTCCAACGGAACCGATCACACCGCGGCACGAGCGCGACAGCAGAAAAGGCAGACCGCCAACCGAGCCGCAATAGAGGGACGGCAGGCGGTGGCTGGCGGTTTGAGACGCAAGCCGGGCTGCTCTTCCCTCTTGTACGCTCCGCCGAGCGGAGCTATCCTTATCTGTGCCGCATCCCCTTCGCACTTCCGTGGACGACCTGATCGAGGGACTCAAGTCCTTTGAATCCCATCTGATTACTCAGGACGAAGTGAAGCACTTCATGGAGCAGATGCCGATCTCTCATGAGGCGATCCGTCCCTATGTGTTTTGGCGCGAGTCTTATTACACCCGCAATCTGATCTACCGCGACGACCTCTTCGAGGTCATGGCAATCTGCTGGATGCCCGGTCAAAAGACTGTCATCCACAGCCACAATGGACAACTCGGATGGATGTCTGTGCCAGAGGGCGAAGTCATTGTCCAGAATTTCAAGTATTTGAAATGTAGCAATCCCGAGCGCCAGAATGTCGTCGGCATCGATTGCCTAGCGGGCGGACATCATCTGGAACTGGAGAAGCTACATACGGAAACCTGTAGTTCCGACCACCAGATCGTCACCGTGGACAAGATCCAGACCATCCACCAGATTGAGAACGCCGGTAAGAGCGGATGCGTAAGCCTGCACGTCTATTCCCGTCCCATCGATTCCTGCGTTGCCTATGACCTCGAACACGACAGCTGCTTCCGGCGCACGCTTAAATATTTCAGTCGCTACGGAGAAGTCGAAATCGAAGGTCCGCTGCCGATTCCTCACCCCATCGCCTGATAGAGAACTTGGGCTACTACAGGGTACCCGCAGTGGGATAGATGATGAGTTCATCCTGCGACACCTCCGCCGGAAGCGAGACGGCT
The DNA here is from genome assembly GCA_963792225.1 of Terriglobales bacterium. Taxonomy (GTDB): domain Bacteria; phylum Acidobacteriota; class Terriglobia; order Terriglobales; family Acidobacteriaceae; genus JBDTLH01. Next base: position 39,503 of record CAWBVM010000018.1, on the reverse strand, counting down.
TGCAGCACGAGCGCCGCGACTGTCTCCGGCGATATCATCTTTTCGCGCGGAGCCTCGGGCCAGAACTGGTTCCAAATGTCCGTATCGGTGGCACCAAGAATGAGCGCTATGACGCGGATTCCGCGAGGCCTGAGTTCAAGGCGAAGGGTCTTACTGAACGCCAGCGCGCCTGCCTTGGCAGCGTTGTAGGCCGACATTCCGGCAAAAGACTCCCTGGCCGCCACCGACAGCGTATTCACGATGGTCGATCCGTCGGGCATGTTCGGCAGTGCGAAGTGGGTGGTCAGGAATGTCCCCGTCAAATTGACGTCAATCACTTCCCGCCAGAGTTTCGGGTCGAGCTTCTCAACATTGGCGAGAGCGTGAGCAGAACCGGCGTTGTTGACGAGGATGTCGAGACGCTCGGCGTCGCTACGGATGCGTGCGATGAGCTGTTGTATTTCAGTCTCGGAGGTGTGGTCGCAGACTATCGAATGTGCCCCGATGTGCTGCGCGGTTTGGTCCAGTGTCTTCTTATTGCGTCCGGTGATGTAAGTCCTTGCGCCTGCCTGCACGAACGCGCTTGCTAGGGCGCGTCCGATGCCACGCGATCCTCCCGTAACGAGAGCGACCTTGCCGGCAAGCGGGCTTGTCATGAGACTCTATCCTCAGCAAACAGTTGATTAACAGCGCCTTCACAGCCACATCTAAAGTATTACTTTAGAATCCGTTTCCGTTCTTGAAGCGGACGAGTGAGAGGAATTCTTCCCGGGTACGCTGGTTGTTGCGGAACTCACCAAGCATGGATGACGTGACCGTCGAAGAGTGCTGCTTCTCGACGCCCCGCATCATCATGCAGAGGTGCCGCGCTTCCACGATGACGCCGACGCCTGCCGGACTGATGGCATGATTGATCGTGTCGGCGATCTCGGTAGTAAGACGCTCCTGGACCTGCAATCTGCGAGCGAAGACATCGACCAGACGCGGAAGCTTGCTAAGCCCGATCACTTTGCCGTCCGGGATATAAGCGATGTGAACCTTGCCGATGAATGGAAGCATGTGGTGCTCACACATCGAGTACATCTCAATGTCTTTCACAATCACCATCTCGTCGTAGGTTACATCGAACATCGCGCCCCTAAGGATTGCCTCCGCATCATCGGTGTATCCCTTGGTTAGGAACTCGATGGCGCGCGCCATGCGCTCAGGCGTGCGTTTCAGACCATCGCGCTCCGGGTCTTCCCCGATGCGGGAGAGCAACTCGCGATAGAGATCTTCGATGGACGCTTCGCTTACGGATGTTCCGCGCTCCAGCACCGCCGTCCTGGGTTTGTGATCGTTCATTGAATTCTCCGCCCCGCCTCGTCACCTTGATATTCAAATGCGTTATGGCCCGTCTCTTCGACGCGCACACGTTCGATCCGCGCTAGATGAAAGCCGCTGCGGACGTGCCCAAACACCACCTTACACACTGCTTCTGTCGTCGGAACCTGACCGCGGAAGAACTCGTCTTCATTCAGATTGCTCTCGTCGAACCGGCTGATCAGATCACCGACCATAAAGCTGTCGAGGTCACCGAGGTTGCAGACCATTCCGGTCACCGGATCGACTTCTCCACTCAACGTAATCTCCACGATGTAGTTATGCCCGTGCCCGTGAGGATTGTTGCACTTGCCATAGCACTCGCGGTTCTGTTCGTCCGTCATCACCGGATTGTGCAAACGGTGCGACGCCGAAAACCGGTAGCGGCGATTCAGGTGAGCTCTCATCGTTCTCCGTAATAATCGGCAAACAGGTCGGTATTCTCGTACATGCGCACGCGGTACAGTTTTGCCGAATGCGAATTGATGGAAGGAGCGAGACGTTCCCAGGTCACAATGGCGAGGTTTTCAGTCGTAGGGACAAGCTTGGCGAACTCGGGAACTTCCTTGTTCAGATGTCGATGGTCAAAGGGCTCGATGATCTCACGCTGGATGATCTCCTTAAGCTGCTTAAGGTCCATGACAAAGCCGCTTACCGGATCGACCTCACCCGCGACGGTGACCTCGACGATGTAGTTGTGGCCGTGTCCATTGAGGTTGCTGCACTTGCCGAAGACGCGAAGGTTCTCATCTTTTGACCAGTCTGGATTGTAGTAATAGTGCGACGCAGAAAACTCTGCCCGCCGTGACATCAGAACCATCGATCCCCTCAATAGGACTACGTATGTTAACGGATGCGCCGCCAGAAAGCACGATTCAGAAACATTGACTCCGCGTCTCCGGTCTAAGAAATGAACATTCCTAAGCGCAATGTTTATTATAGTTTGTGACCCACAAGCGGCATTTCATCCTTGCAGTGGCGGTGCTACTGTCGTTATCCGCATGCGATCGCGGATCACGCCCGGCGCAGATCGGCAGGCCCGCACCCGATTTCACCGTATCCAATGTGGACCGTACGCTCTCGCTGCACAACTATCGCGGCCAGGTGGTCGTTCTAAATTTCTGGGCGACATGGTGTCCTCCCTGTATTGAGGAGATGCCCTCGCTCATGCGGATGCAGGATGACATCGGCGGCAAGGTAGCAATCCTCGCCGTCAGCACGGACGAGAACGAGACCGCATACCGCCAGTTCCTCTCCGACCGGCACATCCGTCTGCTCACAGTGCGGGATGGCTCGCAGGCGAGCAACCATGCTTACGGCACGATTCATTTTCCGGAAACCTACGTCATCGACAAGCACAACGTCATCCGTCGAAAATTTATCGGCCCCGTGACATGGACGAAGCCCGAGATCGAAAAATATCTCCTTGACCTCGCCGCAGAGTGATTCCGTAGCCCGACTCGTTACAATCGGAGCATGATCGTCGCCGGAGTGATGAGCGGCACCAGCGCGGACGGCATCGACGTGGCGCTCGTACGCATTCAAGGACGTCCACCGTCGATTCGCTTTCAATTACTGCACCACTATGAGACCGCGTATCCCGATGCGTTGCGTCGCGCCGTATTGGCGGCGATGGCAGACCCGAAGGCAAGCGTGCCAGACCTCGCCAGGCTTAACGTGCGTCTCTCCGAGGCATATGCGGATGCGGTGATCGCCGCTTGTCGCGCCGCCGGCGTGGAACGGGCCGATCTCATCGGGTGTCATGGGCAGACGATCTACCATCAAGGCTTCTCCTCTACATTTCTCGGCAAGAAAATTGCCACTACCTGGCAGCTCGGAGAGGGCAGTTGGATCGCCGCCCGCACTGGAACTCCTGTAGTCTCCGACTTGCGCCACGCCGACATGGCAGCTGGAGGCCGCGGCGCGCCATTGGTTCCCTTCTTCGATTTTCTCGCCTACACCCACCGGAAGCGGCAGCGAGTGGTTCTCAACCTCGGCGGCATCGCGAATGTGACGGTGCTGCCACCGCATGCCGCTGCAGAGCAGGTGATCGCATTCGATACTGGCCCGGCAAACATGATCATCGACGCCTGTGTCGAGGCGCTCAATGCAGGCAAGCGGCACTACGATACCGATGGCAAACTTGCAGCCAAAGGCCGGGCGAAGACGGACGTGGTCGAAGACTTGATGGCAAACCGTTACTTCGCTCTGGCGCCTCCGAAATCCGCAGGACGCGAAGAGTTCGGCCGCGAGTTTGCGCGTGGGTTCCTAAAGCGAATGGCTCGCTTTCGCACGGAAGACGTCATCGCCACCGCAACGGCCTTCACCGCGGAATCGGTCGCGTTCTCAATAGACCGTTTCGCTCCACGTGTTGAAAAGGCCGGGAGTGCCGATCTCATCGCCTCTGGAGGCGGCACGCGCAATCCAACCCTAATGCGTATGCTCGCAGAGCGTGTCGCAAGCCTGGGATACAAGCTCATCACGACCGACAGCCTCGGCCTTCCTTCGCAGGCCAAGGAAGCGGTAGCCTTTGCTGTCCTCGCCCACGAGACGTGGCACAAGCGTCCTGCCAACCTGCCCAGCGCCACAGGAGCAAGCCGTCCAGCCATTCTTGGCAAGGTCAGCTATGTGTAAAGGATTCGTTCTCCTTCTGAGCGCCCTGCTGCTGACCTCTTGCAGCAGACGCCCCGACGCGAACACGGTAGTCATGATCATCGAGAGCAGCCCCGCCAACCTTGATCCGCGTGTGGGGACAGATGCGCAATCGGAGCGCATCGCTGATCTGATCTTCGATTCGCTCGTCCATCGTGACGATCATTTTCAGATGCGACCCTGGCTGGCGGAATCATGGGAGATCTCCCCCGATGGAACGACTTACAAATTCCATCTACGACAGGGCGTTCGCTTTCACAATGGCGCGCCGCTCTCCTCGCGTGATGTGAAGTGGACATTCGATTCCGTGATGAACGGAACCATCCTCAGCGTCAAGAAGAGCACCTACAAATCCGTGGCGTCGATCGAAGCGCCCGACGCGAGCACTGTCATCTTCCATCTGAATCAACCTGACGCCACACTGCTGTTTAACATCAGCAATGGATCGATGGGCATCGTTCCCTACGGTGCCGATCGAAGTTTTTCCAACAAACTCATCGGCTCAGGCCCCTTCAAGTTCGTCTCCGCGGCACAGGATGACTATGTTCTGGTCGCTGCCAACAAAGATTATTGGGCGGGCTCTCCGCACGTGGAACGGGTACGCTTTGCCGTCGTGCCCGATACGACGACACGCGTCCTCGAGCTGCGGAAGGGCTCAGCAGATATCGAACTCAATGCCGTCACCTCTGACATGGTAGAAGCCGTCCGGCGCGACGATACGGACACGCTCGCGATCGAGCAGGCGCCCGGCACCACCTATCAGTATGTTGCGCTCAATCTGCGGGATCCTGCTTTGCAGGATGTCCGGGTGCGGCAGGCGCTTGCTTACGCGGTCGATCTGGAACCTATCATCCATTTCCTGATGCGCGATCTCGCCCGCCCTGCGAACAGCGTGCTACCACCACAGCACTGGGCATATTTCGCTGATGTCCCTCGTTACCCACACGATCCGCAGAGAGCGCTTGAACTTTTAGACGCTGCGGGGTTCAAGCCTGATCCGAAGACGGGCATTCGCTTGCGGTTGACCATGAAGACCTCGACTGAAGAATCGACCCGCTTGCTGGCAGCGATTCTGCAAGAGCAATTGCGCGCCGCAGGTATTGAGCTCGAGATTCGCAGCTACGAATTTGCAACCTTCTACTCCGATATCGTGAAGGGCTCCTACCAGCTCTACTCGCTGAGATGGGTGGGAGGCAGCAATCAGGACCCCGACATATTCGATTACGCCTTTGATTCGGCGCGGATTCCTCCTAATGGCGCGAACCGCAGCTACTACTCAAACCCCCACGTAGATGCCCTGCTGCAGGATGCGCGCACCACGATCGACCAGCCCCTCCGCCGTTCAGACTATGCGGCAGTACAACAGATTGTTGCGCGTGATCTGCCCTATCTCAATCTCTGGTATATGGATAATGTTGTGGTACATACGCGCCGTATACGCAACCTGCACATCCCTGTATCGGGCAACTACGAGTTTCTCCGCGATATCGAACTTCAGAGATGACCCTCCTCGATGAACTGCTGCCGCGGCACGACTTCGTGGCCAGCTACGAAGCGGAGATGAATGCGTCCATCGAACGCGTTTGGACATGCCTGCTAACAACCGATGTCTCAGCCCTGCCGCTCGTGCGCTTTCTTTTCTTACTGCGCGGATTGCGTTTGCCCTTGCGGAATTCTCACAATCTGATGGAGGAGATTCGTCCCTACGGATTTCTTGAACTCGCGGCGCGTCAGTATCAAGAGATCGTGATCGGCGCGATCGCGAAACCATGGCGGCATGATGGTGGAGTAGTTCAGGATCTCGATACGGATGGTTTTCTGCAATTCGATACTGCCGGATACGTCAGGATCGGCGCCAACGTAACGCTCACACCACTCGATCGTCAGCGCACTCTGGTGGTCACCGAAACACGAGTGCTCGCCCTGGATGAACGTGCGCGTAGGCGTTTCAGGGCCTATTGGGCGTTGGTCCGAAGGCCATCTGGACTGATTCGCAAGGCGGTACTCAAGGATCTGGCGCTGCGAAGCAGTTCATGATGCCACCGAACGCAGGTGTCAACTCCACATGTTCCAGTACCAGTCGAGCACGCGATCTCCCCAGAATGCTGCCGTTATTGCCGCAGCCCCCAGAAAAACACCAAATGGAAGCGGGAACCGTGCGGCCACTGCCTGCACGCTCCTGACAGCTCGACGATGGTTTCTGTAGCGCCGCCGCCTGCGCGCATAAACGAAGATCAGCAACCCGATGCCGACGAATGAGCTGAGGATCGATGCCAGAAACAGCGTGAACAGCGCGAGCCGCATTCCCAGAAATGCGCCGATCATCCCCATCAGCTTCACATCGCCGAGTCCCATGCCCTCCACCCCACGGAAGCGCCAGTAGATCTCCGCGATGAGATAAACCATGCCCGCTCCCACGGCGGCGCCGATCGCTGCGTGCAGCAGTGACACCAGCCGGACTTCCCAGTGCTGCGGAGGCGCCCATATCCATCCCGGCACTCCATGTACCCACACCACCAGACTGAACAGGAATCCGCAGACAACGCCGCCCAGCGTCATCTCATCGGGCAGGATTCGATGGTCTAAATCTGAAAACATGAGGCCGAGCAGCAAAAAGCACAGCACTGCATACTTAACGATCTCCCACACCGAAGGAAAGTGCAGTGCGCAGGCTACGAACAACAGTGCAGTGGCCAATTCCACGACGGGATACCGAACCGAGATTCGTGTGCGGCAGTTACGGCAGCGTCCACGCAGCAGCACCCAACTTAAGACCGGTATGTTGTCGTAAGCACGTATAGCACTCCCACACCCGGGACATTGCGATCCCGGACGGACCACAGAACGCCCAAGTGGTAGCCGGTAGATGCAGACGTTCAGAAAGCTACCGGCGGCGAGCCCCAGCACGAACCACAAACCGGTGAACATCCATCCTGGGAGCAGCGTCTGCACAAACTGAGACTAACCAATTACTTTCGAATATGTAAGCAGCTTCTTACGATCGATGTCGCACCAAGCGAAAGGACGAGCCGAAGCTCGTCCTTTCAATGCACGTTTCAATCGTTACTTGCGACGGGTAGTCGCACGGTGTGCCGGGGCATGGTGCGCCGGTGCCGTCTTCTTGGCTGGTGCCTTTGCCTTCGGAGCACCATTGGTGAGGGTCAGCATAAACGCTGGTTGGGCGGTGTAGCTGTCCGCTATACCGACGACCGCGTAGTCCGCCGTCGCTACCGCAGGAGGCGCTGTCAGGGGCGCCTTCAGCTGGATCGTGACATCCGCCCGCTTTTCCGTCTGCGCCGCCTCAGAGACTGCGAGCTGAAGTTGGCTAGCGGAGGCGTTCATGACCACTCCGGAGAGTTCGATCGGCTTTCCCTTCGTCGCTTCCCAAACTTTCTGGGCATCGGCTGCTTGGGCCAGCGTCAGGATCGACTCCCACGTATCGAAGCCTTCCTTCACGAGGATCTGGTCCGGAGCCGTGCTCGCCAGCACCTGCGCCACCTGCTCCTGAGGAGAAGGTACCGGTGTGATCTTGAATTCCGGAGAAGGTTGCGGCATGGAGGCTGCCTGTTGCACGCACGCTTCGAAGCCCTCCTGCGAACCGTGGAAGCGGTTGTAGTAATACTGTGCGGCCTGAGTGAATTGTGGCTTCGCCGCCGGGGGTGCGATGGAAACTGCCTTGCAAAGCCAGAAGACGCCAGCCAACAGCTGAGTCTTGGCTTCAGGGTCCGCGTACATCTTCGCGCGTGTGTTTGGCTTCGCCATGGATACGCCGAGGTATTCCATGTCCGCGACATCTTGCGGATTCAACTGCACCGCCTTGAACAGCGGCTGTACTGCAGCCTGGAAATTACCTGCAAGGTAATTCGAGAGTCCGATGGTCGCATTCATTGCAATGATGATCTGGTTCTTTTGCTGTTGGAAACCTGCATCGTCCACCGTCGCAGGCTTCTGGAGCTTGTCGATACCGTCCAAAGCCTTCTGCGCCCATTGCGCGGCGTCAGCATACTGCTGTGCGATCGCCTGTTGGTTGGCGCCCGCCTGCGATGCGGCCTGTTGTGCCTGTGTGCTCTTGATGAATGCAACAACCAGCAACGCTTGCTCATTCGTCGGTTCCACTTGCAGGATGCGCTGCGCTGTGTCGAGCAGCTTTGCCGCATTCTGCGTCTTCTGATAGGTCGCCAGCAGGTTCTCGAGCGCCTCTTTCTTGACTACAGTATTGGGATACTGTTGCAAGAAGGCCTCAAGAGCCTGTGCTTTCTGGGCGGGATCGGCTTGCCCGGTCGCGCTTTCGTAGGCTTGATACTCGGCCTGGTCTTTGATGACAACCTGCTGTTGGCCTGACGATGGGGTTTGTGCAGCATCTGCCGGCTGCGCTGCGGGCGCGGTCTGCGCACCTGCGATGGTGGTCGCTGCCAGCAGCGATATGACCAAAAACTTCTTCATTGTGACTCGCTCCTTCTTTCGGAACTGCATGGAAATCTAAAGGGTGCCTCTGACGGCGAAGCTCAGGATTATAAGAATGCACCTGCTCTTATGCAAGTTGGCTGCTTACAATTCTTCACTATTAAACACTGACTGCGATTTTCGCGCTACTTTCGCGGCCACCCGGCGTGAGTACTGCGATGCTTATTCGCGCTCGCATGGTTGGATTCGCACTGCTAGCATGGCGCTATGCAGCAATCAGGATCGCAGCTTAAAGACAAAGTCGCAATCGTCACAGGTGCGAGCCGCGGCATCGGACACGCCATCTCCGAGTCGCTGGCACAACTCGGAGCGCATGTGTATCTCTGTGCCCGCGATGAATCGAAGCTTAAAGACGCTGTCGCCCAACTTCGTGGCCAGGGATTTTCCGCCGAGTCTGCGGCCTGCGATGTGACCCGCATCAAGGATTGGGAGGCGCTCGCCTCCAGGGTGAAATCGCAGCACGGCAGACTCGACATCCTGATCAACAATGCCGGTGTTGGCAGCTTTGGCAAACCGCTTCACGAAACATCGATCGAGGATTGGACCAACATGGTGGACACCAACCTCAGAGGCGTCTTCTTTGGCATCAAGACCATGGCTCTCCTCATGATTGCCACGGGCGGCGGAGATATCGTGAATATCTCCTCCATAGCAAGTAAGAACGCCGTCAAGAACGCTGCCGCCTACGCCGCTACCAAATGGGGCGTGAACGGATTGAGCGCGAGTGCGGCCGAAGAGTTACGCGAACACAAGATACGCGTCTCAGTCATCTGCCCCGGATCGACGGACACTGAGCTGATCCTCGGAATGAACACCAACACCAGCAGGATGCTCAAGCCCTCTGACATCGCCCACGCTGTCATCACACTCGTCACGCAGGCGCCGCAATCGTTCATCAGCGAGCTCGTGATTCGCCCGACGCAGAAGCCGTAAAAAGCCTGCCTGGATTATTGAGCGTCGAACCCCGCGCAGTAGCGTAATGTCGCCGCCGGTTGTGCCTTGCCGTCCAACATTGGAACCACAATGAGCCGATCGAATTCGTAGAGACCGATCTTCGATACTGTGCCGCCGCCGAGTTGTTCGACGATCGCGGGCAGCGTCTCCGAGTGCCCGACGACCAACACGTTTCCGTGAGCAGCTCGAAGCTTGCTTACCAATGTGTTGATATCGTCCTTGGGCAGCACTGTGACTGGAAGTCCGGTCGACCTGGCGAGCTTTGCCGTCGACTGTTGCGTCCTCTTCCGGTCGGTCGCATAGATCGCACTAAGGTTCGCGTCTTTGAGCGTTCTCGAAAGACATTCCGACCGGAGTTGGCCCCGCTCGCTGAGTACCGCGTCTGCATCCTGCGTCACCATGTCTGCATGCCGGACCAGGAACAAAGTCGCCTGTTGTGCAAAGCAGAGTTGCGCAAGGCAGAGCTGCCCCACTGCCAGCAGCAGGATCGAGATCCTCACGATTCGCATCGTCTTCGCGCTCCAGTAATCCGCTAGGGTTAAGGTTTACCGAGTGTATGCGACAACATAGCGCCGGGCGAAATTCCCTGTTAAGATTTCCACAGGCTTTGGATCTCTCCGCGACCACCCCTGCACCACTCACACAGGATAACTGCGCAGTAGGGGCAACATACGGGGTTCCGTACTTTTTATCCACAATATATTGCGTAGTGGTGTTGACCAGGCTAGTCCAGCCCAGTAGTCTGCCTTCAGCATGGGGTACCGGGCATCGTCCGGCTATCTGACCGTTTGAGTGACCAGCCACCGAATTGAGGAACGCCTGACCGGCGCGAAGGAGTGACCACGTTGCTCAAACTGAAGAAGCTTCAAATTCTTGGATTCAAATCGTTCTGCGACCGCACAGAACTGCACTTCCCCGGCGATGGCATCTCGGCGATCGTCGGTCCTAATGGTTGCGGCAAGTCGAACGTTTCAGACGCGATATCTTGGGTCCTCGGGGAACAGTCGGCCAAGAGCCTGCGCGGCATCAACATGCAGGACGTGATCTTCGCCGGCACGCGCGAGCGCAAGCCGACGGGGATGGCTGAAGTCTCCCTGACGCTGATCGACCCCTCGGTGTACGACGGCTCTGATATCAGCGTGGAACCAGAGATCGATATCCGCAACGGATTTCACGACGACGACTGGGACGAAGCCGCCCTGCGCGAGCGGTCGGCGGAAGAGACCGAAGCAGCCTACGATGAGGCGCGGCCCGGAGTCGTGCTGAACGATGAAGATGCGACTCCCGAAGAGCTTGCCGCGGCTCAAATCTCCAGAGAGAGCGAGCAGGCAGAGGCGGAAGGCGAGGCGCACGCGAACGTCATTGGACCGGAAGTCGTTCTGAAGATCCGACGCCGCAAGTTCAACCGGAAACAGTTCCGTGCGGGTGAGATCGTTGTCACGCGCCGGATCTTCCGCAGTGGCGAAAGCGAGTATCTGCTGAATGGCAAGCTCTGCCGGTTGCGCGACATTCAGGACATCTTTATGGGTACCGGCCTCGGCCCTGAGTCGTACGCGATCATCGAACAAGGCCGCATCGGGCAGATTCTCTCGAGCAAGCCGCACGACCGCCGCGCCATTCTCGAAGAAGCGGCTGGGATCACGAAGTTTAAGACCAAGAAACGCCTCGCCGAACTGCGCCTAGAGCAGGCGCGCCAAAACCTCGCTCGCATCAATGACATCTTCGATGAAGTCACGCGGCAGATGCGTTCGTTGCAGCGCCAGGCCTCTAAGGCCGAGAGGTTCGGAAGACTGCGTGAAGAGATGCGCGAGAAATTGCGCGTCGTCCTCGCGAGCAGATTCGCGCAGCTCACCACCGAACTCACAGATATCGAATCAGGACTCGCTACCGCCAATGAAGAACTCACCCTCCGTACTGGTGCCGTCCATGAGATGGACGAGAGGCACCAGGCTGGTGTCCAGCGCGGATATGAACTCGAAATAGACGCTAAGACGATTGCACAGCGCGTCAGCCAGATCGCGATCGAACTCGACCGCTCCACCGCTCGTATCCGGACCAACGAAGAGCGCGCCGCTGAATTGGAGAAGCGGAGCGCGATGGCTTCGGAAGAGCTCGAGCGTACATCTTCGCAGTTGGCCGCACTTACCGAAGAGCGCACTGGCAACTCCTCCGTTCTCGAATCTGCAGCCGCCGATGTCGCTTCTGCGAAAGAAGAGGCAGCACAGAAGCAGCAAGAGGCGTTGCAGGCCAATCGCAATGTCGCTGACCTCGAGCGGCAGATCGATGCACGTCGATCTGAAGTCATGGCCGCGATGAATAACGGCTCACGCGTTCGCAGCCAGATCGCACAAGCCGAAGAACATGCCGCCGCGCTCGATCGTGATAAACAGCGGCTGGAGCGCGAAATCGCTCAATGTTTGAGTGACGTCGAATCGTTCGGCGGACGTCGCGGTCAGCTGGACATGGAATTCGAGTCGGTCACCGAGAAAGCGTCGAATTTGTCGAGCCGGATCACCGAAGTCCGGGTCAGCCTCGACGACAAGAAGAAAGAAGAGATCGAAGCCAAGCATCATCTCGACTCACTGCGGGCAGAGTTCGCCACCGCCATGGGCGAGAGAAACTCGCTAGAGTCCGTCATACGCGACCATGGATATTCCACAGAGTCGGTGAAGCGCCTTCTCAAATCAGGTGCGATGCAGGGCGGCATGACTCCCGCCGGTGTCCTCGCTGACTTTCTTGAAGTTGAAGACCAGTATGAATCTGTGGTGGACGACTTCTTGCGCGATGAATTGAGCTACGTCGTCGTGAAGTCGTGGGACGCGGCGAGTGAAGGCATGCGCCTTCTGAATGCCGGCGTGGACGGACGTGCCACCTTCCTGGTCCATCCTAACGACTCGCAGGCGCGCTTCCCTTTCACGGTGGATGAGCAGCGGCCAAAGCCGCAGCAGGACAGGGTCGTCCCACTCACCCATGCCATGAAGGTGCTCGACGGCTTCGGACGCTCCCTCGAAGTGATCCTGCCTAAACTGCGCGACGGCTATATCGCTCCCAACTCGGATGTAGCGCGCGAGCTGGCGCTGGAAAATCCGAACGCTTACTTTCTGTCTCCCAATGGCGAGACCTTTCACAACGTGACGGTCACTGGCGGCAAGAAGGCGGGTGAGGGTCCGCTGGCACTCAAGCGTGAGCTACGGGTGGTGCAGAAGCGCTGTTCTGATCTCGAAGGCGCCTTGCGCACCGAAGAAGCGCGGGTTTTGACACTGGCAAAAGAGATCGCGCAACTCACACACGTCCTCGACAGCCTGCAAGAGGAGAAGCGCGACGCCGAGCGCCTCGTCATGACCTCCGGGCACGCGTTGGACCAGGTGAAGCAGGAGATCGCACGGAGCGAAGGGCGCCTTCATGGCCTGCGCGTCGACGCCGACCGGGTAGCTCTGCATTACGACCAGAAGATCGAATGGATCGCCGCACGCAAGGACGAAGCGGCGGAGTTTGAGGCGAAGCGCGAGAAGCTGGAACAAGAGATCCAGCTTGCTCAAACTGGCATTACCGACCTCAAGGACAAGCGCGATACAGCAGCGCAAGTCGCTTCCGAAGTGAACGCTCGTGTGGCGGCGCTAGAAGAGCGGCGGCGCTCAGCGGCTGCTTCCCTTTCCCGCATCGAGTCTTTGCTTGGCGAGGTGACGGCGCGCGTGGAGTCGCTCAGGACGCAGATCGCAAACGCCTCCGCAGAGCGCGACCAGCGTTTGCGAGAGAACGAAGAGCTCACTGTCAATCTCAGTGGATTTACGCAAGAACGCGCGATCGTGGAAGAGCGCGCTTCGGTCGTCAAAAATGAGTCTGCTCAACTGCGTGTCCTGCTAGCTGAGATCGAGTCCGAATTGAAGACCGCCCGTACGGCGCTCGATGCGATCCGCGACCGCCGCGGAGAGCTTTCGGCGCGATCGGCGAAGCTGCAATCTGACTCTGCCCATATGGCTGACCACTGCTTGAGTGAGCTCTCCGTGACCATCGATGAGCTCCGCGCTGACCAGTCGATCGGCCTGCTTGACGGAGACCTGCTCACCGAAGCAGACGCCGCTCAGCGCGAATTGCGAGGCAGACTGGAAGCTATGGGCCCGGTGAACATGATGGCGCTCGATGAGTACAACGAGACCGCGCAACGTCATGGGTTCTTAGAAACACAGCGCAAAGACCTGCTCGACTCGATCGAGAACACGCAGATGTCGATCAAAGAGATTGATCAGATATCCCGTGAAAAGTTCGAAGAGGCGTTCCACAAGATCAATGAGAATTTTCAAGTCACCTTCCGCAAGTTGTTCGGCGGCGGACAAGGCTTCCTGAAACTCACCGATCCGGAGAACGTGTCAGAGAGCGGCATCGACATCATCGCTTCACCTCCGGGCAAGAAATTGCAGAACGTCCTTCTCCTCTCCGGCGGAGAGAAGGCGCTTACTGCGCTCGCACTGCTGGTCGGCATATTCCAGCATGCCCCCAGCCCGTTCTGCATTCTGGACGAGGTCGACGCCCCCTTGGACGAGACCAACGTCGGCCGTTTCGTTGAACTGATACGTGAGATGTCCTCGCAGACCCAGTTCATCGTGATCACCCATCACAAGCGGACGATGGGTTCCGCTCCGGTCATGTACGGCGTGACCATGCAGGAGCCGGGTGTGTCGAAAGTAGTCAGCGTTCGATTCGGCGGCGCTGAACATCGTCACGCTGCAAGTGCTTAAGTGCTAGGTGTTAGGGGCTAGGTGTTAGGTTCTGGGGGCTAGGGATAAGGGACAACGCCTTCGACTGAACGCGGGAAGCGCGTGGCTTAGCCCCGGCGGAGCTGTCTCGTTCATTGCCTCCTCTTGAGTTGTCATTGCGAGCGCAGCGAAGCAACCTGGCGGTTGCTGGTTTGTCCGCGGGGCCTGGTTTTTGCACAAGGGATGGTATCCCCCCGGTGGGGGTGAATCTTTGGAATCAGTGACTTAGGTGAGGGTGATCCCGGGAGATCCCTGAGATCCCTGAGTAAGTGCTTTGTTTTGAGTGAATGCCTGTCTGACGGGGAGGTGCAGATCCCTCTTGCGTCGGGATGACAGGACGATGAAAACGAAAAGCACGCCGTGTGGGCGTGCTTCATTTTCTAGATATCTTCTACTTACAATTCTAGCAACTTCGGGGTAGTTTCATACTGAATTACAGGAAGTTTATATCTACTGTCGATTGTGGAAATTAGAGAGATTTCCACAAAGTGGGGCTATTGACAGGTTTTTTGCTGCCCAAAAGGGGGATTTGCACAGGGGAAAGGAAGTTTCCACATGGGCGGTGAATTGGGGTGTGGAAAAGTGTCCGCTCCGCGGACCCCAGCGCCTAAATGGCGCGGTGATGGGACGTGGGGAATCCCCCGGCTAGAGCCGGGGGTCTACCGGAGCGGTACGAGGCAGCTCCGCCGGGGCTGAAGCCACGCGCTGGCGCGCGTTCAAGCCTCCCTTGTCCCTTATCTCTTGTTTACCAATCCCTGTCCCTTATCCCTCACATGGTTCTACCAGTCCCTTGTCCCTTATCCCTTGGCTCCCAAGCGCTGGGGATAGCCTTTCCACCGCTACCTTCTCCCTTGACTTCACAGGCTAGGAAAGTAGAATCGGCCTGTTCTTACCCTTCTAATCCTCTTCAATCTCGAAAGTGAATCCTTGAGCGACGTCATTTTACAGACCGATTTCCCTGACCTCACATTGCATGCGCGCGGCAAGGTGCGCGATATTTATGCAGTCGGCGACGACCTGCTTTTCGTCGCCACGGACCGCATTTCAGCGTTCGATTGTGTGCTGGGGACGGGCATCCCTGGGAAGGGGCGGGTGCTGACCCAGATCTCCCTTTTCTGGTTTGAATTCTTAAAGGACATCGTTCCGAATCACGTGATCACCGCAGATGTGACCCGGTATCCGTCTGAAATTGCGCAGTATCGTGAGCAACTGCTGGGACGTTCGATGTTGGTTCGCAAAGCCGACATGTTCCCCGTCGAATGCGTCGCCCGCGGATACCTCTCAGGCTCCGGCTGGAAGGAGTACAAGCAGACCGGCAAGGTGTGCGGGATTGAGCTGCCAAAGGGATTGCGCGAGAGCGACCGGCTGCCCGAGCCGATCTTCACTCCGGCGACAAAGGCGGTGAGCGGGCACGACGAGAACATCTCGTTTCGCGAGGTGGTGAAGCTGGTGGGATCGGCCAAAGCCGAGGAGCTGCGTGATTTGACCCTGCGGGTTTACAAGAAGGTCTCAGACTACGCAGAACAGCGAGGCATCATCATCGCGGACACGAAGTTCGAGTTCGGCACTACGCCGCTGGGTACCGTCCTGGCAGACGAGGTGCTCACTCCAGATTCCTCCAGGTTCTGGCCAAAAGACACTTATAGCCCGGGCGGGGCGCAGCCCTCCTATGACAAGCAATTCGTACGTGATTACCTGGAAACTTTGAACTGGAACAAACAACCGCCTGCACCTTCCCTACCCTCAGAGGTCGCGCAGAAGACGAGTGAAAAATACCAGGAAGCCTATCGCGTCCTGACCGGCCGTAGTCTGGAGATGCAATGAACTGGGTGGATGGGGTCATCGTCCTGGTTTTGATCGTGTCCGCGGTGTTGGCGGCAGCCCAGGGCATGTTCGTGGAGATTTTCTCCCTTGCAGGGGTATTTGCCGGGGTTGTTTTAGGCAGTTGGGAATACGACCGCCTGGCCCCGTGGTTCCTGCAATTCGTAAAATCTCAAAATACTGCCAACCTTGCGGGCTTTCTCGCCATCTTCTTTGGAACGGTGTTGCTGGCGGGAGTAGCCGGAAGGATTGCACGGTGGGCAGTCCGGCAGGTCGGTCTGGGAACCGTGGACCGGCTGTTGGGCGGAGTTTTCGGCTTTATCCGCGGCGCGGCGGTAGTTAGTATCAGCTTGATGGGGATGGCGGCTTTTATTCCGGACTCACAGCCGCTCATGAACTCCAGTCTTGCGCCATACTTTCTACTGGCAGCGCGAACAGTGACTTGGGTTGCGCCGTTAGAGGTTCGCACGAAGATCCGCGAAGGAGTCGTCGCCCTTCGAGGTGCCGCGCTGATGAAGACGGAGGAACGCCCCGTTGCCCCGCAAAAAGGCACGGGCAAACGTTGAAGGGGCCCGCAAAGGAATCGGAAGCGAGGTAGCTGTGAAGAGTCACTTGGAAGCGCTAGTCTCTCAAATGCACACCAGTGGGATCCTGTACACGGAAGCAGTGCGGGAATTCAAGAAGAGTTACATCACAAACGTTCTCGAGCGCAATAACGGCAACCAGTGTAAAGCCGCGAGAGAACTTGGGATGCATCGCAACACTTTAAGCCGTACCATCGCCGAACTCAGCCTCGACCTCTCCCAGGTTAGGGCGATGCGGCGTCCTCCAGTATCAGCCCGTCCCATGGAAATGCCGATCGTCGAACGTGAGCAGGCAATGGAGAAAAAGGCATCACGGTAGTGCGCTCTGGCCCGCCTGCGACAGGGGTGCCTCCTTCAACTTCCACAGCTGACCGCGATATTCACCTGCGCGCCGGATTCGACTGGCGCGCCGCTGATTGCTATCTGTTCGACATCGACGGCACTCTGCTCAATACCCACGATGGTGTGCACTACCGCGCTTTTTCGTCCGCGTTTCGAGCAGTGTGGCAGATCGAGGAGACGATCGACGGAGTCCCCTGGCACGGCAATACGGACATCGGAATCATTCGCGCAGTGGGTAAGCGGGCCGGGATAGCTGAAGAGGATCTTCGTCTCGATGCGATCTGTCGCGTCATGGGAGAGGAACTTGCACTGACACACCAGCAGTTGAAGGCAGAGCTCTGTCCTTCGGTAGCTGGTATCGTCCAACGACTGCATAGTAGTGGCAAGATTCTGGGTGTAGCCACCGGAAACATTGAATGCGTGGGATGGACCAAGCTGGACAGCTGCGGTCTGCGTAAGTATTTCCAATTCGGCTCGTTCAGCAGCCCAGAGCGCCAGACGCGGGAAGAGGTTTTCGCGCACGGCCTCAAATTGGCGCGCGACGCTTCCAATCGCGACGCGACGGTTTACGTCGTAGGAGACACCCCCGCAGACATTCGAGCAGCGCGGCATATTGGTATTCCGATCATCGCCGTCGCAACTGGCAAATACTCGTATCAGGATCTAAGTACTTTCGATCCGGACATGCTCGTACGCAGCTTCGCTGACGTCACTTAGTACAATCACAGATATGCGCCTGAGTGCCATCCCGCGGCATCTCGTTCTACTCGCTTGCATGGTGTCTCTGTGCAGCGGGACAAAGTCGCCGCCCGGCGTGAAACAGGCGAAGAAAGAGTACGAACGCGCTCAGCAGCTTTTTCTCAAAGGTGACATCGATGCTGCAATCGAGCAGGCGGAATCGGCAAAAGCAAATGACCCCACAGATCTGCGTTATGTGACTTATGTAGAGTTGCTGGCACAGGTCCGTTCTGCACGGCAACTTGCAGACGCCCAGCGGCTCGGGAAATCCGGTGAGTACCAGAAGGCGGTCAACGTGCTGCGCAGCGCGTTGCAGAGAGATCCCGGCAATCCTGAGTTGGCCGTTGCGGCGCGCGATGCCGCGTTGCAGAGCGTCCAGACACTACCCAAGCTAACGCTGGTGCCGGATTCCATCGAGCCAGAGGGCGCCGTCCTATTACCTCAGGATCCCGGGAAGAAGCGTGATTTCCACTTGCGTGGCAACACGGGACAGGTGCTGACCGACTTCTTCCGGCAATATGGAATAGCAGTTCAGATCGATCCGACGGTGCAACCTAAGCAACTCCGCCTCGATATCACCGAAACGGACTACATGACCGCGCTCTCGGTGTTGCTGAAGCAGGGCCACGTCTTCCTGGTTCCGGCATCTACTACTCAGGTAGTGGCGTACAACGATACGCAGGAGAATAGAAACAACTACGAGCACCTATTCGTGCAGACGTTCGACGTCAAAGAGGCGGGTAGCCCACAGGCGATCAACGAACTGACGAATACCCTGCGGGCGGTCTTCAATTTCAAATTCATAGGACAAACGGCCACCGGAAAACTCGCGCTGAAAGGTTCTCGTGCCCAGGTGGAACAGGCGGCCGAATTTCTCGAGATGGCGCTGACCGCGCGCCCTGAATTGATGCTCGACATCAACGAGATCGAGATTTCGGATTCATTGATAAGGGACTTTGGACTTAGTCTCCCACTTCAATATCAGGCGCTGAATGTGTCTTCGGTCTTGCAGACGGCCGGAATCAGCAATGTGAGTGATCTCTTGAGTCAGCTCAATGCCGGCACGTTGAATCCGACCGCGCTGGCTGCGCTGGGAGGGATATTGTCTCAACTGCAAACCCAAAACTCGGGGCTGCTCACGTTCGGTGGTGGTAAGACGCAGGAAGCGGTGCTTGTTCCTCCGGCGAAGCTGAGTCTAAACGACCAGCGCAACCGGGCGCGTACGCTTCAGCACATCTCCTTGAGGGTCATGGCGGGCACGGCAGCAAATTATCACGATGGACTTCGATATCCGGTCGTGAGCACTACATTTTCATCCCTTGTAAACTCAGCGCTGGTAAGCCGGCTCTTCGGCAATCAGACTTTGACCCTGCCCCCACCAGCGGTGCAGTATGTCGACCTTGGGATCACGCTTAAGGTGATCCCGGTCGTACAAGCCAACCGCGATGTCACCTTGAAGTTTGAGATGAAGGTCCAGAACTTGACTGGAGTGAGTCAGAACCAGGTTCCCGTCATAGGCAGCCGTGAGTTCGTCGGGACAGTGACTCTGCGGCAGGGAGAATCGGCAGTGCTGGCGGGACTCGTCGAAGACACGAACCTAAGAAACAATACCGGCATCCCTGGGCTGAGCTCGGTGGGTTTGACCGCGATCGGCGGCATTCACAATCGCAACATCCAGCGAAATCAGATTCTGATCACAGTTACGCCACGCACGATCCGGCTGTCACGGCAGAAAGCCCTGGCATTTCCCGTGAACTAGCTAGGCGGCATGGCGCTCATCAGGGTTTAGTAAGTGCCGGTACGCATTGTCGGGCGAGAGCTTCTTTTCAAGGGAGCTTCGCGCGTGTTCCAGTGATTTGCGTATATCTTCTTCGCTACGCTCTGCGATATGAGCGATCTCTGGCACCGAGAAGCCTTCGAGTGCGTAAAGCACAAAAGTGTCGCGCTCACCCTTGGCGAGGCAGGCCAGCGCACCGCCCACCTGGTCGATGGATTCGCGCGAATAGACGATCTGCTCGGGGTTGCTGCGCGTTTGATCGGGGATAAAATCCGCGACGTACATTTGGTCGTCCGGCTGGTGAAACTGCAGATAGTTTTCGTCGCTGCCGGTGACATTCTGTTCGCCACTTGGATCTTCAATGTGGACATCTCCGATGCTCTTGTTGCGAGCGGCAACGAGGTCCACGGCTTGCATGGCGAGCCGGTAGAGCCACTGCTCGATCGAGAGCATATCGGGATGCTGCGCGTGTCCATCGAGCGCGTTGGCAACAGTTTCGTCGAGCACTTCTTCCACACTGACAAGATTGTGAGAGACCTCGCCGGCGCTCACCCGGAGACGAAGCTGGCGGCGAACGAACCGTTCCAGATCATTCATGTTCGCATTGACGAAGAGCCGGACGTCACCATCCGATGCTTCAGGATTCGGCTCGGGCGACTTCAGTGCGGCGAGTGTGTCCTCAAAAGGAACTCCTTGTAATTGCGGAGCCGATTTGCGATGGAAGTTGCGACGGTTGCGCAGGTGCTCCTTATGTGAGCCCAATTGAGTGGTGAGATCGTGGAAGGTCTGTTTGATGACTCCGACGCCCTGCGGACCCACACCCGTAGCCATTAGTTGACCGGACGGCATACGCAGATTGACGCTCGCCGAGATCCCGCCGTTCTTCTTTGCCGAGCCGGGCTCGATGTTGACGTGCAGGTGCACGAGCTCTGGGCGGAAGACACGCATCCTGCGGTCCAGTTTTTGTATTTGCTGAGTGATTTCAGATTCGAGTTCAGGAGTTCGGTTGGCGCGATAGCTGATATGAACGTTCATTCGAATACTCGAGGTTTCAAGGATAGCGAATTGTCATTCGAACCTGCGGGCCTCCGCAGGGCTAGTCTGTGCCGATGAGTGTACTCCTGCCAATGGGACGCGCAAGAGCGAAAGCTGAGCTGTCTGGAGCAAAAGTAAAGGGGCAACCGAAGCTGCCCTGTTTCCTGAGCCTTTTCGGACCTAGACGGCGACCGTAAACGAGGTTTCAGTGCGGGTTACCGGGCGGTAGAGAGTGTCGCGCTCCACGGGAACTCGCCCGGCTTCGCGGATAAGCCGCACGAGTTCTTCCCTGCGCATCCCCTGGGGAGTGGTCGCCCCCGCATCATGGTAGATCTTCTCCTCGATCACCGTACCGTCGATATCATCGGCACCAAAGCGAAGCGAGATCTGGGCGATCTTGGCCGATACCATCTGCCAATAAGACTTCACGTGGGGGAAGTTATCCAGCATGAGGCGTCCGATGGCGATCTGCTTGAGGTCCATGATGCCGGTCGTCTTCGGCAGATGCTGCAGCGGAGTGTTGTCGGGGTGAAAGGCGAGTGGGATGAATGTCTGGAAACCGGCTGTGTCCTCTTGCACTTCGCGAAGCTTGAGGAGGTGGTCGACGCGGTCTTCGTCGTTCTCCACGTGGCCATAAAGCATGGTGGCGTTGGAACGCAATCCAAGTTTGTGGGCGAGGCGGGCGGTTTCAAGCCACTCGGCACCATCGATCTTGTGGTCACAGATGATGTGGCGGACACGGTCAGCAAAGATCTCAGCCCCACCCCCGGGCAAGGAATCCACACCGGCCTCCTTCAGCTTCTCCAAGGTCTGCTGGATGGTGAGTTTGGCGCGCTTGGCGAGGAAGGAGACCTCCACCATGGTGAATGCTTTGATGTGTACTTGCGGAAAGCGTTCCTTGAGGCCACTTACCAGATCGAGGAAATATTCGAAAGGCAGGTCGGGGTGGAGGCCGCCGACGATATGAAATTCGGTGACAGCTTCCGTGTATCCCTCACCGGCGGAGTGCCATGCCTCTTCAAGTGCCATGGTGTAGGCGCCTGGCTGGTCTTTCTTGCGTCCGAACGCGCAGAGGCGGCACGCAGCGACACAGACATTGGTCGGATTGATGTGACGGTTGACGTTAAAGAACGCAAGGTCACCGTGCAGTTTCTCGCGCACATAGTTCGCCATCCACCCGATGGCGAGTATGTCGCCGGAGTGATAGAGCGTTAGTCCGTCTTCAAAGCTCAGGCGCTCACCCGCAATCACTTTTTCGTGAATGGGAGAGAGCCGCGAATCGTCGGTCTGAAAGGGCTTCTCCCCTGCCTGGCGGGACGGGGGCGCGTGATTTTCTAGAGCGTCCTGAACAGTGGAAGCGTCTGGCATGACTCTTTCATTCTATCGGATGCCGCGGGCAGACGGACTGAAGTTCACCTATAGGTTCTTGCCCATAAGCAGAGCATCTCCGCCGCGCTTGTAGTAGTCGGGAAGTTTGCGAAGCATGACATAACCGCGTTTCTCATAGAACTGCCGTGCGGCGTGGTTCTCAACCGCAACTTCCAGCAGGAGCGCCTGACGCTCTTTCTCGCGAATTCGTCGCTCGGCATCACGCATTAGTGTGGTTCCTACGCCTTGTTTTCTATACGGCTCCGCCACGTCGATGCTGATGATGTGCCCCGATTTGGGGCGGCCATGATCGACGATCACGAATCCGGCGATCTGACCGGCGTCCTCTGCCACGATCGTTATCGCCGTCGGGCGGTGGACGAAGAAGTTGATCTCCTCACGCGTATACGCAACCTGCGGATCGAAACACTTCTGGTCCAGTTCGTACATGGCCTCGAAATCAGATTCCTGGAATTCCCGCAAACGAATGAGCATCACGCTACAACTTCGCCCCCGATCACTGTTGCCAAACAATTGTCACCCGCCACCCAGTACGGAATTTCACGATAATCATCTACTCCGAAGACGGCGCAGTCTGCATCTTTGCCTCTTACGATGCTTCCTTTGGAGCGCGGAACATGAAGCGCATGCGCTCCATTGATCGTCGCTGCAACCAGAGCTTCGGCTGGATGCATCTTCATCTGCGTGCATGCCACCGACATAACGAAGGGCATGCTCGCAATCGGCGATGTTCCCGGGTTGTAGTCGGTCGCGAGTGCGATCGGCACGCCAGCCTCCAGCAATCTGCGCGCTGCGGGATACTCCCGGCTCCCCAAAAAGAAATTCGCCCCGGGAACGAGCGTCGCTACCGTATTGTGCGCGCTCAGCCACTCGATGCCGCGCTCATCAACATGGTCGAGATGATCAAAAGAAACTGGATGGAACCGCGAAAAGCGGGTAAGGTCAGCTGCGGTGAACTGCCCGACATGTGCGCGGACCATGAGATTGTTCTCTTGCGCCGCCGTAAAGATCTGCTCAGTCTCTCCCTCGGTGAATGCTCCGCGCTCGCAGAAGACATCCACAAAGTCGGCAAGGCTCGCCTTTGCGATCTGCGGAACCATGCTCTCGCAAACGAGCTTCACATACTCATCCCGCCGGTCCTGGAATTCTGTGGGCACTACATGGGCGCCTAGAAAGGTTGCGAGTACCAGTCCGGGCCAAAGCTCCGCCGCATGCCGAATCGCCTGCAGCGATTTCAGCTCAGACTCGAGATCGAGGCCATAACCCGACTTGGCCTCGACCGTAGTAGTCCCGCATAGGACCATTCGATGAAAAGAGAAGGCGATCTGTTCTTCAAGGTCCGCTTCACTCGCCTCGCGGACCGCCCGGAGACTCGACCGTATGCCTCCACCAGCGGCAGCTATCTCTTCATACGTAGCGCCGGCGAGTCGCTTCTCAAAATCGACCAGCCTTGGCGTGATGAATGCAGGATGTGTATGCGAGTCGCAGAAGCCGGGGATGACAACTCCCCCCTCGCAATCCAGGCGTTTCACTTCGGAAGGCTGGAAGCGGTTTTCAACTTCTGACAAAACCTCACTACGAGGACCGGAGGATTCGACTCGTCCATCGGAGCAAAGGACTGCCCCGTCCTCGATGAGGCCGAGGTCACGCATCGCAGACCCGCGCCGCGGACCCTTCTGGTCGTCCCATCCAGTGTTGAGCGTGATGAGCTGACCGATATTTTCGAGCAGCAGCGCGCGCTTACTTTCCGTCATTCATGGGTATCCGGACGTCGTGTTCTGCTGCGAACTGTTTGGCCTCATCGTATCCGGCGTCGACATGGCGGAGAATCCCCATCCCCGGATCGGTCGTCAACACGCGTTCGATGCGCGTCGCCATCATCTCCGAGCCGTCCGCCACTGTGACTTGTCCGGCATGTTGCGAATACCCGATGCCGACGCCTCCTCCGTTGTGGATGGAGACCCAACTCGCGCCGGCCGCTGTGTTCACCAGCGCGTTGAGCAGGGGCCAGTCGGCGACCGCGTCGCTGCCGTCTTTCATTGCTTCGGTCTCCCTGTAAGGCGAGGCGACGGACCCGCAGTCGAGGTGGTCGCGTCCAATGACGACAGGTGCCTTGATCTTTCCGGTCTTTACTGCGTCATTGATGGCAAGACCGAATTCAGCACGCTCTCCATACCCTAACCAGCAGATGCGGGCGGGTAGGCCCTGGAACTTGATTCGCTTGCGCGCCAGGTCGATCCATCGCGTGAGGGTCTTATTTTGCGGGAACATATCAAGCACCATCTGATCGGTGGTCCATATGTCCTGCGCTTCTCCCGAGAGGGCGGCCCACCGAAATGGTCCGCGACCTTCGCAAAACAAGGGACGAATATACTCGGGGACGAATCCCGGGAAGCTGTACGCATCCTTCACGCCGTGTTGATACGCAAACGTGCGGATATTGTTGCCATAATCGAATGTCACAGCGCCATCTCGTTGCAACGCGATCATGCCTTCGACATGCCGAGCAATCGAGTCCATGGAGCGCTCTAAATATCCCTTGGGATCTGACTTCCGTAAAGCGTTCGCCTTCTCCAGAGATAATCCGGAGGGAATATAGCCGTTCAACGGATCATGCGCAGACGTCTGATCGGTCAGGATATCGGGCAACACTCCGCGCTCGTGCATCTCAGGGATGATTTCGGCGCAGTTGCCGACCAGTCCCACTGAAATCGCTTCCTTTTTTCGGATGGAATTCTTAAGTATCCGCAGTGCCTCGTCGAGATTGTTGACCATGAAATCGCAGTAGCCGGTCTTGAGACGCTTCTTGATCCGCTCTGGATCGACATCGATCCCCAGGAACGAGGCTCCTGCCATGGTCGCGGCAAGCGGTTGCGCGCCACCCATGCCGCCCATCCCGCCGCTGACAATAAGCTTGCCGGAAAGATCTCCGCCGAAATGCTTGTCCGCAGCCGCCGCGAAGGTTTCGAACGTTCCTTGCACGATGCCCTGTGAGCCGATGTAGATCCAGGATCCGGCAGTCATCTGCCCGTACATCATGAGCCCCGCCCGCTCAAGCTCGTTGAACTTCTCCCAATTCGAAAAATGACCCACGAGGTTGGAGTTGGCGATCAAAACGCGCGGCGCGTACTCATGAGTACGCAGGATTCCGACAGGCTTGCCGGACTGCACCAGCAGCGTCTCGTCATCCTTCAACGACTTGAGCGAACGGACAATAGCGTGGAAGCACTCCCAATTGCGCGCCGCCTTGCCCGTGCCACCATAAACCACGAGGTCCTGTGGCCGTTCGGCGACATCAGGATCGAGATTGTTCATGAGCATGCGCATCGCGGCTTCCTGCGTCCAACCTTTGCAGGACATCTGATTGCCGCGCGGTGCGCGAATGATTCCACTTTGACTCAGGGATTCGGTGAGCGTAGCCATAAGTTGAAATGGTAGTGCGTTGCACGCCCAACGCGCAATTTAAGCTGTAGCTACAAGCGCAGCCGGTCTCAGGGTCTCGGCCAGCAGCTTCGTGTCATCTGAGAGGATGCCGTCTGCGCCGAGATCAGCAAGGCGCAGCATCTCTTCCCGGTCATTGACCGTCCACACAAAAATCCGCTTCCCTGCCGCGTGCGTCGCGTCGATCAACTCTGGCGTGGTGATCGTCTTGTGCGCAATCAGTACGTCAGGGTCGCAGTGCCCTAACTTCGCGAGCTGCTCCGGTGTCCGGCAGATGAGCCCGTGGGGGATGTTCGGCACAAACAATTGTGCTTCCGCCACGACTTCGGGCAGGAAAGAAGAGATCAACGTTTGCTCCGGCGCCAGTACACGCAATTCCTGAGCGAAGCGCGGCACGATTCCAGGTACTTTCATTTCGATGTCCAAAAAGGCGTCGGAATATTCGAACGTATCGCCCATCGACATCAATCCAAGCGTTTGCAGAGCTGAATCTGCTACAACAGCGTCATCCCAGACGGGATCATGGCAGCAGACCGCGTGTTCGTCGCCCGTGAGACGGACATCGAACTCGAATCCGTCGCACCTGTGCGCCAGACAAAGTTCAAATGCATCTCGCGTGTTTTCTTGAGCATATTTCTTCGCACCACGATGTCCAAGCAACAGCGGTTTTTTCATCCCCATGTCGCTATTGTCTATGACATGCGGACGCTGTCGATGGTGTATTTTGTCGTAACACCGCCGTCAGGGTTGTCTTTGATGGTACCGAAGTAATACGAAGATCGAAGGGGCACGATCCGCGCGCGTGACAGAAAGCCCTAGTCCAGATCGAAGTCCCGGATCGGTCTCTCGATGGGCGAATCTTTTGCCTTCTTCATTGCTTCCTCAAACTTCTTCGACAACAGGTCCGACTTGTTCTTCTCTGCCTCGACTGATTGTCTAAATAGCGACTCGCGGCGTGCTCCCTGGTCTTTGAGTGCGCTGGCCGCAGCATCAAAATCTTCAAACGTCCTCTTAGCAGGAGGAGGAGTGTGAGAGATGACCGCGCGCATCTCAGCATCTACCTTCATCAGTGCGCCACAGCAAGGACACGCGATGTCGAACAATTCCGAGTTTTTGTTCTTCGCCGGCATACAGCTATCTTATCCCTCCGATTCGCTCGATGATTTTGTCACTTGTATTGCATCTTGATCTCGAGCTTTGTGTCTCCATTCATTTGAAAGCTTGCCGCTTCATACGATGGCGTCTTCAATCCGACTTTGATGTTGTTAGGAAATCCGAAGCCCTCTTTTGGCACCCCTAAGAAGTTGCGATCAAGCTTTTTGTTCTTGTTCTCGTCATGCAATGCCACCGCCGCATAGGTCCCTGCCTTGAGGCCCTCAAACTGAATGGTCGCATCGCCATTGTGGATCGGCACCGAGCCGTGCCGGCAAGCGTCGTCGTTTGTCTCGGGCCATCCCCTTGGCGAACAGAAGACGAGTACACCGGCAAGTCCCTTCCCGTTGCGGAAACCCGTCATATGGATGGTCAGCGTATAGGTGGTGCCCTGCTTCTCGCCGGCAGGCACATTCTGGGCGGAGGCTCCGATTGTCGTGAGCAGCAGTGTGAACAAAAGTATGAGGGATTGTCTGTTCATGGTCGTGAACGAGTGTACCCCGGCGAAGCAATTCCGCGAATCGCAAAGTACTCTGCGTCTCTGGTCCGTCTTGCACATTGATTCGACTACTGGCGGCAGCAGCACAACCCAAATCACCATCCAAAAGCTAAGAAACGAGTTTAGGAGCAGAGATGGCAGATTCGAAAGAAAAGTCAAAGGCACAACCATCCGGATACCGGGGCGACAATCCGGCAACAGCAGGGCCGGGAGACACCAAGGTAAAAAGCGACACGCCGGAAAACCGCAAAGGACAGCTTGATCCAAGCGCGCCAAACAATTCAACCAATGAATCAGGCAATGTCAAACCTGACACATCCGGCATGGGGACGGTCGGCTACGGCGGCGAAAATAAACCCATGTCGCAGCCAGATGGCACGGTTGCCGATCTGGACGAGACCGAGATCATCAACGAGCAGGTCAAGAAAGGCCAGCAGAAAGCCTCTTAGCCGCGTATCCGACGCCAAGCAATTGCTAATTCCGCTGGCACGGAATGCAGGGTATGCTGTCAGGCGTTCGTGTCCCTGCCAGCGGTCTTGGGCAGGGACGCGCCAACCGCTATCAGCCAGATGAATCCGCCAAAGCGCACCATCGGGATCGTGACCGTCATCGGCATCGCAAGCAGACTGAATGCGGACAGTTCACCTGCCGCGGCAATCACCAATCCGAACCACACCAGCCAGCTCGGAAGAATTCTGCGGAAGTGACTGGTCACTGATACTCCGGCGATAAACAGCCCGAAAGCCACGCCAAAGGCGACTCCACCGAATAGAAAGCTGAGAAAATGCAGTGCTCTGGTCGTGGGGAGCGAGGCGCTCACCTCCGGAACGGACAACACCCATGTGCAGAAGCCCGAAGCCGCGATTGCGAGGGTTGACGCAAACCCACCGAAGAGCGCAATGTAGCTGCCCGCCGCACGTACTCCGAGGAACCGCAAACGGCTGACCACCGTCGCTGCGAAGATTCCCAAAGGCACCGCCGATCCGAAGAAGAAGAACGCTGCCACACGCAGTGCTTGTGGATTCTCCGCGAAGAATTCACGGGACGCTTCCGGCGGACCATATGGGTTGACGAACGCGGTTCCGTGAGCGAGCAAGCCCCCTGCTATGAGAGTTGCTGCGAAAAGTAGCGTGTGTACCAAGGCCAGCGGCAACAACGCGGGTCCGGCATGAGTGGGGGAATGTTCATGTCGTTTCATAATACAATCGTTTGTATCATTAATG
Source organism: Terriglobales bacterium (assembly GCA_963792225.1). Taxonomy (GTDB): domain Bacteria; phylum Acidobacteriota; class Terriglobia; order Terriglobales; family Acidobacteriaceae; genus JBDTLH01. Next base: position 11,337 of record CAWBVM010000018.1, on the reverse strand, counting down.
ATTAATATTTGCAATAATAGTCTTGAGAGGGTTATGGACCAGAAAAGTAGAGGAAGTCAGCCCGCCTTTCTGCTCGCACAGGTTGGAGCGCACGCTGCCATCAAGTTCGGAGAGCGTCTCGCAACTCTCGGTTTGACTCCGCCCGATGCCGGAATACTACGGATGCTGGGAATGAAAGCTGGCGTGAGTCAACAAGTGGTCGCTGCCGAGCTTGGCGTCCATCCCAGCCGGCTGGTTGCGATCTTGGATGAGCTTGAGAAGCGCGGCCTAGTCGAACGGAAGCAGAACACCGAAGATCGCCGCCAGTCTGCACTGTATCTCACTAACAAGGGGACCAATTCGCTCTCCGAAATCAGCAGCATCGCGCACGAACATCAGGAACATCTGTGCGCTGCCCTGACCAGCGACGAGCGCGAAACACTAGCACAACTGCTCAAGCGGATCGCCGAAGAACAGGGACTCACCCCGGGCGTTCATCCCGGATACAGTCGCATGCAACCGAAAACTCGAGCGAACGAATAAGCGTCGCGTTCTCCTTACCGTAAGTTACTGCCGAAATCCTTCCCACTTGGGCAAGCTATGTCTCATTTAACTGTGAGGTGGTTTATGAGACTGTTTCAAAAGATTCTTCTCACTGTGTTAGCGGTGAGTAACCTTGGTGTGCTCTGTGCGGCTGAGGAAAATAATGACGCACTTATCTACAGAGCGAGGGATGCGGGGAGTTTCACGGTGTCAGCGTCTGGCACATCGGGCGCTTTGCTCAGTCAAGACACTGCAAGCGGAAAAGGCTCCCATATTGGGAGATATACCCTTGTGGCGAGCGAAATCATAAATCCCGATTTGTCGATCACCCACGGAAGTTATCTCTTGACCACAGCAAATGGCAGCACCTTGTCGGGAACATATGCTGGTCAAGGGAGTCCTGGAAAGACTGCAGGGGTGATCACGTGGGAAGTGTGTGGCCCGATTACGGGTGGCACCGGACGCTTCCAGAAAGCAAGCGGAATGGTATGCTTCGCTGGAACTGGTGATATTCAGACCGGACTGTTCACCGAGAACAGCGTTGGCGTTATCTTTTCCGACAAGTGAACAGACCTCCAGAGGAGAATCAATGCCAGTTGTCCACACAGACGACGATGCAAGCCTCTATTACTGGACTCTCGGCACCGGCCCACTCACGTTGGTCTTACTCCATGGGTGGGCTGGCGCTGGGTCAGGCCACTCTTGGCGCCATGTGCTTCCTCACTTGGACAGTTCTCGCATGAGAATGCTCGTCCCTGATCTGCGCGGCCATGGAGGTTCGAATGTCGGGACCCAGGGATTCTCGGCCACCAGGATTGCGCAAGATATCTTTCAGTTGGCAAGCCATGCTGAAGCAGAGCAACTGGTAACGATTGCGTTCAGTATGAGCGGGAAGTGGGCCCAAGCGATGGCGTGTATGCGTCCGGACGCCATTGCAGGACAGATCTTAGTTGCCCCGGCACCTCTCAACGCGCTGCACTTACCTTCAACTTTGCCTCAGGAGTGGATCGAGAACACACGAGATAGGAGGAGGTTTGGAGACTTCATCCAATCCTTCACAAAAGACCCGGTCGCACCTGACATTCTCGACGAGTACTATCACGACGCCTCCACCACGCCGGAGCAGTCCTTGCTGGAGACACTCCGGATATGTTCCGAGGAAGAGATCTCCGCTGGAAGTGGCACACATGGCACACCGACGATGGTGTGTGGCGGAAGTGCGGATGGAATGTTCACCTCCGACTTTTTGCGCGAACATGTCGTCGAAAAGTTCGCTGGTTCAAGCTTTGAATTGCTGGATTGCGGACATGAAATACCTATTGAGCGACCGCGTGAACTTGCTTCCTTGATCACCGGTTTTTGTTCTGAGCGCCTTCCATAGCCGGAAGATACATTTGTGGTAGATGCAACGATTCTATGAGCCCGATAAAGCGGGCTTCTGCACGTATCGAGTCCCATCGCGGATCGACTCCAAGAAACATGGCAAGCATCGGAGAGTTTTCTCGACGCGCCGCCTCCAGTTCATCGAGAGCATTTTCCATTCGTCCGACGCTCAGGAGTATGAGAGCTAGTGCATACCCAGGGACATACTCACTCTGCCCTCGCACTCGTAGCGTCGAAAGCTGCGCCTCAGCCCTTTCGTTCTGCCCGGTAGCTGCCAGGCAGTGCGCCAGTGCGGCCACAGCAAGCGCGTTCTGTTCAGAACCATCGACTGCAAGCTGAAGCTCTTTGAGGGCATCCTCAAGTTGACCGCTCTGCTCCAGCGCCATTCCCATGAACCAGTGAGCAACCCAGAACTGGGGATCCAGCTCCAGCACGCCTCGGCAGATTTCGCAGGACTTAGTATGTTGACGGTCAAAGTAGTAAGCAGAGGCAAGCTGTACGGAGATGATCGGCGAGAGCGGATCGAGTTCTTGTGCACAATTGAGGACAGAGATCGCTTCGTCCATGCGCCCCAATGACAATAGATAACAACCGTACCAGTGGTGACCAGTGGCGTAGTTTGGAGCTCTGTGAATCGCCGTGCGAAATTCATTACCCGCTGCCCGCCAATCAGTCTCATAAAACGCTTTGGCGGTGGCTAAACTCACTTCGGCTTCCGCAAGCTCTGGATTCAGATCCAAAGCTCTCAATGCCGCTGCGATTCCGCGCGGAAAGGAACTGCCGGGCGCGAGCGCGCCAAAGGTACCAAGCGCTATGTAACTGTCCGCTAGCCCCGCATATGCGGCAGCGTAGGTCGGGTCGATCTCGAGACTACGCCGGAAGAATTCGACCGCCGCCATCAACCCCGCCTTGGTGCGCTTGTTCCAGACATAGCGGCCCTTGACATAGAGACGGTATGCTTCGGGTCTGATCGAGGGAACCGCCGTGGAAGAACGTTTGGAAACTCCTACGTGCTGCGCCACCTCTTCGCAAATTGTCCGAGAGATCCAATCTTCCAGGATCTCAGCGGTGTCTATTTCTCCTGAAACCTTGGAACCCCATATCAATCTCTTCTGAAGTGCATCGATCACCTCGAAGCGCACCACGACAGTGTTCTTCTGGATGGTAAAGCTGCCAGTTACCAGGCAATCCACACTGAGTTCAGTGGCAACCGCAGACGGATCAAATCGTGACGTGAAATGACGAGAGATCGCAGTGGGGCAAACTTGAACAGATCCCGTTCTAGAGATCCACGTCGTTAGCGATTCAGCGAGGCTCTCCGAAAGGTAGTCGTACTCGGGATCAGCACTCGAGTTCTCGAAAGGAAGCACTGCGATAGACGCGCAACTTTTATTCGGATTGCCGGCGGCAGGCCCGACGGCTTGCTGGTGCAGTATCCGGAAGACTGGAATGTAACTTCCTTTTGGGATATCGATCGCGATCTCTTCGTCTCGCCCTGCACCTGAGTAGTACTCCATCAAGCGGAGCCTCAGGCGGCTTGCCTCTACGCGAACGATCGGATCGAGACGGGGATCAAAACCAGTGTCCTTCTCATAAACTGCGATCGCAATCGTGTACTCCTTCAACGGCTCAGCTGGATGACTTAAGGCTTTGTCCACCACGTAGCGCAAGAAGCGTTGAAGCCGGTGAGAGCGGTTGAAAGAAGCGCTCTTACAGATTCTGTCCAACGACTCAGAAATGAGCTGTGGCTCCATGTTGGCGTGATCGGCCTGCAGCAACAAATCTTAAACCAGAAGTCACAGCGACGCCGCAATGACCACGTGGGAACACGGGGCAGCATCGAGACAATGAGATGGGATTGTAGGTAAAGAAATTGGTGGAGGCGGCGGGAGTTGAACCCGCGTCCGAAAAAGTTGTCAGTCGGGAGACTACATACTTATTCTGTTCATGCCCCTGGCATTACCCAGAGACGTTCGCGGATTGCGCTCAGAACAGACAAGAAACGCAAGACGCTAGCCTGAAAATCTCGTCCTGCCACCCAGACGAAGTGGAAGGACCAGCCTACTGTGCGACGTCCGTCACCGGCCCGTAGGCGAAGCCGATTAGGACGGCAACTTATTTAATTAAGCTGCGTAAGCCATTTGGTTATTGGCAATTGTTGTTTTGCGCGCGATTACGGGTGTACGCACCCCGGTATGCCTCCTGGCCGCAAGCATTTCCGTCGAAGCCGTGACGCCCCCATTTTGAAGGACTGGCTACAACACGCTGATACAGCGCGATGTCAAAGAACAATGAACATGGGCGGCTGCCCACGGGTCGAGTCTAGCAGGTTAGATGCCGGAATAGCCAGTGTGATTCGAGCATCGAGTCAATTTCAGATATGGGATTTCCAACCTCAGAATTGAGCCCGGTTCTTCGATAAACAGGCAGAATCCTGAAACCTGAAATCCCAATCTGAAATTCCTAGGCTTTCTTCTTGTATTCGTCGAACTTATCCAGAAAGCGGTCGAGGTCGGCGCGCTGTAAGTAATACGGGGTGGAAAGCCGTAGTTTGTTCGGCGCTCCTCCGCGGATGCGGATGCGATGGTTCTTCCACAACCACATCTCGAGATCAGGCATTTTGACTGGCGCGACATTCACTGTGACAATCGCGCGCCTCATACTTGGATCGGGCGAGGTCCAGGATTCGGCGCCGCGTTTGATCATTTGCTCCAACAAATAGTCGGCCAATTCCCTCTCGCGCTTCTCAATCCGTTCGAGTCCGATCTTCTGCGTGAACTCGATCGAAGCGACCATCCCAGCGACGATCGGGACATTCGACGATCCATACTGCTGAAAGCGAGCGGCACGCGAAGCCTTGTCATCCCATCCTGCCGTGGTGGTATTTGACCAGATACGGTCGATCATCTCGTCTCGCACGTAGAGAAAGCCGCTTCCCTTCGGCGCCATCAACCATTTGTGCGGGCTCGATCCATACAGATCGCAGCCGATCGCTTTTACATCAATAGGCATCATGCCCGCCACCTGCGCTCCGTCGATCATGGAGACGATGCCTTTGCTGCGGGCGAGCGCGCAGATCTCTTTCGCTGGCAGCACCACACCGGTCGTGGTCGTGATGTGGCTGACGAAGATCACCTTCGTTCGCGGAGTGATAGCGGCGTTGATCCGCTCCAGGATTTCGCCCGGCGATTTTGCCGGCTTTGGAATCTCAAACTGCTTCACCACGATGCCGTAACGCTTCGCGCGCATGTTCCACGGGCCCAGCCCGCTGGGATGCTCCTGGTCCGACATCACGACCTCGTCGCCCGGGTTCAGGTCGAGTCCGTTGGCCATGATAGCGTTCGCCTCGGTCGCATTGCGTACGATCGCGAGCTCATCTTTTCCGCAGTTGACGAATTTTGCGAGTGGCTCGCGGAATCGGTCAAAGGCGCCGTATCCGAAGAGCGGATACTGCTCCGGGTCGGCGTCTTCCATCTTCTCCTGCTGCTCGTAACTGTCGAAGACCGCCTTCAGCACAGGATAAGGCGAGCTTCCACACGTTCCGTTATTGAGATAGATCTCATCCGTTGGTATCTCGAACTGGCGGCGGATATCAGCCCAGAACTGTTCGTCCGGCAAACTGGCATTCGGTAGCGGCGGCGGCTGCAGCTGCTGTACTTGTGCAAACACAGAGTGTGGCAACGAGAGCGCGGCTGTAGCGCCAGCGATGGAAGCTAGAAAATGACGGCGATCAGGCAAGGACTTTCCTCCAAGTCCGACATCGTAAACGAAATTGGACCGCACTACACCTTTCCCTAGATTTCGGGCCTGAATAAGTCCTTTAAGGTCTCACGCCTGCGAATCGTCTTCGCCCGCTTCCCATCGACCAGGATCTCCGCTGCGCGAGGACGAGTATTGTAGTTCGACGCGAGCGACATCCCATACGCACCGGCGTCGAGTATGGCGAGCAGTTCACCCTCCTCCACTGTGGCCATTTCGCGGTCGTGTGCAAAAAAGTCTCCTGTTTCACATACCGGCCCGACGATGTCTACGGTCTGCATCGGACGCTTCGACGATTTCACCGGAGCAATCTCATGATGGGCCTGGTAAAGCGACGGCCGGATGAGGTCGTTCATGCCCGCATCGGTGACGACAAATGTCTTCTTGCCATTTTGTTTCACATACACGACGCGCGTGATGAGTGCTCCCGCGTGGGCGATGATCGCGCGGCCAGGTTCGAGCAGCAGATGTATCCCTAAGCCTCCCAACGCCAAATCGATTTGCGCAGCATATTGTTGGATGCGCTCGGCAAAATCATCAGATCCTCCGTCAATTCCTGATCGATACGAGATGCCGAGCCCACCGCCGGCGTCAACATAACGGATATTGTGTCCGGCTTGGCGCAGCCCTTCAACGAGTTTGCGCACCCGCTGCATCGCCTCACCGAACGGAGCAACGCTGGTGATCTGCGAGCCGATATGACAGCTCACGCCTGCGACATCGAGCCATTTGGACTGGGCGGCCCTAGCGTATAGCTCTGGAGCCACATGGATGTCCACACCGAACTTGTGCTCGCGCAGCCCCGTCGAAATGTACGGATGCGTCTCCGCGCTCACATCCGGATTTACGCGAAAAGCAATACGCGTCTTCTGACGAAGAGACTTCGCACGGCTGGCGATCACTTCGAGTTCGCTTGCGCTCTCTATGTTAAAGATCAGGATGTCTGATTTTATGGCTGCATCGATTTCGGCGACTTGCTTCCCTACTCCGGAAAAAACCACCTCTCTGACTCGCTTCGGAGCGGCAACTCTCACGCGCTCGAGCTCACCTCCAGAGACGACGTCGAACCCACACCCAAGCTGGGCCAGCAACTTTAGTAGGCTGATATTCGAGTTTGCTTTGACGGAATACCCGATGCTGTGCGGCATCGAGGCGAATGCATGATCGAAGAACGCCACCCGGCGGCGCATTTCATTCGCGGAATACACATAAAGCGGTGTGCCGAACTTTTTGGCAAGGCGCGAGAGGGATGCGTCGTCGCAATAAAGCTCGCCGCGGCGGTAGTGGAAGGGTTGGGGCTGAGACACAGGTTAAGTGTAGCCAACCTGAGTGCCCAATCGGCAAGAGATAGCTACAGCGACCCGCCTTCGAATCTTCGCACCCGCGAGATCATCTAAAACTTTTTCTCGCATTCAGCAAAATATAGGAGACCAAAATGACCAGTACGAAGGGATATGCTGCTCGATCGGCCACCTCACCGGTTGAGCCGTTTACGTTCGAGCGCCGCGATCCGAAGCCTGACGATGTTCAGATTGAAATACTCTTTTGTGGAGTGTGCCACTCTGACCTGCACACAGTGCGGAATGAATGGGAGAACACCACCTATCCTGTGGTGCCGGGGCACGAGATCGTCGGACGCGTCACGAAGGTCGGCGCCGGTGTCAAGACATTCAAAGTGGGAGACCTCGCAGGTGTCGGTTGCATGGTCGATTCATGCAGAAGCTGCGAGAGTTGCAAAGCAGGGTTGGAGAACTATTGCGAAGGACCCGACGGGTTCATCGGTACCTACAATGCCCCCGACAAGCACACCGGCAGACTCACCTACGGCGGATACTCCAACAGCATCGTCGTGGATGAAGCGTTTGTGTTGCGCATTCCTACGAACCTCGAGCTTGCCGCCGTCGCTCCGCTCCTCTGTGCTGGCATCACGACCTACTCTCCACTGCGCCACTGGAAGGTGAGCAAGGGACAAAAAGTCGGCATCGTCGGACTCGGCGGACTCGGTCACATGGGCGTAAAACTCGCCCACGCAATGGGCGCTCACGTCGTGTTATTCACGACCTCTCCCGGTAAGACCGCCGACGCGAAACGCCTCGGCGCGGATGAAGTACTCGTCTCCAGAGATGAAACTGAGATGGCGAAGCACGTCAACAGCTTCGACTTCATTCTCGATACCGTCTCGGCAAAGCATGATCCGAACGCATACCTCAACCTCTTAAAGCGCGAAGGGACACTGGTTCAAGTCGGTGCTCCCCCTGAGGCCGTGATCTCTCCGTTCAGTGTGATCTTCAAGCGCCGCAGCTTTGCTGGCTCGCTGATCGGAGGCATCAAGGAGACGCAGGAGATGCTGGATTTCTGCGCCAAACACGGCATAACCTCAGACATCGAGATCATTCCAATCCAGAAGATCAACGAAGCCTACGAACGCATGCTGAAAAGTGACGTGAAGTACCGCTTCGTGATCGACATGAAATCGCTCGCCGCATAGCCGTAGCAGTGAGAGGGAAAAGGGCAAGGCAAGACATCGTTGAAGACTGTCTTGCCTCTGCCCTATTTTTTACCCTATGCTCGCGGCAATCTCAGAAAGCCGAGATCCCAGTCACGCTCTCGCCGATGATAAGCGTGTGGATGTCATGCGTCCCCTCGTAGGTCTTGACCGATTCGAGGTTCATCATGTGGCGCATGATCGGATAATCGTCCGCGACGCCATTGGCTCCGAGGATGTCGCGTGCCATGCGGGCACATTCAAGCGCCATCCACACGTTGTTCCGCTTCGCCATTGAGATGTGCTGGTGCTGCACAACGCCCGCATCCTTCATACGCCCCACCTGCAGGATAAGCAATTGCGCCTTGGAGATCTCCGTGATCATCCAGGCCAGCTTCTCCTGGATGAGCTGGTGCGACGCTATCGGCTGGTCCCGGAACTGCTTGCGAAGCTTTGAGTACTGCAATGCAGTGTCGTAGCAGGACATCGCCGCGCCGATTCCGCCCCACGCAATACCGTAACGCGCTTGATTCAAGCACATCAGCGGCGACTTCAGTCCATCGGACTTCGGCAGCATGTTCTTGACCGGGATGCGCACATCTTGCAGCGACAGCCCGCTGGTGACCGACGCCCGCAGGGACCACTTGCCGTGCACGTCCTGTGCGCTGAAGCCGGGGCGGTCGCGCTCAACCAGGAAGCCGCGCACCTTCCCGCCATGCTCATCGCTCTTCGCCCAGATGACAGCGACGTCCGCGATCGACCCGGAGGTGATCCACATCTTTTCGCCGTTGAGCACGTATTCATCTCCCTCGCGGACAGCGCGCGTGCGCATCCCGCCGGGATTCGAGCCGAAGTCAGGTTCGGTGAGACCGAAGCATCCGAGTTTCTCTCCCTTCGCCATCTGCGGCAGCCAATAGTCCTTCTGTTCGTCGCTGCCAAAGGCAAAGATCGGATACATGACCAGCGCCGATTGAACGCTGACAAAAGAACGTATCCCGCTATCGCCGCGTTCGAGCTCCTGAGTGACGAGCCCGTACTCGACGTTGTTCATGCCCGCGCACCCATAGCCCTTGATGTTGGCGCCGAAGAAGCCGAGTTCGCCCATAGGTTTCACGAGCTCACGCGGAAAGCGGCCGTCCCGGTTGCACTGTTCGATGATCGGGATCAGATTGTCTTCGATGAAGTTACGGGCGGTGTCACGGACGAGACGCTCGTCATCGTTAAGAAGTGCGTCAACGCCGATGAAATCGACTCCGCGAAACTTGAATGCAGGCATGGATATCTCTCTCTGTTGCTTGGGAAAAGCTAAACCTATCAGGTTAGCAGACGCAGTGAGAGAGTTTCAAACTACGGTAGATAGTCAGCCTCCTGCCGTGAGACGCCCGAATAAAAAAGATCCCCCGGCATGGCAGCCGGGGGACCGGAGTTTTCATTCTACGGTTAGAACGTGATTCTCAGACCGAACTCAACTTGACGCGGCGATCCGATGGTGTTGACACCAGACCCCACGCCGGTACGGACTGAGTTCACACTGGCCTTGTCAGCCTTTGAGGTTCCGTTGATGGAACCGCCCGAGCCATCTAGTACTCCCGAGAGTATCGCGACCGTGGACGGATTGAAGTTTGAGAAGTTGAACAGGTTATAGCCCGCGACCGAGGGATGAATCACGAATCGTTCCCCGATATGGATCGGCCAATCGAGACGTACATCGACCGTCCTGAGCCAGGTCAACGGGAGTTGGTCAGCAGGTGCAGTTGGCAGCGTATCGATCACCGCACCCAGGCTTGTGAGTTGCGAACTTGAAAACAATCCTGCGGTGACCAGGGCCTGCCCCGCTGGCGTCAGTTTGCCAGCATTTGCTGCGTTGGCGGCATTGATCAGCTTGTTGATGTTGCTTCCGTTGAAGTCGCGCCCATAGCTGCCGATGTTGGCGCCCGGAACGATATCGCCGACAGTGCCATCACCGGTAACGTCGGTGTTGAAGATCTCGCCCGTGCGTCCCAGGTTCGGATACAGCGGTGTTACTGCCAAAGGCGAGAACAGATGGGCTACACCGCTCAGCTGAGGTCCGTGAGCGATGGTGAAGTTCCCTGCAAATGAGAGCTGGTGGGTACGATCGAGGCTCGAGGCTCCGAAGTACCGCGCCGGGTTTCTGTTGTCTACAGCATTTCCAGAAAAGTCCTGGTCGGAATCGATCTGACTCTTCAGGCGTGACAAAGCGTAGGAGACCTGGAATGACGATTCAGCAATGCCGCGTACCGGATTGCGCGTCGTGCCTGCCAGTTTCAACTGCATTCCGTTGTATACCGAGCGTCCGATCGGCAGCAGGAAGAAGCCGCCGCCGACGTTAGGATTGATTCCCGGGAAAGCCGCGCCCGTATCCGGTGTCAAGCCGAATGCCGAAGCTGGCTGTCCGCCGAAGACACCGTCTCCTAGTGAAGCGCTGCCCGCAGAAGCTAGTCCGTTCCCGGCAAAGTCTTCCATCGTCGCCCCCGCAGCGATGGCGCAATCGATTGCCGCTGAGCTCGCGCCGCCGGCGCAACCGAAAGCTTGTGTGGTGGTGGCCATCGCATTCCTGGCCGCGTTGACATTGAGGTACCGGGCGTCGCCAACATGGTTGGTATCGACGTTGATCAGGTACCGCAGCGAGACGTTGCGTAGGAAATCAGCAGTAAGGACCACCCCGGAATGGATCTCCCGTTGGAAGCCGACATTCATCTGGTAGGAATAGGGGGTCTTGTATTTCGCTCCCACTACGTTGGTGAAAGAGAGAGTGTTACCTATGAAGGAGCTATTCCCCTGCGGACCGGCCGCCGTAGTCTGCTGCTGATAGTAGTTCTGCAATGCGGCGATCACTGGGGCTGCATCAACGGCGCGAGCGCCACAGATGTTTCCAGTGATCGGAGTGTCCACTCCGTTATAGGGGAAGCTGGTCACAGCGCCCCCTCCGGGCAGAACGAGCGTGCCGCTGGGGCAGATTACGGGCGTGTTGTTGAACAGTCCCTGCTGCAAGCGGTATGCGCGGTCGAACAAGATGTTGTTCAATACGTTATTTTCGTAGTACACGCCAGCGCCCGCACGGATCACCGTCTTGCCGCTCCCGGTGGGATCCCAGGCTACGCCCAACTGCGGACCGAAGTTATGGTTCGGCTGCTGCACTCTGCCTCCGACTCCCGGATTGAGAGGAG
>CAWBVM010000017.1:0-9998 GCA_963792225.1 Terriglobales bacterium | reverse complement strand
GCGCGAAGGCGATTGAGACTGTTCTCCCAGTTCTGCCTTACGGCTTGCAAGGCCTCGCGGCGCTGTTTCTTTTGAATGGCGTGAATGATCTCAGCGTGTTCACGGGATGATTTCGTGGCCGGGGCTGCGGCATCCCAATAGGCGAGTTCAATGCGCCGTATTTTCGACTTGAGCTGAATCAACATAAGAGAGAGCTCCTTGCTATCGGCGCGAGCGGTCCAGACTTCGTGGAACGCCTCGTCCGCAGAGAGGGCGGTGTGCGCATCTCTCTTTCTGATGGCGGCCCGCATCCTGGCATTTGCTTCTGTCATCCGTTGCAGATCTTCGTGAGTGAGATTTGGAAAAGCGGATTCGAGTGCAAAGACTTCAAGCGCTTCGATGATGGCGTAGATTTCGGCCGCTCTCTGGAGGTCCAAGGGAGCGACGCGCGTCCAGCGGTTAAGCGAGGTCTCGACAAAGCCTTCATCTTCGAGGCGTCGCAGGGCCTCGCGCACGGGTGTCCTGCTTACGCCGAGAACCGTGGCGATCTCCTGATCGCGCAAGAGTTCTCCGGGACGAAGTTTGCCCTCGATGATCCAATCGCGAAGTTTCCCGCAAGCGTCTTCGCGGGCCAGCGTCCTGGGGATCTTTGGAGCAAGTAGCGGAATTGGCATTGTATGTAATATATTACATGTGGATATAGTACAGAATCGAAGGTGCCCGCATGCTCGATCACGTTTCGCTCGGATCCCGAAATTTGCAAAATACGGTAGCGTTCTACTCCGCCTGCTTCGCGCCTCTCGGATACAACATCCAGCATTCCACGCCCGAAGAGGTGGCCTTCGGTGAGGAGGGATGCAGAACGTTCTGGCTATACCCGGTCGAATCGGAGCAATCGCTCAGTTCGCCCCGATCTCACATTGCGATACAGGCTGGCTCGAGGGAACGAGTACACCAATTCTTCGAGGCAGCGCTTGAACACAATATTGAGGTAGTGAGGCAGCCAGGTTTCAGGCCAGACATCAGTCCTGCTTATTTCGGGGCAGTCGTCCGCGACCCGGATGGGCACATGATTGAGGTCGTGTATTGGTCTGAGTGAGCAGCCGCGGGGTTTAGACACCCGTATCGAAATAGTAACGGCTGGAATTGCGTGTTCCTCATTGCTTTCGTCATTACGATAGTAACTATGCTTGTGAGCGAACCCCGTTTGAGCAAGCTGGCCGATTCCGCGCAAGAGTTGACCGGCCAAGTCGTCGATGGCAAATTCCCCCTGCTTGGATATCTGGGCGGGACCGATCGAACCGCTGTCTTTTTGACCGAGCGCCGAGGGTCACAGCGAGCAGCGATCAAGTTGGTTCTTTGTGAGCCGCAGGATGTTTCGGCGCAGCTTAAGCGGTGGGAGATGGCGGCGAAGCTGTCACATCCGAACCTGATTCGCCTCTTCGAGCGGGGAACGTGCCGGATCGGCGGACGAGCAATGCTCTATACCGTAATGGAATGCGCCGATCAAAATCTGGCGCAATTGCTTCCCTGCCGTCCGCTAACGGCGCTGGAAGCTACGGAAATGTTGCGTCCTTTGCTGAGTGCGGTTGTGTTTCTTCACGGCAACGGCCTGGTCCACGGCGATATCAAGCCAGCGAACATCATGGCCATCGGTGAGCAACTAAGACTCTCGAGTGACGGGATATATGAAGCAGGCAGCTCTACTATGCCGCATGTTCCTGGCATCTACACCGCACCCGAGACCACCTCGCGGGGAATCTCGCCCGCCACGGATGTGTGGGCCATGGGAGTCATGCTGGTGGAAGCGTTGACGCAGCGCGTTCCCGTGTGGGATATGGCAAAGGATGGCAATCCGGTATTGCCGGAGATGTTGCCCACGCCGTTCGGGAAGATCGTGAGGAACTGTCTCGTCCGCGATGCCGCCCGTCGCTGGACCCCAGCCGAGATCTCGGCGCATCTTTCACCTGCGGTGCGGAACACAGAAGAGAAAGGGACGCAGCAGGCAGTGCCCGGGCGCGTAAAAGAGAATTCTGCGCAACACCGCTTCTTGGTTCCACTCGCGGTGGCCGCTCTGGTCCTGATGGTTGCTATTGCGGTGATCACGTTTGCTAGGCGGAGCGGAGAACCGAATCAGACTGCCTCTGTGGCACCGGCGGCTGTCATTGCTCAGGCGTCTCCGCTTCCCTCCCCTGAGCCACACGAGAGCAGTGCGACACGCGGGAGCGTTGTCCATCAGGTGTTGCCCGATGTGCCGAACTCGGCGAGTGCAACGATCCATGGGACGATCAAGATTCGAGTGAAAGTCGTGGTCGATCCGACGGGAAAAGTCGTGGGGGCCGTACTTGAGCGCACAGGTCCGAGCCGGTACTTCGCAAGCCATGCCTTGGAAGCTGCGCGGCAGTGGCAGTTCAGTCCGGCGATTGCGAATGGACGTGCCGTCCCGAGCGCATGGGTCCTGAGGTTCGAGTTCAAGAGAACAGGAACCAACGCCCTGCCGGCGGAAGCGACCAGCTAGCGCGATCTATCGGATCGCCTCATTCTCATTCCGCGCCGGCGCTCTTTCTCCACCAATCTGTTGTCGACTGGGTTAACGTCCGCGCGTCTTTATTCAACATACGGAACACAAAAATGAACGATTAGAGCTTGGACGAACAACTCTCCTCTGGCTTTGCGGTTCCTAGTTGTGAGCTGTATTTCCCGTTGCCGGAGGCGCATTTCGCATGAGCAGTGAACCGATTTCTGTACTCGCCAGCGCAGTTGAGAGGCGCGCGCTGAAGGGTTTTCTGCGAAATACGGCACCGGACCTGAATTCGCAGCCGCGGGGCTTTCTGGATTGGTATCGCGAACTGCATGAGGTATTTGCGCCTTGGCAACAACAGTTGGTGGACGCCCGGGGCCGTGCCCTTGCTGCGGCGCTGCGAGGAGATGCTCCGAATCACTTCGACCCTTCAGCGGCGACAGAGGAGAATTGGCGGATTTCGCTTCCCGAGTGGTGCCTGGACCAGCGCAACCAGATGACGGGACCAGCCGATGATGCCGAGCTGGTCGTGAAGATGCTGAACAGCGGCGCGCCGGGAGTCATGATCGATCTTGAAGACTCGATGGCGAATCAGTGGGAGCGTTACGAATCAGGAATCAGGAATGTCCTTTTGGCGCTGCGTGGCGAACTCAGCTATTTCGACAAGAAGCGCAATCAGCAAATCGGAATCGCTACGTCGAGGACCGTTGCGATGGTCCGCGCGCGCGGTCTGCATCTCTCGCAGAGGCTTACAGGGCTTGATGCGGAGTATGGTGTGGGCAAGCGTCCGGTGGGAACGAGCGCTCAGGTCGACAACGGCCTCAGCGACCTGACTGCCGCGTCACTCTATGACGTTGCACGCGTCACATTCGGAATGCAAGCCGAGGAGTTGAAGCATCCGCTGACGTTCTATATCCCGAAGACGGAGAGCGCGGCAGAGGCGGAGTGGTGGAGCGCACTGTTCAAAGAGATTGCTCGCAAGAAGGGATGGTCGCCGGATTTCATCAAGTGTTTTGCATTGGTGGAGTCGCATCCGCTGGCCTACCAGATCGAAGAGTTTCTGTATCGGCTGAAAGACCATATCCTCGGCCTGAATCTCGGACGCTGGGACTATATGGCATCGCTTATCCACTTCAATCTGAATGATCCGGATTGGGTACTGCCTGACCGCAATACGATCCCGCACGATGTGAAGTTCTTCCAGAACCTTCGTTTATTGATTCCATATATCTGCCATAAGCGAGGCGCACTGGCGATCGGCGGGATGACCGCGCTCTATCCGGACCGGACGAATGCGGAATTGAATGAGCGTGCACTCAAGATGTTGGCGCAGGACAAGAAGAACGAGGCGAATTGCGGGATGGACGGAGCGTGGACCGGACACCCGGACCAAAACAGTATCGCCGTGGACCAGTTCCCTGAACCGAACCAACTCGCTTTCAAGCCAAAAACTGACAGATATCCCGACCTTCGGCCCTCTGTCGAGGGCGTTGGCAAGCGGACTGTTGCAGGTACGCGCGCGGCGGTGCGCACTGTCATCCGTTATCGGAATGGAGTATTGAATGGACGGGGCGCAAGCCTGCTTGACGGTTATATGGAAGACCTTGCAACCGACCGCATCTACCGGCTGATGATCGCCCAACGCATGAAGCATCGCGAGAGCGTGGATGTATTAGACGAAGACGGGAAGAAGGTCTGTCATACGCCGGAATACGTCTCGCATCTCTTTGATGAAGAACTTCAAAAGCTGCTCGCCGAAGAGAAGATGTTGCAGTCCGGAACGGCGGAGACCTATTCCCGTGCGCGTGAGATCAGTGAGGCAATGATCCTGAACGGAGAGATCGATCCTAGTTGATCCTCCTTCGTTGAGCGGCTGCTACAATCGCACGCGGCGTTGCAAGGCCCTGTGCCTCGTCTCGCTTGTATGAGCGCATGGCGGATCTCAAATCAAAGGTCGAAGACGCACTCAACGAGACCCGAATCCTGATACTCGGGGGCCAGGTATTGATCGGCTCGGCATACCGCATGTTCTTTCTGTTGCGGTTCGATAACCTGGCGCGAGGGGTGCAATGGGAGATCACATGGGTTCTGGGTGCGATGTTATTGGGCATCGGACTGCTTCAGTTCCCCGCGGCATTTCACCAGATCGCTGAGTTCGGAGAAGACACGGCCGATTTACACCTAAAAACAACGCGAGTCATGGATTGGACATTGTTCATCTTCGCTGCCGGTCTAGGGTCGTTCATTTCGGTAGCAGTACAGGAAATCATGAGCTCCACCTGGGCGGCGTCGTTGGGTGCGGCCTCTTTCTTGGTCGCGATGGCGCTATGGTATTTGTTGCCGTTGAGTGCTAAGCGGCACGATAGCCAAGAAACGCATCGCAAACTCAAGCAGGAAGAGAACCAGAGACAAGAAGAGGCTGGCACATTGACCCCGCTCGACGAGAAAATCAAGACTGTGTTGATCGAGACGAGAATGGTGCTGCCAGGAGCGCAGGCGCTGCTGGGTTTCCAGTTGATTGCGATGCTTGAGCAAGGCTTCGCTTCACTTCCATTCGCCGACAAGGTCTTGCACGTCTGCAGCCTAGGAGCCATAGGAGCGAGCACGGTTCTGCTCATGGCTCCCGCGGCCTTCCATCGTATCGCCGAGGGAGGCGAGAACACGGAACGCATGCACCGCTACAGCTCTCGAATGCTGCTCGGCGCGATGTTCCTGCTTGCGCTCGGAGTATGCGGCGACTACGCCATGGTGCTGCACAAGATGACGAATTCTTATTGGATTTCGACCATCGTGTCAGGCGCAATGCTCTGCTTTTTCTACGCGCTATGGTTCGGGTACAGCTATACCAAACGTGGCGCCCGGACAAAACTACTGCCACAAACGAACAGAGCCTAGGCGTTCGATTCGACCAGGTGTGTGATCTCTTCCCACTCGGCGAAGCTTGCATCGAGCCGTTTTCTGCGTTGCTCCAGCAGCGCCGTCTGCTGCTGAGTCTCCTCGGAGGAGACGAAACTTTGAAGAGCGGTCTCGCATTCCGTAATTCCGGATTCAAGCTCGGCGATCTCCGATTCGAGAGCAATACGACGCTCCTCCATTTGTTTGAGTTTGATCGGATTGATCCGCTTGGGCTTTGTGTCATCTATCTGTGGCGTCGCAGCCAGCGGGAGTTCCGGAAGAGTGCGTTGTCCCTTTCGTCTTTCACTTGTGACAGCTTCATGGTCTCCGTCACGCTGCTTGCGCCAGAGGTAATCCTCGTAGTTGCCGGGGAAGACAGAGACGGCGCCTGCGCCGATTTCGTAGACGCGGGTCGCGAGCTTTTCGATGAAGTAGCGGTCATGTGAGACAAAGACGATCGTCCCCTCAAACTTGCTGAGCGCTTCGAGCAAAACATCCTTCGCCCGAAGATCGAGGTGATTCGTGGGCTCGTCAAGGAGCAGAAAGTTAGAAGGATGCACAAGCAGTTTGGCGAGCGCATAGCGGTTGCGTTCTCCGCCGGAGAGCACGCCGAGTGGTTTGAACACATCGTCTTCCGAGAAGAGAAAACAACCGAGCAGGCTGCGCACTTCGGTCTGCGGAAGTGAGGGAGCAGCGTCCGATAGGTCTTCGAGCATTCGGCGGTTAGGATCGAGCGCTTTGTACTGGTCCTGTGCGAAGTAATCCGGCTCAACATTGTGTCCGAAGTTCAGCGCGCCGGATGTGGGAGACTCTTGTGCCGCCAACAGCCGGATGAGGGTGGATTTGCCGGCTCCGTTGACCCCGACGAGCGCGATGCGGTCTCCGCGTTCGATAGTGAAGTTTACATCCTTGAAGACCTGCTTCTCGCCGAATGACTTGGTCAGGGCCTTCGCTTCGATCACGTTGCGTCCGCTGGGACGAGGTTGGGGAAAGGAGAAGTGGATGGTTCGTTCGTCTTCTATTCCATCCATCTCGATGCGGTCGATGCGTTCGAGCTCTTTGATACGGCTCTGCACCTGCTTCGCTTTTGTCGCTTGCGCACGGAAGCGGTTGATAAACGATTCGAGCTGGTCGATCTTGTCCTTCTGGTTCTTGTACGCAGCTTCGATCTGTGCCTTGCGCTGCGCTTTCTGCTCCAGATATTTTTCGTAATTGCCACTGTAAAAGTGCACGCGCTTGTTCCATATCTCGACGGTCTTATTCACAGTGACGTCGAGAAAATAGCGATCATGCGAGATCAGGACGAACGCGTTCGGATAATCGTGCAGATACTCTTCGAGCCAATTGCGCGTCTCGAGATCGAGATGGTTGGTCGGCTCATCAAGCAGCAGCAGGTCGGGCTTTTTTAGCAGCAGCTTAGCGAGGGCGATGCGCATCTGCCATCCACCGGAAAACTCTTCGGTTCGGCGCGACCAATCATGCTTTGAGAAGCCCAGTCCGTTCAAGACTGATCCGGCCTGTGCTTCCAGCGCGTATCCATCGCGAGTGCGGAACTCTGCTTCGACGCGGTGATACCGTTCCGCAATCTCGTTGTACTCCGGAATCGTGGGGTCGATCACCGACATGCGAGCAGAAAGATCGTGCAGCTCTGTTTCGAGCGCCTGTACCCCCTCAAAGATGGTCATGCACTCATCGAAGACGCTGCGGCCAGAGAGCTTCAGTCCGTCTTGAGGAAGGTAGCCGATCGTGACATCTTTGGGCAGAGCCACCGAACCATAGTCGAGTGTCTCGAGTCCTCCCAAGACCTTTATAAGCGTGGACTTGCCGGTTCCGTTGGCACCAACGATCCCAACACGATCATACGACGTGAGAAGCCAGTCAAGGTGTTCGAACAGCAACTTCGGACCAAAGCGCTTACCTGCATCTGAGAGCTGAATCATTTGGATCATCTCTATTTTCGCAGATTGAAATGCTTAAAGACTGGTGACAACCCCCAGTGGTGGGGGACCATCCCAACGCTTGAAGCCATGGAGTCACACCCAAAGGAGAACCTTGCTCATGAAGAAAACTATCTTAGCTATGACAGTGCTGGCTGCGTTCGCGTGTACAGCGCAGACCAGCAGCTCATCTTCACCCTCAACAACCAGCACAACGCCGCAGACCAGTTCGACCAGCACGGCGAGCACGCCATCACAGTCCAGCACGAGCAGCACGACTGATCAGAGCGCATCGCCAAGTGCATCCCCGAGCAGCAGCAGTTCACAATCCTCGACGGCTCCTTCGGCTTCGATGCCCTCCAGCTCATCGAGCGCAAGCGATCAGTCGACTCCGAGTGCAAGCTCGAGTGCAAGCCAGAGCACGACCACCGGTGGCGCCGCTACGACGACCGCCCCCAGCAGCACCCCGAGCACAGCGCCACAGTCCGATCAGGCCGGATCGATGGCTGGGCAGAGTGCATCTTCCTCGTCGATGGCCGCTTCGAGCACCGGAACCTCTTATGATGGTTGCATCAAGGAAAAGCATGGCAAGTATTACTTGATGACCAGTGACGCGAAATACATGTTGAACTCGACTCAGGACCTTTCCGCACATAAGGGACATGAAGTTAAGATCACTGGCGACAGCTCCGCATCAGCAGTGGCAGCCGGCGACAAGAACCCCCAGTCACTGACTGTGACCAATCTGGAAATGGTGTCGACGACTTGCAACATCGGCGGCATGAAGCACAAAGACATGGACAAAGATAAAGACAAGGACAAGTCAAACATGTCGACTTCCAGCAGCAGCACGAACCCGAAATAAGCAAGCTTTTTACGAAAGAGGTGCAGCCACAAGCTGCACCTCTTTTTTTTTTTTGCGTTAAGCGACGATGTGTCCGTTTTCGTTTTTCCGCAGCCACGCCCAGGGCTTCTCGTGGTCATGGGTGAAGATGGTCAAGAACCGATGAGGGTCCGAGTCAGTGTTTACCGCCTCTCGATAGTAGCGCTTACGGCTGTCGATGGTATCGAGCGGGAATACGTCGTAGGACATGACCCAGGTGAGTTCGAGATGGCGTGATGTCGGTATCAGATCAGAGATGTAACACGCTGTCTGTCCTTCGCTCTCGACGTAGATCGCCTGCATCCATCGCGTGTGTCCGGGATATATCTCGACGCGGATGCCGTTACAAATTTCGGCACTCCCGTCGAGCAGTCTCATCTGTCCTGAATCGATCAATGGATTGTAATTGTCGCCGATGTATGAGACTCGATCGCGCTCATGCTGCTGCTGTGCATGCTCCCACTCTCCGCGCTGCGCATAATAGGTTGCGTTCGCGAATGTGGTTTCGACTTTACCTTCAGCGCCTCGAAAAGTATTCCAACCGCAATGATCGAAGTGCAGGTGGGAGTTGATGACGATATCCACCTCATCAGGCCGTACGCCAGCTGACTCAAGGTTGGTCAGTAACGTATGTTTCGCATCGTAGATCCGGTCGAGCTTTTCAGGAAGTTTGTTACCGATACCGGTCTGGATCAAGACCGTCTTGTCACCGCCTCGCACGAGGACCCCGTCCGTTCCACATAACATGCGGGTGAGTGTGTCTGGTTGATATTTCTTCGACCACAATATCTTAGGCACGACGCCAACATCGAGCCCGCGTCGAGGTAGTAGCTTCCGTCCGAGATGATCGTCAGTTCCAGCTTGCCGAGTTTTAACGAATGCATAACGCGAAAGAATATCAGCTTTTCCGGGAGTAACCTTCTTCGTCCTTCTTGCCACCGGCGCGGTTCTTGATCCAGATCGGAGTGCCCACAAATCCAAACGCCTTGCGAATCTGGTTTTCCAGAAAACGCTGATACGAAAAATGGAGTGGCACGTCACGGTCGGTGAACAGAATAAAGGTGGGCGGAGAAACCTGCGCCTGCGTCATGTACTTGATGCGCAACCTGCGGTTGGCGGGCACGCTCGTGCGTTCGAAATCAACGGTCTCGAGAAACCGGTTCATCTCGCCTGTGGTGACGCGCTTGCGGCGCTCACGTGAGACCAGTGCGAGCTGGTTGAAAAGATCAACGATATTCTTTCCCCACGAGCCGGTGAACACCATGGGGGCATACTCAAGATATTTGAGAGCGTACCGCACCTGTTCTTCGAAGATGGTGCGGTCTGCAGGGCGAAGTCCGTCGGTGCGGTCGGGGCCGACCGCGTCCCACTTGTTGATTACGATGATGACGGAGCGCCCACTTTCGTGCGCATAGCCGCCGATGGTAGCGTCGGAGGCGGTGACGCCCTCTATCGCGTCGATCACAAGCAACGCTACATCCGCCGACTCGAGATGTTTGCGGGCCATGATCACGCTTAGCTTTTCAGCCATGAGGTGCGTCTTGCCCTTGCGACGGATCCCAGCCGTATCAATGAGGCGATACTGATTTCCATCGCGCTCGACCATCTCGTCCACCGCGTCGGCGGCTCGTTCCCGCCACCGGTGACACGATCGCGCGTTGGGTGTTCGTGAGCGCGTTCAACAGGGTGGACTTGCCAACGTTGGGGCGGCCTATGATCGCAACGCGCGTCTCTTTATTTCGATCATCGGCTGGATCTTCTTCCTCCCGCGGGTTCCCCAAGA
>CAWBVM010000016.1:0-143143 GCA_963792225.1 Terriglobales bacterium | reverse complement strand
GCGGTCAAAGGACTATGCGAAGTCCGTCCGATTCCGGTGGTTCCGGTCAGCATGTTGGAACTCCTTGCATCGACCGTCCACGCGGAAGAGATGACCGCACTCCTCGACGCTTCCCGCGGCGAAGCCTACGTTGGAAGGTACCGGACAGTAAGTGGAGTAGTCGATGAGGTTGTTGAGGAGTTGCTGCCGTTTTCGCAGATTTCGTTGAGCGGAACTGCAGTAACGCCCGACACGAGCATCGCCCGGGCGGTGGGAGCGGTCGAAGTGCCGCGTCCCAAGCCTGCGGATTTAGCGTTGTACGCAGTGCGAAAGCTGGCGCGAGGGTTGGTGATGGATGCGGATGCGCTCGATGCGCACTATATCCGCCGGTCGGACGCTGAGATCTTTTCAAAACCGGTATTCGGCAAGTGATCTCGATGCGCGCGGCGACGCACGCCGATATTCCAACGCTGATGGCGATGTGCGAAGCTGACCGCAACGCTCCGCATTGGACATGCAGCGCCTATGAACGATTGCTAGCACTTTCCGTAGAGGGATCGTCGGTCGTACGTGTAGCCATCGTCATCGACAACCAAAGTGAAGACCAGAAGAGCGCATCATCGGGTTTTATGCCGCAAAAGGCGGTGAGCCCCGATGATAAAGAGTGGGAGTTGGAGAATATCTTCGTAGATCAGCAGGACAGAAGACACGGCGCTGGCTCGTTGCTGATGCGCGACTTACTGGCGCATGTCCGTCTGGAGCGTCCGCCTGGCTGCTACTCGAAGTGCGCGCTTCGAACGCGGCGGAACGCCGGCTGTATGAGAACTTCGGTTTCCAGGTACTAGGAGAACGGCCGGGATATTATCGCCTTCCGGTGGAATCTGCGCTGCTGTATGCGCTGGAGCTGTGAGGATCTGTCTGAGCGGATTGTACAAACGAAGACTGTCGTTTGCACTTATTCCGCTGCATGCAGGAGAGTGCCGCGAAAGCAGTTGATGAGCCGTCCGGGCGGTGCTAATGTGAACATCCCCCATGCAAAATTCGGGGGAAAAAGGGAGGTACCCGGATGGCAGTGCAAATCCTGCACGCGAAGAACTGCTGGCCAGCGACGAATCTTATCGTCGGCTGGCGCACGAACATGCTGCCTATGAACAGCGCCTGGAAGAATTACTGAACAAGCATCATGTCTCGGAAGAAGAAAAGATCGAAGAAGTACGCCTGAAAAAGCTTAAGTTGCGATTAAAAGACGAAATGCAAGAGATCGAGCGGCGACATCGATTGTCGGCTGCGGCCTAACGTCATCATTGAGAGAAGGCGGCGCAAGAGAGCGCCGCCTTTGTGCATTCGTCAAGCCTGTGGACGGTCTGGCTCCGCAGACGAATTTTCTTTCGCCGCGCGTTTACGGCGTCGGATCTCTGCGTGAGAATACATCGTCTTACGGCACTTCTTTGCGCCGCAATTGCAGGGGCTGGAATCTTCGAGGTCCCCGTCATAGAGGTTGTAGTCATAAACGAGTTCCTCGCCAGCGGCGATATCGCGGATCGCGGAGATCCAGATACGCTGCTCCCGCTCATCTTCCCAAGTCTCGCAATTCGGATCGCAGGAATGGTTGAGGAATGCGGCCATTCCGAAGCCGTCGATGACGGTGCTGCCATCGCCAACGCCGAATAAATAGGTGATGTCCCTTTTTTCGTAAAGTTCGTCGGCAACGTCTTTCGACATACGCGGTCCGGTGTACTCCAGAATGCGGGAACCATGTGTGATTGCTTTGGTGGTGTAACAGCCGGCGCCATTGATAGGCGACGATCGAATGATCAGACTCATGCGAAATTGAGTATATCTGTAGGGCAGTTTTTACATCCGCCCTAAAGCCTTAGCCTCTAACTCATTCATTCTGAAACTCTGGATAATGGCAAATCACTTGCTACTTAGTACCGTAGTTAAGACTGATACATTTCAGGAGGGGACGTTGAAGAGAGACCGGATTACTTTTTGGTTACTTGCACTGACAGTTACGGCCTGCCTCGGAGCGGGCTGCAGCAAGCCAACAAATGCGACCGTCGCTCAGACCGGTACAGAGAACGCGGCGGCGGCGCCAGCACCCTTTTCCGGTGCGAAAAGCAGTGGCGGGAACACCTCAGAGCCGGGATTCGCGACGCGTTCTAAACCGGCAGCTACGCTGATTCCGGAGAACGTAGTCATCCCCGCAGGTACGGCTGTGGCCGTGCGGTTGCAGCAATCGATCACGAGTCAGACGGCAACGGGAGGTCAGAGATTTGAAGCGGTGCTGGACGATCCGATCGTCGTCAACGGCCAGAACATCGCTCAGCGAGGCGCGAACGCAACGGGACACGTGGTGAGCGCACGCTCCTCCGGCAGACTACACAACTCCGGCTACTTGAGGATCGCACTCGACGCGGTGAGCGTGAACGGCAAGATGGTTCCGGTGCAATCGTCGAGCGTCTATATACAGGGAGCGTCGCACAAGAAGCGCAATCTGGCGTGGATCGGCGGTACTACGGCAGGCGGAGCCCTTCTGGGTGGCATCTTTGGCGGCGGTAAAGGCGCGTTGATCGGCGGAGCTGCTGGCGCTGGCGCAGGAACAACGGCGGCATACGCCACTGGTAAGAGGGACGTAGGCTTTGGGGCGGAACGAAGGGTGACGTTCCGGATCACGCAGAATGCGCAAGTGAGCTAGAGCATTTGCGATTTGCTGATTTGCGATTTGTCGATTTGTGCTTGGGCAATTCAGGTCCCAATCAATAAATCGACAAATCGCAGATCACAAATCTATAAATCCCCATCCAATCGAACACCTCTATGAAGGAGCACCTCAAGACGACCGGGAGCGCGCTGAAGCACTGGTTTGTCGCGCAGTGCGTATGACGCCCTGGCCGTCGGCGCGATGTGGGCGGTGGGGCTTCTGATTTTGCATGTTCCGCTGGCCCTGCTGTGGGCATTGATGGGTGGGGCGTTTCAGTTCATTCCAAATTTTGGCCCGTTGCTGACACTCATTGGGCCGGTGCTTGCGATAGCGCTCACCGGCGCCGGGTGGATGCAGTTGCTCTACCTGATGATCCTCTATGCAGTCATCGCCGTGGTCGATGGACTCGCCTTGCAGCCCTATCTGATGAAGCGCGCGACGCGAGTACCGGTGTGGGCTTCGGTGTTGGTGCCGATCGCGATGGGGATCGTGATCCCGTTCTGGGGTGTGCTACTTGCGCCTCCGCTGCTGGCTGTGTTTTATACCTTTCGGAACAAGCGAAGATTGACCGCCGAATGATGAGCGACATTTAGAATCGGGTCATGCGCGTCTTCGTCACCGGAGCAACCGGGTTCGTTGGTTCACACGTTGCAGAGCATTTGGCCGCCGGTGGAGCGCGCTTGCGCTTGCTGGTCCGTCCGTCGAGCAGATTGGAAAATCTTGCAGGGCTCGGTGATTTTGAAAAAGTAGTCGGCGACCTTCGCGATCCAGAGTCTTTGAAGCAAGGTATGCGCGGATGTGAAGCGGTATTTCATGTAGCAGCCGATTACCGGCTGTGGATGAAAGATCCGACGGAGATGTACGAGTCTAACGTCGAAGGCACGCGGTCGATCTTGAAGGCGGCCTCGGAAGCGGGAGTCCGCCGAACGGTGTATTGCTCGAGCGTGGCGACGATGGGTTTCAAGAAAGACGGAACCATTGTGGATGAGGCCACTCCAGTCGGCGAGTCCGATATGGTCGGACACTACAAGCGCTCGAAGTTTCTTGCGGAGCAGGTAGCGATCCAGGCGGCGCGCCAGGGGCAGGAGGTCGTCTTGGTGAATCCGACAGGTCCGATGGGTGAACGCGATATCAAGCCAACACCGACCGGACGCATCATCGTCGATTTTCTAAATGGAAACTTTCCCGCCTACATGGATACTGGCATGAACCTTGTTGATGTGCGAGAGGTGGCGAAGGCGCATTTACTGGCGTTTGAAAAGGCCCGACCCGGGGAACGCTATATCATCGGCGGAGAAAACCTCACCCTCAAGCAGATACTGGACAAACTCAGTGCGATCACTGGAATCCCTAGCCCGACGATGAAGGTCCCACACGCCGTAGCGATGGCGTACGCGGTGTTCGATGAGACCATCACGGGAAAGCTGAGAGGCAAAGAACCGCGAGCGACAGTCGAATCAGTCCGCATGGGCAAGAAGAAGATGTATTCCTCCTCAGCGAAGGCAAGGCGCGAGTTAGGATACGAGCCGAAACCTGTGGACGAAGCACTACACCGTGCAGTGGAATGGTTCCGTGCGAACGGTTACGCGCCACAATCGCTTGTGAAGAAGAGGGGAAGCGCAAGCGCCGGATGAGTACGCCGCGCATCGGTATTGTTGCGGCGATGGCCGGGGAAGTTGCTCCCCTGGTCCGCTCGGCTCGCCTCAAGCGGGTCGCAGGCGGCCGATTGAATGTGTTTGAGTCCGATCATTTTGTGATCGCTTACGCAGGCATGGGACGTGAGCGTGCGCTCGAATCCTGCGAGGCGGTCGCCGCGCGGGGCCCGCTGTCTATGATCATGTCGGCAGGATGGGCGGGGGCGCTCAACGAGCGCTCGGCTGCAGCTTCAGTCCAGAGACCTTCGATGGTTGTGGACGTGACGACCGGCGAGAAATTCGAAGTTTCCGGTGTACCCGATGGTCCGGTACTGGTGACCGCGCCTCAAGTGGCAGGAGCCTCTGAAAAGCTCAATCTGGCCGCCCGATGGAATGCCGATCTGGTGGACATGGAGGCTGCGCAGGTGGCGCAGTTCGCGCGGACGCATGGACTTCCGTTTTCATGTATTCGTGCTGTTTCGGATGCGCATGATGCTGTCCTTCCGGACATGAATTTGTTCACAACGCCGGACGGCCAGTTTGAGCTGTTCAAATTCGCGCGATGGGCGGCGGTGCGTCCCAGGTGGTGGCCGGCGATAGCGCGTATGGGAAGACACTCTGCGGTGTCGGCGAAAGCGATGTGTGAGGAGATTGGGGATTTGTGATTTTGGGAATTTGTGATTTGTCGATTTGTGATCTACCGATTTGTTGAGTGGACCGCAAGCCGCGACTAGGTTGCGACAATCGCGAATTCTAAAATCAACAAATCACAAATCGACAAATCACAAATCCATATAATGGAACCATGCAGACAGTGAGTCAGGCTGTTCAGGAGGGCCATCAGGCCATCCCTTCGACGATGCTTGCCGCCGTATATCGAGGCGTGAATGACGTGCGTGTGGAAGAGGTTGCCGTTCCTCAGATCGGCGCCGGCGAGTTGCTGGTCAAAATAGCTGCATGCGGCATCTGCGGGACAGACCTGAAGAAGATACACACGGGTTCGCACTCGGCCCCCCGCATCTTCGGACACGAGATGGCGGGCACGGTCGTTCAGGCGGGCGCAGGGATCGCAAGCTTCAAGGTTGGCGATCGTGTGGTGGTGTTTCACCATATTCCCTGTGGGGAGTGTTATTACTGCCGCAAGAAGACGTTTGCGCAGTGTCCGATATACAAGAAGGTGGGCGCGACCGCGGGCTTTGAACCGTCGGGCGGTGGATTTGCCGGATATATCCGTGTGATGGATTGGGTCGTGAAGCGCGGAGTCGTGAAGATTCCCGACCTGGTGTCTTTCGAGCAGGCAGCATTTCTTGAGCCGGTGAATACCTGCCTCAAGGGCGTCAAGTCCCTTGGTCTAGCGCCCGACGACACAGTGCTGGTGATCGGGCAAGGTCCCATTGGAATCTCCCTCGGAGCACTGGCGAGCGAGTCAGGCGCGACCATAGTCGGCTCGGATCTGTATGCAAAGCGGCTTGAACTCTCGGGCGATTTCGGCATTCAGCACACGATCGATGCTTCGAAAGAGGACGTGATCACCGCAGTCAAAAAGATGACCGAAGGACGCGGCGCAGATGCCGTAATCGTCGCCGTCGGTGGCGACGCGTTGATCAAGACGGCGATGGGTGCGTGCCGTCCGGGTGGGAAGGTGATGTTGTTCGCCTCTACGCAGCATGGTGATGCAGTGATCGATCCGGCAGCGGTCTGCATGGACGAGAAGGCGCTTCTTGGCTCCTACAGCGCTTCCGTCGAGATACAGGATGAGACAGCAGAACTGGTGTTCAGCGGAAAGTACGATTTCACAAAGCTGATCTCGCACCGTCTTCCGCTCGAGAAAGCCGTTGAAGGAATAGAACTCGCGTCGAATCCGAGGGCGGATAGCATGAAGATATTTATCTCTGGCGGCGCGTGAATCGAGAATTGATGAAGACGATGACGGCGGCCGTACTATACGGCAAAGAAGACGTAAAGATCGAAACCGTGCCGATGCCCGAAGCAGGGGCGGGAGAGGTCTTGATAAAGGTCGGGGCGGCGCTCACGTGCGGCACCGACCTGAAGGTCTATCGCCGCGGATATCACGCAAAGATGATCGTCCCCCCGGCGCTCTTCGGCCATGAACTCGCTGGCGTGGTCTTTGAGATCGGTGAAGGCGTCAAGCAATGGAAGGTAGGAGACCGGGTAGTCGCCCTCAATTCTGCTCCGTGCGGGCATTGCTTCTTCTGTCAGCGCGATCAAGAAAATCTGTGTGAGGACCTTCTCTTCAACAACGGCGCATACGCGGAATACATCCGCATCCCCGCGCGCATCGTTGAGAAGAACATGTTGAGGGTGCCTGACGGCATGAGCTTTGAGGCGGCGGCGCTGACTGAACCGCTGGCGTGCGTCGTTCGTGGCTTGGATGAGATGCATCCCGGCAAGAACGATAGTGTGGTTGTCGTCGGAGCTGGTCCGATCGGCTTGATGTTCATGCAAGTCGCGCGCGCCTATGGGCTGCGTGTGATTGCCGTAGTCAAAAGAGATGAGCAGGTCGGTGCTGCGAAACACTTCGGCGCGAATGAAGTAGTGCAGATCTCGAAGGTCGATGATCCCATTGCAGCCGTGAAAGAACTCACCGAAGGACGAGGGGCAGACATCGCGATCGAGTGCATCGCACAGCCTCTCGGATGGCAGTGGGCGGTCGAGATGGTCCGTAAAGGCGGAAGCGTGAATTTCTTCGGCGGATGCGCCTCGGGCACCAAAGTAGAGTTGGACACGAACCGCATCCACTATTCAGAGCTGTCACTGAACGCCACCTTTCATCACACTCCCAGCGCAGCGCGAAAGGCGTTCGGCCTGCTGCGCGATGGTCAAGTCGTGAGTGGCGACTTCATCACGGGCACGGCAGCCCTCTCCGAACTCGAAAGCGTACTGCGCCGGATGATGGACCGGAGTGGCGAGATCAAGACGGTGATCCAGCCGTGGGCATAGGTACACAACAAAGTCGAAGCACAGGATGGGAGCGGTTGCCGAGAGAGTATCGCTTTCCTTCGAGTAAGCCCTCGCTTGAAGAGGCGAAGGAGTATTGCAGAAAGCTTGCCACCTCCCATTACGAAAACTTTCATGTTGCGACGTGGTTGCTGCCAAAACGGCTTCGTCCGCATTTCTATAGTGTTTATGCCTATTGCCGCATCTCGGATGATCTGGGCGACGAGGTGGGCGACCCACAGCTTTCGCTGGAGCTGCTCGACGAGTGGGAGTCGGAGCTCGATGCGTGCTACCGCGGAGAGGCTACGCATCCAGTGTTTGTCGCGCTCGCAGAGACGATCAAGGCGTGCGATGTTCCAAAAGAACCGTTCGCGAATCTGTTGAAGGCGTTCCGCCAGGACCAGAGGACGACCCGCTATGAATCGTTTGAGGACCTGCTCGGATATTGCGAGAACTCGGCGAATCCGGTGGGACGGCTCGTTCTGTATCTCTGCGGGTATCGAGACGAGGCGCGGCAACGGCTCTCGGACTACACCTGTACGGCGCTGCAACTGGCGAACTTTTGGCAGGATGTTGCGGTCGACCTCGAGAAGGGCCGGATTTATCTGCCGCTCGAAAGTTTGCGCAAGTTCGGCGTTGCAGAGGCGGACCTCGCACAACCGTTGGCGAGCGCACAGGTCAAGCAATTGCTGCGCTTCGAGGTGCAGCGGGCGCGGGAGTGGTTCCGGATGGGACTGCCGCTGATCGAACAGGTGGACAAGGAACTCGCGCTTGATATCGATCTCTTTAGCCGTGGTGGCATCGAGATCTTGAATGCGATCGAGTGGCAAGAGTTTGATGTGCTGAAGGCCCGTCCAGTGATCTCGAAGCCTCGGAAGGCGCTGCTCGTATTGCGCGCGCTGAAGGGGAAACTGAAGTGAATTCGCAGCTCAGTACCGCTTACTCGATCTGCTCAGGTATCGCTCGCCGTGAGGCGAAGAATTTTTACTATGGATTTCTAGCTCTTCCTGTGGCAAAGAGGCGTGCTTTTTTCGCGGTGTATTCGTTCATGAGGCGAGCGGACGATATCTGTGACGACGAGTCCGTCAGTCCTCAACAGCGGAAGCAGACACTTGATGCATGGCTGCAACAGTGGCACCAGGTGCTCGCCGGTGGACCGACCGATGATCCCGTCTTTCTTGCGCTGCAGGACACCGTGATGCGCTTCGAGATTCCGCAAGAGCGGTTGGACGAACTCGTTCAAGGTGTGGCGATGGACCTCAATATGGCGCTGCACGGAGGACCGCAAAACCGGGTAGCATATGCGACCTTCGATGAGCTCTATCGTTATTGTTACTATGTCGCGTCGGTCGTGGGTCTCGTCTGCATCCGCATCTTCGGATACAAAGACCAGCGCGCCGAGAAGCTCGCCGAACGCACTGGCATCGCCTTCCAGTTGACGAACATCATCCGCGACATTAAAGAAGACGCACAGATGGGACGCGTCTATCTTCCGGCGGAGGACCTGACACGTTTTGGATTTGATCCGCGTGGATTTCAAGTGAATGATGCAGGAATATTGGTGGATGTTGATGGTGGGCCGCTGAATGAGCCACGCTTGAAAGAGCTTCTTCAATTCGAAGCGGAGAGAGCGCGGGAATATTACCGGTCCGCTCGCGAATTGCTGCCGTACATCTCGGCAGACAGCCGTACGTCCTTGCGCGTTCTGGTGGGCATCTATTCGCGATTGCTCGACCGTATCGCAGAGCGTAATTACGACGTCCTGACGGAGCGCGTTCGTTTGAGCGGATGGGAAAAGACCAGCATCCTCGCGAAGAGCCTGCTGGGGTTCGCCCGCGCATGAAGTCCGTTGCAATCGTTGGAGGCGGAGTAGCCGGGCTGGCCGCGGGATGCGCACTCGCCGATGCGGGGCACAAAGTGACGCTGTTCGAGCGCAAGCCTTACCTCGGCGGCCGCGCAAGTTCATACGAACACCCTGGCACCGGCGAGATCGTGGACAACTGTCAGCACGTGCTGCTCGGCTGCTGCACGAACCTCATCGATTTTTATCAGCGTATTGGCTCGGAAAAGGACGTGAGCTGGTTCGACACACTGACGTTTATCACTCCGGATGGCGTCCGTTCTGAATTGAGACCCTCCGGATTACCGGCACCGTCGCACAGTGCGCCGTCGTTTCTGCGTGCAAGATTCCTGGATGTCCGGGACAAGATCGCGATCTCGCGCGGCCTCGCTGCGATGTTGCGTGATCCGCTCGAGGACACAGGACAAAGTTTCCTGCACTGGTTGCGAGAGCACGGACAAACGGAACAGGCCATCCGCCGCTTTTGGGAGCCTGTGCTGGTGAGCGCACTAAACGAGGCCCTCGACCGCTGTTCGGTGCGGTATGCGTCGCTCGTCTTCCGGGATTCGTTCTTGAAGTCAGCGCGCGCAGGAGAGATCGGAATCCCGTCCGTCCCGCTTACGGATCTCTATTCCCGAGCAATGCAATACATCGAGCAACGCGGAGGTAGCGTCCGCCTCCGCACTTCGGTCGAACAGATTGTTTCGTCGGATGACGGAATCGCACTCACGTTTGGCCTCGACGGCAAAGGAGAGCAATCTCGCGCAGACGCTGTGATCGTCTCGGCTCCGTGGCTGGTCACCGCAAAGTTGATTCCCGCGCTGGCAGATAAGCTGAACCGGATCGAGTCGTCTTCTATTACCGGGATTCACCTCTGGTTCGATCGGCGCATCACCGATCTCCCGCACGCAGTCCTCTTGGACCGGACTATCCAGTGGATGTTCCACAAGTCAGTACTGCAGCCCCAACGTGGCGAACATGGAAGCTATGTCGAGGTGGTGGTGAGTGCATCGAAGAATCTGATCGATGTGTCGCGGCAGCAGATCATCGATTTAGCTCTTAAAGAGCTGGCCGAGTTCTTGCCCGCGGTGCGAGAGGCGAAGCTCGAAAAAGCAACCGTCGTGAAGGAGTTCCATGCGACGTATTCAGTCGTTCCAGGCGCGGATGCTTTGCGCCCGTCACAAACTACACACGATCCCCGAATCTTTCTCGCAGGCGATTGGACCGACACTGGATGGCCCGCGACCATGGAGGGCGCCGTACGAAGCGGCTACCTGGCAGCCGAAGCTGCTGCGGGTAAGAAATTTCTCGTTCCCGACCTGCCGGCACGTGGATTTATGCGCCTTTTCGCCTAACCCACATTACCACTTCACGATGGCTGCGAAAGACTGCGGATCGAGACTTGCGCCTCCAACGAGCGCGCCGTCGATCTGGTCCTCTGACATGAGAGCGTGCGCATTTTCTGGCTTTACGCTGCCGCCATACAGAATGCGAAAATCGTTCGCGATCTCTTTTCCGAAGGCCTTCTCGACCTGATGTCTGACGACGCGATGTGCATCCGCAGCGATTTGCGGAGTGGCTGTCCGTCCGGTGCCAATCGCCCAACATGGTTCGTAGGCGATCGCGATGTCGGCCATCTGAGAAGCGTGGATTCCGTCGAAGCATTCGAGATATTGGCGCTTGAGGACCCAGTCGGTGCTTCCGGATTCGCGCTCTTCGAGCACTTCGCCGATGCAAACGATGGGCTTTAACGCGGAATGCAGCGCGGCCTTGAGTTTTTTGTTCACCATCGCGCTGGTCTCGTGAAAGTGTTCACGGCGCTCGCTGTGTCCGATGAGGACATGCGTGGCGCCGACTCCCGTCAGCATTTCAGCCGAGACCTCGCCCGTCCATGGGCCTTCTCTGTGCCAGAAAAGGTCTTGGGCGCCAATCTTCACCTGGGTGTCGCGGGCTGCATTGACACACAGGGGGATCAATGGAAACGGAGGGCAGACGACGATCTCGTCCCGCTCATGCCCTTTGACCAGAGGCAAGAAAGTATCAAGATAACTTTTTGCTTCGGCGGGTGTTTTGTACATCTTCCAATTAGCTGCGATGATTTTCTTGCGTGGCATCGGGGTCTATTCTAGTGGTGATGAAGCTCAGTCATTTTATCAGCCGGAGCATTATCAGATTGCTAGCGAATCCGCTGGTGCGTTCGGGCGTCGTAACTCTCGTGGTGTTTTTATTTGTCTCGGCCGGCGATTTAATGCTCGGCAGGGAGGGCATCAGCCGCCTTGACTTGATGATGAGCGGAGATGCTCTGGCGGCGCTCGCTTTAGGTGCCGTCTATCTCCTCTTTGCATTGCGCGCCGAAGACAAGAAGCGCGAACTCGAACGCCAGCTATGCGTGATCTCCGAAATGAATCATCATATTCGCAATGCTCTGCAAGCAATCGTCTATGCGCAATCACTGGATGGGGACCATTCAATCGTGATGCATGAAGCCGTCGGCCGGATCGAGTGGGCGCTCGATGAAATACTACCTTTGAGATTGGGCGCGGAGCAGGAACCGGGCAACTCGGAATCTGATAAAATCAATAAAATCCACGCTACGGAGTAGGCATGCAAGCAGTCCTTGCGCTGGAAGATGGACGAATCTTCCGCGGCAAAGGTTACGGCGCCCCAGGCGAATCCCGCGGCGAAGTTGTTTTTAATACCTCTCTCACCGGCTATCAGGAAATCTTCACCGACCCTTCCTATGCCGGACAGATCGTCGTTCTCACCAATCCACAAATTGGAAATTACGGGACTACTCCAGATGATGATGAGGCCAAAAAACCTTACATCGAAGGGCTCGTCGTGCGCGAGTTCTCGCCCATCAGTTCCAACTGGCGCTCGGAGCAGGTAGCGGACGAATATCTGGAACGCAACGGCGTTCCCGTCATCTCCGATGTTGATACGAGAGCGCTGGTGCGGCATCTGCGCACCAAGGGCGTACTCCGCGGGGTGCTCAGAGTGGCGGAGTCGATCCCTGAGACCGATTCGCTGGTGATCGCCGCGCAGGCGATTCCCAAAATGGATGGTACGGATCTGGCGCGCGTGGTGACCACCTCGCAGACATTCGACTTCAGCGCGCATCATGAGCCCGGACACAACTGCAACAGACATGTCGTCGCTTACGACTTCGGAATGAAACGTAACATCATGCGCATGCTGCACAACGAGGGTTGCCGCGTGACCGTCGTCCCGGCAACCACCAGCGCTGAAGATGTGCTTGCGTTAAAACCGGATGGTGTCTTCCTCTCGAACGGCCCCGGAGATCCGGAGCCGGTGACGTACGCGCAAGAGAGCATACGCAGGCTCCTCGGCCGCACCCCAGTCTTCGGCATCTGCCTCGGGCATCAGTTGGTCGGGCTGGCGCTCGGCGGAAAAACTTACAAGTTAAAGTTCGGACATCATGGCGGCAATCATCCAGTGAAATGCGCCCAAAGCGGCAAGATCGAGATCACCGCGCACAATCACAACTTTGCGGTCGATCCGTCATCGCTCAAGGAGAGCGAGGTCGAGTTTACGCATGTCGATCTCAATGACGGAACCCTTGAAGGTATGCGCCACCGAACGCTGCCCCTGTTCAGCGTGCAGTACCATCCGGAAGCTTCGCCAGGCCCACACGATTCGCACTATCTATTCAAGGACTTCATCACCATGATGCAGGAGTGGAAGGGATAGATGCTCCTGTCGATCTCATTGCTGTTCGCCCTTTCTGTGCCGCATACGTTGAATTGCGCTGACTCTGATCCGGTCAATGCAGCGACCATATTCCTCACCAATGGTTAT
Source organism: Terriglobales bacterium (assembly GCA_963792225.1). Classification (GTDB taxonomy): domain Bacteria; phylum Acidobacteriota; class Terriglobia; order Terriglobales; family Acidobacteriaceae; genus JBDTLH01. Next base: position 130,209 of record CAWBVM010000016.1, on the reverse strand, counting down.
GGATGGAAGCAGATGAAGAGGATGCCCGAAGAGCTAGATAATGAAGACGAGCTAATGCTTGTTTGGCGTCATGGCATTCACGTTCGTATAGAGGACCAAGTAGAAGGCGATATCAGCGAGAATTCGGACTTTTGTTTCGATAGTTCAGGAAAACTCACGCGCTTCGAGCACGAAGTCTGGACCGTCTGGGGCTGGAGCACCAGTGAAACGGGAGATTATGCAGGAGGCAATCTCATTAAACGGACAGTGAAATACTTCAAGAATGGCAAGCAGGTAAACCACTTGCCGGACGCAAACGGGTTCGCTCAGGTTGAGCACCCAACCATCTATCTGACCACCTCTCAGCTACCGGTAACGCTCGACTAAATGCCACGCCGCAACGACATTTCAAAGATACTCGTCATCGGTTCCGGACCGATCATCATCGGACAGTCCGCCGAGTTCGACTACTCCGGTACGCAGGCGTGCAAGGCGCTCAAGGCCGAGGGATACGAAGTCGTCCTTGTCAATTCCAATCCAGCCAGCATCATGACCGATCCCGAGATGGCAGATCGCACCTACATTGAACCGTTGGTAGCGACCTTTGTCGAAGAGATCATTCGTGTCGAATCGGCGATGATGCGCAGCGGCAAGTTTGCGCTGCTGCCGACAGTCGGCGGACAGACTGCTCTCAATCTCGCTGTCGAGCTTGCAGATTCGGGCGTGCTCGAGAAGTATGGAGTCGAGCTGATCGGCGCACAGCTGGGTGCGATCAAGAAGGCTGAAGACAGGTTGCTGTTTAAAGACGCGATGGCGCGAATCGGGCTCGATGTTCCCCGGTCCGCATTGATCAACAACCTGCGCGACGGACTCGATTTCACCTCGAAGATCGGATTTCCATGCATCGTGCGCCCATCGTTCACACTGGGTGGATCGGGCGGCGGTATCGCATACAACCGCGAAGAGCTGATGGAGATCCTCGGACGCGGGTTGAATCTCTCCCCTGTGCATGAGTGCCTGCTCGAAGAAAGCGTGCTCGGATGGAAGGAATACGAGCTCGAGCTGATGCGCGATACTGCCGACAACTGCATCATCATCTGCTCGATCGAAAACCTCGATGCGATGGGGGTGCACACCGGCGATTCGATTACGGTCGCTCCCGCACAGACACTCAGCGACCGTGAATATCAGATCATGCGCGATGCCGCCATCGCCATCATCCGCGAGATCGGTGTCGAGACCGGTGGCTCGAACGTGCAGTTCGGTGTGCATCCGTCCACTGGGCGCATGGTGGTGATCGAGATGAATCCGCGCGTCTCGCGCTCGTCGGCATTAGCCTCGAAGGCGACCGGATTTCCGATCGCCAAGATCGCGGCGAAGCTTGCGGTCGGTTACAGCCTCGACGAGATTCCAAACGACATCACGCGTAAGACTCCCGCTTGCTTCGAACCGACGATCGATTACGTCGTCGTGAAGATTCCGAAGTGGCAATTCGAGAAATTCGCGGGTGCAGATGAGACGCTCGGTCCGCAGATGAAGTCAGTTGGCGAGGCGATGGCGATCGGGCGCACCTTCAAAGAAGCGCTGATGAAGGGCGTTCGCTCCCTTGAGACCGGAAAAAAAGCGGGTTCAGAGAAGGTGGACGCGCGGCGGTTGATGCAGCGCCTTGTGACCCCCCACCCGGAGCGCTTGACCTACCTTCGCTACGCTCTGCAACAAGGCATGTCGGTCGAGCAGTTGCATAAGCTGACGGCGATCGATCCGTGGTTCCTCTACCAGATGAAGCAGATCAGCGATGAGAGCAAGAGCCTTGAGCAGGGTGGAAAGAAGGCGCTCAATTTGGACAGACTGCGCGAGGCGAAGCGGATGGGACTCTCTGACGAGCGCATCGCCGAACTGCTCAACCTTTCCGGCGCCGCCGATGTGCGCTCGCTGCGTGTGGATGGCGGTCTCAAGCCGGTATACAAACTGGTAGATACCTGTGCCGCAGAATTCGAGAGTTACACGCCCTATCTCTATTCGACGTACGAGGACGAAGACGAAGCGCCTCCCACCGATCGCAAGAAGGTGATGATCCTTGGCAGCGGCCCGAACCGTATCGGGCAAGGTATCGAATTCGACTATTGCTGCTGTCATGCGGCCTTTGCTCTGCGTGAAGACGGCTTCGAGACCATCATGGTCAATTGCAATCCCGAGACCGTTTCGACCGACTATGACACCAGCGACCGGCTCTATTTCGAGCCGCTGACGTTTGAGGATGTGCTCGCGGTGTATGAGCACGAGACCTCCGGCGGCGCGGATGTCGGCGTGATCGTGCAATACGGCGGTCAGACTCCGTTGAACCTGTCGCTGCCGCTCAAGCGCGCGGGCGTCAAGATCATCGGTACGAGTCCGGAATCGATCGATCTGGCTGAGGACCGTAAGCGGTTTGGAAAATTGATCGAAGACCTCGAGATTCCGCAGCCCCCCGGGGGAACGGCGGCGTCAGTGAGTGAGGCGCTGGCGGTTGCCGAGCGACTGGGATATCCGGTGCTGGTGCGGCCGTCGTATGTGCTGGGCGGGCGCGCGATGGTGATCGCGCACGACAGCGAGACCGTTGAGCGGTATATGCGCGAGGCAGTCGAGTATTCGCAGGACCGTCCGGTGCTGATCGACCATTTCCTGCAGGCGGCGATCGAGGTGGATGTGGATGCCCTCTGCGATGGCAAGGACGTTGTCATTGCCGGCATCATGCAGCACATCGAAGAGGCCGGTATCCACTCCGGCGATTCGTCGTGCGTCCTGCCTGCCGTGGACCTCGCGCCAAAGGTCTTGGATACGCTGCGCACATACACGCGGAAGCTGGCGCTGGCGCTCGACGTCAGCGGTCTGGTGAATATGCAGTTCGCGATCCAGAAGCAACCGGATGGCAACGACAAGGTGTTCGTCATCGAGGTCAATCCGCGAGCGTCGCGTACGGTGCCCTATGTGTCAAAGGCCACGGGGGTTCCTCTGGCGAAGATCGCGGCGCGCGTGATGAGCGGGCGAAAGCTGCGCGAGCTGCTTCCGGAACAGGTTGCGAGCGGACGTGACCTCGATGTCGGCGACCACTTCTATGTGAAGTCTCCGGTGTTTCCGTGGATCAAGTTCCCGGGCGTCGATACGGTGCTTGGGCCGGAGATGAAGTCCACCGGCGAAGTGATGGGCGTTGCGGACAACTTTGGAGAGGCTTTCGCGAAGGCACAGCTCGCGGCCGGCCAGCGTCTCCCAACGAACGGTACGGTGTTCATCAGCGTTGCGGACCGTGACAAGGCCCACTTGAAGGGCATCGCGCCGCGCTTCGTTGAGCTTGGCTTCCGCATCGTGGCGACGCATGGAACCGCCGACTACCTCGAAAAGATGGGCATTCACTCGGAGCGCGTATACAAGGTGCAAGAGGGAAGACCGAATGCTGTCGATCTGATCAAGGGCGAGAAGATACAGCTTGTGATCAATACTCCTTTCGGTCCGGACGAAGTTTTTGACGAAAAGGCGATCCGGCGCGCAGCCGTCCAATACCGGGTTCCCACTATCACGACCATGTCTGCAGCACGCGCGGCTGCGGAAGGTATCCACGCGCTACAGCGCGGTCAGGTGCGGGTGGAGGCGTTACAGCACTTGCGCGGCGTAGGGGTGGGAACGAGGGGCTAGGTTCTAGGTTTTAGGGACTAGGTTTTAGGTGCTAGGGATAAGGGATAAGGGATTGGTAGAACCCGGCATTTATGCCGGGCTCAGGTAGACCCCCGACTTCAGCCGGGGGATCAGCACAGCGAACATGGCGCCTTTAGGCGCTGGAGCTTGGCACTCCCCTCCAACTTGTCATTGCGAGGAGCGCAGCGACGAAGCAACCCTGCGTTTTCTTTTTATGTCCGCGCCAGCGGACAGGTTTCCACACCCCAAACCACCACCCCTGTGGAAACTATCTACCCCCTGTGCAAATCCTCTCAAAAAACCTGTCAATACCCCCACTTTGTGGAAATCTCCCTAATTTCCACAATCGAAAGTAGATATAAATCTCCCGTAATTCAGTATGAAACTACCCCGAAGTTGCTAGAATTGTAAGTAGAAGTTATCTAGAAAATGAAGCACGCCAACACGGCGTGCTTTCTCTTTTCCGGCACACTCTATCGTCCGTCATCCCGACGCAGGAGGGATCTGCACCACCCGTCCAAACAGGCATTCACTCAAAACAAAGCACTTACTCAGGGATCTCCGGGATCTCCCGGGATCAACCCAACCTAAGTCACTGATTCCAAAGATTCACCACCAGAGGGGGATACCCACCCTGTGGAAAACCAATCCGCTCCGCGGACAAGCAGCAACCGCAAGGTTGCTTCGCTGCGCTCGCAATGACAAGTGATACAAACCGGAAAGGAAGTGCCGATTGTGACGAGAAATGCAGGTCCCTCCGCCGCTCTGCTCTGTCGGGATGACGGTGGGTTGGGTGGTGGCCTCAGCGCCTAAAGACGCTTCGGGAGCGATTCCCCAGCATAAATGCCGGGGTCTACCCCTTGCAACGGAAGCAGCTCCGCCGGGGCTGAAGCCATGCCCGTGGGTCTACCTCCCTAGTCCCTTATCTCTTGTCCCTTCCCACACGTCGACGGACTCTCTCCCTAGCACCTAAAACCTAGCCCCTATTCCCAGCTCCTACACATCGAAGACGCGATACGGCCGAGCCGCATCCTGGGCCATGTTGATTTGCAGGGCGACGTTGTACACGGGGATTCCGCCGACGGTCTTGCCGTCGGCGCTGCCGTGATGGGCGTGTCCGTGGAAGGCGATGGTGGCGCTGTGGCGGTCGATGATGTCGGCGAGGCGTGAGGTCCCGAGGTAGGGGAAGATCTCGGGCGGCTCTCCCTGGACGGTGCCCACAACGGGGGCGTAGTGGGTGATGACCACGCGTTTTTCGGTGCGCAGCATAGAGAGGGCCCGTTCAAGTTTCATCGCTTCGTCGAGTGAGGCCTGTACGAACTGTTTCACTTCGGGTTCTCCGAAGGGCGTGAGCACGCCGCGTCCGAAGCCGCCGTGAAAGCCTTTAGCGCCCGCGAAGCCGACTCCATCGCGTTCGTAGCTGGAGCCGTCAAGCATCTTGACGCCCTCCTGAACGAGCATCTTCGTGATCTCCTCCTGTTTGCCGCTCTCGTAGTCGTGATTACCGAGCACCGCTACGATGGGGAGTCGGAGGCGCATGAGGGCATTGAGGAGAGAGACGACCTCTTCCGGCTTTCCAAAATTGGTGAGGTCTCCGGCGATTATGAGCAGATCGGCCTCATCGCGCACACGCTGCATAGGTTCGCGAATGCGGTCATAGCTTTGCGGTGAGAAGTGAAGGTCTGCCGTAGCAGCGATGCGCATGTATAGGCCTCAGGCGGTGCGTGTGGTGGTGGGAAGGTGTTTGATCTTCTCGGGATGCTCGGCGCGATATTGCTCGATGACGTTCTCCATCCCCCACTCGTGCACGTCGATGGCGAACATGTTTTCGTCCACGAGACTGCCACGGAAACTGGCATTCGGATCGGGATCGAGCAGTTCGCGGCGGAAGCGGCTGAGCAGAAGGTCCCAGACGCTCGCGGGCACCTGATTGGTCTTCGCGGGATAGATATAGCGGAAGAGGATGAGCGCCCAGAGCAGCATCTCCCAGTGTTCACCCACGAGTGTAAGGATGCGGTCCCAATCGAGGTACTGCCCCTGGGCGTAGATGATGTGCGCCACATCCGCGCCGTCGAAGCGTTCGCGGCGCAGAACGAAGACCTTGGAGATGAGCAACTCTTCGGGGCCGAGCACGCAGCAAGAAACGCCCAATACCTCGGCTTGCACGCCGCGGTCGATCCAGCTCTGATCGATGCGGATGACAGCATTGCTCATGCCGGTAATGAGGTCGGCGAAATCGTCACCGCGCCATGCTTTGGCAAGCCACACGGGGTCCCACACCTGAGTTTCAAATTTTTCTTTGTGGCTGAGCACGTCGAGAACATGGTCTATGTTCTCGGAGGAGACGAAGACATCAAGGTCTTTGGTCTGCCGCCACACGCCCGTGTGCTCATGAAGCGCAAACAGTCCAGCGACGGCATAGGGGAGAGAGTGCCGATTGAGCGCTTCCAGAAAGTCAATATAGAAGCGGGCCTTCCCGGGAGGGAACTGCGGTGGAGTGGAACTCGAGATGGGCAGCTTCCGCTTCTCTTCGCGATACGACATACCGGGAATTGGATGCAGTTTCAGACAGGTACCCACACGCCGCCAAGCAAGGAAATCCAGTGCTGCTCGATCAGCAGGACATCGGGAGTGGCATCGAATAAGCAACCGCATCACGATCAGCGCATTTTTTTGCGAGACAGGAAGGTCAAGCGATGAAGTCAGAGACCGATTCTCAAAAAGCCAAAGAGGCCACCCATTTGAACCGCCTGCCAGACCTCGCAAACCCGGTGCTGCGGTTCGACTTCGCGGAGGAGATCAAACAGCTTCGCGAGAAGGAGTCGTGGCAGCGGGAGAGCGGAAGAAGTTCGAAGACGCTCGTGAAGCAGCAGGACTTTCGGATCGTGCTGATCCTGATGAAAGCCAATACAGAGATGGGCGAGCATTCGGCGGACGGCAGGGTGTCGATCCAATGTGTCTCGGGGCGTTGCACCGTGCATGTGCATGACCACAAGCTGCCGCTTTCGGCGGGACAATTGCTAGCTCTTGATTGCGGTGTGCGGCACGATGTTGCAGCGGTCGAGGAGAGCGCGATCTTGCTGACGATCTCGTGGCCGAAGGACTATGAGGGCGAGAGCAGGAGCTGAAGTCCCTCGCCTACCTGTTTTTCGTGCGGTTACCTAACCACTTTGGTGAGCGTGCGCTCGATGGCCGGCGTGTTCCACCCGGTGATCTTGATCGTGAGCTGCCCGGCGGGTTGATGAACCGGCAGGCTGGTAGAGAGAGCGCGCTCCTCACCGGGCATGAGCTCGATAAAGTTATCGTCCCACATCAGCATCGGCGCTTCCGCACCATCCTTACGCAGGACCTCCGCATGGACCTGGAAGGCAAGGGCTTTCGAAGTATTTTCCAGGTGCAGCAAGATGTTCCCGTTTTGCTGGCTTATGCGTGCGGTCACATTCGCTTGCGGAAGCTTGCGCAGGTCGGTCATCACTTCGGGGGTAAGCGCGGGAGTGACGTTGAATTCGGTCTTCGGCCAATCGAAGACGGTCAACTTAGCAGGGACCCAGTAGAAGTTGATGTTCTTCTTAAGCGCTCTCGGCTGCGTCGTGGAGAGGCGAATGAAGTGAAGTTGCGCACCGCCGAGAGCGTCGTCGGGTATCACGAGAATTTGCTTTGAGCTATTTGCCCCTATGGCGACAGTCACGTCTTTCGAGAACGCCGGATGCAGATCGAAATCGAAGACCTGTGCGGTCACGCTGATCTCTGCATCCTTGAGCGTGCTGTTGACCAGATACACGCCGTGGTCCACATAGTTATATTGCGCGTGTACCGGCTCGTTCGCTTTTTTCGTCCCGTAATAGCCGGCGCCCGGAACCAGGTAATAGTCGTAGAGGTGCCAGATGAGCGATGGCCACGCGTTGTTCAACATCCACTGGATGACGCCGGTCGATGTGTAGCGTTCTCCGCTGTAGGCTTCGAACATGGCACGCTCGCCGTCATATTCCATGGTCTGCGCGATCTGGTTGTAGGAAGCGGCATTCTCCACCGCGCCATAGGTTGCGGCCATGGCGTTGTTGAATACGCCGAGGTTCTTGAAGCTCTCTCCACCGGCATGGTAGTTCCAGGTGGCGTTGTCCGGCGGCCAGAGCGCGTTGTCAGGCAGGAACCTGCGCAACTCCCCAACCGACGGGACCGCGGGGCCGGGACTGGTTTCGGTGTTAAAGCCGTATGCACCCCCATGCCTGTTCTTCTCCTGATACCAGTACGAGGGAGCGACAAAGTCATACGGTCCGGTCATCTTGACGCCGCTAGGGCCAGTGACAGTGGTCGGCGCCTGGGAGGCGGAAGAGAGAACCGGGTCTGGCCACTGCGCTTGCTTCAAGACGTCCAAATAGCGATTTTCGACTTCTGCTGGCGGAGGATTGTCGCTGCCATTCAACCAAACGAGCACGCTGGGATGGCTTCTCAGGCGGAGTGCCTGAGACTGCAATGATGCAGCGGCGATCTCCAAGTCGGCGGGCGTCCAGTCCTTCCAGTGCTCCCAGAAATCGCAACAGCACCAGCCCGCCATGACGAGGATGCCCTGCTGGTCCGCAAGGTGGAAGAAATCTTCGTCCTCAAGTTTTCCTTCGAGACGGATGGTGTTCAGGTGCAGATCGTGCACCAATGCGAACTGCTGAACCAGACGTTCATGCGAAGGCCGCAAGAGCATGTCCTGCGACCATCCGCCACCACGAATGAGAATCGGCTTCCCGTTGACTTTAAAGAGGCGGTAACCCTGCGGCGTGAGTTCGGAGGTGATCTCACGGATGCCAAACTGGAGAGATTGCTGATCGGAGATCGCGCCCTCCGCGACGAATTTCAGTGAGAGCGTCTGCAACTGCGGAGCCCCATATTCAGCAGGCCACCACACGCGCGGACTTTCAACGATGAGGCGCGGGAACTGCCCAGGAGCAAAGGAGACAGTCTTTGTTTCCCCTGCTTCGAGCGTGACTGGCTGAGAGATGGGAATCCCTGCCACGACGCCAGAGAGAGTACCGCGCACGGACTTGTCTGAGGAGTTCTGCACATCGGCGGTGACGGTCAGCGCTGCGCGCTTCAAAGAATCATCTGTGAAATGCGTGAAGACGGCGGGATGTTGAATGCCGACCAGGCCATGCGCAATCAGACGAACTTCGCCCCAAAGTCCCATGTCTTTATCGGGTGGCATCGGGTTCCAGTCGACCCAATTGATGGCGAGCGCCTGCGGTGGAGGCGCGAACACTTGGACGGCGACGACATTTCCGGCACCAGGACGAACCACTTTGCTGATATCGAACTCATATCGTCTGTAGGCGCCGACGACCTTTGATTTGTCGGCGACGAGAGTGCCATTCACCCAGACTTCTCCGGTGTAGTTGATTCCGTCGAACTGCAGGGAAAGGCTCTTGCCCTTTTCGGCAGCCGTGACGGCGAATTCGCGGCGGTACCACCAGCCGCAGTGATAGGGGCTGTCATCCGGGACAGGGAGATTGGAGAAATTGGTTCCAATGGGATATGTGGTGCCGGGGATGGACCTGAGGTTGGTGCCGAAGTACGGGTCCTTGAATTCGCCTGCAGTGACTTGCGCCGCGAGCACTGTAGTGGGCAGGCTCGCGGAGATCCAACCGGCTGTGCTGAATCGAGGTCTGGAAATTGCTGAACCCGCCTCGGTGCTCTTGCAGGCGGATTGCAATTTCCATCCGGTTTGAAGCGGAAGGGAGGTTGACGCATGGATGGGCAGTGTTGATCCGGACACAGCCGTAGTCACGGCTGCAAACACAACCGTTGCGAATCTAGTGTTCATTGAGCGCCTTAAAAATTGAGCTTCAGTGCCAATTGCAGGATGCGTGGTTCGTGAGCGCCGATGACCTGTCCGAAGGTGCCGCTTCCCAGTTGCGTATCGATCACGTCATAACCGGTGCGATTGAGGACGTTGAATGCCTCCGCGCGGAATTGCAGCGAGGTCTCCTCGTGTATTTTGAAGTTCTTCAAGAGAGAGATATTTTCCTGGTGGAAGCTAGGGCCAACGATAGTAGCGCGATGTGCGTTGCCAGCGCGAAGCTCTCCTGGGGGCACGTCAGCGAAGGCGGCGGTATTGAACCACTGCGCGGCGGAGTGCGGAGCGCTCAGGTTAGGATCTGCGATCTGGTCGGGCCGCGGATTGTAGGCGATCGCATTGCTAGTGAAGAGACCGAGAGCGCCGGAATCCACCGGAGACGCAGTAGTGGCGGTCAAATGCGCTCCTGAACTAAATTCGAAGATACCCGAGAATTCCCATCCTCCCAAGGCGTGACCGAGAAAACCCTTCTGTGTCTGGAAGTAGGGAATTGGATACACAAAGTTGATGTTGACGACATGACGGCGATCGAAGCGGGATGGTCCGTATTCGGAGCGAAGATCGTACGTGTTTTGCGGGAAGCTATAGTTGGGATCGGCGGGCAGGTTCGTAAGGTTCTTGGACCACGTGTAATTCACGGCTACGGTGGTCGCTGCAAATCGTTTTTGCGCGCTCATCTGAAGCGAGTTGTACTTGGAGATGAAGGTCGGCTCGGAGATCCCAATCGGTCCGTAGCCGGGGAAGGGACGAATGGAGTTGATCAGCGCGTCGTTCCCTGTACTGGTGTCGATCTGCGATCCGAATGCGCCGGGACGCGGCTGATTGATGTCGACGTTCGCGATGAGATGTGTGCCCTTCGATCCGTAGTATCCGATATCGACGAGGATGTCCTTCGGCAATTGACGCTGGATATCGACGTCATATTGCTGGGTGTAAGGCTGATGCCAATGGATGCTGGTCCCGCCGATCCCAGAGGGAGTCGGGGGCGCAGCCTGTCCGGCGGCGGGATCGCTAAAGGGAGCGTTGAAGATCAGCGCACCTTGCACAAAGGGAGGGTTCAGGAAGGTATTGTTCTCAAGAAGTGTACCGACGTTGGGAGAGTCGATAAAGATTCCGTAGCCGGCGCGAATGGAAGTCTTACCGTCTTTGAATGGGTCCCATGCGATGCCGATCCGGGGCGCGAAATCTTTGGACGGGGAGGGGGCGATGTGGCTACCGAATTTTGAATTCTTGCCGCCGATGATGATCCCATTCAACGGGTCGTAGTTGGGATTTGGCGTTACCGGCCCGGCGCTTGTGTCGCAGACTGCGCCGACGAGGCAGATGTTTCCGGAGGCGTCGATGGCGGGCGCGTGTGCCGGATCAAAGAGTTCGGGGACGAAATTGGTTGCGTGTCCCTTGGCGTCAAAGGGTTGGCGGAACAGTGAGTAGCGCAAGCCATAGCTCAATGTGAGATTTGGCCTTATGCGGTAGGTGTCTTGTCCGTAGAACTCGATCTGGTTCTGTCTCGTGACTGCTCGAAGATCAACGCTCAGTTGCGAGAATTGGGAAGCGTTGCCGAGCAGGAAGTTCGCGAATTGCTGCGACCATGCTGTCCGCGGATCGATGTTGGTTGGGTCCACGTCGGGAGTTACGAGTCCGGTCTGGAAATCGAAGGTACCGGCGTTGTTTCCGCCAGAGTTTTCTGACTTCTGATAGTTGTTGTAGGCGAATCCGAAGCGGAGAGTGTGTAGACCAACGACCTTCGTCAGATTGTCGAAGACCGAGTGGTTGCGGTTGTAGTCGCGGTAGTTGCCGAAGCCAGAGAAGCTGCCCTGGGAGAGTCCGAAGGTAATGCTCGGGATGCGGCTGAGTGTTGTGGGGAACGGGAGCGTAAGTGCATTGACGACGTCCGGCGAAGCTTTTGCGTTGAGCTGTCCTGTATTGGTGCTCAGCACTGCTCCCCATGACCATGCGTACTCGAGCTGGTTGACTAGAGTCGGAGAGATGACGGCGGTCAGGCTCGCAGCGATGTTGTGTCCGGGAGAGTTGGTCGAAGTCTGAGTGATGTTGGGGACGGAGTTGCCGTTGAAGAGGCCGCCGCCTTCGACGGTCGGAATCGAATCGTTCATGTAGCGCACGAAACCGGAAAATACGTTGTTAAACGTGTGGTCGATCTTCACGATCTCCTGGTGAAAGTTGAAGACGTTGGTCTGGTTCGAGCGGAGGAAGTCGGTAGCAGGGTCTTGAGGCAGGGGTACATGTCCGTAGACATCTTTGAGATACGCAGCTGCTACGGGATTCACCAGATTGGCAGGAATCGTGTTGCTGAAGTTCGTGCAATGAGTACCGTCGGTTGTGGATGACTGGTCAAGACACACTGGCACGGGGAAGGTGGGGTTGGCACTGCGTTCGAGTGCGTTCGGCGCGAGCGCGAGCGCTGGGGAAGATTCGTTGACGCGGCGCACTTCTTCCGAGAAGAAGAAGAAGGTCTTGTTCTTCTCCTTGTTATAAAGGTGAGGGATGAAGATGGGACCGCCAAACGTTCCGCCGAAATCGTTATAGCGAAGAGGGGTACGTGGAACGATCGGATTAGCCTGTTTGTTCTCCCAAGAGTTGGCATCGAGCTTGTCGTTGCGGAAGAATTCGTAGATTCCGCCGTGATACTTGGAGGTCCCAGAGCGGGTGATGACGTTGATCTGGCCGCCAGCACTGCGTCCGTATTCTGCGTCGTAGTTGCCACGCAAGACTTTGAATTCAGAGATGGCATCCACACTTGGATAATTGAGCAGCGTGAAATTACCGCCCCGGTCGACATTGTCGGCACCGTCGATGGTCCAATAGTTCTGAGCGCCTTGGCTGCCGTTCAACGAGAAGGCGACTTCGGCCGTTGTGCCTCCCGGTGCGCTGACACCGAGATAGAGAGTGCCGCTGATGTCAGCAGTCACACCGGGCTGAAGTGCGACGAGTTCCTCATAGTTTCTGCTTTGCAGGGCAAGGTTCTGGATCTGAAGGGCGGTGATGGTGCCGCCCGCCGAGGCGTCCTGCGTATTCACCTGCAGAGGCTCTGCTTCGACCGCTACACTCTCGGCGACACCCGCTGCGGACAATTGCACCTTAACAAAGCGGCGATCCTGAACACTGACGGAGATGTTGTTCTCGACTTTAGGAGCGAAGCCTGGCGCGGTAACCGCTACCGAATATCTCCCGACGGGAATGGAAGGAGCCTGGAAATTGCCATTCTTGTCGCTCGTGATAACACGTTCGTCTGTGTTGCGATCCAAGTTCTTGACGGTGACCGTTGCATCCGGAACGAAGGCTCCGTTAGTATCGCTAACCGTGCCCAGAAGAGTTCCAGTGGTGGCTTGTCCCACGAGCAAACTGGTGGAGAACAGAGCAAAGAAGAGAATGGCCAGAGCGCTAGCCATGAGACCTTGTGACAAGAGCTTGCGGGAACCTAACATGCTGCATTCCTCCGGAGGGGGTGGCTTCTGAGCCAAGCGCCGAAATTAGAGCAAGTCCTTTATTAAAACGATTTGATAAGACTCCAAGCCCGTAGACTTTGTCAAGTTGTTCAGTGGAAAAAATTGTTAGAACAATCGATCACGGGAGGCTGAACGCAACCATAGCATCCCCCAAGGGATCTTCGGGGATCTTGGGATGTCCTCCGGCCGCAATGACAAGATATTGTTTGCCATTCATAGCAAGGCGATAGGTCATCGGAGTGGCATTCCCGCTCGCTGGTAATTGCGCCTTCCAGAGTTCTCTTCCTGTCTCAACATCAAAGGCACGGATGTGCGGGTCCGTGGTTCCAGCGATGAAGACCAAGCCGCCTGCGGTCACGATCGGGCCGCCGAGACTAACCGAACCAGGCGGGAGAGAGCCGTGCGCACCACCGAAGTCTTGCATGGAGCCGAGTGGAACCTGCCAGCGGACCTTTCCGTCGGTCATGTCGATCGCGGCGAGCGTGCCCCATGGTGGCGGGCTGCAGGGAAGATCGGAGGGTGACTGGAGGAAACGGCGCAGCACTCCATAGGGCGCCCCGGTCTGAGGGCCATAGTCCCCGTCCTCTCCTGTGGACCTCGCCTTGTCATGTGGGATGAGCCTCATCCGGGCAGCAATGTTATTGGTATTCACAAAGAGCAGGTCCTTCAGCGGATCGAAAGCGTAACCACTCCAGGTCATGCCGCCGAGATTGCCCGGCACCGATAAAGTCCCCTTCGCGCTCGGCGGAGTGAAGATGCCTTCGTTGCGAAGCCCTTGAATAGCAGTGCGACACCATGCTCGATCTGCCGGTGTGGGTCCCCAGGCGTCGGCCGCCGACATCCGCTGCGGCGTGAGCGGCAGAGGCGCGACTGGGAAAGGTTGGGTGGGCGAGGTCACTTCGCCGGGTACGTCGCTTTGCGGAACGGGGCGCTCTATAACGGGAAAGACTGGCGAACCGGTATCGCGATTGAGAACGTAGAGCAGTCCGGTCTTATTCCCTTGGATGACGACAGGAATTTGCTTCCCATGCTGTGTCAATGTCGCAAGCAGCGGCGGCGAGGCGGTGTCGTAATCCCAAAGGTCGTGGTGGACGAGTTGAAATCCCCAGGCGATCTCACCAGTCTTCGCATGCAGCGCGACGACGGAATTCGCCCATTTGTCATCTCCCAACCTCAAACCACCGTAGTAGTCGGGACTGGGGCTGCCGGTGGGGACGAAGACCAGATCACGATCGGGATCGACGGTCATGATAGACCATGCGTTCGCGGCGCCGGACTTCCATACTTTCTGAGGAGCGGTTTCTTTTGGCACCTGTGCGTTGCGCGGAATCGGGTCCCAACTCCAGCGCAGTGCGCCGGTGCGCACATCAAAAGCCCGCACAACTCCGGCAGGCATATCGACGCGTTGATTGTCATCGATCGCCGATCCAACGACTACGATGTCATCAATTGCGACAGGAGGCGAAGTCATGTGATACCAGCCAGGGGCGTATCCAGGAACGTCTCGCAAGCTGATTTGCCCCGAATTGCCGAAGCTAGAGCAGGGCTTGCCGGTCGCAGCGTCGAGTGCGATGAGTCGAGCGTCGAGGGTTGACTCGAAGATGCGCCGGCGACAGGGTTGCCCAGAGGTGGGCGCAGGTTCGAGCCAGGTGGCAACACCGCGATTCACTAGCCCGTCACCGTAATCCAGCTTCTGATCGATCTTGGGATCATAGGCCCAGAGCTGTTTTCCGGTAGAGGGTTTGAGTGCAATGACGCGATTGAAAGGGGTAGTCAGATAGAGGGTGCCATCCACGAGGATCGGTGTGGATTCGAATCCGCTGCGCTTTCTTCCACCTTTGCCGTCGGAGATGTCTCCAGTGTGGAATACCCAGGCGATCTTGAGATTTAATACATTGTCACGGTTGATCTGGTTTAGTGGTGAGTAGCGCATCCCTCCGGGATCGTTTCCGTAGTTAGGCCAGTCTGTGTTCCCGGAAATCTGTGCGCGCGCACTGGAGCCCGCAAGCAAGGTCAAGAGGAGCATAGATTTGGATACGGAACGCACGAACCTTGCCTCGTACATGGCACATGGTTTTACGGTAACTGACACTGGAAAGCAACTCTCGCTGCCGAGGATGCCCATGGAGTGGCTAAGATAGACATCGTCAAAATGAGAACCTTACGCACCCTCGCGGTTCAGTTTCTCTTGGGAGTGAGTCTATATGCCCAGGTGCAAACCATCGATCTGAAACCTTATGGCTTCAGACCTGTCACGAACCCGGACTATCGCGCCCGGTTATTCCCGAGCGCGATGGATTATCTGGCGGATGGCACATTGGTCGTAGGTTTTCCGTCTCCGGTCGATTCCCTCAACCCAAGCCATGAACACACTCTTGGAGAGCAGCGGACAACGGTGCTGCACATCGACCCGGCGACTGGCAGACTGCTGCAGAGATTCGAGACCCTGGTGAGCTATAGCGTGCGCTTTCTTTCGGCGACACCGGATGGCGGCTTTCTCAAAATCGACGATCGCGCAATCGTCTTCTATTCAAAAGACTGCGTAGAAAAGGGAAGTATGGAGCTTCCTCTCGACCTCGAAACCGTCGATATTGCGCCCTCCCGTAAATTTCTTTCGATCACCGCTGCGAGCAATGACAAGTTGCACGTCACTCTCGTGGACTCCACGACGAAGGCTTCCATCCGGCAGTTTGAGGTAGCGGCGGGTCCGGTGACGATACTCGGGAACGGGTATGCATTTCTGGAGCGGTACTCAGTATCCGGATTGGGCGTTGGTGTTTCTCGACGGACAACCATCGTGAATGAAGGGCACACGATCCATTTCGTGACAGCTCGCCCGACGACGTTCGATCTGGGGTTCGCCATGAGCTGTCCAGTGTCGTTCGATGCCGCATCTGATGATTCCATAGCATTCTCCACATGTGGAGCCCTGCAGGTCGTCAATCAAACTGGCGAGCGCATGTTCCGCGACAAGTTCCGCAATTTCGCGGTAATCCGCTTCGCCACTTCGATGAAGAGCTCTCGTCTGGCTTACTCGATAGTGCGTGCTGCCGGGCAAAGCACCGAAGAACTGCGCACCATGGGCAGTGACTTTCGCATTCGCGTTGCTGACATATCAGCCAAACGCGTAATCACGACCGTGCCTATCTCTCCGTTCCCAAAGACCGGAGGCTCCTTTGCGCTATCACCTGACGGCAGCGCACTGGCCGTGTTGGGGGAAGGCTCAATCCAGGTCTCCCACCTGCCTTAAACTACTGGAAGAACTCTGTCATTTGGGGGGCAGCGTCAGCACCATTCGGGATACTTGCAACGCCCAGTGCTTTCATCGTCAGAGAGAGCAGACTGCGGTGGTCGTAGCTTATTTTATTTCCGACGTAGCCAGGTTTTACGTGCGTGCCGACTAGAACAGTCACGACGTGTCCCCCGCCATTCGTGATGTCATCGGCGGACTCGTCGAAAGTGATGATCAGCAATCCGCTTTGCTGGAAGCCAGGATTTGCGAGTAGCGGAGCAATGTTTTTCGATAGCCACGTATCGGCGGTCATGAGACGGCTGCTAAGTGTGCAATTCGTGGTGCTGCCATCTGGGCAGCTGTGGGCATCATCCTCTGCGTTGGGCGCGATGAAAAGATAGTTAGGGAGCGTCCCGGACAGGTCTGCGTTCAATTGCGAGAAATCTACGATATTGGCAGCTTCCGCGGTACTCTGTTGCACGTCGCTGAAATAAGTTACAGGATTGTGCCGGCGCAGGTAGAATCCCTGGTCTCCGCCGAGGTAGCCAGCCGACGGTATCGATTCGGCGTAGGATTTCCAACTCTTATTGGACACGGTGAGTTCGCGCACGACGTTGTCGGTGGAGACGACTCCGCTAAAGTTGTCATCGTTGGTGATTGCCTGTCCCGTGGTCATGGTGAAGTAGTTGGGAATGGATGGGTGTGAGTTGGCGAAGTACTGGCCAGCGAGTGCGCCCTTGGCGAGGAGACTGTTGAGATAGGGCATGTTGCTGGTCCCCATGACGTCCCCGAAGTTCGCATTCTCAAAGGTCACGATCGCAACATGCTGCACTTGAGGGATGGTGGCGGCGCCTCCGCCTGAACCGTTTCCGACATTACCGGAGAACCCCTTGCCGAAACATCCGGCGATGGAAATGGTGAGCGCCACACAGGCTACAGACAAGAGAGATATACGGTTCATTGGGGATTGGATGCCGAGCGTCTATGGGCTGCTGCTTCGCTCGGCTAAGCTCAACAACATGACTTGAAATCAGATTAAACATATTGTTTTGGGTTAGGTATGATTTCCAGTGTGTTGCTACGACAGGTAGTTACCTGGAATCCGTTATAGCTTGGAGCCTATGAAAGAGAACCTGCTGTTCCAATTTGTTCAGGCGATCGCGACAGGAGAGATCAGGGTTATCGATCTGAGCCAGCGTCTGGATGCAAATACTCCCGTCATTCAACTTCCGCCGGAGTTCGGACAGACCTGGCCCTTCCGACTGGAGGAGATTTCAAAGTACGACAGCCGCGGACCCGCATGGTATTGGAACAATTTTTCATGCGGTGAACATGCTGGAACACACTTCGATGCGCCGATCCATTGGGTCAGTGGAAAAGATTATCCGCAAAATGCGACCGACACCATTCCAGTTGAGAGGTTCCTTGCCCCTGCTTGCGTGATCGACGTGAGCGGAGAAGCGAGCAAGAACCCGGACTTCTTGTTGACTCCACAGGCTGTGGAAAAGTGGGAAAAGATACACGGACGCATCGAGCCGGGGTCCTGGGTGCTGATGCGCACGGACTGGTCAAAGCGCGAGGATGCTGCTTCATTCCTGAATATCAAGGAAGATGGATCGCATGTGCCAGGTCCACATCCCGAGCTGGTTCCGTTTCTCGCGAAAGAGAGGGACGTGATCGGCTGGGGATCTGAAGGGGTGGGTACGGACTGCGGGCAGGCCTTCCGTTTTGATCCGCCATTTCCTTGCCACAGCATTATGCACGGCAATAATAAGTTCGGGTTGGCAAGCCTCACGAATCTCGATCAGCTACCTGCAAAGGGAGCGGTCCTCATCACGACACCATTGAAGATTGTGAAGGGCTCGGGCAGTCCATGCCGGGTGCTGGCCCTGGTCATGAAGGAAAAGGGCTAGAGTCAATGTTGAGTCACAAAGGGCGGCGATGAATGGCAGAGCGCTTCTTCAAGAAGGAAGTCAAGAAACTCTATCTCGGCGAGGGCGAAGAGTTTCGCGGAGAAGGGATCCTTGCGGTCACGAAGGCGCTTTTGCAATCCGGTGTTTCGTATGTAGCGGGTTATCAGGGCGCACCGATCTCCCACCTGATGGATGTTCTTACTGATGCCAACGACATCCTCGAAGAGTTGGGAGTGCATTTCGAACACAGCGCATCGGAAGCGACTGCTGCGGCGACGCTCGCTGCGTCAGTCAACTATCCGCTGCGCGGCGCCATCACGTTCAAATCCACGGTCGGTACCAATGTAGCCTCTGATGCGCTGGCAAACCTCTCTTCGGGCGGAGTGACCGGGGGCGCGCTGATCATCGTGGGCGAGGATTACGGTGAGGGTTCCAGCATCATGCAAGAGCGTTCGCATGCCTTCGCCATGAAATCGCAAATGTGGCTGCTTGATCCGCGTCCTAACCTGCCTTCGATCGTGTCGGCGGTCGAGCAGGGATTTGCGTTGTCCGAAGCAAGCAACACGCCAGTCATGCTGGAACTGCGGATCCGCGCTTGCCACGTGCATGGGAGATTCATCGCTAAGGACAATGTGCGTCCGAAGTTTACGCTTAAAGGACGCGATCGAGAAGCCCGGCGAGACGCGAGCCGCGTTGTGCTGCCGCCCGGCAGCTTTCTGCATGAGCAGGAAAAAATCCGAACACGCTGGCCCGCCGCGCAGCAATTCATTCAGGAGCACAAACTCAATGAGTTGTTCGCGGAGAACGGCACAGGATTTCGGCATCATCCTGCAGGGCGGAATGTACAACACGACCATCCGGTCGCTGGAATTATTGGGCCTGTCGGATGCGTTCGGCGAAGCCGAGATTCCTCTTTACGTACTGAACGTCACTTATCCGCTGGTGGACGATGAGGTCAAGCGCTTCTGCGCGGGCAAACGCGCCGTGCTCATCATCGAAGAAGGGCAGCCGGACTTCATCGAGCAGAACATGCATTCCATTCTGCGCAAGGCGGACATACAAACGAGAGTGCACGGAAAGGACATGCTGCCGATGGCCGGGGAGTACACGGCCGCAAGTGTCCTGAAAGGCGTATTGAAATTTATAGAGACATACGGTCCGGGTCTGATCGATCTAGAGCATCTTCCCTCTGCCGTGCGTCCGGAGGTGGCGAGGCCGCCGGCAGTGCAGGCGGCAGGGGGACAGATCCACCCGCGACCGCCGTCATTCTGCACGGGCTGTCCCGAGCGTCCCATCTTCACTGCGATGAAACTTGTCGAGCGAGAGCTTGGAGAACACCACATGTAGCTGTGATATCGGATGCCACTTGTTTTCCATCCTGCCGCCGTTCAATATCGGAGCCACCACCATGGGATATGGGCTCGGATGGGCTGGCGCCGCGGCTTTCAAGAGCAAGGAGACCAACAAGCGCACCATCAGCATCATGGGCGATGGCGGCTTTTGGCACAACGGCCTGACCAGCGGCGTAGGCAACGCCGTATTCAATCAGAGCGATAGCGTGCTGGTAGTGGTGGACAACAGTTACACCGCCGCCACGGGCGGACAGGACATTCTGTCGTCCGCAGGCGAACAACCCGATTCGCACCACCAAGCTGTCGATTGCTGACGCTGTTCGCGGAGTGGGCGTGAAGTGGGTCAGAACGATAACGCGCACCTATGATGTGGCGGGAATGAGAGACGTGCTGAAGGAGGCGCTCACGACCAAAGTCAAAGGACCGAAAGTCATCGTCGCGCAGAGCGAATGCGCGTTGAACAAACAACGCCGCGTAAAGCCACAGATACAGAAGTTGAAAGCAGAAGGGAAGCGAATCGTCGCGCGAAAAGTTCGGTGTGGATGCGGACACATGCACTGGCGATCATTCCTGCATTCGGCTCTCCGGATGTCCATCGTTGACAATCAAAGCAGAATCCGGACCCTCTGCGCAAGGATCCGGTGGCGACCGTGCTGGATAGCTGCGTAGGCTGTGGCCTGTGCGGAGAGGTCGCGCATGTGGCGAGGCTATGTCCGTCGTTTTACCGAAGCGATGTGATCTCGAATCCGAGCGCATGGGATAACACCAAGGCGCTGTTGAGCAGCAAGGTAATCGGTTGGCTGCAGCGCCGCATCGACCGTCGCCTAGCGGGCCTAACGGCGTAGGCTGCCTGAAGGATGGAGCTGAATCTGATTACAGAATCCAACATGGCGGGCCTCAATGGCCGTCCGCCCCGAGCAATCACTATCGCCATCCTTGCTATGGGAGGAGAAGGCGGAGGCGTGCTCGCCGACTGGATCGTCGATCTGGCGGAGCGCTCTGGATATCTCGCCCAGACAACTTCGGTGCCCGGAGTCGCACAGCGTACGGGCTCGACCATTTATTACATCGAACTGTTCCCCGAATCTTCGGCGCGCTCATTCGGGAAGAGTGCTGTGTTGGCGCTCATGCCGGTACCGGGAGAAGTAGATGTCGTGATCGCGTCTGAATTGATGGAGGCAGGACGCGCCATTCAGAGCGGCCTCGTCACACCAGACCGCACGACTTTGATTGCCTCAACGAACCGCGTGTACTCGATGACGGAGAAGACGGCTGTAGCTGACGGGCAGGTGGATGCCGGTCAGATCGTTGCGGCCTGCGCGGCTGCGGCAAAGGTGTTCGTACGAAATGATTTTGCGCGACTAGCCGTCGAAAACCGCAGCGCCATAAGTGCGGTATTGCTGGGGGCGGTCGCTGGCGCGTCCGCGTTGCCGTTCGAGAGAGCAGAGTTCGAGGAGGCGATTCGCAGGAGCGGCGTGGGCGTGGAAGCGAGTCTTGCAGCGTTCGGCGCTGGGTTTCGCAGTGCGACTCAGGTGAATGCAGAGCCACCTATCCAAGTTTCAGCAAAGCACAAAGTGGGTGCCCGATTACAGCCGCTGGCCTCCCGAATCGAAAACAACTATCCCCCTGAGAGTTACGAGATACTGCTGGTTGCCGTTGAACGGCTTGCCGATTATCAGGACGAAGCCTATGCGAGCGAATATCTCGATCGTCTGGAAGCGATCCGGGAAATCGATGCGCGCAACGTTGCAGGTCATTCCGCATTGTTGCGCGAGACTGGCCGCAACCTCGCACTTTGGATGAGTTATGAGGACGCGGCGCGGGTCGCCGATCTGAAGACGCGTCGGGCCCGCTTCGAACGGGTGCAGAGAGAGTCACGTGCTGGTAAGAAGCAGCTGGTGCAGATCAATGAGTATTTGTATCCGCGAATCGAAGAGTTCGCGGACATGATGCCTGCCGGGTTTGGGCGATGGTTGTTGAATACAAATGGGCCGAGACGCCTATTCGATCGGCTGACTCAGCATGGCATGGTCGTGACAACCACGTCTCTGCGCGGTTTCTTACAGCTTTACTGCATAGCAGGACTGCGCAGGTGGCGGCGCAGCTCGTTGCGCTTTCAGGAGGAGCACAAGAGAATCCTTGACTGGATAGCGAAGGTAGCGGAGATCGCGCCAAAGAACTATGTAGCCGCGGTCGAAATCGCGGAATTTCCGCGCGTGGTCAAAGGCTACGGGGACACTCACATCCATGGACGCAGAAAATTCGACATGATGATGAAGGCTGTTGCAACAAGTGGCGATCGACCGGACGCCGCCTCTTACCTACGCAGCCTTCGCGAGGCAGCGCTTGCCGACGAGAATGGTGAAAAGCTCAGTCAAATGTTGATTGAGACGGGAAAGTCTCATGAGAAACTTTCGGCGGAAGGAGCGAGCAGATGAAAATCGTTTGCCTCGGAGGCGGCCCCGCAGGACTTTATTTTTCGATCCTTGCGAAGAAGGCGAGTCCGGCCTGGGACATCACTGTGATTGAACGGAACCGCGCCGACAACACGTTCGGTTGGGGAGTGGTTTTTTCGGACAAGACGATGGGTGGGTTCAAAGATGCTGATCCGGAGACGCACGCTTCCATCACTCAGGCATTTCGACACTGGGATGATATCGACGTTTTCTTCAAGGAACAAAAGTTCACCTCCGGAGGCCACGGGTTTTGCGGTATTGCGCGCATGAAGTTGCTAAAGATCTTCCAGCAGCGGGCCGCTGGATTAGGCGTGAAGCTCGTATTTGAAACCGAAGTCACCGATCCCGATCGCTATGCAGCAGATTACGATCTTGTGATTGCTTCTGATGGCGCGTCGTCGCTCACGCGGAGGAAGTATGAGAGCGTGTTCAAGCCCAATATTCAGGTCCGGAATAACCGTTTCATCTGGCTAGGTACGCGAAAGAAGCTTGAGGCGTTTACGTTCGACTTCAGAGAAACGGAGTGGGGATGGTTCAACCTACACGCATACCGCTTCGATGAAGACTGGTCTACGTTCATCGTCGAGACCCCTGAAAGAAACTGGTTGAAGGCCGGTATCGATAAGATGGATGCCGACCAATCCATCGCGTTATGCGAAGAATTGTTTGCCGAGCGCCTGGATGGCAATTCGTTGGTTTCCAACGCGAGGCATTTGCAGGGCTCCGCCGTCTGGCTGAAGTTCAATCGTGTGCTCTGCGAAAAGTGGTATCACAAGAACATCGTTTTGATAGGCGATGCTGCGCATACCGCGCATTTCGGGATCGGTTCTGGCACGAAACTCGCCATGGAAGATGCCATGGCATTGGCGCGTGTGCTTTCTCCCCATGAAGGAGACGTTTGTAGCGCTTTGCAGCATTACCAGGAGGAGCGCGAGATCGAAGCTCTGAAGTTGCAGAGCGCCGCCCGTAACCGCATGGAATGGTTCGAACAGGTTGAGAACTACGTCCATCTCGAACCCGAGCAGTTTACTTATAGCCTTCTCACGGGCAGCCAGCGCATAGGACACGAAAACCTGAAGCTGCGCGATGCCAGCTACGTGAAAGGAGTGGAAGAGTGGTTTAGTGCACGAAGTGGGGTGGACCATGCCGTGCCCCCAATGTTCACGCCTTTTAAGGTGCGTGGATTGACGCTGAAGAACCGCGTGATCGTTTCACCGATGGCAACTTATATGGCTCAGGATGGCGTACCGAACGATTTCCATTTAGTACATTTGGGCGCACGCGCCATGGGGGGCGCTGCGATGGTAGGCACTGAGATGACCTGCGTATCGCCCGAAGGCCGTATCACGCCAGCTTGTCCGGGGATGTGGAATGACGAGCAGCAGCATGCATGGCGGCGCATCGTGGACTATGTGCACACCCACACGGACGCGAAGATCGCACTGCAATTGGGCCACTCCGGCCGGAAAGGATCCACGCGCCGTGGGTGGGAGGGTATCGATCTGCCGTTGGACTCCGGCAATTGGCCGGTGATGTCTGCGTCGCCAATCGCTTATATCGAGGGGGTATCGCAAGTCCCGCGCGAAGTCACTCGTGATGATATGGACAAGATCAAGGCAGAGTTTGTAGCGGCCGCGAAGCGTGGCATCACTGCGGGCTTCGATTGGCTCGAACTCCATTGCGCTCACGGATATCTGTTGTCGAGCTTCATCTCTCCTCTGACTAACCGGCGCGAAGATGAATACGGCGGCTCCCTTGAAAACCGCTGCCGGTATCCGCTTGAAGTGTTTGAAGCTATGAGGGAAGTTTGGCCACAAGAGAAGCCGATGAGCGTCCGCATCTCTGCCCACGACTGGGTGGCGGGCGGCATCGTTCTTGAAGACGCAGCGAAGGTAGCCCGGCTCTTTTCCGCTGCTGGAGCAGACGTGATCGACTGCTCATCGGGGCAAGTCAGCAGGGAAGAGAAGCCGGTTTATGGACGCATGTTTCAGGTCCCGTTCTCCGATCGCATTCGAAATGAGGTGGGTGTTTCGACGATCGCCGTGGGAAACATATTCGAAGGCGACCATGTGAACACAATCATCGCTGCGGGCAGAGCGGACCTATGCGCCATTGCGCGTCCTCATCTCGCTGATCCGTCATGGACACTGCACGAAGCGGCGAAGCAAGGGTACGTGGACATTTGGTGGCCCGAACAATACACAGCGGGCAAGCACCAGCTTGAGAGAAACATGGCACGCGCCGCTCTTCTGGCGGTGCAGGTTTGACCGCGCTACCGACGAACCAAAATGAAAGGCCACTCTCAGGCAAGCACGCACTTGTCACGGGCGGAGCTCGTGGTATCGGTTTCGCGATCACTCAGGCGTTACTGGCGCATGGCGCACGGGTCACCATACTTGGCCGCAGTGAAACCGCACTTGCTGTCGCCGAACGCGAGCTATCTCAATCAGGAGACGTGGGTGCGGCAGTCGCGAATGTCGGCGATCCGGAGGCAGTCGCGCGGGCGTTCGAGGCTGCGCTCGCGAAGTTTGGCAGGATCGACATCCTCATCAACAACGCGGGACAAGCCGGTTCAGCTCCTTTTCTAAAGACAGATCTGGAACTGTGGCGACAAATGATGTCGGTGAACCTCGATGGGGCATTTCATTGCACCCAGGCGGGATTGCCGGGGATGCTGCAGTCTGGATGGGGCCGCATCGTCAACGTCGCCAGTACCGCAGGGCTCATTGGCTATCGCTATGTTTCGGCATACTGTGCGGCGAAGCACGGCGTCATCGGATTGACGCGTGCGCTCGCATTGGAGGTCGCCGCGAAGGGCGTGACGGTGAATGCGGTCTGTCCTGGCTATACAGACACTGAGATGGTGGAGCGCTCCATACTTACGATTGTCGCCAAGACGGGGCGCACGACCGATCAGGCGCGAATGGAGCTTTCTGCTCAGAATCCGCAACAGCGTCTCGTAAAGCCGGACGAAGTAGCGAACGCCGTCTTATGGTTGTGCCTTCCCGGTAGTGATGCGATTACCGGACAGGCAATCGCCGTGGCAGGCGGAGAAGTGATGTAGCGGCACGAAGATCAGAAATTGGAACAGGGAGAAAATACATGGGACCTCTCTCCGGGGAGACACATCAATTGCCCGGCAACCGTACATCGCTTGCAGCCTATAAAGGTAAGCACTTTCGGTACGATGTGGCCGGCCGGGTGGCGACGATCACTCTTGACCGTCCCGAACGCAAGAATCCTCTGACGTTCGATTCATACGCGGAACTGCGCGATCTGTTCAGCGAAATGGGAAACGCAGACGATATCAACGCCATCGTTCTTACAGGAGCGGGCGGCAATTTCTGTTCCGGCGGCGACGTGAATGAGATCATCGGTCCGTTGACCAAGCTCGATATGCCGGGGCTGTTGACCTTCACGCGCATGACTGGCGAGTTGGTCAAGAAGATGCGCGCGTGTCCGCAACCGGTGATCGCCGCAATCGATGGTGTATGTGCGGGGGCAGGGGCGATCCTGGCAATGGCGGCGGACGTTCGCTTCGGAACGGTGCGAAGTAAAGTCGCCTTTCTCTTCACGCGCGTGGGGCTCGCCGGTTGTGACATGGGCGCATGCGCATTGTTGCCGCGCATCATAGGCCAGGGCCGCGCCTCAGAGCTGCTCTACACAGGCAGAAACCTTGGCGGGGAAGAAGGTGAACGGTGGGGCTTTATCAATCGTCTCTGCACTCCTGAGACGCTTCTGGCAGAGACCCAATCTTTTGCCGCAGAGCTAGCTTCCGGCCCTACTTTTGCGCACGCGATGACAAAAAAGATGCTTCATCAGGAGTGGAACATGGGTGTCGATGAGGCGATAGAAGCGGAGGCGCAAGCGCAAGCTGTTTGCATGGCAACGAACGACTTCCATCGCGCATACCATGCCTTCGTCGACAAGAAGAAGCCTGAGTTCAAAGGGAACTGATCATGGGATATCGCGATCATCTCCAATGGCCATTCTTCGATCCGAAGCATAGGACTCTGGCCGCCGAGTGCGATGCGTGGGCACAAGATCATCTAGGTCGCGCACATGACAAGAATGTTGATGAGGCGTGCCGTCAACTGGTCCGGCAACTCGGGAACGACGGCTGGCTTAAGTATGCGGTCGGTGGAGCTGCCTATGGAGCTTCACAAGATGCAATCGATACGCGCGCAGTTTGCATTATTCGGGAGACGATGGCGCGCTACTCTGGACTCGCGGATTTCGCTTTCGCCATGCAGGGACTGGGCTCCGGTGCGATCACCTTGTTCGGCAGCAACGAACAAAAAGCGCACTACCTCAAGCGCGTTGTCGATGGTTCAGCGATTGCTGCATTCGCGTTGTCGGAGCCAGATGCGGGCTCCGATGTTGCGGCCATGCAGTGCATGGCGCATGCAGATGGCGACGAGTATGTCTTAAACGGCGAGAAGACATGGATCTCCAACGGCGGTATCGCCAGCTTCTATGTATTGTTTGCGCGAAGTGGCGAAGCTCCGGGTCCGCGCGGAATCAGTGCCTTCATCGTCGATGCGGACACACCGGGCCTGGAGATCGGGGAGCGCATCGAAGTCATGGCGCCTCATCCGCTGGCACGGCTTACGTTGAAGGCGTGCCGCGTTCCTGCCTCGCAACGTCTTGGCGAACCAGGTCAGGGATTCAAGATTGCGATGGCAACGCTGGATGTGTTCCGCACCTCTGTGGCCGCGGCCGCGCTCGGATTCGCGCGCCGCGCGTTGCACGAGGCACTGCATCGTGCGAACTCTCGCAAGATGTTCAACCAGACACTCGCCGATTTTCAAATCACCCAGGCAAAGCTAGCCGAGATGGCGACCTCGATTGATTCTGCTGCGCTCCTCACGTATCGGGCAGCGTGGTTGCGAGACAGCGGCCGTTCTGTGACGGTGGAGGCTGCTATGGCAAAGATGGTAGCTACGGAAGCAGCTCAAAAAGTGATCGATGCGGCCGTTCAAATCTTCGGAGGACAGGGCGTGGTGAGCGGCGAGGTCGTGGAACGGCTCTATCGAGAGATCCGTCCGCTACGTATCTATGAAGGCGCTACGGAGGTGCAGCAACTGATCATCGGCAGGGGCATTTTGAAAGCGTTCAAGGAAGCGGGCGAGGCATGAGTAAGGTCGGTCCCGGCGTTTATAGCGCCGACGTAAGGATACGATTCACCCATTGCGACGCAGCCGGGATCGTCTTCTATCCGCGGTATTTCGAAATATTTAACGATCTTGTTGAGGATTGGTGTCGCGAAGGGTTGGGGTTCTCGTTCACAGAAATCATCACACGGCGTGAATGGGGACTTCCGACGGTACATCTCGAAGTGGATTTCGCTGCTCCAAGCACCTTTGGCGAGGTACTGTGTGCCATACTTGCCGTGCGCAGTCTGGGCACAAGCTCCATAGGACTAAACATCGTGCTCCGCGGACCCGATGGCTCAGATCGCGTGCATGGAAAGGTAGTGCTGGTTTTGATCGACCGGAGAAGTGGCCGCGCCATTCCCATTCCCGATGATTTGCGGGCAATGATCTCGAAGTTTTCGCAGGATGATCCTCAGTGAAGATGAAAGTTTTGCAGCCCGCACATTGGGCGAAGCCAAAAGGTTACGCCAACGGCATTGAGGCTAAGGGACGCACCATCTTTGTCAGCGGCATGATCGGATGGAACGCAGAAGGAAAGCTCGTTTCAGACAGCTTTGTCGCACAAGCACGTCAGGCACTCAAGAACATCGTTGAAGTACTTGCGGAAGCGAATGCTCTCCCAGAGAACCTCGTGCGTATGACTTGGTATGTGATCGATAAGAAAGAGTACGTGAGCGCGTACAAGCAACTAGGGGTGGTTTATCGCGAGGTTATCGGGGACCACTATCCGGCGATGACCGCTGTTCAGGTTTCCGGGTTAATTGAAGATGGCGCACGTGTTGAAATTGAAGCCACCGCCGTCGTCCCTGAGTAATACCTCAACTCACTGGCTCTTTGCCACTACTTTCTGAGGCGGAATATTCTGGTTAAGGCGAAAGAAATTGTGCGGGTCATAGTGCGATTTGATGGCAACCAGGCGGTCCCAGCGCTCCTGGTATGCCTCGGGGACTCGGTCTTGTTCGTCCGCACTCATGAAATTTGTGTAAACTCCTGGCTTCATGAGAGGCGAGAGCACGCGAAACAAGTGCCGCACCCAGGCAATGTTCTTCACGTCGTCGCACGGTTCTGACCAGCTCCCCAACAGGTTAACGATGAATGGCGCACTTCTGTCGCCAAATGCTGTCTCTGATGCGGCGACACGCATCGCTGCGCCTCCGAGATATGCAAGTTCAATCTGAGTCATCGGAGAAGGGATCGTAACGACTGCTTCAGTCATGCGATCGATACTGGCGTCATCGAGACTGTCAAAGTAGCCTGACTTGGTGTAATAGCGGCGTCCAGCGGGAAACTCGTCGTCTGCCATTGTCTGCAGATCGATAAAGGACAAAGCCTTTGTGGTTACGTGTCTCGCGTTGCAGGCGGAAAGTGCCTTCTCTACCGTGCGTCGGCCCTCTTCAGCGGCACCAGTCCAAACAAGAGAGTGACTGGCGACCGGACGCCCGCGAAGCTCGGCTGGTATATTGGCCCTAGCCGGAGCGAGACACAGAGAGAGGTTCCACTTCAAATGATTTGAGGCTTCCGGCATGAATTCTCGCCAATGCCTCAAAACACGAGGGATATCACTCTCAGCTGAGAAGGCTTCGGTAAGCACAACGGACGTGAGCGGATGCAGCCGTATTTCGAACTCCGTGACGATGCCGAAGTTGCCGCCGCCTCCGCGCAGCGCCCAAAACAAATCCGAATTGTCATGTGAGCTGGCATGCACGAAAGAACCGTCCGCGGTTACAACAGTAAAGCCTTCAACATTGTCGCAAGACAAGCCGTGGAGCCGCGTTAGCCAACCTGTTCCACCCCCCAAGATCAGACCGGAAGCGCCGGTGTGAGAGACGACACCGGCCGGAAAGACGAGACCAGCCTTCTGTGTAGCGGCGTCGATGGACCCAAGCAGGCAGCCGCCAGCCGCCCTCCCTCGGCGAGCATCGGAATCGACAGTCACCTGCCGCATCTTCGACAGGTCAATCACCATGCCGTTGTCACAGGTGCTGAAGCCAGCGAGGCTGTGTCCACCACAACGCACAGCGGTGAGAACACCCGCCGAGGCCGCAGTGCGAACGGCCTGTTGTACATCCGCTACATTCGCGCATTGAGCAATCAGACCGGGGGTGCGCTCTACGAGCCCGTTCCAAATACCTCTTGCCTTGGCATAAGCACCATCGCCAGGGCGCAGTAGATCTCCCTGAAACTGCCGTCGAAGGGAAGAGTAGACCTCGCGCAGAGATTCGCTCATAGGGAGCTCCTGCAAATGGGCCAGTTCATGAGGGTGTCGAAGCCGCAGGGCGACGGCTTCGCAGGTACAAGAGAGAAATTATGCCAAGAAATACAAGAAAGGCGGGGACCGACCATCTCAAGCCCTCTACAAAAAACGTCGTGGCGGCGATGGCGATAAGCAGCACCATTCCAACAACCGTAAAGAATGGATGTGCCGGAAGGCGCATGGGCAAACTCGAGTAGCCGCTCCCTCGTGATCACCTTTCGGAAGCGAAGGTGCGTGATGAGGACCACCATCCACACGAAAAACATCCCTGCCACCGCCGTCCCATAAAGTATGAGGAAAGCATTCTTAGGGGCAAAGATCGCCAGCAGAATGGCTGCAACTATCCCTAAAGTAGAAGCCACGAGAGCGCGATGCGGCACCCCGTTGCGGCTTACCTTGCCCATCCATGCAGGAGCATAGCCTCCGCGGCCAAGAGAGAAAAGCATCCGGGTAGAAAGGTAAAGGTTGGTGTTGACGCTGGAGAGGGCAGCCGTGAGCACGACAAAATTCATGATTGCCGCGGCAAAGGGTATATGCGCCGCTGCGAACGCAGTCACAAACGGACTGCCACTGATGCGCGGATGAATTGCTGGTCTGGTTCCAGGGAACCATGGTCACCATAACCGCGATCGCCAAGACGTAAAACAAGATGAGGCGATAAACGATGTTCCGCATGGCGCGCGGGATCGAGACTTCCGGATGTTGGGCCTCTCCCGCGGTTACAGCGACGGTTTCCACACCCATGTAGCTCGTGACCGTGAGGTGAGCGAGAGCCACACACCTTTCCATCCCATAGGCAAGAAACCGCCGTGTTGCGTCAAATTCGCAAGACCGATCGCATGCCTCGGACCGATGCCAAAGATCAGCGCAAGCCCCACAATGATGAATGCCACGATCGCCGTCACTTTGATCATGGCGAACCAATATTCAAACTCACCCAGGCGGTTGACCTGCATGGAATTGAGCGCCACCAGAGCGGCTGAAACCAACACCACCCATATCCATTGCGGAACACTCGGCAGCCAGAATGAAATATAAATGGCGGCTGCCGTGACTTCAGCGCCAATGGCAATGATCTCTGCGACGACGTAGGTGGCCCGAACAGAAAAACCTGCCCAGGAGTTGAGATATTTGTCCGCGTAAACTCCGAAGGCGCCGGCGACAGGATGAACGACTGCCATTTCCGTAAGCACGTAAGACATGATCAGGCTATGCCTGCTCCGACAAGATAAGAGAGAATGACGCCAGGGCCGGCGAGACGAATGGTTACGCTGCTTCCCAGAAATAGGCCCACACCGATGGCGCCACCGATCGCCATCATGGTGAGCTGCCTTTGGCTCAGGCGGCGATGAAGCCCTTCCGGATTCCGGCGGAGCCAATTGGTCAATCATTGCTGGAGACGCCGGCAGGTTCCCGGACCAGAAGATCGATATTGCTTTCAGCACTCGCGTGACCGCGTTCACGTCTGCCATCGTGTTATACACGTGGAATGCTATGCGCAAGCCGTCGTGGCGATTCGATGCCACGATGTTGCTGTCGGCAAGTTTCTGCACCAGTACGTTTGAATCCTTCGATTGCAACACCACCAGCGGACCCACGCTGTCCGCGGGCGTCTTGGCGCGAATCCCGAGTTCGCGCGCAGACTGGAGCAGAGATTGCGTGAGTTTCCTGATGTGGTTGCCACGTTCTCCATACCGATTTCCTGCAACAACTGGAACCCAGGCACTGCCGCATACACATTCGGCACGGAAGGCGACCCTGACTCAAATCTTCGGGCTGTAGGCGAAAGATCGATAACTTTGGGATCGAATGCGAAGGGATTTGTTTGTGCAAACCAGCCAGTAATTGTCGGAACCAGTGAAGAAATGAGTTCCTTGCGCACGTACATGAAAGCCAGACCGGGAGGACCAAGCAGATATTTGAGAGTTCCAGTTACGAAAAAGTCTAGGTTCATCGCTTTCACGTCAATCGGGCGTGTACCGCAGTCCTGATAGTCATCCAGCATTACCAGAGCGCCGGACTGTGGGCGATTTGCATGATCGAATCGACGTCAGCGCGAAATCCATTCTTGAAACATACATGCGTGAGCGGCACGATCAGCGTATTGCGGTCGATCATCCTTTCATAATTAGCCAGCGGGATGTCGTTGCCTTCCGCACTAACAAACTGCACCTCAGCGCCGCGGGCCTGTTGCGCGAGCCAGACATGGCCCATAGTGGGAAACTCGAACTCGCCCAGTCACGATTTGTTTCGCTCCCGGAAATTCAACGCGCTGGCGATGGTATTGATGCCCGCGGAGGCGCTGGTCACGATGGCCACTTCGTCCGGGCTGGCATTGATGAACTTTGCGCAAAGGCAGTCCGCGCCGCCTCATACTCGGTCCACCCAGAGCTCCCATGGCGAGCCCTGCTCGTGCCAACTCGCGATGTATTCCTCGAGCCCTGCCTGCACGGCATCTGACAGCGCGCCCTGGGAGCAACTATTGAGATAGATTTTGCGTTGGAAGATCGGAAAGCGGGAACGGATCTCCAAGACTTGCTTTTCGGTCAACATGAATGCCTTTGTTCCGATCCTTGAAATGCGTTCGCGGTTCAGAGTACTTGCCTGGCAATTCGTGTAAAGTGCGGAACACTTCTCACAGACCCGATATCTCAGCCAAGGGAGCTTCCGAACCTGCGCACCTCTTCCATCGTGTTGTAGTGCACCAGCGACGCTCGGACTGCGCCGCTCTCCTTGGCAAGCCCCAGTCGCTTCATCAGCCGAGGCGAATACATGTGGCCATCGCGCACGCCAATGCCCCTTTTCGCCAATTCTTCAGTGACTTTGGCCGGTGAAATACCGGGAAGATTGAAACACAATGTCGGCGTCCGGTGCGCAGCCTGTCTTTGGTCGGTAACGCCATATACCGTCGCGTTCGTGTTCGCCAATACATCCAGCATCCGCGCGAGAGAGCAGGCTTCATAATTGCGGATGGCTTCGGTGGCGCTACCAGTGCAGCTCGCCGCGAGTTCGCAGCCGGTTCGATTCGGCCGCCCGAGATCTTCCAGGTACTGCACTAGCGGCATCCATGCCGGCGACGTTTTCATAGATATAAGTGCCAATCTCCAACTTGGCGGGAGTGGTGTCCGGAACGAAATCTTCCCGGAAGGTAGGCAGAGCGTTGAGCGTTTCGAGGCGGCCCCAAAGGAATCCCATGTGGGGAGAAAAGATTTTGTAACCTGAGCAAACCAGGTAGTCGCAGTCGAACGACTGAACGTCGATTGGCCCGTGCGGGCCATAGTGCACGGCATCTACAAATACTTCTGCTCCGGCAGCATGAGCGCGGCTGGAGACCTCGGCTAATTCGAGAATTGACCCGATTGCGTTTGAAGCCAGAGTGCAGGCCACGATCCGGGTCCGCGGCGAGAGCAGCTTCTCCAGGTCTTCAGGATGAAGCCGGCCATCGTCTCTAAAATGCCACCAGATGATCTTCGCGCCTTCACGCTCCAGGGCCAGCCAGACGGCAATGTTGGCTTCGTGGTCAAGATCGGTCACAATGATTTCACGGCGATCTTTCAACGATTGACCGATGGCGATGCTGATGAGCCGCATGAAAGAGGTCGCATTCATGCCAAAGGAAATTTCTTCCGGATGCCGGGCATTGACCAGCATGACCGACGCTTGCGCGGGCGCGCGCTATGGCCTCGTCCACTTCCTGCGATTGCCTGTATCGTCCGCCTCTTTGAACATTTCGATGAAGAAGATGGTCGGCTACGGCGCTCAGTACGCAATTCGGGGACTGCGCGCCCGCCGCATTATCAAAGAAGATGAAATCGTCTTGAAGTGCCGGGAAGTCAGCGCGGACTTCACTGATAGGGAACTCTGTCATGGAGTACATGGTATCCGACGATTCGGTTAATCGCCGCTGCGCAGGCGGTAGCGTTGAATTTTCCCGGTTACGGTCTTAGGCAGACAATCTGTGAACTCTATTGCTCGAGGATATTTGTAGGGAGCAATCTGTGATTTCACGAAGTTTTGCAATTCGACGATGACGTCTTCACCAGCTGCAACGTTCGGTCTCAGCACCACGAATGCTTTTACGATCTGTCCGCGATTGGTATCAGGAACGCCAATCACGGCGCATTCGGCAACCTTGGGATGATCCAAGAGGACGCTCTCCACTTCCGGTCCTGCGATGTTGTAACCGGAGGAAATAATCATGTCATCCGCCCGCGACTGATACCAGAAATAACCGTCTTCGTCCCTGCTATACAGATCACCCGTCAGGTTCCATCCTTGTTGTACATATTCGCGCTGCCGCGCGGGATCGCCCAGATATCTACATCCTGTTGGCCCCCGGACGGCAAGCCTGCCTACGGTGCCTGTTGGCACTTCTTCGCCATTGTCAGCGATTACTTTCGCAAAATAACCTGGCACAACCCGTCCCGTGGAACCGGGACGAACCTGGTCTTCCGGGGAACTGATGAACATGTGTAACATCTCAGTCGAACCAATACCGTCGACAATCTTGAGCCCGGTGGCGGTTCTCCACGCCTCGAAGGTATTGAAGGACAGGAATTCTCCTGCAGACACGCACTTTCTCAGACTGGAAATGTCATACGAGGACAGCATGTCCAGCATCGCACGATATCCGGTTGGAGCGGTGAAGCAAGTAGTTGCACGATAACGTTGGATCGCGTCCAGAAGATACTTGGGGGAGGTGTGTTCGGTCAGCACCACTGAAGCCCCGAACCGCATCGGGAAGAGCAGCAAGCCTCCAAGGGCGTACGTGAAGGCAAGTGGAGGGGTGCCGCAAAAGATTTCGTCCGGCGTAGGCCGCAAGATGTACCGCGCGAAAGTGTCGGTTACGGCCAGCAAGTCGCGGTGAAAGTGCATTGTGCCCTTACCTTCCCCGGTACTTCCAGATGTAAACGCGATGATGGCGACATCGTCCGCCATCGTGTTGACGTTCGCAAATGCCACAGGCTTGCGCGCGATGCGCTCCTCCAAAGAACCTGCACCGCGACTGTTGAAGTGGAGCGCTCGACGGACGGGAGAGCTATCACTGCCAGCCGCTGTTGCCATGGCCAATTCGCAATCGGCAGCCGATCGTTCATCGATCAAGCATAGGTTTATCTGTGCTTTCTTGATGATCGATATCAGTTCGCGCACCCGCAGCATGGGTGACGTACAAACGGCGACCCCTCCGGCCTTCAGTACTGCAAGCCAGCAAGCAGCCAGCATGGGGCTGTTCGGGCCGCGCAACAGTACGCGGTTCCCCGGAACCAATTCGAGGTCATCCACCAGGACATGGGAGATCCGGTTGGCAACCTCCAGGGTATGTGCGTAGGTCCAGCAGGAATTGTCAGAATGGAACAGCGGGCGATCGCCTACACCTTCGGCGACACCTCCGTCGAGCAGCTCGACAGCACAGTTCAAACGTGATGGATAGGAGAGTTCCGGAAGCTCTCCGTAAGTCATCTGCGGCCATAGAGATTCCGGAGGCAACATGTCGCGGCAAAATGTATCGACATGCGCGGTGCTCATGCCTGATTTTGGGCGCGCCTCATCATGTTCGCAGGGACTTTCCATTCTTCACTCCTGCATGAGAATACCCGCGACGGAGACAGGAATGAGCGGAGTTGTTGGAGCGGAGCCCCGTTTCATAAGCCCGACCACTTTCGGCCGGGCTTATGTCCGAGAGGTTGTTAGCGACGAAAGCCGCCGTTGTAGCCTTGTTGGTATCCCTGCTGGTACGCCTGCCGGTAGGTATTCTTGTACTGCTGCTTGTCTCCGTAGGACGGGCTGTAGTTATGGTCCGCGTGTTGGTAGGCTTGCTGATGGGTTGCGCGGGAACTGTGGCCCGACTGGCGATCAGCACTGCCGTCATTCACTCCATCCTGATAGCCGACCTGTTGTGCCGGATTACCGCCGCGGTTGTAGTTGCCATAAGGAGAGCCGTAGGCACCGCGTCCGTATGCATTGCGGTTGCCGCGCACATTGCTGTAGGCCTGATCATAGCCGGCTTCATATGAGGTACGATCGTTGTCGTTGTCGTATTGTCCACGATAACGGCGGTCCCGATTGCCAGCCCGATCCTCTTGACCGTGCTGCATCCCCTGCTGGTATGCCGGGTTGTTTCTCCGTGCATCGCGATTATCGTGTTCATCTCCGCGTTCATCTCCGCGGCCGTTGTTGTCCCGATCGCGACGGTCGTTCGCGTCTTGCTGCTGATGCTCACGATTGGGGTACTGGTCCTGCTGGGCGGAAACCTGAACCGCGCCCACTGTAGCTACGGCCAGAGCCAGCGTCCAGAATACTCGTTGGTTATTTCTCATTTACTGCCATCCTTCACTTTACAAAAGTCATTGAATTGTTTCTCGGGTGCCAATGGTTAGAGGCTGCAGCATGCGCGGGGGGTGCATGGGTGCTTGGTTTTACATGGGAAAACGGGCCTTACTGTCTCGCTCATGAGAATGTTGCCACTTGTTGTGCAGAACAGGGCGAATAGAGCGGCAAGAATCCTGGGAACTTACATTTCATTTGCTTGCGAAACATTTCTGCAGCACGTCTGGAAGAATGGGCACTCCTCCACGTTTCCGTGTTCATTGGGTGAGTTGGTGTGCGTCGAGATAGGACGTAAGCGCCGCAGCGCTGCCCTCTGGATTTGCAACGGCCACATAGCCGTCAGGTCGCAGCAGATACACGGCATTACGATGCAAGCCCGCTCGCCTCATCTCCGGACTCCATGGAAAGACATGCAGCGGCAGTTTTCGCGCATCACAAACTGTTTGGCACTCGGCGGAGGCAGTGCCGTAAACGTGGACCTGCCAGTCCAGTGAAGTCAGCGTCGAGAAGTTGTCTACGACGGCGTTCGAGTCCGTCGTCACCCATGGCAACCGGTCACCGCCGTGAACTGCTCCGGCGCGCCCTTCGCTCAGACTGCTTCCACGGTAGTTCACCCCCGTCTGTGAGACCGTGCGGAACATGAAGCGCCGCACAGTCTTGAGTGGGAACAAGATCGGGATAAGGAGCGGTGCAACGTGCAGTCGAATAAGCCGCGCTATCGCTCCGGAACTCGTCACGCCGGTAAAGGCCTGATCGGTGGTCGCGACCAAACGTCGGGCAAAGGCAATTCGTTCCGGCTCGTAGCTGTCGAGAAGCGACGCACCCGCACGTCCGTGCAGGACCGCAGCGAGTTTCCAGGCGAGGTTCACCGCGTCGCCGATCCCGGTGTTCATCCCTTGGCCACCTACAGGACTGTGGATGTGTGCAGCATCACCGAGAACGAACGCACGACCCTTGCGAAAATGATCAGCGACCCGATGGTGCACACGGTATGTCGAAAACCAATTCACGCACTCGACATCGACGCGTAACCATTCGATCACGCGTTTGCTGACATCGTTCCAAGACAGATTATCGTGTTGGTTTTCTGCTTCCTCCCGCACTGTGCCGATGAGACGCGCGCGACGCTCGCCTTTCAGCGGGAAGACCGCGAGAAAATCGGTTTTGTCCAGCGCGACGTGCAGTTCGCCGTTCATGGTGGCACCGGTCGCCTGCACGTCAGCGACATAAAAGAGGTGAGTGTAAACTCCGCCAGGAAATCCAATCGCCAGCGCCTTGCGCACCGTGGAATGTGCCCCGTCGCATCCGGCAATGTAGGCAGCCTCGCACGTCTCCGATGCTCCGTCTGGCCGTTTCAGGTGGGCAAGAACATGAGCGTTCTCTTCCTCGAAGTCCAGGAACTCCGTCTGGCGCTCAACTTCGACCCCAGCTTCGGCTAAACGGCGGATCAACAGACGCTCGTGCTCGTCCTGCGGAAAAATCAGCGCATACGGAAACGGGCTCAATCCTGCGCCCATTTCGCCGAATATCGCGCGGGACACTTTCTTGCCTGCTACCCAGAGATTCGCGGCGATGGTCTTCCGTCCACCGTCGATGACCTCCTTAGCGAGACCGATTTGGCTGTAGAACTCAAGTGTCCGTGATTGCACGGCTAGCGCTCGCGACGTCGTCCCTGGTTCTGCTGCTTTGTCGACGATCCTCACGCGCACTCCAAGCCGCGCCAGCCATAATGCCAACACAAGGCCCGTCGGACCCGCGCCAGCGATTAAGACATCGGTGTTGCGAATCGAGGAAGCAGTCATTATCTAAGCTCGTCTTAGACCTAATCTAGATGATTGAAAACTCGGGTTCAGCAGTCAGCAATCCAAAACAATACGCCGATTTCATCGTGAGCTACGGATTGATTCAGAGCAGCTGAATCTGTCTCCGCCGCAATTCATTAAGTGCTCAAATCTTCAAGCGCTTGGAACTGGTCAAACGCGGGCTGCTCGTAGGTCGCAGCTTTGTCCCTGGCCGAGCTCTAGGGAACCGACTCATGCAATGGACAGCCACGCATCTGTTGGAATAGTCTTGTGGCCCACGGAGGCCACGATGCCAGACGATCATTCTCCGTCCAAGCCGTCCCGTCGCGAATTTCTCGTTAACACCGGAACCGCTGCCGCCGCCACCGTAATTGGCGCATATCTTCCGGCGCAGGCGGAGCTATCGGTCGAGCCAACTTCAATCGCCGAAGAGGCGAACATCCCCGGTGCTGTCCCGATCACTCTTCGGATCAACCGCAAGGACCGCAAGTTGCGCGTCGATCCGCGCACCACGTTGCTGGATTGCCTTCGTGAGAACGTGGCTCTCACCGGAACCAAGAAGGGCTGCGACCATGGACAATGTGGCGCATGCACGGTGCACGTGAATGGCCGTCGCGTGAAGTCGTGTTTAAGTTTCGCCCTCATGCATGAAGGCGAGGAGATCACGACGATCGAAGGCCTCGGCACTCCGGATGCGCTGCATCCGATGCAGGCTGCTTTCGTGGCGCATGACGGCTATCAATGCGGATATTGCACCTCCGGACAGATCATGTCGGCGGTGGCACTGCTCAAAGAGCCGTGCGGCCCCTCCGACGCTGATGTGAAGGAGTTGATGAGCGGCAACATCTGTCGATGTGGCGCATACACCAACATCGTCGCCGCCATCCAGCGAGTGCGCAAGCACGCCTAGCGGCGGGAAGGAGCAGCCCCAATGCATACCTTCGAATTTATCCGGCCACAGAACACAGCGGAAGCGATAGCCACTGCTGCCAAGGCGAAGACCGCCCAGCAAGGCGCGGATGTGAGATTCATTGCCGGCGGCACCACTCTGGTCGACCTGATGAAGTTGGAGGTCGAGACGCCCGCGCGCGTTCTCGACATCAATCGCCTTTCCCTTGACAAGATCGAGGCGACGTCTGACGGCGGTTTGAAGATCGGGGCGACCGTCCGCAATTCAGATCTTGCGTATCACCCCACAGTGAAACGGGATTACTCCGTGCTCTCGCAGGCGATCCTTTCCGGTGCTTCGGCTCAGGTTCGCAACATGGCGACCACCTCAGGCAATCTGCTGCAAAGGACACGGTGCGTATATTTCCGTGATGCGGCGATGCCTTGCAACAAGCGCGAGCCCGGCACCGGATGCGCGGCTATCACTGGTTCAAATCGGATGCTCGCCATCCTCGGTACGAGCGAGCACTGTATCGCTACGAACCCGTCGGACATGTGCGTGGCGATGGCGGCGCTCGAAGCCACCATCCATGTACAGGGAGCCAAAGGTACGCGTGCGATCGCCTTCGGCGATTTCCACCTTTTGCCGGGAAGTACGCCCCACCGCGAGACCGTACTCGAACCCGGCGATCTGATCACGCATGTCACGCTTCCTCCACCCAGATCGGGGAGTCAGCAGGTGTACCTGAAACTCCGCGATCGCGCCTCCTTCGAATTTGCTCTCGCCTCCGCCGCAGTCGTCATGACGCTGGCCGGAGGAAACGTGAACTACGTACGTGTGGCTTTGGGTGGCGTGGGAACGAAGCCTTGGCGCTCACTCGAAGCCGAAGCCGTACTCACGGGTAAGCCGGCGAATGAAGCGAACTTCCGCAAGGCGGCAGAAGCGGCGCTCCGCGATGCGAAGCCCCAGAGCGAGAACAAGTTCAAGATCGAGCTGGCGAAGCGGTGTCTCACGCACGCTCTTAGAACTGCTGCGAAGGCCTGACGCCGGGAAGGGAGACGATATGCCGAACATTCAAGATTCCCAGACGGTTTCTCCGATCGGCCGCGAGACACCAAGAATCGACGGTCCGCGTAAGGTCAGCGGTCAGGCGCAATACACCTCCGACTTCCATTTTCCTGGGATGCTCTATGGCGTGCCGGTCTCCGCGACGATCGCGAAGGGCAAAATCGTTTCGCTCGAGACGTCCGCCGCGGAGAAGATGCCGGGTGTCCGCGCGATCTTGCATCGCGGGAACATTGGCAAGATCTCCCGCTCGGTGTTCATCCCCGCGTTTTTGGGTGTGTGCGAAGAGCGGCGCCCGCCGTTAGAGGACGACGTCATTCGCTACTACGGTCAGTACATCGCGATTGCGGTGGCGGAGACGCTCGAAACCGCCAAAGCAGCCGCCGATGCGGTGCGCACAAAGTACGCGGCTGAGAAGCCGAACGTCGAGCCGCACCTGGTAGCTGACGACGATCCCGATCTCGTCATGACGACCTTCGGTCCGCGTCACCGGTTGGATAACCACCGCGGCGATCCAGAAGGCGCGTTCGCGAGCGCTCCAGCCAAGTTCGACGAGACCTATCTCACGCCGTGGGAGACGCATAATCCCATGGAGCCTCACTCGACCACCGCAATCTGGAAAGATGACACGCTCACACTGTATGAGTCGTCGCAAGGAGTCGTGAACCTCCGCAGCGTACTGGCGCAGATGTTCGGATTGCCATTCGAGAACGTTCGTGTGATCTCGAAATTCGTTGGCTCAGGCTTCGGCTGCAAACTGTGGCCCTGGACGGTATGCCCGCTCGCCGCTGCTGCGGCGCGGCAAGTCGGCAGGCCGGTGAGGGTGGTCCTTGGCCGCAAGCAAATGTTCCATGCGGTGGGTCATCGTCCACGCACGCAGCAGCGCATCCGCCTGGGCGCGACGCCCGAGGGCAAATTGCTGTCGCTGCAGCACGACTACATCTACACCCGTTCGATCCTCGACGCTCACCACGAAGATTGTGGCGAGGCGACGCCTTTTCAGTACAGCGTCCCCAATCTGCGGGTGACATTTGGCCGCGCCAAACGGAACGTCGGCGCTGGTGCCGATATGCGCGGTCCAGGCCGCGTGCCAGGCCTTTATGCGCTCGAATCGGCGATGAACGAGTTCGCTCACCAGTTAAAGATTGATCCGATGAAGCTTCGTGTGATGAACGAGCCAAAGATCGATGAGGGCCTCGGTGTGCCGTTCTCGTCACGCCATCTGCTCGAGTGTTACCAGCTTGGCGCGGAGAAGTTCGGCTGGTCGAACCGTACTCCGGCTGTGGGCTCGATGAAGCGCGACGGTCTGACATTGGGCTGGGGAATGGCTGGGTGTTCCTGGATCGCGGCAAGATTCACGGCTGCGGCGAACCTGCAATTGCGCGACGACGGCACTTGCAGAGTAGCGAGTGCTACGCAGGACATCGGTACCGGCACTTACACCAACCTGGCCCAGCTCGCATCATCACGGACCGGGGTCCCGGTCGAGAAAGTGGACGTCGAGCTGGGGGATACTTCTCTGCCGGAGGGGCCCATCTCCGGCGGTTCGATGGCTACGGCATCGGTTGTTGACGCAGTCTTGCGAGCGGCGGATAAGGCGATCGCATCGCTCAAGATGGTCGCGGTTTTCACGCCTGCTTCTCCATTCCTGGGTAAGAATCCTGACGATCTCGGATTCGAAAATGGCCAGATCTTCGTGAAGGAAGATGGGCCGGCAAAGGGAGTGGCGTTTGCAGAACTGTTGCGTCGAGCGAACCTGCGCCTCGTCACCGGAGATGGAGAGTCTGCATCGACATTCGGAAATCCAAAACCCAAGTTCTCTACAAATTCTTACGGTTGTCACTTCGCTGAGGTCACATGGCAGCCGGAGATCGCTCGCTTACGAGTGAGTCGTGTGGTCACCGTGATTGACGCCGGCCGAATCATCAATCCGCTCGCCGGCCGCAATCAGATCCAAGGAGCGGTGGTAATGGGCATTGGCATGGCGATTCTCGAGCATACGTCCTATGATCCGCAGAACGGCGCGCCGATCAACAGCAGCATGGCCGACTACATCGTAGCGGTGAACGCCGACGCTCCGCCGATTGATGTACACTTCCTCGATTTTCCTGACAAAGAGATAAACGAAGTCGGCGCGCGTGGCATAGGTGAGATTGGTTTGGCCGGCATTGCGGCCGCCATTACGGACGCGATCCACCACGCTACCGGTGTTCGTGTGCGCGAATTGCCAGTGAAGATCGAGGACCTGTTGACATAGGACCTTCTGCGGACGCAGCGGTTGGACGTTCCGTCCTGTCTAGGGCTCTGCAAGGGAGCGGTGGACAAGGTGAATCGCGATCGCGCCCTCTCCTACAGCAGAGGCCACACGCTTCACATTCCCCGCGCGGACATCGCCAACCGCGAAGACACCGGGAAGACTGGTTTCAAGCATCTGCGGAGAACGGGTCAGGGGCCAAGCAGAGGGTGGAATCAGACCAGCGGACGCGTTCAGATCTCGTCCGGTGAGGATGAAGCCGTTACTGTCGAGAGCGACGCACCCTTGCAGCCACTCGGTTCGTGGAGACGCCCCAGCCATGATGAACACGTGGCGGATCTCATGTTCCG
Source organism: Terriglobales bacterium (assembly GCA_963792225.1). Lineage (GTDB taxonomy): Bacteria > Acidobacteriota > Terriglobia > Terriglobales > Acidobacteriaceae > JBDTLH01. Next base: position 88,205 of record CAWBVM010000016.1, on the reverse strand, counting down.
ACTTTTCACCGGTCGTGCTGTCAAGCCACGTGACTTTTTTCAGCTCCATGTCGCCCTTTAGACCTACGATTTCTGTGTTGTAATGCAGCTGAATCGCTGGATTGTCAGCAACACGTTGAACTAAATAGCGTGACATCGTGTCTGACAACTCTCCGGAACGCACCAGCAGATGCACCTTGCGGGCTGCCTGCGACAGGAAGGCAGCGGCCTGTCCAGCAGAGTTTCCTCCGCCCACCACGATGACGTCATCGTTTTCACAGAGCTGCGATTCAATGTAGGTCGCGCCGTAGTAGATACCTTGACCTTCGAACTTTGTCAGATTGTCGATAGGCGGTTTGTTGTATTGGGCCCCCGTCGAAATGACGATGGCCCGTGCGGCCAGCACGCTGCCATTGTCCAGTACCAGTTCGTAGGGCCGCCGGCTGCAATTCAGCTGCACGACACTATGCGCCACCATGATCTTCGCACCGAATTTCAACGCCTGCGTGAGGGCGCGGGATGCCAACTCCTGCCCGGAAATCTCGGTAGGGAAGCCAAGGTAATTTTCTATCTTCGAGCTTGCTCCCGCCTGCCCACCCGGCGCTTCAGACTCAATGACCAAAGCATCCAGGCCTTCCGAAGCGGCGTAAACAGCCGCGGCCAAGCCGGAGGGTCCCGCACCGACGATTATCAGATCACGAATCTGAGACGGATCAATGCTGACGTTCAATCCCAGGCAGTCTGCCAGTTCCTGAGTCGAGGGGTTACGCAATACAGTGTGTCCACAAATGATGACCGGAACTTCTTGCGTTCTGATATCAAATCGGTCGAGCAATTCCTGAGATGTCCTGTCTGTGTCTAGGTCGATGTAGGTGTAGGGATGTGCATTTCGGCCAAGAAACTCGCGTATCCGCAGAGTGTTTGAACAGTGGACCGATCCCATCAAAATGACATTGCCCTGCCCGCGGGTAATGAGCGCGAGCCTGCGCAAGATGAACGCTCTCATGAAAATATCGCTCAGCTCAGAGTCTCTTGCGACAAACGAACGTAATCCATCTGGACTGATCTCGAGGAACTCGCCGGCCTCCATGACGCGACCGCGCACAAGACAGCGCTGCCCGGAGATCATTGTGATCTCACCTGTGAACTCCCCCGGGCCGTGTGTCGCTATCGGACGCTCGCCTTCAAGGCCAGGCTGCACGATTTCCATGCTTCCGGAGAGCAATACAAAAAAAGGGACTGTCGTATCACCCGGCTCAAACAAGATCTCTCCCGGTTCGACCTTGCGCAATTCGCTGCCGAGCCTGAGACGAGCGATTTGCGTCGTGGTCAATATCGGAAAAGCTTGAGTGCGAGCGTCGAGCGCGCTAGGTGCAGGCCAAGACGACATATTTCCCCTTCATTGCTCCAACGGACAAATCAGGTTTAGTAGATGACCTATGCGGCGGTCCGGGCGCAACGGACAAAGGTCAGTATATGTCTCGATGGATGCTGGATTCTAAATCGAATGAACGCTACTAACGAAAAACAGTGCTTATAGAAAAGGCTGTAAGTGGATGAATCTAAGTGGCGCCCCCGACAACCGCGGCTAGCGGCACACGATCCTTACCGGGACCCAAGCGACCAACACCCGTACACGTACTCTTGTGCCCGGCATCATGCGGGACCTCAGAGGACGGGAGAACCGATTCAATATCGCGCTGCTCGTGAAGATCTGGGGAACCGGAGAAGCTACTCGTTACGCAAAGCTTCCACAGGGTCGATCGAGGCGGCGCGGCGTGCAGGAATGAACGAGGCGGTGGAACCGACTGCCAGCAACACTAGCGCCACCGCAACTATGTCCATCACAGTCCTCAAGCGCACGTTCTCTTAATGTTCGCAGTCATTTTCGTACTGCTCGGACTTCCCGGACTTTATCTGCGCCTCTCCCAGTCAATGAATATCGCGGGAGTACTCAGTTTGCCTTTGTTGTTCGTTGGGTTGACTCTGGCGGACCAGATGCACTGTCCGCTGGAGTTCGGTGCGATGCCCGCCATATACAAAGTTGCACCCGATAAGATCACGGAGATTTATCAAGGCTTCAACGACTCTGCTTATGGAACCTTGGGCATCATCTCCGGTCCACTGGTGATGTTTGGAGTGTTACTTTTTCTGGTGGGCGTATGGTGTTCCCGCGAACTCCCAAGCTGGCCCCGCTGGCTCCTGCTCAGTTCGCTACTGGCGATGCTGGCGACGCTTGCAGGAATGCCACACGGTGGCGTCCTTTTCACGGAACTTTTCTATGCAAGTTTCATCGCCTATGGCGCCCTGATGATGCGCCCAACCCAACGCATTGCCCAACCCTGAAGCAGGCGAATGGCATATTGATGTTGCATAGTGTGATAGCGATGTATCGCGACAAGAACCGCAGCAGTGAATCTTTGGAGGCGAGCCGGTTAATCGGATTTAGTGACGGCGTCTTCACGGTCGCAAGTACTTTGCTTATCCAGGCACGCATGTACCAGCATGCAGTAGTGACTCAACCAGCAACCGGGTCCGGAGGCAGCAGAGACTAGACTCTCAAGTGCGAGGGGGGCTTGCCGATCAGAGTGTTCCATGCCCGCCGGAAATGACGTGCATTGCCGAAGCCAGCCTTTTCGGCCACCATGTCGATGGAAAGGTTCACGTTGTTCAGGAGTGTCTTGGCAAGCTCGATACGGGCCTTTGTCCTGAACTCAATTATTGTCAGACCAGTTGCTTCGCGGAAAGCCCGCGTCAGGCTCCGCTCGCTCATGCATGCAATCTCTGCGAGGTCAGCGATAGACGCCTGAGTCTCGGGATGCGCAAGGAGATAGTCCTGCACACGGTGTACGCCGGCGTTGAGATGCGTCCGGTAGTCAAGAAAGACACTCTCTTGTCTGTGCGCGCCATTGCGGCGCAGATAGACCACCATTTCTCGGCGACTCGTGCGGTCAAGACTGGACCGTAATCCTGCTCGATGAACCACAGAGCCATGTCTATACCGGAGGCGACACCGGCGCTCGTGGTGATGGGGCCGTCTGTGACAAATAGTCGATCGGATAAGATCCGGGCCTGCGGAAAGGCGCGCTTCAGCTCCGGCAACCGCTTCCAATGCGTTGTGCAAGTTCGCCCTTCGAGCAATCCTGCGTTGCCTAAGACAAACGCTGCCGTACACACCGCGCAAATGTGTGCTCCGGCAGAAACCGCATCACGAAGCCAATGCGACAGCTTCTGTGGGACAGCCGAGCGCAAGGAGTATCCAGGTACGACGACCAGATCCCCCGGAGCGACCGTTGGCAACGCCGATAAGGATGCCAGTACAGCCTGTTGCTGAGTCCTGATCGACTCCGAGGTCCCGGCAATCGTGACATCGTAATCCGCACCGCATTCATTCGCCTCGTGGAAGGCTTGGAGCGGCCCCGCGACGTCCAGGATTTCACATTCTGGAAACAGTACGATGATTACGCGTTTGTTGCGCGAGCTGATTTGGTGGCCTCTAGTTCCTGCTGGATCAGATCGACGGTCGCGATCCTGGCGAATCTTCCTCGTAAAGCATACTCCGTACGCTCGCGAATGGCTTCGACTCCCAGCGTTTCGCCCGGCCGGTCATGATTTGGAATGGGGAACGTCATCGTGCCTTCCGTGACGAAATCCACCGCATAGCCCAGGTCCGCACCGACGCGCGCAGACGTTTCGCAGCACTGCTCCATCTGGATGCCGGTGATGACCAGGCGGCGGACGCCCTTCTCCAGAAGGAGGGCAGGCATGCCCGTGCTGGTGAATACATTGCGGGTATTCTTATGGAAAAGTGGCTCGTCCTCCCGCGGAGAGAGGAAATCCATTAGTTTGTAATGAGGGCTCGTGGTCTCAAAGCCCGGGTCATCATCTGTATGCAGAAAGTAGATCACGGGAAGCTTGTGCTGCCGGTAGAGTCCAATCAGGCGGGATACATTCTTTTCGAATTGCTTGTTATCTCTAAGCTCCCATCGGTCGGTCGCCTTAAAGGAATCTTGTGCATCGATGACGAGAAGGGCTGACTCGCCAATAGGGATTTTTTTGTTGTAAAGCATGGTCTTCGACCTCTTGTCAGTGAAATTGAGTGAATCCTACTCTGCGATCCACCCGCTAGATAAGACCCCAAGCCGCCATTAATAGGACATTTTCAGCCAAGGTCGTCGCGTAAATCGAGGCGATTCGCCCTGATGACGAACGGTCGAGCGAAAAGGCAAGTTTTTCAAAATTATCTTCGAGCGTTAGGGACATTGAGACAGGGAAATTTAACTTTGGCGTCCCCGACGGGATTCGAACCCGTGTTATCGCCGTGAAAGGGCGGTGTCCTAGGCCGGGCTAGACGACGGGGACGCTTCGTTAACAAGCGGACCAGCACCATGCAGGCGGGCGCCTGCGCCATGATCCACTTAGGCGATAGTATCAGTCGATTTTGACGAATGTCAAAGCGCCCATACACTGTATTCATGATACGAATCACACGTTGCTTTCTCTGAATCGATCTGCGCCGCGCAGCCGTGAGCTTGCGCAATGAACTCAAGCACCTCCTTCCCAGCGAGACCATCTCAATAAATACGGGCAAGATTGGCGACATGAAGGTGCAGGTGGATGGCGAAACCGTTTACGAATACAAGACCGACGGCGCGATGTCCACTGCAGATTTGAGTAAGCGTGTCGTGAGCTTCGCGACGTCGCCTCCAAGGGACGCAAGAACCGCGCAGGCTTGACCGGCGAAGCTGTTTCTAAAACTCTCTGTTTCCTGCTGACGGGGCTCGTGGTATTCTCGTCCGTTTGCCCTAATCAGCCCTGAACCGGAGAATGAAGTGGATTTCCTGCTCACCGACGAACAAAAGCAATTGCAACGCTCGATCCGCGAATTTGCCATAAGTGAGATTGCGCCCAATGTCATGAAGTGGGACGAGCACGGCGAGTTTCCGCTTGAAGTGGTGAAGAAACTCGGCCAAATGGGCATTCTCGGCGTTATTTTTCCGACCGAATACGGCGGCGCCGGGATGGGTTACGTCGAATATGTGATCGCCGTCGAGGAGCTTTCGCGTATCGACGGATCGGTGGGTATCATCGTCGCCGCGCACAATTCGCTCTGTACGAACCACATCTATTTAGCGGGTACAGAAGAGCAGAAGAAGAAATACGTCACCAAGCTCGCCTCAGGCGAATGGATCGGCGCATGGGCGATCACCGAGCCTGGTTCGGGCTCTGATGCCGCCGGTGCCCGCATGTCGGCGGTGAAGAAGGGCGATAAATGGGTCCTGAACGGCTCTAAGACTTTCTGCACGAATGGACACTATGCCGACGTAATGGTCGCGATCGCCGTCACCGACAAGACGAAGGGCACGCACCGCGGTCTTTCAGCCTTTGCCATCGAGAAGGGAACCAAGGGGTTCCGTCCTGGTAAGAAAGAAGACAAGCTGGGCCTGCGTGCGAGTGCGACGAGTGAGATGATCTTCGAAGATTGCGAGATTCCAGCCGAAAACCTGCTCGGCAATGTGGGTGACGGCTTCGTGGATTCGATGAGGGTCCTCGACGGTGGGCGAATCTCGATCGCGGCACTTTCGCTGGGCATCGGGCAAGGTGCATTTGACGCCGCGCTAAAGTATTCGAAAGAACGCAAGCAATTCGGGAAGGCGATCAGTGATTTTCAGGGTATCCAGTTCAAGCTCGCCGACATGGCGACGGAGCTCGATGCCGCTCGACTGCTGACCATGCGAGCCGCCACCATGAAGGATGCGGACATGACGACCACGCTTGAGTCCGCAATGGCGAAGTACTTCGCGAGCGAAGTTGCGGTGAGGTGTGCAAACGAGGGTGTGCAGATCCACGGCGGCTACGGATTTATCAAGGACTATCCTGCGGAAAAGTATTATCGTGACGTGAAGCTGTGCACGATCGGCGAGGGAACCAGCGAGATACAGAAGATGGTGATCGCGAGAAAGCTACTCAAGTAGCTCCATTCGCCAGGCATGAAGGAACTTGACTGAATGAACGCTCATTCATTACAGTATGGATAACTGTTCGTAGCTCTGGCTACTCCTCGGCAATCTCGTTAGGTTCGCGCAGTCGATTCGCGTATAAGAGAGCAAATGTCTGCACACGCCGTGACTTCCCCAAGCGCCAACTCCTCAAAGCGGGCAGCAACGCAACGCAAATTTCATATTTCAAGAGTCGCCGTGCTGGGAGCCGGAACGATGGGTGCGCGCATCTCAGCCCATCTTGCCAACGCCGGCATACCGTCTTATTTGCTGGATATCACTCCGCAAACGCTTGATCCGAAGTCAACCGCGCCGAAGTCGAGCATCGCAGCAGCAGCTCTCGAAGGCCTAAAAAAGTCAAAACCTGCCGCTCTTTTCTCAGCAGATCTCGTTCGCTATATAACAACCGGCAACTTCGATGATGATTTGGCGAAGATCAAAGATGCCGATTGGATCATCGAAGCGGTTGCCGAAAACCTTGATATAAAACGCGCACTGTTGCAAAAGATAGAAGAGTTCCGAAAACCTACCGCGATCGTCACTACAAACACATCCGGACTCCCGATTGCGCAGATAGCGGAGGGATTGAGCGAAGGTTTCCGCAGACATTGGTTCGGCACACACTTTTTCAATCCGCCACGTTACATGCGGCTACTGGAGATCATTCCGACCCCAGAGACAGATCCGGATGCCATCGCCGCAATCAGCGAGTTCTGCGACAAACGTTTGGGGAAGGCGATCGTCCTCGCCAAGGACACGCCGAACTTTATTGCCAACCGTATCGGCACCTTTTCTGTCTTGAACGTGATTCGAATCATGCAGGAAATGGGGCTCTCGATCGACGAGGTTGATGCACTGACCGGGTCCGCCGTCGGTTGGCCGAAATCGGCGACTTTTCGCACCATAGATATGGTTGGTCTCGACATTCTTGGGCACGTCGTGCAGAACATGACGAAGAATGTCAGCGACGAGCGGTCGGAGCTGAAGCTGCCGGAGTTTTACAACCAGATGCTCGAACGCAAGTGGCTTGGGGACAAGACCAGAGGCGGTTTCTACAAAAAGCAGAAAGATGCGCAAGCAGAACAGCGGCTCTCTCTCGATTGGAAGGTACTCGAATATCGTCCGCAGCAGAGGGTGAAGTTCGCGGAACTCGACCTGGTGAAAAACGCAACTTCCACGGGCGAGCGGCTGAAGATGCTGCTCAATGGCGATCCAGGGAGCAAGGTAACGCGGTTCTACTGGAATGTACTGAGCGAACTGTGGGTCTATGCTGCAAATCGCATTCCTGAGATTTCGGATACAGTCGTCGAGATCGACCAGGCGATGAAGACAGGCTTCAATTGGGAGCTCGGTCCCTTCGAACTGTGGGATGCGGTTGGCGTCGAGCAGACCGTCGCCAGGATGAAGGAGCAGGGAACCGCGACACCCGCGAATGTCGAGACACTACTCTCCTCTGGAATGAAGAGCTGGTACACAGAGATGCCGGGCGTCATGAGCGGACGTGCGTATTTTGATGTGCGCACACGCAAGTTCGAGCCTGTAGGTGCGGCTGAAGGTGTTTGGAGCGCTCACAACGCAAAGGTTTCGAACGGCGTAGTGACGAAGAATTCGAGCGCCTCGCTGATCGATATCGGCGATGGAATCGGATGTATTGAGTTGCATTCGAAGATGAATGCGCTTGGCCCGGACACGATCTCGTTTGTGACAAAGGTGTTGAAGCCGGGAAGCGAGTTTCAAAACAATTTTGACGGATTCGTGATTAGCTCCGACTCTCAAAATTTCTCGGTCGGCGCGAACATCATGATGCTTCTCATGGCGATTCAGGAGGGAGAGTGGGACGAGATCGACCAGATGGTCCGCGGTTTTCAGAACGCCACGCAGTCAATCAAATTCTCGCAGAATCCAGTAGTGGTCGCACCGGCCGGCATGACGCTTGGCGGAGGATGTGAGATCGCACTGCACGCAGCGGCAAGGCAGCCCCATTCAGAACTTTATATGGGTCTCGTAGAAGTCGGTGTGGGTCTGCTTCCGGGCGGAGGTGGCTGCAAAGAGATGACGTTGCGAGCCATAGATCTAGCCCAGGGCGTGCGGCCCGGGCAGCGCGGCGAATCGGTCGAGATGATGGAGGCGATGAAAAAGACTTTTGAGACGATTGCGATGGCAAAGGTCTCGATGTCTGCCGAAGAGGCGCGAGGGTATGGCTTCCTTGGCGAGTCCGATGCGATCACGATGAACCGCGATCGCTTGCTCATCGACGCGAAGCACAAAGCTCTCGACCTTGTGCGCAATGGATACGCGCCACCGGTCGCACGCAAAGACATTCCAGCGCCGGGAGAGAGCATCCTGGCAACGCTCAAGCTGGGCGTCCATATTATGCGCGAGGGCGAATACATCACCGAACATGAAGTGAGGATCGCGACCAAAGTAGCAGAGGTGATCTGCGGAGGATCGCTCCCGCCTGGTACTCCGGTCAGCGAACAATATCTGCTTGATCTAGAGCGCGACGCATTCAAGTCTCTCTGTGGTGAAAAGAAGACCCAGGAGCGCATCGCATTCACATTGAAGACGGGGAAGCCGTTGAGAAATTAGAGCTATCAACTTCCGGCTTGGATCATCATTCTGAGAGTGGATTCAGCTGCAAGCTGAAGGTTTACGAGAGTCGAATATGCGCGAAGTAGTGATAGTGAGCGCCGTCCGCACGCCGGTCGGTAAAGCGAACAAAGGGATGCTGCGGACGACGCGGCCAGACGATCTTGCCGCTATCGCCATTAACGGTGCGTTAGACAGAATACCGCGATTAGACAAGCGGGAGATCGACGACGTCGTGCTCGGTTGCGCCATGCCCGAAGCGGAGCAGGGAATGAATGTTGCGCGTATCGCATCGTTGCGTGCGGGGATCCCGGTCGAAACCTCGGCAATGACTGTCAATCGATTCTGCGCTTCGGGGTTGCAGGCGATTGCCATCGCGGCCAACGCGATTGCATGCTCGCAGGCGGAGGTCATCATCGCTGGTGGGACTGAGTCGATGACGATGATACCGATGGGCGGACATAAAGTGTCCGCGAACCCTTCGCTGGTCCAAAACTACCCGGACGCATACCTGTCCATGGGGCTGACAGCGGAACGGTTGGCGGTGAAGTATGGGATTACGCGAGAACATGCCGACGAATTCAGTTACCAATCCCATCAGAAAGCTCTCAAGGCCATCGCGGAAGGGAAGTTCGACGAAGAGATCGTGCCTGTAGCTGTATCGAACGTATCTTTCGAGCCGGCGAAATCTGCCTCCCCAGCAGGAGTTGGGGCGAAGATGATGAGGCAGGAGGTGCGATTTGTACACGACGAGGGGCCTCGCGCCGATACCACTCCAGATGCCCTCGCAGCCCTCAAGCCTGCCTTTCATGTGAAGGGGACTGTCACAGCCGGGAACTCGTCACAGATGTCGGACGGCGCGGCGGCGGTAGTCGTGACCTCTGCCGAGAAAGCGAAGGCGCTGGGACTCGTCCCGCTTGCGCGATTCATTGCATTCGCCACCGCGGGATACAAGCCGGAAGAGATGGGGCTGGGTCCGGTGTTCGCAATTCCGAAGGTTCTCGAACAGGCGGGGCTCACGCTCGATCAGATCGACGTCATTGAATTAAATGAGGCATTTGCGGCGCAGTCGCTGGCCGTCATCGAAGCGGCAGGGCTTGACCCGGTGAAGATCAATCCGAGCGGTGGCGCCATCGCACTGGGACATCCCTTGGGGTGCACAGGCGCCAAACTTACCGCTACCATCCTGCGTGAACTACAACGGCGGCAAGGCAGGTATGGCATCGTCACGATGTGCGTCGGCGGCGGCATGGGAGCGGCTGGTATCTTCGAAAGAGTTTAGAAGCATTCATTGAAGGGGCGGCAATGGCAACAGCAGCAGCACCGAAGCAGCAGGTCAAAGGCGGAAGCTTCCTGATCGAAGACCGCCGTCCGGAAGAGTGTTTCTTTCCGGAAGATTTCACCGATGAACACAAACAGATTGCACGCACGACAGAAGAGTTCGCGACAAATGAGATCGTTCCTGCGATCGACGCAATAGAAAATAAACAGTTCGACGTCACGCGCGGACTCCTGAAGAAAGCCAGCGAACTTGGACTGGCTTCGGTAGATGTTCCGGAAGAGTACGGCGGTATGGAGATGGACAAGGCCACTTCCGCGATCATCGCCGACTACATCGCCAAATCCGGCAGCTTCGGCGTGGCGTGGGGTGCTCACGTAGGTATCGGCACCCTCCCGATCGTGTACTTTGGCACGGCGGAGCAAAAGCAGAAGTATTTGCCAAAACTAGCGGCGGGCGAGTGGGTGGGCGCTTACGCGCTCTCCGAATCGTCATCTGCGTCGGACGCGATGAATGCGCGCACCCGTGCAGTACTGAGTGCAGATGGCAAACACTACGTGCTCAATGGCGAGAAGATGTGGATCACCAATGGTGGATTCGCCGATGTCTTCATCGTCTTCGCCAAGGTCGATGGTGAGAAGTTCACGGCGTTCATCGTCGAGCGTACCTTCCCGGGATTTAGCGTGGGTCCCGAAGAACATAAGATGGGGATTCGAGGATCGAGCACTTGCCCCCTGATCCTCAATGACTGTCAGGTGCCGCGAGAAAATCTTCTGGGCGAAATCGGCAAGGGACACGTCATCGCATTCAACACATTGAACATAGGGCGCTACAAGCTCTGCGCGGCATGCGTCGGAGGTGCACGCAATTCGCTCAATTCCGGCTTACTTTACGCCAGAGATCGCAAGGCATTCGGCAAGAGTCTCACCGAGTTCGGACTCATCCGAGAGAAGATCGCCAACATTGCCACAAGAGTCTATGTTGGCGAGGCTCTTCATATCGCACGATTGGTCTGATCGACGTGGCGACTTCGGACATCGACAAGCACGCGACCGACTCATCTCTGCAGATTCGCAAGGCGATTGAAGAGTATGCCGTCGAGTGTTCCATAGCAAAGGTCTGGGGCTCGGAGATGGTGGACTACGTAGTCGATGAAGTGGTCCAGATTTACGGGGGCTACGGCTTCGTCGAGGAGTATCCCGCTGAGCGGGCATATCGGGATGCGCGTGTGAACCGCATCTTCGAAGGCACGAACGAGATCAACCGCATGATCATCACCGGATGGCTGATGAAGTCGGCGATGAGCGGCAAGCTTCCGCTGATGCAGGCGATTAAGAAGCTAATGGACGAGGTACTCGAGCCTTCCATGCCCGAGGAGTTCGAAGGTCCGTTGGCTACCGAGCGCCAGCAGCTCACAAATGCGAAGAAAGTTGCGCTTGTTACCGCCGGGACCGCAGCGGAGAAGTACATGGACAAACTCGCTGATCAACAGGAAGTGCTGGCCGGGATTGCCGACGTTGTTATCGAGTTGTTCGCCATGGAATCGGCGATCTTGCGCACCATGAAAATCGTCGCCAGCAAAGGAGAAGCCGCGGCCGCCCTGCCTATTGCTTACACGTGCAATTATGTCTCCGACGCGATGGTCACCATCGAAGTTGCCGCGCGGCGTGTGATTGCTTATTGTGTCGAGGGGGATGATGCGCGGGTCCGAACGGGCATTCTTCGCCGCTTGTTGAAACACGAACCGGCGAATGTCATCGCCATCCGTCAGCAGATCGCTCAGCGCGTAATTGAGACTGGACGGTATACAGCAGTGTAGCCGCTCCGAATTGACCACCAAGGCTGCCGGTTCCCATTTAGCAGGCAACAAAGGAGTATTGGGGGACTTCTAATGGCTCGTCTAGTTGCACTTCAAGTCCGCAAAGAGGAGAGTGGCATGAACGAGTGGAAGAAGGTATTGATGTTCGGCGCATTCGGCGCAGCGGCGTACTTATTGATCAGCGGCAAGCGCAGCGCTGGCTTTGCCGCCTGCGGAATAGGACTTGCAGCTCTCGCTTCCGAGCATCCCGAGCGCTTCGAAGAGATCTGGAACCAGGCCCCGGACTATCTTGAACGCGGACACCGCATCGTCAATGGCATCCAAACGCTGCTCGATCGGGTAGCTGAGCACACGCACACTATCCAGTCGATACGCAGCGGACGTGAAGAATACCGGGCGTCTCGCTAAGAAGCTGACTCTCAGACATCGATTCCGAGCTTCTGTTTTGCTTCCGGGCTGATGCGTTCCGGACCCCACGGCGGCTGCCAGACGAGCACGACGGCCGCCATATTCACGCCTTCCATTCGTTGCACTCGCTGGCGCACCTGTTCCGTGATAAAAGTGTGTGAAGGGCACATCGGCGATGTCATCGTCATCTCTACCGTGACATCCTGTTTGGCGGAGTCTGCCGGAGAGGGTTCGACGTTCACCCCGTACACGAGACCAAGATTGACGATGTCCACCGGGATTTCAGGGTCGTAGCACTCTTTAAGAGCTTCGAGCACTTCGGGCTGTGTCGGCATGCGTTCTCCTGTTACTACTATATCGTCCCGGCGAAGAGACTCACAGTCCGGCGGTCTGTGCAGCGGATCCGGAATTCTGCTCCACTGGAGTCAAGCCATGCGCTCTGCCATAGGGATTGGATTTGTAATCCTGGGCTGCTCTTTGTGTGCAGCGGAGGATCGCACCTGCCACGATAAACAGCTCGAAAGTGCTGAACCTGCCGCACAACTGTACGCGCTTTCTCCCTTTGTACATGGCTATCGCGACGGGTATCAGCGTGGTTTTCACGATGCGGATGTGGACGCGCAATTTGCGCATCCCGTCTCCAAGGGGGAAAACATGCACGATTATCGAGAGGTTCATTACAGGTCCGAGTTCGGAGACAGGAACTCATATGTGACTGGGTATCGTGCCGGGTTTCTTCGCGGATTGGGCGATATGCAGTCCGGTCTGTCATTCCGGCTATTCTCGATCCTGGACATGACAAAAAGGAAGGCTATGCCCCAGACCTCGATCTCCACCGCGCCCGCCTTCCACAAAGGGGTTCGACAGGGCTACCTCTCGTCCTCAAGAGGCGCTCCAAAGCTGCAAGAGGAGTCAAAGCAAAATGAGACTGCAAGATCGTGCAGCGCCGGTACGACTACCGGTTCGAATGCGTCCTTTTGCGCGGGCATCCGGCTGGGTGAGGCACTCGCATCCGCCGAACAATTGCAGCCCCCGCAAAAGTAGTAGCCGATTCTCTCTCTGGACAGGTATGCTTTGGTCATCTGAGAGAGATGCGGCTGTGAGTTCATTGCAACAACAAAATGTCACAAAGAGGCTGCGGATAGCCGTGGTCGAGAGCGATCCCTTGCGGCTCGTTGGCTACCGCTCGTTGTTGGAAGGCCAACATGAGATCGAGGTCGAAGCGTTAGCACTGGAAGAGCTGGGGGTTAGAAGCGACTACGATGTCGTCCTGCTAGGCGCGCATTCTGGTCGTGAGATTTTCGACCTCATCGGGGCTGCCAGGGGGGCACGTCCTGAAATAAGAATACTTCTTACAGGTCCTTCCGTGGATGACGAGACCATGCTCAAAGCCATTACGGCGGGAGCAAAGGGCTATATTGATGAATCTGCCAGTGCACGGGAGTTTGCCGAGGCGCTGCAGGTTGTTCATCGGTCGTCGATCTGGGCGCCGCGACGAGTTTTGGCGATGTTCGTCGAGCGAGCCACGACTGAACGAAAGGGTCAGGACAACATTACCTTTACCGGCAGAGAGCGCGACGTGCTGGAGTTACTCATAGCCGGCAGATCTAACAAAGAGATTGGTGCAGCGCTCTCGATCGAAGAACGCACCGTAAAGGCGCACGTAGCGAAGCTGATGCGAAAAGTCGGAGTTCCCAATAGAATCGCATTGTCAGTGAACGCCGTGACCCGGTCCCTGCTGGAATAGTGCTGATAAACTGGGTTCCTGGCACAGATGTGCTGCAAACCTTCCGCGCGGAATCGGAATCCTAAGGATTGTGTGACGTAACAGAGTTCCCGTTGTGTGCGGGAGTTGGGTCACTCCCAATAGCAAATTGAGAGGGGAACATGAAGAGACTTTTAGCAGTGGCGCTTATGGCATTTTTAGGCTCAGCCTGTGTTGCCACAGCGCAAGACAAAGCAGAAACCAATCTGGACAAAGCGAAGGTTGCGGACCGTTTGGACAAAGCGGCGGAAGTGATCGAAGCTTTGGCAGGTACTCCGGATAAGGGTATCCCGGACGAGATCGTTAGCCGGGCGCAGTGTGTGGCAGTTGTCCCAGGCCTGAAGAAGGGCGCAATCGGAATCGGCGGACAATACGGCCAAGGCTTTGCAACTTGTCGTACGGGCACCCGGTGGAGCGCACCGGCGCCGATTCGTATGGCGGGCGGCAGCTGGGGATTTCAGATTGGCGGATCTTCCACTGACATCGTCATGGTCGCTGTAAACCAAAAGGGAATGCAGGACCTGCTCAGCGCGAAATTCAAGATTGGCGCGGGCGCGGAAGCCTCCGCCGGTCCCGTGGGCCGTCACGCGAATGCTGGTACGGATTGGAAGCTTGATAGTGAGCTTCTGACCTACTCGCGCTCCAAAGGACTTTTTGCCGGTATCTCGCTCGACGGCACCGATGTCTCGCAAAACGATGATGACACTGCCGCTCTCTACGGCCACAGAGAGCCCTTCCGTACCATCCTAAGTGGACAGACCGCTGCTCCGGCGAGTGCTTCTCGCTTTGAGAAAGCCGTGTCCCGTTACTTCAACCGTGCAACCGCGGCTGAGAAATCAGGCGAATAAACATTCGCGTCGCATTGGACGGCGGTGGCTCTATGCCACCGCTTTTCATTTGTCTGATTTTCAACGACGGGCTCCATCCGGTGGAGGCTCTTCCACTACACTCGTAATATCGTCCGCAGGAGGCAGGTTTGGATCGACGCAAGATGCTAGAAGATTTTCTCGCCCACCATCCCCACGATGTGTTTGCGCGCTATGGGCTTGCTCTGGAATATGGGAATGCCGGTGATATCGACCGCTCATTGCAGGAGTTTGCCCAATTGCTCGAGATCAACCCCGACTACACGGCTGCATATCAGATGTCGGCACAGACATTGATGAAGGCTGATCGAACGAAGGAAGCGCGTCCGTTGCTTGAGAAGGGAATCGCATGCGCTCAGCGCACTGGCAACGCGCAGGCGACACGCGAGATGCAGGGCATGCTCGAAGAATTGGAGATTTTCGAAGAATAAGCTCTGCTCAGACGCCCATCCCTCAGCGATGCTTTGTAGACTTCTTCGAGGTAGCTTTCTTCGAAGGTGCTTTCTTCGCCGGCTTCTTTGTAGCCGCTTTCGATTTAGCTCTACCAGGCTGTGGCTTCGCGCTCGGCTTTTTCTTCGGTGCCGGGTGTGCCTTGGCCTTTGCCTTCGGCTTGCCGACGACCTTCGGCTTCGGCGCGGACTTGCTCTTCGGTTTGGCCACAACCTTGGCAGTCACAGCTTTCTTCTTTGCTGCCTTTTGCTGCGGCTTTGCGGCCTTCGCAGCAGACGCCTTTGCCGGCATGACCTGAGCAGACTTCTTCTTGTCTGACGTCGTCGAACTCGTCTTGGCTCCAACCGTTGCAGCCGCTGCCTTCGCGAGCGGCTCCGTCGCAGCTGGCTCTGCTTTCTGCGCGGATTCCGTCCGTCGCGAGGCCGAAGTAGCTGGGGCTTTTACAGCCTTGGCCTTCACAGCCTTTTTGCCGCGCCCACGGCGTCCCATGGATGGGGTCGGTGCGGGCAAAGGAGGAGAATGCGGTTCCAGATAGGCACGGAGTTCCTCCTCGGTGCTCAACTTGCCATCGAGCATCAGCAGGAACATCTCATCCAGCAGCTTCTGATACACCGGCAGTTGGGGCGTGATCCGCAACTCGCCCATCATCGCGTATGGCATGCGCTGCCGATACTGCGGCCAGATCAGGAAAAAGCTCTCTAGCTTGTCGGTGACGCTCTGCTGTTTGGTGGTCACGGCAAGATAAAGGATCGCCTCCGGCTTGGCCGACATGAGTAGCTTCCAGGTATGCGATGGTGTATCTGCTTCCTTGCCCGTAAGCCGCTTCGCAAGTTCTTTTGCCTCGTCCTCCTGCTTGCGCCACGCATCGACGAAGCCTTTGCGCGGCATCATCTTCTGCATTGCATGAAGGTCGCTCTCTGGCATGCGTTTGGTCAGGAACTCGGCATTCGCCATCGAGGCATCGGCGCTCAGTCCTAGGGCGGCGAGTTTGTCCCGGGTCTCGGCAATACGGGCCAGCGCTGCCTCGTCCACCTTTGACGGCGTCCATCCCGGATACAGCAGCTTGAGGTAGCCCTCCTCCTCAAGCGCGCGCATAGTCGCAAGTGGATCGGGCTCATGCATCACCTGCTCCAGCTCATAGCCGATCGCCGACTTAGAGATGGCTTCGATGTAGTTGTTTTCCTTCGCGGCTTCATAGCGCGCCCGGGTGCGCTCTTCCATCGTCCAGCCGAGGCGGGTCATGAACCGGGCCGCCCGGATCATGCGCGACGGATCTTCGTAAAAGCCGTAATTGTGGACTAAGCGCAGGACCTTCGCTTCGATGTCCGCAACGCCGTTCAGCGGATCCATGAAGAGTGCAAACGATCCCGGATTCAGAGACAACGCCATTGAGTTCGCGCTAAAGTCGCGGCGGCGAAGGTCTTCGACCATCGTGCCCGGCAACACCTCGGGCTTGGATGGCTTCTCGAATCGCTCCGTCCTGGTGCTGGAGATCTCCGCACGGACGCGCCCTGGCAAAAGCAAGTGCAGCACTTGCAGCTTCTCGTTGGAGCCTTGTACCTGCGCTCCAGCTTTCTGGAAGTCCTGCAACAGGTTAAGTGCGTTACCTTGAACTGAAAAATCAAGGTCGCGGATCTGCTGGCCAGTGAAGAAATCCCGCACCGTGCCGCCCGTCAAATAGACATTCATGCCGTTGTCACGGGCGATCTGTTGAACCAGTTTTAAGGCAGTCTGCTGCTCCGGCGAGAGCCGCGTCTCTATCATGTAAACGAAATCGGGCATCCGTTCGCGTCCAGCTCCCGCAAAATACCAACAACTACTTAGAATATAAATGAATACTGCTGCATGGAGTTGGCCTAAAAACCACTCTTCCGTGCCGAGATTGCCACCTCGACGCTAAATGCAGACGCATCCTGGCAGGTTAATACGTAAGTTCTTAAATAACTGAACGTTAGGCGCACTTCATCCTGCGAAAAGGGAACATTAACACAGAGTTGCTCAGTTTGGCTACACCTTTGCCGAATCCCTAACGCCGACGCGAAGTGGCATGCGACAATTTTTCCAGTGCCCTCCACCCACAAACGCGTCATTGTTCGCAAGTTAGATCGCGAAAGCGTCAGCGGATTTGTCGGCGCGACCTTCGTCTCTGAGGGCAAGCTTGAGATGCTGAATGTCTCCGGAAAACTCGTCTCCGTGCCGCTGCAGGAAGTCAAGGGAGTTTACTTCATTCGTGATCCCGAGACTTCAGAAGAGATCATTCGCAAATCGTTTCCTTCACGTCCGCGAGCCGAAGGCGTATGGGTACGGATCACCTTCAAGGATCAAGAGATACTTGAAGGATTGATGGGTAACGAGCTGAGCCAGTTTGGGCCTGATGGCTTTTTGCTGGCTCCTCCTGATACCCGTGGAAACACCCAGAGGATATTCGTTCCGCGCTCCGCCCTCGCATCTTTCACTGTCCTGGGGGTTATTGGGAGCGCCGGGGGACGTATCAAGACCCGGCCCTCCGATGCAGTGGCACAGCCGAAGCTCTTTGCAGAAACGGAATAGGCTAGAAAGACCGTTGCAAAGCATCGGGGTTTAAAATGGCGCGCATGAAACTTTCCGAAGTCGCGAGCGCCCTTTCAGCCGAACTCACGGGCGATCCCGATCTTGAGGTCAGTGGCGTTGCAGGCCTCGAAGAGGCACAGCCGGGACAGATTACCTTCCTCTCCAATCCTAAGTATGCGTCGCTGCTCAAATCCACAAATGCCTCTGCAGTGATCCTGGGGCGCGAATCGCCGGACATTCCAAAGTCGGTATTGCGCAGCGAGAACCCATATCTCGCCTTTGCGCGCGCAGTCGATCTCTTCTACAAGCCGCCCGCCCAATTGCCGGAGGTACACCCCACTGCGGTAATCCATTCCAGCGCCCGGATCGGCAGGAATGCCAGCATAGGAGCTTACGTGGTCATTGGCGAGCACGTACGCATCGGTGCGGATTGCATTATCCACCCGCACGTGGTGATCTATCCCCATGCTTCCATTGGCGACCACTTTCTCGCTCACGCTCACGCCATTGTCCGTGAACATTGCGTGCTCGGCGACGGGGTCGTTCTGCAAAACGGCGCCATCGTGGGTGCGGACGGCTTCGGATTCGCCAACGACCATGCCGGCAACTGGCACAAGATCACCCAATCCGGCCCCGCCGTGCTTGAAGATCATGTGGAGGTTCAGGCTAACGCCTGCATCGACCGCGCGACCATCGGTGAGACGCGCATCCGCCGTGGGGCCAAGATCGACAATCTCGTCCAGGTAGGGCACGGCTCAGAAGTTGGTGAGAACACGCTTCTCTGCGCACAAGTGGGGTTGGCAGGTTCTACTAAGGTTGGCAGCCGGGTGATCCTCGCCGGGCAGGTTGGAGTTGCTGGTCACTGTCTGATCGGCGACGGTGTCATTGCCACCGCACAAAGTGGTATCCCAAATGATGTCGAAGCAGGTAAAGTCATCAGCGGGTACCCTGCGATCGAAAACCGACAGTGGCTGCGCTCGATCGCGCTCTTCAACAAGCTGCCCGAGATCGTTCGCGAACTCCGGCAGGCCTCACGCGCAAGCAAGCCAGAAGAATGATGGCCGAGCAGCGCTGCATCCAAACCGATCGGATTGTTCCCTGTGATTCCTCCCACCACAATAGAGGCCGAACGTCCGGGCTCTGCCGGCACCATTCGTGTCCTGCTGCTTGATGATGACCCGAACAACCTGTTGCTGCGTGCTGCGATACTGCGCAAGCACGGATACGAGGCGATTACAGCGTCCTCGATCGAAGAGGCGGAGCAACAGCTCAAGGAATGCGAGATCGCAGTCCTTGACTATCACCTTGGTGAAGGCAAGTTCGGTACCGAGGTCGCGAATTCGCTTCGCCGGCAGCGTCCTGAAGTGCCGATCATCATCCTCTCCGCAACACTCGAGCGGAAGTTCGGTGGCGTCGAAGATATGCACCTTTTAAAGGGATGCAGTTCCGTGGAAGATCTGGTTGCTGCCCTCAAGAACTTCGAAGCCAAACTCCGAGGCCGGCCAGTGGTCGTGGACTCGCGGGATTTCTATTACTCCCGCATCGCCAAGTGTATGGGCGATGACGTTTCGCTCGAGATCCTCGACCGTGAAGGAAATTGGCAATACGTAAACGATCTCTTCGCAAACACTTTGGAAAAGCCACGCACCTGGTTTCCCGGAAAGAATTTGTTTCAGGAGATTCCGGGCATTCCGCTGGAGTGGCAAGAGATCGTGAAGAACGTCGCCGACACGCGCGAAACCTACATCGATCGCACGTTAAGAGGGCTCCCCAGCATGCCACAGCAAAGTCCGCGGTACATATGGAACGTGCTCGCATTTCCCCTGCGCTTGCACAACGATCAAGATGGAGTCGTGCTTAGCGCCCGTGTGATCGAACGCAAGTAGTCGTATCATGGCGGAGATGGTTCTCCGCTCCGCTCTCATTCCAACTTCCATTTTCCTCGCCCTGATACTCGGCGCTTGCAGCAAGCGCTACGTCGATTTCACAGTCACCAACAATAGCGGAGCCGAACTTCGCACGATCGAACTCGACTACCCTGGCGGCAGCTTCGGAACGACCAGACTCGTTCCAGGACAGACCTTCCACTATCACTTCAAGTCTTTGCATGACGGCGTTCTGAAGCTTAGTTTTGTGGATTCCCAAAAGAAGATGCAAGCGAGTGAAGGTCCAGCATGGCGCGAGAACCAAGGCGGGACTGTCCAGACGTTGATCGACAGCTCTTCCCGAGTGATCTGGAACACCCGGAACGAATGATTTTTTTTGCGGAATGATCAGAACGGAATGATCTGATGCCCGACGCAGGTTGGGTTTAGCTTTTGCGCGAGTGTTTGTACGAATCCAAGCCCATACTTTAGCAAGAAATGAGCTCCGGAGACCTCGCGTTCCTGTAGCTGCTGCTCCGGTCGAAGATTGCTCCATAGCACCTCGGCATGACGGACGATCTCGGATTCACGCCGCATGTGGGCCCGCGCAGTGCGCTCCTCGAGCTTCGTAAGCTGGTATTGGATTTTGCGCAGCGCGGTCTCTGCTGCTCCTACGAGGGTCGTATCTTCCTGTCGCACAGCCGCGTGCAGACTATTGAACTCGGACGCGACGCGTTCGCGCGCAGCGGAAAACCTCTCCGTCACGACTATCGGAAGACGCTTTTCAGCCATTCGGAGTGCGAGGTCCTGTTGCGAGTGGATGATAAGCAGGTCTTTCAAAGAGAACCCATACGCTTCGAGAAATTGCTCGATACGCGGCTCGATCAACGTAGCAGAGGCTCGGGGAAGTATCGGCGTACGGCCGCCAAGCAGGGCGTCGTAAGCAACAGTCGATTGCGCAAAGTAGGCGATCTCGGCAGGTCCGCCGATGTATGCGAGCGTGGGAAGCAGATAATCTTGCACCACCGGACGCAGCAACGCATTCGGCGTGATCCGCGCTGAGTGATTCTGGATCCAAGCACTTAGTGCGTCTGAAGATGGCCATTCGTTGCCATTGGCACGAAGCATCACCCCCCCGGTAAGTTCACGCACAAGGCGGATAGGCATGCGTACACCTTCCACATCGACGAACAGCATCGAGGTGGAGTCCGTGACCTTGACCTGTTCGTGGTAGCCCGCGTCCGTCAGTTCTTTACCACGGGCGCGCAGGGCATCGTTGAGGTGGATCGATTGTTTTGAAGCCGCCGCATAGAGGGGAGCGGCAATCTCGTGCAGTTCTGCATCATCCGGATCGATGATGACTAGTCCGAAGTCGGCGAAGAGTCTTGCCCATAGGCGGGCGAACGCGATTCCGGTCCGCTCTCCAATCCGATAACAGTCCGCAAGAAGCGAGCGCGCTTCCGGATCAGGCTGCGCATAACAAGCATCGAGTGCGGCCACAACATCGGAAGCGATGGTCGAGCGGCTGACCATTGCACCGGGCTTTGCCTGCAATGTGGCAGAGACACGCGTAAGTTTGCCATCACAGATGAATTTGGCGTGGTCGATCTCCGCAAGATCGTGGTCCGTAGTGGCGATCCAAAATACCGGTACTGCATTGTGAGCGTCGGCGAGCTTGATCGCTGAGATGGCCTTTAACAGCGACAGTAGCGGCCCACCCATGAGGCCCGCCTGCTGACCCGTGACGATCGCATGAGTGCCCGCACGCAGCCGTTCGATATTGGCGAGGGTCTTCTGTGAAGCTCCGAAAGATTCGTTTTGGCGTTTGAGGGCGGTGGCGACACGGGCGCGATGAGCGGTAGAGTGTTCCGCGATTGGGCGTTTGAGCGGTGCAGGAGTAGCGAAGAAATCGGAGGCGGGTGGACGACTTGCCAAAAAATCGAGAAACAGGCGCGAACTGTAAGGAATTTCGTCGAAGCTTAGACAATCGTAGTGCAAAGCTGCTGATCTCCTGTTCGGATTCTACTTGCTCGACCCGCAGCGGTGCGCGAATCACTTGTGCTGGTGAGGAGTGGATGCGCAGCGATCAACTAAGGTCGCGAATTTAGTTTGATCGCGAGTCGTGCACATCACAACGGTGCGACCAGGTGCGCGAACGCGTCATGGACAACGCAAAACACAACGGGCGGAACCCTAGAGTTCCGCCCCATTTTGAGAATGACTAGCCAATCAGAGAAGCAGCATCGCTGAATGGAACATTTTGCGAGTCGGCGACGGCCTTGTAGGTCAGCTTCCCTTTATAGGTGTTTAGGCCTGCGAGTAGTCCCTTGTCCGCCTTGAGCGCCGCTTCGGCGCCGTCCGCGAGCTTCATCAAGTAAGGGAACGTCGCATTCGTGAGTGCGAGCGTGGAAGTATGCGGCACCGCGCCCGGCATGTTCGTGACGCAGTAATGGACGACGCCGTCCACCGTATACGACGGCTTCGAGTGCGTGGTCGGCTTTGCCGTCTCGATGCAGCCACCCTGGTCAATCGCGACATCCACGATAACCGCACCCTTCTTCATCTTGCTCACCATCGCGCGCGTGACGAGTTTGGGGGCAGCAGCGCCGGGGATGAGCACGCCGCCGATTACCAGGTCAGCTTCCGAGGTCGCGCGGGCGATATTGTAGGAATTCGACGCCAGCGTGCGGACTCGTCCGCCGAAGATGTCATCCAGCTCTCGAAGACGGTTGAGATTGAGATCGATCATGGTGGTTTCGGCGCCAAGTCCCAGCGCCATCTTGGCGGCATTGGTACCCACGATGCCGCCCCCGATGACGGTCACCTTCCCGGGTAGAACTCCGGGAACGCCGCCCAGAAGCACTCCGCGCCCGCCGTTGAAATATTCAAGATAGCTTGCGCCCACCTGCACCGACATGCGTCCTGCAACCTCTGACATCGGGGTAAGCAGCGGCAGAGTCCCCGCCCTGTCCGTCACCGTTTCATAGGCGATTCCCGTCACTTGCGACTTTAGTAGCTCGTTCGTGAGGTCCGGTATCGGCGCCAGATGCAGATAGGTGAACAAAACCAGCCCCGGGCGGAAGAACGCAACTTCCTGCGCGATCGGCTCTTTCACTTTCACGATCATGTCCGCCTGCTTCCAGACCTCTTCGGCAGTCGCGGCAATGCTGGCGCCGGCAGAGACATAGTCGCTATCAGGCATGGACGATAATTCGCCCGCGTTGGTCTGGACGATGACTTTATGTCCGGCATCGGTAAGCGCTTTCACTCCTGCCGGGACGACGGCGACTCGCGCCTCTTTATCTTTAACTTCTTTTGGGACTCCAATGATCATTGCGGTTCCTTGCTTTTCCTGTTCTTTTGAAAATCACTCTTTATCGATTTGTGCTCGTTGCAGGCGGTCGCTGTAATCCACATACACGGCCTTCCATTGCGTATAGAAGTCGATAGCACCGATCCCACCTTCGCGGTGGCCGTTGCCGGTCTGCTTTACGCCGCCGAATGGCAGATGGACCTCGGCACCGATCGTCGGTGCATTGATATAGGTGATGCCCGCCTCGAGGTCGCGGATCGCACGAAACGCGCGATTCACGTCCCGCGTATAGATCGCCGAAGAGAGCCCGTACTTCACCTCATTGCATATGCGGATCGCATCGTCGAAATCCTTGCAGCGGATCAGCGAGGTGACCGGGCCAAAGATCTCCTCCTGTGCCACGCGCATCTTGGGGTCGCAGTCACCTAAGATCGTAGGCTCGTGAAAGTGTCCATGCTCATGCTCGCCACTTGTCAGCGCATTGCCGCCCGATAAGATCTTCGCGCCCTCCTGCTTTGCGATCTCAACGTATTTTTTGGTAGTCCCGATTTGCTTGCTGTTCACCTGAGGACCCATTTGAATGGATTCGTCGAGCCCGCTGCCGACCTTGAAAGTCTTCAGACGTCCCGTCAGCTTCTTCGCGAACTCGTCATATATCTTCTCGTGAAGGATGACGCGGCTCGAAGCCGTGCAGCGCTGTCCACTGGTGCCGAACGCCCCCCACAGAACGCCATCCACTGCCAGGTCGAGGTTGGCGTCTTCAAGGACGATGATGGCATTCTTGCCGCCCATCTCCAGAGAACAGGGCTTGAAATGCTCGGCAGCGATCGCGCCGATCTTCCTCCCCACTGCGGATGAGCCGGTGAAGCTGATGGCGTTGACATCGTTGTGCTCGATGAGTGGCTGTCCCGCCTCTGGGCCATATCCAGTGATGATGTTCACGACACCTTTAGGCAATCCAGCATCCGCGAGCGCCTGCACCAGGTTGAACGTCGAGAGTGGCGTGTCTTCCGCAGGCTTGATAACGCAAGTGTTGCCGCAGACCAGCGCCGGAAAGATCTTCCACGACGGTATCGCCATCGGAAAGTTCCACGGCGCTATCATCCCGCACACACCGACCGGCACGCGGATCGCCATGGCAAACTTGCTCGGCATCTCCGAAGGCACGGTCTCGCCGACCAAACGCCTGCCTTCGCCGGCCATGTAATACGCGGTGTCGATGGCTTCCTGTACATCGCCGCGGGTCTCGAGCAGCACTTTACCCATCTCGCGTGTCATGTCGCGGGCGTACTGTTCCTTGCGCTGCGTCAGGATCTCGCCGGCGCGAAAGATGATCTCAGCACGCTTGGGAGCGGGAACCAGTCGCCAGCTCTCAAACGCATTTTTTGCTGCCGCCACGGCGTCATTGACGTCCTGAATGTCCGAGCGCTGGAAAATACCGACAACGTCGCGGGTGTCGGCTGGGTTCAGGTTCTCGAATGTCTGTCCGCTGCGTGACGCGACCCATTCACCACCGATAAAGTTCTTATAGATCTTTGCTGCCATGGAAGAGCTTTCCTAACGAGGGAATCAAAACCCTTCATCGTACAGGAAAGAACCACCCTCGCGCCAAAAGTGTTACGGCAAACGTTTCAGTTACGCGGGGGAACAGCTGTGCTAATCTCACCTCAACAAACTCTTATCACGACAATTTGAGTCGCAGAACACAGTCTCGAAACTTGATTTCCGGTGGGTTGCGTAGCTCTGCGGAAGAGTGCTCCAACCAGGCAAGTACCCTCCACCCCGAAACTTATCTAAGGTATTTCAACTGCAAAAATCTAGGGTTCGGTAACAGTAGCTGAGTTATCAAGCGTAGGCGGTTTGCCGATCAGTCGGTTATAGAATTTCTTTGTACCCCATTGGCCCGCGTGGTCGAGCAAATTTCAACAGGAACGTAAGGAAAACTCGATTCAAATGTCATCGAACGGATTCCACCAATCGTCCCGTGTGCACAACATGCGGTCGCTCTTCAGCATGTTCTCGAGCGATTTGGCAATCGACCTCGGCACCGCAAACACGCTGGTCTTTGCCAAGGGAAAAGGCATCGTCGTAAACGAGCCGTCGATTATTGCCGTGAACAAGGTGACGAACGAAGTCGAGGCCGTCGGTAAAGAAGCGAAGGAGATGCTCGGCCGCACGCCCGGCAATATCGTCGCGATCAAGCCGATGAAGGATGGGGTCATCGCCGATTTCCGCCACACCGAGAAGATGCTTAATTACTTCATTCAGAAGGCGCATAACCGGAAGATGCTCGTCCACCCGCGCATCGTTATCGGCGTTCCCTCTGAAATCACCCAGGTAGAGAAGCGCGCGGTCATGGATTCGGCTTATCGTGCCAAGGCCAGCGAAGTTTACCTCGTCGAACAGGCGATGGTGGCCGCGATCGGCGCCGGACTCCCGATCACTGAACCTAGCGGCAACATGGTTGTGGATATCGGTGGCGGTACCACTGATATCGCCGTGATCTCGCTGAGCGGTATCGTGTACTCGCGCTCTGTACGGATGGCGGGTAATCAGATGGATGAGTCCGTCATGAACTACATGAAACGCAAATATAACCTGCTCATCGGAGAACGCACCGCGGAGCAGATCAAGATCGAGATCGGCTCTGCGTATCCCCTGGACAAGCCGCAGATGATGGAAATCAAGGGCCGCAACCTGATTGAAGGAGTGCCCAAGACAATCTCCATCGACGACAGCGAGATCAGGGAGTCCTTGAGCGAGAATGTCTCCACTATAGTGAACGCGATTCGAGTGGCGCTTGAGCGTACCCCTCCAGAATTGAGTGCGGACATCAGCGATCGCGGTATCGTACTCACCGGCGGCGGCGCCCTCCTGAGAAATCTAGACAAGCGGATCCGGGAAGAGACCGGATTGCCAGTGTCCATCGCGGACGACCCATTGGCTAGCGTTGTGCTGGGCACGGGCAAGATGCTCAGCGACTTCAAACTGTTGAGAAAGATCAGCATAGATCACGCGTAACTCCCGGGCGACCGCGCGGCGGAAGCTAAGGCAAGGAACCAGGAATCAGGACGCGCCTGAGCTGCATCTCCTACTCAGGCGCACAACTCACAACAGAGCCGCAGGCAATGGAAAGCTTCCTCAGTCGCTATCGAAACTCCATCGTTCTGGTGGCGCTTGTCTTTGGACAAGTGATTGCTCTGGCGACACAGGTAAAGCGCACCGATCCTTTGAAGCCAAATGGCGACAAGGCCCGGCTGCTGCGCGTGTGGGTGATCGAAGTCATTGCGCCTCCGGAGCGGTTCTTCGTGCACCTCGGAGAAGGTACCCGGAGTATCTGGCGCAGCTATGTTGCTCTCAATAAAACCAATCAGAGAAACGAGGAACTTCAAGGCGAGGTTAATCGTTTTCGGGCTGAGCGCGTGCGACTTTATCAAGACGCCATGCGCACCCAGCAGTTGGAGAAGTTGCTCGGTTTTAAGGAGCAGTATGTTTCAAAGACTGTCGCAGCACAGGTCATAGGCTCGAGCGGCACGGATTCCTCGCACGTCATTTATATCGATAAGGGAGAACGCGACGGGCTGAAGACCGAGTTGCCGGTGATTACCCCTGACGGCATCGTCGGAAAGGTGAAGGAAGTCTATTCCACCTCGGCACAGGTATTGTTGCTGAACGATCAGCAGAGCGGCATCGGCGTGATGCTTGAGAAGAGCCGGCGGCAGGGAATCATGAAGGGGTCCCTATCGGGCCAACTCGAAATTCACTATGTGATGGCGGATGAAAAGATCGAGCCCGGCGATAAGGTTTACAGCAGCGGTGGTGACCGTATCTTCCCCAAAGGACTCGAAGTCGGAGCGGTCACCGGCGTCGTCGCCGACAAAGACCGCGACGGTTTCCAACTGATCCGGGTGAAACCGAATGCCAATCTCTTCCGACTCGAAGAGGTCCTGGTCGTCACCCAGGTCGATGAGCGGACTCCGGCCGAGGAGCAGCAGGCCTCCGCCGCGGAGATGCTGTCATCGCGCCTGCCTGGTATTGATCTCAAAGCCGTCGAAGCGGAGCCGAAGACCACGACAACTGGAACCGTGATTACCCCGCCGCCGGTCAGGCCTGCAAGGGCTCTTGCCCCCGACCGCTTCAGTCCGCCGGGAGAGGTGATGCGCGGCGCCAATGCCGCTGAAGTAACCACAAAAAAACCGGCCGTGACCTCAAACAGACCGCATCTGCTCCGGAACCCTGAGTCGACTGTCGCTGCGCAAACAGGACAAACGCGGCCAAACTTGACGGAACCGGTAGCGGCACCCCCGGTAGTGGCTCCTCCGGCAGAAACCAGTTCAACACCAGCAGTTGCAAATCCGCAGGAACATTAATTGGAACAGAGCATCAGCTATTTAACTCGGAAAGAGGTAGAGGTTCACAAGTTCAACGGCGGCGTTGCGCTTCTCGTACCCGCACTTGCGATTCTGTTTCAGGCGTTCGTGCCGACGCGGTTTCCGATCTTCCGCATCGTTGACTTACCGCTTCTGGTGACCATCTTCTTCGCCGTAGCGCGCCGTAGTCCGATCGGCGGTACGGTTACCGGAGCGCTGATCGGGACTATCCAGGACGCCGTCTCAGGACTCCCTGTCGGAATCAACGGAATCGCCAACACCATCATCGGCTACATCGCTTCGTCCATCGGCGTGAAGATCGACGTTGAAAATCCCGGATCACGCTTCATCATGATCTTCGGCTTCAAGCTGCTGCATGATGTCATCGGCTATATGGTCCAGTCGAGGATCGTCGGCACGGACCTGTTCTATCGCTCACGCTGGGAGCTGGCAAGTGCATTAGTGAATGCTCTCATCGGTATCGTGCTCTTCGCAGTACTGGATCGCACCAAGCGGCAGAGGTGACCATGACAGACGTCACGCGTGAAGAGAAGGTCTCGAGCTCCAAGCTGGCGTACTTCCAGTACTTCATCCTCGCACTGATGGTTGCTCTGTCGTTCCGCCTCTGGAGATTGCAGATCGTCGGCAGCGAAAAATATGAGCAGTTGGCGCTGGAGAACCGCATCCGTGAAGTGCCTGTTCTTGCGCCCCGCGGAAAGATCCTCGACCGCGAAGGCCGCATCATCGTTGATAACTACCCGTCCTTCTCGGCACTGCTCTTGCGTGAAGACAACGGCGTCAGGCTGACCACCTCGGACTATGAAAAATACGCGACGGTGTTGCATCTTCCAGTCGATCAGATCAAGCAGCGTGTCGGTCGCGCGAGCACGCAGGGCACACCCATCGTCGTGAAGGACGAGATCACGTTTGACGAACTCTCCTACATCGAATCGCACAAGGACCAGTTGCCGATGCTGGAAGTAATGAGCGTCAGCCGCCGTCTGTATCCCAAGAACGGATTTGCGGCCCACGCGATCGGCTATGTCGGGCAAGTCAGCGAAGCGATGCTCAACCAGCCCCAATATGAGATGTATCAGCCCGGCTCCGTCGTCGGACAATCCGGCATCGAGCAGTGGTACAACGATCTGCTCATGGGCGAGGACGGTTCCCGGCGCGTCCTCGTCAACTCGACCGGCAAGGAAGTCGGTAAGCTGTCCAATAAGGCCGCCGTTCCCGGCCACCCGCTCAAGACCACCATCGATCTCGATCTGCAAAAAGCTGCGGAGGAGGCCCTCGAAGGCAAGAACGGCGCGGTTGTCGCCATGGACCCTCGCACCGGTGACATTCTCGCGTTGGTGAGCCGCCCCACCTTCGACCCGAACGAGTTCGCTGTGCGCATTTCCCGCTCCGAATGGAACCACCTCGTTACCGACGAGAACCACCCGCTGCTGGACAAAGCCATTCAGGCACAGTTGGCGCCAGGATCGGTCTTCAAGATCATCATGGCCGTAGCGGGCACGCAGGAGGGAATCGCGCAGAATCTGCACGTGAACTGCTCAGGAGGAGGTGTCTTCTACGGACGCTACTTCAAGTGCTGGGTCGTCTCCGAGCACCGCACCCATGGTGGTGTCGATCTGGCGAAGGGCATCTTTCAATCTTGCGATGTCTACTTCTATACGCTGGCGGAGCGTCTTGGCATCGACAAGATCGCTGAGTACGCCCACAAGTTCGGACTCGGACATCGTACCGGCATCGATCTCGCGAATGAGGCTACCGGAGTAGTGCCCAGCGAAGAGTGGAAGCTCAAGAACTTCCGCCAGAAATGGTTCGCCGGTGAAACCATCTCCGTTGGCATCGGACAGGGAGCTGTCGCAACCACTCCCATCCAGCTGCTGCGTGCCGTCGCCGGTGTCGCCAGCGGAGGCGTACTGCGTCGTCCCAGACTCGTGGACCCTGCAAGTTTGCCAGAGGAGGCGCGTCAGCAGTTCATAGATAAGGCCGGGGCGAGTGACGTGCCCGCTGAAATTCGCGTTCCCATCAATCAGGCTGACTGGATCACCATCACCGACGCGATGGCTGGTGTGGTCACTCCGGGACTTGGAACTGCCCCGAGCGCTCATCTGCAAGGCATCGATTTTGCCGGAAAGACCGGCTCTGCACAGATCGTCTCGAACGCAATGAAGGCGAAGCTCGGCGGAGGAAAGAAGCTGAAGGACAACGGCTGGTTCGCCGGTGTCGCTCCCCGTCGCAATCCCGAGATCGCCGTTGTCGCGTTGTTGGAGCAGGGCGAACACGGATACCTCGCCGCCCGCGTTGCCTCTCAAGTGATTCGCGCGTATGTGGACAAGCAGCGGAGCCGCGAAAACAATATTGTCAACACTGCCGCCAGGGATTCACGGAAGCCCGTCGAGGCTGCGGGCGTTTGGGGTGCCAACCCGGACGGGATGAAACAAAGTGGCACGCTGAATGGTGGAAGCTGGACGATCCTGCCCGGCGTGAAGAACGGAGCGGCAGTCATGGCGCTGACTCCCGCATTCGCGGAATCCCTGGAGCATGAGGAGCAGGCGCACTGATGCGACGCTTTGTATCCATTCGCGATTTCGATTGGTTGTTGCTAGGGTTCGTTCTTCTGATTTGTGCTTTGGGTACGCTTGAGATCTACTCGACCACCATCACTTCGAAGTTTTCAGGCATGCACATCAGGCAGATCGAATGGATCGTCGCCGGTGTGGTCGCCATGTTTGTCGTCAGTCTCGTCAACTACCACGCCCTACTCGAAAATGCACACTGGGCATACATCGCCTCAATAGCTTCGCTCCTTGCCGTAATGGTCTTCGGACAGCGCTACCTGGGTGCCAAGCGCTGGGTCAGGATCCCCGGTGTGGGACACTTTCAGCCCTCCGAATGGGTAAAGCTCGTACTCGTCATCGCCGTCGCCAAGTACTTCGCCGACCTCCACCAGCGCGAGCTCACCTGGACAGACATCCTCAAAGGGGGCGCAATCGTGCTCATACCGATGGCGATGGTCCTTAAACAGCCGGATCTCGGGACTGCGCTCACGTATCTTCCTCCGCTCATCGCGGGAGTCTTTCTGGCAGGCATCAGCTGGAAAAAGGCGTTAACTATCGTGGTTCTGGGCGCGGTAATGGTGGTTCCTGTGTGGCATTGGGGTCTTAAGCCTTACCAGAAGGCCCGCTTGACCAGTTTCAGCGATCCCGAAGCGGACGCCCGCGGTGCTGGGTATCAGGTGCAGCAGTCACTGATAGCCGTCGGCTCCGGTGGCATATGGGGTAAAGGCGCAGCCCAGGGAACGCAGACGCAAGGGCAGTTTCTTCCCATCCCTCATACGGACTTTATCTTCGCCGCATGGAGTGAGGAACACGGCTTCGTGGGCGCTGTGTTTATGCTCTTGCTATACTTCATAGTGTTGATGCGTTTGATTCAGAACGCTCAAACCGCGCCCGACCGCGGTGGCACGATCCTGATCATGGGTGTGGTGGCAATCATCACCTTCCACATTCTTGTAAACGTCGGCATGGTGGTCGGCTTGATGCCGGTTACCGGAATTCCCTTGCCGCTGATGAGCTACGGGGGATCCTCAGTACTGTTTACTTTTCTGGCGCTTGGTATCGTCATGAACGTCCGTATGCGCAGATTTGTAAATTAGGCTGAATGGACTGCATGAAGGGCAGTAAGAGTCCGCGAAGCGCCGGTAGCCCGGCGGCGGATGGCAAAGAAGAAGGTTTAGGTTTTTCCTCGGTGACGGTGTCGCCGGGGAAGGGAAATAGGCCGCGCCTGAGTCGCGGCGAAGAGTTTGAATCCGGCTGCAATCAAAGAAGGGCCGGACAGGATTGAAAGACCAGCGTTTGTACGGCAAGGTAACGGCCCCCCGTCTGTGTACGGTGTGTGCGGCCACAATGTCCGGCAAACAGAGATGAGAGACGTTTGATACTGAAAACGAACAAGGTCCGCGAAGAACAGATTTCGACGATCGGTTTTCAGCTTCTGCGTTGTGACGGTTTGCCACTCCTGAGCGGAGGAGGGACCGCGCGGCGCACATAGCCCTGCGGTTACCGACTCGTTAGCCCTTCTCGATTGCTGCCCAGCAGGGGACGTAAGAAGTCCCGAAGCAGGAGACGGCATGTCGAAAGAACTATTCATCTCGACGACCCCACACGAAACCAAGGTCGCGATCGTCGAAGACGAACAGCTTACTGAGATTTACTT
This sequence comes from Terriglobales bacterium, assembly GCA_963792225.1. Taxonomy (GTDB): domain Bacteria; phylum Acidobacteriota; class Terriglobia; order Terriglobales; family Acidobacteriaceae; genus JBDTLH01. The sequence goes on along the minus strand of CAWBVM010000016.1, from coordinate 56,726 downwards.
TGAGCGTGAGAACGAATACACGCTCGCTGGGTCCATCTACAAAGGTAAAGTGACGCGCGTTCTGCCCGGTATGCAGTCCGCTTTCGTCGACATCGGGCTCGAACGCGATGCGTTTCTTTACGTTACCGACTTCCTCGATATGGAAGATCAGGAAGACGATCTCGAACAGGGAATTCCGAAGCCATCGCAATCACCACGCGACGATCACGACGAGCGTCCAAATCGTAGCGAACGCCAGGAGCGCGGTGGACGCGGTCAGCAACGCCAATCGCAGCGCGAACTTTCGCGCTCTGCATCGCAGGATGGCCGTGCCACCATCATTGAAGCCGATTTCACGAACGAGGCTCCCGTCGCGGATTCACCTGTCGTTTCATCCGATGACTCACAGCGGCACCATGGCGCTGTAATTCCCGAAACTGAGAGTGAAGGTGATGGTGGAGCGCGCCGTTATGAGGGCCGTCGTCGTCGCCGCGGAGGCCGCTCAGGCGAACGCGAGTTTGTCGAATCGAAATTCGCGACCGCTGAAAAAGAGCCCCGCGAGGTTCGCCCAGCACGTCAGGAGCGCGATCGCGAGGTGAGGAGATCTGGAGAGTCCGAACCATTCCTGCTCCCAGGCGAATCGCTGCAGAAATATGGCGGACAAACCTCCGCTTCTGACGAGACCAGCAAGCAGAAGATTCAAACGAGCAGTAGTAACCGGCCGAAACCGTCGACAGAGATCGATCTGTCGCAAGTCACCTCCTTCGACGGATTCACGCTGCCGGGCGAGAAGCTCTCGAGGCACAAACAGTCGTCCAGCGCTGTCACTGGTGCTGCGCCCGAGACTGAACCGGAAGCGAACGCATCGGCAAGCGTAAGCACCGCTCCCGAGATACTTCCCTTTGTCTTTCGTCGTCGCAAGGTCGCCAAGACTGAGCTCGAAGAGGAAATTGGAGAAGAGAGCTCAGAGAACGGCAAGCAACCGCATACCGGGCAACAACAATTGGCGCACGAGGATACCCTCCACTTGGAACCGATCACGGTCGCGCCACCCGAACAGACGGCGGAGGCCTCCGCCACCGGGGCCGCACATGAACCTGCGGAACAGTCGGTCGCGGTCATCGAGCCATCTTCACCGCATGGATTCGAGCCCGGGCACGGAGACATCGAAGAGGTCGAAGAAGAGTACCAGGACGAAGAGTTCGACGGAATCGGTGCAGCGGAGTACGCCGAGGACGAATTCTCCTTCGAAGAACTGGAAGAAGAGACGCTGAATGAACAGGCGGAAGATTTGATTCCTGCGGCAGCCCGCGCCGCGTCGGCAGACCAGATCGTAGAGGAGACCGAAGAAGAAGGGGAGAAGTCTGTTTACGCGGGAGGTTTCACGGAATCAGATTTCACTCGCGAAACTGAAGAAGAAGAGGTCGTTGAAGGGCAGCCCGGCACTCAACCACGCGAAAAGCGCGGACGCCAGCGTCAGCGCATCTTGCGCGGAAGGAAAAACGTCCAGAAGCAGACACTGCCGACGATCAGCGAACTGCTGAAGGAAGGGCAGGAGGTCCTGGTACAGATCGCAAAAGAGCCGATGGCGAAGAAGGGCGCGCGTATCACCAGCCACATCGCGCTTCCTGGCCGTTTCCTCGTTTTCATGCCGACGGTGGGCCACGTTGGTGTCTCGCGCAAGATCGGCAGCGATGAAGAGCGCCAGCGCTTGAAGCGGATCCTGCTCAGTGAAAAAGGAGACGCACATGGCGGATTCATCGTGCGTACTGCCGCCGCGGGTGCGAGTGAAGAAGACCTGCGTGCGGACATCCGCTTTCTCATCAATCTCTGGAGCGAGATCAAGCACCGTTCTGAGGGCGGAAAACCTCCGGCACTGATCTATCACGATTTAAACCTCGTCGAACGCGTGCTGCGCGACCAGGTCACCAACAGCTTCTCGGCGATCTGGGTGGATTCCGAGCAGGAATACGAGCGGACGGTACGCTTTCTCTCCCGCTTCCAGCCCGCATTGGTGAAGCGCGTCAAGCTTTACACCAAGGAACTGCCGCTCTACGAACAATTCGGTATCCAGGATGAGATCAATAAGGCGCTCAAGTCGAAGGTCTGGTTGAAGTCCGGCGGATACATCGTCATCAATCAAACTGAAGCGCTGGTTGCGATCGATATCAACACCGGCAAGTATGTCGGTAAGACCACACGCCTCGAAGATACGATCGTGAAGACGAACATCGACGCCATACAGGAGATCGTACGCCAGATCCGCCTGCGCGATCTCGGCGGAATCATCGTCATCGACTTCATTGATATGGACGAGCGCAAGAATCGGCAAAAAGTCATGCAGGCCCTGGAAGAGGCGCTGAAGCAGGACCGCGCCCCCTCGAAGGTGCTGCAGTTCAACGACTTTGGGCTCGTCGCGATCACTCGCAAGCGCGTCAAACAGTCGCTTGAACGCACTCTCGGCAGTACCTGCAATTACTGCACGGGTACGGGATTCGTTAAGAGTGTCAGCACCGTCTGCAATGAGGTGTATGTTGAAATGCGCAAGATGGCAAAACATCTGGAGCGGCATGACGTGCTGTTGCGCGTAAATCCCGAAGTGGTGAAGGCGCTAAAAGCGAATAATGCGCGCTGGCTGCAGGACCTGGAAGAGCTTACCCGCAAAACCATCATCGTGAAGAGTGACCCCACACTTCATCAGGAGCAATTCGACATTCACTAGGACCCTGCACTTTCGGGACTATTCACATTTCCACGGTTCGTGTTCTATCATCGCGAATTCAAGGATTCCAAGATTGACACACAACAGAAGAGTCTCAGTGGTCGGGTTGGGCTATGTCGGTCTACCCGTTGCGGTCGCATTTGGTAAGAGCACGCAGACGATCGGCTTCGACATTAAGAGCGGGCGCATCGCGGAGTTGCGCGACGGCCACGATTCTACCGGTGAAGTTTCTCGGCAGGAGCTCGGGCAGACTGACATCCTTTATACGGACAGTGTTGAAGACCTGCGCAAAGCCGATTTCCACATCGTGGCGGTCCCGACGCCCATCGACGAAGCGAACCAGCCCGACCTGCGTCCAATGTTTGCCGCCTCAGCTACCGTGGGCAGGGCGCTCAAGAAGGGCGACATAGTCGTCTTCGAAAGCACAGTCTATCCCGGCGCGACGGAAGAGGAGTGCGTCCCAATCCTCGAGACATCTTCAGGATTGAAGTGCGGATCGGATTTCACGGTGGGCTACTCTCCTGAGCGCATCAATCCCGGTGACAAAGAACATACCTTCACCAAGATCAAGAAGGTCGTTTCCGGGCAGGATGCGCCCACGCTTGAGATCATTGCGCAGGTCTACGGTTCCGTTGTCACCGCCGGAGTGCACAAAGCTTCCTCGATCAAGGTTGCCGAGGCGGCGAAGGTTATCGAGAATACACAGCGCGACCTCAATATCGCACTGATGAACGAGCTTGCGCTGATCTTCGACAAGATGGGCATCGACACTCTCGATGTCCTGCAGGCCGCCGGGACAAAGTGGAATTTCCTTAACTTCCGCCCGGGCCTGGTCGGCGGCCACTGTATAGGCGTCGATCCGTATTACCTGACCCATAAGGCTGAGAAGTGCGGATATATCCCGCAAGTCATTCTCAGCGGACGGCGAATCAACGACGGCATGGGCAAATACATCGCCCTGAAGACCGTCAAGGAGATGTTGCGTGCGGGCAACAGCGTCCGTGGTGGATTGGTGACGATCCTCGGCCTGACCTTCAAAGAAGACTGCCCGGACATCCGCAACTCGCGGGTCGTCGATATCGTCCGTGAGCTTAGAGAATTCGGGCTTACTCTCCAGATCCACGATCCCATGGCGGATGCGGCAGAAGTCCTTGAAGAGTACGGTTTGGAACTCACCAAATGGGAAGATCTGCAACCCGCGAACGCTGTCCTCGTTGCCGTCGCGCATAAGCAGTACAGAGAGCTTTCCGTGGACGAGATCAAGGGATTAGCCAAGGAGCGCCCGGTGCTCATCGATGTAAAAGCCATCTACGATCCCGAAAAGTTCCGCAACAACGGGATGCATTTTTGGCGACTATAGCCGGCAGAGCATCCCTTGTTCCTCAGCTCCTAGTGGCCTAACTCCTAAGCACAGGCGCGCTCTGTAAAGTTGTATCTTGCAGGCCCAACGCTACCTCAATCAGGTCGGATGTGACCTTGCGGTTCTCCGCCAGAGCTTCGATCAGTGGAATACCCGTGATGTGGTTGTTGCGCAATGCAACGATCTTTCCGAACTCGCCGCTGTGGACCAGGTCGATCGCCCCGATTCCGTAACGAGTCGCAAGCACGCGGTCGAACGCCGTCGGGGAACCGCCCCTTTGCGTGTGTCCGAGCACTACTGCGCGGGTCTCGTAACCCGTGAGTTTCTCGATACCCACGGCGATGACGTTGCCGATCCCGCCCAGTCGTTCGTGTCCGAACTCATCTTTCATGCCGGACGTAGTGACCAGTGAGGCTTTAGTCGGATCCCTTTCGTCCGCCATCTTCGCACCCTCGGCAATCACCACAATGGAGAAATAGCGCCCTCGCTCATGCCGCCGTCGAAGCGTGTCGGCGACCTCTTGGATATTGAAAGGCCTCTCCGGGATGATGATCACGTCCGCGCCGCCGGCGATGCCTGAGTAGATCGCGATCCATCCGGAGTCGCGGCCCATGACCTCTACTACGATCACGCGATTGTGTGCTTCCGCCGTAGTGTGCACGCGATCGATCGCCTCAGTGGCAATGGTGACTGCAGTGTCGAATCCGAAACACTGGTCAGTGCCGCTGAGATCGTTATCGATCGTCTTGGGGACTCCGACGACTTTGAATCCTCTTTCGTGCAGTTTCTGTGTGACTGAGTTCGTGTCGTCTCCGCCGATGCAGATCAGTGAATCGATCTTCTCGCGCTCAAGTGTCTCGAGGCAGCGTTCGAGACCGCCCTCCCGCTTCGAGGGATTCGTGCGCGAAGTACGCAGGATCGTTCCACCCCGCGGCAGGATTCCCGCCACTGCATTCAGCGTGAGTGGCATCGTATTGCCCTCAAGCACACCGCGCCAACCCTCGAGAAAGCCCACGCACTCGTCGCCGTAATGAAAGATTCCCTTGCGCACAGCAGCGCGGATGACAGCATTCAGGCCGGGGCAATCGCCGCCGCCGGTAAGTATTCCGATTCTCATGTGCTTGTCCGTGCTCCTATCTTTCGGGGTCACTTACAAGATAAATGATATGAAAGCGTTGAAGGACTTCGCTATCCGCGCGGAGTCACTGAACTCAATCGTCTTCGACGAACAGCGACGCGCTCTCGGCGTCAAACTGCGCGATCAACCGATATTTCGGCAATCGATATAGATCGATCCAGAAAACACAAGAAAGCGCCGGGATAGGCCGGCGCTCTGGGTTTGTACACGTTAGAAGCTGAATCGGACACTCAGTTGCAGATTGCGTGGTCCGCCGCTTCCTAGGAACGGATTGCCGATTCCGACGTCGGGAGTAGCAGTGATTCCGAGAAAGCCGATGCCTCTTCCGGTATTCGGATCGAGTCCATTGCCAGCAAAATCGATCCCGAAGCTCGGCAGCAACGGATTCGTGAAGTTAGGGTGATTGAGCACGTTGAAAGCGTCGATCCGGATCTGCATCGCAACACTCTCAGTGATCTGCGTGTTTTTCGAAAGTGACAGATCGAAATCGGTGAATGCCGGACCGGCAAACGCGTTGCGTCGAAGGTTTCCGAAGTGCTGACCGCCTGTGCATGCGCCCCCTGAGAAAGTGCACGGCGCAGCAAATGCTGAGAGGTTGAGATACTGTGACGGCGTCGCTCTCCCGCTGAACGGATTCCCTACCAGGTCAGGGCGTCCAAAGAACTCGCCACTTCCATTCAAATCACCCCCGCTAAGGAAGGTGACGTTGTACGGCATTCCAGTCGCATGAGTGATGACGCTGTCGATCGACCATCCCGATAGCAGCTTGGGCAAGACATGCGAATCGGGCAGCGTGAAGGTTAGGTAGGAAGCCAAGTGATTACGCGAGTCAAAGTTAGAATTGGCGCGCTCCGCGCGTGTGTTGAAGCTGTTGTCAGGTTGGGTCGCGTTGGGGACATAGTCCTGCCCATCGCTTGCGTTGTCGATCGAGTGCGACCACGTGTAATTGAACGTCGCATTCAGTCGCTTCGAGGCATTCAGCTTGAGGCTGGTCTGTAGAGAGTTGTAGTTGGAGCTTGCCGAGGTTTCGAGTTGATTCACGAATCCGAAAGCAGGGAACGGATGCGTTCCAGTCGCCGGATCTGTTTGGTTGATGTCTCGATAGCGGAACAGTTTGCGCCCCGACGATCCTACGTATCCGACCTGCACTGCTGCGATCTTTGAGATCTGGTGCTGGATGTTCAGGTTGTAGTTTTCGTAATAGGGCGTCCGCAACTTGTGGTCGACGGTAAAGACGTCACTCGCGGAGAACGACGAAGCGGGGAAGACCGGCTGACCGGGAACGATGGTGGCCACAGGGCTGAAGCTGAACAAAATAGGAGAGGGCCCCACTCCGTTGTAGCCCGGCCCCGGATTGAAGGTGTTGAACGGTAGTTGTCCGACGAAGAAATCTTGCGAGAATGCATCGTAGAAGACGCCCCATCCCGCTCGCACCACTGTCTTGCCCGATCCGCTCACGTCATACGCGATACTCAGGCGGGGTGAGAAATTATTGAGATCGCGTGGATAAAGCTGTTTGACGATGACCGGTCCCTGCACCGGATCGAAGATGCTGAAGCGGTGCTTTTGTTCGCCGATGACCCCGAAGTAGTCCCAGCGCATGCCATAGTTGAAGGTCAGCTTGCGGCTTAGCTTCCAGCTATCTTGCGCGTAGAACGCGTGGTTGTTTTGGAAGGTGCCGCGCCGGGAATCGCCCATCGCCTGCCGGCTTGACCCCGTGATGTTACCGGCGAGAAAGTCTGAGATGCTTGCGAAGCTGATCTTGCTGCGGTATCCGGCGTCGAAGAATCCGTTCACAAACGTGCGCCTGAATTCATATCCGAACTTATAGTTGTGGCCTCCGGTTGAATAGGAAGCGTTCGTGAAGTATTGCCAATTCGTGTCGATGCGTCCCCGCGGCAGGGAAGCGTTGCTGCCGATCGGAGCAAATCCGCTCACCGCAATAAGTGGCAGGCCAAAATCTTGTTTGTTACTGGTCGTGACCAGGCCTATGCTCGTCGGATCGAAGCTCCGGTCTTGTGGCAGAAACTTTTGTGCATAGCGGTTCCATCCCCCGCGGATCTCGAGCAGCAGCCTCGGCGTGATGACACGCGTGTAGGAGAGTGACAAAACTTGTGCGCGTGTTGGAGTGATGGTGTTGTAGCCCGGCAAAACGTTGCCGCCCAAAAGAGCTAGCGGAAAGCTCTGGTCGCTGTCTCCGAAGAAATAGCGTCCGGTAAAAGTATCGTTTGCACCGATGTGCTGGTCGATCTTGCCGATCAGGCTGTCCACGCGGTTCGATCCTGGCGTGCTGGCTTGCAGATTATTTCCACTTGCGTCCGGGGTCCGGTTGGGCAGCGGCCACGGATGTCTGGCTAGAAGTGCCGCAATGACCGGATTGGTGGCTCCCCCATTCGCGGCGATGTCTGTGACTGGATCGGGAACGTGACTGAGGCTTGGGATGCCGACCCTCTCCTTCTGTCTCTCGTAAGAGAAGAAGAAGAATGTCTTGTCGTGAACGATCGGTCCACCGAGAGACCCGCCATATTGATTGTTGTGGAACGTGTCCTGAGAAATGCCCTTGGTGTTGAAGTAGTTGCGCGCATCGAGTGCATTGTTCCGGAAAAACTCATATGCGCTACCGTGGAACTTGTTGGTGCCCGACTTGGTCACAAGGTTGACGATCGCGCCCGCATTGCGTCCGTATTCCGCCTCTGCCCCGCTGATGACGGGCACTTGAGCGATGGCTTCGATCGGCAGCACGACCGCAGGCGTTCCGAAGACACCGGCCTCATTGATGGCGGGCAGGTTGCGGTACCCATCGTTCATGTCGGTGCCGTCGAGCAGGTAATTGTTCGAGCGGCCACGCGCGCCGTTTGAACTGAACAGTCCAAATGATCCTGGAGAATCGGCAGCTCCTGAGGCATCGCCGACCGACCCTGGCACGAGCACCAATAGCTTAGTGAAGTCGCCGCCGTTGACTGGCAATTGCGCGGCTTGTTCGCCCTCGATCGTGCCACCCATCGTGTCCGAGGTTGATTCGACCAGCGGCTCTGACGCCGTGACCTCGATCGTCTGCGACACTTGTCCTGCCTGCAGAGTGATATTTGCGTTGGTGTTTGCTGAGACGCTGACAGTCAGGTCTTTGACCGTGGCTGTGGCAAATCCTTCTTTTTTCACGCTTACGACGTAGTTGCCAATGGGCAGCTCCGGCACAGCGTAGTTTCCTTCTGCGTCTGCCGTGACCGTGCGGGTGAGTCCGGTCTGCGGATTTGTGATTGTGACTTGTGCTGCCGGGATAGCCGCTCCGGTCTGGTCTGTTACGGTCCCGACGATTCCGCCGCGAAACGATTGAGAGAAGCAGGCAAGAACCGTAAGGGCTAGGAAAAGTGCAAGAATGATCCGTTGGCGCATAAGCCTCCGAAGTCCGCAAGTGATTGGGAGCAAAGTAGTGTAGTGGCCTGCTCCCTGTCAACCTCAGAAAAGCCTACTTGTTCAAAGAAACATTTTGGAGCACTCCATCTTCGGTGTACTCCGCGGTGACCGCCGCTTGTCTCAACCCGCACGAGAGTTCTCTCTCCGCTACCGAAGTAGCTTTGAGCTGCAAGAGCCGGTCGCCGCTCTTGATGTAAACGGTCCCGGATCCGTCCGGTCGGCAGTCCACCTGAATGAGCGTTCCCTCGATGTGCTTTATCTCAAATTTGTGAGCCCTGGGAGCGGGACGTCCAACAGCCGGACGGACGTCGCCGGTGGTCTCTTCCCCCTCGTCTGCCCCGGAGGGTTCCGTGGTTTGCACCTGACTCATATACGACTGCAACGAGCTCAATTGCGCCTGGATCGTCGGGTTCTGGCTGTGCTGCAACCGTGCTATCAGTGGCGCCGCTTCTTTGAAGCGGCGATTGGAAATGTAGCATCCCAGCAGATTAAAAAGATAGCCATCGTTGCGTTGATCAAGCATGACGGCACGCTGAGTGGCTGCGATAGCGCCGTCCCAATCGTTGCGTTGACGCGAATTGATCCCGAGCAGGTTATAAGCGTCGGCAAGGTTCGGATTGAGAGAGAGTGCGGTTTCAAGTTCCTTCTTCTGGCGATCGAGCAACGCGTCTGGTAGTGGCTGCGATCCGTACTGCTGCTGCAAAAGCATTGCATAGTAATAGTGGATCATCGGGTCGTTACTCCCTGCAGCAGCGGCTTTCTCGAGGTGCGGCGCAGCGTGCTCAAAGTCGCGTTTCATTAGATATGCGTACCCCAGCCCGCTCTCGGCCACAATGTTGTTAGGGTCGCGGACTAGCGCCTGCTGCAGCTCTCCGATTGCCTGGTCCTGCCGGTCCCTCTCATTAGCGTGCATGTCCGCCACGGCAACCATCGCGTCGTTATCCGTAAGGATTTTCGCTGTGAATGCCCCCGCATCTATGCCAGCCGGCAACGCCGTCCTATATCCGGTGATGCTGCCGCTCCGAATGTAGCTTTCGAGTGTCCGGTCGAACTCTGCGAAACTCATGCCGAGGTATTGTTTGAACTGCGCGTCATCTTGACGCCCTGTTTCGCGGATTGCCGCAAAGTAACGCGTCAGGTTCGGCGTCAGCTTGTGATCGTAGAGATAGTGCACGATCAACCACGACTCTGCGTAGAACATCGAGCGATGGTCTCCGCTCTCGTTGTAAGTGGCTGAATCGTGCCGCACAGAAAACATCTGGACTACCGGCACGAGTCGGCTATGCAGGACCAGTTCGGCGTCGCTCTCCGGGGCGCGCCCTACCATCGTCTCTTTGCCACTGAAATCGATCGTCGAGAAGAACTCGGCAAATCCCTCGTCGAACCAGACAGGGTATTCGGCAGTATTCGAGTTCAACAGAAGGTGAGCATATTCGTGGAACACCGTCTGCCACTTGGAATCGCCTTCGCTGGAAAGATCGAGCGCGATGTAGTCCTGTGATTGTCCCTTCTGATACAGTCCGGCGAGCTCGACCACCTTTCCTTTAAACATCGGGGAGACACTGCGTATGCCTTTGGTGTTTTTGAAAGCAAGTATCTGGATGGGGCGCGAAGTGTGTACTTCGCCTCTCAGCACAAGATTCCCGAAGACCTGCCGCATCTGCTCAAAGCGCAAGGCGACCTCACGCCCACGCTTCTCCCCGGCATCGGTAACGACAGTGAAGTGAGGGGAGCGTACCTCTGTCCACTGCTCAGAAGCCTGGGCAAAGACCGGCAGAAGAATCAGCGCGAGCACAGGAAGACGCATAAGCAGACGGATTGTACGCTCGACGATTTCTCCCCGCCATCAGTGAATCTCCCCAGCCTGGGCTAGCTGTCAGCGTCCAGCCAGTTCGCCGCCACTCCGCCCCGACGGAATCGGTCCTGCCGTTGAAAAAGAGCCTATGCTCACCTGGTATGCGATCACTCGTCTCATCCCGAAAGGAGCAAGCCGTGATGAAGCTGCAAAATCTTTTGGTTCTGCCTCGCATGTTTCTCGGAAGCATGTTCTTGATCTCTGATTACTTCAAGACCCAAGCCCCTCGGGGATTTGCGCCCGCAATGGTGCAGTTCCTCACTCAAGGCAGAGGGGATCACGGCTTTGGCTGGTATCGCGCCTTCCTGCACACCACTGTGTTGCCGCATGCGGCATTGTTCGCCACCCTGGTCATGTTGGGTGAACTTTACGCTGGCATCGGACTCCTCTTCGGTATCACCACGCGACTCGCCGCTGGCGTGGCAATCTTCCTTCTCGCGAATTTCATGTGTGCCAAGGAATCGTTGCCATGGAATCCTTCGAGCGTTGATGCCGCCGACATCGTGATTTCTCTCGTCATACTGATAGGAGCCGCCGGCCGCGCCTTCGGAGTCGACCGCTACATCCACGATCGCTACCCACACTTTCTCCTCTCTTAAAGGGATAGAAGGGAGCCAGCCAACTCACGGTTCACAGTTTGCGGTGACAGCTCATTTCACTGTTCGTATGAATTGTCATTGCCGGGTGCCCCATTCTTCGCGCGCTCTTTGCGCGAAGGGTGGGAGAGTTGCCATTTCCCGACTCCTTTAACCTCGACCTTTTGCGCAGACCCGTAGCGCCGGCTGCCAGCCGGTGGTCCGTCCGGCGGCTCGCCGGACCGGGGGACAGCACGCTCTATGAATTGTCATTGCCGGGTGCCCCATTCTTCGCGCGTTCTTTGCGCGAAGGGTGGGGAGAGTTGCCATTTCCCGACTCCTTCAACCTCGACCTTTTGCGCAGACCCGTAGCGCCGGCTGCCAGCCGGTGGTCCGGTCCGGCGGCTCGCCGGACCGGGGACCAGCACGCATTATGAATTGTCATTGCCGGGTGCCCCATTCTTCGCGCGTTCTTTGCGCGAAGGGTGGGGAGAGTTGCGTTTGCCTTCAAATGAGCTGCAGGCTCATTTCCACAGCCTCCCAACCACCCTCTGTGGAAATATCCCGACCCCTGTGTAAAACCCCTCAAATATCCCTCTTCTCACCCCGAACTGTGGAAAACTAATCATTTCCACAGCCCCATCTTCCCCGATCCGAAGCCAAAACTACGCCGAAAGTAGAACAAAACTATTGCCATCTTCCTGCAATCCTGCTACTCTGCTTCTCCCACGGCGTGTCCTCAATGGACGCGCCGTTTGCTCTTTGAAAACCGAATACCACTACCTATTGGGCTAACGGATCGGTAAACACTATCACTGGGATTTCAGGGATCTCGCGGGATTCACCCTGCCTAAGTCATTGATTCCAGAGATTCGCAGGGAGTGGGGGATACCCGCACCGATACAGAAATGCAGGTCCCTCCGCCGCTTCGCTTTGTCGGGATGACAGGACGCTTGCCCATGGGATTCAGCTCCGCCGGCGCTGAAGCCTGGGAACTACCTCCCTTATCCCTTGATGGGAACCGGGAAAGCCATGCGCTGAGGCGCGTTAAAGAGCAGATGCACGCACTAGTCCGCCCCCCGTCGCCACCGCCCGCTTTACCGCCCAATCCACCACTTCCAGTTGCAACCCGCCAAAATCTGGATGTTCGTTCTCGCTTAGGTGGAATGCGAGGTCGAGGTGGTCTCCTGCGAGCAGTCCGTCGGACTGTGTGCGCGAATGCATGCGCCATGCCAGGGCGTCGAGGGGCTTCGCACCTGGCTGAAAGACCCGCAGTTTCGCGTGAATGTCTTTGATCTGCCGCGGAGACTCCACCAGCTTTACGTCCCGCACGATGAGCGTAGGCTCGTCGCATCCGATGCCGAAGGGTTCAAGCTGGCGGAACGCATGCAGCAGGTCGAAGGTGAGATCGCCCAATGTGACCTCCAGATCCGCCTCCAACTCTGGGACGAAGTCTGCTTCCGTTAGCCGCTCCCGCGCATAGGCTTCGAGGGCGCTCCTCAGCTCCGGAATACGCTCGCTCTCAAGCGCAAAGCCGACAGCATGCGCGTGTCCGCCGAAGCGGGTGAACAGGTGCGCACACGACTCCAGAGCATCCAGCAGATGGAAGCTATGGATCGACCGCCCTGACCCGTGCGCCTCGCCCGTCTCCGCATCCCGCGAGATGATGAGCGCAGGACGGCACCGCTTCTCCACCACCCGGGACGCAGTGATGCCCACGACCCCCCGGTGCCACCCTTCGCCGTCGAGCACAAGGCAAAATGAATTTCGCAGCTCCGCATCCGTCGCAAGTCGGTCATCGACCTCCTGCAATATCTTCTTTTCGGTCTGCTGACGCTCGGTGTTCAGAGTATCGAGTTTGTTGGCGATCTCGCGAGCACGTGCCGCGTCCTTACAGGTGAAGAGTTCGATCACGTCGCTTGCAACATCCATCCGTCCAGCAGCGTTGATACGTGGACCGATGCGGAAGCCGATGTCCGACGAGCGCAGCCGTTTGCGGGCCGGATCGAGTTGCGCCACGCTGAAGAGCGCGCGCAGCCCCGCATTCACAGGTCTCCGCAGCTCTTCCAATCCGAGCTTGGTGAACACGCGGTTCTCGCCCGAAAGAGGGACGCAATCCGCGATGGTCGCGATCGCCACCATCTTGAGGAAGCTGCGCGTAAGCTTGTCCGCGCGCTCCGGCGACAACGACTCGAACAGCGCTTGTGCCACCTTGAAGGCGACGCCCGCGCCACACAGGTCTTTGCAGGGATACTCGCATCCGCCCTGGTTGGGGTTCAGCACAGCCAGCGCACGCGGCACTCCGCCGTCTTCCGGCAAATGGTGGTCGGTTACGATCAGGTCCAACCCGAGCCGCTCGGCGGCCTCTGCCGCTGCGAAGGCGCGGATACCGGTATCCACGCTGATCACCAGCTTCACCCCTGCTGCCGCCGCCGCCTCGATGCGGTCCTCGCGGATGCCATAGCCCTCCTTGATACGGTGGGGCACATGAAAATCGACAGTGCCACCACATATCTCGATCGCCGTCTTCAGGATGACCACAGCGCTAGTGCCATCCACGTCATAGTCGCCATAGATCAGGATGTCTTCATTGTTTGAGATGGCAGAGAGGATGCGCTTCACTGCGGCCCGCATGCCAAGCATGAGGTATGGAGAGTGCAGGTCGGAGAGCTTCGGATCAAGGTATTGCGCCGCGCGTATTGGATCACCGAGTCCCCGTTGGGCCAGCAGTTGCGCCACCACACGAGGTAAGTGCAGTTCGTTCGTGAGCGCATCAGCAGCGGCTTGCTCGCGCTCCTTTACGATCCAACGGCGTGGTTGAGTCATGCTTCAGGGCAATCGCGATGGACAGTCTTGACGTTGTATCCGGCTTTGCTGAGGCGCTTAGACAGCTCTTCAGCGATCATCACCGAACGATGCTGGCCGCCAGTGCAGCCGATTCCAATGGTGAGATACGTCTTTCCCTCGCGGATGTAGTAGGGCAGTAGAAACTTGAGCATCTCTTCTGCGCGCTTGAGAAATTCCCTTGTCTGCGGGAATGACGTGACATACTTTACGACCTTCGGGTCTTTGCCGGTAAGTGGACGGAACTCAGGGATGAAGTGAGGATTGGGCAGGAACCGCACGTCAAAGACGATATCCACATCGGGAGGAACTCCGTTTTTGAACCCGAAGCTGACGCAGGATGTCATGAGGCTGCGTTCTTCGGCGCCGCGCTCAAATTTTTCGTTGATGTGTGCGCGCAATTCGTGGACATTTAGCTTTGTGGTGTCGATGATGACGTCAGCCACGTTGCGAAGTGGTTCGAGACGCTTGCGCTCGGCGTCTATTGCGACCGGCACTGTATCTTTTCGCCCCATGGGGTGAGGACGGCGGGTCTCGCTGAAGCGCCGGACAAGAATGTCGTCCTGCGCCTCAAGAAAGAGCAGTTTGCAGCGCAGCGATTTGCGAAGGTCCTGCAGCATGTTCGGAAACTTCTCGAGCGACTGCCCCTCACGCACGTCAACCACTATGGCGGTGCGCTCGATCTCCGAAGAGGTCATTGCAAGCTGTGCAAATTGCGGAATCAGATCGATGGGAAGATTGTCGACACAGTAATAGCCGAGGTCTTCAAACGACTTCAGAGCTGACGCCTTGCCCGACCCGGACATCCCGGTAATGATGACGAGGTCAGTGTTGTCGCGCCCGGCTGCGCGATTCTTATCAGGCTTCGGATTGCGGGGTGGAGGTGCGGATTTGCGCGCCATCAGCGAGTAGCTTAAACCACAAGCTACGGCGGAAAACATAAAGTTCGCGGACAACTTCTCGAACCAGATGGTCGGCTAACGCGCAGCTTTGGTGAGACGGTCACGCAGAGCGCTCCCCATACCGACGTCGTGGGGCATTGGCGCGAGGATCAGGGAGACTCTGCGTTCATCCAGATAGCGAAGCGCGAGAAAAAGGCGCTCAGCGAGTTGGTCCCAATCGCCCCATTTTCCCCACGGAAATAGGATCGAGGGCTCCAATTCAGGGACCTTCCAATCGACGGGGAGCAGGATGCCCATCTGGCTGGGTTCTACCGATTGATTGCGCGCCGTCTTCACCAGCTCTGACAATCCGCCTTCGATCAAGATGAGTTTCGCATTGGGGGCGTAGTGGCGGAGCCCCCCGCCCGGCGAGGGCATCGCACTTGGCTCCGCAGCGGCTTCTTCTTTTTGCGTATACATGACCACTGGGCCGATCATGGCTTCGATCTGTTCACGTGTGACGCCGCCCGGACGGTAGATCACGGCAGGGGATTGCGTAATGTCGAGGACGGTGGACTCGACGCCGATCGTAGCCCGTCCAGAGTCGATCACCGCATCGATCCGGCCGTCCAGGTCGTGGATCACGTGCAGGGCAGTGGTGGGGCTGGTCTTCGAAAAGAGGTTGGCGCTGGGAGCTGCAACCGGAACTCCGGCGGCGCGAATGAGGTTGTGAGCAGTCGGATGCGCAGGCATGCGAATACCAACAGTGCGGCGGCCTGCGGTCACGATGTCAGGGATGCGATCGTTCTTCTGGACGATCAAGGTGAGCGCACCGGGCCAGAATTCGCGCTGGAGGCGTTCGAAGGTCTCCGTCACGTCCACCATGAGGGAATGAGCCATCGCAGCATCGGAGACATGCACGATGAGCGGGTCCCAGGGTGGCCGCCCCTTTGCTTCAAAGATGCGTGCGACCGCGTCCGCATCAAGGGCGTTCGCCCCGAGCCCATATACAGTCTCTGTCGGAAAGGCGACGAGTTTGCCTTCGCGCAACATAGCCGCGGCTTTGATCAGCGTGGGGTGATAGACGCTTGCGTCCGCCGCATCGACATTCAGGCGCTGTGTCGTTAGCTCCGCCATGTCACCAGCTTACAGATTGTGCTGCCATTAAAGCTTCGGGAGCACGATGCCTGTCTGTTTCTGATACTTGCCCGCGCGGTCGGCGTAACTGGTTTCGCACGGTTCGTCGGACTGGAAAAACAGGATCTGGCAGAGACCTTCGTTGGCGTAGATCTTCGCGGGCAAGGGAGTGGAGTTGGAGATTTCCAGTGTCACGAAGCCTTCCCATTCGGGTTCAAAGGGAGTGACATTCACGATGATGCCGCAGCGTGCATAGGTGCTCTTGCCCACGCAAATGGTGAGCACGTCGCGGGGGATCTTGAAATATTCGATGGAGCGCGCAAGAGCAAATGAATTTGGCGGGATGATCGCACAATCCGTCTGAACAGTGACGAAGGAACGTTCGTCGAAATTCTTCGGATCGATGACGGTGTTGTTGACGTTGGTGAAGATCTTGAATTCGTCGGCGACGCGCAGATCGTATCCGAAAGAGGAGACGCCGTAGCTGATGACTCCTTCGCGCACCTGCTTTTCGCTGAATGGGCTGATCATGTCGTGTTCAAGTGCGTTCTTGCGTATCCAGCGGTCGCTTTTGATTGCCATTAGGGATCTGTTCTTCCTGGGATTTGATTTGGGGGAAAGAGATATTTAACCACGGAGCCGCCGAGCCACGCAGAAAATCCACCGAACCCAGGCAGCGGAGAGGCGGCTTGGAGATTTCTGCCTTTTTCGGCCTCCTCATGCCCCTTACGAAGAACTGAGCGTTGACAATGCTGGTCGACACCCAATAGCATCCCCTAAGCGCGGGGTTCAGAGTGATCAAGCTCGATATCATCAACGAAGTCGTCCAACGAACCGGAATTACGAAAACCAAGGCGGAAGTAGCGGTCGAGACCGTTTTCGAGAGCATGAAGCGTGCGCTGGCAAACGGCGAACGCATCGAATTGCGCGGATTCGGGGTGTTCAACGTTCGTCCCCGGAAGACAGGGATCGGACGCAATCCGCGCACTGGGGCCGAAGTCAACATTCCGCCGGGAAAAGCGGTTCGGTTTAAGCCGGGCAAAGAGTTGCAGACCATCGGATAGCATCCAACTCAGCGGATGCCGAACTCCCCTATTTCAGAACTCGAGTCACTTTCCCCGCCGGTGCATGTCGGTAGCAGTGCGGCGCGTCCGCGATTCTGGCTTCATCTTCTGCTTCTGTTATTGACATTAGTGACGAGCACGATCGTAGGTGCGCGACTCAACTACAATTTTCTGCACGATCTACCGATATTCGGCTCCGGAACTGGAGCCGATGCGGATGCTTTTCCGCTTCGCTGGATCGCAGCTCATCCACAGGAAATCGTTCACGGGTTGCCGTTCAGCTTGTGCCTCCTTGCGTTCTTTCTCGCACATGAGTTCGGCCACTACGCTTACTGCCTCAAGCACAAGGTAGACGCATCACTTCCGTTCTTCCTGCCCTTTCCCACGATTATCGGGACGCTTGGCGCGGTCATCAGGATCCGGTCGCCGTTCCGCGATCGCAGGATCCTCTTTGACATCGGCGTCGCCGGGCCGATCGCAGGCATGTGCGTAGCGGTGCCGCTGACGTTTGCCGGGCTCTTACTTTCAAAGCCGATCTTGCCGTCCGCGATCGATCCGGATGTGGTGTTTGGAACTCCTTTGGCGGTGACGATCGCGCGCGGAATGATGCTTCACTCGTACCTGCCCCGCACCTTGGCGGCGATCCAGCCTCATCCGTTGCTGGTTGCGGGGTGGGTCGGATTGTTTGCCACCGCGCTGAACCTGATTCCTGGAGGGCAACTGGATGGAGGGCACATTCTGTATGCGGTGCGTCCGTCGCTTCATCGCACGACCTCAAGACTCGTGGCAGCCATGCTGGTCTTTCTTGGAATCTTCGCTTGGGTCGGTTGGCTGGTCTGGGGAGTGGTGCTGTTGCTGCCCTTCTTCCGACATCCGCACGTGCCTGAGATGGCGGGCCTTACACGAACTCAGAAATGGATTGCGGTACTGGCGGTCATTCTCTTCGCGCTGACGTTCAATCCAACGCCGTTCCACGGAAGTTCCGCTATCGAACTGCTGCGTTCGTGGCGCCACTGATGGTGGTGAAAACACCGACTTTTTCTTCAAGGGTTGTCAGGCTCTCGCACTTCCGGTCGAGCGCTTCATAGTCGCTGAGGTGTGCAGCTTTGAATGCTTCGAAACTCGCCAGATCGTGCCAGCGGTCGATCACGACGAACCGCATGGCGGTTACCAGATCGCGGGATAGGACAGTTTCAACATATCCTGGGGAGCGCCGGAAGAGGCGGGCCCAATCGCCTTCCGGACCGTAAATGCGAATGAAATCTTCGAGGCACTCTGAGCGCGATTGGAACATCCAAATGATTTCGATCATGGCATTCATCTTCTCATATGGAACTGAATCCGAATCGTAACATCCGCGGCTTCGCGCTCACTTCGTTGTTCAACGACATCGCCTCCGAGATGGCGTACTGGATATTGCCGGCATTCCTGGTCACAATCGGGGGCGGTCCCGCTCAGCTGGGCGTCATCGAAGGTATCGCTGAAGCGATGGCTTCCTTCACAAAGCTCGGCTCAGGATATATCACCGATTCGATAAGCCGTCGAAAGCCACTGGTGGCGGGCGGATATATCGTGGCAAATCTAGTAAAGCCGCTGCTTGCGATTTCGACAGCATGGTGGCACGTGTTATTGGTCCGCTTTGCGGACCGTACCTCAAAGGGATTGAGAGGGACCGCGCGAGACATCATGTTGGCGGAATCGGTCGATCCGGGGAAGCTGGGTTCGGCCTATGGATTTGTCCAGGCCGCGGACTCGGCAGGCGCAATTCTCGGTCCTCTGCTGGCCTGGCTGCTGTTGCGGCAGGCCAATTGGAGCGTGCGTTCCGTGTTTCTCGCCGCTGCAGTTCCTGGAGCGCTCTGCGTGTGGGCGATCACGTTTCTTGTCCGGGAGCCCAGACATGAGGAGAAACGTGCAGCGAAAGCCGATTCCAAGGGGCTGCCCCTGCCGCGGTCCTTCTGGATCGTTCTCACGATAGTAGCGCTCTTTTCACTCGGCGCATCAAGCGACATGTTTCTGGTTTTGCGCGCAAAAGAAGTGGGCATTGCAGTTGCGTTTGCCCCTTTATTGGGGCTTGTCTTCAATACGGTTTATACGGCTGCGTCATGGCCCGCCGGGAGACTGAGCGACCGCTTTCCGCGGCACGCGATCGCCGCGCTCGGTTACATCGTTTATGCAATGGTTTACGCGACCTTTGCTTTCGCGCCGCTGCGGCTCTCTCCACGCGACGCAAAGTTAGCGATATGGCTCGCAATGGCTTTCTACGGATTGTTCTATGCGCTCACTGAGCCAGTGTTGAAGGCGCTGGTCGTGTCGAGCGTCCCCAAACCAGTACGCGGCCGCGCCGTCGGCATTTACAGCTTCGCCGTTAGTATTTGCATTCTGGTATCGAGTGCAGCGACCGGCTTTCTGTGGAAGCGGTACGGAGGACAGGTTCCTTTAGGCGCCTCGGCAGCATTGGCGTTTGTCGCCGCAATCCTCTTATGGTTGGCGGGTAATGCAGCGCATGAGGCGGAGCGGTAAAGAGTTGATGCCCCACCTTCGCAGCATCGTACTCAGCTCGTCGTGCTCCCTCGGCTATTCGTCCCAAAATGAGAAAACTAGGGAAATACTCTGACAAAATGCGTCTGAGGTTGTAGCTATGCAGCACAGATCTTTGTTTTCCGTTCCCGTTCTCGCAGTGCTTTCCTTTACCGGACAAGGAGACCAGTTCGTTCCAGCCGCCACTGCACAGACCACTACTCAACATTCACAGTCAGCGGACGAGCAGGCGATCACGCACACGGACTCCGACTTTGCTCTGCAAGCGCAGAAACGCGGCGCCGATGCGTGGGCAGACTTTGCCTCCTCGGAGTTTACCGTGGCAGAAGGAAGGGGCCAGGAAGCTGTGCGTGAGCATTACAAAAAAATGTACGCGCGACCGGGCTTTAAGCTCAGCTGGAAGCCCGACTATTCGAAGGTCTTCGGTGACCTCGGAGTAACCAGCGGCCGCTACGTGATGAGCATGAAAGGGTGACCGTCCGGCACCGGAAGATATCTTACGGTGTGGGCACGTCAGTCAGATGGTTCCTGGAAGATCAACTGGGATTCAGGAACGCCGGATCAGTCTCCCTCAATCCAGTAGTCTTGCCGCTTCCCGTGCAAAGTAAGTAAGAATGGTACCTGCCCCAGCACGGCGCATGGACATCAGTGACTCCATCATGGTGCGTTCGAGGTCGATCCACCCGTTGCGTGCAGCGGCGTGAATCATCGCATACTCGCCCGAAACCTGATAAGCGGAGATGGGCACGTCGAAGGATTCCCGTGCAGCAGCAATGACATCGAGGTATGGCATGGCGGGCTTGACCATGACCATGTCCGCACCCTCTTCGATGTCCAGCTCGATCTCACGCATGGCTTCGCGCAGATTGGCGCCGTCCATCTGGTATGAACGCCGGTCTCCAAACTGCGGAGCCGAATCGGCCGCTTCCCGAAATGGCCCATAGAACGCCGACGCGAACTTCGCTGCATAAGCGAGGACCGGCGTGTTCTCCAGACCCTCATCATCCAGAGCGTCACGTATCGCAGCCACGCGGCCATCCATCATGTCGCTCGGGGCGACGATGTCTGCGCCGGCTCGGGCGAACGAAACCGCTGATTCAGCGAGCAGCGCGATGCTCTCGTCGTTGCGTACCTCGAAATCATCGCCCGTTTTCTCTATTACACCGCAGTGTCCATGCGATGTGTATTCGCACAGGCATACATCCGCAATGGTGACGAGCCTCGGCAACTCACCCTTGATCGCTCTGAGCGCCTGTTGAACGATTCCAGTGTCTGAGCACGCTTCCGACCCGTGCTCGTCCTTCGCCGAAGGAATGCCGAAGAGAATGATGCCGCCAATTCCCAATGCGTGTGCTTCCTGCGCGTCCTTGACCGCTTCGTCCACTGAGAGATTGAAGACGCCTGGCATCGAAGATACTTCGCGCCGAATACCTTCCCCGGGGCAGACGAACAACGGCAGCACGAAGTTTTCTGGCGAGAGGTGCGTTTCGCGTACCAGGGCCCGCAGTCCTTCGGTTCGGCGCATGCGGCGCATGCGTGTGGTCGGAAAGCTCATGGCTCTAGCTTATCGCTGTAAGCTGCGGCTCGCCACCAGTGAAGTTTTTGTCTCGTGTTTCACAGAGCATCCACAGCTATCCGCGTTCTGCACAGGAAAATCACAGGTGTAGGCAACGTCACACTTGAGCTTCGACGGACCTGGCGCGAAACTCCTTGCAACCAAAGCGAGCGATGTTCACTTGCGGGGAACCGAACTCAAAGCCAGAGCCGCAGCACTTGTAGGAGCAGGAAGCTGCCGATCGCTCTGCCCAAAAAATAGTTCGCAGCCCGCATGGCATCGGAGTAGACGCCGTCAGGACCACGGCAACTGGCCGGGCGGAATCCGATGAGAAATCCTCGCTTCAACGGCTGGTGCGGCTGGCGCCAGCCGTTTTCTAATATCAAGACCACAGTTGTATCCTCATTTGTGGCGATCTCTGCGAATTGACCTATGGCAACGATGGATCTCAACCTCGAACGTGGACTCCCCTCAAGCATCGACGCCGAACGCTCTATTTTGGGTGCGATTTTCCTCGACAATGCAGCGTTCTTTGAGGCGAGCCAGAAGCTCAAGGCCGATGACTTCTCCCTCGAGTCTCACCGGCGCCTTTATGGCCGGATGGAGGAGCTCTCCTCGATTGGAAGAGCGATTGACATCATCACCGTCGCGGAAGAGCTTTCGAAGCGCAAGGAGGTCGAGAGCGTCGGTGGCGTGGCATACATTTCGTCCCTGATGGACGGGCTGCCGCGACGGCCCTCGATCGAGCAATACGTCCGCATCGTCAAAGAGAAAGCGATCCTGCGCAATCTCATCCATACCTGCAACGCCGTTCAGGCGCGGGCGATCGAGCAGGCCGATCCAGTAGAAGAGATACTGGACCAGGCCGAGCGCGAGATTCTGGAAATCGGCGATGCACGGACGACCGGGGGATTCGTAAAGATCGGCGAGATCTTTCAGCAGAACGTCGGGTCTATCGACAAGCTCTACGACAATGGACAGCGCATCACTGGCCTCGAAACTTTTTATACCGATCTGGATGCCCTGACCAGCGGATTGCAGAAACAAGATCTCGTAATCATCGCGGCGCGACCCTCCATGGGCAAGACAGCTTTCGCCATGAACATTGCGGAGAACGTCTCTTGCGAGAGCAGAAAAGTCGTCGC
This sequence comes from Terriglobales bacterium, assembly GCA_963792225.1. Taxonomy (GTDB): domain Bacteria; phylum Acidobacteriota; class Terriglobia; order Terriglobales; family Acidobacteriaceae; genus JBDTLH01. The sequence continues at coordinate 34,519 of CAWBVM010000016.1, read as the reverse complement.
CGTCTTTTCTTTGGAAATGTCACGGCAATCGCTCATGATGCGTATGCTCTGCTCTCAATCCCGCGTGGATGCGCACAAGCTACGGACCGGCTTTCTGGCCCGCGACGACCGCCAGAAGCTCGTCGAGGGCCTTGGCAGACTCGCCGACGCTCCACTATTCATCGACGACACGGCAGGAATCACGCTTTCCGAGATGCGCGCGAAGGTCCGCCGCCTGAAACAGTCGCAGGGCGCGCTAGACTTGATTGTGGTGGATTACCTGCAACTGATCACCGCATCCGGTTCGAACGGGAAACGCTACGAGAACCGCACGCAGGAGGTCTCCGCCATCTCGCGCGGTTTGAAGATGATGGCGAAAGAGATGGATGTGCCAATGGTCGCGCTCTCTCAGTTGAGCCGCGCCGCCGAAACGCGCGAGAAGGGTGGCGAACCCAAGTTGAGTGACCTCAGAGAATCCGGTTCGATCGAGCAGGATGCCGATGTGGTTGCGTTCATCCACCGTCCCGAGTACTACGACCGTGACAACCCGGAGCTGGAAGGAAAGGCAAAGATCATCATTGCCAAGCAGCGCAACGGCCCAACGGAGTCGGTGCAGCTTGCTTTTCTGAAGCAGTTCACGCGGTTCGACAACCTCGACAAGTCGTATTGGATAGAAGAGGGTGGCGGCGCAGCGTAATTGTCGCGCGCTGTTCGCGAAAGTGCATCCAAGTGGTGGGGGATGCCGTCCAAGGTTCCTGCCCTTGCAGCAACTCAGGTTGTCGGCATAGACTCACGTACCTGTGGCAGTACATACGCACCAAATCGAGAATTGGGCTGGAGCACTGAATGTGCTCGATCTCCGCCACTTCAGCGCACATGATCTGCGGCCCCTGTTGGAAGCCGAGGCGCGAGATTGGGACCGCGACCTGATCTGGGACTATTCGGGATCGGCCGAGATGATTCTTCGCTACGCCGATGCCCGCATCCTGCCTGGATACGCGGTACTTGAAGAGGGAAAGCTCTCCGCCTACTCCTTTTTCGTCTATGAAGGCAATAAAGCGGTGATCGGAGATTGTTACGCCAGTCCCAAGGTCGGTGATTCCCGCAAGATGTTGCAAAAGAACCTACTTGGCCACGTAATTGAGACCCTGCAGCAGACGCCCGGGATCACCCGAATCGAGTCGCAACTTCTGCTTCAGCCGACCGGCGCCATTGCCGGTCCATTTCTCGAAACCGGGTTCGGAAAGCATTGCCGGCTGTTCATGTGCGTGGGGGCGCAGGGGCTGGCGTCGCGCAGCTCCACGGCTAATGTTTCGGCCCTGAAGATACGCCGCTGGCAGGAGGGCGATTTTCAGACCGCCGCCGCCCTCATCACACGCTCCTACGCAGGGCATGTGGATTCCATCATCAACGACCAATACCGGTCTGCTTCCGGCTCGTTACGGTTCCTGAACAATATTGTCCGTTTCCCCGGTTGCGGTGCATTTGAGTCGAGCGCATCCTTTGTTGCCCTGGACGAACAGACTGGCCAAATGGTCGGGCTTTTGCTTTGTTCCCGCGTGCGTGCGGACGTAGGGCACATCACACAGGTCTGTCTGCTCCCCTCCTATCGGGGCAAGGGACTCGGAACCATGCTGATCGCGATGTGCGCCCGGGAGGTCTCCTCCACTGGCATAAAGACACTCACCCTCACCGTCACCGAGCAGAACGCCTCTGCGGTCGAGTTGTATCGTCATCTGGGCTTCACGATCGACCGCACATTCGATGCCTTCGTCTGGGAGCGGTGATCTGGGTGCGATTCCCGGGTTTCGGGCCTCCGGCTCACCATGGGTATTGGCCTGCGACGTTAGCTGCCGCTTCGACATCTAAGTAATTAAAAGGAAAGAGCGGGGCATCACTGTGTGGGTGTCCGTTGAAGGACGGGATCTCGTCGGATATGCTATTCTAGCTATCTTGGCGTAATGCGCTCAATCCGTTAACCGCCCGCCCGTAATCATTCAAAGTAACACATGGGGAGAAGACCGCCTCTTGGCTCTCGACGATAAATACGAACAAGACGACATTCAAAAGCTCATCGATGTTGGTAAAGAAAAAGGCTATCTCACCTACGACGAAGTAAACGACTTCGTTCCGGGAGATATGAACGCCGCCGACGACCTCGACGATCTGTTGACGACTATTGGCACCCAAGGCATTGATGTGCTCGAGGGCGCTCCTGGCAAACTGGACGGCGACTTCGAACGCGGGGACCTTGAAGAGGGTGAGGATGTTGAACTTGACCTCACTCCAGGTGCACTAGAGAAAACAAACGACCCGGTCCGCATGTATTTGCGTGAGATGGGTACGGTTCCGCTGTTGACCCGCGAGGGCGAGGTTGAGATCGCAAAGCGCATCGAGCGTGGCCAGAATGGCGTGATGAAGGCGATCTCGCGCTCGGCGATCGTGATCCGCGAAACACTTGCCATCGCCGAAGACCTCAAGCGCGGTGTCCGGAACGTAAAAGACGTGATCATCTTCGACGAAGAAGAAATCACGGACGAAGTCCTGAACAATCGCGTCAAGCAAACCCTCGCCAAGCTGGCCGATATCGACAAGCACCTCAAGAAGGCGCAGCAATACGAAGAAAAGCTCGAGACGATCAACAAAAAGGCGAAACCGAAGGACTATCGCAAGACGCGGTGGCACGTCGGTCGCGAAAGGATCTCAGTCTCGCGTGTCATCCGTGAGCTGAAGTGGACGAATGCCGAACGCAAGCGCTTGATCGACCGTGTCAACAAGACCGTCGATCACATGCGTTCGCTCGACCGGCAGATGCACACGCTTGAGGAGAAGCACAACGCTACCCGCTCTGAAGAGCTGAAAAAGCAGTACAAGCGACAGCAGAAGAATTGTAAGGAAGATCTCGAAAAGCTCGAGGTTGAATCCGGCGCGAGCTACCAGGACCTTCGCAAGACACAGCGCAAGATCATCGAAAGCGACATGAGCGCCGAACAGGCGAAGAAGGAGCTTATCGAAGCTAACCTTCGCCTCGTCGTCTCGATCGCGAAGAAATATACGAACCGCGGGCTTCAGTTCCTCGACCTGATTCAGGAAGGCAATATCGGTCTGATGAAGGCCGTGGACAAGTTCGAGTATCGCCGTGGCTATAAGTTCTCCACGTATGCGACGTGGTGGATCCGCCAGGCGATCACTCGCGCGATCGCGGACCAGGCGCGTACGATACGAATTCCTGTGCACATGATTGAGACCATCAACAAGCTGATCCGTACCTCGCGTCAGCTTGTGCAGGAGCTCGGCCGCGAGCCTACCTCCGAAGAAATCGCGAAGCGCATGGATATTCCAGTGGCGAAGGTCCGCAAGGTCCTCAAGATCGCGCAGGAACCCATTTCGCTCGAGACTCCGATCGGTGAAGAAGAAGATTCGCACCTCGGCGACTTTATTGAAGATCGTGCGATCGTCTCCCCCGCAGAGGCAGTTATCAATGTCAACCTTAAGGAGCAGACGGCACAGGTCCTGCGCAGCCTCACACAGCGCGAAGAGCGCGTTATCAAGATGCGCTTCGGACTCGAAGATGGCTCCGAGCACACGCTCGAAGAGGTTGGGCAGTCCTTCCAGGTCACGCGCGAGCGGATTCGGCAGATAGAGGCCAAGGCGCTGCGGAAGCTGCGGCATCCCTCCCGCTCACGCAAGCTCAAGGCTTTTATGGACGGTGTTCGCGATTAGCCTTCTCTTGCTCTTCAAACAAAAGCTACCCTCTGGGTGGCTTTTGTTTTTTGCAATACGCAGGGCACAAACGGGATGAATATGAAGCGGATAAACTGAAGTAATGGCGGGTACAAGCGACGAGAATCTGATCTATGGCGTGCATGCGGTGGAAGAAGCAGTCCGGGCTGGGGCTCGACGCATTGATTACGTCACTGCTGTAAAGGGCCGCAACGATGCAAAAGTCCAGCGCATTCTGGATGAGTGCCGGGAACAAAAGATCCCGGTGCGCTTCACCGATCGCGAGCAGTTGGAGCGGCTTGTAGGCAAAGGCGTCGTCCATCAGGGTATCGCGGCAGTGACTGGCCGGACGGCGTATGTGGACCTTGCCCGATTGTTGCGCGAGAAGAACGGCGAACGGCATTTCATCGTTCTGCTCGATGGCATCGAGGATCCCCACAATCTCGGCGCGTTGTTACGTAGCGCCAACGCTACCGGCGCGGATGGTGTAGTGATTCCGGAGCGCCGGGCAGTCGGTGTGAATGCAACCGTAGTGAAATCATCGGCGGGAGCGTCAGAATATGTCCCGGTGGCGAAGGTCACCAATCTGTCGCGCACCCTTGAAGAGCTGAAGGAGCATGGTGTCTGGATCGTCGGACTTGACGAGCGCGCCACTCAGTCCTACGACGAGATCGATCTGACACAAGACGTTGCCATCGTTCTCGGGGCGGAAGGTGCAGGACTGCATGAACAGATACGCAAGCGCTGCGATTTTGTTATCAGGATTCCCATGGCGGGCAGGGTTCCTTCTTTGAATGTAAGCGTGGCTGGTGGCGTCGTGATGTGCGAGGTAGCCCGGCAGCGCCGTCGTGGCACACCAGCTGTCGAGAAGAAGCCCAGAGAACAGAAGGGTCTTGGGTCGTGAGGGCATTTGGCATTTATGCCCGGCTCACGGCGTGTGTATGCAAGGCCGGAAGCGTCCTCTTGCTGCTGCATTTTCTCCTCTGCGCCGTCGCCGTCGCCGCATCCTCAGATCCGGAACGAACAGGTTTCACGATTACCCGGACCGAATTGGATGTGCGATTGAGTGAGGTGGACCAGTCGGCAGACATAGCCGGAAAATTGTGGATCAGGAATGACGGGGCCATCTCCCTTCCACGTGTTTTTCTGCAACTGACATCTACTTCGAAATGGCTTGGGGTGGAACGCGAGGGGGTAAGCCTGGTATTTACAGAACATCAGGTAAAGTCCGACGCGGACCACACCGGTGCGGTGAACGAAGCCCGCATCGATTTCGACAGGCCGCTGGTCACTCGAGGAACAACTGTATTGAACGTGCGCTACACGCTCAAGGTAGTCCATTCGAGTCAACGTCTCACTGCTGTCGGCGCGCCTGCGGGCGCCGCACTACGGACAGATTGGGACCGAATATCCACCGCATTCACAGCAGCTCGAGGCGTCGGGTATGTCGAGTGGTATCCCGTATCGCTGGAACCCGCCCATCTTACGGAAGGGAATTCGGTCTTTCAATCATTGGCGAGCTGGCGGGCACGTGAAGCAGAGAGTTCATTCGTGGCAAACATTCAGGCTGGGGATCGCCGCTCGACCAAGGTCTATGAACCGTTGAGCATGGCCGTCCCGGTGCTGACTAACGTCTCGGCTCCTATTCTGGTGCGAAATGGGGTGGCAGTCGCGGCTGAGTCTCCAGCGATCGCGGAGGCACTCGCATTTACCGACGACGCTGAGAGTTTCGCTGCGACATGGCTTCCGCAGCGCTCGGCGACTGCAAAGGTCTGGGAGTTGCCGGAGGAAGGCGATGTCCCGTACTCCTCTGGAACAGATGCTTTTGTCTCTCTGGCAGGCGCTCGTGATGCGCAGTCCGTTACCTTGTATGCCGTCGAACACGCCGCCTTGAAGTCTCCGCGGCCTTGGATACAAGAGGGCTACGCAGCATTTCTCGACGCAGCATATCGCGAGCACGCGCAGGGCAGAGAAGCAGCACTGAAGTTCCTGGACGATCGAATGGGCGCGCTGGCCCTCAGCGAGCCGGAGAACGTGAATTCCGGTGAAACGAACCTGATTAATTCCGCGGAAGAATCTCGGTACCGCAGCAAAGCGATGTTCGTGTGGTGGATGCTGCGCGACATCGTCGGTGACAGCGCGCTCCAGCGTGCGATTAAGCAGTACAAAGCACAGAGCGATCGCTCCGCAGATTACATGCAGAAGCTCATCGAAGGCGAAGCGCATCGCGATTTGAGCTGGTTCTTTGACGACTGGGTCTATCGCGACCGGGGTATCGCCGAGTTGTCTATCGTGAGTGCCATCCCGCGTCAGACGCTCGAAGGCAAGTGGATCACTGAAGTAACCGTAGCAAACAGCGGCGGTGTGAGCACCCGGGTTCCTGTATTTGTCAGCGCGGGCGAGGATGAGCAGAAGATGGTGTTGCTAGTCCCCGCTCATGGAAAGGCTTCAGGTACGCTGACAACCGCTTTGAAGCCGGGGCGTGCGCGAGTCAACGATGGCAGTGTCCCTGAAACCGACATGAGCGACAACGAACTTGAGATTAAGTAAAGTGCCGCTTCGCTTCTAACGCTGAAGTAGAGTGGCCTTTTGCTCCGAGACCGTCGCGGTCACCACCCGTGCTGGCATAACAAAGCGGGTCTCCATCCCGATCTCCGGGTGCTTGGGTTGGATATACCGCTTCACAAACATTTCAATCGCAAACCGGGGCAGATTCACGCCGTCTACCGCTACGCTGTTCACACGAATGAGCGCCTGTCCGTCGTTTCCTTCTGCGAAAGAATCCACGACCACTTGATGCGTACCTGAAAATATTGCCAGTAATGGATTGTTGTCGCTGCGTCCGGCACGAAACTTGTCGAAATCGATCTGAGCGGCCCCGATTATTTGCTGCGGATGCAACTCATACGTTACATTCTGCACGCCGGGAGGCAATTGCACGGAACCTGCCGCAAAGTAGGCGTTTATCTCATTCTGTGAAAACTCGACCGGTTTGCTGTCGGGGCGCTTTCTTGCGGCGTTCTCTCTGAGATAGTTGAGTTTGGCAACGACGGCTTCTTGCGCCGTTTGCCTTTCATGCTGCTGCGATGCGAATAGCAGCCCGGCAAGCAATAGGAAGATCGGTAGCAGTTTGTAGTTCGATTTACGGATAGTCACAGCTTTGCGACACTTTCTGCACATAGGAATGCGGATTTCACGTTTATTTAGATGCCCGGGCTTCTACTTTGCCCGTTACTGGGCCGATGACACTGATGTGATCGTTGCCGCGCGTAAATTCAAGATTCATCGTCCGGGCAAAGCTTACATTGCCGGATGCCTGCCATGGCTTTCCTGCGGCCCCGGTGGCGTTCGTCTTCGCAAGCGTGATGCGTTGGTCAGCGATGTTCAACTTGCCCATAAGACGGCGATAGTGGAAAGCATCCTGGCCTTGGCCGAGGATGCCATTGACGAGTTGCACATCCGCCGTCCCAATCGCCGACTGCGAGAGCTCCGAGACGCTGACGCCGTCCATTTGGAGCTGCACATTGGCATCCAGCGTTCCCGTGATGTTCGCATCGGCAAACAGGTCCAGGAGCGAACCGAGATTCAACCGGTTCAGGCTGGCGGAAACAGTGTAGCTTGGTGCAACTCCCGAGAGATCTAGCACAGCCGTTTCGGATTTCAGACTTCCTCCAAATCCGTCGGCAGCCGTATGACTCAGAGTCAGCTTGCTATCGGAGAGTCGAAATGCGGTTGCCGCATTGTAGGCGACCACCTTCCCGCCCTGCAGATGTCCAATGCGTACAGTTCCTGAGATCTTGAGGCGTGCTAGAGTCTGCCGGTTCCGTTCAAACCACGAACTCCGAGTGAAAAGATTGCGGAACACGCCGGTATCGGACGCGAACAGCGGCTGCATCTTTGCAAGATCAAACTGCGCGATTTGTATATCTGCAACATAGTTGCAATCGAGCGCGACAGCGCAGGGCCTGGCGACCGCAACGCTTCCCGTTGCTGAGAAACTTGCGGAAGGGAAAGAAGCATGCAGATCGCGGATTTGAGCGATGTTGTCACTCAGAAACAAATGTGCCGAATCGATATGGATCTCTTTCGCGTCACTTCCAGAAACAATGTTTGCAAGAGTCAGTTCACCGGCGACTGTTGCGTGCTTGTAACCGGTCCAACCGCCTCGGATGGAAAGATCCCCTTTTGCATGCCCCTGTTGCACCGAGAAAGGAACTGCCAAGCCGAATGTCTGCCCGAAGCGCAAGAGTGCTGGAACATCCGCATCTGTATTGATCGCGAGCTGATAACTGGCCGAACTCAGCGTTCCCGAAACCGTACCGATCTCGCGAGCGTTGAATGGAGATACTGTGATGCCTTGCGCCATTGCATCGCTCTCCTGCGGTGAGAGCCTTGTTTTCGTATGGCTGGTGTTGACGGGCGTCGAGGGCTGAGTGGTCAGCCTGATCGATTCGGCGACTTCGAATGGAGCACCTAGCCTGGAAGACTCGATCCGCAGGCCACTCAACTCACCCCAGCCATCTATGCGCTCCGGGCCCTCGATACCCTTGGTAAAAGAGAAGCTGCCCTCCGCATGTCCATGTGCCTGAAGGTCGGGTGCGACATTCTGACGTGCATTGCGATAGATAAGCGCAAGCTGATCGGCCGGAACAGCGTGAGCCTGCAGTATGAGGTTATAAGCCGCTCCGCGATCGCCGACTGAGTAGTCGCCGTGCACAGCAAGAGTGCCGTCGCCGATCGGAGCGCTGCATGCAAGCCCATTGAGACTCCGTCGACCTTGTTCAAATACCCATTTGCTGCTGCAATCCGCTGCCAGGTTGATAGTATCGCCAGCCGCCACGTCAAAGCGTCTGAACTGCGTCATTCTCAACTTCGACGCCACTTGCAGCTGGTCCAGCCGGCCTCGCGCGGAAAATTCCGCGGCCAGAGTCCCTCGCCACCCCTCATCAGAGCCGAAGAGCAGCTTGGAGACCTGTCCTAACTGTGCATCTTCGACAGTTACCCTGCCCTCGAGCGGCATTTCGCCCAATACTGGAGCACGTCCGAGGCGCGCCTGTAATTTGAACAGCCCCGTGTCCGTGATTGGCATGTCGGTACGAAAGGGCTTGGCCTCCAGCCGCGCATTCCATTGATTGTCGGATTCAAGCCAGAAACTGAAGTCTGCCTCCGTCAGTGCATATACGGACCGCACCGCACCTGACTTGAAGTTGATTCTCCCCGCTGTCGCTTCGATGTAAGGGAAGCGCGGACGCGCTTCCGCATGCGCTTGTGGCGTGGGTGCAGACGGTATCTGCGAAGCACGGATCAATAGCGACTCGAGATTCCAGTGTCCGTTGGCATTGCGAACCAGGTTCAAACTGGGGTTCTCGAATGAGATCTTCGCGATCTCGATTCTTCCGTGCCACAAGGAAGTAAGCCGCAGGTCGGCTTCCACAGATTCCGCGCGGAGAAACGGCTCTGCCCCGAACCGTGCATCGTCCGCAATTGTGAAACGCTCGATGGTAAAGCCGGGCTCGGGCAGAACCCGTAGATGGACGGTGCCTATCGTGACATCGCGGCCCAACTCGATCCGCAAAGTCTCAGCGAGTCGCGCTTTGTGCCGGCCCATCTCAATGGTTCCGGGTACGATCGCGGCAACTGCGAGGATCGCGATTGCGATCGCCGCAATGATCGAAAGCCTCCGCTTGCGCGCCATCAGTGGACCAGGTGAAGTGTTCGGGACCAGCGCGTCTCATCGAAGAAATGGACGACCACGTGCGTCAGGAATCCAACGCGCTCGCCAGGAGACGTCTTCAGGTACTGATTGTCCGGCGTGTCGAACGACCAGTAGATGAAGAGCGGGCGTCCCACAACGTTCTCCTGCGGTACGAATCCCCAATATCGCGAATCGTAACTGACGTCGCGGTTATCTCCCATCGCGAAGAAGTAACCCGGCGGAACGACCACCTCTCCATTCTGCACATGGGAGGCCAGTGTCAAATGCCATTCGGGTGAGACTGGGACATTCGAAAGCGACGGAGCCACGGAAGGGAAGTCGTCGCGATATGGATCACGCGGCCCGAGATGCTGCACGTACGGTTCATCGAGCTTCTCGCCGTTGCGATAGACGAAACCATCCTGCAACCGGATGCGATCGCCCGGAATGCCCATGACGCGTTTCACGACATGCAGCCCAGGCTCGATGGGTGAAAAAAAGACAAAGACGTCGCCATGTTGTGGCTGGCGATAATGAACAAATGGGGCCCATAACGTCTTGGGCGCGAGGGTCAGGCGGTCGACGAAGACGTGGTCTCCAATGAGGAGGGTCTTGACCATGGAACTCGACGGAATCTCGAATGCCTGCAGAATGAACGTGATGATGAAGAGTCCGACGACAAGTACAGCCGAAGTGGAGCTTAAAAACTCCATCGGCGTCTCTTTCTTCTTCTCAGGTTTGGGCTCTTTGTGGGACCAGATCAATCGATTCAACGTCCTGACGGCGTAATTATTGGACCATCCTGAAACAGCGCATCCAGCGCACTGCACTCGGGATATGAGTTAAAGAGTACGTGAAACGTAGAAGTTTATCATCTTGCATAATATCGGCGTCCTTATCGCGATCCACCGATAGGTAAATCACGAGAGGGCGCCCCAGAATATTTTCACGCGGCACAAAACCCCAATAGCGTGAATCGAGCGACTCGTCGCGGTTGTCGCCCATTACGAAATAGCTCCCTTCAGGAACGATCAGTTCTCCGCGATCGTCGATAAGTCGATGCATCTGCAGGTACCAGCGCGCCTCAACGTTTGGATTTACGTAACGCCCGGTAGGGAAGTCATCACTGTAATTGTCGCGTAGGTGAGATTTTCGAATGACGTATGGCTCACTCAGATATTTGCCATTCACAAACACTGCTCCGTGCTGCAGCTTGATGCGGTCACCGGGGATGCCGATTACCCGCTTCACGAAGTGCTGTTCTGGGTGTATCGGATAGCGAAAGACGATGATGTCGTCACGCTTGACTGTGTCATACGGTAAGACGTGTATGGGGCCAGGAGAGGTGCCAAAGTGTTCTTTATCTACAAGCAGGTAATCGCCGATCAGCAGCGTATTCTCCATCGATTCTGAGGGTATCTGGAACGCCTGCACGATGAATGTGATTACGAAGATCGCTACGATCACGGTCGTAAGCAGAGATTGAAAGCTTGACATCCACGTCGCCTGCACAGGAATGCAGTCAGTCCGGGTCTCCGGCGCAGTCTGCTCTCTGGTCTCGGACGCATCGGGATGGATGGTCGTGCTCATACAGGGTCCTGCAAAGAATGAGTACGCAAATACTGCAGCGCGAGTTCTGCTGCATGCTGCTCTGCGATCTTCTTGCTCTTTCCCTCGCCCTTGACGATACACTCATCGTTCAATCGCAATTCAATGAGGAAAGTAGTGTTGTGTTCGGGACCCGATTGCGAGGTCACCTCGTAGGATGGTTGCGGTCGCCCATGGGCCTGTAGCACCTCTTGCAGGGTGGACTTGAAATCTGTGCGCGCAGTGCGGGCAGCAGGGTCGCTCCCCATACGTTCCAACTCCGGCGTTACGATCACTCCAAGTATGAAAGTGCGCGCAGCATCCAGCCCTCCATCGAGATAAAGCGCGGCGATGAGAGCTTCGACACAGTCGGCCAGAAGCGCCGGTTTCGTGCGTCCTCCCGTGCGTTCCTCGCCTTTGCCCAGCAGGAGATGGTTGCCTAGGCGCAAAGAGCGACCCACCTTCGCGAGGTGGCGTGCGCTTACAAGATGGGCGCGAAGTTTTGAGAGCTCGCCCTCAGAGTACTTTGGGAAGTGCTGGCAAAGATGTTCGCTGGTAGTCAGACTGAGCACCGCGTCCCCTAAGAACTCAAGCTGTTCATTGTCGCCGGAGCCCTGCTCTGCACTATCATTCTCGTTCGCGAACGAACTGTGCGTCAGCGCCTGTACCAGCAGCTCTGGACGGTTGAAACTGTGGCCCAGGCTTTCAGAGATTTGTCGATAGTCTCGTAACAGACTCATTGATCCGATGGAGCAGAACCCTTGGGCGGCTGCATAGGATGGTCGATCCCTTTTTTCGCAGCGGTTTTCGTGTCGGCAGAGTCGTCTCCCGCATTAAGAGCGGCGTTGTAATGCATGAGGGCGGCTTCGCGATTTTCCTGCAAATCGGCGATCCTTCCCAGATAGATATGCGACCACGCGAGCAGTCGGGGTTCCTTTGCCACTTGCAGGGCGCGCTCGAAGTAGCTCCGCGCCTCCTGCATCTCGCCTTCTTTCGAGGATGCCATCGCCAGCACGAAGAGCGCTCGTCCCGACTCTGGGCCCTCGTGATCGAGTACCTGCTGGGCGAGCCGTTGTGCATTCCGGTAATCGCCCTGGGATAGTTTCGACTCGGCCAGCTGAATGCCCTGGCCTTCCGAGGGGGTCGTCGAGGCAAGGATGTCTCGCGACGATTGCGCTGCAAACACCGTGTTTTCCGCGACCTTCTTCTGTTCGGGAATATCGATCGCGTAGAGCATCTCTCCGAAGTCGTCCTTGAAACTCGCGGGGGACTGCTCAAACTCGCCCAGTTTGTTATAGAAGTAACGGGTAAGAATGAATCCCTGAGACATTGCCTGCTGTACGCTCGAAGTGCGGTTCGACTCGAGCGCCGCGCGCTGCTGCTCGGCCTCTTTCTTGTCCAGCTTGGCTATCGCTGCCCCGGAATGCGCGGGGGCATTGATCCGTATCTCCGTCGCTTTGATCAGAGATTCGATGACGAGCAGCGTGATGTCACTCTTATAGGTGTCGTCGAGCGGCGCCGTACGAACAGTGTCCAGCAGCGGCTGAAGTCGGCGCATCGAACTCCCGCGCGCGAGGGCATACGGATCCAGAACGTAGTGCAGATAGGTATGCCGTATCTGCTCGAGCTTTAACGAGCCATTCGCCGCGGGCGAGACGACGATGGAATAGTCGTTTCCGTAATTACGGGCATTGACCACTCCCGGCGCGCCCTGCGGGTCAACGATCACCGAAAAGCGTCGATCGGCGACGCCCGTGAATGGAAGCTTCAGGTAGAGGTCTGTCTGCGTGATCATGTCGTGCAGAGGATCGTGCAGCTTCAAGATCATCGCCTCTAGATCGCGCTGGTGCTTGAGCCAGATGTCATGCAGTTTGGCAGACTCGTAAAAGCGTTGCAGCAACGGCAAAAAGCCCAGAACGGCGCTCGCATCCGGAGGTAGGTCCGCCTCTTTGACCGAAAGAGCGATGTTTGGCGGTTGGGTAGCGAACAGCCCGAGAGATACGTACTGCGCTAAGGTGCGCGACGCCTCTCCCGTGTCGTGGTCGTGATAAAACCCGCAGAGCTGCTTCGTGACCGCGTCCGCGCTTTCAGAGGCCGCGATGTTGGCTTGTACCTCTTCGCGCAGAGTCTTGCGCAAAGGGTCTGACTTCTCCAACTCCTGATCGTATCCGCAGGCGTTGAGCGCTGCCAGCATCGAAAAAAAGGTCTCGTTGGGCTCGACGGTCAGTTTCTGATCCGCGCTGCCATAAATGCGGCCAGCGTCCTGCTTGGCTCCCGCCGTTGCGACCGGAGTCTTGGCAGTTTTCCCTTTGTGCTTATGCAATTGAATGGACTGTGCTTCCGTGAACACAGAAGTGGACAAGCCTGCGAAAAGGACTGCGCAAAGCAGAGACTTGAAACGAATGCCGGGCAGAGCTGCCTCCGTGGATTCCTGGACTGAGCTGGTTTATCTAGTTTACGAGTATGTTACTGGGAAGGCAACGCCGTCAGGCGTGTACATTCACTCGTGAAAATGACACCACGACGCGGCTCGGCGAGGGCTTTCCGAATGCGACCGCCGGGGCAAACTGCGCGAAGATGAGCGCATTGTCCAGCTCCGAACGCAGTTTAGGCAGGTCCGAGGGCGGCTCATTGGAGATAATGCGATAGTCCTGCACGCGTCCTGCGGCATCGACGTAAGCTTCCACCACTACCGGTAGCTCCGGGCCACAATTGTCCTGGACAGAAAATGGCGCTGACGCGAGTTTCGCCGGTATATAGAGTCCACTCGGCAGATCGTTCGCTGCAGACAATTGCGACGGTACCGCAAAGAAGCCGATCACAAAGCCGAAGCACAGCACCGCACTGACAAGTCCCGCAGTGGCGGGAATCATGAATCTTGCGAACATGCTCTCGATACGGTCGACAAAGGGGTTCCAGGCAGAAACCAATCTAGTCGAAAGCGGTTGGTGCCGTCGTGCCCGCTCGCGCGCAACCGCTACTCGCAGCCGCGACGCCAATTCCGAGGGAGGTTGTTTGCGCCCCAAGGTCGAAACCAGACAATAAGTGTTCCGCAGCGAGCTGAACTGACCGTTGCAAGGTGTGCACGAATCCAGATGGCGCATCACAAACTGCGCCTGTATCCCCGTTATTCCGAGGTTGATGGCGACCTGCAGCGCCTTCAGCGTGTCGTCGCGGCAATCCGGGTAGCCGGAGTAATCGGTCTCGCACATGCCGGCGACCAGGTGCTTCAGCCCACGCCGATAGGCCAGGGCCGCGGCGAAGGTGACGAAGACCAGGTTGCGGCCGGGCACGAAGGTGTTGGGCAGCCCATCCGCCTGCATGGCGATGGCGGTGTCGCGCGTCAGTGCGGTGTCGGAGATCGCGCGCAATGCGTCGAGCGCCAGGACATGGTCCTCCCCGAGCCGCGTCGCCCAATGCGGGTTCTCCGCCGCCAGCCGCGCGCGGAAGGTCCCGCGCACCTCCAGTTCCACGCGGTGCCGCTGGCCGTAGTCGAAGCCGATGGTCTCGACGCTCGCAAAGCGGTCGAGCGCCCAGGCGAGGCACGTCGCGGAATCCTGGCCGCCGCTGAACAGCACCAGGGCGGCATCGTCGCGCATCACGCCTCCAGCCGCATGGCGGCCCAGCGGGCAGCCTCGGCCACCACCGGGTCGGCATCCTCCGCCCGCGCCTGCGCCACGCCACGCAAGGCCGGCTCCGCCGAATTTCCCACCGCGATCATCACGTTGCGCACGAACCTGTCCCGCCCGATCCGCTTCACCGGGCTGCCGCTGAACAACGCGCGGAAGCCGGCATCGTCCAGGGCCGCCAGCTCGGCGAGTTTCGGCGCCTGCAACGCGGCGCGGGGCGCGAAGCCTGGCTCGGCATGGCCGCTGGCGAACTTGTTCCACGGGCACACCGCCAGGCAGTCGTCGCAGCCATAGATGCGGTTGCCCATCGGCACGCGGAGTTCCTCCGGGATCGGGCCCTTGTGCTCGATGGTCAGGTAGGAGATGCAGCGCCGCGCATCCAGCCGGTAGGGCGCGGGGAAGGCATCGGTCGGGCAGACCGCGAGGCAGCGCGGCAGGAGCCGCAATGGTCGCCCTCGGGCGGGTCGGGCGGCAGCGTCCAGCGTGGTGTAGATTTCGCCCAGGAACAGCCAGGAGCCGTGCGCCCGGAGACCAGGTTGGTGTGCTTGCCCTGCCAGCCGAGCCCGGCCTGCTGCGCCAGCGGCTTCTCCATCACCGGCGCGGTATCGACGAAGACCTTCAGGTCCGCCGCCGAAGCGCTGCGCCATGCCAGCGCCCGAGCGCCTTCAGCCGCCCTTCACCACGTCGTGGTAGTCCCGCCTGCCTGGGCATAGACGCTAGATGGCGCCGCGGTCGCGCCGCGCCAGCACCGCCAGCGGGTCCTCGTCCGGGGCGTAGGACAGGCCGAGCGAGACGACGCTCACCGCCTCCGGCCACAGCGCCCGCGGCTGCGCCCGCTGCGCCGCGCGCTCGGCCAGCCAGCCCATGTCCCGTGCTGCCCGGCCTCGAGGAAGGCGTCGAGCCGCGCCCGCACCGCCGCCGGCAGCAGCGCCTCGGTGAAGCCGACCGCTGTCGAAGCCGAGGCGAATCGCCTCGGCCCGGATCAGGTCGCGGGCTCAGCCCCGCCCACGATAGGGCTGCACCCCCTGGTCCGGCACCCAGAGCCGGCCGGGGCCGGGCCGGTCTGGTAGAAGACGTCGATCGGGATGCCGCCGCGCGGATACCAGTAGCCGCCGATCCGCAGCCAGGCCGGCGCCAGCGCCTCCACCAGCCGGCGGGCGATCGCCACGGTGCAGGCCTCGTGGAAGGCGCCGTGGTTGCGGAAGGATGCCGAGATAGAGCTTCAGCGACTTGCTCTCGACCAGCCAATCGCCGCGGCACGTAGTCGATCACCAGGTGCGCGAAATCCGGCTGGCCGGTCATCGGGCAGAGCGAGGTGAACTCCGGCGCCGCGAAGCGCACCAGATAGGCGATGCCGGGATGCGGGTTCGGCACGCGTTCCAGCACCGCCGCCTCCGGCGAGGTCGGCGCGGTGACGTGGTGCCCCAGCAGCGTCAGGCCGGAGGTGTCCGTGGTGGCCTTCGTCATCGCAGCGTCTCCCGGTCCTCGGCCAACGACGCCGCGGCGGCATCGTCCGGCGGCGCGTCGCCCGCCGCCCAGCCGGCCTCGAGCTCCGCCGCCCGCGCCGCCAGCCGCCCGGCGGATATGGCCTCCCGCAGGCCGCGCATCAGGTCCTGGTAATACTGCACGTTGTGCCAGGTCAGCAGCATCGGCCCGAGCATCTCCTCCGCCTTGATCAGGTGGTGCAGATAGGCGCGGCTGTGCCGCGCGCAGGCGGGGCAGGCGCAGCCGGGGTCGAGCGGCCGGCATCCTCGGCGTGGCGGGCGTTGCGCAGGTTCAGCTGCCGCGCGCCGGGTATAGGCGCGGCCGGTGCGGCCCGGCGCGGGTCGGGATCACGCAGTCGAACATGTCGATGCCGCGCGTCACGGCGCCGAGGATGTCGTCCGGCGTGCCCACGCCCATCAGGTAGCGCGGCGCCGTCGGCCGGCAGCAGCGGCATGGTGCAGTCCAGCACGCCGAACATCGCCGCCTGGCCTTCGCCCACCGCCAGCCCGCCGACCGCATAGCCCTCGAAGCCGATCGCGGTCAGCGCGGCGACGCTCTCGGCCCGCAGAGCCGGAAAGACGCTGCCCTGGACGATGCCGAACAGCCCGTAGCCCGGGCGCGGCACGAAGGCCTCGCGGCAGCGCTTCGCCCAGCGCATCGACAGCCGCATCGACGTCGCCGCCTGCGTCCTCGGTCGCCGGGAAGGGCGTGCACTCGTCGAGGCACATGGTCACGTCGGCATCCAGCAGCCGCTGGATGTCCGACGCTAGCGCTCCGGCGTCAGCCGGTGCTGCGTGCCGTCGAGGTGCGAGCGGAACGTCACCCCGTCCTCGTCCATCTGCCGCAGCTCGTTCAGGCTACATCACCTGGTAGCCGCCGCTGTCGGTCAGGATCGGCCCCTGCCAGTCCATCATGCGTGTGCAGGCCGCCGAGCCGGCCGACCCGCTCGGCGCCGGGGCGCAGCATCAGGTGGTAGGTATTGCCCAGCACCATGCGGGCGCCGGTGGCGCGGACGCTGTCGGCGGTCATCGCCTTCACCGTGCCGGCGGTGCCGACCGGCATGAAGACCGGCGTCTCGACCTCGCCATGCGCGGTGTGCAGCACGCCGCGGCGGGCGGCGCCGTCCTGCGCCAGCTGGTCCAGTGCAGCGTCACGCGCCTCGTCCCTCGGCTTCGCTGGTGCCTTCGCCGGGGCCGGCGACGGCGGTCTCCAGGCTCAGCAGGCTGCCGTCGCCATAGCTGTAGAAGCGGTAGCCCTGCCCGATCGCATGGGCGTAGGCCGCCCGCATCCGCGCCGTGCCGGCGAAGGCGGAAACCAGCATGAACAGCGTGCTGCGCGGCAGGTGGAAGTTGGTCATCAGCAGGTCGGCGGCGCGGAAGCGGTGGCCGGGGAGCAGGAAGATGTCGGTCAGGCCGCGGAAGGCGTGCACCGGCCGCCGCGGATCGACCCCGCCGAGCGCCGCCGTCTCCAGCAGCCGCAGCGCCGTGGTGCCGATGGCGACGATCCGCCCGCCGGCCGGCCGCGCCGCGTTGATCACCGCCGCCGCCGCCTCCGTCACCTCGCCCCATTCCGCGTGCAGCCTGTGCGCGCGCGGGTCCTCGGCCCGCATCGGCAGGAAGGTGCCGGCGCCGACATGCAGGGTGACGGTCGCGCGCTGCACGCCCCGGGCCTCCAGCGCCGCGACCAGCGCCGGCGTGAAATGCAGGCTGGCGGTCGGCGCCGCCACCGCGCCGGGCGCGGGCGGCGAACAGGGTCTGGTAGTCCTCCCGGTCCTCCGGGCGCGGCCCGTCCGGCCGGGCGATGTAGGGGGGCAGGGGGATCTCCCCGGCATGGTCCAGCGCCGCCGCCAGCGCCGCCGGGTCGCGGCCGAAATCCAGCCGCGCCGTCCCGCCCTCCCGCGCCAGCACCCGGCAGGGCAGGCCGGGGGCGCCGTCGATGGCGATGCTGTCGCCCGGGCGCAGCCGGCGGGCATTGCGCACCAGCGCCTCCCAGGTGCCGTCGGCCTCGGCGCGGTTCAGCATGATCTCGATGGCGGCGTCGCCGCGGCGGCCATGCAGCCGGGCCGGGATGACCCGCGTATCGTTCACCACCATCACGTCGCCCGGCCGCAGCAGGCCGGGCAGGTCGCGCATCGTCAGGTCCGCCAGCCCGTCCGGCTGCACCAGCAGCAGCCGCGCCGCATCGCGCGGCCGCACCGGCGCCTGGGCGATCAGCCGATCCGGCAGCGCGAAGTCGAAATCCTCCGTCCGCAGGGCGGGCGGTGTCCCGGTCAGGGGGGCGGCCCCGGCCAAGGGGGTCCCGGCCAAGGGGGCCCCGGTCAAGGGGAATGCAGGGGTGTCGGGCACCGGCGGGGGCTAGCAAGGGCGTGGCGGGAAGGCAACCGGCGCGGGCGTCCGGGTCTTCCTTGCCGTATCCCGCATTGCGGCAATGCCAGCAGCCCGCGAAGGACCCGCCATGCGACGGCACGCCGGCCGGCTCGGCGCCCCGGGCATCGCGGCACGGCGCGCCGCGCTGGCGCAGGATAACCCGCGCCCGGCTTCGCCGCAGGACGCGCCGCGGGCGCAGGAGGCGACCTGGCGCGCCATCTGGCCCAGCCGGAGGATGTCCGCGCCGCGCCGCTGCGGCGGCGCGTGGCGAGGCGCCGCCCGGCATCGTCCCTGCGGCCGAGTCCTTGCGGCCGGTACGCACTTGCGGCCGATGCGCCGGCCAGCCCGGGGGCGCGGGTGGTCGGCAGCCTCCGGCGGAACGCCACCGGCCCGTCGCCGTCCCGTCGCGGTGCGCCGCCGGCCTTGGCGCGCCGATTTGGCCGCGACCCCGCTGCACTTCGGCGTCGCCATCCTTCCCAAGGCAAACACGGGGGTTTGAGCAGGCAACCGGCCCGGGCCGCACCACGGTGGCACCGTCCCATGCCGCGGCCCGGCATCCCCAAGGAGACCACCGATGAAGCTTTCCGCCCGCAACCAGCTGCCCGGCACGGTCGAGGCCGTCTCGCCCGGCGCCACGACAGCGCATGTCACCATCGCCCTCGCCGGCGGCGGCAAGGTGGTCGCCTCCATCACCAACGAGGCGGTGGCCGACCTTGCCTTGAAGCCGGGCGACAGCGTCTTCGCCGTGGTGAAGGCCTCCGACGTCATGGTCGGCAAGGCCTGACGCGACCCGGATCGCCGCCGGCACGGTGGCGCCCGGGTGCCAGGATGCGCGGCGGCGGCACCTGGGCTGCGCGCTTCGCAAGGCCGGCCCGGCCGCCGCGTGCCACCCTGGCCGGCATGCCCTTCCTGATCGCCACCACCACGCTCGAGGCCTTGCTGCGCGAGGATGCGCCGCAGGGCGACATGACCACGCTCGGCCTCGGCCTCGGCGACCGGCCGGGCCGCGCCCTGCTGCGCGCCGGCGGGCCGATGACCCTCTGCGGCGTGGAGGAGGCCGAGCGGCTCTTCCTGCTGGCCGGCTGCGGCGCGGTGCGGCGCTTCGGCAGCAGCGGCTGCCAGCTGGAGGAGGGGGCCGACATCCTCCAGGCCGAGGGTCGCTGCGCCGCGCTGCTGCCGGCCGCCGCCACCGCGCAGCGGCTGCTGGCGGCCGGCGCCGGCATGGCGACCGCGGCGCGGCGCATCCTGCTGGCGGCGCGGCAGGGCAGGGCGGATATCGCCGTCGCCTGCGCGGCGGTGCCGCCGCCGGGCGCCAGGGACCTGTTGCTGAAGGCGGTCATGGTGGCCGGCTGCACGCCGCACCGCTTCGGCCTTTCGGACAGTATCCAGGTGGGGGCGGCACACCGCGCTTTCCTCGGCCGGCTGCCGCCGCGCGAGTGGCTGGCGCGGCTGCGCGCGGCGCAGCCGGACCGCCGCATCGTGGTCGAGGCCGGCAGCGTGGACGAGGCGGTGCTGGCCGCCAATTCCGGCGCCGATGCCGTGCTGCTGGAAGGCATGGCGCCGGAGCAGGTGGCGGAGGCGGTGCGCGCCGTCGCCGCGCTGGACCGCCGCGTCCGCATCGCGGTGGGCGGGGTGGAGGCCGGCGATGCCGCCGCCTATGCCCGGGCCGGCGCCGACCTGCTGGTCACCGCGGTGCCCGCGGCCGCGCCGCCCATCCCGGTGCGGCTGCTTGCCGCCGAGGGTAACGTCAGCCCTGGCCGCACCTCCCTGGGTCGCCCCCCCCTGGCTGCGCCTGGCCCGCGGTTACGGCTTGCGCGCTGCCCTCGCATGTCCGGGATACCACCCGGTGAATTTGATCGCCCCGACCAGCGCCAGGACGATCGCCAGGATGCCGGCCGGGCGGGGCATGCCCGGGACGCTG
Organism: Terriglobales bacterium; assembly: GCA_963792225.1. Lineage (GTDB taxonomy): Bacteria > Acidobacteriota > Terriglobia > Terriglobales > Acidobacteriaceae > JBDTLH01. The sequence goes on along the minus strand of CAWBVM010000016.1, from coordinate 14,134 downwards.
GTCAAGGCCCACTCGGCGACCACCATCACCAGGAAGGCGAGCGCCCAGGCCCCGGTGATGACGGTGTTGATCCGGAGGAATTCCGGGCTGGCCCAGAGCTCGGGCGCCACCTGTTCGCGCGCGTATTGCAGCGTGAAGGGGCGGCCGATGGCCATGGAGCCGAGGACGATCGCCAGCAACCCGGCATCGACCCGCAGCCTGACGCCGATGACCGACCAGGCCGGATGCACCACCACCGCGTAGAGCCATAGCCCGCCGAACAGCAGCGCCGTGCCGATCTCGAGGAGTTTCGGCGACCGGCCCGGCGTGAGCCGGTCCCGCAGCAGCAGCGCGGCCGCGGCCAGGGCCCCGGCCAGGAGGCCGAGCGTCGGATCCGTGATCCTCTCGATCACGGCGAACACGATGAACGGGGCGAATGCCAGCATGATGCCCATGGCCTGGTCCTCCTGCGGGACGGTCCCCACGGTGGTGGTCGCCGTGCCAGCGAAATGGACCACGCGGGGCAGGCGAAGGCCAGGATGGTGCCGATCCCATCCGCGACCGTGACCTTCGCTGGGGTCGGGGCCGCTGCAGTCGGGCAGGGACGCCCGCCGGCCCTTGGCTGCGCCCGCGCCCGGTGGCGATGCCGGGACGGCGTGCCGCCGGGCCGGGGCGTCGTGGTGGCGGCCGGTTGGCCCTTGCCGGGCGGCCCGCGATCGAAGGACCATGGTCCGCCAACCCGAGGATCGACCCGATGCGCCACCTGCTGCTGGCCGGCCTGCTCGGCCTGGCGCTGCCCGCCTGTCCTGCACGGGCCGAGCCGGTGCGCTTCGTCGCCTTCGGCGACATGCCCTATTGCCGGCCGGAAGCCCCCGACCGCTGCGCCGCGGAGGAGGCGCGGGTGGCCCGGCTGATGGCCGCCATCAACGCCGCCCGGCCGAGCTTCTCCGTCTTCCTCGGCGACACCAAGGGCGGGTCGGAGCTGTGCACCGACGACGTGATGCTGCGCGCCTTCCGCTGGATGGGCCTGGCCAACCACCCGCTTGGTCTATACGCCCGGCGACAATGAATGGACCGATTGCTGGCAGGACCGCGCCGGCCGCTTCGACCCGCTGGAGCGCCTCGCGTTGCTGCGGCAGCGCTTCTTCCGCGATGCCGAGCCGCTCGGCCGCGGCGCGCTGCCGCTGGTCCGGCAGCAGCCGCCGACGGTGGAGAATGCCCGCTGGATGCGCGACGGCGTGCTGTTCCTGACCCTCAGCGTGCCCGGCAGCAACAACGGCCGCCCCGGCGACCCCGGCGAGCCCGGCGCCCGCAACCTGCCGCAGGGCGCCGCGGCCATGGCCGAATTCGCCGTGCGCGACGCCGCCAACCGCGCCTGGCTGGCCGAGAGCTTCGCCGCCGCCCCCGAGGCGCGCGGCGCGGTGATCGGCATCCAGGCCGACCTGTTCTTCAAGCAGGTCTGCGGCAACGGCTACGACAGCGGCTACCAGGCGATCCGCGACGCCATCGCCCAGCAGGCCGCCGCCTTCCGCCGTCCCGTCCTGCTGCTGAACGGCGACAGCCATTTCCTCGCGGTGCACGAACCGCTGGAGGCGGCGCCCAACCTCACCCGCCTGCAGGTGCCGGGCGAGGCCGACGTCCAGGCCGTGGTCGTCACCTTCGACCCGGACGCCGAGAAGCCCTTCCGCTTCGAGCTGATCGGCGAGGCGGGCGAGCCGCCGCAGCGGCCGCCCTGCGCCGGCTACAATTCCTCGATCCGGTCGACCCGGTCCGGGTAGAAGGCGAGATGCCCGGTGATCTCGGCCATGGCCGGATAGGGCGTCTCGTAGCTCCAGATCGCGTTCTCGGCACGGCGGCCGCCGGCCTCGATGCTGTAGTAGCTGGCATCGCCCTTGTAGGGGCAATGCGTGCTGCGTTCGGTCCGCTGCAGCAGCGCCGGGTCGGCATCCTCGCGCGGGATGTAGAGCACGGCGGGGTAGCTGGCCTCCTGCAGCCGCAGGGCGCGGGTGCTGTCGGCGACCACCGCGCCGGCGAAGCTGACGCGCACGCGCTTCGGATGGGGCGTGATGGTAATGGGATGGTCAGGTCCGGGGAGCTTCATGCGGGGATCCTCCTGCGGCGGCAGATGGGGTTGGCGGCGCGGCCGGTCCAGGCCCAAGGCGGCCACGTAACCACCCGCGCCGCATCGGCGAAGCCTCATCGCCACCCGGAGACACCGCCATGACACCCGACAAGGACCCCAGCCCGCGATGGGACAAGGACCGCATCCTGCGCCTGCTGGCCTGGGCCGGCGCGCTCTGGATCGCCTACGAGTTCCTCTACTACGAGCAGTTCAAGCTCGCCGGCCCGACCCTGGTCTTCGACCGTCTCAGCGCCTGGAGCGGCATCCCGGAGAAGCCCTTCCGGCTGTTCGTCGCCAGCATGGAGATCACCGCCTCCATCCTCGTGCTGATCCCGCGCACCCGGGTGCTCGGCGCCGCCTTCGCCATGGGGATCATGTCCGGCGCGATCTTCTTCCACCTGTTCACCCCGCTCGGCATCGACCCCTACGAGGACGGCGCCAAGCTGTTCAAGGAGGCCTGCGTCACCTGGCTGGTCGCCGCCTTCGTGCTCTTCGCCCATCGGCAGGAAGCCTTGGCGCTGCTGCGGCGCTATGCCCCCTTCCTGGGATTGAAGGCGGCCTGACGCGCATGAGCCTGCAGCCACCGGACTCGCAAAGACCGAACTTGCAGCGACCGGCCCGTGACACGCGGCTCGACCTGCTGCGCGGTTGGCTGCAGCTGCAGATCTTCGCCTCGCATGCGCATGGCTCGCTGATCGGCGCCTGGCTGATCACCGCGGCCTGGGGCCTGTCCGACAGCTCGGAGCAGTTCGTCTACCTGTCCGGCTTCGCGCTCGGCTCGGTCTTCACCCTGAAGGCGCATCGCGGGGGATGGCGGGCCGGGCTGCTGGACCTGCTGCCGCGGCTCCGCCGGCTCTGGACCACCCACATGGTGGTGGTCTGCGGCATGGCGGCGCTGGTCATCGCCATGGAGATCGCCGTGCCGGTGCCCGGGGAGGTGCGGCGGCTCGGCTGGGGCTGGCTGCTGGACGCGCCCTGGTTCGCCCTGCCCGGCGCCGCGACCCTGCTGTGGCAGCCGCTCGAGATGGGCATATTGCCGGTGTTCCTCTGGTCCATGCTGCTGCTGCCCGGCTTCCTCTGGCTGGTGGGGCGCATCGGCGCCTGGGCGCTGGCGCCGAGCCTGCTGCTGTATGCCGCGGTGCAGGAATGGGGCTGGCACCTGCCCGGCCTCGGCGGGACGGAGGTGGAGTTCAACCCGCTGGCCTGGCAGCTGCTGTTCGTGCTCGGCGCCTGGTTCGGCCGGCGGGCGCTGCTGCAGGGCCGTGCGATCGGCTTGAACCGCTGGCTGCTGGGCGGCGCGCTGGCGGTGCTGGCGGCCGGCGTGGTGGCGAAGCTGGCCGAGCATCGCGGCCTTTATGACATCGGCGTCCTGACTGAGAAGCAGGACTTGGTGCCGGCGCGGGTGCTGCACAGCCTTTCGCTCGCCTATGCCGTGGTGACGCTGTGGCGGGTGCGCGACGTCGCGCTGCGCGGCCCCTTGATGCGGGCGCTCGCCGCCGCCGGCCGCCAGAGCCTGTACGTCTTCTGCGTCGGCCTGTTCCTGTCCTATGGCGTGGCGGTGCTGTTCCGCCTGCGCGGCTGGAGCCTCTGGCTGGAGCTGCTGGTGGTGCTGGGCTGCCTGGCCCTGCTGGCCTTCGCGTCCCTTTCCGAAGGGTCGGTGCGATTGACCCGCCCCCTGAAAGACTCCCAAAAATAGAGGGCGGGTCCGGGGGGATACCTCCCCCCGGTGCTTCCCTTGGGAGGTCGTCGATGCTGCTGACCAATTGCCGGCTGCCCGACGGCCGCACGGGCGTGCACGTGCTGGTCCGGGGCGAGCGCGTCGCGGCGATCCTGGACGCCCCCGTGGCCGATGCCGAGGTGGTGGATGTCGCCGGTGGGCTGCTGCTGCCCGCCTTCACCGACTTCCACCTGCACCTCGACAAATCCCTGTTCGGCCTGCCCTGGATGCCGCACGCCGCCGGCCCCGACCGCATCAGCCGGATCGAGACCGATGCACTGATATTGCCCGGCCTGCCGGTGGAGCCCCGCGCCACCGCCATGCTGCGGCGGTGCCTGGCCGCCGGCAGCGTGCATTTTCGCACCCATGTGGACATCACCCCCGCCTTCGGTCTGCGCAACCTGGAGGGCGTGCTGGCGGTGAAGGCCGCGCATGCCGGGCAGTGCCACATCCAGGTCGTCGCCTTCCCGCAGGCGGGCGTCATGCGCGCCCCCGGGACGCTGGATTTGCTGGAGGCGGCGCTGCGGCAGGGGGCGGAGGTGCTCGGCGGGATCGACCCCTGCGAGGTGGACCGCGACCCGAAGGGCCAGTTCGATGCGATCTTCGCGCTGGCCGGGCGGCATGGCGTGGGGCTCGACATCCACCTGCACGAGGCGGGGGAGCTCGGGCTGTTCAGCATCGCCGAGATCTGCGCCCGGACCCGCGCGGCGGGGATGCAGGGCAAGGTCTGGATCAGCCACGGCTTCGCGCTGGGCGCGGCGCCGGAGGGCAAGCTGATGGCGGCGGCCGCTGACATGGCCGAGGCGGGGGTGGGGCTGGTGAGCCATGGCGCCGGCGCGACGCCGCTGCCGCCGCTGCTGCGCCTGGCCGACGCCGGTGTGCCGGTGTGCCTCGGCAACGACAACATGCGGGATACCTGGGGGCCCTACGGGACCGGGGACATGCTGGAGCGGGCCGCGATCGTCGGGTGGCGGCTGGATGCGCGGACGGATGATGCGATCGGGCGGGTGCTGGGGTGGGTGACGGAGGCTGGGGCGCGGGCGCTGGGGATGGAGGTGCCGGGCGTGGGCGTGGGGGCGGTGGCGAGTTTTGTGAGCGTGATGGCGGAGGGGGTGGGGGAGGCGGTGGCGCAGCATTTTGCTAGAGGGGTGGTGGTGTTTCGGGGGCGGAAAACTTAACCTATGTGAAACCAGTAAAATGTCAGAGGGCGCTTTTATGATGATTATTTTCTGCTAATTAATGTCGTATTTGGATGTTATGATCTTCAGTAAACTTGTACCAATATTTAATACTATTTCGGCAACGTGAAGCACGTATACTACTGCTTCATCCATCAAAAATCCAAATTTTGTGAAAAAGTTCGATTTCATCAGCAAAGTTTCTAACGAGACAGTCAAGTCAAGATGGGAACCGATAGTATTACCAAGCTCGACGATGAGTTCTTCGTTAGTAAGCGACTTAGTTAAGGTCGCAAATGCGGGAAGGCCCAACCAAACATCGAGATCAATTGGATTGAAATAATAATCATTGCTAAAAGAACTGACCATCATACCGCTCGAATGGTATGTTGGTTTTATAGCAAGCGGAAATGGCAACAAAGGATTTGCAACCGTATATAATATTAACTCTGAGTTCGATTGCAGCTGCTGCCATCTGCAGAACAGGAGTTTGTCCTTTGCGATTAAGCAAAAGACGCGATCTACTCATTATCCCGCGAGCATGGGAAGAATTACCATTCTTAACCAAAGTTATCAAGTCTTTCAATTGGCTGATTTCATCGCGTAGGGAATTGAACAAATACCTTCTCTCAGTCTCGCCATAAGAATTTTCTTTCCAAATGGATTGAAATCGATCAGCTCGTTTTCGTCTTGCTCGCTGATTTTTAATTGAAAAGTCAGTGATGGAAAATTGAGTTTTTTGAATATTAAAGTCAAAACGCTTTTTGACGACAAAAAATGCAGGAAGCAAAGAAGGAAAAGTGATCTTCTTTCCATTCAAAAAGATGTCTAGAATTCCTGACGAATATCGAACCAAAACATGAAAGAGCGCCCCTCTTTCTGTTGCGATAGGGCAAGATATACTGTAGCTAGTACAATTATGCGAACATATAATGCCCTTATAGCTGCGTGCTTCAATGCGATTAAATTTTCCGATATTTAAAACTAAAGCATTATTTTGAATCCTGTGTTGACTGGATAGCGGCGCAGATGGTGGCCAAGGCCATGGTGGAGTGACTGCTACGAGGACAGTAAAATCGTCATCAGAGGTCGAAATGGACAGCACTCCTTTCAAAGGCGTTATCACAAAGTTTGGTTTAGAAAAACAGATAATATCTGTCGCCGATAATTTCTGTTGCTGATTGACTGATGAGTTGCTTGGCATACGTCGTAGCCATACCCCGCCTCGGACGCCACCATCCCCAGTCCAACCCTCCACTGCGCCGATTTTGTCTCTTTCGCAACAACCGGAACCAAGCCATCTGCATTCCGGTCAAATTCGAGCTCCCCGGCCAAGACGCCCTGATCCACCGCGAGGGCGACAGCCTGATCATCGAACCCGTCCCTGCCGCCAGCCTGCTTGATCTCATTGCTGGTCGGGAACCGCTGGCCGAGCCCTTCCCGGACGTGGACAAGACCCTGTTGCCGCTGCTCCCGATCTCCCTGTGGCCGGGTTTCTGCTCGACACCAACATCGTCTCCGACTTGCTGCGCAACCCGCAGGGCCGCGTCCTGCCGCACCTCGCCCGCGTCGGCGAAGCCGCTATCGCCCTCAGCATCATCACCGCCGCCGAACTCCGCTACGGCGCCGCCCGCAGCGCCTTCTCCCGCACCCGCTCCCGAGTTGAGGCAATCCTGACCCGCCTCCCCACCCTCCCACTGGAGAACTGACTCACCGCCTAACCCCGTCCATCGCGCCGCGCCTGCGCCACCCGCCCGGCCTGCGACACGCTCCCCACCCGCGCCCCATGGATCACCGGCCGCGCCTGCCGCCCCGCCCGCGTCCTGGCCCCCGCATGCCCCATCCCCCCGCCCGAGGGATGCGACGCCTCCGCCGCCCGCACCCGCCCCAGCGCCGCCCGCAGCTTCCCGAGGTTCGCCGCCCGCCGCGCCTACCCCAGCAGCGCCTCCAGCCGCGCATTCACCCGCCGCAGCGCACCCGCAAAAACCTGCTTCTTCGCCGCCAGGCCGCGATCCGCATCCACCGGCGCCGCCCCGCCCGGCGCCTTGCCCCGCTTTGCCCGCCGATGGTCGCGCATGAGGTCCCGCGCCCGGTCCCGCCGCGCCCGCAGCCAGCGCGCCAGGTCGCGCACCTCGTCCTGCGACAGGCCTTCCAGCAGCGGGAAATGGCTGCGCCGGATCGGCTCCAGCTCCTCCTCGGTCAGCAGCCGGCGTTCCGTGGCGAAGGCGAGGCTCATGGCGGGTTTCCTCCCGGGGTATCCGGCCGCCATCACACCACCGCGCCCGCGCCGCGGCCAGCCCTTCGGCGCGCGAAACCGCTGGCCGGTATATAGGAAAATAAGCTTGAAAAGCCGGCCCCTTCCGCCTATCCTGGCCCCGCCAGACCGAGGGAGCCCGCCATGCCCATCCCGCACCCGGACCCAGCCTCCCCCGGCCCGCGGCCGCACCCGCCGATCAAGCGGCTCAAGCCTGAAATTTCTCAACCCCACCGCCGGGAAACCCGCGGATTTCCTCGCCTGGCGCGGATCGAGGCCGCATCGGCCTCAACCCGTTTGAGGCGATTTGAGCCGGATTTACCCGAATTGTGGGCTTTAATCCGTTTTACGGCGGCCCCCGCCCGGCTACCCGAAGGCCACGTCCCCCGCCCGGAATCCGCTTCGCGGCTCGCCCAGGAAGGCGACGCCGAACGGCCCCAGCAGCACCTGGCCATCCGCGCCCAGGACTTCATACCCATGCCAGCTCTGGTCGCCGGCGTAGTTCATCCCGGCATAGCCCTGCGGCGCGAAGTCGCCCACGGCCTGCAAATGCGCGCCGCCACCGAAGCCGAAGAACCACAGGAAATCTCCCGCCCCGGACAGCCCCGGCGTATCCGCATGCTTGAACTCCAGCATGTCGCCGGCCTGCGCCCCGGCATGGAAGACGAAGGCGTCGCGGCCCGCGCCCGGCGCCTGCGTCACCAGCGCGCTGCCGCTGCCGAGGGTGACGCCATCATTCCCGCCGCTCAGCGTCAGCCAGACATTCGGCGCGTCCCGCGTGTTGAAGGCGTCGTCGAAGCCGCTGTCGTGTACGGCATACACGTAGGGGAGGGGGTTGCCCGGCATCTGGCCCAGCCCGAGCCGCACCATGACCCCCTGGGTCTCAGCGGAGTAATCCTCCGTCGCCACCCCGAATCCGTCGTTCGGGGCATAGCTGAGCAGCGGGTTCACCATGGTGTCGTCGTTGATGTAGCGCGGCATGCGGGTCATCGCCTCCCGACTCTGGGTTGTCAACGAAGTAACCTCCTCACCCAAAGGTTGCTGGTGAATGACCGGCGCCGGCGGCTCGACCCGGCCGCCGCCCCGCCGGAATGCAGGCGCCGGCCCGGCTGCCCAGCGCGCGGGCAATCCCTGCGTCACGGACCCACCCGGCGCCGCCCCCGGGGGTGGCGGGGCATGTCGCCCGTGCCATGCTGCGCCCGCGAACGGAGCGCGGCGCATGGCACCCGGGATCGACCCGATCGAGTTCGAGCTGTTCAAGAACGCGATCTTCTCGATCGCCGACGAGATGGCGCTGACCGTCTTCCGCACGACCTACTCGGGCGTGCTCAAGGACAACATGGACTACTCGACCGGCTTCTGCCGACGCCGACGGCAGGCTGGTGGCGCAGGGCCTGACCCTGCCCGGCCATCTCGGCTCGCGTCCCGGACGGCGATGGAAGCTGATCATGCGCCGCTACGGCGACGACATGGCCGAGGGCGACGTCTTCATCATGAACGACCCCTTCGAGGGCGGCATGCACCTGCCCGACATCTTCCTGTCTTCAAGCCGCTCTATCACGGAGGGCGAGCGGGTCGCCTTCGCCTGCACCGATCTGCCACCACACCGATGTCGGCGGCCGGGTGCCGGGCTCCAACGCCTCGGACTCGCACGGAGATCTACGCCGAGGGCCTGCGCATCCCGCCGCTGCAAGCTCTACGAGGCGGGCAAGCTCGAACAAGACGCTGCACTGACCTTCATCGAGAAGAACGTGCGGGTGCCGGTCAAGGTGTTCGGCGACCTGCGCGCGCAGCTCGCCGCCTGCCACATCGCCGAGCGAGCAGTTCGCGCGAGCTGGTCGCCCGCTACGGCCCGGCGCAGACGCCGCTTCTACATGAACGAGCCGCTCGACTACGCCGAGCGCCTGACCCGCGCGGCGCTGCGCGACGCTGCCCGACGGCGAGTGGCGCTTCGAGGACTATATCGACGACGACGGCGTCGACTACGGCAAGCCGATCCGCGCTGCTCGTCACGCATCGCAAGAAGCGCGGCGACCACATGGTGGTCGACTGGACCGGCACCAGCCCGCAGGTGAAGGGCGCGATCAACAACACGCTCTCGCTACACCAAGGCTCGGCTGCCTACTGCGGCATCAGCTCCGTGCTGCCGCCCGACATCCCGAACAACGAGGGCGTTTCCGCGCCATCGAGGTGATCTGCCCGCCGGGCACCATCGGCAACGGCGTGCTGCCGGCGGCCTGCGCCGCGCGCGGCCTGACCGGCTTCCGCATGGTCGATTGCATGTTCGGCGCGCTGGCGCATGATGCTGCCCGACCGGTCAAGGCGGCGGGCGACGGCGGCAACACCGGCATCTCGATCGGCGGCTACGACGCCGGCGCGCAAGCCCTTCATCTATGTCGACTTCACCTGCGGCGCCTGGGGCGCGCCGGCCCTTCGCCGACGGCTTCGACGGCAACAGCCACATGTTCGCCAACATGGCCTCGCATTCGATCGAGGTGACGGAGGCCGAGCAGCCGATCCAGCTCCTGACCTACGAGTTCGTGGCCGACAAGCATGGGCGCCGGCCAGTACCGCGGCGGCGTGCCGTTCCGCCGCGACTACCGTTTCCTCGAGGCCGAGGGCATCCTGCAGGTCCGCGCCGACCGGCGCGACCATCCTGCCCTTCGGGCTCTAGGGCGGCGGGCCCGGCGCGCCCTCGGTGAACTATCTGACCGCGGGACGGCACGACCGAGGCGCTGCCCGTCGAAGTTCTGCATGCACCCTGCGCAAGGCGACGTCTTCCGGCCACGTGCTGCCCGGCGCGCGGCGGCTGGGGCGATCCGCTCGCGCGCGATCCGGCCGCGGTGCTGGCGGATGTGCGCAACGGCCTGCTCTCGCTCGCCGCAGGCCGGGCCGACTACGGCGTCGTCATCGACACGCACGGCTGGACCTGACGCCGCCGCCACCGAGGCGCGCGAGCCGCTGCGCGCGGCGGCCCCGCGCCGCCGCTGCCCGCCATCACGCCGGGTGCGGCGCGGCATGAGCTGGCGCGTCGGTCGGCGTCGATATCGGCGGCACCTTCACCGACATCGTGCTGCCATCGGCGCCGACGGCACGCTGCACACCAAGAAGATCTCGTCGAGCGTCGGCGACTATGCGCCGGCCATCGTCGAGGGCCTGGCGCGAGCTGTTCGCCGAGGCCGGGTTCGCCGGCGGCCGCGATCGAGGAGATGCTGCACGGCACGACCGTCGCCTCCAACGCCATCCTCGAGCACAAGGGCGCGCGGACCGGGCTGATCACCACCCAGGGCTTCCGCGACGTGCTGGAGATCCGCACGCTGCGCATGCCGCGGCTCTACGACCTGCGCTGGGACAAGCCGCGCGCCGCTGGTCGAGCGCCACCTGCGCCTGGACGTCGACGAGCGGGTCGACGTGCGCGGGCGAGTCGAGCGCGCCGCTGGACGAGGCCGACGCCGAGCGCCGCGGTCGATGCGCTGCTCGCCGAGGGGGTCGAGGCGATCGCCGTCTGCCTGCTGCATTCCTACGCCAACCCGCGCGCATGAGCGACGCATCGGCGAGATCATCGCCGCGCAGCGCGCCCGGCATGCCGGTCTCGCTCAGCGTCGAGGTGCTGCCGGAGATCAAGGAATACGAGCGCACCTCGCACCACCGTCATCAACGCCTATGTCGGCCCGATGTGGCGGCGCTACCTGCGCGCGCTGCGCGCGGCCTCGCACGGCGCCGGCCTGGCCGGCGCCGCTGCTGCTGATGCAGTCCAACGGCGGGCTGATGCCGGCGGCCGAGGCGGCGGCGCGGCCGGTGCACATCATCGAGATGCGGCCCGGCCGCCGGCGTGATCGGCGCGCAGGCGCTGGCGCGGCGGATCGGGCTGCCCAAGCGATCATCACCTTCGACATGGGCGGCACCACGGCCAAGGCCTCGATGATCGAGGACGGCGAGGTGACGCGCGCCGGCGGAATACTGCGGTCGGCGGCGGCATCATGATCGGCTCGCGGCTGCTGATCGGGCGCCGGCTACACGCTGAAGGTGCCGGCGATCGACCTCGCCGAGGTCGGCGCCGGCGGCGGCTCGCATCGTCTGGATCGACGCCGGCGGCGCGCTGCAGGTCGGGCCGCGAGAGCGCCGGCGCCGTGCCCGGGCCGGTCTGCTACGGCCGGGCGGCACGCGAGCCGACCGTCACCGACGCCAATGTCGTGCTCGGCTACCTCAACCCGCACGCGCCTGGTCGGCGGCGCGCTGCCGCTCGACGCCGGCGACGGCGCGCGCGGCGCTCGCCGACAGGATCGCCGGCCCGCTCGGGCTGAGCGTCGAGCGAGGCGGCGCTATGGCGCGCACCTGATCGCCGCGTCCAACATGATCCGCGCCATCAAGGCGGTGTCCACCGAACGCGGCCGCGATCCGCGCGACTTCGCGCTGCTCGCCTTCGGCGGCAACGGGCCGCTGTTCGCCGCGGGCATGGCGCGGGCGCTCGGCATGAGGCGCGTCGTCGTGCCGCCCTCGGCCGGCGTCTTCTCCGCGGTCGGGCTGCTGGCCTCGGACGTCGAGCTCATCTCTCCCGCTCCTTGCGCCGGCTGATGCGCGGCCTCGACCGTCGCACTGGAGGCGTGCTGCAGCGGCGCTGGAGGCCGAGGCCCGGGCGCGGCTGGCGGCGGAGGGCTTCCGCCGCCGCGCAGAGATCGCGCCGCTGCGCGCGACGCTGCGCTACCAGGGCCAGTCCTTCGAGCTGACAGGTGCCGCTGTCGGGCGGGCGAGCGGCGCCAGCCGGCGCTCGAGGAGCGCTTCGGCGCGGAGCACGAGCGCACCTATGGCCACCGCGCCGGCGCGGAGGAGCCGGTCGAGCTGGTCACGCCCGCAGGTGGTCGGCCTCGGCCTGCCGGACCGCCCGCGCCTGCCGGACCGCCTCTCGCCGCACGCCACGCGCCGGCACGCAGCCCTCGCGCCCGGCCTATTTCGGCCGCGCGCTTGGCTGGCGGGACACGCATGGTCATCGCCCGGGCGCGCTGGCGGCGCCGACGCCCGGGCCGCTGATCATCGAGGAATACGACTGCACCTGCCTGGTGCCGTCCGGGCGCGACCCGTCGCTGGATGGCTTCGGCAACATCATCATCGATATCGAGGGGGAGCCTGCCGCATGAGACACCTGCTTCTGGGCGTGGCCACCGCGCTCGCGCTGAACGCGACGGCGTCCGCGCAATCCGTGCCGCCCGGCCCCAAGGTCAACATCGTCGCGGTCACGCAGCCATTGCCGACCCAGCCGCAATTCACCCGAGTCGACGTGCCGGTCCTGAAGGAAGGCCTGGCGGCGAAGACGGCGGCCGGATCGAGGTTCAGCTTCCACCCGATGCCGACGAAACCTTCCGGCACCGAACTCGTCCCGCCTCGTCCGTTCCGGCCAGGCCGACTATCGGCGCCAGCACGCTGACGACGCTTTCCGGCGACGTGCCGATCCTCGACGGCGTCGACCTCGCCGGCCTGGCGCCGGGAATCGGCGACGCCCGCAGGATCGCCGAGGCGATGCTGCCCGTCGTGAACAAGGACCTCGAGCGCTTCGGCGCGCGGCTGATGGTGATCTATCCTTTCCCGGCGCAGGTGGTCGTATTGCCGCGCGCCCTTCACCAGCCTGGCCGACCTGAAGGGCCGCAAGATCCGCACCTTCGGCAATTCGCTGGTCGATTTCTTCACCGCGCTTGGCGCCCAGCCGGTCTCGATCGGCTTCCCCGAGGTCTATTCGGCGCTGGAGCGCGGCGTGGTGGATTGCGCCATCACCGGCACCGGCAGCGGCGTCGCCGCGCGCTGGCCGGAGGTGACGACGCACATCTCCAACCTGCCGGTGTCCTGGGCGCTGGCCGGCTACATGGTCAACCTCGCCTGGTGGAACAGGCTGGATCCGCCGGTGCGCGCGGCGGTGAGCGAGCTTCGCCGAGGTCAACGACAAGCAATGGGCGCTGGGCGAGGCCGCGACGCGCGACGGCCTCGACTGCGCCATCGGCAAGGCCGAGACCTGCAAGATCCACACGCTGGCGACGCGGCCGATGACCGAGGTGCCGGCGACCGATGCCGACCGCGCCGCGCTGCGCGAGATCCTCGACAAGACTGTGCTCCCGGGCTTCGTCAAGCGCTGCGGCGCGCGCTGCGGCGAGGTCTTCAACCAGGTGATCGGCCCGATCGCCGGCGTGCGCTTCGGCGGGTGACCGGCACGACCGCGCTGCGCCTGGCGCAGGCGCTGCGGGCGGGCGCCGCCACGCTCGCCGCCTTCATGGCCTACGTCGCCGGCTGGAATTACGTCGCCTGCGCGCTGTTCATCACCTTCGACGTGGTGGCGCGGAGCCTGTTCGGCTTCTCCTCCAAGGCCACCTTCGAGGTCACCGGCTACATGCTGGCCGGTGGCATCTCCTGGGCCTGGCCCATACGCTGGCGCGGCGGGCGCATATCCGCGTCGACGTCTGGGTGAACCGCCTGCCGCTCGGCATCCGCGCCGTGCTGCACCTGCTGTCGCTGCTGCTGCTCGCGGTCTTCGCGGTTTCTGCGCCTGGCCGCGGCCTACGGATTGGTGGATGAGAGCCTGCTGTTCGACGCGCATGACAACAGCGCACTGCGGGTGCCGCTCGGTCATCCCGCAGGGCATCTGGACCTTCGGCATCCTTGCCTTCTGCGGCATGATCCTCGTGCTGAGCGATCGAATCCGTGTCTCGCTGCTGCTCGGCCGCGGCGAGGATCTGGACCGCCTTCTCAGTTCCCGCGCACCCTGGAGGACGAGACGGCGGAAGCGTCGAGGCAATCGAGATGGCGCCGAGCAACCAGGCATGATCGCCGTCGTCTTCCTGCTGGTGCTGCTGGCCGCCGCCATCTTCGCCGCGGCCTCCGGCGGCCAGGCGGTGCCGGTG
>CAWBVM010000015.1:0-144405 GCA_963792225.1 Terriglobales bacterium | reverse complement strand
ACGGAAGCCTCGGTGCCGTCAGGCTCAAGAATGAGGGGGCGTGCGTGATCGTGCAGGACGAGCAAAGCTCGGTGGTGTGGGGCATGCCGGGCTCGGCCGTGCGTGCGGGCGCGGCAGATCGCATCCTTCCTATTCAAGAGATCGGTCCGGCGATCGCGCGCTCGGTCTCCTGGCGTCAGGTATTAAGTCCAAAGCGGACGGAGGAGAGCAGTGGTGCCAGTTTCTTTGGATGATGTGGACTATGTCCGTGAGCTTCTCTACGCGGTCGCAGGCATCGCCATCGAGCGCGAGAAAGAGTACTTGATCCAGTCGCGCCTGCTGCCAGTAGTGCGAAAGACAGGCTCCGCTTCGATAGGCGACCTGTTGTCGCACTCCCGGCGCGAGAGTTCCGGCGGCGTCCTGCGAAAACAGATCGTGGAGGCGTTGACCACCAACGAGACCAGCTTCTTCCGTGACCTTCATCCGTTCGAGTCATTGCGGACGCAGGTACTTCCCGCGCTGATGGCAGCGCGAAGAAGAGAACGACGGCTGAATATCTGGTGCGCGGCTTGTTCGACTGGCCAGGAACCCTATTCGCTCGCCATGCTTCTGCGGGAGCATTTCCCAGAGCTTCAGAATAGTTGGCAGGCGCGCATCCTCGCCACTGACCTGAATGAGGAGGTTATCAAACAGGCAGCTTCCGGCCGCTACACACAGATGCAGGTCAATCGTGGACTGCCGGTGAAATTGCTCGTTCGCTATTTTCACCGCGAACCTGACGGAAGTTGGCAACTTAGCCCAGACATCATGAAGATGGTTGAATTTTTCCCACTGAACTTGATTGGATCGATGTGGGACCGGATACCCGCCCTCGATCTCGTCTTCCTGAGAAACGTCATGATCTATTTCGACCACGCAACGAAAAAGAGGACCCTTGCCCGGGTGAAAGATCTGTTGCGTCCCGACGGGTACCTCTTATTAGGCAGCGCGGAGACGGCGCTGCGGATTTACGATGGCTTCGCACTGCATCGCATAGGAAACGCTACGTTCTTTCGTCCAGGGGAGCAGATGATGCCTCCACCATCGCCGTTCGGCATGGGTGCTGGTGCCGGACTGTCTCAATAAAAATCCGCGCATGAAAGATAAAATCCACACGCTTTGCATTTCAACTTGCAGCGGGACTCCTTCATGCGACTTCCGCAAGTCGGACAGGTCACACTCACATCGTTCTGGATGACTGGCTCGCGATGGTCCGCAACCGGACGAATGGGCTCAAACTCCGGACGCTGCATGAGCCGCAGCATAGCAGACAACGCCAAACCCAGACACTCCTAATCCAGAAACGCAACCGACTGTACACCGGCTATCTCGAAACGCTTACGGCAACGGATGTTCTTGCACATCGCCATATCGTCCTTGCGGACCATGTAGGAGCGCGCCTTCAGGAACTTCGCCCGGTCCACCTCGTCGGCGCGGGGCGGGACCGACTTCTTCTTCGTCCGCACCAGCCAGTTCAATTCGTATTCACCCGCTTGACGGCAATGCGGACAGGTCAGGCTCTGCGCCTTCTTCTGCTCGCGCTCATCAAAAAAATCCCGTTCTTGTAGCGCCATTCGAGTTCGCTCCGATTGCCAGTGTAGTGCATATCCATGCAAAGTATCAGCGCTTGTGCCTCTGCCACTCACGATACGCATCGCTCTTACCGAGCTTGAATTCTTTGGCGGCGATTTTCAGAGCAGATTTCTCGTCCTCTCCCGAGGCGAGAAGTTCCCGTATGCGGGACGCAAGAGTCGCCGCGGTCGTGGAACGCTCCGCTGTCGATTCAGCCGGCCCCAACAAGAGCGTGATCTCGCCGCGCACCTCGCCGCGCTGCCGTAAGTCCTCGAGCACTCCAGAGGCAGTGCCGCGCACGAACTCCTCATGCAGCTTGGTAAGTTCACGGGCGACACAGACTTGATGGCTGGGACCGAAGATTTCTGCGATGTCCGACAAAGCATCGAGCAGACGGTGTGGCGCTTCATAAAAAACCAGGGTTTCGCGGCGAGAACGATGGGACTCGAGCGTGGTTCGCCGCTCGCCGGCGCGCGCGGGTAGAAAACCGCCGAAGTAATAGTGGTCCGTCGGAAGCCCGCTGGAGATGAGTCCGCTGATCACAGCGGAGGCCCCGGGAACAGGTATTACCCCTAGCTCAGCGGCAATGGCAGCCTGAACCACGCGGTATCCCGGATCGGAGATCCCCGGGGTCCCGGCATCAGAAACAAGAGCGACGCGCTTGCCTGCCTTGATTTGTTCGACGAGCTCACGAGCGCGGACCGCTTCATTGTGTTCGTGATAGCTGACAGTTGCCGCTCGTATGTCGTAATGATTGAGCAGCTTTTGCGTATGACGAGTGTCTTCACAGGCAATCAGGTCTGCGCCGCGCAACACCCGAAGAGCACGGAACGTTATGTCCTCAAGGTTTCCTATGGGGGTCGCCACGAGGTATAGCGCAGGCGGGAGTGGTGCAGGGTCGTTCATCCTTAGCGATGGTCGCCCTCGCTCTTGATAACCCCGCGTTGGGCCCGGTCCGAGAGCTTGGCTGCATTTTTTGAAGCGACCTCATCCATCGGCACACCGAGCTCGCGGCACATGGCATTGACATACCAGAGAACGTCTCCGAGTTCTTTGACGAGGTCCTCTTTCTTGTCCAGGGTCAAACCCCCGGCTCCGGTCTGCCCCTGATTGCGCCACAGCTTCTTGATCTTTTCTGCGACCTCGCCCGACTCTCCGGAGAGCCCCAGCGCTGGATAAATCAGGTTGTTGCCGCGATCCGGGTAGGAAGCAAATTGCCACACAGCGTCTGAATATTCAGTAAATGTCTTCATAGCCCTCAAAGGTGTTCATTGTACGGGTATATGGTGAACAAGGTGGCATTGACCCCGAGCGTCGCAATGATTAGCATCTTCTTTTGCGCTCCAAGGCAAAGAAGGCAGCTTTACAGCCCGGTTCGGAAGCAATAGACTTCTCCGTTCGCGGCAACCGGCGCGCAGTTCAAATTTATTCTAGGAGTAACCCGAGATGGCGGGCGTACAAGACAAAGTCAAGCAGATCATCATCGAGCAGTTGAATGTGGAAGAGAACGAAGTCACTCCCAGTGCGTCATTCGTTGACGATCTCGGGGCGGACTCGCTCGATCGCGTTGAACTGATTATGGCCTTTGAAGAAGCGTTCGACATCGAGATTCCCGACGAACAAGCCGAGAAGATCAAGACGGTGCAGGACGCAGTCAGCTATATCGAGCAGAATTCCAAGGCTGCGAAGCAGTAACGATATTGAGTCAGCCGCAATCAAAGGGGACTTCACCGCGAAGTCCCCTTTTAAACGGCAGGGATGGGTGATGGCCTCAACAGCAGTTGCAGAAAAAGTGAAGCAGATTGTGGTCGAGCAGTTGGGTGTGGATGAATCCGAGGTCACTATGAATGCATCTTTCATGGAAGACCTGGGCGCCGATTCGCTCGATACAGTGGAACTCGTAATGACCTTCGAAGACGCTTTCAAGATCTCGATTCCCGAGGAAGAGGCTGAGAAGGCTCGCACTGTCAAAGAAGCTGTGGACTACCTCGAGAAGCACGCGAAAGGCAGCAAATAACGTGTACAGCAGAACTCCGCGCCGCGTGGTCGTGACCGGTGTCGGCATGATTTCGGCGGTCGGAAACACTAGCGAAGAGACATGGGCAGCCCTTCTTAGCGGCAAAAGCGGCGTGCGATCCATTGAAGGCTTCGACGCCACAAATTTCTCCTGCACCATCGCGGCGGAGGTCGTCGGCTTCGACCCGCTAAATTTTATAGACAAGAAAGAAGCGCGCAAGATGGCGCGCTTCATCCATTTTGCTCTGGCGGCCTCGGAAGAGGCAATGAAGCAATGCGGGCTTGAGATCACGCCCCAGAACGCCGAAAGAGTTGGAGTGCACATCGGATCGGGTATCGGCGGATTCGACATCATCGAGCGAGAACATACGAACCTTTTGCAGGGGGGGCCGCGCAAGATATCGCCTTTCTTCATTCCCGCGGCGATCATCAATCTTGCCGCAGGACAGGTGAGCATGAAATTCGGCGCTAAAGGTCCGAATGAGGCGACTGCGACTGCCTGTACGACCAGCTGTCATTCGATCGGTGACGCCGCAAAGATCATTCAGCGCGGCGACGCCGACGTGATGATCGCAGGAGGAAGCGAGGCAGCTATCACTCCGATGGGAGTAGGTGGTTTCGCCGCGATGCGCGCACTCTCCACCCGAAACGACGATCCCAAGACCGCGAGCCGCCCATGGGACAAGGACCGCGACGGCTTCGTCGTTGGCGAGGGCGCAGGCATCCTCATCCTTGAGGACATCGACCATGCCAAGGCGCGTGGAGCTAAAATTCTGGCTGAACTTGTTGGGTACGGTATGTCAGGCGACGCGTTTCACATTACCCAGCCCGCGCCGGAACACGAGGGCGCTTACCGCTGCATGAAAAATGCTGTCCAGGACGCGGGAATCAACCTGACCGACATCGGATACGTCAACGCGCACGGCACTTCGACACCGATCGGGGATGTCCTCGAGAGTCAGGCGATCAAGAACCTCTTCGGCGAGCACGCGATCAGCAAGAAACTGGTCGTTAGCTCGACAAAGTCCATGACCGGACATCTATTGGGTGGAGCTGGCGGATTGGAAGCGGGAATCACTGTGCTGGCACTGCGCGACCAGAAGATCCCCCCGACGATCAACATCTTCCATCAGGATCCCGAGTGTGATCTGGATTACTGCCCAAATGAGATGCGCGAATTGAAGTTCGACCATGCTCTCTCCAATTCATTCGGGTTCGGAGGAACAAACGGTAGCCTCATCTTCAGGCGCTGGACGGAGTAAGGTTCGACACTCCTTCTAATACTCTGTTTTCCACCTTGGGTTCGTGATATTCACCGCAGCTTTCTTTGACCAGCTCAGCTATGCTGTGACTTGGAATGGCCACTACTTCAGCGAACCCGGCGGAACACGCAGCGTGCCAAATATGTGGCGGCAGCGGATGGCGTCCTGAGGTTGTTGCTGGAAAGGCGCTGCCCCAGGTTGTCCCCTGCGAGTGCCGGGACGAGGCCCTCGCCAAGTTCGCGCTCTCAAAAGCCGGGATACCAAAGCGATTCGCTGAAAAAACGTTTGAGAACTATTCAATCGATGTTCCGAACGACGACGCCGGAGAAAAGCGCGAAGTCCTCTCGCAGGCACGCAGTGCTGCACGCCGCTTCGCCAGAGATTACCCCGCACTGACTAAGACAGGACTCCTCTTTTCCGGCAGGTGCGGTACCGGAAAGACGCACCTCAGTATCGCCATCGCCAAAGAATTACTTGGCAAAGGCATTGACGTTTATTACTGCAACGTCAAAGAGCTGCTCGAGCAGATGAGAAACGCTTACAATCCGGTGACCCAGTCGACTCCCCAAGAGGTCCTAGACCGCGCAGTCCGTGCGGAGGTCTTGATCCTGGACGACCTGGGCGCCGAGCGCCTTACCGATTGGGTGCAGGAGACGATGTACCACCTGATCAATCAGCGCTATCAGCATGGTCAAGGCGCGCTCATCATCACCACCAATCATGATTTCGCCGCTCCGACCAAAGGACAGGAGCGCGAGAAATCGAGGAGTCTGCTCAATCGAGATCAGCAGGTCGAGAAGGCGAGACGTGCCAACGCGGAGGAGCCGCTCGGCGACCGCATCGGGGCAAGGATCTACTCGCGGTTGCAGGAGCTCTGCAAGATCATCCATATCGATTCTGAGGATTACCGTCCAAGTCTCCCCAAGCGCTGAGCATTTCTGTAACCTACTGCCCCTCGCGGACATCTACTCACGGAGAGTGAGACCTTCGGATTGTTTAAGATAGAGGGTGCGGGCGTCTAACCTATTTCTCTCTTCCGAGTCTCAACATTAGAGATGTTCCCACTTTTTCAGGAGGTTTATAGTTGAAGCGCAACATCGCCACGCTCGTAGTCGCAATCATCTTCATCGCCGCTGTGGTCTATTTCGGAGCGCGTGGTGCGCGCACAAGCCAAGGTTCCGTTGTTCAGCAAAGGGCCAACCTGAGTGGAGACAATTTCAAAGGCAAAACCGCTCCTGGCTTTGAGCTGACAAGCCTCGATGGCAAAGAGGTGAAACTCTCGGATTATCGTGGCAAGGCGGTGCTGCTGAATTTCTGGGCGACGTGGTGCGGTCCGTGCAAGATCGAGATGCCTTGGATCGTGGATCTCCAGAACAAATATCGCGGCCAGGGACTCGAAGTTATTGGCGTCTCGATGGACGACGGCGGCAGAGACAACGTCCAGAAGTTCGCCCAGCAAATGGGGCTGAACTATACCGTTCTCATCGGCAAAGAAGCAGTCGGAGAAGCCTACGGCGGTGTAGAAGGATTGCCCACCACGTTCTACATCGATCGCAACGGTGTGATTGTGGACTCGAACGCCGGGCTGATCTCAAAGAGTGAGATCGAAGACAACATCAAAAAGGCGCTGGGGAACTCGTGATGGCAAAGCGATTTTCGGCGCTCGCATTATTGTTCAGCGTCGCGTGTCTTGCGCAAAACTGGTTTCAGGGCAACAACGGAGCGGATTGGGTCGAGCTGGCGTCATCACCCTCGGTCAAGATCGAACGCCACCAGCCCTCGAAGGCAACGCTCCACTTCCGCATCAAGCCGGAGATGCACATCAACTCGCATACGCCACATACGGACCTCCTGATTCCAACGGAGCTGGTGATCTCAAACCAGAAGGCGATCAAGTTACAGCCGCAATATCCTCCCGGACACGACATCACATTGCCGTTCGACACAGAGAAGCTAAGTGTATATTCCGGGGATTTCACGATTGGACTAAGTGCGACAGCAACCGACGCGGCCGCGCACAAAGCTACCCTTCCTGCGGAGCTGAAGTATCAGGCCTGCAACAAGACTTCGTGCTTTCCTCCAAAATCCTTAAAGTTCGACGTGGGGGTTGAGGTTGTTCCGTAAAGCGATCCTCATGGTATGTCTCACGGCCGCCCTCGCCGGATGCAAATCCGAGACACGCTCGACTGCTTTGCAGGCAAAGCAGAAGGACAAGAGTGAGCATCACCTGCTGAAGGGCAAAGTGATAAGCGTTGATGTTCCTCGGAAAAAAGTCACGATCGAACACGGTGATATCGCTGGATATATGCGTGGCATGACCATGCCATTTATCGTCGAGAACCAATCCGAATTGACAGGTGTGCTGCCGGGAGATGAGGTTGAGGCTGATCTCGTGGTGGCCAACAACACTTCCTACCTGCAGTCGATAGACGTCACTAAGCCAGCGAGTGGACAACGCTCCCGTACGGAGCAACCGCGTGCAGCGCATTATCCGCAAGTCGGCGAATCCGCCCATGATTTTCACCTCAAGACGCAGGATGGAAAGCCGATAGCCTTGGCTGATTACCAGGGCAAGCCGCTGCTGGTGGATTTCATTTACACGCAGTGTCCTCTGCCGCAGTTCTGTCCGCTTTTGAACGTGAAGTTTGCGGAACTTGCACACGCTCTAGTTGGCCATCCGCCGCAGCTGCTTTCTGTGAGCATCGATCCAGAGCACGATACGGTGCCCGTTCTGAAAGCATTCTCCGCACACTTCGACGCGGTGAATGGCGGGAACTGGAACTTCGCCACTGGCACGTCGCGCCAAGTGCATGATTTCGCTTCGAATATGGGGCTCGATTACTGGCCCGAGTCGGGGCAAGTCGTACATTCTGTCGTCGTCTACCTGATTGGCAAGGACGGCAAGATAGCAAAGATCTGGTACGGCAATGATTGGAAGACACAGGACGTGCTCGACGCGATGAAATCCTCAAGCTAGCCTACTTGGGCTGCTTCTTTCCACCGAGTTGGTTGAGCAGTCCCTTAATGGCGTCCTGCGGATTCGACTGCTGCTGACGGGGCTGATTTGCGTTCTGCTGGTTCTGTTGTTGTCCCCCAAGTGCGCCAAGAACGCCACCTAGGCCACCCTTTGCGCCGCTACCTCCAAGAATGCCAGAGAGCGCGCCTGCCGGGTTTCCGGTTGTAGGCAGCAGGTTATTGAGCTTCATTTGCGCGAGCTGTTGTACATCCGGCGCGAAACGCGGAGACGAAAACGTCCCGGTCACCAGAACTGGGATGACGAGTTCACCTTGGCGATTTGCGAGTGCTGTATTGAGGTATCCACCCACGCCTGTGCCGCCGACCTTTTGACTCATGCCATTGCTCAGAACTGCGGTGATCTTCATGTTGAGCTGCTCGCTCGCAAGGTTCACATCGCCAACAGCTGCAAGGGTGCCTCCGTCGATGACAGCCTTGAGGTTGTCGGTATGGGCAAGGCCGTTCCGCACGTTGAATCCCCCGGACATCTGCGTGATGTTCGTCACACCGCTACCACCCCCTCCGAACTTGGCGATGTTCCCGAGCTCCCGCAACAGATCGATGCCCGTGATCTTTCCGTTCAGCAAATTCATGTTGAGTGTTCCGTTCAACGTTGAGGCGAGGTTTCCGTTCGCAACATTGGTGAAGCCGAAGTTGCCGCCTGCACTCAATAATCCAAATATTTGCTTAACAGAAGTTGTCGCCGTCAACAGTTTGTTGGCGTCAACCTTTTGTAAGTTCGAATTGACGGTCACAACAGGTTGCGTAGGCCGTGTATCGATTGTGACCGTACCGTTCTCGGTGCCGTTAAACAGGTCGGAAGTCACGGGCGCGAGTTTCACAACGCCGTGGTCGAGCATTACATTCGCCTTGGTATTGTTGAGCACGATCCCCTGGTAGAGGATCTGTCCAATGTTGACAGGACCACCGCCGCTGAGCGTCTCGATCATGCTTGACTTTGGCTGAGTCGCAGCCTCAGCAAGAGGAATGAGTGTGAGCGAGGCACGCTGTGCCTGCCTGGGTGCGGCAGATGGAGCGGCTTTCATGAGCGCTTGCAGCTCGGCGACATTTACCTTGTCCGCATTGAGCGCAAATTGAAGATGCGGAGATGCAAAATTGCTGACCGCGAGATTCCCCGTAGCATTTGTGCTGGCAACGTTTACGTTAAGGTTTTGGAGCGTTGCTGTATTTTGTGAGAACCGGAGATCGGCATTCCGCACGTTTATCGGCTTGGTCAGGGACGGAAGCGAAATACTCGCGTTTCGCAGCGCTCCCGTTCCCGAGAAGTTGAGTGCTGCAGTGTTTGCGAGCGGACCGGTCACGTGTGCGTCAAGTGCAACCTGTCCACTGCCGGTGATTCCCTCTGCCGCCGATGCGCCGTAGGCGTGGGCGATATCGAGAAGGTCTTCGACGCTAGATTGCTGCGTATTAAGGGTCGCGTCGATCGTGCGCTTTGTCGCCTCGGTATAGTTGTCCAGCGTGAACGCGACATTCAGGTTGGTTCCTCCAGTTGAGACGGCGAATTGGTTCGCATGCATTTGTGTCGGGGTGAGTGCGATCTGAATCGCAGGCACGGAGACTGGCTGCTTGATTCCCGCGCCCGAAACCTTCACGTTTGCCAGGTTGACACTTCCGTTCAACACGGGATTATTCACCGCTCCTTTTGCCGTGACGTCAGCGTTGAGTCGGCCAGCCACGTTTGTGCCCGGAGCGAACGCTACTCCGAAGGCTGAGGCAAGCCGGGCAAGTTCGGTCAGGTTCGCATCGCTTGCCTTTACGCGTACGTCCGCAATCATCGGCGTAGCTTTTGCATTAATCGCGCCAGAGACGCTGACCGGTGTCGGGCCCAGCTTGACGTCCATCTTTGAAATCTGAAATTGCTGGGAGATCATTTCTCCCTTAACGTCAAAATTTGCGCTTAATGGGTAGCCCAGCTCCACGCCGTGCATCTTGCCTTGGTCCAGCTTGAGCTTGCCTTCTGCTGCAAAGTTGCCGTTGTCGTTCTTGAGCGACACCTCTCCGGTGGCGACGCCGGCCGTGTCTTTCAAAGCGTCGCTCTTGAGTACGTCTTGTAGAGCGGCTATTTGAACTGAATTGAGAGTCAACTTGCCGTCAATCGGTGTCGCTGCACTGTTGTTCTCATTAATCGGCCCCGCACTTCCGTCGAGCGCAATGGACTGGTTCCCTTGTCCGGGCAGATGCGCTGCCAGATTAAAGTCGAACTTCTTCTTTGGCGCGAAGTTCTTCAGATCCAGATCGATGTGATCGTACACAGCACGAGTTGCGGCCGGTTGCGCTCCGTTTCGGACCGGCGCAACGCGAACTCCAGGGGTTACTGAAGGAGGGCTGTGGAATCCATCTGTCACGGCGATGGTTCCGTCCGTCAATTTCAAATCTGAGATCGAGAGCTCTTGCCCCGAAGGCTGCTTCGGCGCGGCAGTCGTCGGCGGCCCTCCAAGTGACGCATAGTTCCAAACGCCCTGCGCATTACGTACGAGTTCTACCCTTGGGTTCACCAGTTCGATCGAATCGAGTTCGATATTCTTCCGCAACAGGGGGAGTAGCTTCACACTCAAGTCAAGTTCTTTTGCGGTCGCGAATGGTTGCCCTGCGCCAAAGTTGGGGTCGTCACCGATACTCAGGTTGTCCACCCGGACCCGTACCGGAAAGACCTTGAGTTCCATGTTGCCCAGCGTCACGGGACGCCCCAGTTTCTGCTGAACCTCCGCCTGGATCTTGTCGTGATACTGATTGACGTTCACCAGACTTGGAAGCGCCATGAGCGCCACGAACACTACGACAACAATCCCGAGAATGACACCGCCAGTGACACGCAGAGCACGGTTCGCAGCCACGGTTACGACCTCCTGAGCTAACTGAGAAGCTACACGTTATGACGCGATGGCGCAGAGCGCCGTTGCTCTAAGGCTTTGACCACCGTGTTTTTACGCTGGTACACTAAGAGTTCCACGCTTACATCCATGAAGGGCTAATCTTGTCGAGTATCCGCGAATTAAGGCACGACCGCACCAAAGAAGTCGCAACCGAAGCCGTCCATTGGACGCAGACCCACCGCACTACGATCATTGTGACGCTC
Organism: Terriglobales bacterium; assembly: GCA_963792225.1. GTDB lineage: Bacteria > Acidobacteriota > Terriglobia > Terriglobales > Acidobacteriaceae > JBDTLH01. The sequence goes on along the minus strand of CAWBVM010000015.1, from coordinate 133,425 downwards.
GGGGGTGCTCTGCTGCTTGCCGCTATCATCCTTGGCGCATATGGCTATCTGCAAAAGCAGAACCAAGCTGCCAGCGCGGCCTTGGGACACGCCATGCATGTGCTGAATTCCCCCGTACGGCAACCCGGCCAACCCGAGGATCCCAATCAGTTGACCTTCGGGTCCCCGCAGGAGCGCGATAAGACCGCCATCGGAGAATTTGAAGGCGTCGCTGCGAAGTTCCCTCGTACCGATGCCGGACATTACGCGCTCTACATGGCTGGTGTCGTGCAACTCGACCAGGGAGACAATTCCGCGGCTGAGAAGAGCTTCGATCGCGCCAACGATGTCAACGGAGATGTGAGTGCACTCGCAAATCTGTCGCTGGCCAACCTGTACGCCAGCGAGAAGCGTGACGCGGATGCTGTAAAGCTATACAAAGACCTCATTGACCATCCAACACCCAGCGTTCCGAAGGTCACGACGCAATTACAACTCGCGCAGTTCTATGAGGAACACAATCAGCAGCCCGACGCCATGAAGATCTACGAACAGATGCAAAAGGACAACACGAAGAATCCTTTGGGACAGCTCGCCGAACAGCACATCGCAGCCCTCAAAGCTGGCAAGTGATCGAGTTCAGCGTGCGGAATCAGTGCAGGGCGGACGAAATGTCCGCCCTTCACCTTTTGCTACTTAAGTCATCGCCGCTGATTATGCCAGCGGGCGTGGGAAGGTGCGGGTCATGCGGTCGTGCCACCCGAGACGGTCTTCGTCTAGCAGTGCCCAAAAGAAGCCGATTCCACAGGACATGAGTGTGCACAAGAGTGCAAGTGCGCGCTTGATGCGTGTGCGCGAGTCAGGCACCCGGTCTTCAAAGTCTGAGATTCCCAGTCGCATAACTCTCATCCCGGGCGTTGAACCTGAGTAAACAAGGAACATGAGCTGGTATATCGTCCACATCACCCAGACGGCCAGAATGGACACAGCCAGTGCCGATTTCCCCCTCGGCAACTCATGCTGAATGCCATAGAAGATGCTCACAAACGCGCAGGCGCAACCGCCAACCAGCGTCCAGTCGATCATTCCCGCCCACGCGCGCCTGCTGAAGGAGGCCACCTTGAGCGGCAAGTCAAACTGTGCCTCCGGGTCTACCTCTTCATCTTCGAACGATGCAAAATCGACATGCTCGTCAAGCCGCAGAGCTGGCAGGCGCAGCGGAGTAGCGATGGCGAACTCCTGTTCCAGCTCAGGCATGGCCTCGAAGATCGTAAGCTGGTCCGGCTCCGCGGTCTCCACCGTTGAAGCAGTTCCCATGCCGGTGACCGCATCCATGATCCCCCGCGGAAACTCGATGACGTTGGACACCAACATCGCCTCAGCACCTGCGCTGCGCTTCCTCGTAGTGGGTTGGACGGGCTCTGCCGGAACGACCGGAGTGTTGAATTCAGCGAAGAAGCGTTCGAGATCTTCGCGTTCGCGGCGCTCCGCTTCCTCGCGGGCGACTCGCTCCTCGATCTTGCGGCGCACATTGTCTACCGCGCGCTGCGTGAGCTGTTGGGTGTCGCTGCGTCGCCTTCCCTCGCCCCCCGGGTGGCAGGATTCCTCCTGCGATGTCCCATCGCCTGAGCGGCGCGCCTTATGGGCGGCGACACGCGCGGCGATCTGGCTGCGCCATAATTCGCCCTGGTGTCCTCTTTGCTCCGGTTCTGGATTGGCTGCTTGCGGATGTCTCATGCGGCGTCTTATCGTCCTCGCGTGAATGCCTTAGTCGTTCTGTTTTGAGCAAAGGAGGCCGCGGCCGCTAAAAAGCCGTAGCGGTAGAGCAGTTCCGGTCGTTTTGAATCGCGGGAGCCACGTACATTTTAGAAGGCTTTGTGTTACTTTCAGCTTTCCAATGAATGTCCGCAGCTCTTTAAGTAACATCTCCAGGATGGTTTGTCACTGCTTTCTTGCCGTGCACCTGTTTGGCAGTGATGTACCTGCCTCTCAGACACCCGGCGCAAACCCTGAAGATGTCACCATTAAGGCTGACAAACAGGAAAAGGCGGGTTCCGTCTATAAACTTAGCGGCAACGCCGAAATAGACATTCGCAACTACGTCTTGCGCGCCGACCAGATAACCTACGACTCGGAATCCGGAGATTCGACCGCTATCGGCCACGTCGAACTGAAGGGTGGGGACGAAGATGTGCTCATCCAGGCCAGCCATGGCAATTACAACCTGAAATCGGAATCGGGAAAGCTCTACGACGTCTTAGGCACCGCCGGCATCGATTACACGGGAGGCTCGCGTGTCACCCTTCGGACGGCCAATCCATTCGTCTTTCGCGGCAAAGAGGTAGAAAAGCTTGGCAAGCGCCACTACCTGCTTCACGACGGAATGGTGACCTCGTGTACGCTACCAGACCCGAAATGGTCCTTCCGGTCCGGCAGAGTAGATTTCACCTTGGGTGGCGAAGCAAAAATCTACAACGCGACCTTTAGAATCAAGGACATCCCAGTTCTCTATCTTCCCTTTGCCGAGCATCCCGCCGCATCGACAGCAAGACAGACAGGGTTCCTCGTGCCGACCTTCGGAGAATCCTCCCGCAAAGGCACAATCATTGGAGACTCCTTCTACTGGGCGATCAATCGCAGCGCCGACGCTACCGTCGGAGCAGAATACTTTTCCAGTCGAGGATGGGCGCAACACGGTAACTTCCGCGCCCGCCCAGGTGAAGATTCGACCATCAACATCAACTACTTCGGGGTGCTCGACCGCGGCTTCGCCACAACCTTGAACGGACAGCCTTTCCTTCAAAACCAGGGCGGTGAAGACATCAAAGGCACAGCCCTCATGAAGCTCCCCTTCGGATTTCAAGGCGCCGTCTCTGCCGAATATCTAAGCCGGTTGTTGTTTCGGTTGGCGTGGACGGAGAGCTTTGCACAGGCTGTGGATTCCGAGGTCAAGTCGGTTGCGTTCGCTTCTAAGTCGTTGAAAGGATATGACTTCTCGATTTTTGCGCGCCGATATCAGAATTTCCAGAGTACGAGTCCGGGGGACGTGATCGAGATCTTGCATACCCCATCTGTGGATTTCTCATCGGTTGACCGGAGGTTATTCGGTCCACTCTATTGGGGATTCGACGTTGCGGGAGAGGGGTTGAGCCGCAGCCAACCCGCCCCGGCCAACTCGAACGTCACGCACGGTCTGAGGACCGAGAATCCGGTCAGCCGGGTCGACGCCCATCCCCACATCGGACTGCCCTTGTTCCTGCGCGGCTGGACATTTCATCCCGAGGTCGGCTTCCGCAATACCTTCTATTCGCAGCGTCTGCTCCCCAACGCAAGCGTCGGGGTGATCTCCGATGACGCCATCAACCGCCGCAGCATAGAGTCGGATTTCGAGGTACGTCCGCCGACGATGGTGAGGGTCTTCGACCGTCCGGTCTTCCGGCGCAAGGTGAAGCATACGATCGAGCCGCGTGTGATCTACCGCTACGTCAATGGCATCGAGAACTTCGGACAACTCCTTCGTTTCGACGCGCGCGATATCGCCAGCGATACCCACGAGATCGAAGTAGGGGTGATCCAGCGGATATACACCCATCGAATCGATCCTGAGAACGGTTGTGGTCCAGATCTCAGTCAAGAGGAAAGGATCGAGGCGGGATGCCTCGGAGCGCGCGAGTTTCTAAGCTGGGAGGTGGCGCAGAAGTTCTATCTCGATCCCTTCTTCGGAGGTGCGGTGATGGGCGGCGTGCGCAACGTCTTCACCACCAGCGAACAATTGACGGGGATCGCCTTCATCACCGGCCCGCGCAATATGTCGCCCATCATCTCCAGGCTGCGCGCCCACGCCACAGACAAATCACAGCTCGAATGGGCGCTCGACTACGACCCCAAGACCGAAGTGTTGAACAGCAGCAACCTTGTCCTCGACTACAAACTCAATCAGTTCACGCTGGGGGCAAGCCATACGTACCTGCGCACCCCCGGAGAGGTCTTCACCCTGACCTCGAACCTCCCGGTACCCGCAAAGTTCAACCAATACCGCCTGCTGGCGGGCTACGGCAACCCCGGCAAACTCGGCTTCTCGCTTGCTGGAAACATCGGAGTGGACGCCGTCTTCAGCACGCTGCAATATCAGGCCGCCCAAACCTCCTACAACTGGGACTGCTGCGGACTCAGCTTCGAATACCGCCGCTTCGCCCTCGGCACCGTCCGCAACGAAAACCAGTTCCGTTTCGCCTTCACCCTTGCGAACATTGGGACATTTGGAAATATGAGGAGGCAGGAGAGGTTGTTTTGAGTTTAGCTGGCAGCTATCGGCTATCGCTTCTGGTGCATGCTCCCCCACCCTTCGCTTCGCTCAGGATAAGACGCCCGGCCAAAACCGGTACTCGCCAGTAGAGGTGTTAATTGTGCTAATCAGGCCCTCGATAAGCTATAGCCTAGAGTTGCCCGATAATATAAGTGAAAACATCGACGGTTCTATATCAAGCTATTGGATCGCCCATCAACCTCTGTTATTGCAAATTTCCAGCTATGAAAGGAAACGCGGAAAGCAAACCACAGCAAGAGAGCGGCTAGAAGCTCGTATGAAGAAGGATCGAGGCGAATGGCTTGAGTACGGGATACCCATTGCGATAACCAACACAGATCAGGCTATCGCAGGGATACTGGATGGCGATGGAATGTACTGGCTACACATATATTTTGTTTGGGCACATCTCGCAATTTACGCAACAATTTCAGGACCACAACAAGAAGTTGCAGATACTAATGGCTGGCCTCTTAAGGCGCTTACCACGCTTCGAATTGCAACCGTAAGTAATGGGGTTCACCACCAAAGAATGAAGATCGGTGAGCTCCATTAGGACTTCGTCGACTTAGTCCCTTTGACATGGGGAATAGGTAAGCACTTGGCGATGTCATGCTTCCCACCCTTCGCTGCGCTCAGGATGAGGCACCCGGCAATGGACAACGTTTCGGTTACGACAGCTGAACTTGAGGTAGAGCCGGGCGATATGCCTTCGGGGGACACTTGGCTTCATGAGGATCACTATGTGGGCTTCGTCTCACGAGGATTTCATTCAGAAGTTGGAGGCATATCTCTCGAAATACAAGTGGACGCTCCTTTCGATGGAGAACACAGGTGTAGTCGATCCATCAAAAGATTATGGCGACGACTTAAATCAGATGATCGACGACACGTTGCAGGATCACAATGCAATTCGGCTTGGCACCTATTACAGCTACAAGCCGAACTGACGGAAGCGGAAGGTGTATCAAGATTGCCGGTTCCTGGCTGGCGACAATGGTAGCGTGTTCTCGATCCGCGACAATAAGGAAAATTCTGTAAATGAGAACTGAGCGCGAGACACACTGTTTAAATCCGAAAGCTCTAGGTGCCGTAGCGATGGGAGGTTTGTTAGGAAGTCTGACGCTGGCAGTACCTAAGCTGTCATACATCTCTGAAAATCCGGTCATCGGAACAGCGCAACGATGCCTTTTAGCGCTTCTCGTTCCCGGGATCATAGGAGCGGGCGCTGTGAGCGGAAACGTACACGCATGGCCACTATGGATCGCCGCCGTGATAAATATGCTCATCTACTTCGTGACGGGTTGGCTGGCTTGTTGGGTCTTGATGAGGCTTTTCACGGCGTGCTCTAAAACCGGACGATCCCAAGCCCCTGAAAGATGATGCAAAATGAAAATCTACGATCAATTCCATGAGGGCTCTTTGGATGGACTTCTCATAGATAAAGCGTCAGTCCAGTCATCGCCAATACTCAAGAAAACGAGCCCCAATGATTAGAGCGGATCGGTTGTTCCCATGGTTTGTTGGTGCGGTAATAAGTACGGTTTGCTGCGGAGTCTCTTCCGCCCAGGAGCCGAACTGCGATCAGACCACAGCTATGGCGAGAATGGCGCGTGCGAAGTCCTCAGCGGCGTTGGTTGCGGAGAAGCGGGGGGCCGGAGACAGTTACCGTGCTGAAGTCGTCTTCACGGCACGCTCGTTCGAGCTTCGCCCCACTGAACAACGGGCCACTGTTCCCTTAGATATCATCCCCCAAGACGATGGGCAACACACCACGTGGATCACGCTTGGAGACAGTCTATGCAGCGCTGAGACCATCGCCGATATGAAATCGTTGGCGCGGGTTGGTGAGAATCTCCCGCGTGAGCTGGCAAGGGCTGTTTTGCTCGTCCCGAACAAGCTGCCAAGTTACGTCGCCTATGCTCCAACCTCGGTGCAAGATCCGCACAGTGACTACGCAGTGCAGATGCAAACTGTCTGCCGAGCCAAACATCCTGAGTTCGTGAAAGCGGTGGGCGGGCTTCCAACTGACAAAAAAGGACTGGTTCGTAAAGCACGTCCTCAATCCCGAAGGGTGTCATGCACTCGCCCTTCCCGAAGCACGGTCGGGGACCAACGGGCAAGCTACACACAACAGACGCGTGGAAGCTCGCTAAAATGGTATGCTCTCCCACCCTTCGTCTCGCGGAGAATGGGCACCCGCACACAAATCCCACCTGTCCGCTTGATAAATACGTGGTACTAGTCAAGGGGAAGACTGTTGACAAAACAGGAACTCTGGTTAAACTGTCGCTATGAGTTGGATTTGGCCGGAAATCAACGACCGCGAACAGGCCCGTTCGGCTGTTCGGAACGCCGCAATTACTGCGTGGATTATCGCCTCACTTACCGGGATCGCATCTGTTGCGGCTATCACCGGTCATCCCTTTTTGGTTGGTAAGTCAGCGTTGCTCGATGCTTTGCTGTTTGCCATCGTTGGATGGAGTCTCTGGAGGGGCTCACGGGTTGGTGCAGTCTGCGGCCTTCTACTGTACAGCATTGAAATCTACTGGATGTTTTCCAAAGGTCAGTTTGGTGTTCTTGTCCTGGTCTTTATCGTTGCCTTTATTGCAGGTGTTCGTGGCTCCTTCAAACTGCATTCACTATGTAAGCCGGACAGCGGCACAGCTTTAACGACGCCATAAACACGATGCAGACTCGTAGGAAAGGCGAACTTGTCCGGTGGACCGACTAGCAGTCCAGCGTGCTCATCGGTTTTGAGTCCCGTCATGTATCCCACCTGGGACCGTTTCCTCTTTACAACCAGCAACTCCCAATATTAGCCTTGCTGCTGATCAGAGCTGGATGCTTCTGACCGAGGCAAAGCATGAGCTGCCGTTTTGCAATAGCTATCCTGTTTGCGGTTTCAATGGGGCAGGCGGAAACGCGCGTCCCTGCGCAGATCAGAGTGCCCATTCACGCGGAGCCCAAAAAAGGTGCGCCTCCATTCTCGGCCGTTATCTCCGAGAAGGGACAATTCATCGAGATAAGCAAGATCGTCCCATTCTCTGCTGTGTCGCACAGAGCGCTGATACTTATCGATTGCAGTGGTTCCATGAGCGATAAGTCTGTAGCAATTCAGAATGCAGTGCGACAGCTAGTGGGTCAGGTACTTGAATTTCCTCGTGACTCCGTCGCGTTCGCGCAGTTCAGTGAAGACGCGAAGATGATGTCTCCGTTTCGGACTGATTCATCTGACCTCGAGGCTGTTCTACACCAGATCCAGTTTGGGCGGCGGACTGCCATGATCGATGCTATCGTTCGAGGCGCCGCCGCCTTGTTGACAACCAAAGATGGCGCACCTGAGCAGCAGCCCGAGCTGTTTGTAGTAACGGACGGAGGTAATAACTACGGCAGAATAACGGAAGGGTACTCGCTCAAGTTGCTGGGGAGGATTGGCATACCAATCCATTTTCTGGGCGTTCTAAACTCCCTCACCTTCGAAACCGATGTTCCGAGGTTCGATGATCCATTTCTGGCAAGCCTTGCAAACGCAACGGGAGGATCGATAGCAGTTGCAAATAATCGTTCTCAAATCACAACCGCAGTTCGAGATCTCTCGAAGGCAATTCAATCAACATGGATCCTTACCATTGCTATGCCTACGCCTGAACAAGGGTTTGAAAAGCACACGATTCGCTTTCGCCTTCCCAAGAAATGGGATATTCAGAGCGATCGACGCGATATATATGTGTTTGCCAATCCGCAAGCGAAGATAGAAGGAATGCGAAGGTGAAGTTTCACTCGGGTGGGCAAGCAGATTTGTATGCGGGCGAGGCGAGGTGGGAAATCAATCTAGCCACTCGATTGCGAGATCATGATGGATTTGCATGGCTCCGGTGAATTTGTGGCAGTGCTGGGTGCCATTCACTCAGGAAATGAAGCATTACACAGCTACTCGGAGTGTAGAAACTAGATGCCAAACGCATTTGAAAGTAAATCTTTTAAGTATGTTCTCTGGTCCGCTATAGCAGTATGTGCACCTTTCGTGATCTTTGGCGATCATCACCCCTGGTGTCGTGGTGTTTGGTGGACAATCGTAGTTTTCACGGTGGTGGAGTATCCGTATATAAAAGAAGCTGGCAATGCATGGTTCTGGAAGGCTAACCTCATTATCGGTGTGATACACGCAGTTATCCTAAGCGTATTTCTTCCCTACTTTGCTACCGTACCAACGATGGCAATGTTCATTCCGATAGCTGCAGAAGGATTTTTATTTTTTGCAATTTTCGAGCCTTTTGACCCGCTGCACGGAGATCGATAATTCATGGGGCCGGATGGTACATTCTTGCTCCCGAATACATCTCTCACCTCTCATCACATTCGTAGAAGGCCGTTGCGACATCTTTGGACGGCCATTCGATGATCAAGAAGATCTGAGGAACCTTGCGCTCACCTTCGAGTTTTTCAACTCTGGAGGTGCGCGTCAGATACCGACAGCCGCGCTGTTCAACCAGACTGGTTACGTTCTTGACGTATGCCGGGATCCAACTCTAATCAGTAATCTCGATTTCTGCCACAGCGTAATACTTCATCGCGACCTCCATAGATTGCTGACATGATCATGCGCGGGCGTGATATCCGTTGCGAGTGATACGTCGAGTGAAGCCCTTTGGCATGAAGGTTAATTTAGCATTTGCCCGTGAGACTATGACAGGTGTGCTCTCCCACCCTTCGCTTCGTGAAGTGCGGAGCATCCGGCTCACCAAAATCTGTAACGGCTGAGCTAACTTACGGTATTCTGCCCCCGTCGTTATATTCGTCATGACAACGCAAAGTGATCCCGTCAGAGAGCGCGGCGGCAATTCCCCCGACCTCTACCTAATTGGCAGTCCGACCTCTGCCTTTGCCGTCTCGGGGCTGCGCCTTCGGGTCGGGCCGATTCGCGCCACGATCGGATTATGGCTTCTGGTTTTATTGCCCACAGGCTGGGTGAACGGCTGGGTGAGGGCGCACATGGGCGTGGAGCGCACGATGGCCATGCCGTGGCTGGCGCACTATCTGGACCACATCGTGTTGCTCGTGATTTCGTTGTTGCTCATCGCTTGGCTCAGTAAAGGACGCTTATCCGAATACGGACTGCAAGGCCCCAAACAGAAGTCTTACGTCGCAGCAGCGATCGCATGGGGCGCGTTCTTTGGCGTGCTGATGACCGCGGTCGATTATTTACCTCAGATCGTGGGGCGCACCCCGCCGCCGGACCACCTTGCCTTAACAGCCACGAGCCTGGTTTGCTGGCTGGGGTTCGAGGGGATCTTCGTCGGCTTCACCGAAGAGATCGCCTTTCGTGGGCTGTTGCAAACATTTTTGATGCAGCGGAGCTCAGGCCGCGTCCGATTGCTGAAGTATGAAATGCATGTTGCCGGAGTCATTCTCGCGTTGCTATTTGCGCTGGCACACATCACGAGCTTTTGGCAGGAGCATTTCTGGGTTGCACTCGGCCAGCAGGTTTACGCCTTTGCTCTTGGCATCTTGTACGCTTACTGGCGCGAAAAGTCCGATAGCGTGCTGGCTCCCGTCATCGGACACAACGTTGGGGACGTGGTCGAGTACGGCCTCATGTTCCTCATGACGTGGATGTGGCGATGAGCGGGCGTCGGTAGGAATCACCGATTTCAATTGGCTTTGTCCAGGATTGGTCAACAAGATTGTCGTATGGGAGCGGCGAGTGGCACCGGCTTCAGTAGAGGAGAGGTCTATGAGATGGATAAAGGATGAAGCCAACTTCAATGTAGCGTATCAAAGAGCACTGGACTGCGCTGCTACCGACAGCGGTAGGCTTCCAACTTCACTGCGACGGCTGACGTTCAATGATGTCGATCTGTGTTCGAATGCTTTCGGAGGGCTACTCCAAAATCTGCTGGCCTGGTCTGGAGATGATGCCTGCTCCTTCGTCGTTCTTCGACCCGATCCGGTGTACTATTTCCATCACTTCTTTCAGCGCTATCCAGTGGTCGAGGTGGAGCGGGGCATGTCGGCTGATGATTTCATCGCGATGCTAAACGAGGGGCCGCCTGAGAGCAGGCCAGATGCTCTGGGAATCATTTACTCGGAATATGTTGTCGTTCCGCCATCGACGAGTTGGTTCGTTCATGCGTTGCGTTCAGCGGGAGACGACGGAGGGCATCTATGGGTTCCTTCAGGATGGTTGGAGAGGGTCGCTGCTGTGTATCCCTATGCCGGGTGCCACATCCTGAGCGAGGCGAAGGGTGGAATCGATGCGCCTTCAGTTCGTGACCGGCGTTGCGCGGACGACCGGAATCTGGAATGAAGGAGAAGAAGCATATGAAATGGATCGAGGATAAGGCTAACTTCAACGTAGCCTATCGGAGAGCATTCGAATGCGCTGCTACCGACAGCGGTAGACTTCCAACTTCATTGCGGCGACTGACGTTCGATGATATCGAGCTGCGCTCCGATGAGTTTGCAGGGCTTCTTCAACATCTGCTGGTCTGGCTGGAGACGATGCCTGTTCCTTCGTCGTTCTTCGACCCGATCCGGTGTACTATTTCCATCACTTCTTTCAGCGCTATCCAGTGGTCGAGGTGGAGCGGGGCATGTCGGCTGATGAGTTCATCGCGATGCTAAACGAGGGGCCGCCTGAGAGCAGGCCAGATGCTCTGGGAATCATTTACTCGGAATATGTTGTTGTTCCGCCATCGATGCGTTGGTTCGTTCATGCTTTGCGTACAGGCGAAAACGATGGGGGACATCTATGGGTTCCTTCAGAATGGTTGGAGAGGGTCGCTGCTGTGTATCCCCATGCTATGGAGCAGACGGGAGGTCTCAGTGTTTAGCCTGGTCGCAATATTCGCAATCGTCAGTTTAAAGGGAGACAACGCATGAGCTCGGGGCACCCGGGCACCAGCGCTCTTGTAGCCCTCGCCAACCCTATGCTTCCTTCATAACCAGCGCCATGGCGAATCCGTCGTAGCCCTTCTTACCGACGGTCTGGATGGCGGTCGCTGAGAGGCGCGGTTCGGCGGCGAGTTTTTCAAAGAAGCGGCGCGTGCCCTGGACATCGGGGTTGCTATTGTTGGGTTGAATGATCGCGCCATCACGTACAACGTTATCGACGATGATCAGTGTTCCTACATGCGAGAGACGAAGCGCCCATTCGAGGTAGTTTTCGTTGTTCGATTTGTCAGCGTCGATGAAGATGAGATCGAAGGGGGCACCACCTTCGCTATGGAGTTGCGCGAGAGTTTCGAGGGCAGGTCCGAGGCGCAGTTCGACGAGCGGATCGAGTCCTGCGCGGGAGATGTTTGCTGATGCAACGGCGGCGTGCTTGGGATCGGCTTCGAGAGTAATGAGTTTTCCACTTGCGGGGAGCGCGCGGGCAAGCCAAATGGTGCTGTATCCGCCGAGCGTGCCAATCTCAAGAATGCGCCTTGCGCCGAGAATGCGTGCAATCAGTTGAAGTAGCTTGCCTTGATTCGGTGCGACATCGATCGCGGGAAGTTCAGAAGCGGCATTTGCGCGCAAGGTTTCGTCGAGCACGGGATCGGCCGGGATGAGATGGTCGGCGATGTACTGATCGACGGCTGTCCATAGATCCTTATCCATATCCATGCAGAGAGGATAGCGTGCCCGGTGAAGGGTGAGCAAACGCGCGATTGCTCATCCGACCCTCGCAACGTCTCTAACTCGGCCTTAAAACCCGAATAGATATGAGATCTTCACGAAAAAGGCACGTCCATCGTTTGTGAATTTGTCTCGTGTGCGCAGCAGGCCTGGGCCGTTGACATCGCACATGCCGTCTCCTAGCCGGCGGCAGAGTTGCCGGTCAATATTCTGCAGATCGCTGTTGTAACCGAGGTAGATCGCAGTTCCCGGATGAACATAGTAGGTCAGCAGCATATCCACATTCGCCTGTTTCGTGGTCTGAAGGCTTGTCCACCGTGGATTGGCGAGTACGGTGTTGTATTCACCGATGATGCGGGCGGAGAGAGCACGAGTGAACTGATAATTCCACTTGCTTCGGATCACGTGAGAATTAAATATGCTTTCATTTCCATGCTCCGTGATCAGTCTCGACAGAATGTAGTGATTGTCGATGGTGAGCCGCTGCAACGGATGAAGAGTGACTATCCCGTCGAGGTTGTCGGAGCGCCCTCCGAAAGGCAGCCCATTTGCCGGAACATAATTCACATCGTGTCCAGTCGCTGCAACAATGTTCAGGGTCAGAGGCTTCCAGGCACTTGTCGCAAGTGTCAATGCTGCTCCGCCCGCATTGAACTTTGTCTTCGACACAAAACCATAGTCAATCGGCCTCAACGAGACACTGGAAATCTGATACTCAGGCGTAATCGAAGTTTGGCGCTTTAGGTCCAGAGTGCTCCTGAGGTCTATAAAAGAGAGGACTTCATTGTGGGAGTGATCGAATCCCTTTTCTATTCTCGCTGTGTTGCTGATGCGATTCCACCACGTGTTGGATTTGGGGAACAGCCGATACTGCGCGTTCTCGAAGACATGACGATAATCCGGACGTTGGAAGAATCCCGGGTGAGTATCAAAGCCTGTGGAGGTCGACGACGCCCGCAAGGACGAGGAGAACTTTAGTGACTCGTATGTCAGGTCCGCTTCAGACGCAGGCCCAGCGGAGTAGCTTCCATCCAGATTGCGACTTGAACTGCCGACGTACTGAAACGCAGCAGACCAGTTCGGACCGAGACGAAACTTTCCATCCACACCGCCGACTCGGTTGAAGCTGTGCCGAAAGCTGTAATTCGTATAAATCATGCCAATACTCGAGCTGTGCCAGAGGTGGCGCGCTTGTCCCATGAAGGACTGCTAGTCGGAACCGAGCGCCCTTCCGAGAGATCATCGGCTGCCAACAGGCCGATGCTCCACGGACCTTCCTTCCCCGTTAGACGGACGCCGGTTTTCGGATCGGCGATCCGGCGGGTAAACACGAGATTGATCGGTGTCTCAAAGTAGTTTGAATTCTCAAGGAAGAAAGGGCGCTTCTCAGGGAAATACACTTCGTAGCGCTGGTTGACTGTATTCTGCGGTTCATCCGACTCTACCTGGCTGAAATCGGGATTGTTGGTTACGTCGAGAACAAAGCTGTCGTGAAAGATGAATTTTGAATCAAGGCCTGCCTGTCCGCAGAAGTGACACGCAGTGATCGCCGGTTGAAGCGGATTGCGCGTGTCGATTTCGCGGAAGGAGCGGTAAGAGCCGTGAGGCGTGAACTGCATATTGCGACCGGGGGAGATCGATTCCAGTCCTGCGAGTTCGCCTTCTTGCGTAAGAGTTCCTGAAAATCTGTCGGAGACACGGGGCCAGTAGTCGGTCTCTCCCGTGGATGCAGTCGTCCGCTTCATGACCATGCCCCACGTCGATGGATCTTGCGAGCCAGTGGTCGGGAAGCGCAGGCTCTTGAACGGAATGGACATGAGCACCTGAAATCCCTGTTCCGTAAACCGGGAATCTGTGTCCCAAACCGCGTCAAACGTGGTATCAAAATTGCTCGTGAAGTCCGTCCACAGGGCATCGAGTTGTACCCCTAAAGGATTCGACCAGAAGGCATATCCGCGGCGTTTGTCATGAAAGGTGTCGAGCGCGATACCGACATAGTCGTCATCCAGGATGTTTTCGCGGCGCGTCATGCGCGCCCGCACCTTCTTCGGATCGGCATAGCACGAGAACACAACGTAGAGTGTCTTGCTGTCGTAACCCATATAGACGACAGTCTTGTTTGCAGGACGGACATTGTCCCTTGGCCGGACCTCGACGAAATCGTCCACCACCGCAAGCTTGTCACGAAGCTCCGGAGAGGGTTCCATCCCCTGAAAATCGGCAAGGGAGATTGATCCGCTCAACTTCGGAATGTTGATCCGCGACGACTTGAGCGGCGGAAGAATCTCGGTATCAGCAGCAGCGGCAACTCCGAACCGGGCGGAAATCGCGACAAACAATAGCAATGCAATGCGGCAGCGCATGAAACACACTCCTAACCTCTGCCAAGTTCAGCGAGTCGAAAAATTTCCACTTTATGCTCCAGCGGGGCATGTCATCTCGTGAAGAGCGTTGGTCGATCTTGTGGAATGGAGCTTAGATAAACAGGCAGGAAGCGAAGACTCGAAGATGCGATGGATAGCGAGCTTTCAGCTACGAATGGTGAGTGCTCGACGGTAGAGCAAACTCGATCCTGGTCGTAAGACGGAGCATGCCGTGCTCACGATGCGGAACGCCAAGCTCACACGGTCGCAGCACGACTGCGCTAGTCCTCATGAGGAGGCGCGCCCGGCGACAAGCCGGCGTACTTCTTCGCGTCTGTCGTTGATACACGAGTGCGAGCCGCCAGTGAAATTCACATCTTCTTGTTCTTCTACCTTTGCCAGTGCAAGACCAGAAACGAACACGGTGATGAGCAAAGCTGCTGCAAACAACATACTGATACCTTTAGGGTGGTTGGAGCTGTGAAGGCATTCGCCATTCAATCCGGCGGTCCTCGCAGTATCTGCCCCCTGGGCAATGGTCGCCGCCAGCAGGAGTAGCGATAGCGTTCTGATCAGCTTGCTCTTGCGAAGCCTCGCTCCTAATTGCGAGCAAAGACCGGCGAAGGAAAGAGCCTCTAGAGGCTGCCGCTCGATATGAGAACGACAACCACTAGAGCGCATAGCTCTTCAGGGCCACCGGTTGGGTCACGGTCGGGCCGTCTTTGATGACGGAGAGCACAACGTCATACTTTGGAGACGTCGGCGGGGGGTCGATCATGATCTCCCGGTGCTCGGGGAAATAGTGAGCCGCTTCGTAGTCTGCCCCTGCGTATGCCTTGAGAGAATCTACTGAGTCCCAGAAGGAGACGAGGTTGATCTCAAAGTTCTCGCCCGCAGGCCGCTGAAAGGCATAGGCCGCGACAAAGCCGGGCGTCTCCGCGTACTCTCTCATACCGCGCTGTTCCAGGAGAGTCATATATTCGTTGAGTCGGTCGCGGCGGATAACTCCAGTCCACTGGCGAACAATCATCTAGTTACCTCTATTGTGAGTAACCACCTAAACTATAGTTGGTGGTGTTGATAGAGGTATGGAAACATACTTTCAGTAACCTGTCAATCGTGTAGCGGGGGTTATTTGTCCTTTATGAACCATGACCGGGGCCGCTTTCACCTTCAGCGCGTGGCTTCAGCCCCGGCGGAGCTGCCTCCCCCAAAACACCCTCCGCCTGTCGGGATGACAGGCCGACTATGTGTCTCAAACCATGAGCCGTAACCCGTAACCGAAACATCTAAGTCTCTCAATTCAAATTCATAGGGGATCTTGGATGAAGGCGGTTTACTACGAGCGGAAGGGACCGGCGGGTGAGGTCCTTGTGGTCGGCGATGTTGAGCTTCCGGCTATTATGTCGGACGAGGTATTGGTGCGTGTTCGTGCATCGGGCGTGAATCCCACGGACACGAAGGGACGCGGTGGTCATCGCGGGAGCAGTGCGATGCCGTATCCGCGCATCATCCCTCATCAGGACGGGGCGGGCGTCATTGAAGATGCCGGTCCGGGTGTGCCGCGTTCGCGCATCGGTGAGCGGGTGTGGATATGGGAGGCACAGTGGCAGCGTCCGTTTGGGACCGCGGCGGAGTATTGCATCGTTCCGTCACACCAGGCGGTGACGCTCCCGGAAAACACCAGCTTCGAAGAGGGCGCTTGTCTTGGCATACCAGCGATCACTGCTCACGAATGCGTTCTGAAGGATGGGCCCGTCGAGGGAAAGACTCTTCTTGTCTCGGGCGGCGCCGGCGCAGTGGGATATTACGCGATACAGATCGCCAAGCGTTCGGGGGCGAGGGTAATCACCTCGATCAGCAGCGAGAGGCAGCGTGAACTGGTGATCCAGGCGGGCGCGGACCATGCGATCGACCGCACGCGAGAGGATGTATCCGCGCGAGTTCTCGAACTCACCTCGGGTGCGGGCGTTGACCGGACCATCGAGGTCGCATTCGGCGCCAATCTCGCCATCGATGCGGCGGTGTTAAAGCGAAATGGAGTGATCGCTACCTATGCTTCCGACGCGAACGAGTCTCCGGCGTTGCCTTTTTTTGCTTTCCTGAGCCGCAACGCGACGATCCATTTTGTTCTGGTCTACCACGTTTCGAGGGAAGCCCATGCCGTTGCAGCAACCAATATCAGCGGTTGGCTGCGCTCAGGTCAGCTCAGGCATTCCATCGCGCGCACCTATGCGCTCAATGAATCGGCGGAGGCGCATCAGGCGGTGGAGCGCGGGCATAATGATGGAAAGATCATCATCACCGTCTGAGCAGAGGCGCTGCCATTCGTCCTAATAGCAGAACCGGTACGGTCGAGGCGAGCGCTCACGAAGGGACGCTCGTCCTTAGACTCGCTTTTCGGCCGCCGTATGACTGGGCGCAGGTGCGTGACTTTCTGGCGTTCCGTGCAGTACCGGGTGTCGAGAGGGTGGATGAGCGCGGGTACGCGCGGACCGTCGCTGCCCGGGACGGTCACTTCATCGTATGTCTGCGTCCTGTTGAGGACGAGAATGAGATTGAGTTGTGCGTACGGGGAGCTACTGCTGGTGATCCGTTGCAGCTCACGCTGGCGGCGCGACGCACCTTCGATCTCGACGCGGACCCGCTGCATATTGCGCTGGCATTCGAGAGGGATGAGTTGCTCGCGCCTCTGCTTCAGCGGAGGCCCGGCGTGCGTATTCCAGGAGCATGGGACCCTTTTGAATGCGCGGTGCGTGCGGTGCTTGGGCAACAGGTCAGCGTCGCTGCCGGGCGTACATTCGCTGCGCGCATAGTGGGGCGAATTGGACATCCGATCAACGACCCAGAGGAAGGTCTGACACACTTGTTCCCCAGTGCGGCGGCGCTTCGAGAGGCAGACCTGAGCGGGATCGGTCTCACGCGCATCCGCATCACCGCTTTGCAAGCGCTTGCGCACGCGGTGATGGAAGGCACTCTCGATTTTGGTGCGCCAAGCGAAGAAGTCACCTCGGCACTGAGAGCGCTACCGGGGATCGGAGCATGGACGGCGCAATACGTTGCTCTGCGCGGGCTCGGAGAAGCCGACGCGTTTCCGATCGAAGATCTTGTGCTGCGTCGCATGGCCGGTGTGAGCGGGGCTCCGCTCAGCGTGCGTGCGTTAGAGAAGCGCGCAGAGGCGTGGCGGCCATGGCGAGGCTACGCGGCAGTGCATCTCTGGCGTGAAGCCAGCACTAAAAAGTGATAATTTTAGGGAACCCATTAAGGAGATCGGTGGAGAAGATGTCCATAGGATGCCCACAGGAATCTGAGGCAGCGCCTTACTATTTCACATATATCAATCAGATAACCGGAGACGATCCGCTACAACACCTAGAAAGCCAACTCGAAGAGGTAATGGCTCTGTGTGCGGGCATTTCTGAAGAGTTTTCGCTGCACCGGTATGCGCCAGGGAAGTGGAGTATCCGTCAATTGCTCAACCACGTTACGGATACCGAGAGAGCTTTTGCATTTCGGGTGCTGTGGTTCGCGCGCGGATTCGATACTCCATTGCCAGGATACGATCAGATCATCGCAGCGTCAGGCGCAGAGGCGGACAGAGTCTCATGGGCGGACCATGTGGAAGAGTTTCGGCGCGTGCGGCTCTCGACGATCCCGTTATTTGCGGGTTTACCGCGCGAAGCCTGGGAGCGGAGCGGAATCGCAGCCGACAGCCGCGTCACGGTGCGCGCTCTGGCCTACATCATCGCCGGGCATGTGGCGCACCATCTCACGATTCTTCGGGAGAGATATTTGAATCGGTGAGAGAGATAGATAGCAGCCGGAAGAAGCTAGCGCTTTAAGTGGGCACTGCTGCGCATCTACGCAGCAGTGCTCAGCGAGTTCATATTCCAAGAACTCGCAGGATTATCTTAAAAAATGAATCGAGCGCATGCTGCGGGTGCGGATTTGTTCCCGACACATCTGCGAACATCTGTGCTGGGGCTACGCACCAGAGGGCTAAAGCATAAGTACACTTGCTGAGGAACTTCATGGTTTCTCTTTCTCCTTGGCGCTTATTCGCGCTAGTTTGAGGTACTTGCAGTCACTCATCCTTGCCGTTGCAAAGATAAGGTGAACTACTCAGAAAAACTTCAGAAACTTTGGATGGACAGAGGTAACCAAATGGATGTACTTCTAGGTTATTTTAGTAACTAAGCAAAAGTTACCCGTTAGCAAAGTGGTTACTTAATATTTGCATGTCATTGATTCGTAATGCCTTATTCCTTTCTTCAGTTGCTCAAAATAAAACCTGCGCCGGGTTGGCGCAGGTCAGTGGTGCAGTCAGTACCTCAAAAAAGGTCTACTTCACGTCGTAAACCAAGAGCTTTGCCGGTTTCGCCCCGGCGGCAGAGGCAGCCACGTACAAGCGCTTCAGGTCCGGAACGTATATTGAGATCTTCGCCTTGGGGCCTGAGGGGACCTTCGCAACTTGCTCGTAGTGATCAGGATCCTTCTGTGCGTACACCCCGATGAATCCGTCGCCGCCGGAGACGAATATCCGCTTGCTGTTTGGCTCGTAGGCCATATCGTCGGCGCGGCCAACGGCAGGAAGTGACGCTACCTGCTTGCCCGATTCGGTATCGAAAACGACGAGTGTTCCCGGCTCGCGGCACACCAAGAACAGGCGATGGTCAGCTTCGTCGAGCGCCATCGGAACATTGTCCTTGGCACCGGTGATGTCCCAGGTAGTGAGTAGCTTGTAGTCTTTCTTGTCGAAGACTCCGACCTGACTTTTCGTTCTCAGGTTTGCGAACATCCTTGAGCCCTGGTGTTCAAAGTTGATGGCTTCCACCCGACCACTATCCACCTTGATCTCTTTGACGACTTTGGCGTTGATGCTGTCGATCACACTGATCACGGTGTAATCCATCTTCGCTTCTGAGCCGCCGGTGTCGGCATACATGAGGTGCGTATCAGGATCGTATCCGCTCGAGTCGGCGGCTGCGAGAACCTTGATCGAATCAGTGATCTTGTAGGAGTCGCCGGAGACGACCCGAATGTATCCTTCTTTGAGATCTTCCGGTCCGCTATCTGTCACCAACAGCGTATTTTTTTCGGGAACATAAAGGATGCTGTGAGGAGTGTCGAAGCCGCTGATGCTTCGTAAATGTTTGCCGGTCTGGAGATCGAATACTTCGACAGATTTATGCTCTTCCGCGGCGAGGAAGAGGCGATTGCCTTTGACATCGGCTGCAAAATGGTCGAAGTCTCCCTTCACGCCTGGCATCGGAACACTGCTGCGAAGATGCAAAGGGCTGGTTTTGGGCGCTTGGGCTGAAAGCGCCGTGGATATTGCGAGCACGGCGGCCACGTAGATAAACTTCTTCAAGTTATTTCCCTCCTAAGTTGGATGAATCGAGGCACCGTCTCGCGAAAGGCAAGCGGCGCTGATTAAGTCCCTATGTTGAAGACGATGACGATTTGTGGTTTGCGAAGCTTTCCAGCAGGGGCTTGAAGTCTTCCAATGTGCACACGCACGCTTCATCGTGACAGAGGTGCTCCGCTGAACGATGAAACAAGCGTAAAAGTTCTTTCATAGTGAAAAGACCCCGGATGTTGTTCTAGATTTCGTCGGCAATAGCCTTCCCGAACTCAGTAGTGGAAGCCTTTCCGCCAAGATCGGGTGTGCGAACGCGGGATTTGGCCAGCACGGAATCGATAGCGCCCTCGACGGCGTCAGCCGCGTCGGGATGGCCTAGATGCCTAAGCATCATCGCACTCGACCAGATCTGTCCGATTGGGTTGGCTAGACTTTTGCCGGCGATGTCTGGGGCAGACCCATGTACCGGTTCGAACATGGATGGATATTCCTTTTCGGGATTCAGGTTCGCCGACGGTGCGATCCCGATCGATCCCACCACTCCGGGACCGAGGTCCGACAGGATGTCTCCAAAGAGATTTGAACCGACAACGACGTCGAACCAGTCGGGATGACGCACGAAATGCGCGGTAAGAATGTCGATGTGATATTGGTCCGTCTGGACGCCGGGATAGTTCTTCGCCATCAGAGCGAAGCGTTCGTCCCAGAAGGGCATGGTATGGATGATCCCGTTCGACTTAGTCGCTGAGGTGACGTGGCTCTTTCGAGTAAGCGCCAACTCGAATGCGTACTTCATCACTCTGTCGCAGCCGCGTCGCGTGAATATGCTTTGTTGTACTGACAGCTCCTCGGGAGTGCCCTGATAGAGCCGGCCACCGATATCGGAGTATTCACCTTCGTTATTTTCGCGGACCACACAAAAATCGATCACTCCCGGAGGGTAGTTCTTTAGAGGACTCTCCACTCCATTCAGTAATCGAACCGGGCGAAGGTTGATGTATTGATGAAATCCTCGCCGGATCGGGATCAGCAAACCCCACAACGATACGTGATCGGGCACATTGGGATGACCGACGGCGCCCAGGAATATGGAGTCGAATTTGCGGAGCTGATCTAAGCCATCCTCTGCCATCATGCGTCCAGTTTGGGTATAGGTTTCGCAGCTCCAGTCGAATTCAGTAAAAGAAAAATTCAGCCCGAAGCGACGGGCTGCAACTTCGAGTACGCGTATTCCCTCGGGGACGACTTCGCGTCCAATTCCGTCGCCAGGTATAACGGCAATCTTATAGGTCTTCAAATTGATCTCCGGACACCAAACTCTTATTTGCTACAAAGTGCTAACAATTGACGGATGTCTGTAGCGCGCTCCAGATTGCGTACGGCTTCGACGATCGCTTTGGCTTTGTCGACAGGCCAGCCGGCGGCCGAAGCGCAGCCGTGGAACTTTTCCGCCACTTCTTCATACGACATAGGATTGCTGGGGCTGCCCTTGGCGAAGTCGGCGCGGCCGGCGATCACTTTACCGTTCTTCAAATGGAATGTGACGATGGAAGTCATCTTGTCGTAGCCGCTTGCCTCCGCCACCGGATCGACACCGAACTGCACACGCTTGATCATCGCCTGCACATCGGGACGATTCACAACCTGATCGGTAAATTCACTCAATCCCGCTTTTCGCTCGAGCACCAGAATGGCGATGCAGAATTCCATGCTGAATTTTGCCTGGAGTGCATCTTTGGGTTGATGGCGAATCAAGGCGTTAGGCATGTTCTTATTAGTCCCTACCTCGATACGCTCCACCTGATCTGGTTGAATGTTGTTGTCACGGATGAGTTTCAACGCTTCTCCCATCGCGGGATGCGTCAGCGAACCTGAGGGAAACGGCTTGATCGAGACACCGGGATTCGTAAATGTCCACGGCTTGCCGAGGCGATTCAGAATAGAGTTGGCATCGTAGCTGCCCCCGTAGGCATGGAAGAAGCCACGGGGAGCTTCAAGAACTTTCTCAGTCGCGGTCCAGCCAAGCGCGGCCAAATCCGCGGACACGACCCCAGCTTCCGCTGCGTGTCCTGCGTGAAAAGGCTTCATCATGGTTCCGAAATTCTCTCTGAGGCCGCCTGCCTGACTCCCCGCGATGCCCATTGCCAGCGTGGTTTGCTCGACGTCAAACTTGCGAATTTTCGAGGAAGCCAGAACTGCGCCGAACACTCCGCATGTGCCGGTAGAGTGGAACCCATCTTCGTAATGTCTCGGCGCAATAGCTTCCGCAATTTTGCATTCGACCTCTACCCCAACTTGATAGGCCAATAGAAGATCTTTGCCGCTCGCCTGTTCCAACTCAGCGCTCGCCAGCGCAGAAGGCAAAACCGGCACGGTTGGATGGGTGAGCAATCCGTAGACTCTATCTTTTGCGCTCGCGAGCTGCGTATCGTCATAGTCGCTGACGTGAATCGCGACTCCGTTTGAGAAGGCCGAAAACCGCGACGGCAACTTAACGCCAGTGCCGATCACAGTCGTGCCCGATGCGGCAGCCCGAAACTGCGAGGTGTATTTCTGCAAAATGTTCCAGGTCGGTTGTGTCGCACCAAAAATTGCCAAGCCAATACCGTCGAGGATGGATTTCTTGCCTAACTCGTTGACGTCATCAGGAATGTCTTCGTATTTCGTGCGGACAGAGAACTCCGCGACGTATTTTGTTAAGCCGTTTGCTGCTGAAGCTTCCGTCTTCGATTGCTGCTCGGATTGGGCGTATGCAGATGGAACACCGTAGGAATTGGCGAGGACTCCAGCCGCACCTGCGATCAACGAGTTTTTCAGAAATTGCCGGCGTTTCATAATTGAGACTCGCGGCAATGCGCAAAGATCGGAGAAGTCATATACACACGCTCCACCCTTATTTCTCTAAATATGTCTGTAACCCCATGAGAATAGGCAGCCAAGATTAAAACGAGATGAGTCAAAGATTAAATATGACGAGTACAAGCTGAGGCTATCGCTCGCCGCGGATAAAGTAGCCTGCACCTCTCACCGTGCTGATCATTTTGAATCCGAACGGTTCATCCACTTTCGATCGCAAGTGGCGGACATAGACATCCACTATGTTCGTGATGCCGTCGAAACTCTGGTCCCAGACGTGCTCGATGATCATGTTGCGGGAGAGAACGCGTTCCGAATTGAGCATGAGGTATTCGAGCAATGAGTATTCTTTTGTGGTCAACTCAATGCGACGTCCCGCCCTTTTCACCTGCTGGGTCAGCCGGTCGAGTTCGAGATCACCCACAAGAAGTGTGCTGGCACGATTTACCGGGCCACGGCGAAGCAGCGCCTTCGCACGTACCAGCAATTCAGCGAAAGAGAATGGTTTGGTGAGGTAGTCGTCTGCCCCTGACTCAAACAAGCGAACTTTATCCTCAACCGTATCGCGGGCGGTTAGGATGAGGACCGGCACGCATGTGTTCTTGCGGCGGATGCGTTGCAAGACCTCCCGTCCGTCCAGACCCGGAAGCATGAGATCAAGAATGATGAGGTCGTAAGAATAGGTTTCTGCTAAATCCAGGCCGTGGCAGCCATCCGCCGAGATGTCGACGGCATACCGCTCGGCTGTTAGCCCGCGTGCCACGAGACTGGAGACCTTGGGCTCATCTTCAATCAACAGAATTCGCATGAGACCTTTTGTTCATCACAGCCTTGTCGACGAACGCTCCGTTAAAGTAGCCTACTTTCTATAGCTCTCCTCTGAACGCCTCCTGAATGGTCCATTAACATCCATTCATTCTTCGGCGAACGACGAATACGTTGAGTCCAGATATGCAGGAAGGTCGGGCTACTTATTTGTTGCTCCGGTGAGCATTCCGGAAGGAACAGGAGCAACACTAACCGCCAGCCTCTTAGGCACTTTACCCACCTTCACGCGGGCGACTTCGTGGCGGCCTTTCACGTCGATGATGGAGACGTCATCACTGTCAGTATTGCTAACGCAGACATATTTACCGTCAGGAGAAAACACTACCCAATTGGGGCCGTCACCGACTGCCACCTTTCCGACGATTTTACTGGTCTTCACGTCGTAAACGTAGATCGCATCATCCAGCAAACTCGTTACCCACAATTCACTCCCGTCGGGAGAAAGAGCCAAGCCGTGAGTCGTGGTGTCTGGCGTCTCAAATTTACGTGGGCGTGGCGGACCAGGATGCTCGGACGGCATTTCGAAGCGCGTGAGCACTTTCTTGTCCTGAACATCCACGATGTTGAATCCATGCAAATTGCTCACGGCCACGTAGATCAACTTTCCGTCCGGAGTGACTACGTAAGGACGTGGCCTTCCACCGGCGGGAATCACGGATGAGAAATCCATCTTTTCCAAGTCAATGATGCTGATCTCGTGCGAGCCCATCGAACTGACGAACAGATATCGGTCCGACCCAATGCTGAAAGCGTTGTGAGGTTCCTTAATGGGCAAGACTTTGACGATCTTGCTTTGTTGAATGTCCACTATATCTACACTGTCTCCGTCTCGTATGGGGACGGCCACGTACCGTCCGTTCCGCGTGACTGCGCACTGATTGGGTTTGCCAGTCAACTGCACGGCAGCAACGATATGCTTGGTCGAAACGTCGACAACCCTCAGCATTTTGTCGGATTCGGTAGTCACAAACAGACGGCTGCCGTCGGATGAAACCGCAAGCCCGTGGGGATTGCTGGCGTTGACCTTTATGTCGTCCACGACTTTCAAAGAACCGAGGTCGATGACAGAGATGTCGTCTCCGCGGCTATTGTCGACGTATAGCTTTGCTGCGGCGGTCTGGGCAGAACACCAGCAACTGAATAGCGCCGTGCCACATAACAGCAATCTCAAAGTTTTCTGGAACAACCCCGTCATAAAAGCCTCCGGATATTTCACTCCGGAGAAACATAGCATCAAGAAACACTCGAAGCTTGAATGGATTTTCATCTCCGCGGCCGCTTAAGCCCCGCTAATCTTCCAGTGTTGGGAGCGTCTTCAGCACTTCCGCGGCCCTGGGCCGGTTGACTACCGGCTCGTCCTTGCGGATCCTTCCGTCTCTAAACACCAATACCCGCTTAGCAAACTGTGCGATGTCATGCTCGTGGGTGACGAGGACGATGGTGAGTCCCTTGTCGTTCAGGTGTTGAAAGATCTCCATGATCTCGACCGAAGTACGGCTGTCGAGATTGCCGGTGGGTTCGTCCGCAAGCAAGGTGGAGGGGCGGTTTACCAACGCACGCGCGATCGCGACCCGCTGTTGTTGACCACCGGACATCTGGGACGGAAAGTGGTGCGCGCGGTCGGCGAGCCCAACCATCGCAAGCGCCTCCGCGGCGCGGCGCGCTCGCTCGGCATTATCGATCTTCGTGTAGAGCGTGGGCAGCTCAGTGTTCTCGAGGGCCGTGGTGCGCGCCAGCAAATTGAAACCCTGGAAGACAAACCCAAGTTTTTGGTTCCGGATCAATGCAAGTGCCTTCTTATTGTGGCGTGAAACGTCGACGCCATCCAGCAAGTAACGACCGGAGCTGGGACGATCGAGACATCCCAGGATATTCATGAAGGTTGATTTGCCGCTGCCGCTTGCACCCATGATGGCGACGAACTCTCCGGCGGCGACATCGATACTCACGCCACGCAAGGCGTGCACGCGAGTTTCACCCACCTCGTAATACTTCTGAACATTCTCGACGCGAATGACAGGAGTCGCAGTGCCCGAAGCCAGCACGGATCCGGTCTGTTCAGCGGGCAGCGTTGTGTCCAGCTTTGTGTTCATGAAGCCTCAAGGAGCTGCCGATTGTCAGCGTCGGATTCCGTTCAGGGTTGGAGTCTTGGGAGTCACCGACCGGATGATCAGGTCGTCCCCTTCGTTCAGTTCACCTTTAAGCACTTTTGCAATTTCGGTAAATGCGTGGTCGGTGATTCCGAGGGAGACTTTCACAGGCTCCATCGTGTTGTCCGGATGCAGCTTCCACACGATCGCAGTCTCTGCTTTGGGGCCGCGAGGCGGCGTTTGCGGCGCAGCAGCGGCCTGTGCGCCAGCCTCGCTGCCGGACGGCACTGCCGCTTGACCGGCTTCGATTCCATGTTGCTTATATATAGCCAAGACCTCCTCGGTTGTCATGGGTGGCTTATATCTCAACGCAGTGTTGGGCAGCTTCAACACATTCCGAGCGGTCGCGACCGGAATGGTCACGTACGCCGTCATTCCTGGAAACAACTTCAATTCAGGATTGTCAAACTCGATGATGGTGTCGTATGTGACCACACTTTGCACCGTCGTCGGGTTCATGCGCACCTGACTGACAATGCCATGAAAAATGTCTTTAGGGAACGCATCCACTTTGAAGCTGACTGCCTTGCCAACTTTGATGTTTCCGACGTCAGACTCATCCGTCTTTGCGTAGACCCACATTTTCTTAAGGTCCTGAGCGATGGTGAAAATCGTTGGCGCCTGCAAGGATGCGGCGACAGTCTGTCCGATATCCACGTTGCGTGCCACCACCGTACCGTCGATCGGAGAACGAATCACGGTGTAGTTGAGATTGGTTTGCGCCACCTTTACTGCAGCATCCTTTTGGCTCACCTGTGCTTGGGCCTGCGTCACACCAGCAATCGCGGCGCCGTCCGCTGCGCTCGCTGATTCATAGTTGGCTTTAACAAGGTCGAGTTGCTGCTGGCTGAGGACGCCGGTCTTCGAGAGTGCGAGCGTACGGTCATAGTCCGCTTTCGTCTGCACCAATGCCGCATGCGCCTTTGCTACATTGGCACGCGCGGCTACAAGATTGCCTTTTGCGCTCTCCAAATCCGCGATGGCCTGGAGCACAGCGCCCTTAAAAAGAGCAGGATCGATGAGTGCAACAACGTCGCCCTTATGTACGCGAGAATTAAAATCAGCATTGAGCTTCGCGATGGTTCCTGAGACCTGCGAACCGACCTGGACTGTTATGACTGCGTTGATGGTTCCGGTGGCTTCCACGACATCGTCTATCTCGCCCCGTTCAGCTTTTGCTGTGAAGTGCTGCGCCTGAGTATTCCGGTTCAGGCCGACCGTGGCAAACAATCCAGCCACAACAACCACAACCGCCACGATGATCCAACCGCGTTTTGTTTTCATGTATATATCGGCAACCCGTAATCCTAATTATGTATGCGTCATTCGTATCGCAGTGCTTCCATGGGATCGAGCAATGAGGCCTTGCGTGCTGGGTAGTATCCGAAGAAGACGCCGACAGCTATCGAGAACATCGCAGCGATGACTACGGACTCGAGAGACATCACCACCGGGAAATGCAAAGTTTGCCCAACCACGTACGAGCCCAATATTCCGAAGAGCACGCCAGCAGCCCCTCCAATGAGGCTGAGCATGATCGATTCTCCGAGGAACTGCAGCTGGATGGCTTCTTCGGTCGCCCCTACCGCGACGCGAACTCCGATTTCGCGCGTACGCTCGGTCACCGAGACCAGCATCACGTTCATGATCCCGATCCCTCCGACAAGCATGGAAACGGATGCTATTGCGATGAGTAAAATCGTAAGGGTCTTGCTGGCATCAAGCTGCGCCTGAATGATGTCCTCGGGATTGCGAATGTTGAAGTCATCTTCCTCTTCAGGACGCAAATGGTGCCGATCCCGGAGCACTGCTGTCGCTTCCTGTCCTGCCACTTTGACCGCGGTCTGGGACACTGCGGAGCATAGGATATCGTCGAGCCACGTAATTCCCTTGATCTTTCTCTGAGCTGTCGTGAACGGCATCAGTACGGTGTCGTCCTGGTCCTGCCCGGACATGGAGAGCCCCTTCGGATGCATGGTGGCGACCACCTTGCAAGGAAGACCGTTGACGCGGATGACCTTGCCAACGGGGTCCTCGACGCCGAAGAGCTGGTCGCGAACTGTTCGGCCAAGTACACAAACGTCCGCCGCCCGGTCCACGTCGTCCTGTGAAAAGAAGGCACCCTGCTCCAGGTACCAGCGCTTAATCTCAAAGTATTCGGGCGAGACTCCGCGGAAGGAAGTGTGCCAATTTTGGTTGCCGTAGACGATCTGAATGGGGCCATCCACGTTGGGCGAGACGCTCTTGATCAGGGAGACCTGGTTCTTGATTGCAACGGCGTCGGCAAATGTCAGAGTCTTGGTGTCGTGGGTCCCGGTGCGGACTCCATTTACAGAACGACCGCCCGCTTCGATCCAGACGAAGTTGTCTCCGAGATTGTTTAGCTGCTGCTCGACTTGTGCTTGCCCGGCTTTACCAATCGCAACGACACAAATCACAGCCGCGATCCCAATGGTGATGCCCAGAACGGTGAGGAGGCTCCGCATTTTGTTTCTGAGCAACGCCACCACGGCGGATCGAAATAGTGCAGCGTAATTCACGGCCATCCCTCATTAGAGTCAAGGAGCTACGTTGTACACCTTGACCATTGCAGTGCTTCGACCGTGTCTTGGCACGGCAAGATAGTAGCGCCCTTGCTCCGGTACCAGTATTGCAGTTTTTGCCCTGAATGCGCCCACAGCGTGGCCAATTCTTGAATAGTGGTCTGCATCTTTCTGGGCAAAGACGTCGATCAGTTGGCTTCCCGAGAGATAGATCCGTTTCGATTTAGCGTCAAAGGCGATGTCATCCACCATGGGCACACAATCGACGCTGGAGACAACTTTACCGTTATCAGAATCGATCACGATGAACTTGGGAGACTTGCGCGTGGCGATGAAGAGACGATGGTTCGCCTCATCGAACTTCATTGGAGAATTCTCTTGCGTGTCCGCAGGAATGGGCCAATTTGCAATGATCTGATGCGTGTCCCGATCGAGGACCCCGACTCGATTCTTTCCTGTGTCGTTGAAGAACAGGCGGCGTCCAGTGCTTTCCAGCGCCATCCCCTCCAGCCAGTTGGAGTCGATCTTTACGTCTGCGACTTTGGTGAACTTGTCGGTGTCCACGATGGAGATGAAGGAGTAGGGGGTGTGGGCCTCTCTGCCACCGTTGACCACATACAGGTACTTCGTCTGAGGGTCGTAGGTCAACGAATCGGCGTCGATCGAGAGCTTCACAGCACCGAGCAGTCGATAGTCTTCTGAGTCGTACATCTTCACCTCGGACGCTCCGCCGTCAACGACGAAGAATCGATGCAAGTCCGCCCGATACAGCATGGAGTGGGGCTCTTTCAGGCCCGTCACAACATGGATGAGCTTATTGTGCTGCGAATCGAACACATCAACCTGGCCATTGGCTTCCGCAGTGAGGAACAGGCGGCCGGTCTGCGGATCGAAGGCAAAATGGTCGAAGTCGCCATCGTGAAGACTCGGAAGCGGTATCGATGCTGTGGGCTTTAGAGGCGAGGTCGGTCGAACTTGCGCGACGGCAATCAGAGCTGAAACGGTCAGTGCAAACAGCAAGCCTTTTTTAAGCACGATCTCTCCCCAATGTTCAGTTGTGTTCTGAGATGACTCTCCGCAAAAGCGACGAGCCCTACAGTATTCCTACAGACATGGTCTGAGCATCCCGTTAAACATCAGTGAAAATCCGTTCATCAGGGAAATCGATTTCGGGATTTGGGAGGAGCCCAGTGTTGCACTCGAGATGCGCGCGGGGAAGTGAAGAAGGTTCGCTACTAACCTCAGCAGCTCTGAGCGGAGCAACAAGCCCTATCGCGATCAGAGTGCAGCCTTTACCGAAGTCCGCATTCTGCGCAATCTAGGAAGCAGCCGTTGACAGTCTCAGCGGCTGCTCTGATTGAGTCTAAAGCACTACGCGCTCTTGCCTGATTCGCAGCCGCACGCAGAAGCGGACTTGACGGTTGCTTTCGAGGCACGATCATCTACGTACTTGTCATGGTGGCGGACCCA
Organism: Terriglobales bacterium; assembly: GCA_963792225.1. Lineage (GTDB taxonomy): Bacteria > Acidobacteriota > Terriglobia > Terriglobales > Acidobacteriaceae > JBDTLH01. The sequence goes on along the minus strand of CAWBVM010000015.1, from coordinate 103,945 downwards.
GGACATTGTGAACGGAAGGGCATCTTCATCGCGTCCCTTGGGAACCAGATCGAGGAAGTTATATGCGCCGAGCAAGATGTCGAGCCCGCGCGCATATGCCGAATAGGTGTGGAAGACCTCACCGCCTGCGTCCTTATGGAATACGCTGACGCCGGGAGCTTCATCCGACGGAAACTCCTGCAGGTTGTAGTTGTAATAGACCTTGCCTTTCGCCATCTCTTCTTTCGAGAAGGAGACGTGGTAATCCTGGTTGAAGCTGGTCTGGTTCGACGAAACCCATGGGAAGGTCCATCCCATTCGCCTCTTGAAGGCTTCAATCTGTGGAAGCGGCGCGCGAGATATGGCAGCGAGTGAGACATCGCGCGCGTTAAGATGCACCGTAAAGCTGTTGAAGTGATCAGCTTCGAACGAGCAACTAGGGCAACCTTCCGCCCACTCCGGGCCGAACATGAAGTGGTAGACGACCAGTTGGCTGCGTCCGTCGAAGAGGTCGGCGAGCGCCACTTTGCCGTTGGGTCCATCGAAGATGTAATTCTTCTCCACGCGCTCCCATGGGAGTTCGCGGCGTTGGCGACTTAGATCATCGCGCAACCTGGTAAATTCTTTTTCTTTGATCAGGAACTGCTTGCGTGCTTCTGTCCATTCATTGGCTGAAACGATCTTGGGTTGCATTTCTTTACTCCTTAGAGTTTGGCTGGGTTGAGATCTTAGCTTCGCGTTGGCCGCGAAGCTTCTTCGAGATGAGGGCCACCATTCCGCCGCCGGAGACGGCTCCTGCGACGACGATGGCCACGGTCGAAACACAGAAAGGGCACACGGGTCACTCCCTCCTTTTCTGTGGAGCCCGCGAAGGCTTGCGGATTGCGTTGAGGCTTTCATCCTCGACCGCCGCCTTCAATCCGAGCAACTGACCGGTCCATAGCTCCTGGAACGGACCCACCCAGCGCTCGTAGATCTGCCGGATAGGCATGGCGTTCAGCGAATTCACACGCTGGCGACCGTTCTCTCGCGTATGCACCAGTCCGGCTTCACGCAGAACGTCGAGATGCTTCATCACGCCAAATCGACTTAGGCGCGGAAAGGAGTCAACCAGTTCGGTCGTGGTGCGCGGACCATTGCGCAGCAGGTCGAGGATCATGCGGCGCGTCGGGTCGGAGAGCGCCTTCCAAACAGGATCCAGCTTGTCCGCGCTAGTGATGGGTGCAGGCACGTAGTTACTCGCATGCCTTCTTGAGCTGTTCGAGTTGGTGATTCCATCCCGTGCTCACGCCCTTGCGGTGTTCGGGATCAATCATGCCGATCGCGCGATGGCGGATCGTTACCTTTGAGCCGCCAGACGTCTTCTCGACTTTCGCCTCCAGGTGATTCAACGCGGGGTACGACATGAACATAGGGCCGCTCAACTCCAGCAACTCTGGGGGCTTGATCACTTGAACGAATCCCCATAGGTGGCCGATGCCATTGCCGCGGTCGCGATACCAGCGTCCGCCAGGCTTAGCTTCGAGATCGAGTTGCATGGATTCTCCGCCGGGGCGGGTGCTGCCCTTGCCGAAGCTGTGCAGCAGAGCGGGAAAGACACGTTCAGGCGGTGCCTTGATTTCAATGTGTTGTTCAACGTCAAGAGTCAAATCTTCAAACTGCATGGTGGATCTCCTTTGATCTGTTCCTAATGTGAGTATATTGTAACGTGACTGTAAGGTAACATGTCAAGCAGCAGAAAAAATAACCGGCAGGATCTCTGCCGGCCGTACAATGCAGTTGTCGGTATTTAGGTCAAGTAGCGCTTCAAAGCACTGCGGTCGATCTCGTTCTCCCAGCGTGCAACGACCAGCGTGGCTACACCGTTGCCGATCATGTTCACCAGAGCACGAAACATGCTCATGAAACGATCAATGCCCAGGATGAGGGCCATGCCCGCAACCGGGATCGACGGGACCACCATCAATGTGCCAACCAGAGCAACAAAGGCCGCTCCCTGGACCCCGCTGGCGCCCTTGGAGGTCAGTATGGCGACCGCAAAGATCGTTATTTCCTGGACGAAGGTGAGATGGGTGTTGGTCGCCTGCGCAACAAACAGCGCTGCCAGTGTCATGTAGAGACTCGTGCCGTCCGTGTTGAAGACATATCCAGTTGGCACGACAAGGCCGACGAGTGCCTTTGAGCAGCCAAGCTTCTCCAACTTCTCCATGAGAGGAGCCAACACAGTCTCCGAAGAACTCGTTGCCAGGACAACCAGTAATTCTTCTTTGATATACAGAAGAAACTTGAGAATGCGGAAGCCAGCAAGGCGCGCGATGCCCCCGAGCACGACCAGTACAAAAACGAAGCACGTCAGATAAAAGGTCCCGATCAGCCTGAGCAGAGGCCCGAGCGAAGCGATGCCGTAACGTCCGATCGTGAACGCCATCGCTCCAAAGGCGCCGATGGGTGCAAATCGCATTAAGATGTCGACGACCTTGAAGATCGCTTGCATAACGACATCGATGAATTCCACCAATACTCTTCCGCGCGGACCCATCGCCGAGACGGCGAATCCGAAGAGAATCGCAACCATCAGGACTTCTAATATGTCGCCCTTGGCGAAAGCTTCCACCACGGTTGTCGGAATGATGTGCATCAAGAACGCAGTGAGACTCTGGGCTTGTGCTGGACCCGCGTAGCTCGCGACCGCATTTGCGTCAAGCGTCGCAGGATCGACGTTGAAGCCCAGCCCAGGATGCGTAAATTTACCAACCGCCAATCCGATCAGTAACGCAAGAGTTGAGACCGCCTCAAAATACAGCAGGGCCTTACCGCCCACCCTCCCTACCTTTTTCATGTCTTGCATGCCCGCGATGCCCGAGACAACGGTGCAGAAGATTATGGGAGTGATGATCATCGTAATGAGCCGGATAAACGCGTCACCAAAAGGCTTCATGGCAATGGCTGCAGAAGGCCTCAGGTAGCCAAGTGCGATGGCCACGAGCATTCCTATGAGCACCTGCACCCAAAGAGCTGTATAGAAGGGCTTCGGTTTCGGGATCTCAGCGCCGGACGCACTGTCGGATTGCACACTGGTTAAGACCCGCATCGAAGTTCCCTTTCTTCTCTAAATGGACGCGTCGCATCGAGCATCCGGGTGTCGGAGACAATAGTCCGGGTCTCTGCTCGACTCATTCGGTGATGCTCGTTTCGGTACCCCGGTTTTAGCCGAGTCACCTGAGTCGCCTGTACGATGAACCCGCGCAGATTCTGATTGTTCGCGTGCTAAACGTACCACGCCGGCGCCCGAGGATGTGTGCCTTTATTGGATTCTTAAACAATCTTCATGTCGCGTATATCTGCTTTTCATCTTCCTGGAACAAGGTTGTGCACGGTCAGCACAAATGAAGGAACGGGAACGCTCGCACTCAATGCACATGTTGTACACGCTCGGCGAAATGCATGACCCGTAAGACGGTGAGATTGCCGCAGACAATGCAAGTAGGAACAATGGACACTGTGATCTGATCTCCACCCAAGCCAGGAGTAAAGAATGACGTTATTGCACTTTAAGGATTCACTGAGGACTTATCTCGTTCTTGCCTTTTCGTTCCTCTTCCTGGTGGGCATCCAGAACGTTCCGGCCGCGGCTCAAGTTGCTGGCGGCACGATACAAGGCACTGTGACGGACCCAAAAGACGCCGTTATCCCGAAGGCCCAAATTTCTGTTAAGAACTTGAAGACCGACGAAGCCGTCGCCTCAGAGACAAACAACGAAGGATTCTTTACCGTTCCCAACCTCGTGCCCGGAAAGTATGAAGTTTCAGCTAGTCTGGTGGGTTTTGCCACGCAGACCGCAAAGAACGTCTTGTTGACCGTAGGCGGCCAGCAATCGGTCAATTTCAAGCTGAAGCTTGGTGCGGCCAATGAGCAGGTGGACGTCTCCACCGTTGGCCCGGCTGTAGAAACGACATCATCGACGGTCAGTGGGGTAGTGGGAGAGGAAGCCGTCCGCGAGCTGCCACTCAACGGCCGCAGTTGGACAGATCTTGCGAGCTTGCAGACTGGAGTGAATGCAATCCAGACCCAACCTACATTTTCCTCCGGTCCGGATCGCGGCAACCGCGGTTTCGGATTGCAGCTCACCATTTCAGGAGCGCGTCCGCAACAGAACAACTATCGCCTTGATGGCGTCAGCATCAACGATTACGCGAACGGCGCACCGGGAAGCGTCCTGGGAGGAAACCTGGGCGTGGATGCCATTCAGGAGTTCTCCGTTCTGACCAGCAACTATTCGGCAGAATACGGAAAGACTTCAGGCGGAGTGGTGAACGCCATAACGCGCTCAGGCGGCAACCGGTTCCATGGCAGCCTTTACGAGTTCACCCGCAATAGCATTTTTGATGCACGAAACTACTTCGATCAGGAGCAGTTGAACGCACTCGATCCGGACAGAATTCCTCCATTCAAACGCAATCAGTTCGGCGGCGCGCTCGGGGGACCAATCATCAAGAACCGCACCTTCTTCTTCGCCGACTATGAAGGTATCCGCCAATCGAAAGGGATCAGCAGTCTCAACTTTGTACCGTCAGTCGCTGCGCGCAGCGGAAGCGTACACGACACGACCACTGGTCAGCCCATGCAGATCGCGGTAGACCCGGCTTCGCAGAAGTATTTGACCTTCTTCCCACTGCCAAACGGCGGTCCGACCGCGAATCCGGACGTTTCTCAATACTTCTTCTCTGGCCAGCAGATCGTGAATGAGAATTTCTTTACGACGCGTGTCGATCACAAGATTTCCGACAAGGACAGCGTCTACGGCACCTATTTGTATGACAAGACACCATATTCGTCGCCTGACGGCTTGAACAACGTCCTGCTCGGATCGAAGTCGTCGCGTCAGATCCTTGTGCTCGAAGCGAATCACATCTTCAGTCCGACCGTGACGAACAACGTGCGTTTCGGCTACAACACTGAGACCGTCGACAATAATAAGAGTCTCAAGGCAATCAACCCTGCCGCAGGGGATCTGTCGTTTGGCGCCCTGCCGGGCAGAACCGCCGCGAACGTGATCATCGGTGATGGAATCACCCAGTTCAGCGGCGGCACCGGAGCAAGTCCCACTTACTTTTACGATTGGAAATCGTATCAAGGATATGACGACGCTATCGTCAGCCGGGGCAACCACACCATCAAGTTCGGCTTTGCGTTTGAACGCATGCTGATGAAACAGATCGGCCTCGTGGACGCGAATGGCATCTTCCGCTTTCCAACACTCATTGATTTCCTGCAGAACCAGAACCTCACCTCGTTCAACACCGGTATCGCGAGCAGTCTTACGCCGCGCAACTTCCGTCAGAACCTGACCGGCGTTTACTTGCAGGATGACTGGCGTTTTCGCAGCAATCTCACAATCAATGCCGGGATACGATACGAGACGGCGAGTGTGCCGACTGAGACTAATGGCAAACTTGTGAACCTACGCAACATCGGGGACGCGCAGGCGCACCTGGGAGATCCCTTGTTCGCCAATCCCACTCTGTTGGATTTTGAGCCGCGGATTGGATTCGCGTGGGACCCTTTCAAGAACGGTAAGACTGCGGTCCGCGGGGGCTTCGGTATCTTTGATGTGCAGCCGCTGCTCTATCAGTTCACCCTTTTGGAAAATCAGGCAGCACCGTTCTTCCTGTACAGCTCGATCAATAGTTTTGCGCCTACCGACCATGTTTTCTACAACGGAGTCGCTTCGCTGCTGAACGCAAATACTGTGCGAAGCACCTTTATCCCGAATCATTCGAAGCGTGACTATGTCATGCAATGGAACCTCAACGTTCAGCATGAGCTCACGCACGATCTGACGGCGATGGTCGCATATGTCGCCTCGCGCGGCGTTCACCAGCCGTTCCGAGTAGATGATGCGGATTTCGTTCTTCCTATGAAGACCGATGCGGGATACTTGTTTCCTGCGCCCATCGGCTCGGGCACGAGAGTGAATGAGAACTTTGGTTCGGTGCGCGGAATGTTTTATACGGGCCGCTCATACTACAACGCGATGGAAGCGCAACTGAGCAAGCGCGTAAGTCACGGCGTGCAAGCGCAGGCCGTCTTTACATACGGAAAATCAATCGATACTAGCTCGGCCACGGTCGCGGGGGACGCATTCGGCAACTCAATCTCGAGTCTTCCGAATTGGTTCAATCCAAGATTGAGCCGCGGACTTTCCGACTTCAACGTAACCAAGAACCTCACCCTGAATGCGATGTGGGATGTACCCTCTCCGAAATCAATCGCTCAACCTTTGCGCTGGGCGGCTGGTGGATGGCAACTGGGAGGCATCTTCACGATGCACGATGGCGTTCCCTTCACCCCCACCTTTGGTACCGATGGGGACCCTCAGGGATTGAATAGCAGCGATCCATGGGCGTTCCCCAATCGGTTGAAGACCCCCGGTTGCGGCACCGCCGTCCATCCCGGGAATCCGAACAACTACATCAAGACCGAATGTTTTGCGATTCCGACCGCGCCCAATCTTGCGTTCTATAACGCGAACTGCGATACAACGGTGGGCGACGCAAGCTTACTGCAGTGCTTCAACTTGCGCGGCAATGCAGGACGTAACAGCCTGATCGGTCCGGGAACAACCAACCTCGATATTTCGATCTTCAAGAACAACCATGTAGCGCGGTTCGGGGAGAGCTTCAACGTGCAGTTCCGCGCTGAGCTATTCAATGTCCTGAATCACGCGAACTTTGCGCCGCCTACCGCACCTACGAACACTGATATCTTCGATTCCACCGGAGCGCGGAACAGTCTGGCGGGTGCACTGACATCGACTGTTACAACCGCAAGGGAAATCCAGTTCGCTATCAAGGTGTCATTCTAGGGGCAATACGTTGCAACTAGAAGAACAGCCCGCACTACTCACTCGCCGGAGCTGGATCGGTCGCGCGGCATGGTTTATGGCAGCTGCATTCGCTCCGGCTCGCCTGGCTGTGGGTTGGACGGGCTCCGTCCTCCCAACCCGACCGCAGGATTCATCCAACCCGCAGACGGGTTCAAGGCCGGTACCCGCCGCAAGTACGGTGATGACGGCGTTGAGCACATACATGGCGGAGGCGAAGGGCCGTCCCCTTCCGCCCGAAGTCAGCGAGCAGACGAAGCAGCACATCCTGGATACGTTTGCGGCGATGATCTCGGGTATCGAACTGCCTCCGGCTAAAGTAGCCATCAACTTTGCTCGCAGCTATGGCGGGGAAAAAGTCTCCACCGTTGTCGGATCTGACATCGTGTGCGGTCCGATCGAAGCAGCGCTCGCGAACGCAATGCTTTCGCAATCCGATGAGACGGATGATTCCCATGCACCCTCCCACTCTCATCCCGGCTGCGGCGTTGTACCGGCTGCGCTCGCTACCGGTGAGAAGTTCGGCATCGACGGCGCGCACTTTCTTCGCGCTGTGACCCTCGGCTACGACATTGGCCCACGTGTGCTCATGACGCTCGGTGGATTGCCTTATCAGATGGAAACGCACCACAGCGCCCACCAGATCGCGAACACATTCGGCGCCTCGGCAGCAGCAGGTTGCGCGGCGGGATTGAATGCTGCGCAGATGCGGTGGCTGCTGGATTATGCTGCGCAGCAAGCATCCGGGATAGCTGCGTGGCAACGCGACACGCAACACGTAGAGAAGGCGCTCGTGTTCGGCGGCTTTCCGGCCCGTAACGGGGTCACTGCGGCGTTGCTGGTCCAGTTGGGCGCCACTGGGGTCACCGACATCCTTTCCGGTCCCGACAACTTCTTCACAGCTTTCGCGCCGCAGGCGGATCCCACCAAGCTGTTGGACAAGCTAGGAGAGCGCTTTGAAGTCAGCCGCACCAACATCAAGAAGTGGACGGTAGGTTCCCCCATCCAGGCGCCGCTCGATGCACTCGAAGAACTCCTGAAGGAGTATTCCTTTAAGCCAGACCAGGTCGAGAAGGTAATCGTGCGCGTGGCTACGAGTGAAGCTAAGACGGTGAACAACCGCGATATGCCCGATATTTGTCTGCAGCACATGGTTGCCGTAATGCTGGTCGACAAGACGGTGACGTTCCAGTCCGCACATGACAAGTCACGCATGCAAGACGCGGAGATCCTTCGCGAGCGTGCGAAAGTGCAACTCGTTCCCGACGAAGAACTCGAAAGGCGTTATCCCCGCAGAGAGACGATTGTAGAGGTTGAGCTTAAGGACGGGAGGCATCTCGTCAAAAAGGTCGATGCAGTGCGTGGAACCGCCGAAAATCCCATGACGCGCGACGAAGTGATCTCCAAATGCCGCGATCTGATCACACCCTTTCTGGGTGCCGCAACCTGTACCCGTCTCATTCAGACAATATTGGACATCGAAAACGTCAAAGACATCCGAACCCTGCGCGGCCTGTTGCAACGCGGTTGACGGTTTATCTCGACCCTTCTCTCCGCATATTGCTGCGAGCATCGTTCAATTCTGCGACCAGCGCTTCTATATCTCGTGGCTCAGAGCGGAAGTTGGTGATACAGGCCCGCAGCCCTGGCGCTTTACCGTAGAGCTCTACAGAAGAGATCCAGGTTCTGCCGGATTCCACAACCTGATCGACGAGTTTTTGATGCTCGGCGGGTGTCCATGCATCGGAGACGCTGGTGAAGCAGACGACGGGCAAGTGAGTGTCATTCAGGACTGTCCAACCCTCTTCCACAAGGCGGTGACGCAACAGGGCTCCCATCGCTGCCTGGTGTCTCAACACTTGCTCGTATCCCTTCCAGCCAGCCGCTGCAAGAGTCATAAACAGCTTCAGCCCGGTGAATCGGCGCGACCACTGCGGGGAATGCGTGAATGGGTCGACGATATCCAGGTCAGCTCCCTGCTTCGGCATATAGGGGGTGTGGATCCCAAAGCAACGTTGTAGCGCGCCGCTTCTGCGGGTCATGAACATGCCCGCACCCATCGGCACCGACATCCACTTATGAGCATCGAAGGTGATCGAATCTGCCTCTTCGATTCCTTTGAGTAGATCGCGAAGCTCAGGGACGAGCACCGCTGCTCCGCCCCACGCGGCGTCTACATGGAACCAAAGATCTTCTTCCCTGGCGATCTGCGACAGCTTGGGCAGAGGATCGACGATTCCAGCGGTCGTTGTTCCCGCAGTGCCTACCAACATGAAAGGAAGTCTTCCTGCTTCGCGATCGGCACGGACCATCTGTTTCAGTGCATCGATGTCGATCCTCATGTGTGGATCGATCGGTACCTTCCGCACTCCCTTGGATCCCAGTCCTATGCTTCGGCTCGCCTTTTCAAACGAATGATGCGCGGCCTCGGAGAGATAAAAAACTGGCAGCTTAGACATACCCACCAGTCCGTCGTCCGCCAATTCAGGCACGGCGTTGTGCATAGCGCATAAGAGAGCCACTTGATTGGCCTCGGCGCCGGCGCTCGTGAATGTCCCGTCACAATTGCTGCCAAGCCCGAATTTCGCACCCAACTCGCGTATGAGGTGCTGTTCTACTTCGACTGCGAACGGATTGTGGCTCCAGGCTGCAAGCTGAGGGTTGAACGCCGCCACCAAAGTGTCCGCAACCACGCCCATCGTGGAGGGCGCGGGATTAAAGAGTCCGAAATAGCGACGGTGCGAGACGTGAATCTGGTACTGCCACAGTCCTTGCTCCACGCGGTCGATCACTGTCTCCGGCGCCAGCGGTTGATCGAATGAAAAGGAAGAGATGAAATCGCGCACCGCAAGAGGGTCGAGGGCCGGCGAGACATTCGCCTCATCCACTTCGTCGAAGAACTTCTCGACTGAACGGAACGTCTTCTGCAACAGCGAATTGCGGGTTGCCACATCGAACAGGAGAAGGTCTGTGGGATCTGCTCTCTCTGAGAATCGTTCATCTGCAGGTTCTGCTGTCATCGTAGTTGTTTCAGGTTCGCTGTTTTGGATCTTCATGCTCTCTCCTCTGTCTCATCTACTCATGCCCGGCGATTGAGGTGGTTGCCGTCCACACTTTAGGTAGCGTTTGTAACTGATTAAAGGTGTTATGACGGTTGCAAAGTTATAAAACCATGAATTTGCGTAACCTGTCAAGACTGATATAGTAGTTACAGGAGTAATCCCTTCGATGAGCGAAAATCATTTCAGATTCGACTTCACCAGCAGCGAGTTCTGCCTGAATTTCGCGAATACCGTCAATCAACGGCCGTCGGCGACGGCAAGAATCGATCGCCTGGATACATACAAAACGCTGCTTTCCTGGTCAGTGCAGGCCGCAATACTCACCCCTGAGGAAGCCGGTCGTCTCGAAGAGAAGGCGCGCGCTAATCCACCTGCCGCTGCCCATGTTCTCGCCCAGGCCAAAGAACTGAGGGAAGACATCTTTCGGTTGATGATGTCCGTGACCCATCACCGTGAGATAAGCCCCTCAGATCTCGATATCCTGAATTCCTTTCTGGCTCCCGGTCTCGCCCGCACCAGACTAGAAAGGGACCCGGTTTCCACCAGCGTGAGATGGACGACTCCTCTGGAATCCGATTCGTTAGATCAAATGTTCTGGCCGATCGCGCGCTCTGCAGCCGATCTGCTCGTCTCCGGCCGCATCTCCCGGGTGCGGCGTTGTAGAGGAGAAGATTGCGACTGGCTCTTCATGGACGACTCCAAGAACCAAACCAAAGAGTGGTGCAAGATGAGCACCTGCGGCAACCGCGCGAAGTTGAAACGCTATCGCGCGCGCACACGCCAGAAAGCTGGAATACCGACCCACCAGACGGTGTGACCCCGAACTGCAAGGGTCGATCCGCAGAGCCTTCCCGTAGTCGAAGTGACAGCGGCAAATGTCATGCATATCATTCATGAGAACAATGACAATTATTCACTTTTCTTCACGGCAGATTTTCACTAACGTCTAGAACATGACATTGGCGAATATCACTCATCTGGTCGAATGGTTTCAGGATGAAGCTGCGGAGGGTGCGTTTGAAGTGGCCGCGGCGACAGGCAAGCCCCTCTTTGTGGATCTTTACGCCGTTGGCTGCAAAGGTTGCGAGAAACTCGACGTCACCACCTATCAGGAGCGGGAGGTGGCCGACCTTCTCAATGAGCGCTTCGTTCCCGTACTTCTCAACGGGCGCATGCCTTCTCCGGCCCTCTCAAAAGTGAACGGCAGCCACGCATACATATTCTCCCCGGTCTTGATCCAGATAACGCCCGAGGGCCGTGAGCTTCGCAGAACGGTGGGCTACTTGTCCCCTGAGTCGATGCTGGTTGAGCTGAAGCTGGGACTCGCGATCTCGTTGATGCACGAGCTGCGTTGGACGCAAGCCTCGCGCCTTTTGGAAGAAGTGGCTGCCCAGTTCGGTAACAGCCGGCTTATCCCAGAGGTACTGTGGTGGCGCGGCGTCGCTCTCTATCGCCAGTCTGGCAATGACGTGAAGACGCTGAGAGAAGCTTGGGCACCATTGATTGACAAATATCCCACATCGCTTTGGTCTGAGAAAGCCAACGTGCTCGATCCAGTTTGTCTATGCTGAGGGAAATGAGTTCACGACGAAATTTTCTCTTTCTTGCGGCACTTGCCGGACTTTGCAGCGCTGCAGGCGCTGCCGAAGCGAAGGCGCCCCTCGCTGAAGAAGACCGTCCGGGCACCTTACGATCGACGTCGTTTCGTAGTGGTGGCGTCGAACTCTACGTCCGCCTCTTTGTGCCTGAGGTCTCGAATCCCAGGGCGGTACTGCTGCTGCATGGTTTCCCGGGCAGCGAACTCAATTTCGATCTCGCCCATTCGCTGCGGCGGTTGGGCTTTCTGGTAGCGATCCCTCACTATCGTGGTTCTTGGGGCATGCAAGGCAAGTATTCCTTCGCGGCAGTCGTCGAAGACGCAGCCAACTGCGCCGCATGGCTGGGCTCTCCCGAATTTGCAAAGGAGCAGGGGCCCATCTCTGAGCTGTCGATCATCGGTCACAGCCTCGGCGGATTCGCTGCACTGATGGCCGGTAAGTCCCCGAATATTGCAAGAGTGGCATCGATCGCCGGCTTCAACTTCGGCGAATTCGCAGGAAGCTTGAAGAAGGCCCCGGCATTCTTCGAGAGCACGGCCCAGGCATGGGATGAGAGCCTCTTACCGCTTCAAGGAACGTCCGGGCACGCACTCGCCACAGAAGTTCTTGAGCATGCCGATGACTGGAAATTGCAATCGCTCTCCCCGCATTACCGCGGGCGGAACGTGCTCCTTATAGGAGGAGCAAACGATAAAGTGTCGGAACCACCGGTGCATCACGCCCCCCTGGTGCAGGCGTTCCGTGCAGGCGGAGTGCGTCTTACAGAAGTGACGTTAAACTCCGACCATTCCTTCGCAAGCGTCCGCTTAGAGCTCTGCCGGCGGGTCACGAGATGGTTGACCAGCTCTTCATGAGGGAAAGGGATAAAGGGACAAGAGATAAGGGAGGGAGACCCCCGGACACTTTTCCACACCCAAAATCACTACCCTGTGGAAACTCCCTTCCCCTGTGCAAATCCACCATTTTGAGCAGCAAAAAACCTGTCAATACCCCCACTTTGTGGAAATCTCTCTAATTTCCACAATCGAAAGTAGATATAAACTTCCCCTAATTCAGTATGAAACTACCCCGAAGTTGCTAGAATTGTAAGTAGAAGATATCTAGAAAAGAAAGCACGCCAAACGGCGTGCTTTTTCCTTTTCACTATTAAAACATCGTCCTGTCATCCCGACGCAGGAGGGATCTGCACCTCCCCGTCGAATGGCATTTACTCAAAACAAAGCACTTACTCAGGGATCTCAGGGATTTCCCGGGATCACTACAACCTAAGTCACTGATTCCAAAGATTCACCACCACCGGGGGATACCTGCGGACACACTAGCAAGCTACGCTCCCGCAATCACAACTCTCGAACGCTCGAAAATGTGAACCGCAAGCAGGCTGACTGCTGAAAGCCGAAGCTGACAGCACACGAACGCTGCCTCTCTCCCGACCCATGTTCAATGATTTTGTAATTAAGGTTTAGAGCTAAGAGCCTCTCCAGCAACTTTCGAGGTAGCTTCCAACAGCTGAAAAGGTGCCTAGAGCTAAGGGCAGAGTCCCACAAGGGAGCGCAGAGGGCCAAAGATGTTTGTCCGCCGCCGATCGATCGGATTTCTATTGGTCGCCTTCGCGATTGCGCACGTGCTTTTTCTGCGCACTGGTTACGCGGCAATTGCCTCCAATGTAGCCATCGCGCTTGCTTCGACCATCGCTGCCATAGCGTGTGGCATGCGTGCATACCGCGCAAAGTCCGACAGGGCGACAACATGGCTCCTCATATCAGGTGGACTGGTGGTGTGGACGGTAAGTCAGGTCTCATACCTGGTCTACGAAAACGTACTGAAGATTGCGGTTCCTACTCCATCGATATCGGACTTCCTGTTCTTCGTGTCGGGTATCCCGATATTGCTGGCTCTGACCCTCGTTCGAGATGAAAAGGGCAAGCAGGTATTACGGATGCTGGACAGCATCCAGGCTGCCCTGACGACCTTGCTCGTCGGCTTCTATACTTTGCATCTTGCGATCTTGACCGGAACGCAAGTCAAGGCGCTGGCCGCTCACCTCGATGCAATTTTCTACTGCGAAGCCTTGCTCCTGGCGAGCGTCGCAACACTTCGGTTTGTTGCCGAGCGCCGCTCAAGTCTGCGGGTCGATTTCGCCGTGCTCGCAATCTTCTTGTGGTTGAAGTTGTGTTGCGAGGTCATCGGAAACGCTGCCGAACTGTATTGGCAGGTCCCAACCGGCACCTTTCTTGATCTGGTGTGGACTGTCCCTTTTCTTCTGCTTACTTTCCTGGTGTTCAGGGCCGAGCTTCCTATCGCTCCTGCTAAAGAAAGTACTCGGACGTCTCTCGGGATCATTCTGGAGAACCTCGGGCCAGCGCTCTTGGTCGTTCCGGTTCTGATCTTCGGGGTCTTCGTGGCCCGCCTTGAGCCGGCACTCGGAGTCTCCGCAATAGGTGTTTCGTTTCTTGTGTACGTCTGCAGGGCCGGGCTCGTACAACGACTATTAGCGAAATCCGAAGCTGCCCGCCGGCAGAGCGAAGCGCAATTCCGGCGCGTCTTCAATGAAGCGCCGCTGGGAATAGGCCTGGTGGACGCCGGGACGTACAGTATCCGTGCCGCCAATAGCGCTCTCGGTCGCATCCTGGGCGTACCGTCGGATGATCTCAAAGGGCGAAAGATAACCGATTTCATTGTGGCAGAGGAAGCGTCTAGTTCAGAGATTCGACTTGGGCCTAACGAAACTCGCCAGCTTGAACGTCGATACATGCGGCCGGACGGAGAGATCGTCTGGGCGAGAACTACCCTCTCGCAATTGCACAACACCGACGGAGGCCCGGATCTTCAGCTTGGCATGGTCGAAGATATCTCACATCGCAAACGCGCTGATCGCTTCGCGCAAGCCCGGAACCAGGTCCTAGAGATGATTGTCCGGAACGAGCCTCTCGTTCCCACATTGGAGTTACTCGTTCGGGCTGTCTCTGACGGTCAAGCCGGGGTGCGGTGCATGATTCTGCTGCTGCAAGAGGAGCAGTTGTACTGCCTCACCTCGTCGCATGACGACGATCGAATTTCGCGGGTTTTACGACATCTTGCAGGGAAGGCGGCAAATTGGCAGTTGATCAGGGACGCAGCGAAAAATGCACAGTTCGACGGCTGCTGGATCGCGGCGATCCGCTCTGGGACGGAGGAGGTGCTCGGAGCAGTCACTCTGCTATTCGATAAGGAATACAACTTTTCATCCTTTGATTCAGAGATGGTCGAGAACGCGTCTCGCATTATCGCCCTCGGAATCGGCCACGAGCGCCTGCATAAGAAACTCATCGACCAGATCCACCATGATGCACTCACGGGGTTGGCCAACCGGGTCCTGCTTGAGGACCGTCTGAAACATGCGGTGCATCATGTGAAGCGATACGGCACAAAACTTGCCGTTCTTGGTCTGGATCTCGATCGCTTCAAACTCGTGAATGATACCTTTGGCCACCACACGGGCGATCTGGTCCTCGAAGAGGTTGCGCGCCGCCTGGCAGCACGCGTCCGAAATGCCGACACGGTCGCTCGCATCAGTGGCGACGAATTCTGCATCGTCCTCAGCAATTTCGGCGAAGATGCCAAGGTGGAACGAGTTGCGCAAGACGTACTTGCGGCCCTCAGAGTGCCGATGATTCTAGACGGACTTGAAATCGAAATAGGGGCATGCATCGGCATCGCTCAATATCCAGAAGGTGGAGAGGACTTCGAAGCGCTACTGCGCAGCGCCGACCAAGCTTTGTACCGAGCGAAACACAACGGACGAGGCAAAATCGCACGTTTCTCGCCCGAATTTGGACAAGCCGCCATCATGCAACGGCACTTGGAGGCGAATCTCCGCCACGCCCTTGAGAATGACGGGTTTGAATTGCACTACCAGCTTCAATACACAGCGAAGGGAGAGCTGTCTGGGGTAGAGGCGCTACTTCGATTCTCTGAAGCGGACCTGCGCATGATATCCCCGGCAGTCTTCATTCCTGTCGCTGAGGAGAGCGGCCTTATCGTTCCGATAGGAGAATGGGTGCTGCGAAAGGCGTGCCAACAGTGGGTCAGTTGGTGCATAGCGGGCATTCAGCCAGTGCCGATCGCCGTCAATGTCTCCGCGGTCCAGTTCTCTCGCGCAGATTTTGCCAAGACGGTGGCCCTTATCATCGAAGAGACCGGGATGGAGGCCTGCAACCTGGAGCTTGAATTGACTGAAAGTGTTGTGATGCGAGACGTCGAAGAATCTGCGCGCCAGATGCAACACATCAAGAATTTGGGAGTGCATCTTGCCATCGACGATTTTGGGACAGGGTATTCCTCTCTTTCATATCTGTACCGGCTGCCAATCGACACCTTGAAAGTCGATCGTTCGTTTGTACAGAAGGTCACGGAAAATGGTGGAACAGGCCCGATCGTCGGAGCCATTGCATCACTTGCTCGCATGCTCGGTCTCCGCACAGTGGCAGAGGGCGTTGAAACAGAAGAACAGCTGTCAGAGTTGCAACAGGCTGGATGCAGTCACGTACAAGGCTTCCTCTTTGCACGCCCCATGCAGGTGGACAAGATTTCAGCTTTGTTGGCAGGGCGTCATGATCAAAGCGCTATCACGGCGGCCAGAGTGAGCAAAGCTGGAGTTTGATCGCTGCTGAGGGAAAACTGAGATTCATCGCAAAGCTTTCCCGCGCAGCGCGGAACTAACCTCATTTTTCCGCAGACGTTTTGGCCTTCGAACGCCAATAGAAATACGCTGGCGTTCCGATCAACATAATGCCGACGCCCGAGAGGGACTCCAGAGGCTTTTCGCGTAGCGTGTTCCATGCCCATGCGCCGCAAATGGAACAATAGAGAAGTGGAATCCAGGGGTATCCCGGACACTTGAATTTTCGGGGAGCATCTGGCTGCTTCCGCCTGAGTACAAAAATTGCGGACGCAGCAGCCGCATAGGCGATGACGCTGATGAACATAACATAGGTGAACAGCTGGTCATATCTTCCGGTAAGCACCAATATTGATGCCCATATGCACTGCAGTATCAGGCTGAATGCGGGGGTGCGCCAACGTGGGTGTACCTCCGCCAGCTTCCGAAAGAACAGGCCATCTTTCGCCATGGCGTAATAGACGCGAGCGCCGCTCATAACGCAACTTGCAGTTGCGCCAAAACACGAAATCGCTACCAGCGCCCCAAGCCACTTGCCGGCGCCAGGGAAAAAGAGCATGCGCGCGGCGCTCTCCGCCACCGCTGGCTGGCTGGCCATAGTGTCCATGGGCATGGCGTATAAATACAAAATATTTACGGCAATCACGATCACACCGACGGCGCCGATCCCGAGCACGAGTGAGCGCGGAATGTTTCTTTCCGGCCACTTCACTTCTCCTGCGACCCACGTGATGTACACCCATCCGTCATAGACCCAGAAGACAGCGATCATGGCCACTGCAAAGCCGCTCATCAAGGCAGCAGCGCTGTACTCCCCAGGCATCGATCTTGTCAGGTTCTTCCAATTGCCATGGCCAAGCGTAAAGCCCAATGAAAGGAAGATTCCGATCGCCGCAAACTTAGCCCAGGTAGCCGCGTTCTGAAGGATCACTGCCGGTCGCAAGCCGATGATGTTGACAGCAGTGAGGAAGACCAAGGCAGAGATTGCCACCAGATGCCCAACGTTCAACGTCCAGCCAAAGAGGGTGAAGAGTGGTCGTGTCGATTCAAGTGCGGGGATGACAGCGCCGGTGTAGGTTGCGAATCCAGCCGCAATGGCCGCCAACGCGCCGGTCACGTTCACCGAAAGAATCATCCAGCCATAGAGAAATGCAGCGAACTCGCCGTAAGCTTCTCTCAAGTAGACATACTGGCCGCCTGCCTCGGGATACATCGCTGCCAGTTCCGACACGGAAAGCCCCGCGAGCACTGCCACCAACATGCCCGCCACCCATGTGAGTATGAACAGAAGCGGAGTGCGGACAGATGCAGCGACCGCTGGCGCCGTTAGAAACAGTCCGGAGCCGATGATGCCACCGACGATCAGCAACACCGCATCCAGCAGCGAGATACCGCGTATCAGGGCGGGTTCCGCTATTGCGGGTACGGGTTCTCGCTGGATTTCAGGTGGTGGTGCTTGGATATAATCCATTCGTTGTTGGAAGGTAGTGAAACATGGTCTCGAGCATCAACGCAATCGGGAGCGGAGTGAGATCTGGGATAGAGAACGCCTCCACGCTTCCATCGGCGTACTACGTTGATGAATCGTTCCTCCAGCAAGAAAGGAGCAAGATCTTTTGGCGCACCTGGCAGATCGTAGGACGCAGCACGCAGGTGGTGAATCCGGGCGACTATTTCACCGCTGATCTCTGCGGCGAACCGCTGCTGATCGTCCGCGATACCGAAAGAAAACTCCGGGGGTTTTATAACGTCTGCCGCCATCGCGCGGGACCCCCAGCCCAAGGCTGCGGCTCCCGCAAAGTTTTCCGATGCGCGTATCACGGCTGGACATACGGGCTCGATGGCCGCTTATTGAATTCGCCCGAGATGGAAGGCACCGAAAACTTCTGCAGCGAAGATTTCAAATTGCGACCAGTCCAGGTTGGAGAGTGGGAAGGGCAGGTCTTCGCAAACCTTGATCCGAATTCGGCGGCGCTGCTTGAGTCGTTGCGAGAGCTACCGCAGCAGGCCGCTAGGTATGGCTTCGGCTCGATGCATCTAGCAGGGCGGCGCGAGTACCACATGCAATGCAATTGGAAGGTCTATATCGACAATTATCTCGAGGGCTACCACCTTCCCAGCGTGCATCCCAGCCTGAACCGTGAACTTGACTATGGCGCCTACGTGACCGACCTTTTCCCCCGGCACTCATTGCAAACAAGCCCGATCCGTGGCCCTGAAAATGAGAAAACCACGGAACGCCGTTACCGGCAATCTACCGGCGACATGACGGCCAGTTACTTTTGGATCTATCCCAACTGGATGCTCAACTGTTATCCAGACAATGTCTCTTTGAATATTGTGCTGCCTACGGGTCCTGAGAATTGCGTAGCCATATTCGAGTGGTACTTTCCGGAAGACCGGGTTAACTCTGCGGAAGAGACCATCCGGTTCAGCGATGAAATCCAGTTGGAAGACGGTCACATTTGCGAAGTTGTGCACCGCAACCTGAAATCACGGTCCTACGACACCGGACGTTATAGCGTAAAGCAGGAGAAGGGATTGCATCATTTCCATCAGCTTTACATGGAATCGATGCGCCCACTCCAGGGGTGAAACTCTTTCGTTTTTGCCGATCGAGCGTTGAAAGTGTTCGCTACCTCGATTCGATTGATTCCATCGCATACCTTCGGCAATGTTCTAAATACGCCAACTCGTGGCTCGCGACGAGTTCAACGACGCTCTTCCATAGCCAGGATGGCGCATCGACCGTCTTGAGCCGGTTGCGACCCAACTCCGCACTCCATTTTTTGCGAGTCTCACCGTCCATCTGACGAGCATGTGCCTTTCCTACAACCTCGGACAAGTAACGTGCGGCAGCGGTCGCCTCATTGCAAGTGAGCTGGTCCATCTCCAGCTTGAGGTCCTGGGGGAGAAGTTCGCGCAAAACAACGCTGCGGTCGAAGAACTTTGCTGGCAGCATTCGTTCTCCCAGAAAAGGGGAGAGCTGACGCGCACCTTCCACTACGCGTTGCGCGTTGTTACGCGGCATAGGGATCTCTGCCCTCGGAGCAGCCGCCTGCACCGCTTCTTTGATATCCATCAGGCATAATCCGCCATCTTTGTGGTCGCCTTTTCCGATTTGGATAAGCACTGCGTAGCGAAGCCGGCCGAGCGAACTGCAGCCCTTCATCCAATAGGCAGCGTCAAGCACCTGAACGTCATCGTCGCTATTTCGATGATGCAAGCAGGTGACCAGCTTTCTTGCTTCTTCGGTCTTGAAGAGAGACGCGATCTCACGCTTCTCTTTTTTTGATATTGCCCAAAATCTTCTACCCAGAGGGATGGCGGGCCTGACATCCTCGATTCGTTCTTCCGCCAAGTGCCGCCACTTGCGCTTCAGTGCTTGCCGGATGACACTTTTCACGGGTTTCGGGAGATTATCACTATCGCCATTGCGAGTGCTCTTGTTAGAGAGCGCTTGTTCATAACCTTCCATCATCTCTTCGAGCATTTTTGCGGTGGTGACACCTGGCAAGTCTGAACCGCGCGCTGCAGTTGCGAGAGAGAGCGCAAGTCGAATGAGGTCATGGACTGGGTTACCGATGACTGTCTGGTCGAGATCACGAATCTGGATCTTCACTCGTCCTTTCGCGTCCGCGACAGGACCGAGGTTGCCTACGTGACAGTCGCCACATATCCAGACTGGCGGTCCGTCAGGGAGCGAACCGGTCTTCACCGATCCCAGCCAGTCGTAAAACTGAAGAGTGTTTCCCCTGACATAGGCATGGGCCGACTGGGCCATCTTCAGTTGGCGGCGCTTTTCCAAGACCGACGCACGATCGGCCCCCTTGACCTGCATGTTCTTTGACTTCATTCATGCAGTTGGATGCACTCAGGAGTGAATCCCTGCCGCTCTTACGATTTTGATCTCATTTGCCCGCATCCGTATGCCAGCCAGGGTTCGTCCATTTGCCGTTTCGCCGCACAAAAATCTCAGTCGCGCGGCCTGACGTCTGTGACCGTTTGCCGCTTTCTTCGGTTTCCAGCAAATATTGCGTATAGATGACGGCTACATGGCCAAATCGTTGGATCTCAGTCTTCGGAAACTCCAGCCGGATCAGTTTTCCGCCCTTTGCCCGAAAATCAGCAGCACCTTGAAATATCTCTGCCTGATGCTTCCACTCGTCCTCACCGGAGCTGATGGCGATCGTATCCCCCGGAACCAGATCTTTGAGGACCTTTCTGTCGTTTGCGAACCACGCACGCCACACGGCTTCGCGGGTTTTTAGGATCTCTGCGCGGTCACCAGGACTCTGTGCCCATCCCGAGGCCGACAGCGTTGACCATACGATGACTGCGATGCCAATCCAGCCCACACGCCGCATGTGTCCCTCTCTTATCCATTCTCTGTCACGATACCAGTTTGAGCGGAAAACCTTTTCTCGCGCTATGCATTTCTCTGCAGTCATCAAACGATGTTACGAATGCAACTCCAACATCCACAACCGGGCACTCTGGCGGGTTACGTGCGACCAAGACCTGTACGGTTCGATCCCAGTTTCCTTTGAAGGGCAGACGAGTTGAGTGGGCAGATGAGCAAAGACGCGGATAACGAATTTCCGGAGAGATCGGCACTAAAACCCGCCACAACCGAGAGCCCGGGCGAGCGAGTACTGGGCGAGTATTTGTGTGGCGAAGTGCTTCATCCTTCAAGCTTCAGCGACATTGTGGGCTACGCGCGCGAGTTAAACGCTCGACACCGGCACAGCGAGCCAAATGCGTTTGATCAGATCCTCACTGACCAGGACAGAAGAATCCTGAAGTGCATGAGAATTCAGTGCGGGAAAGCGGACTGAAGTACGCACCCCGGGTTGCTAGTTCACTTGCGAAGCCACATAAAATCCACGGGAAGTGAACTGGTCTAATTAACAGTTCGAGCTGTGCGCCAGTGTCAGTGATTCGGTGGTCCTTCCATTCCAGCAGTGCATATGTGCATATAAGCTACTGAAATGTCCAGGAGGACAACGATGACCTCACGCCATTTATTGAAATGCGTTCTTATCATCACTGCTCTGCCATTCTCCAGTATCTCTGCTTCTGCGCAATCTCGCGGCATCGATAGTCAAGACCTATACAAACTGCACTCTATCGGAGAAGTGCATGTGTCCCCCGATGGCAACAAGATCGCATACACCGTGCGCAGCAACGACGGTCCTGGCCGTCCTTATACCCGAATATGGCTCACGAATATCGCCGGCGGTCAGGGGACCCCAGTGGATGCCGAACGCAGTGGAGACGCAGTTTGGTCTCCCGATGGCAAATGGCTGGCCTTTCAGGGGACAGTTAAAGAAAAAAGCGGACTTTATGTCGTCGCCTCTGACGGTCATGCCCCAGTTTTCCTGGCGGATATGCAATCTACGAATACCCCGCTGCCGGGAACTGGTGCGGACATTACCTGGTCGCCAGATTCAAACCGCATTGCTTTCGTCTCTGCTGTGTCTGGTCCTGAGGAAAAACAAGCAAGCGGCGATCCGGTCGTGATTACCCGCTATCTCTATCGTCCCGATTTCTCTGAAGGGAACAGTCGTTTCAGCGATAACCGCCGTCTGCATATATTTGTCGTGGACCGGAATGGCGGCACGCCTAATGCGCTCACAAGCGGCAATTTCTACGAACACTCGATCGAATGGTCTCCGGATGGCAGCGAGATTCTATTCATATCCAATCGTGAACCTGACCAGGACCAATTTTTCAACTACGACATCTTCGCCTTGTGCGTATTGGATAAGTCTGTCCGACGTTTGACCTCGACCGAGAACGCCGAGTATGAGCCGCACTGGTCGCCCGATGGGAAGAAAATTGTTTACCTGGGGACCAAGCGCGGACTCACCGATCTCGAAACCACGATGGAAGATACCCATGTCTGGACAATGAATGCCGACGGCAGCAACCGCCGAGAACTCGGAACTTCGATCGACAATCGTCAGCTCCAGGCAAATTGGTCGTCTGACGGACGTTTCGTGTACACGACCGTTGAGGAGCGTGGCGAAATTCACTTGTATCGCTTGCCTGCAGAGGGTGGCACTCCGCAACGTGTGATCGGCGATCGCGGAACTGTAGGCGCTTACTCTGAAAGCAAGGCCGGACTTATCTATGTGTTCGCCTCACCTACGGACAGTGGTGACTTCTATGTCACGCGCAACGGCACTGAGCAGCGGCTCACGCATCTGAATGACGATTTGTTCAAGACCCGGAAAATCGCACCGGTAGAGTCATTTCGGTTCTTGAGTAATGACAATAAGTATGAGGTGGAGGCTTTCCTGACTCAGCCTCTTGGCTTCGATCCCTCAAAGAAGTATCCGATGATCGTTATGATCCACGGTGGGCCACACGGACAGCAGGGGCCGAACCTCAATTACCGTGCGCAGGTCTATGCTGATCACGGATGGGCGACGCTCATGGTCAATTACCGTGGTTCCACTGGATACGGCCAGAAATTTACTGACGCCGTCTTCCGCGACCAGAACGGCGATGAAGCCATGGACGTCCTCTACGGTGTGAGTGCCGCTTTACGACGCTACACCTGGATCGATCGCGATCGTCTGGGGGTCGAGGGCGTCAGTTATGGCGGTCAGCTCACCGCCTGGCTGACCACGCAGACCAACCAATTCAAGGCGGCAATACCTATTGCCGCGATCATCAACCTGGTCAGCTACAACTACATGACTTACTACAATCAGTACGAACAGATGGAGTGGGGCGCCTTCCCCCATCAAGGTAATCTCATGGAGCTACTCTGGGAGCGGTCGGCGTTGAAGCATGTCGCCAATGTCCATACTCCGACCATGATCGTGCACGGGGAAAACGATAACGACGTTCCGATTGCCGAGGCCGAACAGTGGTATATCGCGTTAAAAGACGTGGGCAACGAAACCATCATGGTGCGTTATCCCCGAGAAGGCCACGGGTTGCGTGAGCCGAAACACCAGGTAGAAAATGTTGAACGCAGCATCGCCTGGTATGAGAAACACTTCAGTACGTCAACCAAGTGAGTTTCCGGTTCTGCGTTTCACTTTCAATCCCAGCTGATAGCTGGAAGCTTTCAGAACCGTAAACTTTTCAACTCCAGTGGCAGTCCCGCTTCTCTCGGAGTAGAATTCGCACGGTCACCCGGGGGCCGCCATGCGAAAGTTCAGAACAGTTCTAGTTCTCGCATCACTTGCAGTCGCAATGTTTGCGCTGACGGGATGCGAGCGTCACTCCAAGTCGGAGACGTACTACCTAGTATCCGTAAACGTCAAACTCCCGTACTGGAAGACTGCCAGTGCAGGCTTTACAAGAGCCGCAGGAGAGTATGGGGTGAAAGCGTACGTGAGAGGCCCCGACAGTTACGATCAACAAGCAGAATTGGCGGCGTTTCGGGAGGCTGTAGCCAGCAAGGCCGCCGGCATCCTGATCTCGGTCGCCGACGCCGCCCAGATGGGTCCGGAGATCGACTCTGCCTTGGCCGCCGGCATTCCCGTCATCACTATGGATTCTGACGCCCCCAACAGCCATCGTCTCTACTTCATCGGGACAAATAACCTTGAAGCCGGAAAGCTGGGGGGGCAGCGTCTGGTGAGCAAGCTCAATGGCAAGGGCAACGTGGTCTTCTTCTCCATGCCCCAGTCAAACCTCGAACAGCGTCTGAAAGGCTACAAGGACGTCCTGGCCGAACATCCACAGATCAAGATCGTGGAAGTATTCAACATCAAGGGCGATTCAGGAACTGCCTTTGACCGTGCGCAGCAGTATTTGAGCAGGACTGGATCCGACAAGATAGACGCCTTCGTGTGCCTCGAAGCCTCCTCCGGCAAGGACGTCGCCGAGGTCTTGAAGCGCGGCAACGCAACCAACCGTGTCCTCATCGCCATGGATGTCGATCCAGAAACGCTCAGCCTCATCAAAGAGGGCAGTATCGACTCCACAATTTCACAAAAGCCTTTCAGCATGGGATACGTCGGACTGAAAGCGCTCGACGAAGTGCATCACAACCTGCCGAAACCCTTCCGAAACGACTACAGCGTCGACCCGTTCTCCCCATACCCCGTTTTCGTAGACACTGGCACGGCGCTCGTTGACAAGGACAACGTTGAAGTCCTCTTGCACGCTGCCGGAGAAGCGCAAGGCAAGTAGGTTACGTCTTAATTTGTGACGAGGGGATGGAGGCATTTGACGCAGGCAGGATCCGAGCACCTGCTTAACCCTTCTTGCTTAAGCACAAATGAACTATTGCCTTTTGAATTAATAAGATTTACGTTTGCACCTCTCAGCTTGCAACAAAAGAGGAGCTAATAAATGAAAGACATTCATTCTGTTTTAGAAGAAAAAAGGGCACAGATCCAGAACCTCCACAGAGACATCGACATCCTGACCGCGGCGCTAGCCTTGTTGAATCAAGAAGATGACGCCGGCCGGAACACGTCAAGTTCAGATTCTTCCGTGCTGAAGCGTTCGCTCTCTGTTAGCCCTGGAGTGTCATCCATGAGTCCAAAGCCCGAAAAAGACAAAGTCATGAGTCAGTTCCCGTAGACTCCGCCCCATCAAAGTAAGCGCAGGGCACGAAATATTGAACCTGAGAGGCCGAACCGCAACCAAACGGTTGGCAAGCCGCAGGAGATCAGGCTATGAATCGCTCGGCGCACGCCGTAGCACGCCCCGCTATTCCACAACAGGAAGAGCCCGGCGCATTTCCGACCACCGACGAAATCCCCACTATTGCGCCAAATAGTGCTGTTGAGTCTCCGCTAGCGCGCGGATCTCGAAGCAGCCTGTTTTTGGGGACAGGCCTCGACGGACCTGGTGGAATCGAAAGCCTGAAGCGCGAAGTTGCACGCTACGATCTTGCTCTTGCTCTTGATCTGATCGTTGAGCGCCTTGCAGCTTTAAGGAATGTGAGCGGCGTTGCTATCGCGGTCGAGCGAGAGTCGGTCATGAGTTGTGTTGCCTGCACCGGCTCCGCCCCTGCACTCGGCGCGCCAATACACAGCGGCGCGGGACTTTCAGGCGAATGCATCCGGACAAGAAAGAGCGTCTTCTGCGCAGATACATCCTCAGACCCGAGAGTCGATCCAACGGTGTGCGAGGGGCTCGGCCTGCGATCCGTCTTAATTGTGCCAGTCTTTCGAGATGCGGCCTTCATTGGGTTAATAGAGCTTTTTTCAGCCGCTCCTGAAGGCTTAACGCACCGGCACCGCTCCATTCTTGAAAGTGTTGCGCAGATCGTCGCGGAAGTCGCGCATGTGCACATCGACAGTATGCCCAAGTCCGAAGATATTGCCGATGAGTCGGAAACAGTTCCGGAAGAGCTAGACGAGCCACTGCCCGTAGTGTCCGAACCAGCTCTTGCGAGTGTCTTGCACGAAGCTGAGATTGCACCGGAATTCAGTGTTGTTCCCTCAGACCCTACCTTCACAGTCCCGATGCACTGGAAGAGCCCACTGTCAGTGCGGATCGGTAGGCTCCAAAAATATCTCATCATCGGCTTCTTAGCCGCTGTAGCCCTGACTGCCGGTATCCTGCTTCTGAGAGTTTCTCGCAAGATGGCGGCCGCGCCGCAAGCAAATGCAACGCAGGAAAGAGTAAACGTCGATCTCTTCGGACCGCCCCCAACAGCCGCTCCATCATCTGTCAGCGCGTCGACAGCTACTGTTCCGGTGAAGAAGTCGTCTACGAAAGCCGCGCCGGAAGTGCGCGATGCTGAAGTCGTGCGCGCACCCAAAGCTGCCCACTCCGCTTCCAGCGCCTCTTCCGGCCTAAAGCCTCTGGTGCCGTTTAAGAAATCCGATAAGAAATCCGAAACCCCCGGCGCAGCAGCGATTGCCGATGCTTCTGAGCCCACGTCCCTGACGCCGATAGGTATCAGCGCGAGTTCGCTTCCAACGGACTTGTTAACACCCAAGCCTTCGCATGTGTCCCTGAAAGCTTCAGAACAATCAGGGGGGAAACTGCTCAAGAAGGTTCTGCCTGTCTATCCAAGCGCAGCGAGACTCGGTCATCTGAACGGTACGGTTCGACTGGTCGCGACGATCGACGCATCTGGAAAGGTGAGCGATGTTCGTGTGGTCAGCGGTACGGCTCCGATGTTGAAAGCTGCGGAAGATGCGGTAAGACAATGGGAATACCAGCCCCTTCTTGTCGATGGCAAGCCGACGCCAACGCAGGCGCAAGTGCAAGTAATCTTCAATTCGGCGCGATAGCAGAATCCGTGCCCGGTTCGAAGGTCACGAAAGCAGCTGCGCAGGACTATTCTGCGAAGTTTAGGGTCAGATTTGTGACGATGTAGCCTGTGGACCCAGCCGATTGCGGGAAGCGCACCTCAATTTTTTGCGAATGATCGGAGGTGGACAAGCTTCCGCCGTTTGCCGAAGCGATTTTCGTGCCGAATGCTTTCAACGAATAGAGCGTCCCGGAAACACCTTCAAGGTCAACGCGCAACTGCCTTCGATCAAGACTCCATTGTTCGCGAATGACCTTAACGTTCGAACTCACGGCACCGAGCGGCGGCAGGCGATCTTCGACAGCCAGACCGAAGTCTCCGTTCAGCATGATCTTTGAAGTAATGGCGGACGACGACATTGGGACTGTGACAAGCGGATGCTGATCGTTCTGGTTCTGTTGCGGCCTGATGCCGTGTACGTGCGCATGCAAGCTCACCGCAGGGCTGAACACCAAAGTGCAATTGCTCACGCCTTTCGGGTCAGCGTGTAGCAAAACTTCGGTCGAAGATCTCTCATATCTTAGGTTGACTACGCCCCCGCATGCCGGAACATTCGTGGCGGACCAACTGTTCCAATCCGCTGGTACATGCGGCGCTACGATGAGCTTGTGTTCTGTTGCGAGACTGCTGATGCCCAACATTCCGCGCAGTATTGGACTTACCACCATCGCCGAAGACCATACTTGGTGGGGAGAACTGGTCGGCAGCGCCTCATAGTACGTACCGGAAAGCACCTCGGTTACGTGCCCGAGAGGACCGTCAAGGGCGAGCAGAGCATTTGCCCGAAGGTTTTCATAAGCAGGAAGCGGGCGATGATAAGCGTACTCACCGATCGACGCCCATCCTGTAAACAGAGGCCACACGCTGCCAAAGTGATAACCGAGAGGATCGTACACGGCATTTTGATCAGAGATGAGACGCATTCCCCAATCCGTTGAATGTTCTGGCTTGGCCAGCGTATCGATTGTTGCGTCAGCTTTCGCGGAGTCGAACAAACCGAACCACATGGGAGCCGCGCTCAGAACTGAAGGGATGTTCACCCGCTGGTTTGTCCGGTCAAGCGCGAAGATCATCGAGTTCTTCTCGGGCGACCAGAATGCCTGATTCACGAGTTGCTGATGGCTTGCGAATTCAGCTTCAATCCGCTCCCCGATCTCTGGCTTCCCTGCCAATCTGGCGAGGTTGGCCAGCGAGCGCAGAGAAACTGCACCCAATCCACTTAGATAAAGTTCTGTGTTCACCGGCAACAGCGGACCACCCTCTACCCATCCGTGACCGATGGCGAAGTTTTGTGGTAACCCCTTAGAGTCATAAGTAGAGTGGTGGAACTGGTATGCGCGCCACACATTGTCCCAGTGCCGATTCAAGAAATCGAGATCGCCGCTTGCACTCACGTAGTCGTTCATTGCGATGATGTACAGCGGTGTCGCATCGGCGGCGACGTATGGATACACATAGTCCTTGAACCACGGAACCAGTCCCGCTGATTGAGAGATCTCATGGGGGATTTTTCCGTCGGCACGCTGATATTTTGTGATGAATTCAAGTGCGGTTCGTGTGGTCGAAAAATCACCGGCGGCATCCAATGCAAGATCGATCCATAAAGAATCGCGTCCGAAGAACCATGCGAACCCGGGACGTGTGCCGTAACCCGATCCACGGTAACCAGCTACCAGCCCGGTGCCGAGTTGTGGATTATTTACCAACCCTTGCAGAACGCTAATACGCGACCAGTCATATGCAGCCTGAAGATCAGCGTCAGGGAGCTGGAGTGAGACGGTCCGTTGCAAATAGTCGGCATAGTACTTCTGCGCTGCCACCTGAAGCGGCGTAGAGTTGCTCAAGAGATTGTTGTAAGTCGCAAGGGCTTCGTTCACGCCGTTCGAAGAAGCAGTGAAGTAAATGTATTGTGTCCAGTGGCCCTTTCCAAGCGGCTTTAGCAGCAAGCTATTTTGGTCAGAGATGCCATAATTCGTGAAGTACTCAGAGCGATGATCCACGGTATCAGGTGAGCCGAGAATGCCCGCGAAATGCTTCAGTTCGTGACCCATCGCGAACACCTTGAGTTTTTCATCCCAACTCATGTACGCATCGCCCAGGGCGGCGGGCCACATCAGTTGAAATTCGCCCACGAACTTCGCTTCCACCTGTATAGGCATAAAAGTGTCCACGTCAATACGGATGATGCCGCCAGACTCATTCGGCGGAACGATGAAGGTTTCGCGGATATTGAAAGAGGCGTTGGCGTAGATGATCGAAGAGCTGTCCGGGCGTACAACGATCTGCCGTGCCAGCTCGGAGGCGTCGATAACGCGATCGGGAGCATGTATCCGCAACTCGAAGTCGCGGAACAGCTTCAATGGATACACCCAGGCTTCCATCTTGCCTGATTCGCTCCCAAACAACGCAGCACGCTGGCCGACAGCATCCACGAACTCCCACGTGCGGACCGGACGCGTGAGCTCGAGACTCGTGGATTGCGCCTGAAGCGCCTTCATCACGGGGGCGGTGAGCAGAAACAACAGAATGACAACAAGCTTGGTGCTTCTGGAGGGTGGGGGACCTTGTTTCATAAGATTTTATGGGTAGATGCGGTGAGGGTGAGCGGGAGCCATCTATTTGAGATACTGAAACGGCAGAATCCTAACACAAGGCTGGTACGCTCAGTGTCATCGAACCGCCGTAACTTTCTTAAGTCTCTGAGCCGTACAGCTCTGGTGTTGTCGTTCGATCAGGTGGTGGGGATGGCGTTGCCGCCGATTCTGCGCATGCAATCCCCGGCGAAGGAACTCTCAGCAGTCGAGGGAACTCCGCTTGGCATTAGTTTTGTCGACGTTGCGCTTCAATCAGGATTGAATGTCAAGACGATCTTCGGCGGCGAAAAGAAGAACAAATACCTTCTCGAGACAACTGGCTGTGGAGTTGCGTTTTACGATTACGACAACGACGGTTGGCTGGACATCTTCATAGTCAATGGTTCAAGGCTAGAAGGTTTTTCTAAAGGACAGGAACCTGTTTGCCATCTCTTCAAGAACAATCGAGACGGGACGTTTACCGACGTAACCATCAAGGCCGGATTGGCGCGATCCGGTTGGGGACAGGGCGTCTGCATCGGCGATTACGATAACGACGGATTTGAAGACCTTTACATCAGCTATTACGGGAAGAACGCGCTCTACCACAACAATGGCGACGGTACCTTCAAGGACGTGACCGACAGAGCAGGTGTAGGCGGACAGGGAACTCGCTGGAGCACGGGCTGTGCCTTTGTCGACTATGATCGCGACGGACGCCTCGATCTATTCGTCGCAAATTACATCGATCTTGATCTAAAAACCGCTCCCGTTCCCGAATCGGGCCCATGTCTTTATAAGGGAGTGATGGTCGCGTGTGGTCCGCCGGGTCTGCGTGGAGGCAAGAACATCCTCTACCACAACAATGGTGATGGCACCTTTACTGACGTGTCAGAGGCATCGGGAATTACCAAGCCTGCTGCATCGTTTGGCTTGGGCGTCCTGGTGGCGGATTTCAACAACGATGGATGGCCGGACATCTATGTTGCGAATGATTCCATGGCGAGCACGCTTTATCAGAATCTCAAGAATGGGAAGTTTGAAGACGTCGCCATCACTGCGGGAGCAGCGCTGAGTCCTGACGGAAAGCCTCAAGCCGGCATGGGCGTTGCCGCAGGAGATTACGATCACAATGGTAACCTCGACATCCTCAAGACTAACTTTGCCGGAGACACGCATTCGCTGTACCACAATCAGGGCGACGGAAATTTCGAAGATGCGACCTTTGCTTCGGGATTGGGCGTGAACACGAAGTATCTCGGTTGGGGCTGCGGCTTCTTCGATATGGACAACGACGGATGGCTCGACATCCTGGTTTGCAACGGTCACGTTTATCCCGAGGTCGCACAGCTCAAGACCGAAGCTGCGTACCCGCAACGAAAGCTGTTGTACCGCAACCTGCGGAATGGACGTTTCGAGGACGTTTCCATGAAGGGAGGTACAGGTATCAGCACTCCCGCCCCCGCCCGCGGGTGTGCATTTGGCGACTACGATAACGATGGAGACCTCGATGTCGTCGTGAATACGGTCAATGATCATCCGCAACTTTTGCGTTGCGATTCCGAAACGAAGAACAATTGGATCAAGGTACGAACGATCGGCACGAAATCAAACCGCAGTGGCATCGGTGCCCGCGTCAAATGTGTTTGCCACTCGGCGGGTTCCGCGAAGCCATTGGAGCAGATCGACGAGGTGCGCAGCGGCGGAAGTTATCTCTCCCAGAATGACCTAAGAATTCATTTTGGTCTGGGTAAGACTGAGAGGGTGGACTTGATCGAAGTCCATTGGCCTAGCGGGCAAGTAGATACCGTTAAGAATGTGGATGTAAATCGGGTGATCTACGTCAAAGAAGGATCGGGGATTGTAAAGACAGACACCTTCACAAGGAAGGCGTAACTCAATGCGCCTCGGCGGGACGCCCGAGGGATTTGCCTGCGCCTTCTTTCAGAATGTTGATTGCATCAATTTTTAGATCCGCAAACTGCTCGATAAGCCCGGAGGGCCATCGCACACGCAGGGAGTCGATTTTGGTGGTCAGCCCGAGTCCGAAGTGCACGCGCATATCGCTGCTCGAGCTATAACTGGATCCACTGCGGACTTCATCGACTATAATCCGATCTCCAGCTCGCAATGTTATTCGCGCTCCTATTCCATCGCGATTGCTCTTCGAGCCAACCGCCTTGAAGCTGATCCAGTGATTGTGGTTGGGCGCTTCATTCACGAGCAGGCTAGGCCGCGCGCCCATATTGGTGATGACTGCAGAGAGTTTTCCGTTGTTCCAGAGATCCGCGATGGCCAATCCCCGGCCAGACGCAACAGTTTGAATGGCAGCGCCGGCATTCGCGGAGACATCTTCGAACTTTCCCGCGCCGGTATTGTGGTAGAGAATGCGGGGTTCCTCGTAGTTGG
Organism: Terriglobales bacterium; assembly: GCA_963792225.1. Taxonomy (GTDB): domain Bacteria; phylum Acidobacteriota; class Terriglobia; order Terriglobales; family Acidobacteriaceae; genus JBDTLH01. The sequence goes on along the minus strand of CAWBVM010000015.1, from coordinate 72,541 downwards.
AACCGAGCTTGTACTTGTCCACCTCAGGATAAACATGCCCGTTCACCAATAACAGATCAGGCCATCCATCGTTGTCGAAGTCGAAGAACATGACACCCCAACCAAGGTATTTGGTGTTAAGCCCCAGACCGGCAGCGAACGTCACGTCGGAAAAAGTGCCGTCTCCGTTGTTGCGATAGAGCGTCGAGGTGTCGTCTGAGAAATTGGTCTTGAAGATATCCAGGTGCCCGTCGCCATCGTAGTCAGCGATGGTCGATCCCATACCGGCCTGCTCGCGGCCGTCATCGTTGAAGGCAACTCCACTGGTGACCGCCTTGTCAGTAAAAGTGCCGTCGTGATTATTGTGGTAAAGAATGCTCGGAGTGCTGTCGCATGCGACATAGATGTCGGGCCATCCGTCCTCATCGTAGTCAAGCGTGGACACACTGAAACAGTAGTGCCCGGAGGTCTTATCGATGCCGGCCTGTTTCGTGACATCCGCAAACTTGCCGCCTCCCAGATTGTGATACAGGACGTTGGTGGATGCCTTGAGCCCGCGCGGACCGCACATCACCGGAGCGCCCTTCCACATGCAGTTCGCCCGCTCTCCTGGAGCAGGTGCGGACGCCAGATCGAAATCGACATAGTTCGCCACCACGATGTCGAGAAGTCCATCACGGTCATAGTCAACAAAAGCGCAACCTGTGCCCCACTGTTTGCCGGTACCCGCGACTCCCGCACTCTCGGCGACCTCTTTGAAGGTCCCATTCCCCTCATTGTGATAAAGGCGGTTCTTCCCGTAGTAAGTTACAAACAGGTCCTCGTTGCCGTCGTTGTCGTAATCGCCTACGCAGGCACCCTGACCCCAACCGCTCGCCGTAAGTCCAGCTTTGGCAGTCACGTCGGTGAACGTGCCGTCATGATTGTTGTGGTAAAGATGGCTTGTTGGGGCAGGGCCGTTCGGCGATTTTCCGAGTTTCGTACCGTTCACGATGAAGATGTCGGGCCATCCGTCATTGTCGTAGTCGATGATTGCAACACCCGTGCCCGTGGTTTCGATGATGTATTTCTTCGAATCTTTCTCGCCCGAGATGACTTCGGCGGTCAATCCGGCTTTCTGGGCGATGTCCCGGAAGGATGCAAGGGGCACACCAGCTTGTACTCGAGTTGAAGGTTCCACCGCTTTACTTGGTATGGCTATCGGCTGTTGCGCAAGCGCCGTCTGAAGTAGCAATAAACCCAGTAGGAACGCGACGCGAAGCGGAGTAAGGGTAAGCGTCATTCAGACACGATTGTAAATCGCGGACTCGAATAGCCCCGCGCATCGCGTAGAATCGCTCTCAGTCCCGGTCCCAACATGCAATCGCTAAACCTTCCCCCGCGTTCATGGACTGTCCGATTTAGGCCTATCGATCTCTGTGTAGTGTGTCTGCTCGGCAGCATTCTCTGTCATCCTGCAAGGGCGCAGACTTCGCAGAATACGCCGCCTCTGTCGCCGCAAAAGAAGCCGGCATCCCCTAGGGGTAACGAGCTCTATCAAAGATCTGTCGAAGCTCTGCAGCGAGGGGACCTTACCGGCGCCAGGAAAGGGTTTGCCCGGCTCACACAAGAGAATCCTCAGGTGGCAGAGCTGCATGATCTGCTCGGATTGGTTATGTCGTTGCAGGCAGAACCCAAGTCTGCCGTTGTGGAATTGCGGAAGGCGCTCGCCATCAAGCCCGATCTGCAACCTGCGCTGGCGCACTTGGGCGAAGCGATGGCCCAATTGGGAGATTACAAAAACGCCATCATAGAGTTTCGAAAGGCGCTCAGTCTTAATCCCGAAGATGCTGAGACCATTGTTGCGTTCGCTCGTGCCCTAAGCGCCTCCGGAGATAATGCTGAGGCGGAAGGTCAACTTCGTCATGCCATCGAGTTACAGCCTGCGAGCGCGCCTGCCCACGATGACCTCGGCTCCGTGCTGGTTCAGGAGGGCAAGGGTGAGGAGGCGGCGAAGATGTTCCAGGAGGCGTCAAAACTTGCGCCGGATTTTGCTCCGGCACATCTCCACATCGGTGTCCTGAGTTTTCAGCAGAACCACCTGCAAGAGGCGGTAAGTGAATTGCAGCAAGCAGCACGGCTGCAGCCAGGCCTTGCTGCCGCCTATTACTACCTCGGCCTCTCCCTCAAGAGACAAGGTACGTTAGGGGAGGCTGCCGCTTCCCTGCGAAAATCAGCTGAACTCCAGCCCGACAACGCCGACGCGCAGAATCAGTTAGGGCTCGTGTTGCAGGCAACGGACGATGCTGCAACAGCGATCGAAGCATTTCGCCGTGCCGCTCAGCTCCATCCGCAGGAGGCCGACTTCCATAACAACCTCGGTCTCGCACTCGTCCAGTCTGCGCAAATTGAGCAATCTATCCCTGAGTTCGAGACAGCAATCCGATTGAAGCCGGAAGACACCAGCTTTCGAAATAATCTCGGCATCGCATACCTTCAGAAGGCGGATTTCGAATCTGCTGCGCGGGAATTCAAGAAGGGGCTGGAGGTAGCGCCCGGAAACTCCGAGATGCATTACAACCTTGGCCTCGCGTTCAAACTCCAGGATGACCTCGCCGGAGCTGTCCGCGAACTCGGTACCGCTGCAAGACTGCGCCCTGACTTGCCGGACGCACACTACACCCTCGGAGTTACGTTGTGGCAGATGGGTCACTTTGAGGATTCAGCCGCTGAGCTGCAAAAAGCCGTGCACTTCAAGCCCGACTACGCCGAGGCTTATTACACGATGGGAACTGTTTTTAAGCAGATGAACAAACTACCGGAAGCGGTTGAAGCTCTGCGGACCGCTGTCAGCCTGCAGCCTGATTTCGCAGGAGCACATACAACGCTTGCGGCTGTCCTGAAGCAGCAGGGGAAGCTCGACGAGGCGATGGCTGAAAACAGACTTGCCACTCAGATCAGACAGACCAAGGTAGGTCTTCAGTCGGCTACTTTTGCCACAAATTCTGGCGTCAGGCTTATGAACGCTGGTGACCTGGCCGGTGCTATCTCCCAATTTGAAAGCGCGATTCAAGCATCATCTGAGTACGGGCCAGCGCACAGACAAATGGCCATCGCTTTGAAACGCAGCGGCGATTCTGCAAGAGCAGCTCAGGAAGAAGATATAGCAGCTCGCCTAGCTATGTCTCACAAAGCCAAATAATTTTGTTGAAAATGAGGCAACCCTAAATCGATTGCGGATTGTAGCACAATCAAATTCCTGCCCAGTAAAGCTTCTTGACTTGTTTGTAAACACTCTGTAAAGTTCGCCACGAAGTATGTGGGGCAGAGTTCTGCCCGTTCTATCCCGTTTGCAAAGTTTTGAAGTACTGGAACCGAGGAAAATATGAGACGCACGCTACTGACTATTCTCGCTCTGCTGGTAGGAATGTTCTTATGCGCGCCGCTACAGAGTTTCGGGCAGGCGGTTTTCGGCTCGATAAGCGGTACGGTCACGGACACCTCAGGTGGGGTAGTTCCCAACGCCAAAGTGACTGTCACCAATGCCAACAAAGGAACGGCTGACACAGTCACCAGCAATGACTCCGGAAACTACACTGTCACTCACCTCATCCCAGACGTTTATACGGTCAAGGTCGAAGCTCCGAGTTTCGGAACGGCGGAGACCAAGAATATCCAGGTATCGGCGGATACGATCGCGCGCGTGAATGCTCAGCTTACGGCCGGAAGCGTTGCACAAGCCGTCGAAGTCACCGCCGAGGCTCCACAATTGCAGACCGATCGAGCGGATGTCGCCACGATCTTCAACGAGCGCTCAGTAAAACAGCTTCCGCTGTTCAATCGCAACTTTACAAGCCTGCTGTTGGCCACTCCGGGCACCACAAAGATGGGATGGTCGCACGCGAGCTCTGAAAACCCTCAGGGCAGCCAGCAGATCTTCGTCAACGGTCAACAGTTCGCAGGCACCGCATACGAACTGGACGGAACCGATAACCAGGACCCAATCCTCGGGATCATTGTCGTTAATCCTAACTTGGACTCAGTCACGGAAACGAAGATAACCACCCAGAACTACGACGCTGAATTCGGTAAGGCGATTGCCGGCATCGTGACGGCGCAGACGAAGTCGGGCAGCAATTCGTTCCACGGCAGCGCCTTCGAATTCCGACGCAGCGATAAGTTCCAGGCAAGAGATCCATTCACCAATTTCGCTAAGGACCCAATCACCCACAAACTTCTTCCCTCGACGCTATGGAACCAGTTCGGCGGATCGATCGGGGGTCCGATCAAGAAAGACAAGCTATTTTTCTTCGGCGACTACCAGGGAACGCGTGAGAAGACCGGCAACTCTTTCTTTGAAACAGTTCCAACCAACTTGGTCCGCAGCACATGTCTTTCGGGTTTGAACTGCGACCTTAGCGAATATCTAAATGGTGGTGTGAACCAGATCTATGTCCCCGGTACAACAACCCCATATCCAAATAACCTGATTCCTGCTGGTCAGATCTCGCCGCAGGCGGTCGCCTTGTTGAATCTGCTGCCGGCCCCAACTATCGCCGGCAATAACAATAACTTTGTGGCCAGCGGATTCGGGATCTTCGACCGCAATGGGTATGACGTCCGCATCGACAACGCGACCACCCAAAAACTGCATATCTTCGGACGCTATAGCAACCAGAGCTTCAACCTCTCAGGCAAAGGCGCCTTCGGAGTCGCCGGCGGACAAGGGTTCGGCCCGGGCGGATTTGCTGGACAGTCCAAGACGCGCAATCAGAGCCTAGCATCGGGCTTCGATTACGCCTTTGGCACCTCACTCGTCACCGACTTCCGCTTCGGATATTTCCGCTACCATGTGAAGGTAAGTCCTAACGATTTCGGAACAAATCCGATGGCTGCTGCCGGTATTCCCGGCCTCAACTTTGACAAGAACTTCACCTCCGGTTTCGCGCAGATCATCAGCGCTAACGGCAACAATGATATCCAGAAGAATGGCGCTATCAGTGAGTTCGGTGAGGGCTTAGACGTGGGGCGTTGCAACTGCCCACTTGAAGAGGACGAGCACCAGTTCCAATTCGTGAATAACTGGACGAAGCTCTTCGGCAATCACCAGGTGAAGTTCGGTGGTGACGTTCGCTTCGCCCACAATCTCCGCGTCCCAAGCGACCAGCATCGTGCAGGTGTGCTTAGTTTCGATAAATCCTACACATCCAATCCTACGAATTCCCTGTCGCCGGGCGGTTCCGGACTTGCCACTCTGCTGCTGGGAGCTGACACCACGTTTTCACGTTACGTGAGCAGTTCGACCACCGCGGCGGAAAGCCAAAAGCGGCTGTTTTTCTATGGTCAAGATACGTGGCGCATGACTAGCAAACTCACCGTCAACTATGGCTTGCGCTGGGAAGACTATTTCCCCGAAACCGTCAACAAAGCAGGTAACGGCAGTCTGCTCAACTTGAATGACGGCAACCTCCACGTCGCAGGAGTGGGCGGAGTTCCATCGAGCATGGGGGTCAAGAACAGCGTCACGGCCTTCGCACCCCGCATTGGGATCGCGTACCAGATGACTCCGGCTACTGTCATTCGATTGGGCTATGGCAGAAGCTTCGACATTGGCGTGTTCGGCTCCGTCTTCGGACATACCGTTACGCAGAACCTTCCAGTGTTGGCGAACCAGAACCTGAACCCTACAAGCAGTGCAACTGGGAGCCAGAATAGTGTGTTCATGCTTGCGCAGGGTCCTCCAGTGTTTGCTTTCCCGGCAGTCCCTTCGAACGGGCTGCTGCCGCTACCGGACAAAGTCAATGCGCGCGCTCGCCCCTTCCATGTTCGCATCCCAACCTTGGATGCTTACAACTTCACGATCCAACAACAGTTGTCGCCCACGATGACTGCAGAAGTCGCGTACGTTGGGAACAAGGGTACCCACGTATTCGCAGGCAACAATCCTGATATCAACGTGAATGAGCCGACCGTCATAGGTTTCAAGTCGGGACTGAGCAAGAATGCACGGAAGCTGTACTTTGCAAGATATGGCTGGACGCAAGACGTTGCCTACTTTGCAAATGCTGCGGGCAGCAATTACAACGCGCTTCAAACGAGATTTGAAAAGCGCTTCAATAAGGGTCTGCAGTTCGACGCGCACTACACGTGGTCGCGCGCTCTGAACTACGATCAAGACTATTTCGTTCACCAACCACACTATGGGCTTGTCGATTTCAACCGAAAGCATGTTTTTGTGCTGACTGCTGTCGCCGAACTGCCGTTCGGACGCGGCAGGGCATTTGGATCCCACATGCCCAAAGTGCTGGATTACATACTCGGTGGCTATCAACTCAGCCCAGTTTTCACCTGGAGCAGTGGATTGCCGTTTAGCGTTAGTTATAACGAATGCGGTGCCGATATTGATGTGGGACCATGCTGGGCTTCGAAGTCCGGAAATACAAACGTTAGTGTAGGTAGCTTGGATCCGATTAACCACTCAGTTACCTATTTCCAGACTGCAGCTCCGTTCGCAACGAATGGTGCGTCCGGAAACGGATTCACCCGGCCAGCGGCGGAAACATTCGGTAGCCGCAACTCGCTGTATGGCCCCCACTACACTAATGCTGATATTTCCATGGCAAAGAACTTCGCAATTACGGAAAAATTTGTTGCGCAGTTCCGTGTAGAGGCATTCAACTTGTTCAACCATCCTCAACTCGGTACGCCTAACAACAATTGCATCGATTGCTCAGGCGCTGGCAAGATCACGGGTCTGGCGGGCAACCTTGCGCAAATGAGGAACCTCCAGTTCGGCGTCAGGTTCGATTTCTGATCGAACCCGGTTCTTAACGTCAAAGGGGGAGCGTTTCGACGCTCCCCTTCTTCTTTTCGTGCAAGTCACAGGGTTATCATTTCTGCATGTCTTCTCTTCGCATCTGGAGCCTTGCTCTGGCCTTTACAGCTACAGTCGGAAGTCCATTGGCACGACTGTTCGCCCAGTCACCAGGCAGCGCTTTAAAGGCTGCACCGTCAGCAGACCGCAACCTTGTCAAAGCTCAGACTTTGATCGAACAAGGTCGTTATGATGAGGCGATCGAGGAACTCAGGCAACAGCAGTCCTCGAATGCAACGATCAAAGGTACTTATCACTACCTCGGCTTGGCATATTACAAACAAGCGGACTTCTTGCATGCGCAATCTGAGTTCGCGAGGGCGATCTCAGAAGATGCGAATGACAGGGAGGCAGTGCAGTTTAGAGGTATCTCGCTGTATCAGATCGGACGCCCCGAGGAGGCAATCCCGTTATTGCAGCAGGTACAATCCTGGGCGCCAGAGGCTAGCGTGGAAGCGTCCTACATACTAGCTCTCTGCTACATCCAGACCCGGAATTACGAGGACGCTCGGAAAGAGGCTGCCCGGATGTATGACATCCCCTCCGGATCCGCCGCCAGCTACCTGCTGACCGCAAGGATGCTTTTACGACAAGGGCATGATCCCATTGCAGAGCAGTATGCCCAGAAAGCAGCAGCGGCTGATCCCAAGCTGCCGTTAGTTCATTTCTTACTCGGGGAGTTCTATCTGTACAAATCCGACATTGCAAGGGCGGCAGCAGAGTTTGAGAAGGAGCTGCAATTGAACCCTGCATTTGCAGGGACCTATGACCGGCTCGCCGACGTCGACATTCGTACCGGAAAGTATGACGAAGCAGAACGGCTGTTGCGCCGCGGCATATTTCTCGACTCAAATGCGACAGGGCCTTTCATCCTGATGGGCAAAGTGCAGATGAAAAAGAATGATTTTTCACAGGCTGCTCTGTACTTGGAAAAGGCAGCAAAGATGGACCCCAACAATTTCATGACTCACCATCTGCTTGGTGACGCATATCGCGGAGCTGGCAAGATCCAGGATGCGGAGCGAGAGTTAAGGCTTGCGGAGCAGTTGCAGTCAGCCGAGCATCCGAAGTTCGAAACTCCAAAGTAGTTATTTTTGTTCCGGATATGTAAACCTATAGGTCGTCACGCCTCGTCCAGATTGATAACGCGAGTTGTAGTCGAGCTGATAATCCAGCGCGCCCTTGTCAGTGGGATAGTGCTCTGACCGCGGATATGGATAGCCTTTCATCGCATGAAATGGCAACGGCTGCACGGTAAGAGCGTCGGACTCATAAAAGTCCATGTCTTTCACGAAACCATTCGCGTAAAAGAAGTAATCACGCTCCCAGCCCTCTGGCAAAGCGGGCAGGCCTTTGGGATCGAAATCAAGCATGACTTCTTCTCCTGAGCCAAAGATGACAAATTTGTCGTCCGCTTTTTTGAGCAGGGGAAGCACATCGCCATAGCGGGTGTAATTGCCGATATGCAGCGCATAAGGGCCAGTGGCACTCACCTCTTCATAGATATAGTCGAGATCCCCTTTGACATCTTTCTCTTCGGATTTTGGGTATCCGTGGAAATGTAGTGCAGCATCGGCTAGCGGCACGTCGTGGACGATCACCGACAGATCAGGTGCACTATTATCGATCAAGATCTGGTCCCAGAAGATCTGAAGATTGGTGGAGATGCGGATGCGCCGTGTACCTGCGGGTAGACGTCCAGTAAGGTCCGCAACCATCGTGCGGGGCAACCCAGCGGGGAAGCCCATATCGTCCAGTACACGGACCCACTTTCCTTTTGCATTGAGCGCATCGACATAAGGGGCGACAACCTGGACACCTGCTTGATTTGCCGAGTACATGGAATTGGCAGTGAAGTATTCCGTAAATCCGTGCATTAGGAGTGAAAGCGGATGGGTCGCATCCCAAGAACCGAGATCGAGTTCAAGCGTATGCATTGCTGCGAAACCCGCAAAGTTTAACAGCGGGAACCCAGCAACATACTTGCGGTCACGTTCAAGCAGCGCAGGTAGGACATCGTTACCACTTGAGTCCCATGCTCCCCTAGGTGGATGCGCCTGTTGACTCGTTATGACCTTAAACTCAGGGAATGGAGGTGCGCTAACGAATCTTTCATTAGGGAACACGGACGTTCTCTTCGAATGATCGATCGCGAGCAACCGCACCTGATCGAGGTAATTTACCTCCTCCATCGGTTCCGCGAAACGGAAGCTCAGCATTCCATCGCGGAGTTTTACGCGAGAGCCATCTACTTTCACATATTCGTCTGGATCTGCGGTGTCGGTTTTACCTGGAGCTACCCAGTGACCAATCACCGCCGGGCCGATAACGTCAGTGACCAATTGATACCGCTGTCCATTCCAGGCAAAAAGAACCGGACAAGAGCTGCCACGGCGATCGATTTCGAACAGATTCAGAACCTTGCCCGCGGCAATTTGTATCTCGTCTTGCAAAACGCCGGTCGGCCAGAGAAGCCTGACTACATCGACTTCCTGCAGCTTACCCAAGCCCGCGAGCACTTCGGGGGGCCCCTGGCTCAGATAACCCGAGGAGCCAGCCACCTCCCATTTCTGGTGTTGGGCGCCCGCAAACACTTCTACTTTTGTTCCAAAGGCACTCTTGTTATCTGCCAGCCCTTTCAGGGCGATCCGCAAGGAATGATTTTGCGTACCGCCGACGTTCCGCAGAAGCACCACTGTTCCATCGAGTTGTGTGATCAACAGGTCAGTGGCCCCATCCTGATCGAAATCGAATGCGACGAGAGCGCGCGGATTATGCAGCTTGATCTTGTCGAGCCCGACTGCCGCCGTGACGTCCTCAAATCCTTTCGGACCAAGATTGCGGAACAGCCGGATCTCCGCCCCTTTCTCGGTTTCACCAATGGCTGCTATGTCAATCCATCCGTCGTTGTCGTAATCAAGCGCGGCAATCCCCCACGCTCGATTCCAATTTGTCGTGGGGAAGGGTACCCGCTCAAAGGTCTTGCCTTCTACATTTCGCCACAGCGTCAGCCCCGGACTCGTAAGATGGGTCAACGCTAGATCCATCCAACCGTCCTTGTTGAAGTCAAGAACACTTGAGCCTACCGTGGCCGCAACGGACTGCGGCTTGAAATTCTGAGATGCAGGAAAACGGCCTTCACGCGGATTGAGGTAAATGGTTGGAGGTCCCTGCCCTCCGGTTGTGATCATATCGACCGCACGGTCGTTGTTTACATCGCTTGCTATGGCTTCAAAACTCGGAGAGCCGCCCTTGAGTCCGGTATCAGCGGTGACCTCTGTGAAAGTACCGTTTCCGTTGTTGCGCCACAGCCGATTGTTCCCGGCCTGTTGCGCCGAGGTATTCATTTCTGCTCTGCTCGGCGCTGAAGTGACATACAAATCGAGATCTCCATCATGGTCGTAATCCACAAACAAAACGCCAAACGGATTCCCCCCATTGCGGATTCCTGCCGCAGAGGTCACATCAGAGAACTTTCCTCCCTCATTCCGGAAGAGTGCGACACGACCGGGAAAGGTGAGAGCGAGATCCGGCTTTCCATCGTTGTCATAATCTCCAAAAGCGCAACCCATGGCGGGTTCTTTGGAACTGAGCCCTACTCTCTGCGTGACATCTTCAAAATGACCGCCTCCCAGGTTACGAAATAGCGCTGGTCCCCGACCTGCGTTGTTCGCGAGCAAGATGTCTGGGCGTCCATCACCGTCATAATCAAAGACGCACACGCCGGAGCCCAGCAAGTCCGGCGAGTTTACCTCCTGGCGATCGTCAGGCCCTTGAACGGGCAAACCTGAGTCTGGTCCAACTAACGCAAACTGAACGTGGATTTGCGCGGGGATGTCCTGCTCCGTCGCAATGGACTGTACAAGGGACAATGGCCCCTGTTCTCCATAGATCTGACTGATTGGAGCGCCCAGCTTATCGTGTGTGATTCGCTGAAACAGGGCGAGGTGATCGCGAGCTTCTTCGATGATTCCGAGCCGCTGATAAGCTCGCGCGAGCCCGTATTCGGCGGAGACGTGAAAGCGGTTTGCCGCGAGGGCACGCTTGAAAGCCGGAACGGCACGATCGAATTGCTTGAGCTGGTTGTAGATATCACCGATGAAATATTGCGTGTCAGCGTCGGATGGCGCAATTTCCGCGCACTTCGTGAACGCCCGGAGCGCCTCGTCCTTCTGGCCGGTGCTTCGGTAGAGCAAACCAAGGTTGTACCAGATATGTGGATCGCGTGGAGATTGCTGCGCAAGCCTTTCCAAGATCTCTTTCGCGGAATCTACCTTCTGCTGATTCAGAAGCGCAATAGCGCGATTCAGTTCCGGTATAAGTGCCTTCGGATCGAGCTCGTGCGCTTTCTCAAATGCCCTCGTGGCTTCTGTCAACTTCTGTTGATCCAGATATGCAACACCAAGATTGTTCCAGTGAATATATTCCTGCTGACCACGTGAAGCAGGCAGCACTCCTTGATTCGGTAGCAGTCGGGCACCCAACAAACTCATTGCTAGTACAGATGTGATCAAGAAGACACGAACTGGCACTGAAGCTCCTCCAACACAATCCTAAGTCTGTCTGATATCGCCCCATCCGCTCAATGGCGGATGATTGTGGGTTCGCCCTGCTCTTTATTGATGGCATGAATAAAAGCCGACGTAACGCCGTTGGTCCAACCGAATCCGACCACGTTCGCCTTGTAACCCGCTGATACTTGCGCTTCTGTCGAACGTGTGACCACGTTGTATTTCTCGCGTATAGTTCGATCGTTCTGAAAGTTTTCCAACACCATTGAGATGAACTTGCGCGAAATGCGATCGGCCGCGTCGTTGAAACCATAGCGACGCAAACCTTCCGCTGTAATGAGTTGAAGGGGAGCCCATCCGTACGGCAGGTCCCATTGGACTCCGGTAACCCGATCGCTCATAGCGATACCCCCGCTCCTTTCAAAGGTTCCGATATTCCGGGCAACCGCCTGCGCTTGCGCCGGAGTAGCTACTCCAGTCCATAACGGATAGAAGGTGGTGGCGTAGTTGTAAGAAGACAGGAGATGCCGTTCGAAGTCATAATCGAAAAACATGCCAGTCTGGCTGTTCCAGAGATATTGATTGATGGCGGCCTGTCGGATGCGAGCTCGCTCGTGCCATTGACGAGCATCTTCCGGTTTGCCTAGAATGCTGGCCATCTTCTCCATATCTGTCTCGGCTTTATAAAGCAGGCTATTCAGGCAGATGGGAGCGAAGTGATGAGTCGCTCCGCTGAACGGACCGAATCGAAATGAGAAGTCGAATCCCGATTCGCGCACCGCCCGGTCTCCTTTGTAATAGTCTTCCGAGAGAACAAACTCTTGCTTGTCGGCGCAGGGCTTGGCAGGAGACGAGGCCGCCTTCGCGATTTCGCCGCACACTTCGAGATTGAAGTTCGGGTCTGAAGAAGAAGTCTTATGCCCGGGCTCGCTCACCTGCACGAAACGATAGCCACTATCTGGATGCAAGAGCATATAGCTGCCCACCTGAGCGTAATAAGACGGATCATCACCCATCTCGGGTACTGGACCCTCACCGAAATCGTAATATCTGGCGAGACCCGTGTCCCCAGCTCGCTTCGAAGCACTCGTCCAAAGTGAGTAGTCTCTTTGCGCATAGCCGTATGCTTTCGCAAGCCACTTAGAGTCCTCTTGTCCATTTGCCTTTTGTGCGTCGTAGTAGCTCATGATCATCGACGTCAGAAACGGTGGTTGTGAGCGGGTTAGGTAGTAAGTGCGGTTCGCATTTAAGAAGCCGCCATAATGTTCGATCTCGAAAAAGAAGTTCTCAATCATTCCTCGCACAAGATCGTTCCTTCGATCCAGCAATAGTCCGCGGATAATAAAATAGCTGTCCCAGCCATACATTTCATTGAATCGGCCACCCGGAACGACGTAGGGGTTTGGCAGGTATAGAAGTCCCGGCTTCTTGATCTCAGAGGGAACCAACTCCCCCAAATGCGTGATGACTTTCGGAAGACGTTCTACGTCGATTCCGCAGCTCGACTGGATACGCTGAACCTCAGGTGTGATCTCAAAATCAAATGGTACGTACATGACGCGCTGTTGCGCCGCCACCTTTGAGTCTCCGACCAATGAGTGACAGTCACTCAGCGAGCGGGTAAGTGTTTGCCATGCATCCCTGATGTAAGACTGCAATGAGGCCTGGCCTTGAGAACTCAAGATAGCCGCCTGCGTCGACTGGATCCCTGGATCGGGAGACTGCGCCGCCATTTGCGCACGCACGATGGAAGACCCAAACACAGCCAGTACCAGCACGATTCGGAGCAGACCGCATTTCATGGAAACCTCACAGCCTTAACGACATCGAGCGAGTGTACCAAGCAAACAGCACGATCGCCATACTTGCTTCGCGGCCCGCTGGATGCGATGAAACTTAGCAGAAGTGCTATTAATAGGGAGACTTTCCGTGATCGGGTTGGTAGTTCTCGCCGAACTTGTTTTTGTGCTCTGACTCGAAGTTCTCGTTTTGGATCACGCGCAGGGTGCCAAGTGACGCGCTATGCGCATCAATGGTTATTGTCCGGGTCTGAGCTTGCAAGCTGCCAGCAATACCCTTCTCGTACCAGACGCGCATCTCGTATGTTCCTGCGGGAACTTGCCTTATCGAAATGTCGCCATTGCGGTCCGATACTCCGAACAGGTTTGTGTTCAGTGCCAGCACGACGGCGCTCATCTCAGGATGGATATTACAGAAAATATAAGAAACTCCCTCGCGGTCAAAACGCACAGTCCGCTTGCTGCCAGCTTCGTAGAGACCAAGATCGAAGCGCTTCCCGTTGAACAGCGAAAATACGTTGTGGAAGAAAGGATCTTCGTTGGGGAACTGGACGGTGCTGCCGGCAGGAACTACAAGCATATGTGGGGTGAAGCTCTTGTTCTTTTGGAGGAGGGTGGATCCAGAAGCGGGTGTCGCCCGCGTACTACCGGAGGTGGGCGTGAGCCATACAACCACATTCGAGTTGTCGCGGTCACTTAGACCAGCGGCATTTGTCCGGACGATCTCAACTTTGCCGCTCGCGAGCGCAAGATTTTGCTGGGAAACACAAAGGGGTCCAGCAGCGACGCATGTCAGGGCAAAGCACAGCGATATCCACTTCCGTCTCATGCTTTCTCCCGACATCATCAAAACAGGTACCCTGCGCTGACATTGAGGTGGTCCACGGTGTTCTTGTAGCCGGAGATTCCGAACGTCTGAATGTGCCGGCCCTCCACGGAGAAGCGTAGATCAGATCTTGGCTTGTAGATGAAGTTTAAAAAAGATATCTGATTTCGCGCCCTGGATGCGTAGAAATCCGAAGGATCCGATGGAAAGCGCTCAAGGTCTCTCGCGAAAGGGTTGTCCTGCCCGACCGCTGCGTTTACCTCCCAACGGATGTTTGGTTTGAACTTCAGCTGTGTCCATGCTCCAACGGAATTGAGCCCGGCGACTCGTGTCTGCATCTGAGTCGCATCCGCGCCAGTGACGGTGCTGTTGAAGAGACCTCCTCCCAAGCCGCCCACAGCTTTGCCGCGATAGAGTTCTCCTGTCGCCTGGAAGAACCGGCTGAGAGGGAGGGACCAATCCGCGGTACCGGCCCATGCATTGATGCTCCGATTCGCTCCGAATCTTTGTGGGCTGAAAAATCCCCCGGCACCGAACGCAAGTTCATCCTCCCCGACGCGATGTTTCCAGGAAACTCTCGTCGCATATCCTGGTTGACGTGACTGTTCTCCATGGCTTGGTAGCCGATAAGACTGACTAAGAGGCATTCCGGGATCGAGTGGATCGAGAACACCTGCCTCGACTGTGATCTTCGAAACGTCGTTCAATGCAAAGCGCTGTTCCACCCGCACCTGCGGTGTCCAGGTCCACAGGTTGCCGGCCCAGGAAAGTGCGGGTTGACCCAAGGTTGCAAGAGAGGTCGGCGACAATGGAGAGAAGAAGGGTGCATCCTGCTCAGCGATGATCGACGTATTTTTCCAATCGAGCCGCAGGTGAGCAGTTCGTAAGCGCATCAGTCCCGCCGTCACTCCGTAGTCAGTGGAAGGGAATCCGCCAAAGAAATCGAAGTGAACATCTGCGGAAGTGGCAGCGCCTGCGAGGTGTGGTCCAGCAGCCTCTAATCCCAGAATGGTTTGCCGTAGAGTGGCTCCGATGTAACCGTTTGCCCCGCCGGCTGCATGAGGAAACGCGAGATTCGGGAGGTCCTGGTTGTCGGCTGTCCCTCGAGTGGTGAATGCATTGAATAGCACGATCCCCGACAGCTTGACAGGATAACGGGATGAACTCTCCACTTTTGTCTGGGCAAGCTGCTGCTGCTCTGACTGAAGCACTTCTAGCGTTTCCTGAGCTGGCTCATGCGCCTCAAGCTGTGCTTCTGGCGCTTTCGCAACCTCCGGCGAACCGGACTTCAGCTGCGTCTTCAACTCAACCATCATGTGCTCAAGTTCACGGAGTTCCTCGCGCGAATCCTTGAGTTCCTGCCGCATGGCGTCGAGATTCGTATTCAGTTCTTCGACCTTCTGTTCAAGCGTGATTTGAGAACTTTTGGAAGAGGATTGCGCCCAGGTGAGAAGGCAGAGAGTGTTGGCGAACATTATCGCTATACCCAAGCGACGCAAAGCTCGTGCGTGATCGATTCTCATAGGCCCTCCCCGGCATTAGGTTGACCTACAACGTCCGGTCAGGATGCCGCGTGGCATGGATTGTAGGACGAAAAAGAAAACTGTAGGTCACTTGTTTTTGAGGACTGCCGTCTCACTCCGGCCTGCGTTCATTTGTACCCCTAATATGGGGAGAGACACGATGAATACTGTTTTGCCTGGCTGAGATTGACTTAGCACCAGACTTCCTCCGTGCTCCGTTACTGTCTTCTGTGCAATCGTCAGGCCAAGCCCCGTGCCATTTTCCTTGGCTGCACTCACGAAAGGTTGAAACAGGCTCTTCAGGATCTCTTGTGGAATTCCCGGCCCATTGTCCTCGATAGTGATCACTATGTGTTGAGCGGTGCTCCTCGTCCGGACCCCGACTCGACCAGATTCCCCCAGCCTGGCTACCGCCTGACATGCATTCAGGATCAAATTGTGGATCGCCCGCTCCAGCCGCTTGAGGTCAAACCAGCCGGCGATAGGGGTTTCCGGCCTGAACTCGATTGGAATGCTCGAAAACTCAGGCGCAGTCTTGACCCGGCTGATCACATGCTCGATCGATTTATCCAGCGATCCGTATGACGGATGCAGAGACTCTCGCGTACGCGAGAACTCCAGTAAAGAATCGATCAAGTCGGTCATTTCATTTACCGCCAGCCTGACCTCCATGAGTAAGTCTTCCCGTTGTTTAGGTTCGAGAGCATCCATGCTTAGGAATTCTGCGTTCGCAAAGATAGCTGAGAGCTGATGTCTCAGATCGTGAGAAATCGAGCTGGCCATTCGTCCGATGACAGCCATCTTCTCGGCATCCAGCAAGTCCTGCTGCACTCTCTTCAAATTTTGCCGCATTCTGTTGAATGCCGAGGTGAGCTCGGCCACTTCGTCTGCACCGCGCGCCAGCAGCGGATATCCGTAGTCACCACGCTCCAGGGCGCTTACTCCCTGTACAAGGCTCTCCAGCGGTTCCGTAACGGTTCGCGAGACGTAGAATGCAATTGCGCTCCCCACGGCCAATGCGAGCAATCCAAGCGCAAAGAGCAGGCGGTTGAGCTCGGTTAAGACACGGCTTGCCTGGTCATACGATTTCAAGACTGTCAGTCGCACCGAATCGGTCGGACTGGAGGAGAGGGCAACGCTGGCAGCAAGGAATCTCTCATCACCTAAATGGACCTCGTCATTCTGTCCAGCACTCGAAACGCGCTTTAGCCTGAGGATTAGTTCCCGCTCCTGGTCTTTAGAGAGGGTTGTTGCGACAACTTGGTCTCCAACGGAGAATGCGACCTCTGCTGCCGCGACCTGACTGATTTCCTTTGCGACACCCGTATCGATTTCATACCCAGCTGCCAAGAGTCCGAGCTGATGAGATTCCTCTCTCCGTCCGAAGAAAATCGGCTGGACAGAAACCTCATAGAGATGTCCATTGGCATACAAGCGGTGTATCTCTGATTGTTCAGTCATGGCCTCGAGAAGCGGCTGCAACTCCGCAGGCTGGAGCCTGGGATCACTGCCGTGGATTGCAAGAACGTGACCGGCCGAATCTGTCAGAACGAAGAGTGCCTCTCCACTCAGCTTCCATAGCCCTTCGGAGCCATCTTGAATCGTGAGCGCGTCCTCAGTGGTCATCAGCGCCCTCAAACTGGGCAGATCGGCCAAAAGACGGCTGGAACGGACGAGTGCCGTTTGCCGCTGGCGCTGTGAGTTCTCAAACACCGCGACCGAGTGTCTCAGGTCTGAATTGAGCGATTGAACAATTTGTTTTTGAGTTGTCCTCTTAACGATCAACAAACTGGCACAAGACAGGCCGAAGGACACGATGAACAGAGAGATCAGCAGTTTTGTCCGAACTCGAACGGCTATCATGCTGTTCCCCCCGCCTCCGCAAGGAACTATCGTGCAAACTTATATCCGGTACCGTGGACCGTCTTGAAATGCACTGGGTTCCCCGGATCATTCTCAAGCTTTTGTCGTAATTTCAAGATCTGATTGTCCACCGTGCGAGTGGACGGATAATTCTGATAACCCCACACTTCATTCAGCAACTCTTCACGTGTGATGACGCGGTCGCTGTGCTGGAGCATATAGTTCAACAGTTTGAATTCTTGCGCCGTCAGCTGTACAGGTTCTCCATCACGTGTCAGCTCCATCTTCGTGAAATCCACTGAGATGCTTCCGAATGAGACCGCAGTCGACAGCACTTTGCGATTGGAGCGGCGTGTAGCCGCCTGTACCCTTGCCAGCAATTCTCTTGGACTGAACGGTTTGGTGACGTAATCGTCAGCGCCCAACTCCAACAGGAGGACCTTGTCCGCCACATCAGCCGTCGCGCTAAGCACGATCACAGGAAGCGAAGGTCTAACATTCTTCAATTCTTTGCAGACATCTCTTCCCGATAAATTCGGGAGTTTGAGATCGAGAATCACGAGCGCTGGAGGGGCCGCATGGAATGCATCGATGCCTGCCCGTCCATCATCAGCCAACTGTACAGAGTAACCCTCCGATTCGAAGAGGCGCGTCAGCGCCCTCTGAATTCTTCGGTCATCTTCGATTACAAGAATCTTCTCCATCAGACGCATCCAGCTTCGCAGTAAGACGCGGGCACCCAGGCTACTAGTGATAATGATGCTCCCGCTAGCCACGGGTTTCCACTACTTACGAAACAATGACAACCTTGAGACAATTTCGTGACAAGCCGCTTGCAGCCAGAATTGAGGCGAGCAAAGAAGCTCGTGGAATTCAGCTCTCGGCGCCTGACTTACAAAACCATCCGTGCGACGACCAATCGGCGAACCACTCATGCAGCTTTCCCGTGATGTGCTCTTCACTGGCGATGTCGCGATTCACGGCACTATCAATCGCCACTGAAACGGGCTTGCTCCGACTGATCTCCTGCAACAACGCGAATGCCTCAGGTTCAAGACGTTTGAAATACACCGAGTAGTCCAGCCTGTGAACGCACACATAGACTCTTTCTGGAATAGGGAGAGGAGGCACTGAACGCTGTACGCTGGCTTCATGCACCTCATCAGTCACGGCGTTGCTCACGATTTCGGATTCCTCTTCGTCTTCACCGTGCTTGAGCGCAATTAGCCATTCGTCAACTGGATACTCAAATTCGAATAGCCGCAGGTACGGTTGCAGGTGAAAGACCGGATCCTCACCCATGCCTGCAAAATCGGCATCGGTCAGCCGGGGAAGCTCCGATTCGTCAAAGACCTCCACTTCTGCCCACTCAAGCCGCACCATATCAATGGCAAGTTGCTCCACGCCGGGCGCATACTCGGGATGCTCACGCATCCAAGCTTCCAGCCGCGATCCCAGGTTGCGCATAGTGAACGACTTCGACGGACAGTCGCTCAGATATGCAATCGACAGCTTCTCAAACTGCTCTGCACCCAGAATCGCTTGCAGTCCGCTGAAGTCCTCGGCAAGCGCAGAAAGGATGCGCCACCAATATTGACGGTTGTAGAGTTCCAATCGCTCGAAGGAAGTGAGTCGATCATTTGGCTTGATGATCGAGTTTGCCGTTTCGAGTTGCGAAGTACCGTCTTGCGCCGTATGGCGCATTCCTTCTTCGGATGTCAGGGGTTGCTGAATGGCATGGAACATCGCGCGCTGTATCTGCTCGAGGTTCATTTTCCACCTACCGGCTGCGCAGCAAAACGGTTTGCCTTGAGTGCTTCATTGTGTACTTCTTCGAAAGACGGAATGTGATCATCCCATTCGAGCAGCGTGGCCGTGGGCCCGCAGAGTTCGATTGCCCGCGAATAGAGCTTCCACACCGGATCGATCACCGGGTGGTCGTGCGTGTCCAAAATATACTTCTCGAACTTAGAGTGTCCGGCGATATGGATCTGAGCGACTCGCCCATGAGGAACGCTGTCGATGTAATCCATAGGATCAAACGAATGGTTCTGTGACGAGACATAGATATTGTTGACGTCAAGCAGGATTCCGCAGTCCGCCGTCTCAACCACCTCCGCCAGAAACTCCCATTCCGTCATCTCAGACACGTGAAACTCTGCGTAGCTGCTCACGTTCTCGACCGCAATAGGCACTTCCAGATAGTCACGTACCTCACGGATCTTCTCAGCTGTCTTCCTGGCTGCCTCAAACGTATATGGCATAGGCAACAGGTCGTGCGAGTAGCTGCCATCCACGCTGCCCCAGCAGAGATGGTCCGTAAGCCACGGTGTCTTCGTGCGCCTGACAAGTGTCTTTAGTCGTTTGAGATGTTCACGGTTGAGGCGCTCCGCCGAACCGAAATACATCGATACGCCATGCTGAACAACGCGATACTGCTCCAAAATCTGGTCCAGCATATGCAGCGGACGACCGCCGTCCACCATGAAGTTCTCAGAGATGATCTCGAACCAGTCAACGACCGGCTTTTTCTCCAATATGTGCCGGTAGTGTGGAATGCGCAATCCGATTCCGACGCCGTACTGAGTGTGTCCATTGAACTGGTTTGCAGGCATAGGTCGATTGTCGTGAAGCGTCAGATATGAAGCCACTGGCTCTTCGCCGGATTATCTCCGCACCAGAATATCAATACAACTGAATTCCCGGATATTCCAATAGGACATGATTATGATGCGAGCAAAAGGTTGCAACTTTGAGAAATAAAGTGCAATGACGTGCACCCATTGAGCTTTATCAAGGGAGAATGTTAACCGTCGCGGGGTGCAGCTCCCATACGGTGGCAATCTGCGCAGATCCGCGGTTGTGCTCAAAGTCTTCGAATGCCATGCCCAGGACGTCGACTGGCAACCCTTGCGGCAGCTCGCCCCCATTTTGGGTATCGAGCCGGAACCCGTGCTGTAGCAGCTGCGATTGTGCACTTCTGCGCGCGCTGCAATACTCACTATCGACTGGCGTCTCGATTACAACTCGAGGAGCATTTTTGTCTGCTATCTGCGAGATCTCGAAATGGACATCGCAATCTCCGCTGTTCACGCTCGCGTTCTGCAGAAAGGCATGCGACACATGGAACACTTGTAGCTCGCGACCGCTACGTGGAGCGCCGGGAGGCATTGCCGGGTCCTGCGGCCAGCCCAAGATGGTGTCTACCCCGATCTCAATCGCCGGAAGGTTTGAGATGGCGACATGCTTTGCAACGTGCCGGTAATCTGCGATGTCCGGTTCAACGGGAAGGCAGTTGCAGAGGTCCTTGGGTTCTATGGTGCCGAGGTTGTTTGCGGCGCTGCATGAAAAGGAGAGCACTGCTACCACAGCCGCAAAGCACAGCAGCGCACCATGCCCGAGGCGCCGGAACCACAAGCTCTCTGCGGTGTTTCCCTGGTTCTGGCCTTCCACGCGATCGGAGATCGACCGCCCCCCCGCACTTTTTCTCATATGTGTGTAGGTAGATGCGGAACGTTCGCGAAAGGTGTGTCCGTGAAACTGTTGATTGCAGGCATCCAATGCTATCCTCCACAGCGTAGTGCAAGAGCGAGGGCGAAGATCTTATATGGAACTCGACATCAAACTCGGAAGGTCCAGAATCGCCTTCCAGGGTGAGCGCGGCGCCTTCAGCGAAGACGCTATTGACCTCGTGATGCCTGATGCACAATCTGTCCCCCGCCCCAGTTTCCGATCGTTGTTCCGCTCTATTGACGAGGGGGTAGCTGAGTATATCCTTGCGCCAATCGAAAACAGCCTTGCCGGTTCGGTGATGCAGACGTACGATCTTCTGCTCGACTCGGAGCTCTGGATAAAAGGAGAGGTTCAGCTTCGCATCTGTCACCAATTGATCGGTTTGTCGAATGCGGTGTTGCAGGAGGTGCACACCGTGGAATCGCATCCGGTGGCGCTGGCACAGTGCGAAAGATTTCTTGAGCTGCATCCCTTTATCACGCCGATCATGGCGAGCGACACAGCCGGAAGCGTGCGGACAATCATTGCTGCCGGAGATCCCACCCGCGCTGCAATCGCGAGTGAACGCGCTGCACGGGTCTTTGGTGCCAGCGTGCTAGCCCCTAATATCGAAGACGATTCTGCAAATTACACCCGATTCGTGCTTCTGACGCGGCAGCGTCCAAGCGAGATCAGTGGCAACAAGCTCTCTCTGGCGATGGAACTCAGCAATCGGCCCGGGAGATTGCATGAAGCGCTCGGGCACTTCTCGCGGCAAGGTATCGATTTGTTGAAGATAGAAAGCCGGCCGATTAAGGGACGCCCTTGGCATTACCGGTTTTATCTCGACGTGCGCACCTCGCTCGAGCATGCGGAGACGGCACTCAAACAACTCAAGTCATCCACTGAAGCGTTGCACATCTTGGGCTGTTACAGTGAATGGCCCACTCCAAAGGATCAAGTCTGAAAGACGTGCGGTAGGTTATAGTAGGTCTCTCGCGAGGCCTTCATGGATATTGCAGACTGGCGCGTCAGGATCGACGAGATCGATCGCAAGCTGGTCGCTCTACTGAATGAGCGGGCTTTCGCTGCCCAGGCGATCGGACGGCTGAAGCGTGCGACGGACATCCCCGTTTACGAGCCGCAGCGCGAAAAGACCATCTTCGAGAATGTTTCGAGCAACAATCTAGGCCCGTTGCCCACCTCGGAGTTGCAGCACATCTTCGAGCGGATTATCGACGTCATGCGTTCCTTGCAGCGTGAGCAGATGGGCGCATCCGCTGCTTCTCCTAAACCGGACAAGGCCGGGAAACAATGCTGACTCGGGATAGATCCATATGATCGTCGCCATGCAGGAAGGTGCCAGGGAAGAACAGATACAGGACGTGATCGAGCGATTGATAAAGATCGGCTTCGACGTGCACCGTACTACAGGTGCAGTGCAGACGGTCCTGGCGGGTGTGGGAAGCCCCGCCGAGTATGACATCCGGGAGATAGAAATGATGTCGGGCGTCCTCAACGTCCATCGCATCAGCTCGCCTTACAAGCTGGTCAGCCGAAGCTTTTCGCCGGATGGAACGGTGGTTCGCTTTCCGAATGGTGTTGCCATTGGCGCCCAACCCGTCGTCGTCATGGCAGGTCCATGTTCGGTGGAATCGCGGGAGCAGATCTTCACAATCGCCGAGATCGTCTCCGCGGGAGGCGCCAGGGTACTCAGAGGTGGAGCATACAAACCACGAAGCTCGCCCTACTCGTTTCAGGGGATGGGAGTGGAGGGTCTCAAGTTGCTGCGGGAAGCCGCCGACACTTTCGGGTTGCTCGTCGTCAGCGAAGTGATGGAGATCTCGCAGATCGAAACCATGATGAGGTACGTGGACATTTTGCAGGTTGGAGCGCGAAATATGCAGAACTTCAACCTTCTCCGGGAACTCGGAACAGTACGTAAACCTGTCCTACTGAAAAGAGGCATTGCGGCCACGATCGAAGAACTTCTTCTCTCTGCCGAATACCTCCTCGCAGGAGGCAACCGCGAAGTCATCCTTTGCGAACGTGGCATCCGCACATTCGAGACCTATACCCGCAACACTCTCGATCTTACTGCTGTACCGGTCGTGAAAAAGCTGTCGCACCTGCCTATGGCAGCCGATCCCTCGCACGGCACAGGCCGGCGTGACAAGGTAACGCCCATGGCGCGCGCCGCCGTCGCTGCGGGTTGTGATGCCTTATTGATGGAAGTC
The DNA here is from genome assembly GCA_963792225.1 of Terriglobales bacterium. Classification (GTDB taxonomy): domain Bacteria; phylum Acidobacteriota; class Terriglobia; order Terriglobales; family Acidobacteriaceae; genus JBDTLH01. The sequence continues at coordinate 49,458 of CAWBVM010000015.1, read as the reverse complement.
CATCACGATCCAGATCGGGCATTGTCTGATGGGCCGCAGTCGCTCTATCCCGAACAGTTCAGTAAGTTAATGGGAGAGTTGCGGATGATCGCCCCCGCAGTAGGTCGTTCCATTGCTTAAGGAATCCGAGCTGCTCTTTCGGGAGGTCACGATTGTTGGCGTCGGCCTGATCGGAGGCTCTCTCGGCTTGGCATTGCATAAGTCAAATCTTGTAGGCCGCGTGATCGGTTGCGATTCTTCCGAGGTCTTGTCACTCGCGACAGAAAAGGGGGCGATTGACGCCGGGTTCTCCGATTTAGCATCTGCTTGCAAAAATGCAGATCTCATTGTGATGGCGACCCCTGTGTCGCGCATATGTAGTCTTCTTAGCGATGTCGTACGCTACGCTCCTCTGGACAGCCTCATCACCGACGTTGGAAGCACGAAGCGCCAGATTCTGCGTGAAGCGGAACGGGTGTTCGGAGATCACCTACGCACCAGGTTCATTGGCGGACACCCAATGGCAGGCAAAGAGTTGTCAGGGATAGAGCAAGCAGATCCGGACCTTTTCGCAGACGCGACTTGGTTTTTCGTGCCGCCTCAAGGGGACATTATCACTGGATTCAAAGCGCTCCGGCTGCACACATTGCTTCAAGCTATCTGCCGGTCCACGCTGATAGTCGGGCCCGATGAGCACGATCGTCTCTGCGCTTGGATCAGCCACCTGCCCCAGCTGCTCTCGACTGCATTGGCGGTATCCATCCAGCAAGAGATCGGAGTATCAGAAAGCATTCACAAGATTGGTGGAAGGGCTCTTCGAGAAATGACTCGTACTGCCTCAAGCCCATTCTCAATGTGGGGTGATATCTTCGAAAGCAATGCAGATCACATTGCCTGTGCATTGGAAGCCGTTGAGTCGAACCTTCGCAACATGCGACAACATTTGAGTGATGGGGAACTAAAGAGCACATTCTCGGTTGCTCACGCATTTCGATCGCCTCTTACTTAGCGGACATGACCTTACCTGCCAGAGTTTCTGAACGCATTCATCGCATCGATACCTCTGCGACCTATAAGGTGGTTGCCGAAGCTGCCGCACTCCGATCGAGTGGAGTCGACCTCTTCGACTTCGGCGCCGGAGAACCACATTTCTCTACACCGCGACATATTAAAGAGGCTGCTCTGCTCGCCATTGAGCAGGACTTCACGCGGTATACATCCGGTGCCGGCATTCCAGAGCTGCGCGCCGCAATCGCCGAGCGACATCGCCATGATTTTCGCACCAGCTTTTTGGCTGAGAACGTAGTCGTCACCGCAGGCGGAAAACTCGCTCTGTTCCAAACATTGCAATGTATTTTGAACGAAGGAGACGAAGTGGTCGTTCCAGTCCCGTACTGGGTCTCTTTCAAGGACATCGTCGAATACAGCGGAGGGAAATGTGTCTTCGTACGCGCGCAGGAGCCGATCGGTTTGCGTGCGGAACAGGTTGCTTCTGCAGTAACTTCGCGTACTCGGGCGATCATCATAAACTCCCCGTGCAATCCATCCGGGGACGTCGTTGACCAGGAGCAGTTTGAGTTGATCGCACAGCTCGCTGCAAAGCATGGCATCTTCCTGATCGCCGACGAGTGCTATAGCTACCTTGTTTATTCGACCGATCCATTTTCCGCAGCATCTGTCAAAGTAGCCAGAGACAACATCGTCGTCATCGGCTCTCTCTCAAAGACCTATGCCATGACCGGATGGCGTTGCGGGTATGCGCTCGCTCCGGTTGACATTGCGAACGCCATCCAGAAGTTGCAAAGCCAGTCGTTGACCTGTGTGTCCGCTCCGATTCAGAAGGCGGCTCTTGCCGCTGTCAGTGGCCCTCAGGATTGTATCCATGCGATGCGCGATGGCTATCGCGCGAATCGGGATCGCATTATTCAAATAATGCTCAAGATCGGCGGCTTGAGATGCAAGATTCCCGAAGGCGCTTTCTATGCTTATCCGGACGTCAACAGCTTTCTAAAAGTAGGAGAGTCCGTCTCTCAACTCGCTGCGAGCCTTCTTCACGAAGCGCACGTTGTAGTAGTTCCCGGCTCTGCATTCGGAACGCCAGAGCACATTCGAATCTCCTATGCGGTACAGCCACAAATGTTGGAGGCCGGCATGGCCGCAATGGGTGAGTTCCTGCGGAGGCGTTCATAGCGTCAGCGTTTTCAAATACTCACGGAAGTCCGGCCCCAGGTCATTCCGTTGCAGGGCATATTCAACCGTCGCTTTCAAGAAACCAAGCTTGTCACCTGCATCGTGGCGCGTGCCTTCGAATTTGTATCCGTAGACATCTTCGGTCTGCAGCAGGCGCCTGATACCGTCCGTCAACTGCAGTTCGCCTCCCGCTCCCAGAGGCGTCTCATCGAGCGCTTCAAAGATTCTTGGCGTGAGAATGTAGCGGCCGATAATAGCTAGGTTCGACGGCGCCTCTTCCTTCTTAGGCTTTTCGACCATGTCCCGAACCTTGAAGAGACGGTCGTTTCCCGGGACGGACTGCGCGTCGATCACACCATACGATGATATGGCAGGACCGTCCACTTCCATAGTCGCAAGAATGCTCGCTTCCGTCTGCTCATACGCCTCGATCATCTGTTTCAGGGCGGGCTTTGTCGAATCGATCATGTCATCCGCAAGCAGTACGGCAAACGGCTCATTGCCCACCAGCTCTCGTGCCATGAGCACCGCATGCCCCAGGCCAATCGCCTCTTTTTGGCGTACATACGCCACGTGGATCATGTCAGAGATTTGCCGCACTATCGTCAGCAGCTCATGTTTTTGTTTAGCCTCGAGTAGCTTCTCCAGTTCGTAGCTGTGATCGAAATGGTCTTCGATTGCAGTCTTGCCGCGACCGGTGACGATGATGATCTGGTCGCAACCTGCGGCGAGTGCCTCTTCCACGCCATACTGGATTAGCGGCTTGTCCACGATCGGCAGCATCTCTTTTGGCAAGGCCTTCGTTGCGGGAAGAAAGCGTGTGCCAAGTCCGGCGGCGGGGAAGACTGCTTTGCGTACTCTCATCATTGTTGTTGTATCCGATCGAACCAAATGTGATGCTTGCTCGGCCTACAGCGTCGGGCTATCGTCGCCCAGCATATTGCGCCGAATAATCTTGATCGGTGGAAATCCTTGCTTCAGAGTGTCGTTATGAAACTTCTCCAGCGAGAAGTTCTGCGCGCCAACCTTTTGCTTGTAATCTTCGCGCAGCTTCATGATCTCCAGTTTGCCGAGTGTGTAGTAAAGATACGTCGGATCGCTCGTTCCTCGTTTCGTTTCGCGTTCCGCATATGCCCGTGGCTGGTATCCCTCCTTCACGAAGAAGTCCACCCCTTCGTCGAAACTCATCTTGCCACGATGCATTTGCAGGCCGACGATCCAGCGTGCATTGCGCAGAAGCGCATCCTGAAGCTGGCCGAGGCGCGCCTTTAAGAATTGCGGGTCTGAGCTGACTTCTTTACCCGTACCATCTTGGCTGCCGAATCCTTGGTCGAGCATCATCTGCTCGGTGTAATGCGCCCAGCCCTCTGCATTTGAGGAGCAGCCTAACAACTTGCGTGTCTTTGAAAGCCCGGGCGCGACCTGCAGCCACAAAAACTGTGTGTAATGTCCCGGATATGCTTCATGGATAGACGTAGAAAGGATCGTGCCACGGTTCATCCCCTGCAGCACCTCCTCTTTCTCTTGCTCCGACATCCTTGGCTCTGGAAGAGTTACGTTGAAGTAAGCTTCCTTCGCGACCTTTTCGTAAGGTCCCGGTGTGTCCATCGAGGCGGATGTGAGCGCTCGCATGAAGGGCGGCGTCTCCTCTAGTATCGGCTTCACCGGAGAGGGAATGGTAACGATGTGCTTCTCTTGGATGAATTGCACCAGCCCGTCGAATGTGTTCCCGAAGCTCTGAAGCATATGGTCGGCGGTCGGATGGTCCTCCGATTGCTCGCGCAGTATCTGATCCGGGGTCTTCGTGGAATCGAGCTTCGTTGCGACATCCTTAAAGTGCTGTTGGTTCCTGCGCAAGTCGGCCATGCCTATGTCATAGAGGTGATCGAGATCTACATCCACCATTTCGTTGAAGAGCAGCTTTTGCCGGAAGTTTTCCGCGCCGATGCGGAAGTCGCCCTTGGACCTGCGCAGCAGTTCTTTCTGCAGCCAGCTTTGGTAAGACTGCAGCGCCGCGATCACAGCTGCATTTGACTTCTCAAACTCGGCTCGGATACTCGCGTCCTTGGCTTCCCTGAACGCCTCCGGAACATCACGCTGAAAGAAACCGATGGTGCCCGGCATCTGCTCGATCGCGACTTCCGTGAACACCTGCGGCGGGTTCTTGAGGTTTGTCCGAGCCGCTTCAAATACCGCTGGCATCTGCCTCTCGCGTTCTATCAAGGAGCGTAGCCGGTTATCGGCGGTATCGAACTTGCGTGACATGATAAGAAACGCGCTGTTGGCGATTCCGCTGGAATAGAGATCGGGATTCTTTTCCCACCCGCGGATATTCTCGTACTCAAGCAGGCGCGAGTTGATGTCGCTCAGGATCAGTGCACGGTCAGCCTGCGTGTTGTAATCAGCCGTTACGAGATCAAGGTCCGTGGCTTCCTGCCTGAACTTCTTTAGCAGTGCGATCTGTTTAGCAATGGAAGCGCCAGAGTAGTCCTCAAGTTTTGTGTCGTACTGATGAAACCCTGCTGCTGTCCCGGCCGTCGGATGGTACGCAAAGTAATAATCATCGAAATAGCGGTCCGCAAGCTGCTCAAACGTTCTTCCCTTGGTCAAAGTTTGGATTCCCTGATCTTTCAAATGGACGGCGCCTGGTACGTGGCTTACCGGTTTCTGGTCGTTACTTTGTGCGGCTACGATTGAAGTCACAGCCAGGAGCGCTATGGAAAGGGATCTCGTTCGCATGACCCGCCATTGTAAACAAACGCGGAGCCGGTTCGGCTCCGCGTGGACAAGAATGTGAACGCGAAAGCTTTAGCTCGCCAGTTTCCCCGCGGTATTCTGATCGGCCCGGAAGCGAAGCAGCGCACCGATGTTTCCACTGAATTCCCCATCATCCACGATCACCACACTCGCTTTGCTGCCATAGGCTCGCGCAATCAAAACATCGGTGAGGTCGTCATACTCGATCAAGTGGGTCGAGCATGCCGGACAATGGTCCAGCAATCGCGAATCGAGATGGTTGCAATTCGGGCACAGCGTTCCTCTTGCCTTGAATCCACTGCCAATCACTAGCTGGTGTACCTCTCCACGTTCGAGTGACTGCAGCACTTTTCCCAATCCGACGGCCCCGCGCGCATTGCGCTTGGCCTCCCCGGTGATCTCACGAAGCAGTCCGTCGCGCTCCGACATTCGGCGCTCCTCCGTAAGCCGGGCCACCTCATCTCTTACTTGCGTATGGGACGCAGCTCCAGGGTCACAGCGGAAGGTGCCAAGTAGTGTTTGTGAGACAGGAGTCGGTAGCGATTGGGTGAACAGCGGTGTAATCTCGTCTCTTCCGCCGACGACCAACAGATTGAAGTCGCCCCGCTCGTGCATAAAAAGCAAATGGTTGGTGAGCATTTTGAAGTGCATGGCCACTTCGTGTTCCACGCGGCGCTCAGATTTGCTGCTGTCTCCCGTTCCGACAGTGCGGACTTCGCGTTCCTCGTCTTGCTCGGGGAACTTCTCCTCTAGGAGCTTTTCATGCTGCATCTTGAGGAGGCGATTTACCGCACGGTCGATTAGAACAATGCAGACGTTCTCAACATTTTCGATTGCGGGAATCGCGGGCTGCAGATGGAATTGCCTTCCAATACGCAACGAAGTTGCTCCGCTAGCATTAGGAATGTCGAACTCTTCCCAAATACCGCGTTCTTTGCAAGCGAAGATCGCTTTGGGAGCTACAGAGTCTTTCAATGCTTCTGCTCGATGCTGGATTCGCTCGAGGTCAGCTTTCAGACTTGCTCCTCCGTGTTTGATGGTTTGCAAGCCCTCCTTCAACAAATCCTTGAATACGATTGAGTCCTGCCGGTGCGAGAGGTCCTGATGCATGAATGGTAGGTGATAAAAGGTGATGGCGGTTTGTTGTGGGACATGAAAATTAGCCAGCCGTTCTACGTCCTGGCGTTTGATCATTCCGTTTCTCCTAATGTTGCGAACTTAGATTCGCGCCGCCGTGGATTGGTGGTGCTTAGAACGCTATATACGGTGCTGCCACCCAAGTGGCCTGAGCGGCTGCAGCGTGCCCTTGGATCGCAGCAGTACCCGGGATCTCTGCCGGGCGACGATCTCGCCGATTCTGACTAGACTCGTATCGCCAATCTTCGCTGGAACCCTGCGGCCCGGGGGTACTGTAAAGAGAAGCTGGTAATCGTCTCCGCCGTGAAGCGCCTCCTCGAGAGTTGCTGACTTCTCAATCGGAATATGCGCCGAATCAATTACGGACGAACATCCGCTCTCTTCGCAAAGATGTGCAAGGTCAGTCGACAGGCCGTCGCTGACATCGATCATTGCGCTCGCGAAGTCTCTAATTTTCTGACCTGCGTGCACTTGTGGCTGCGGCAAGTACTGCCGCATCTTTGCGTGGCGCGTCTCGGAATCAAGAAGCCGGTTCAGCTCTGCTCGCGCACGACCCAGCGAATTCGTGACATAAACTGCATCTCCAGCCTTCGCGCCAGACCGCAGAACTGCCCGATTCCTTGGTATGGTGCCGGCCACTACGAGATCGGCGACGACTCCCTGCGGAGACGAAGACGTATCCCCGCCCGACAGCTGTACGCCAAATCTGGCACCCAGCGAGACGATCCCGCCTACAAACCCATTGGTCCACTTCCCGGGCAATCCAGCTGGGCAGGCGAGGGAAAGAAAAGCCGCTATCGGACGACCTCCCATAGCAGCCACATCACTTAACCCGCGCGCCAAACACCAATGTCCGGCAGAGCGGGCGCTTTGCCAATCACGGCGAAAATGGACTCCTTCAATGAAAAAATCGGTCGTCACCAAAATTTCTTCATTCGGAGCGGCGCGCAGCACGGCACAGTCGTCTCCGATTCCGATTCGCACGGCTGCGACGGCCTTGACCGCAGAAGCGCGGCCCCTGATAAGCCGGATTAGCGAGCGCTCTCCCATGCCCGCGATTGTAAAGGCACTCTTGAACCGAGATTATTGCTTTGTTCTGGATTACGGAGTTTTGGCGCAAGCGAATCAGGCCTTCATCGCCTCTTTCGACCCATCGTTCCTTGCTTTATATCGCGGGAAATGATGGATCTGAGTGGAACCTCCACCCTCCGCCCGCCTCTGCATCTCTGAATCTTTGGGCCAAAAAATACTGAATACCGTTCCGTGATGTAGCGGATGCGTGCTTGACGACACTTGCAAGTCTCCTCCGTACTTACGAAGAATTCCTTGACTCACCCACAGCCCAAGACCAGTACCCTTCTGTCCTTTTGTAGTAAAAAAGGGCTCTCCAATCTGCAGGAGCTTCTCGCGGGGGATCCCAGTTCCGGTGTCCGCAACCACAATTCGCACGCCCCCCTTTCTGGACTTGTCCCACTTGTGTGCTTCGTACACATGAATAGTGAGCGTGCCTGAGGTGTGCATCGACTCGATCGCATTGATAACGAGGTTCGAAAACACTTGCCGCATCTCCCCCGGATATAGAAGCACCGAGCCTTGAAAGTCATATCGTCGCCGCACCTGAATCTTCTTCTCCATCAACGTTCGGCGATATAACATCAGTACCTCTTCCATGAGGTCCTGGGGCTTCTGTTGCTCTGGCGCATTGGCTTCACGGTAGAAGCTGAGTGTCTGGCGGCTTATCTGGACGACACGTGCCATCTCATTTTCAGCGAGTTTCAAATATCCCAACGCCTTAGATTCGAGATTTCCATCATGACGCAGCAGATAGAGAAGGTTCGCAATAGCCGCCAGAGGATTGTTTATCTCATGCGCGATCATCCCCGAAAGCCTTCCGATTGTCACCAGCTTCTGGTTCTCCCGGATTTGTTCGGTGGCATGCCGAAGTTCTTGCTGACCCACGATGTGTTTACTGCTCTCCTCATGTTCGCGCAAGCTAGCACGGATTGCGTCCGGCAGACGGTCCAACTCCGATTTCAGAATGTAATCGCTCGCGCCTGCTTTCAGTGCAGTCACCGCAGCGGTATCTCCCACGGGATCGGTGACTAAGATCACTGGAACTCGGCCATTTCCCCCTGAAACATTGCGCGACCACATGATCGCCTGCATACATCCGCCCTCCGCTCTTGCATAGTCCACCAATAGCACGTCGGGGGCACTTCCTTTGATTTTTGAGAACAGTTCTTCCCTCGTCCGCGCCTGTTCAAGCTCCGTCTCCAGACTGCCGGCTGAAAGCGCTGACTGGATGGCGCGGAAATCCCGAGTGTTGGGTTCAAAAGCTACAATCCGCAGGCTCATGATGTTATCCAAAACGGTATTGACGTTCTTGAAATACCTCCAATTGCTTCGATTCAGCCGCAGGCTTCTGTGTCGCCCCCAATCGCACTACTTAGGGTGCAGAGAGTGCGATTTTGAGGGCACCACTCTTTAAGACCTTAGAGAGGTACACTGCTGCACATGGACGCTCACGAAGCCTTCACAGCACTCGAATTGCGCGTTGGTCGCGTCACCCGCGCCGAAAATAACGAACGTGCACGCAAACCCGCTTACAAATTGTGGATCGATTTCGGCGCGGAAGTGGGTTCACGCACCTCGAGTGCTCAGGTCGCAAGCCTGTATCGCCCCGAAGATCTGGTCGGCAAATTGGTCGTGTGCGCCATGAATCTCGGCACTCGTAACATTGCTGGATTCGAATCGCAGGTTCTCACGCTCGGGATAAACGACAGCTCCGGCAACGTTGTCCTGCTTCAACCCGAGCGCGTGGTGCCACCGGGTGGGCGCGTTTACTAGTGATACCAGCTAGGTCAGCTTCCCCCAGTCACGGTCTTTCGGAGTCATCTTTGCAAAGTTTGCCTGGTGCGCTTCGTACAACAGGTCTATCTTCTTGTGCAGATTTGCGATCTCCAATTCTGCTTTGAGATTCACTTCGTAATCGGAATCCGCTTGTAAGCGGTCCTTTGCCGACTGTCGGTTCTGGGACATCATGATCACCGGCGCCTGCAGGGCCGCGAGGCAAGACAGCACAAGATTGAGCAGGATATACGGATAAGCGTCGAATGCTTTGCTCCGCAGTATGGCGGTGTTGATAATCATCCACACCACGATCATTGCCAAGAAGCCTAGGATGAAGGTCCACGATCCTCCAAACGCTGCCACCCTGTCGGCTATGCGTTGACCAAAGGTCTTGCGCTCCTCCTCCTCCACGTTGACATTACGCACAATGTGTTTGCGCAAAAGCTGGTCGGTCTGGCGCCAGCGCTTCCCCATCACCGTGAGCAGGTCCAGGGCGGCATGCGCATGGTGGTCGATAAATTCGAGCAATTGCTCTCGCGTTAGGGTGAGCACTTCTGTGTCTTCGAGCGCCGATGCGGTTGCTGTGCGTGATCCGCCGTCGAGAAAGCTGATCTCTCCAAACACGGCGCCCGGACCCGGCTCAGAAACGATCAATCGTTCTCCTTCGTCGTTCTCCAGCCACACCTGAGCCCTTCCTGAGCGCACGATGTAGATAGTGTCCCCATGGTCCCCATAGTTGTAGATCGTTGCGCCCTTCTTGAAGTGTTCGGTTTCGAGCAGGGGGACAAGCGCGGCGCGCTCTTCATCATCGAGAAGCGCAAAAATTGGTACATCAGCGAGGATGTTCGTTGTAGAGGCCATTTCCGCTAGAGTGTAACGAATGAAGGTCCAACTTGCATGGGTTACTCCGAAGCCGGGGCGCACCAAAGAGCCCGCCGTCGCGTCGCTTGTGCGCGAGTTCTTGGAGCGCATCCGCCCTTATGCCGAGATCGGAACCCTGGAAGCTGCGAATGAAGATCAACTCTTCGCTTCCATTGAACGCCTCTCCGGGAGGACTCGTCCCCAGACGGTTCTATTAGACAGCCGTGGCAAACAACGTTCCTCGGAAGAGATTGCGATGCTCGTGCGCGAGGCGCGTGACAATTCCGTGCAGCAACTCGTCTTCGCAATCGGAGGGGCCGGCGGATGGTCGGAAGCTTCACGCCAGCGGGCCTCCGAGTTGCTTTCACTCGGCAGGATCACACTCCCACACGAACTGGCGCGCCTCGTCGTCGCCGAGCAACTCTATCGCGCATTTACAATCTTGGCTGGGCACCCCTACCATTCAGGACATTGACAGCATGAACGACGTTCGACGCGGAATCATTATTGTGAATACCGGCCCCGGCAAGGGAAAGACCACCGCCGCAATGGGAACGGCCTTTCGCGCCGTCGGCTGCGGGATGAAGGTGTTAATGCTGCAGTTTCTGAAGGGCTCCTGGCATTATGGAGAACTCGATGCTGCAAAAATATTTGGCGAGAACTTCATCATGAAGCAGTTGGGTCGAGGCTTTGTGAAGGTTGGGGGCGCCGATACTGACCCGGAAGACATCAAGATGGTTGAAGATGCATGGGAAGAAGCGCGGCGCGAGATACTCTCTGGCAATTGGGACCTCATCGTCCTCGATGAAATCAATTACGCGATCAGCTACGGCATGCTGGATCCGCAAAAAGTTGTTACGACGCTCCTGGAGCGCCCCCCGATGCTGCATGTCATTCTCACCGGGCGCAACGCGCACCCCAGCATCATCGAGATCGCCGACACCGTGACCGAAATGAAGCAGGTCAAGCACGCCTACGAGAAAGGAGTCCTCGCCCAGCGTGGTATCGAGTACTGAGCGAAGCTGTCCTAAGTAAGTACGAGTAAGTTGCGATCATCCTGTGAATCTGAGAACTGCACCTAAGCTGGGACGTGAAAGCAGATACCTGTCCCGCTTCATTTAGAATCAACACTCATGTCCTGGTTCAAGCGAGAGAACTCCGAAATCGAGGCGACAGCAGAGAAGCGGGTCCGCACCGAGGGACTCTGGGTCAAGTGTGACGACTGCCGCCAGATCATCTGGAAGAAGGACCTCGAAGAGAACCAGAATGTCTGTCCCAAGTGTGACAAACATTTCCGCATCAGTGCCCGTCAACGTCTTGCGCACCTCATGGACGAGGCAAGTTGGACGGAGCACGATACCGACATCGAATCGACCGACCCGCTCAAGTTCGTCGACGTAAAGTCCTATCGTGACCGCCTCAAAAAAGCGCAGCGCGACACCGGGTTGAGGGATGCCATTATCAACGCCCGGGGCACCATCGGTGGACACCCCGTTGTGGTCAGCGCCATGGAGTACAGCTTCATCGGCGGATCGATGGGAAGCGTCGTCGGAGAAGTGATCACCCGCGGTATTGAGACCGCCATGGACCAGAAGCGGGCCATGGTCATCCTGTCCGCGTCAGGTGGTGCACGCATGATGGAGGGTGTTTCGAGCCTCATGCAGATGGCAAAGATCTCCGCCGCGCTCGGCAGACTCGATGATGCCAAGCTGCCCTATATCTCACTGCTCACCGATCCCACCACCGGCGGCGTCACCGCCTCCTACGCAATGCTTGGCGACATAAACATCGCGGAACCGGGGGCCCTCATCGGATTTGCGGGCCCCCGAGTCATTGAACAGACGATCCGCCAAAAGCTACCCGAGGGCTTTCAGCGCAGCGAATTCTTATTGCAAAAGGGAATGCTCGATGCCGTCGTTTCCCGTAAGGACCTGAAGCCGTACATCGCCCGGGCCCTCGACTTCATGATGCCGGTAAGCGCGTAGGAAGCTATCGGTCATCAGCTAAAAAATGAAGCTGACAGCTACAAGTGCTGATGGATCCAAAAGTTCTTCCTCCCTCATCCAGCCATCGCACTCACAGTCCTGCCTTCCGCCGGACGCATGAGCGCCACTGCCGTCATATCCGTGGGCTCCTCGTCTGCAAATCCTGAGAAAGCAAGGCGCGGACCCCAGAAACTAGGTGTTGCGGCGAACCGTTCGGCTTCGCGCAGCACCTTACCGCAAAGTTCCTCGGCGGAGCCGAATGCGCGGGTGCGGAGCACGTTACGCACCCCCTCCAGTCCGAATTCCCGCGTGCCTGACTTCGCTTCAACGAGTCCCTTCGAGGCGATGAGCAGTACTGCTCCCGGACGAATCACCACCATCCGCGCCTCGTGCACGACATGTGAAAATAGCCCGAACGGCACCCCTCCCGCTCCGCATTCGCTGATGCCGTCCTCGTCACTCAGCAGTGCAGGGATGTGACCGGCGTTGATGTAGCTCAGCGTTCCAGTCGCCTCATCGAGGCCAGCCAGAAACGCAGGACAGTTGTGCACTCCTGACGCTTCATCGATGATCGTGCGGTTCATCTCGAGCGCAAGAGCGCTCAGCGCGTCGTTGAGGTTGCCACTTTCCGCGACGAGGCCCGTAGAGCGTTCGCGCAGGATCTTTTGCACTGCGGAAGCGATCCGTAATGCACCGTCTCGACGTCCCGCGATGTCGAGCATAGCGTAGACCAGTTGTCCATCGCGCGGAGTGATGAACTCGAAAAAATCTCCGCCTCTGCGTGCTGACCCATATGCCGCGCCGACATTCACCGTCTTCAGGCGCGGCAGCTCCGGCGGAAACGGCACCGGGGGCAGCTCGTTGTCATATCTTCGGTCTTCGTGCCTGGGGCGATCGAAGAAACTCATAGTTCGAAATTAGCACGCCCGCATGTCTATACTGTTCTGCACTCGAATGTGGCGCCAACTTTCACCCTTCCCGGCTCTTTGCCTGCTCTTCACCACCCTGTTTTCCGTGGGCGCCCGTGCGCAGACGACTGGTCTCGACCTCTTTCGTAGCCTTGCGACTGCTCCTCTCGACGGCAAACGCGTCTTTCACATCCGCGATGCCGATCTTGACCTCGAGGACCTCCACCTCACTTTCGAAGAAGGCACGATCGCGTTTACACAATCGATCGATGGCAGCACCACGGGCGCGCTCTTTGTCGGCGAAGGATCGATACTCGTCATCCCACCCAACCAGGTCGAACGTGCCTCACTTTCGCGCTTCACCCAATCGGCGGTACTGAATGAACGCTTCCACTCCGTGTATCTTCGTTTTCACGACGACACGACCGTCCGGAACCTCGAATCGGCATTGCGGGGTCCCGAGCGCGACACCCCGGATTTTCTGGCCAAGTACGCGCCGCTTGCCAAGAACCTCGCCGGATCTCCCGGCGACGCTCTGCGGCTCACGCTCGCCCTGTTGAACACCCAGTCGAACGTCCGCTACGTCCACGCAAGTATTGCCGGAGACCACCTCGGTACCTTCGACGCGGTTTACGACCAATCCGCTGCCGAAGCTATCCTGGTAACCCACGCTGGACGCAACGCCGCCGGTCCCTTTCAAGATGTCTGGCTCTCGTTTTCGTCAAAGTCGCAGCGCAACACGGGGCCTTCCGCGCTCCGCCGCCGCCAGTCCGATGAACCAGTCACGCAGACCGACCAGCTGCAGCCCGACGAGAACGGCCTCACTTCGCTTCTAGACATTCACAGCTTCGACATCTCCGCCGACGTCACTCCCCCCAAAGACATCAGCGCCCTCGCCAAGCTCCGCATCACCGCCCGCCGCGGAGGTGTGCGCGCCGCCCTCTTTCAACTCTCGCGCAATCTCAAGGTAGCTTCCGCGAAACTCGATGGAGCGCCCATCGAGTTCCTGCAGAACCCCGCCATCCCCGGCTCTCAGACCGAGCGTACCGGCAATGACCTGATCGCGATCGTCCTACCTGCCGCGATCGCTCCCGGCAACGATCACATCCTCGAATTCACCTATGCCGGGCCGGTGATGACCGACACCGGGGGCGGATTGCTTTACGTAGGGGACCACGGCACCTGGTACCCCAACTTTGGGATACGCAATGCGCAGTTCGACCTCAGGTTTCAGCTCCCCAAGTCCTGGAAGCTGGTTGCTACCGGAGAGACTGTTCCCGATTCCGGGGCGCTCCACTTCCGCACGAGCAAACCGGTACCTGTCGCAGGTTTCAACCTGGGACTCTTTACCACCGCGCAAGCTGCTCCTTCCTCTCGCTCGGCGGTAATCTCCGTTCTCGCCACCGCGCACTCTTCGCCGCCGGATGGCACTCCTCTCTCCCAGATCGCGACGGACTCTGCATCGATCGTAAATTTTCTCGAACAACACCTGGGACCCTTCCCTTATCACGCTCTTTCCATCAGCGAGGTGCCTGGTGGCGTCAGTCAAGGGTGGCCGGGGCTCGTCTACCTCTCCTCCGCAGCATTCTCCAAGACCAAGCTCGGAGCGGAGCCGCGCACGGAGTTTGCCCGCATCGTCGCCGAGCACCTCATGTTGCCCCACGAGATCGGACATCAGTACTGGGGCGACAATGTCACCTGGCGCAGCTACCGCGAGCAATGGATCATGGAGGCGCTCGCCAACTACTGCGCTCTCATGTTCCTCGAGCAGAGAGACCCGGAGGTGCCCCGTTCCGTGCTCTCCTACTATCGCGGACAGCTTTTGAAGCCGACGGCGACCAATGCTCCGCTCACCCTCGGGCTACGCCTTGATTCCTCACTGGCGCCCGAAGGTTACGTGGACCTCACCTACGGGCGGGGCACCTGGCTCATCCACATGCTGCGCAGCATGCTGCGCGACGCCGCAGTGCTGGAGGGCCGGCCTGAGGGCGCGGATGCCGCATTCTGGCAGGCTCTGCGTTCGCTGCAGTCCGATTACACAGGGCGCGCTATCGGACAATCCGACCTCCAATCCGCTCTAGAAAGAGCTTTGCCACGTAATCTGCGCTACGAGGGCGCCGCCTCGCTCGCCTGGTTCTTTGACGATTGGATCAACGGCGCCTCGGTGCCGCGCTTTGCCCTTTCCGACGTAAAGATCTCGTCCACCGGCGCGGCCTCGGGAACCATCGCCACCACCGGGACCCCAAAGGACTTCACCGCACTGCTGCCGGTCTATGCCGAGAGCAAGGAAGGGAAGCAGGTGCTTGCCGCCCAGCTCTTCGCCGACGATCCCGATTTCAATTTCCACATCAAGGTGCCACCGGGGACGGTCAAGTTGTTGCTCGATCCCAAGCATGAAGTACTGCGGAGGGAGTAGAAGGTGCTAGGGGCTAGGTGATAGGGGCTAGGGACTAGGGATAAGGGATAAAGGGATAAGGGAAGGGATAAGGGATAAGGGATAAGGGATAAGGGATAAGGGATAAGGGATAAGGGAGCTAGCTCCCCAGACTTAAGCCGAGGAACCCGGTCATTGCGGAGATTAGGCAACTCTAGGTAGACCCTCCGACTTGTCATTGCAGCGCAGCCAAAACCTTTCGGTTGCCCTTGAACGCGCGGAGCGCGCGGCTTCAGCCCCGGCGGAGCTGCATTGGTAGTTGCATGAGGTGGCGGTGGTAGATGGCGATTTCGGTTGGGGAGAGGTGGGCGGCGCGGAGGCGGGGTAGGTCCGGACGGGTCTGGTCCGGGAGGGAGTCGCAGAGGGAGGTTTCGCCGTGGCGGTCGATGACGCTTTCCCATTTGGAGGGTTCGAAGTCGGTGCGGCCGAGGTTGCAGGAAGCGGTCTGGAGTCCGTAGAGGAGGAGTCCGGCTTGCTTTTGGGCGATGGTGCCGTTGGCGATTGCCTGACAGACGCGCATGATAGCGATCTGGACCGAGTTCGCATCTTCGAGAAGAGGAATCTCGAGCTTTTTCGATTTCGGATCGAGACGTGCTCGTTCGTGGAAGTAGCAGAGCCGCCGCTGTTTCATGGCGGGCGATCCGCAGCGGACGCCGTTGGACTTAACGTGCTGGCAGCGCGGTGTGACGTTGAGATGTTGTGCGTTCGACAGATATCCCCTCTGGGTGTGAATCTTTGGAATCAATGGTTTAGGTCGCAGGAATCCCTTGAGATCCCGGAGATCCCTGAGTAAGTGCTTTGTTTTGAGTGAGTGCTTGTCTGACGGGGAGGTGCAGATCCCTTCTGCGTCGGATGACAGATGGTGCTGGAAATGAGAAAGCACGCCGGGTGGGCGTGCTTTCTTTTCTAGATATCTTCTACTTACAATTCTAGCAACTTTGGGGTAGTTTCATACTGAATTACGGGAAGTTTATATCTACTTTCGATTGTGGAAATTAGAGAGATTTCCACAAAGCGGGGGTATTGACAGTTTTTTTCCACAGCGTGGGGAGATTTGCACAAGGGCGAAGGTGGTTTCCACAGGGGTGGTGGTTTGGGGTGTGGAAAAGTGTCCGCGCCTAAAGGCGGGCGTGATGGCACCGAAGGAGCTCCGCCGGGGCTGAAGCCAAGCGCTGCGCGCGTTCAAGGCAAATGCAGGGTTGCTTCGTCGCTACGCTCCTCGCAATGACAAGTCGAGAGGAGTGCTAGGCCTCAGCGCCTAAAGGCGCGGTGATGGCATTGCTAATCCCCCGGCTAAAGCCGGGGGTCTACCCGGGGCGGTACGAAGGAGCTCCGCCGGGGCTGAAGCCACGCGCTGCGCGCGTTCAAAGGCAAATGCAGGGTTGCTTCGTCGCTACGCTCCTCGCAATGACAAGTCATAGGGGGAGTGCCAAGCGCCCCTCAGCGCCTAAAGGCGCGGTGATGGCATTGCTAATCCACCGGCTAAAGCCGGGGTTCTACCCGGGGCGGTACGAAGGAGCTCCGCCGGGGCTGAAGCCACGCGCTGCGCGCGTTCAAAGGCAAATGCAGGGTTGCTTCGTCGCTACGCTCCTCGCAATGACAAGTCATAGGGGAGTGCACTCCCTTATCCTTATCCCTATCCCAAGTCCCTAGCCCCTAGAACCCAGCACCTGCTCTTCTTGCGCAATAACTTGCAATCCAGGTGCAGTGAATTGACACATTCAGGAACTCTGAAATAGAGTTTCTGAGGTACATACCTCAGTTTCATTTCTAGAACACCCGAATGTCCGCTTCATGGGAGTCGATGGAGATCGCTTCCGTCATGCGCAGACGGCTCAAATCCGGCCCATTTAATAGACGATTTTAGAAAAGAAGGAATACATACGACATGCGGAAAGCGATTTCGCTTTGCACGTTACTTACATTGCTCGCAGCTTCGAGTCTGTTTGCAGGCTCCATTCCAAGTCGAGCCGTTCAATTGATCCAGAACGGAAACTTTGCGACCGGCGACTTCACAGGATGGAATCACGGAGGCTCGGGAACAACATACTACGATGGCAGCGGCAGTGACTTCTATGTCAATTCAGGATCAACGGCTCCCGTCAGCGGATACGGAACAGCAGGCTCGGCGGGCGGTTCATTTTATGCTTTGTCGGACGATTACAACGCCAGCTACCACTACCTGACCCAATCGTTCACGGTGCCAACGACGGATACCGGAGCACGCTACTTCACGCTCTCATTCGACATGTTCGTCAACCATCAAATCGGGGTGATGGATGGCAAAAATGGAATCGCAGACGGCGTCAACGGGAACAACGAATACGCCACGGTCGATCTCTTGTCGGCGGGTGCGGACCCGGTCACAGCCAGTATTCTTCGCAATTTTTATTTTGGCGCTGACGGCGCAAATGGCGCGGTCAACCCGTACACGCACTACGTCTTCGACATCACCGGAAATTTGATTGCGGGCCAAACGTACGAGCTCCGCTTTGCCGATTCTCAGTATTACTACCTGCAAACCGGCATCGACAACGTAAGCCTCACTGACAATCCAGTTCCCGAGCCGGGGACGCTGTTGCTGTTGGCATCGGGCGGGATCGGTATCTTCGGCAGGCTGCGCAGAAAAGTCTTATAGGGCTCCCTACAGCCGGAGCCGATGCTTTCGGCATGACAATCTCGGCCCCTATTGCGCCATTTCGTTGGAGATCTTTCGTGAAATCTAAGAATTTTATTTATTTGGGCGTCGTCGTGTGTTTTGCCGCAGCAGTGCAGGCCGTGACTCCGCCCTCGTCACAACTTATATCTGCGTGCGTGGACAACAGTAGCGGACAGGTACGACTCGTGAGCGGGCCTGCGAGCTGCAGCGTATCCGAAACCTACACCCAATGGGCAAAACAAGGGGCGCCGGGACCGGTGGGTGCACAAGGCCCACAGGGAGCGACCGGAGCCATCGGCGCGACTGGGGCAAGCGGTCCGCAGGGAGTTGCAGGAGCTATCGGTCCAGTGGGTCCGGCGGGAGCCACTGGCGCCATCGGATCACAAGGCCCTGCCGGACCAACCGGAGCAATTGGGCCGCAAGGTCCAGCTGGAGCTACCGGAGCTATCGGTCCAGTCGGCCCTGCTGGAGCGATAGGCAGCCAAGGCCCCGCTGGAGCTACCGGAGCGATCGGACCAATGGGTCCCGCGGGCGCAACCGGCGCGACTGGAGCCATCGGACCAGTGGGCCCGATCGGACCGCAGGGGCTTACTGGCGCCGCAGGGGCTATCGGCCCAGTCGGCTCCCAAGGACTTACTGGCAACACGGGAGCGACCGGTCCAGTGGGCCCGATCGGACCGCAGGGGCTTGCTGGAGCTACCGGCGCTATCGGTCCAGCGGGACCGCAAGGCTTGACGGGAGCTACCGGCGCAGCAGGGCCGATTGGAGCGACTGGAGCTATTGGTCCAGTGGGACCCGCGGGGGCAACCGGAGCGCAAGGTGCAGCTGGACCAACCGGAGCGATCGGTCCTCAGGGCCCAGCGGGAGCAACCGGGCCGCAGGGTGTAATGGGACCAAGCGGGCCTACCGGTCCACAGGGAGCGAGGGGCGTGCTCGGCGTCTATGGTGACGGCTCAGCAGGAGCTCTCAGTGTCGCCGGTGGAAGCACCTTGGATCTTTCGACCGTAACTCAGGTGAATTTTCAATACAGCTCCATTACGGTCGCTAGCGGCGGCACGCTGATCGTCCCAAGCGGTACGATCCTGCGTAGCAGCGGCAATGTCGTGATCTCAGGGACAGTGTCCGTCAGGAGCGGAGCGCAAGACCCGGGAAAGGCAGCTCCGAACCCAGGCGTCGGTCTCTCGGCCGCAGGGCAAGTTGGCGGCACTGGAGTAGGACCGTTGCAAGCGGGTCAAATCCTGCATGCTCCCATTGCAGCGGGGGGAGCTGGCGCAAGAAATATCACTACCGTTGGAAGCGACGGCGGCGGCTCCATCGAGATCGTGGCGCAAGGAAGCGTGCAGGTGACAGGCAACATCGGGGCGGACGGTGTCTCTTCCTCCATCGCAACGTTGAATAGCGGTGGTGGAGGGGGTGGTGCTGGGGGAATCGTCATTCTCATTGCAAAGGGAGGGTTGACGATCAGCGGGACAATACATGCGAATGCTGGCAATGGCGCGGATGGAAAGTTCACGTCAGGCGGAAATTCCTACGGCGGCGGCGGCGGTGGTGGCGGCGGGATCATCAACCTTCTGGCCTCGAGCATCTCTACGGCGGGCGCGACCCTGCAAGTGAATGGAGGGCTTCACGGAGCTAACGTTGGAGTGGGCGGCTCGGGCATCAGCGGTAATGGCGGGGGCGCATGCGGTGGTTCTGGCGGGGCAGGCGCTGTGATCAATTCGAGCGCTGCGACCAACGGCCTCAATGGCGTAGTGATTCAAACCATTGCGGCGTCTCCGGAAAACCTGCTCGTCCCGTAGCTTCGGTGATAGCGATCGGAGTAACAGATGCCCGCCTCGCGGCGGGCACTCTTTTTTGTTACTGCATGGTCGGGGCGTGGCAGGTCGATCCCTCCGGGATCGGAACCGGGATGGTGGACGGGGGAGTGGCCCATGGCGCTCCGGTAAGGTCGAACAAGCCGGATATGTCGGGCTGCGCAGCCACACGCGGAGTGAGGTGGACGCCGGTTTTGAAGGTGTCCTCGACAAAGCGCAGGACAACGGTGTGGTCCATGGGTGCATGCGAAACCACATGCTTGCGCGTGAATGGGGAAAGGATGATGTTGGGCACGCGGAAGCCGAGCTGCGCGGCAAATCCGTCGATAGCAGGCGCGTCAGTAGGCGATGCTCCTGGATAAACGGTCAGAAGATCGCAGCTGTTGGTGGGCGTCATCATCGGCGGCACACAGGGAATCAAATTGTCAGCATTGACGGCGACGGTGGAGATGTCGGGATAATCCGCTATAACGGCAGCGTCAGTAAACGTATTCGATTTTCCGGGAACAGGGGGAACGTGGTCGAAAGGACCTCCGCCCTCATCGTAGGCAAAGAAGAACACCGAAGAAGACCAGGAGGGGCTCTGCATCAGGGCATTCATGACCTTCGCAGCCTGCACCTGTCCTTTCGAGATCGATTGGCCGGAGCCAGGGTGTTCATCCGTGTATCCGAACTCGGGCTCCATATAGGAGAACTGTGCCAGCGTGTTGTTCTGCACATCGGTGAAGTATTGTGTGAGAGGAGCGATGTGTGTCGGATCGACGCAGTACCCGTCGTTGGGATCTCCCGCCGCAATCTTGGAAGTGATCAACGGGGGGGTGCACGTTGTCCCGGTGGTTGGGCTCTTGGGGAAGAGATACTTGGCGCCATAAGGGAACGCCGTGAACGTCGTAGCTGGGAACTTACTGCCGGGGGTCAAACAAGTCGGATCGTTGACGCGGCAGTTGTCCACGGTAACGCCGTAGTAGATGCGCCAGGTCACGTTGTGCTCGTCCAGTTCCTGCATGAAGGTTTTGACCGGAGTGGCGCCGATCATGTCATCTGTCCCTGGATCGCGGACGAGTCCGTGGGTGGTGCCTCCGGAGAGGGTGGCGATGCGGTTCGGGGTGCTCTTGCTGGCGACCGGAGAAAACCAGCGGTCGGAGACGGCGAACTGAGAGGCCATGTAGTAGTAGTAGTTGAGAACGGTCTCATCGTAGTACGCCATGGCGCGCTGTCCGACCAAGTCGGTGTATCGGGGCATGTGGTTCGGGTCCAAGTTGCCGTCGAGCGCGAAGTTTTGGGCGGTGTGGACGAAGCCGTCCATCTTCATCTTTCGGCTGAGAGAGAAGTCGAAGCGGTTGACGTCGCCGTAGCTCTCGAGCCAGGCGGAGGACATGTCGTCCAGACATGTGCTGGTGGTCTTGAACAGATTGAAAGTGTGCACTACGTTGTTCGCGTCCGGGTCGCTCTGATTCGCGAACTGATTGAGCTTATCTTCGATGCCATCGACGTCGTATGTTTTTCCGTCATCGCCCATTTCGAATCCGTTGGCTTTGCGGTAAGGATTCAGGAAGCCGAAGTAGGTATCAAAGGTGCGGTTCTCCTGCAGCAGTAACAGTACGTGCTGGATGGTACCCGGTGGAGGAGTTGCCGCAACCGTGACCACCGCCGTTGCAGCCGCTGAGGTGCTATTTGCCCCCGAGGCGGTCGCGGTATAGGTCGTGCTCTGCGACGGTGTGACCGTTTGAGTGCCACCTGCGGCAGGCAGAGTGAAGGTGGTCTTGTCCACGTTATTACTGATCACGACTTGCGTGGCATTTGTCGCAACGACCGTCAACGTTACCGACTGCCCTTTCGTGGCTGACGCGGGATTGGCGGAGATCGTCACCGTGGGAGCAGTGGCAGGCGGGGGTTGAACGGTCTGGGAAGAGCCGCCACTGCCGGAGCCTCCGCACGCGGCGAGAAGCAGCGCGGCGCACACACCGAGGAAAGTTGCACTTCCAGTAAAAGCCTTTTGTAGCTGCATAGGAGGTATTCACCTTTGGGACGTAAGGTAGGAGGACATTCCTCGGTTCTAAGTTGCTTGAGGGCGTTCAAAGTGATGAACAGCTACTCAATTCGCGAAGAATGAGGAAAAGAGGAGGAACGATGAAGGGAAGCTGGTTTCCTCGAGGTGCCAATGGCCAGAACATGCCAAGACGTGTGCCGCGGCGATAACGTCCATCAGAACCGAGCGCCACTTCCGTCGCACGACCAATTCTCGTGAATCGGGTAACCCTCAGAAATGACTCACTTGCAGAATGCGGCTCGCGACCGCCCCTCTTTTATTCCTTTGCGCTTTTCACTGCATCACGAGGACTCATTGCCGCGGCTTTGGCTGCGGCAGTTGAGATAGCACGGATGAGTGTGGCCCGCACATTACCGGCTTCAATCTCAAGAATGCCATCGATCGTGCATCCTCCGGGCGTGGTGACCTCATTCTTGAGCACCGCAGGATGACGTCCGGTTTCGAGCACCATGGATGCAGCTCCGAGCGTCGCCTGAGTCGCCAACAAGGTGGACAGCTCGCGGGAAAGTCCGGTGCGTACTCCACCATCGATCAGCGCCTCGAGAATGATGTATATGAACGCCGGACCACTGGCAGAAAGACCGGTCGTGGCGTTCATCAGTGCATCGTCGACTTCAGCAATGCGCCCGGTCAGCGAAAAGATGGATTCTGCAATCTCCATCGCTTCCTGGGTCGCATGCTTACCTCGAGACAAAGCTGTCATTCCTTTGCCAATTCGACATGCCGTATTCGGCATTGCACGTATCACGGCGTGACCCGGAAGTGCGCTCTCCAGTTGCTCGGTCGAGACTCCAGTGGCAATAGAGATGACAACGGAATCGGGAACGAGGTGTGGCCTCACTTCTTCGAGCAACTTCAACACCTGCGCCGGCTTCACGCAGACGAGCACGATGTTTGCACCGCGCACGGCAGCCGAGTTGTCGGTGGTCACTGCGGTACCGGACATCTCCATCGCACCGGCAGTTCGTGCAGTGTGTTTCACTGTGGCGCGGATCTTGCTGGCGGGCACTCCGTCGTGCAGGAGGGATGCGATCAGAGTCGCACCCATCTGTCCCGCACCCAGGACGGCAATCTGTTTCCCTTGCAGACTCTTGCTCAATTCAGACATGCTCGACCCCTCTCAAGAAACGAATCCATGAAGCCACACACAGGGAAACTTATGGAACACTCACGACCAGCACTCCAAAGGGCTGCAAGACTATGTGGTCGAGCGGCGCCGGGGCACTGCCTGAGGCAGGAGAACTGTAGAGTGGGGTGCCGGTCGAGGCGTGCAGTCCTTTCGAGCGCAGATCGAATGAAACCGTTCGCGGTTGCGAACTCATGTTGAGCGCGACGAGAACAGAGCGTCCGCCACCTTGAGCCCTGCGCAGATAGGAGAAGACATTTGCGTCATTCTCATTCACGCCTTCGTAATCGCCGTCACGCAGGGCAGGCTCGGTCTTGCGAAGGCTGAGCAATCGTTTGTACGCGTTAAAAATTGAATTCGGATCACGTTGCTCGACGGCAGCATTGTAGGTTGCTGCACTCGGAGGAACCGGGAGCCAGGGTGACGTCGATGTGGTGAAACCGCTTTCTGCGGTGGCGTCCCATTGCATTGGTGTGCGTTCCCCGTCGCGTCCTTTCTCTTTCGGCCAGCCCAACTTTCCGATGGGATCTTTCACGTCCTCTTTGCGAGCCGGATCGGTTGTTCTCATGCCGAGTTCTTCGCCGTAGTACATCTGCGGAGTCCCGCGCGTGGTCAGCAGTAGAGTTGCCATGAGTTTGGCGATCTGATCGTTGTGAACACCATCGCCGTAGCGATCCCACTGCCGAGGTTGGTCGTGATTGCTGAAGAAATATTCCGGCTGTCCGTGCGCGGGATTATTTTCTACATCATTGAAGAGGTGGCGAAACTCTGTCGCCGAAAGCCGGTTCACATCCGCGATTTGAAAATCCATGGGGAGCTGAACCTCATCATTGCGTCCATACATCTTTGAGAGCTCTTCGATGTTGGGCTCGTAGGCTTCGGTTATCAGCACAGGATCTCCGGGATGGCGGTCGACAACCTTGCGTAGTTCGCGAAGAACGTCGTGCACCTCGGGATAATTGTCGGTGTATTTGTGCTCGATGTTGCGATCTCCGTAGGCATTGGTTCCGGGCAACAATGGATCATCATGCAGAGCCGGGTCTTCGAAGAGACGGGAGACGGCATCTATGCGAAAACCAGCAACTCCGCGATTGAGCCAGAAATCCAAGACCGATTCCATCGCCTGATGAACTTCGGGATTGCGCCAGTTGAGGTCCGGTTGCTGCGGATAGAAGTAATGGTAGTAATACTGCTTGGTCGTGGCATCCCAAGTCCATGCGGAGTGGCCAAACCAAGATTGCCAATTGCTGGGCGGTTGGCCGGGAGCTTTCCCATCGCGCCATATATACCAGTCGCGTTTCGGGTTCGTGCGCGAGGAGCGCGATTCTTTGAACCAGGCGTTCTGGTCGGACGTGTGGTTGATGACGTAATCCATGATGACGCGGATATTGCGGCGCCTGGCCTCCGCGACGAGCCGGTCAAAATCCGCCATAGTGCCATATTGGGGATCGATTGCCGTGTAGTCCGAGATGTCGTAACCGAAATCAATCTGTGGCGAGGGGTAGATCGGCGTAATCCAGATGGCGTCGATCCCGAGGTCATGCAAGTAATCGAGGCGAGAAGTAATGCCATTGATGTCTCCTACGCCGTCGCCATTCGAGTCCTGAAAACTACGCGGATAAATCTCGTAGATCACGGCGTGCTTCCACCAGCTGTCATTGTTGGTGGTGGTGGTGGGCGCCTGCTGTCCAAGACCCGCGAGGGCGGTGAAGGTGAGGATTCCTGCTAGGAAGAGCGATCGCGTGCTCAACATGGGCAATCTCCTGGTGGCAAGATTAGCAGTGCTAGCATCGGAGACGCTATGAAAAGTCCGACTGTCGCGTTCGCCTTTCTACTTGTGCTCTCGTTGAAGCCTTATGTTGCCGGACAATCTGCCACGGAACATCCGAAGGTCCTGCATGCTGCACGTATGCTCGAAATTCAGAGTGGCAGGACCATTACCCCCGGCGAAATATTGGTTCGGGGTGAGCGCATCGTCGAAGCGGGCGCTTCCGTTTCTCATCCTGCCGATGCTGAGCTGATCGATCTCGGTGACACAACTCTGATGCCCGGGTTGATCGATGCTCACGTGCACCTTTTCCTTCATCCCGGCGCGGAGGACCTGCAGACCGTTGAAGAGTCGGTGCCGGAACGGACCATCACAGCCACTCTGGCTGCCCGGGCTGACCTGATGGCGGGCTTCACGGCGGAACGCGATATGGGTACGGAGGGCGCGGGCTCGGCCGATACGGCGGTGCGCAATGCCATCGATAAGGGACTCATCCCGGGACCTCGACTCCGCGTGAGCGGCAATGCGATCGATATCCTCGGCGGGCATGAGGATGCCAACCGCTTCAATCCGGAGCAGCGCGTGCTCTCGAACGCTACGTATGCGAACAGCGCGGACGACCTCGTACGCGTGATCCGGCAACAGTTGAAGGAAGGCGCCGACTTCATCAAGATCTACGAGACAGGACCGGACACATTCAGCAACGGGCAGCTTCACACTCCATTTCAATACAGCGAGGCTGAACTCACCCGCGCCGTTCAAGAAACTGCTAGGCTGGGCACCGTCGTGGCGGTGCATGACACCGGAGAACCCGGCGCCCTCTTTGCTGCCCGCGCGCACGTTGCTTCGATCGACCACGCGGACCAGCTCAGTCCCGAGACGATGCAACTGATGAGGCAACAGCAGATCTTTGCTGTGCCGACGTTCACCATCTCGGAATACTTCGCGGAGCACGCGAACTCGAGTGCGCAACAGGCACGATTGCGGCAGACGCTCGACTATCACGTGGAAGAGTTCCGGAAGCAGATCGCAGCGGGTGTTCCGATGGCGGTAGGATCGGACATCGGGCCTGTGCCACATGGCACACAAGCGCGCGAGCTTGTGCTGATGGTCAAATACGGCATGACTCCGCTCGCCGCACTACAGGCGGACATGATCAACGGCGCGAAACTACTCCATTGGCAGAACGAGATCGGGCAGCTAAAGTCCGGATACTTCGCAGATGTGATCGCTGTCTCAGGGGACCCACTCAAGGACATTACCGCCGTGCAGAGGGTCTCTTTCGTGATGAAAGGTGGAACTATCTACCGACATGACCGATAGCGCAGGTGGTCAATCTCCGGGGCGGTACTCCCGCTGGGTATGCCCTTTGAGATCGGAACGGTAGAAGTAAACGTCCCGCAGTTCTCCGGTGCTGTACCGCTTGGCCTCATCGTTGAAGTGAGCAGACGTTGGATGTCCGCTCTCACCGCCTGCAGTCACGGCCTTGGCGCGCACACGCTCACCAAACTCGACCACGGCGACGAAGCTATTCCCACTAGTGCCATACCATTTTTTGGTTTCGGGGTATGCGTGCGCCCCGAAGGAAGCCAGTGAGCCCCACACAGCAGAGGTAAATCCAACGGGAATACTCGGCTTCGTGTCATTGAACGGCTGGGCGATGTCGCCCGTAATCCGCTGGAAGCGATTGATTTCGCCCCACGGCGTCTGCCATGTTCCGAAATCGGACTTAAGCTTGTCCGATGCAGCCGCGAGCGACTGCAGCAGTTGCTCGGCCGGTGCCTTGCTGCTGATGTAATCTTCCATCGGCATGCCCGCGCTTTTGGCGTCTACACCCACCCGGCTCTCTATTTCCTCTCCCCAAAACACAGCGAGTGAAGTGGGAACGGACGTAACCGACCAGCGATGGTCCCAACTACGCAGGAGCGCGATCTGCGGGGCCAGTTGCGCCTTCAGAGGATTCGAAGCAGGGGCCTCGTCCCACGCTTTGACCAGGGCGGGCATTGGCTTGTCAAACCACGTGAGATAGCTGTCGAATGCGGCGTCCCGAAGAGAGTCGAGCGTGAAATCTTTCTTGTTCTCGAGCACCCGGACGGCGTGCAAACCGCGGGCCGATTCACCGTGAGTCTCTACATAGGCGGGATAGTCTTCCTTCTTCGGGCTGCTCGGTCCGGCTGCGGACCACGGCCAGTTATTGCTGTTGTACAGCCAGCCGCTCTTGGGATTCAGCAGATGCGGAGTCTCGTCCACTGAAAGAACTCCGTGCCATTCTGTCGCTGGGGTACTGCCATCCACCGGCTTGGTCCAGTCGAATTGGGTGTCCCGTCGAGGTATGAAGTTGCCGTGGAAGTAGGCGATGTCACCGTCGGCATCAGCAAAGACTGTGTTGTTCGATGAGTTCGCATAGAGTTCCATCGTCTTTCGGAATGACTTGTAGTCGGTCGCTTTGGTCCGAGTGAAGGACTGTATCAGTTGCTCCACCGGCTTCTGCATCAATCGAATGCTTACCCACTTGCCATTTTCTTCACGGATGATGGGACCGTGATGCGTACGGTAGACGCTGAACGTCTTTTCACTCATGCCGCGACCGGTCTTGAACCGCACCGTAATGTTTTTTGCCAGCACCGGGCCCACTGCATTGCCGTACTTGTAAAAGAAACGATTGCCCTTCTTGAATACCGTTTCAAGATACTCATCGACAGCATCGGCTCCGCTTGAGGTATGCATCCAGCCGGCCCGCTCGTTGAACCCCTGATAGATGAAGAACTGTCCCCAGGTCACGGCGCCGTAGGCGTTCAGTCCTTCACCGCTCACCATCTGTAACTCAGAGCGGAAGAAGAAGGAGGTGTGAGGATTGATCAATAGAAGGGCGTGATGTCCGATTGTGTTCGAAGGCGAGATCGCGATGCCATTTGATCCGGAAGGTTCTGCGGGTACGCTCTCCACCGCGGAGACCGGTTGCGGTGCAGGCGTTTTGTCATAGAAGGCTTGCAACTGGGCGAGGTTGACGCGCTCAATATCTCCACCGATGCTTCCCTCGGGGAAAGAGAGCGCCATCCAGGGCTCGAATTGTGTGATCACTCTCGGCTTCACTTCAGGATGTTTGAAGAGGTAATAGTTGAGGCCGTCTGCGAACGCGTTCATCAACGACTGCAGCCAAGCCGGACTGGCTGCATATTGCCTTTTCAAAGTTTCGGGATCGACGAAGAGCTTCATACGCAGGTCCTGGTATATCGCGGATTCACCTTCGGCCTCGGCAAGGCGACCCATGGCGTTCAGGTAGTTTGTCTCGATGCGATTGAAATCGTCTTCGGCCTGAGCGTACTCCATGCCAAAGACCACGTCGGCATCGGTT
Source organism: Terriglobales bacterium (assembly GCA_963792225.1). Classification (GTDB taxonomy): domain Bacteria; phylum Acidobacteriota; class Terriglobia; order Terriglobales; family Acidobacteriaceae; genus JBDTLH01. The sequence continues at coordinate 21,585 of CAWBVM010000015.1, read as the reverse complement.
TTTCCATAGACGTGGGCGATGCCCCAGTCGTCCCTGATGATGGTTATGTTCTGGGCCTCATTCTGCCAACGCGAGATGCGCGAGTCCTGAGCTTTCTGCGCAATGAGAGTCTGCGCAACGAGAGATGGAGCGGCAAACAACAGCAGGAGAAGGAGCGGGATCGCGAACTGAATCATTCGCCGGCTAAGATCGCAACCGGGTCCTGCGTGAATTATTTGTTCTTTGGAAGAAGCTGGTGTGCACCTGAAAATGACTGTTTGCCCTGAGAGGTTCATCCTCACCCCGAAATGAATTCGACTACAACTCTAGCGTATTGAGAGTCAAGCATCAGCGGAGACTCTATCTCGGCAGCACTCGATGTGGGGTGATGTTGCGCATTCATCACGTCCTAAGCCGCGACATCGTGAGACTTATAATGTACTGCCGCTTGCCGGAGCCTCGGCTCGGGCGAAGATATTCACTTGATGAGGTGCGTCGTTGAAGCACATTCTCGCAGTCATGATATTGGGTTGCTGTACGGCATTTCCTTCGATTGCCCAGCAGACATCGCCTGACAACTCAGCGCAATGGGCTCCGGTCGCTTCCGCCATGGGTCGAGCCGGGCAGCAGCAACCGGATGGCGTTATGAAATTCGGATTGCCTCGCAGCGATATGGAGGTGAGCGTAAAGGGCGTCAAATTGAAACCCGCGCTGGCCTTGGGGGGCTGGGTAGCGTTCGACCACCCAGGCTCTGATGCGATGGTCATGGGAGATCTCGTCCTCGCTGAGGACGAGGTCACCCCGGTCATGACCAGATTGCGGGAGGAGGGAGTCAGCATTACCGCCCTGCATAATCACGTCCTCGATGAATTACCACGGGTGATGTACATGCATGTGTACGCGCGGGGGGATGCTGCCCAGATCGCTCGGAAAATCCACGAGGCACTTGCATTGACGAAACTACCACCACCTCCATCCGCAGCTTCTACGACCGGAAATATCGGCATCGATACGGCCGGAATCGAACGGACCATAGGGTTTCCAGGAAAAGTGAACAGTGGCGTGTTTCAGATCGGCGTTCCAGGACTGAATCCATCACCGAGCGGGGCATGAAGGTGCCCAGTGCCATGGGTCTTGCTACTAGCCTTAACTTTCAGCCTACGGGAGACGGCAAAGCTGCAATCACGGGCGACTTCGTGCTGCTAGCTTCTGAAGTGAACCCCGTCATCAGTGCGCTAAGAAAGAGTGGGATCGAAGTGACCGCAGTACACAGTCACATGCTGGAAGAGCAGCCTCGCCTCTTTTTCATGCACTTCTGGGCAAATGATGACGCAATGAAGCTGGCCCATGGCCTGCGGGAAGCACTGGACCAGACAAATAGCAAGAAAACGAAGTAGCCTTGTGTACGCTGCAAAGGCGGGAAGCGTCGATCTGGCAACGTAGCCTGGCAAAATGTTTTCCACTTTTCCTATAGATGTGTGCATTGAGCTGCAGCACCGTCGGCACGATGTGAGCAGAGACTTAGACCAGCTTTCATTCCGCATCTCTGAAGTTGAAGTAGCTATCCTCGAACGCCTTTGAAATCAGCTTCTTCTTGAATTCCTTCACGGCAAGCAGTTGCCAAGCAGGAACATTTCTCCAAAGCCGGAGTGGGCTTCGAATTGCATCATCTTTCAAGATGGTCTCCCGAGGTAATCAAGGGAGGAGTCATGACCGCCTACTCCTTTAGAGCGTTGCTGGGTGGATGGCTGCTGTTCTCAAGCGTCGCCCTTATCGCTGGAGCACGCTCAGACTCTCTGATTGTGTATGGCCCGACCGGTGCTGTAATTGCCTCAGTTTCCATCGACGAAAGTAGCGAAAGTCCAACCGCGATCTACGTTCTTAACTTTGCAGGGACAAACCCCAACCTTACGAAGGCGACGACCCTGATTGAACCGGATGGCAGCTTCAGTGACATCTTCGGTATCGTTGGGATCAATGGCAGGCGGTCTCTAGCTTTCAACTCAGATTCCAATACCGCGCCGGCTGTATTTGGCGGCCAAGGACAGATTTTTCTTCCGGAAGGCGGCGGGAGCTTCGATGCTTCCTTGTATCTCGATCCTGCACTGGTTGCACTGGGATACACCGCGGTGTTTCAGTCAGATGTTATTCCGGAGCCAGGCAGCCTCATCCTTTTTGGTACTGGCCTACTTGCGGTCAGCATTGCTTTACGCCGAAGAATGAGCTAACGATTCCATTCCCACGAGCTCTCGCCGGATCCGTTCGAATCCGTTTCAGCAGGGAGCCTTATCCTCGGAGAACCCTATGCGCATCCTCGAAACTTCTGTGGCGGTTGGCAAAGCATTGGTGCTTGGCCTTCTGTTTGCCTCTTCCCACCACCTAGCAGCTCAATTGCAAACACAGGCGAGTTTAGGCATTTGGCGCGGACCTGTGTTCGCGAGTGTCACGGGTAGCAGCTTAGACTCGATCACCGTAAATGCCAACGGCGAGATCGTCGTGCACCGCAACGATCATGGCCGCTTCGACGAGTCAAGCATCCTGTCGAGGAGCGGGCTGCGCAGTGTCAGCCATGTCGCAGTCGGCGACTTCAATCGAGACGGCAATGTGGACCTAGTTGTATCCGAAGCCTCTAACAACCGGGTCGCGGTACTTTTGGGGAACGGCGATGGCACGTTCGGCGCACCACGAGTGTTCACCTTCGGCACCCATGACACCGTTACGTCCATCGTGGTCGCCCATTTCACTTCCGGCGTTGACGATGACATCGCCTTTTCCACAAGTGCTGGCATATATCTGATAAAGAACCAGGGTGGCACCCTCACTTCACCTGTCCTACTCGCGGCGATGACCGGCAATTGCCCGCCACCCGCACAGGCTGGAGTCCATGTCTGTATGCCATTTCCCAATACGTCTAACATTAATTCTCCAGTGCAGGTGATCGCTTCGGGAACAGGTGCAAGCGGACAGGTAAATCACATGGAGTTGTGGGCGGATGGGCACAAACTCGGCCAGTCTCCCGGAAGTCTGTTCGACGCGCCCGTAAGGCTGCAGTCCGGATCGCATCAGGTCACTGCCGTCGAAGTTGATTCGAGGGGTGCCTTCCTGAAATCCTCCTCGGTCAGCGTCACCGTCACTTTTGATAACAGCGGTCAGACCTGTTCTCTGCCCAGCAGTCCGGGAGTGCATGTATGTTCGCCGGTCCCGAACATGTGCACTACCAGCGGCTACACGTCGGTCGTCGCATCCGGAAAGGGAGCAAGCGGTACTGTGAACCACATGGAGCTGTGGGTCGGCAATTTGAAGATCGCTGACTTTCCCGGAAATCACTTCAACACAAATCTGCGCGTGAGCGATTTCGGTACTGTCACCGTCATTGAAGTGGACAGCAAAGGGGCCTTTATAAAGGCAGCTCCCATCACTGTCCATTTGTGTTAGTGAAAAAGTCTTAAGCCAGATTTGCGGCAGCGCCGGCGTGTCGAAACCACCGAGCTGCTCCTAGATGAGTAAACCCGCTCTCCCGTGATGCGGCGAGAGAGCGAGTTTCGGTTTTGCTTTGGAGGTGATGGCAGCCTAGCACACTGGAGGACGGGTACAACTTCTAGTTAAAGCCCGAACCAAAATAGCCAGCATTCTCAGCCCTTTGATTGACGCACCCTGCCTAGCAAACTAACATCAGCTACTACGTGCGGGGCGTCGGGCATGATTGGACAGACAGTAGCGCACTATACCGTCCTGGAAAGGCTTGGGGCCGGGGGTATGGGCGTGGTTTACAAGGCCGAAGACACCCTGCTTGGCCGTCTCGTCGCCCTAAAATTCTTATCGGCTGAGCTTGCGCAAGATGCTGATGTGCTGGAGCGATTCCGACGGGAAGCACGTTTGGCCTCCTCTCTTAACCACCCCAATATCTGTACCATCTACGAAATCGTCCAGCAGGACGGGCAAAACTTCATCGCGATGGAGTACTTGCAGGGCATGCCGCTGTCTTCGCTGATTGCGAAGAAGCCACTGGACACCCACCGGGCACTGGAACTCGGGATACAAGTGTCGGATGCGCTTGAGGCCGCCCATTCGATCGGGGTCATTCACCGAGACATAAAGCCAGCCAACATATTCGTCACCGCAAAAGGCCAGGCCAAAGTTCTCGATTTCGGACTGGCGATCTCAGCAGAGAGAATGGTCCGCACCGGTACTGGAGCGGACGCCGCGACTTCCTTGGGACTCGCCGATCTTAACCTTACTGTTCCCGGAACAACAATAGGAACTGTCGCCTATATGTCGCCGGAGCAGGCGCTCGGCGAAGAGCTAGATGCACGTACCGACCTATTCTCCCTAGGCGTAGTGCTATATGAGATGACCACTGGCGCGCTGCCATTCAAGGGTGCGACGACGGCGGCTATCTTCAACGCGATCATCAATCAGCCCCCTGTCCAGCCTTCGCGAGTGAAGCCAGGAGTCCCGCCTAAGTTGGAAGAGATTATCAGCATAGCACTGGAAAAAAGCCGCGAATTGCGCTGCCAAAGTGCCGCTGAGCTGAATGCCGACCTCAAGCGTTTGAGGCGTGAGATCGAAGCAGGGGCGACCCGAACTGTAGAAGTTGCGCCACAGAAAAAGGAACGCAAAGCTGCGTTGTGGGCAGTTGTCTTACTCGTTGCTGTCCTTCTGGGTGGCTACTTAATCCACAACCAGTTCGGTGGAAACACACACTCGCTTTCTGCGACCAGGCTGGAACAGCTTACGACCACTGGAGGCCGGCACGAGTTCCCGGCCTGGGCACCGAATGGGAAGAGCATTGCCTACAGCGAGGAGATAGAGGGTTTCAAGAAGATCCTTGTTAAGCCGCTACAGGGAGAACCGAAGCAGTTGACAGTAGGGAATTCGGACGACATCCAGCCGCGGTGGACGCCGGACGGTTCGCAGATCTTATTTGTCCGGTCGAACCAGCCTCGCGGAAAGCTGGAGCCGGGTGATGTCTTCGGCAAGTATGACGGCGGAGATGTTTGGAGGGAGAACATCACCTCTGGCAAGGTGGAGAAGTTTCTCGACAATGCGTTCAATCCATCGTTCTCTCCCGACGGGAAACTGCTTGCAGTGGATGCGTCGTGGGCGGGGCCGCGCCGTATATGGATCGTCGATGGGGAGGGGCACAACCCGCAGCAGATCACGTCAGAGAGTTCGGAGGCGGTTGATCATCTGGAACCGAACTGGTCACCGGACGGAAATAACATCGTGTTCCAGAATCTTGAACGCACGAAGTTCAGTATCAAAGTCGTTAGTGTCGCCATGCACAGAATAACGGCGCTTACCGACGGACGGTTCCATGATTTGAATCCAATCTGGTCCCGCTCGGGAAAATACATTTATTTCTCGTCCGACAGAGGCGGCGGGCTTAACATCTGGCGGATTGGAGTCTCTGAGACCGGTCAACAGCGAAGCGCCCCACAGCAGGTGACGATGGGGTCCGGACAAGATGTGCAACTGGCGATGTCTCCAAGCGGCAATCAGTTGGCGTTTTCCATATTGAGGCAGAACGCAGATCTGTGGCGGCTTCCGGTTTCCCCGCAAACAGGAATACCCACCGGCGATCCGGAGGAGGTTCTCGCAAGCACCCGCGAAGACAGCCGGGGCGCATGGTCGCCCGACAATACACAAATCGCATTCAATTCAGACCGCTCTGGAGACATGAACATCTATGTTCATTCATTGCTGGACAGATCGAACCAGCAAATTACGAAAGGACAGGGAGGCGATTTCCAGCCGCAATGGTCACCTAACGGCAAACAACTTGTGTTCTTCTCGTCGCGTGCGGGGAATGCGGATATTTGGCTGGTGGACCTGGCCGCTAACTCCCTCAAGCAATTGACTTCAGATCCAGCTCTCGAAATCAATCCGTTCTTTTCGCCCGATGGGTCCCGCGTTGCGTTCCAATCCGATCGCAGCGGGAGGCTGGAAGTATGGGTGATGAACGCTGACGGTAGCGACCAACGTCAATTGACGAGGATCGGCGTGACGGGGCATTTCCTACGTTGGTCGCGTGACGGCGATAGCGTGTTCTTCAGGTGCCCTTGTGGCGGCAAGCCGCAGACTTACCAAGTGTCCCTCAGGGCTGATGACCCTGTCCCGATAAACAGTGAAATCGCCGGTGGCTCGCATATGTCGTTCTCGCCTAACTATTCTCTTGTTATGGACGTGGTCGGACATAAGACGCTCTGGGTAACGCCTGCCACCACAGGTAAGCCGGTGAAAGTCTATGAATTTCCAGACGGTGAAAGCCGAATCGACTATCCCGTGTGGTCCCCGGATGGCAGGTGGGTACTCTTCGATCGCTTCCGGCCACAGGGTGGAGATATCTGGGCGATCGAAAACCTCGAATAGACGGCGTCGAGCAAACAAAATCACAGCGCCGCATCCCGATTCTCGAACTTATTGGTCTATCAACAGTCGGGTGCCGCGCTGTGAGTGAAAAGAATCATTTCGTCACGTTCTTACGCGTGAGTTTTACTACGGGGCCGTATTCGCAGCAGGTTTCCAAAAAGTGGGATCGGCCTTGATCCACTCGTCAGCCACATAGCTCATGCGCGGGTTGAAGGCGAACAGTTGGCGTTGGGAGGATTCAACGGTTGCGCCGAAGAGATCGTCGAGTTTCTTCATGCCGTCTTCGCCCATGGCGGCCTCAAATTGCTTGTGTTCCAGAAAGCCGCGGTCAACTTCGGAAAGAGATTTTCGCGCGGTGAGCACGAGGTAGGTACCACCATCGCCGCCATAGATCTGTTGAAAGACACCCCAATGGGCGTCTGGTACGCCCTTTTCATAGGCGGCCTTTACCATCTTGACCAGTTCATTCCATCCTTTGTCGTGTCCCGGTCGAACATGGAAGACAGAGATCTCCATGTAACGCATGAGCGAGAGATCGGCTCTCGGCCGCAAGCTCAATTCGTCGTTGAAAAGGAAGACACCTTGATCAACCGAGTCCAGCAACTCGCCATCCGCAACGCCTGCACTGTCGAGCCCAGCGGCGAGACTTGTGTTTTTCTCGACTGCTGCGTTGTCTTTCTCCCAGGCTTCAAAGGATTCAAACCGGGTCAGGAACAAAGCACGCTGCTTGCCTGACAGCGAAGTCATGGCCAGATAGCGAGTAGGCCACTTAGCTTGTGACATGGCCTGGACGAAGGCGCTTTCGGCCTTATCGTGCACCATGCCCGCCTTGCCGGGTTTGGTATATTCCCGCGTGATCTGCAATACCTTTGGAATGGTTGTGTTCGCCTGCGGTTTCGCCTGTGCCGCTGCAATGCAAGAGCTCGCAGTAGCGAGAGACAATCCCAACAAGAAACGAGTGATTTTAGTCATGGGTGTGCACCTCCAAGTTCGGGGAATTTTAGAAGGGGCCTAAAAGGACTGGAGAGCGTACAAAACCGACAACCGCGAATACTACTTGCAGCTATGAGCAAGCGTCAAGCACCGTCCCGGGACTCCTCCGCAGAGGTGGCTGCGGGCCGAAAAGTGAGCTGACTCAGTTTTTCAAGTAGCTCATCCATCAGCACCAGTAAGAGCTGCCGCTTAGAGGTAAAAACCTCCACCAGTGGGAATCAAACTTACCTTGGGGAACAAAGAAAATGACATGCGCTGCTAGCGCTGGGGCGGGGACTCGTCCTTCAATCGGAAGACATTCTTGCGGATGTCTGGCCAGAACTCTTTGAGTACGTTGGCGCCCGCAGTGATTACGGTCTGGGTCGCGAAGTTCTTTGCGGATTTGTCGAAGCCCCGTTCAGTGGCGGGGTAGTAGAGGTTCGACAGGGCGGCCTCGGAGGCGTTTCCACCGATCTCGGAGATGTTGAACTCTTTAGTGCCGCGATCGTTCTTGGTGATGACGGTGCGTGAGATAGCGTAGCCAGCGCGCTTGAAGAAGCCGTTCTTGCCGAGGGTATAGTAGCGGGGATCCTCGTGGGTGAAGGTGGGGAATATTGCCTCGGTGAAAAAAGTGCCGGAGACCTGATCGGTGAACTCTCGCCAGTAGTAACGGCCGAAGCCAGCGGGTCCTTTCCCAAGCGCGGGAATCGAGTTGGAAGAAAGTCCTTTGCCTGCTAGTCCGGCAACCAACAAGAAAGACGAGTAGTCAACACTGTCATGCATGGCGACCATGAATTTCTCGCGTGTGGAAAGGCGCGGGAGTTGAGTGTTGGAATCAACAGCGGTGAAGTTGGGAAGGACTCCCATAATGCGGGGAGATTGGTGCAGGACCTTAGTGTTCGGGTCAATAATGGTGCGCTGGGGTGCATCAGGAAGCGGTTTCCGGGGCGTCTCTGGCGTGGTGCTGTGTGTCTGGACCGACTGTGACGCTGGAGGAACTGGCTCGTTGAGTGTCGCCTGGCACAACGCGATTTGAGGAGAAAAGAGCAGAAGTAAGAGCAAAGCGGTTGGGCTGTTTCTCAACAGAATGGACTTCAGCACTGCTAGTAGAACCATTCCGGTGAGATGCTCAAAGATGAGCAGCAAGATGTGCTCTTGGCATTGGCATCACAGCAGGTTGTCGGACTAGTCGTACAAGGCTTTCGCGATGTGACAATGATGCCACCTTACGGAGTATCCTTCACGCAGCCCGATATCACACGATGAACGGAGGGAGTTATGGTGAAGAGTATTTCCCGCGACGAACTTAAAGCAAAACTGGATCGGCAGGACAATTTCGTACTGGTCGAAACGCTGCCTCGCGCAGCTTACGACCACGTACATCTGCCGCGAGCGCTCAATCTTCCTCCAGATCAGGTGGAAGAGCTTGCGCCCAAGCTGCTGCCGGACAGAGATGCTGAGATAGTTGTCTACTGCGCAAGCCCAACTTGACATGCCTCAGAGAATGCCGCCCGTGCTCTGGCGGCAATGGGTTATTCCAATGTACGAGATTACGAGCAGGGCAAATCCGATTGGATAGAAGCCGGGTTTCCAAGCGAAAGCTTCCACAAGCACTGATCCACTGGTATGCAGAAAACTTGCGGAGTGCCTGACTCGCGCTCGCAGTGCTCCCGGCGCCCCGCAAGAGTTCGCCACACAGATCTAATTCGGGGAGGTACGGATGCCCCCTCTTCAGTCAGGAAAATAGTGTGTTCGTGGGGACAAACTCTCGAAACCAGCGATGCGCCTCATCATGCTGGTGTCGTTCATGCCATACAAGAGACATTGTCAGCGGAGACACTTCGAGTGGAAGCTCAAGTATCCGCAGTCCCAGTGAAGGCGCTAACGCACGAGCTAATCGCAGTGGAACGATGCCCAACATCTCTGAATGCGCTGCCAAGAAGGGCACAGTCACAATATGGGGCACGATGAGCCCAACCTTTCGCCGGTGACCAATCTTCTGGATGGCGTCACCGATCAGCCCGGGGCCCTCCTCGCCGTAGTTGACTCTGATGTGTTCAAGCGAAAGAAATTGGCGGAGACCAAACTTCCGGCGAGCCATGGGATGCCGCTTGCTTATGATTCCAACAAAGCGCTCCTGGAACAGGGCCGTCCCATTGAGCCCAGCTCCGGGCAGCAGCGGCAGTGGGAAGAACCCGAGCGCGAAATCCCCAACCTCCAGTTCTGCGACCGGCGTATCAAAGATGTTCTTGAGCCTTTTTATTTGGAGTGCAACTTTGGGAGCGCATCGTTTGACCGTCCGCAGTAGATTCGGCAGGACCATCACTTCGGCGTAGTCCGTCGTGGCAATGCTGTATCGGACGTCGCTGGAGGAAGGATTAAAGGAAGGCTTCTCGTCGATCGCGTGCCTGATGACATTTAAAGCGGCGCCAATGGGCACTGCCAATTGCCGGGCGCGTTGCGTGGGCACCATGCGCTGCCCGCCTCTCTTGAACAAAGGATCCCCAAAGGCCTTCCTCAGGCGCGCAAAAAGGTTGCTCATCGCGGGTTGGCTTAAGTGGGCGCGACGGGCGGCGCCACTGACACTCCTCTCGATGAATAGGGCTTCAAAGCCGACGAGCAGATTCAAGTCCAATTCTCTTATATTCACAGTGTGAATATAAGACATGTCTGCTATTCATGCTAAGGAGACTACTCCGCGATGGTAGGCTTGCTGCCGGTACTCAGGGCTGAGAGGTCAAACATGAAAATACAGTGCTGCGCCATCGTAGCGGTCTTGCTCTTAATGAACACCAACTTCATAGCGCAGACAGCTCGGGAAACTCCTGCGAAAGCTACACCCGCGCTTTACCACTTTTCCTCCATTGATCAACGCACGGTTATCCCATTTGAGTTGACCCTGGATGGCATCTTCTTTCAGTTGCAAATCGCGGGATCAAGCGAACATCTCTGGTTTTCCTTAGATACAGGTGCAGGGTCCAGCTATTTGGATTCGGGTGTTGCGAAGCGCCTTGGGCTGCAAACCTCCGGGAGCGGCACCGTCCACGGCGCTGGTGCGGGAACAGTGCCGGTCAATTTCCTTGAGTCAGTCACATTTCAACTGCCCAGCTTGACGTCCCGTGGGCACCGCGTCAACACGACGGACCTCGCCGGACTGCAAGGGCATCACCGCATGGATGGATTCTTGGGTTATGACTTCATAAGCCGATTCGTGATCACCATCGATTATGCGGCTGGAAAGATGACAATCGCGGAAGCTGCAGGATATTCGTATTCAGGTACAGGCGGCATCTTCCCCATTCGATTCCGTGGCAAATGGCCCTACATCAAAGGGACCATAGCGGTTCCCGGAGTGAAACCCGAGACGGGAGAGTTCCTGGTAGACAGTGGCTCTGGAGATGCAGTGGATGATCCTACGATTTTGAAGACAACTGCACCTGTGCGCAAGGTGAAGACAGGAGTGGGGTTGGGAAAACCAGGAGACGGAGTACTTGGCCGCGCGTCATATCTCCAATTCGGATCGTTCCGATTGGACTCCCCAACTGCCGCCTGCTGCTCTAGCAACCCGGATGACAGTCGGAAGATAGGCACGGAAGTGCTTAGGAGATTTACGGTGATCCTGGACTACATGCGCAAACGAATGATTTTCGAACCGAACAGCCACTTCAAGGACACCTTCCCGGACGCATGAGTCCCCCGTTGCGGCTAATACTGGTCGGCATTTCGTTAGGGAACGATCAGGATCTCGTGGATGCTTTGGACGCTGTTTGCCCAAGGACAGCACGATAAACTCCGCGTCTCATTTTCTATCCGCAGTGCGTTTCAAGAACATCTCCAGTGTCCGCTCGCTCGCCGATTCGGATACAAAAATCCAATACGTGTTCTCCGGTCCGGAGATGATGTGAATGAACACATGGCGGGGAGGATCAAAGGGAAATGTGAATGGAAATTGCATGTTCACATCCGAGTCCGCACTGATGGAGAGCAGGCGGCCGTGAAAGTCGGCAACATCCGTGCAGGGAGCGACTTCGGTGAAGAAGTTTTTCCCTATAACATCCTCTCCGCGTCCTGAAAGCTGCGACTCAAAGGCGTTGTACTGCAGGATGTGTCCCGCGCGATCGATTCGAATAATCCCGAAGGGCAGCGTATCAAGCTCTATTTTCGAAATTGCTAACTCATTCGGCATTGCATTCATTTTAGCGGGTGGATTCGGCCGCTTCTACCGTCGATTGAAGAAAAGTAGGGAGCGACGTTAAGCGCATCGGCGTTGTCACCCAACGGCAAAGAGGCTTCTGAACTCACGAATCATACGATGCGCGCGGTTCGAACCCCGTGATGGATGATTGAATGAGGATCTCACGCAGTGGTCCGCGTTTGCGAAAAAGGCAACCCGAGAACGGCGGCAGGAGAAGAGTTGCTGGAAACAAATAGCAATCCAGAACTGCTCCTAACTCCTATTAGGTTGTATGCGTGAGGAGGCTCGCACTCTCTGACCTCGACAGTGTCAAGAAATGAGGTTCTGCGTCAACGCGCAAACCTGTCTCCGGTTCTTAAGATTGAATCCAGGAAAGTCGCATATCTTGTCTCTGTCTAAAGGCACGAATGAAAAAGAGGACCCGCGCTGCGAGTCCTCTTGATGTATTGAACTACTTGATGGTTCCGTTAAGCCCATTCGGGAAGAAGGCGCCGCTGGTGGTGCCTCCGCCATAAACGATCTTGAGCACTTGTGCTGTTGTGCGCGCAAACACGAGCGCATTCGTGTCAGCATCCACTACTGTTGCGGCCCCGGTTGGATCGGTACTGACGCCGATATCATCGTTGTTCGTGCCGTCAAGCTTGGCTCGTGTCGCTGCAATCTTCTGCGAGGCCATCTGCGCGGTTGCGCCTGCCGCATACACACGGGTTCGGATGCTCCCGGCGTGGTATGCCTCCACCGCCAGAATGCCTGCTGCTTTGTCGAGATTTGTCGCGTTCGACAGTAGTCCTGCCGCACCGTGATATGCCGTCACGCCCACGTCTTCGAATATGAATGAACCGAGTAGAAAGCTGGTCTCGTCCGCGAACGGATCAAACGTGGCGCCCAAACCTGCGGCCTGCGCGAGAGCATTGAAGCTATTCAAAAGGTCGAGGTTCGGCTGCGCAACCGCGGTCGAGCCCAGTGCAGTTCGGATGAAGTTGACATGGTTCTTCTCATCCGTGTACAGCTCCATTGCAAATTGCTGCAGTGCCGGAGTCGTGAAAGGCACCTTTGGATTCGGCTTTACAATCACGGCACCGGCGCCTGTGCCCGTGTTCACGCCGTTCTGTTCAAGCGTCATGCCCGTCGCAGCCAGGCTATAGAACTGTCCTTCGAGGTACTCTAGGTTCAACGCGAAGTTAAGGATGTCGGTGTCGGTTATCGCCGCTTGAGAGAATGCCCGCGTGCTGTGGGCAAGAGCCAGACCAGCCAACGCGGCGCCTCCGAGCGCCAGTGCAGACCGGCGAGTTCGGAGGGGCTGCACTTCATTTGTGTTCTTGATTTCTGTGTTGTTCATGTGGGCTCTCCTTAGGACGCCGCTGCGGTGATTTTGCCGTTGAGCCCGTTGGGGAAAAAGCCGCCGTTCTTTGGCAGACCCGTAGGGGTGAGGTAGACGATGTGTAGAACCTGGTCCGTTGTTCGGTCGAATGCGATAGAGTTCGAGTCCGCCGCTGCGATGTGAGTTCCGTCCAACGTAGTTTCATTGCCACCGCCCGCGGAAGCGCGCAGAGCCGAAATCTTATTCGCAGAATCGAGCGGAGCACCGCCCAATGTGGAGATGATCGTGCGGATCTCCGCTGCATGGTAGGCCTCAGTGCCAAGAATGCCGGCTGCGGCACTCAAAGTATTTTTGTCTTTGATCAGCGTCGCAGCGCCGTGGTATGCGGTCACGCCAACATCTTCAAACGTGAACGCACCGACAAGAAAGCTCGTCTCATCTGCAAACGGATTGAAACTAGAGCCGATGCCCGCCGCCATGGCTGCGGCGTTGAAACTGCCCGTCAGATCGATTGCAGGACGGTCCACGGCTGCTGAACCGAGCGCCTTGCGCAAGAAACGTACATGCGCCAGCTCGTCATTCGCGATTTCCAGCGCGTACGCCTTGAATGCGGGTGTTGCAAAGGTCACTTGGCTTCCGCCCGTGACGGCTCCGGGACTCGCCCCGATGTCCGCCGCTGCGAGACCTTGCCCAGTAGCCGCGCGAAGGTAGAACTCCGCTTCGAGATACTCAAGATTGAGGGCAAAATTCAAGATGTCGGCATCCGTTACACCCGTACTCGCTGGGGTTTGCATGCTACTTTGATGATTGCTATTGCCGCATCCTGCCAACACACTTCCCGCTGCAACCGCGCCTATGCCTGCTCCCACGCCGCCAATAAACAACCTTCGTGAGACGCCGCCGTTCAATACTTCTTTAACCTTGCTCACTAGAACGCTCCTATGTCGAAAAATCTCTCAACACTTAGGAAACGTATGCGGGCAACATTCGGTTTGCCAGCAACTCACGGTCTATTTCATCTAGCGAAAAGAGTTGTAAGGCGGGTCGCTCCGATCCTTGCCAACGCCATCACGCTGGTCAGAAAAGAAGGACAAACACTCGAAGTGCACACGAAGCCCCAAATTGAAGGGCTTCTCCTTCTTACCGCAGGCAACGCATGAATGCGCCGTCTTCGTGGACAATATCTCTTGTCGTGTTCGGCGCAGCGCTCGTGCAACGGCTGTATTCAGGCGCGTGAACGTCACCTTTAGCCCGCAGTTCGACAAAGCCTGCCAACCCGCAAGGCATCTCGATCGCACTGCACGGGCGAGCGGTTCAGACCCCATTGCGATCTCAGGACTGCTGCTTAAGACCCAGGTATTAGAGGTGTAGTCTGGAAGCGCACGAAGAAACGGATGCAGGAGGAATTCATGCCAAAAACGAGGGTCAGAAAAAACATAACCAGCAAGAGGCAAGCCAAAACGCGAGAGAAGATCCGGGCACTCCGGAACAAAATCCCCGGCGAATCAACAACGCGCAAAGCAACTCAAAAAACGAAGGAATGAGAGAAAGCATTGCCGTGTGCGGGGGCGTGACAAATCGCGAAGATGCTTCACGTAGATACGTCTTCATTACGATGCCATTTCAGCCGCCTATGCACTTTACCGATAATGCTTTGCGTGACTGCTCTTAAGAATAGCGGACAAAAGGTAAGACTCTGTATTTCCCCTTTGAAGGCGGACAGTTCACGCATCATATACAAGTGCATGAACCTTCAATCTACTTCTCCGTTTGGCGTGAAAGCTGACGCTAGGTTAGAACCTGACCGTGTAGTGTCGCAGGAACGCGTGCAATATGACGGTAAGCGTTGCGTCCGCGTGTATTGGAACATTGGCAATGCCGCGCCATACTTCTGGTCATTCGATTTTGGTGATTCATCTTCAGAAAAATATGTTCGCGGTTTCGTAAGCGAAGTGCCAATGCGCACAAGACAAACCGGACGCAAAGAGGCGTGGCCGAATCCGTCCGGGTGGCTCGAAGGCGAAGGCTATGTTCTGCTTCAAGAAGGTTATCTCCATCTGCTCAAATGTATGCCGGTCGCGCTACACATCTTCGGTCATGACGAAAAGAGCTTAGACAACATCGCAGCGTAATTGGGTTACTAAGGTCGTGCGATCTCAAAGTACTTTGCTTAATCGCCGAATGCCCTCTCGAATTTGTTCCTCCTTCAAGCGCGAATAGCCAAGCATCAGCCCTGTTCTCGAAGGATGTGTCAAAAAGTACCGGGATATTCCGTAAATACCAACTCCCCGCGATGCCGCATCTTCGATAGCCGTGTTTTCCGGGACGCGCCTGCTCGGCCAGAGGACAACGTGGGCGCCCGCACCGTCACCCGTAACCTCGACCCGCTCTCCCAAATACTTGTGAATAGCGTCGAGTAAGGCTTCGCGATGAGCAGCGTTGCGACGGCGAAGACGACGCAAGTGGCGCTCGTACATCCCGGTAGTGATGAATTCTGCAAGCGTTTCTTGTTCTAGTGTGGCGGTATGCCGATCACAAAGCCATTTCGCTGATGTGAACACTGAGACCAGAGATTTGGGCACGATCAAGTACCCGATGCGAAGCGCTGAAAAAACAGTACGCGAGAACGTTCCGACATAGATGACGCGTCCCTCGTTGTCCAGGCCTTGCAAAGATTCCAATGGCTTTTCTTTGTAATGAAATTCGCCATCGTAATCATCCTCCACTATGACCGCGTCTTTGCGCGTGGCCCACTCGAGGAGCGCCATGCGGCGTGCGAGCGGCAGGATCGCACCGGTCGGAAACTGATGAGACGGTGTTAAGAACGCTATGCGTCCGTCCTCCGGCAGATGAGCCGGATTCAAGCCATCGAGGTCAACGCTCAACGGCAGCAAACGGGCCCCCGCCGCGACAAGTATTTCCCTTGTGCCCTGATAAGTCGGATTCTCGATGACGACACGGTCACCGCGTTCTATCAGTACCCGCGCGATTAGATCTAAAGCTTGTTGCGAACCGCTAACGACAATCACTTGCGACGGGTCACACATCACCGCACGAGACCGCTGTAAATGAACAGTAATCGCCTCGCGAAGGGCAAGGCTCCCAGCAGCGGGGCCGTAGTCAAGCTCGCGAACAGTAGCCTTTCGTGCGTGCCGCAGTAGGATGCGCCGCCACATCTCGAAGGGAAAGGTTTCGATCTCGCTCCGTCCGTATGCAAAATCGTAGCGTAGGAGCCTGGATCGCTTGCTCACGAAATCAACTCTCGATGCAGCCGACTCAGCTGAGGACCCGAAGCGAGATAACTGCACAGTAGCTCTGCTTACGCGAGTACTTGGGCGATGCGTTTTCAGACCTTCAGAAACATAGGTTCCTGACCCGCTGCGACCCAGAACAAAACCCTCTGCGAGCAGGTGCTCATATGCCAAGACAACGACCGTTCGTGAAACATGCAGCTGTTCGGCTAACTCTCGCGTAGAAGGCAGGCGCTCATGACTGCTCATATTGCCGCGCAAGATCGCTTGTCGGAACCAAGAGTAGATCTGCCGCGATAGCGGCCCGCCATTACTCGAAAGTGGTATTACGAATGGCACGGTGAAGTGGACCTTTAAAATACCACGTCTTCAGGTACGCTTAGGTTTGTGACGGCGCAGCGTAGCCCGAAATCGGAACGATGCAGCCGAGCAGGCGAACCAGGGACACTGTGACACGCGCGCTTAAACATTTTTGGAATGCCCTGATGCTAGCTTGGTTATTTGCCGGACTGGCATGCACTGTCAAGGCCCAGGAAACCGCGCCACTATCTTCCACCGTGCGGCAGTCGCTCGATGACGCCTGGTGGACTGGCCCGATGTTGGCTCCGTCCGCCGCAACTCTACCGCGAGGACATTTGCTGATCGAGCCTTATCTTTATGATGTCACCTCGGCTCATTCGAACGGCTTCGGTTCGCTGACGTATGTGAACTACGGCCTCGCAGACAAAGTGACGGTCGGCGTGATCCCCACGGCCGGCTTCAACAAGGCGAGCAACGGCCCGAGCAGCTCCGGCGTCGGGCTGGGTGATATCACCTTTCAAACTCAGTACCGGCTCACGCAGTTTCATGCAGGCGGTTGGATTCCGACGACCTCCCTCGCCATTCAAGAAGCGCTGCCGACTGGAAAGTATGATCACTTGGGCAACCGGCCGAGCGACGGCTTCGGCAGCGGGGTCTACACGACGACATTGGCGCTCTACTCGCAGATGTACTTCTGGTTGCCGAATGGTCGCATTCTGCGCACTCGATTCAACGTGTCACAGGGTTTGTCGAGCGGTGCGAAAGTAACAGACGCCAGTGTTTACGGCACTGAAACGGGCTTCCGAGGGCACGCCAAACCCGGCAGGTCTCTGTTCGTCAACGCGTCTTGGGAATACAGCCTGACGCGACGCTGGGTTTTGGCGCTCGATGCCACCTACCGCTACGCCGGCAAGACAGGCGTGACCGGACGTGACGTTCTCAATGCCTACAACGGGCGCAATCCGCCAATTATCCAGCTAGATTCCGGCTCCGCCCAGGCGTTCGGGTTTGCGCCGGCAATCGAATACAGTTGGAGTCCGAAGGTGGGTGTGCTTCTTGGTACCCGCGTAATTGCGCCCGGACGCAATACGGCTTTGACAGTCACTCCAGCAGTAGCGATCAATTTCGTGCGCTAAGTTGGGGGGAAAAACATGATAGACGAGCAAACATTTTCGAACTTGTTCCTTGGTATTCATTGCTGAGATCTTCGACCACAGGAATTTCGACATCGATCCCACCACGCGTAACGGCGGTGGATGCGCTCCGTGGCTTGGTCATGGTGCTGATGCCGCTGGATCATACCCGCGAGTTCTTTACGAATTTCCCCGGTAATCCTCTCGACCCGCAGCACACGACTTTTATGCTGTTTCTCACCCGCTGGATGACCCACCTCTGCGCTCCAGTCTTTGTGTTCCTCGCGGGAACATCCATCTTTCTTCAGAGCGGCGAAAAACTAAACGCCAACTCTCCAGCCTGCTTCTCACTCGGGGACTTTGGCTCATCATCGTCGAGCTGACGCTTGTACATTAGTCTTCAACTTCCACTGGCAATGGAATGTGCAACTCCTGGAAGTGATCTGGGCCATCGGCGCTTCGATGATGATCATGTCGGCACTCATCCACTTGAGTGTTCGCTGGAATCTGATCGTCGGTGCGCTCTTGACCTCGGACACAATGCTCTTGATGGAGTGATGGCCGCAAGCTTCGGGCGCTAGGCTGGTTGTGGCGCCTCTTGCACGTTCCGGGATCAATCACTGGCCCGCCGGCAAAGGCGCCGATCGTCATCGTGGCATATCCTCTGCTGCCCTGGGTCGGAGTCATGGCGCTGGGTACGCCTTTGGAAGCGTCTTACTCAGACCCAGCGAGCAGCGCCTGCGCTTTGACCTCCGCGCGGGAGCGCGCTGCTCGCGGGCTTCGCCCTGCTGCGGTGGAGCAATCTCTACGGCGATCCGGGAACGTGGACGGCGCAAGCGAACTGGTGGCGCACGCTGCTGTCGTTTTTCAATGTCCAAAAGTATCCGCCGTCGATGCTCTTCCTGTTCGCGACCTTAGGAATTCAGCATTCGTCATGTTCGGAATCGAATCACGGAACAACGAGGGGTCTTCAGACGAGCGCGAAGCGTATTGGAAGTGTTTGGCCGCGTTCCGTTCTTCTATTTCTTGCTGCACATCGCACTCGTTCACCTGCTCGCATTGACCTCACGCGTGAGCGGCGGTGATTGGAGATGGTGGATCGCAGAGTTCCCGAATGGCGGCGTCTTGACGGGCCAACCTCCCGGGTACGGCTACGGCTTGGGCGTCATCTGGTGCATCTGGATTTTCGTGGTCGCGCTCTGCTACCCGCGTGCAAATGGTATGCAGGAGTCAAGCAGGAAGCCGCAACCCGCTTCTGTCGTATATGTGAAGCTGCAATCAGCGAGGTGTAACAGGCAATATAGACGCCATCCATAATACCCGGTTGAGAACTGCGTCGACGCGAGTTGTCCTCTGGCGGTAGTCGATTCCACCTTACTTACTTACCGTAAGTTACTGATGTATTCGAACGTTGACGCCAATACTGGGGTGCAACAGGAGAATTTTATGAAACTCGCACGTAACCCAATCAGCACCCTACTCACCGTAGTCTTCACCGCGGCGGCCTGCACTGGTATGCATGCGCAAGAGATCCAAGCCGCCCCTGCCGCGAGTACCCTGCAGACTTAACCCACCGCAACGGCCGCGAGCATAAAGCCAGCCGGCAAACTCCGCATCGGAGTCGTCTTCCCGACAGCACAGCTTGACTCAGCCCCCCACAGGCACCGATCCGAGCGAAGCCTTGCGCGCATCCCTGATCAGCTATATGAGTGGTCCGGCTGTGGATATCGTTCCGATCGATGCACGGCTGCAGTCTCAAATCGACGCGGAAGCCAAAGATAAGCAGTGCGATTTCATCCTCTATAGCAGCTTGACGCAAAAGCATGGCGGCGGCGGCTTGGGCTCCCTGATGAAGGGCGGAAGCAGCCTGATGTCTATGGTTCCGATGGTAGGGATGGCGGGAGGAATGGCAGGAATGATCGCGGGCCAAACAGCATCAGTTGCAGCAGGCGCCGTTCTGAGTGGCTCGGTTAAAGCTAAAGACGAAGTGAGCTTCGAATACCGACTTCTCCCCCTCGGAACCGCGCAGCCATTAATAGCCAAGTCAGAAAGGGCTAAAGCGAAGTCCAATGGCGACGACGTGATCACACCTATGGTCCAGCACGCTGCCGAGGCCGTTCTCACCGCCGTTAAGAAGTAGCCGATATGCCGCTCGTTTGCAGCTGGACTATGACCGGACTTGAGCTGCCGGTCGAGTCCAGCCCTGCGTTTCGAGACCTCGGGAGCTGCTGTGGCGAAATATGGGCAAGCGTAGGGCGGCACTCTTGTGAGCTCCGGCGTTCTCGGAGTTGCCAGACCCAGAGCGGAGGGGTGAGTGACCATTCTAAAATCAGACCAAATCTTGCATCTGAAGCTGAGTACCTGCGTCTTTCCAGGAGGTCCGGAACTGCTTTCCGACAAAATCCGCGTCGTATGTCTGTCCCTCTGATTTTAGCGATTCCTGCAAACCAAACAATGAACGTGGATTACGCGGGTTGCGGTCCAGATCTTCGCGGAAGACCTTTTCTGCGTCTGCCGTATTCCCATTCATCAGCAGCACTGCCCCCAACGATTCCCGCACTGGGAAAAACCAGTCTGGAGGCTCGCCATAGTTCAGGGAGTCCTGGATGGTGACCGCCTCGCGCAGCATTGACACGGCGTGGTCGTTGTCTTTTTTGGCCAATGCAATCTTTGCCCCGAGTACGTTCTCCGCAATTTTCATGATGTCCTTGGCCTTGTTATTCACGGGCATGGCGAAGATGACGTCGAGAGCGGTGTTCTGTTCAGCCTGAGCGACCGCCTTGTATTCTGCCTCGGCATCGCTCACCCGCCCGGTTCCTGCCAGTGCCATGCCGCGCGCAAAGTGCCAGTAGGTCGTCGCGGTATTCATAGCTGGATCTGGTTGAGGACTTGCCAGAATCTCGTTCCATTTGTGAAAACGTACATCTACCGCCAATGGGATTGTCATGAACCCTTCGAGCGGCGGCATATCCTTTACATGCGGGCCCACGTGGGCGGCCAGCATGTCAGCATTTTTCTTCGCCTCCAGGTAGTCACCCTTCATTGCTGAGCAGGCGGCGATAAAATGCAGGTTGTGACTGTAGTACATCATCGGATAAATGCCCTGCACACCGCTTGCCTTGATGTAGGCGCGGTCGGCTGCTGCCGCTTCTTCGTTGGTCTTCACTGCTGAGTCATAATCCCCGGTGCGGATATAAATATGCGCCGGCATGTGGACGATGTGTCCGGCTGCGGGGGCGAGCGATGCCAATTTGTTGGCGCCGGCTAATGCGCGCTCGGGATTACGCGACGCTTCTACGGCATGGATGTAGTAGTGAAGCGCGCCCAGGTGATCGGGATCCCGACGGATCACCGATTCCAGAGTCGAAATTATCTCGTCTGTCCCCGCTTCTGGCGTCCCGTCGTGATGCCACAGTCCCCAGGGATGCAAATCCATGCCAGACTCGGCAAATAAGGTGGCGGCGTCTAAGTCGTCGGGATATCTCTTCACCACTTCGCGCATCGCATCGCGATATTGTTCCGCGGACTTCCTGCGATCGGAATTTGGTTCGGCCGGGAACCGCTTGGCCATTGCATTGATGTAGTCGCGCTCGCTGGGTGAAGCGCCGGCAGAAAGATCCACGGCATTTTGAATCGCGTCGTGCGCCTGTTTGAAACGATCGTCACTAGCCGGATCGTTGTAGTTTGGTCCAACCGCTTCGGCAATGCCCCAATAGGCTACAGCGAGCTTGGGATCGAGCTCGGCCGCGCGCCGGAATGAACGCGCCGCCTCGTCGTGATTGAAAGCGTATATCAGTCGGAGCCCCTGATCGAAGAACTGCTGCGCCTGCGGGTTATTGGTTGACACAGGGTGGTGAAGATCTCCCAATCCTGACATTAACGTTGTCGCCTGCGGCTGGGCGGGGGACGAGTGTTCCTGCGCTACAGTCGTCGCCAGCAGCGCAATAAACAGAACCGATGCGAGGTATTTCATGCGAGGGTCCTCCTGAAATTGAAAATCGAAACAGATGCCAACAAGCCAGGGAGGAAGTTAGATACGCAAGACAGAACTTCCATTTTGCA
>CAWBVM010000014.1:0-10185 GCA_963792225.1 Terriglobales bacterium | reverse complement strand
TCTCCCGCGGTCGATTCCTTTCGCGCTGGCGCGGGCAGAGTATCCTCGTTCAGCTTTTTCAGCGGGTCAAATTTAGCCACCCACTGATCGAGAGAAATGTCGCTCGAGGCCGTCTTCATTAACGTTCGATCGAGCCAATGCGCCGCCTCTCCTCCAGAGAAATCGAAATAACCATATCCCTTTTCAAGCTGCGCGTGGAGCCTCTTTTTGCAAGCTCCTCGTCGATGGCCTTAACGGTGAGCCTGTCCCTATCGCAAATCCCATGTGCGACACAATGCGTCCGTGCATGCACGAACAGGCCAGAATGGAGTGCTCGTTTCGACGCGAGCCCGGAACAATCCCGACTGCGGCTGGCGCTGAAGTGTCCCGTGGCCTGGTCGCAGAGAGGAACTGACACAGGCGCCCCAGGCACGAAGAAGTTCGCCGGTTTAGCAGCGCGCCGCTCGTACCGGTGATGAAGTCCGCCGACTTGCGGTATCGCACCAACGGCTCCGCGTTCTGGCGGGAGCACGGCCCTGGGTTTCGGCGAGTCCTTATCCAGTGCAAGGTGCGTCCGGGATTCGTGATAGTACGGAACCAAAGACTTCACGTGCCGATACAGTGATGCTTCGTTGAAGACAATCACATGGTCCCGGCACTCTCTCCGGGGATGTGTTGCATCTTTGTCGAACAGCATGGGTCTTGTCCCTCAAGATCCGAAACCGCGGCGATTACGCCGCCAATCCGAAGAGTTGATCGACGGACCGATTCTGTCGCACGATGTCGCCTCCGCTCACCCACCGCGCTTGCCCCTTCCTGATCATGTGCATCGCTTCGTACCCCTGGATCGTCCGTTGCGCCGCTTGAAATTCCCGAAAACCTTGTTTCGCTTTCACCCTTCGTTTTATCGCGCGATGATCCTGTTCCAATACATTATTCAAGTCTGCACCGGCCGGTGGCGGCAGCGCTTCCTCAGCGTCCCCTCCTGCTTGACCGCCGGAATCGCCGACTTGTAAATCGCCGCCTCATCGGTATTGATCACTCGGGGCTGTGCGTGCGACGGGTCAAGCGGCGCCTTGCGGAACAGGCGTTTGGCCGCAGCCGCATCGCGGATTGCCGACAGCAGGAAGTCGATGGTGACGCCGGCGGAATCGATCGCGCGATACAGATAGCACCAGCGTCCTTTCACTTTGATGTAGGTCTCATCGACACGCCAGGATTTGTTGGTGGGCTTGAGGTGAGGGCGCAGCCGCTGATCCAGTTCCGGGCCGTAACGCTGAACCCAGCGCCAGATTGTGGTGTGGTCGGCCTCCAAGCCACGTTCGATCAGCAGCTCCTCGACGTCGCGCAACGAAAGCGAATACCGCAGGTACCAACGAATCGCACAGAGAATGAAAATGGGCTCGGTCTGCCGCCCCTTAAAGATCGCCGGTCGAGCTGCCTTCTCCACGATCTCTCCAGCCTACCAGCAGGCTCCTCCGAAACGTTGCAACACATCCCTGTCTGACTGCGATCCCTATAACGCGCGATGAGTTCGAGCGGTATGACGCGCGATATCCAGCAGAAAGCCACCTCCGCGCCCGCCATCGAGAATCGTGATGCCTTGGTGGTTTTCGCCAGTCGCCGTTTTCGAGAGTCTTCACTCCCACTTTCTCGGACACTCCATTCATCGGATGAACATACTGGGTGGGTGCAGGAGTGCTATATTGTCCCACTAGGTAATGGGGCTGGTGCTGCTGCCCCGCAAAGCCCAGAAAGCGATAAGCGCGGAGCATACTCGATGACGCCCGATCGGCTAAAGCACATTCAGACGCTTTTCGATCAAGCACTGAGCGTTCCGCCACCGGAACGCTCTACCTTTCTGGATAATGCATGTGCATCTGACAAAGAGTTGAGAGCGCACCTCGAATCCCTGATTCAGCAACATAATCGGACCGGCAGTTCTCTTCTGGAGGCCGGCTTTGGCGATCATGCGGATGAGCAGCGATTGCGGACCCCTTCGAAAACCTTTGACCTCGGTGGTGCTGTAACTGCGGTAGTTGATTTTAACGTGCCACCAGGCAGCTTGATAAATGATCGCTATCTACTCCGACAAGAGCTGGGGCGCGGCGGATTTGGCATCGTCTATCTCGCAAGTGATCAGCAATTGCGCTCAAAACCTGTTGTTGTGAAGATTGTCTTGCAAAAGGAAATAGATATTTGGGCGCGCCAGCAGTTCAGCGCTGAAGTAGAGGCGCTGGCGAGGCTCAATCACCCAGGCATCGTTTCGATATTGGATGCAGGAGAAGCCTTGGATGGTCGGCCATTTCTGGTCATGGAATATGTCGATGGCGTCGTACTCCGATCTCTCATGCGCTCAGGCGGCATCGACCTGAACTTTGCGTCCGAGATTTTGCGCCAGGTTGCGGGAGCGCTTGAGGCGGCACATGCAAGCGGAATTTGGCACCGCGATTTAAAGCCTGAAAACATTATGGTGCAAACGCTCGTGGGTGGAGAGCGACGAGCAAAGCTGATCGACTTCGGAATCGCAGTCATTCGTGGTTCTGAAAAGCCTATCGACGCGATGACACGGGTTGCCGGAAGCTTTCGCTACATGGCTCCCGAGCAACTTACGGGAAAGCCCAGTGCCGCAAGCGACAACTATGCGTTAGGTGTTTTGGCATATGAGCTTTTCACCGGGCGTATCCCGTTCAATGCAGAAACACCCGTCGAACTATACGGGATGCAAATTAACGGTAAATATCGCAGCGCCCGGGCACTCCGCCCGGACCTTCCGGAAAGAGCCGAGCAGGCAATCGCACGTGCTTTGTCCTTCGCCGAAGACGTGCGATATCCCTCGCCCCTAGCGTTTGCCAACGATATCATGGCGGCCATTGGGGCGTATGAGGTGAATAGGCGTGGATCGCTCTTGGAGGACACGACCCCTAGCCTTGGACGTCTGGCGCCAAGATGTGTGATCGCAGATCACAGGAGGATGATTTTAAACGGTTTATCACGATCTGCTCGGAAGAAGATGAGAGACGTCCCAGAGTATGCATCATACCCGGGGTGGAAGGAGCATGCCACGAAAGTCTCATCGAGCGCTTTTCATACCAACTGGAACTTCGAGCACGCAGATCGCGCGAGGAAGATGTTTCACCAGTACGCCTTAAGAGAATCCCGTGGCAATATGAAGGACCGGTTGAGACTCGATTTCAACGGCTGGTTGGGTGGCTATTTGAGCAACTGGCGCCAACTCAGGGCATAGAGATAAAAGATACATCCCCTGCAGCACTCGGTGCGTTCCTCACCTTATCGTCATCATCTTATGTGCTTCTTCAACACGATATCCGTGCTACTCGGTGGGATGCTTCGACCAAGACGTTGATTGGCAAATATAGATATTACCTGGCCGGAATTCCGGTGACCCGGCAAACACCTCAATTGCTCGTGTTTCTCAACGTAATCTTTCCGCCGGATACACGGCTGGAATGGCTGCGCTTGATCTTGCGTCCTAGGGCACTTAGCCGAAAGTTGATGAACCAGCGGATCCGACGTCAGCTCCGCGATATCAGCATAAGGCCAGCAGCCCCCGATGCGGACGACACAAATCGTTGCCTGCTTCTGGATGAGCTTGGATCCATTACGAGGGATGACGTCCTGGAATGGTTGAGCCTGCACAGGATCCTTTCCAGCGAAGAAGAGCGCCTTCATGCATCTTCGAGAATCTTTGGAGCTGATTGCACAATGCGCGCCGCCAAGACCATGGCCGAAATCGAGACCGAACTCAGCGCGATTCAGCAGGCATTCCTTTCCGAGAGGGGTTATTCATGAGTAGCCGTGATCATTTCAATCTCTATTCTGGTAACGGGACAACGATACTTAGCCGGAATCTCGCACTGCCGGCGTACGAGAAGCCTCACGAGCTTGACGATCCGCGCTTCTACTATGCGGACAAACCGTTACGCGATGCCGTGAACGTCGCGCTGGCACTCGGACAGCCACTGCTCCTCACAGGAGAGCCTGGCACTGGCAAAACTCAGCTTGCGTCCAGCGTTGCTTATGAATTAAACCTTCCGCCCCCGCTGGTCTTTAACACGAAGACTACGTCGACAGCACGAGACTTGTTCTACCGGTACGACGCATTGCGGCACTTTCACGATGCACAGTTCCGCAAGGACGACATCGGTGTCGAGCCGTATATTGCGTATGAGGCCCTCGGCCTGGCGGTTTTGTTATCCACAGATCCGAATGGGGCAGATCCTCTCCTCCCCGAGCATCTTCAAGCAAGGCGGCCGACTCGCTCTGTGGTGCTCATTGACGAAATCGATAAGGCGCCACGGGACCTGCCAAACGACGTTCTGAATGAGTTCGAGACGATGTCCTTTACTGTTGCGGAAACCGGACGGACTCTGGTTGCCGACGGTCGTTTGCGTCCAATCTTAATACTTACGAGTAACTCGGAGAAGAACCTGCCGGATGCTTTTCTGCGACGATGTATCTTCTATCACATTTCATTCCCCGATTCGGAAAGGCTTAGAGCGATTGTACAGCGGCGCCTTCGGCGTGCCTCGACCTTCACCGCGCAAATGCTCGAACATGCTATTCGGCACTTCGAGATGATTCGCTCGCTGCCGCTAAAGAAAAAGCCTGCCACCGCCGAGTGCCTCGCGTGGCTGCAAATCGTGCAGAAGCTAGACATCGATATCGCGGATCTCAAGCCGGGGCAACAGGAGGTGCTCGTGTTTAGTTACGCGGCACTGGCAAAGACAAATGAGGATTTGGCGCTGCTTGAACGGCTCGGTGTGCCCGAAACGCCTGATAGGCTGCCAGGCTAGGTATGCGTTCAAGTGGTCATCAGCCGCTGCTGTTTGGTGAGTTTCTCGCCCACCTGCGTCGGCTTGGGTTTGTCATTGGTGTGGACCATCATCTACGTCTCCAGGAATTAATCGCCCAGATCTCGGGACATTGTTCCCCGAATGATCTCAAGTCATTACTGTGCCCACTGTTCGCTGTTAACTCACAGCAACAGCACGCGTTTTATGCCGCGTTCGACAGCTTTTTCCCCGCTCTGGAGCATTCCACGGACGCGAGCGAAGTCCAAGGCGTCGCCATGACAAGCTCCGGAGAAAAGGTTAGGCGTGGAGCCGGCAAATCGTATTTGGTAGCCGCAATCGTGATCGCATTGGCAATGGGCGTTGTACTGTGGAAGGAGAATCTCTCTTCTTCTGTGCCCGCGGCCGACTCCCCCGGCTCGCTCCCTGCCACTTCTGAGTCCGCCGCGCCTGCAACGCAGGGCTTTGAAGGCCCCCAGTCACCATCGGTTCCGCCCAAACCAGTCGCAACCGGCTCACCTCAGCCATCTCGGCGGACTCGAGCTTCTGAATCGCCAGCGCGATGGCGGCCACGAACCATTCTTGTGGGGGCAACATTAGCGCTGTCGTTGATCGCTGTTTCATTGCTTCGCAAACGCAAGAGGCACTTGGTCCTCCAGAGGCAATTGGCGCTGCATCCGCCGTTTTCATGGCCGGTCCGCGTTGACGATCATCCTAGGTACTATCCTTATTCTGGCATTGCGACGGCTGCGCGTCGCCTGCATGCTCGCCAGCCGGGGGATTCATACCACTTGAACGTGCGGGCAACAGTCTACGCAACTGTCGCGTCTGCAGGGAAGCCATCCTTTGAATATCGACTGAATAGCCGCTTTCCGGAGTATCTGCTTCTAATTGACCGCGTATCCCATCGGGACCACCAGGCAGCAATGTTTGCTGAGCTTGCGCAATTGCTGGAGGAGGAGGGTCTTTATGTTCAACGATATTTTTTTGATGGCGACCCGCGTACCTGCTGGAATGAAAAGGCGGGTGCACCAGTTTCTCTCTCAGACTTGCGAACCCGTTACAGTGACCATCGCGCCATATTGCTGGGCGATGCAGATAGTTTGCTCGATCCGGTAACGGGTGATTTCACAGACTGGGCCGACGTGCTTTCCTCATGGCCGAGCTGCGCCATTCTCACTCCGGTTCCTGTCGGCTCCTGGGGCGCGCGCGAAAAGAAACTATCAGGGCGATTCCTCCTGTTACCGGCCACCACGGACGGCCTGTTGTCCGTAGTTGACTTCTTCGGAGGCCTGAATCCGAGTGACCCTGAAAGAACCCCAAGTGCGGCGGCAATGCCCGGAGGTACTGACGTCCTTGAACTCGTGCGGTGGCTGCGGCTCGAACTCGGGCCTGAGCTTTTTATCTGGACGAGCGCGTGTGCTGTCTACCCCGAGTTGCACTGGGATCTGACACTGCATCTCGGTGGGCTTGGTTGTATGCCGAAGGGTGTTGTCAATGAGTCGAATCTCCTTAAATTGATCCGCTTGCCGTGGTTCAGGAACGGCTCGATGCCTGACGACCTCCGATTAGGTCTAATTCGCGAGCTTGGTGCTCAGAGGGAATACGAGGTCCGCAAAGCGATTATAGAACTTCTTCGACGGAATCCGGCGCCGGACAGGACCTTCGCACATGCAACTCAGCAGCTGGAACTCGCGGTCAGTCGCTACCGGCTGGCTGGGACTTGGGGAGAGCGGCGAGCCACAATGAAATACCTGAGGACCATTTGTGAAGATAACTCAAGCACTCAGCAGGTGTTTTGCAGTTCTCTAAAAGCAGACGAGCTATCGCCCTTGACGCTTCAGGTTGCGCGAGAACCGTTCCCGTTTCACCGCTTTCGCAGCCGTCTCCTTAAGCACGGAGTGAAGCTGGCCGATGCCGTTAAGGTGTCGCGGCGTGTTATTCTGATCGGCTGTCTAGTCCTCGTGACTCTTTGGGGGGCCGCGGCCGCCAACTCCTGGTTTCTCAATCGTGCGCTCCAAGCGAAAGTTGACTACGCGCTACGCCGTTCTTCATTAATAGGCATCAACGGAACGCGTTTGCCTTCCGTCGATGCGCTGCAGCCGTTGGAAACTCTTCGGCAATCTCTCGCGCTCCTGACTTCATACCGTCGCGATGGTCCTCCGCTGAGCTACCGCTGGGGTTTCTATGTCGGTGACCAACTGTATCCCGAGGTGCGCCGCATCTACTTCGAGAGCTTTCGGCGCGCCTTGTTCGGGCAAACGCAGGAAAAAATGATCGAGACACTGCGTCAGTTGCCAGCCACGCCGGGCCCAGATTATCAGCGGACGTATGAGACGCTAAAGGCCTACCTGATTATTACGTCAAATCACGACAAGAGCACACGTGCATTCCTGTCGTACGTCCTGCTAAATCGGTGGAGCGCCGGAGAGAATGTGGATGCCGAACGGATGGCGCTCGCGCATAAGCAATTCGAGTTTTACAACGATGAATTGAAATTGGAGAATCCGTTTTCTTCGGATAACGACGCCGCGGCGGTGGAAAAGACGCGCAAGTATCTACGGCAATTCGAGGGCTTCGAGCGCGTGTACGGGGCTTTGCTGGCGGATGCTGCGAAGAATACGCAGCCGATCAACTTCAACAAGAAATTTCCAGGCTCGGCGGAGACGGTGGTGGACGGGTATGATGTCGCAGGACCCTTCACTAAGCCGGGTTGGGATTTCATGAAGAATGCCTTCAAGGATCCGACGGCATCGCTGAAGGGTGAGGCTTGGGTGTTGGGAGATCAGGGTGCGGGTCCGCAGGCGGGAGGCGCGAATCTGTCGAAGCTGCTGACGACGAGGTACTACTCGGACTACATCAAACAATGGCGCGCATATCTCAGAGCCGGTTCTGTCGTGAAGTACAAGGACATTCAGGATGCTTCGAAAAAGCTGAACACGCTGGCAGGGAATTCATCGCCGCTGCTGGCTTTGTTCTCGCTTGCGTCGACAAATACGGCGGTGGATAATCCCGACGTGGTGAAAGCGTTTCAGCCGGTGCAGGCCGCGGTACCGCCGAACAGCGATCGATTTGTGGGCGGCCCGAACCAGGCGTACATGAATGCGCTGCTGCAATTGCAGACCGCGGTGGAAGGAACGGCGGGCGCTCAAAAATTGGACGATGTCGTGGTCGCTCTAACCTTGAAGAGCACCGCCGATGCCCGGATCGTCACCAAGCAGGTAGCACAGACATTCCGCGGGGATCGCGAGGGCCACGTGGATGCGATCGTTCAGAAACTGATGGAGGATCCCATCACCAACGTCGAAGCGCTGTTGCGCGGACTGGTTCCGGACCAATTGAATGCGAAGGGGAAAGAATTCTGCGGGCAGTACAAACGTTTGCTGGCTAAGTATCCGTTCAATCCTAGTCCTTCGGCTCCGCAGGCCACGATTCCCGACGTGAACGGGATCTTCGCGAAACCGGATGGCGCGCTGTGGAAGTTCTATACGGAGAGCCTGCAGAAGATGCTGCCGAAGCAAGGATCGCAATACCTGGCTGCTCCCGGCGCTGTCACGCTGACACCCGGATTCGTCAGCTTCTTCAATCACGCTGCGGAATTTTCAGGCTTTATTTACGCGGGGGGCACGCAGGATCCACATATCGCGTATACGCTGAAACCGCTTCCGTCCGAGGGCGTGGTGGGAATTGGCCTCAAGTTGGATGGTCAGGTGTTGAGCTACAAAGGCGGTGAAGCCACCCCCAAGGCGTTCACGTGGCAAGGCTCCGGCGCGCACGGGGCGGAGGCAACAGTGAATCTTGGAGGGCCAGACCTGGGCTGGTCGGCGGACGACGGGCTGTGGGCGGTGTTCAAGTTCTTCGCGAAGGCCGAGACGTGGCAGCGAGCCGGGGCCCCGAACAATCTAGAATGGATTCCACGTCTCAACAATAATCCTTTCAGGATGCCCAACGGGAGATCCTTGACCGTAAAACTTCAACTCGACATGGGCGGGGGCCCGCCAGTGTTCCAGAAGGACTATCTTTCCAGACTGATCTGCGTGGCTGAGGTAGCGAAGTGATTACCACATCAGCTTCGCTCCGCCTTAGTGTTCGCTCTTTGCCGGAATCCCGACGCAAGGTCAAACAGACCGAAGAGCCTGTGGATCATCAAGATTCATCTACGAACGGAATCAACAACTTTGGAGCAGACGGTGTCACGCCGTATCGCGTAACACCAGAACGATGATGGCGCTCATTCTAGTCGCATTCACTTACCTACGAGCCTTTTTTGTGACTCGACACCGCCGTAGTCGAGGCCGTCACTATTCGCCAGCAGCGCGTCGTGCTCCAGTGGAAGCAAGCCCGGCCCCGACTGCGAGGCTTTGACCGTTGGTTCTGGATTGCACTCCGTCGTTTGTGGACCGAGTGGGCCAGCACTCATCATCGTCAAGGCGGAGACCGTTGTTTCGTGGCACCGCGCCGGGTTCAGGCTGTTCTGGTCGTGCAAGGGTTTGCTTCGCCGCGCCAAAACCCGGCGCGCCCTTGCCCGCTGTGCGCCGTTCTGTCCATCAAAAGTCAAGCGACGGGCGGCTCCGGCGGGATTATGAGGGAGGCGAGATTTACATCACGAATCGTTTATCAGAAAGGAGGCTTGGCAGTGGCCGCTACGCTCCCGCCTTCAGGCTCATTCTTCGATTGAAAATGCTGCCGTGCCCATCTTTTGTCCTTCATTCCGGATCTTCCATCATCGCAAAACGCCTAGCGCTCAGCCGACGCACGCATTATTTGACCACACGAGGTTCGCGCCGAAGTTTGCTACCGGCGATGCGGCTGGTTAGCCGCAGCAGCGACGAAGGGATTGGCCGCAACGATCGCACCGACTATCAGAAGCGGGCTGGCACTTACAGCAAGTTGCTTCCAGTTTGCAGGCTGTTCTATGGCATTGATACCTTTTACAATGATGCGTCAACAGATCCCGCCATTTCTGGCGACCACGGCCGTCAAAAATGACATGCGGATCCCGCGCCATCGCAGCCGCTTTCTCTGGGGGAACTCAAGACTCGTCGATTCAACGGGCTATGCTCCCCTGTGCAGTCGCAAGCGCTGAATCCACAAGGTTTGGGCAGACTGCGGCAGGTTAGTAACGGAAAACGCGGTAGGGTTCGACGATCCGTTTAGCGAAGCGTCAGTCGGGTCGTGGGAGTACGACCGTCAGTTCGCCAGATGCGGGTTTTGGGCGATCACTCCCGTAATGTTTACCATGCTAAGCGGGGTGCACTTGACCGCCCGAGTTGCGCGCCAAAGTCCCCTCACCTCGGTTGATTGGGAAACGCCTCCGCAGCCGAAGCTTTACCCGCTCTGGGCGACCCGTACATCCGATCCCGTGCTCGGGCAGGAGTATGCACCGACGCTC
>CAWBVM010000013.1:0-135224 GCA_963792225.1 Terriglobales bacterium | reverse complement strand
CCCGTAACAGCAGTGGCGATCGACCAAAGGAGGAACCCGCTAGCCATCACTAAGCTGACATCGAAGCGGTCTACAAGCCAGCCGGAAATGAGTTGAAAGACGGCATACGTACAGAAAAAGGAAGCGAGCAGAATCCCGAGATGAGACGCAGAAAAGCCCAGCTCATCTTTGAGCATTGGCGCAGCGATCGACAGGTTGGCGCGATCGATGTAATTGATAAAAACCGAAACTGCGAGCAGGACGAGCACACGGGACTGTGACGTCGAAAGCCGCTGCGTCGCTAATTGGGTCGCGGTACCCATAAAGAAATGCGCCCAAGTCTAGCACTCCTGGGATCGACATCCCGCGATTTGAATGAAGCCGCAGGCAGCGACTTGGCAAGTCTGCGTTCGAGTGCTTAAGAGAGCAGTTCACTTGATGTTCAAAATCAAAGCCAGCACCGACGTAACCCGCATCGTCAGTGTGGCAGCTCACTCGCGCCTGATGACGTTGGCAAAGCGTTAATACGCCTTTAGTAACCGTGCGGATATCGGTGAGCGACATCCACAGCAAGTGCCAGAGGCTCGAACTGTTCATGTCAATAGAAGCCTTTTTCAAACAGTTTGCCACCAGACTCGGGAGACAAGCTTCGCCAGCAGCACAGCATCATTTAAGTTTTGCAGAGCTGGAGAAAATATCTCTTGAAGTGACAAGGGATGCGCGGGCTAAGAAATCATTGAAAGACGCAGCACAAGTTTTAATTTCATCTATCCCTCTGTGGCAAGCTGAGTGGCTGAATTATCATTCGACCTTTTTGCGGGCTTTAGCGACGACATCCAGTCATTGGGAGCAAGTGCTGGCAACTCGGAAAGCAATTATTGCGTGTTCCCACACAATCATCAGCGCGGTTCCGTACTTGTTCGATGATTTCACAGAGAAGGATAAGCAGACACTGGTTGCTTACTTCCATCCCGGTGACAAGACAGAGGATTTGATTCGGCGGGAGAAACAAAGATTCTGCTTCGCTGAAGCAAGCTGCTCCTGCTTAGTGGCAATCGCATGCCGATTAGGCGATGTAGAGGACGATTGGCGTGGCGTGTATTGCAAGATGTACGATCAGTTCATACAGAATCTCTACCGCTCGAAGATTGCGAGCAGTCGCGGTGAGGCTGATCCTTTCCTTGAGCTACTAACAGCAGCTTCCTACAAAGTGGTAGACAAACTGGCGACCCAGATATTGGCATATGACTCGATACATCCGTCGGCATTCGTCGCGTGACCTATTCTCTGGCGTTGCAAGCTAAGAGACCTCATCCGAGCAAGGGAGCATAGTGTTGATGAGAACTGGGTTTTGTGTAGCCTTTATGATAGTTCTCCTCGCAGCCTGCAAAGACCGTAAACAGTCTAATGAAAAGCCATCGGCCAAGGGGATTGGTACTCCATCGAGTGTTGTCACGCCTACGCCAATAGCGGCTAGTGCCCCCGTTGACAAATGGGTGGGCCAGTGGACCGGGCCAGAAGGAACTTATCTACTTCTATCGAAGAAGGATGACGAATATATCGTCAATGTTCGGTCACTCGATGGAGTTGAGTCCTATGAAGGGGTTTCTACTGGCGACGGCATCCAGTTCAAGCGGAACGGGATAGTCGAATCCATCCACGCAGGCAATGGGGAAGACACCGGGATGAAATGGCTGCTGGACAAGAAGGATTGTCTGATTATCAAGGCGGGAGAGGGGTTTTGCAGGGAGTAAACCCGCCCCGTGCGGCCAAGGATTAAATGTCGCTCCTTCCAAAAAACAGCATTTACTCCAGCATTACTGGACTGATTTTCTTCCGAGGTGCAGCCGAGACAAAGGCTTAGCAAGCTAACGACTCAGTTCAAGCTACTGAGAATCACGGCAGTTGCGTCGTCCTGCAAAAGATTGGGCAGGGAGTAGCGGGATACTGCGCTGAGCAGGGTCCCCGTCGTCAAGCCTTCCTTACTCGCATAGGACTGCAAGTTGTCAGTTCCGAACTCAACGTTGTCATTGCCATATGCCTCGGTAACGCCGTCGCTGTAGAGCAGCAGCTGGGAGCCAGGAGGTAGGTCTACGGTTCGCTGATCATAGGCGGAGTCGAGCAGCGCGAGGGGGAATCCTGTTTGAGTGTGCAGGTACTCGGTGGTGCCGTTGTGCGCAAACAATGGTGTGGGGTGCCCGGCGTTAGAGAATGTCCAGGTGCGCCTTCCTGCGTCCACCACACCGTAGATCATCGTGACGTAACGCGCATCCGGGAACTCCTGCAGCAACGCTTGGTTCAGGTGCGAGAGCACGTCCGACGGTTCGGGATACTGCTTTGCGAGGAGGCGTAGCAGAGTGCGTGTGGTGGTCATAAGCAGTGCTGCCGCCATGCCTTTGCCAGAGACGTCGGCCAGAACGACACCGTATCGCGAAGGGCCGAGCGGGATGTAATCAAACCAATCGCCCCCGGTGCGACCGGCAAACATGCATTCCCCGTCGAACAAGAAGCCGGGCAGAACGGGCGGAGCCTGGGGAAACAGGGAACGCTGTACCAGGCGAGCCTCTTCTTCTGCCTGGGCGAGTCGGTTGTGTGCTGTCTGCACGTGCTCGTAGAGGCGGGAGTTCTGAATGGCGATGGCGATGTTTTCTGCGAGGTTGGTGAAGACTTCGACGTCATCGTCTGTGAATCCAGAAACCTGTTCACGCTCGAAACTTATGACTCCGAGCAATTCATCTCCGGAAACGATGGGAATGTCGAGTTCGCTGCGAATCCGGCTGTTGCAACAGATGTAAAGCGGCTCTTCGCGGACATCGCGGGCATAGTAGGCCCTTCGAAGCGCTGCGGTTTGTCCGACTAAGCCGTCGCGTCCGATGCGGAATCGGGAACCTTTTTTCTCACTACTGCCTCGTACAGCAGCGGTTACGAGATCGTCTGAGGAGGGATCACGAAGCAGTACGATGGCGTGGCATAAGCCGAATGCGTCGGCCACCTCATTCACCACGGTATCAAGCAGACGCTCGACGTCGAGGATGGAGCTGATGCGGTGAGTCGCCTGATTCAACCGCTCCAGCAGTTGCACGCGGTGAAAAGAAGGCTCTGTATAAGATACGACGCCGGTGCTCATGGCAAGTGCTCCTACTCAGAAAGACCTCTTAAAGATTCGCGACAAGAGAGAAGGTTGCGCGAATTTGGGGCGTTGTTGCGGGCGGCAAGATTGCTTGTGCACCACCCCACCCCGACCCTCGCCGCCACTAAAACGGCCGCACGCCTGAGTGAAACAGGTATCGCGGAAATGGGTGCCGGTTCCTGAATTTGTTGGAGCTATGCATACGTGGAAGCAACGCCATTGACGCGAGAACAGGTTATGGCGAGCGTTTGAGGGTTCGAATGGCTATGGGTTCGTCTGCAAGAACTCGAGCGTGATGACGCTGTTTTCGTATCCGATGCGATCAAATCTGCAAATTTCAGCGTCGAAAAAGCACGCCACAAAAAGCGTTTGGGTGACCTTTTGGGTGACCCTTTTTGCAGTCCCTGCAGCTCTGTTTTTAAGTGCTCTGTTTTGTTATAGTTATGGTCGGGGAGAGAGGATTTGAACCTCCGACCCCCTGGTCCCGAAACAGAGACTCATAGCTGCTCTCACCTGTTTTCAATCACTTACAGCCCTCTCAACTGCTCTCATTCCTACTAAATCAGCTCATTCTGAGCGTTTGGGTGACCCTTTTGGGTGACCCAAAATGCTGCGTGCCAGCCGAAGTTTTCTTTCCTGCTCAGCGGACATGAGCAAAACCGTTTCCCAACTTCCCCTAATGGGAATGTTTTCTCTTGGAGTGGTGCAAAAATTGCACAACTTAATGGGCAAAAAAAGACTGAAAGGTGCTCACAATGCAGCGACTCGACTGGAAGGCACCTAAGAGAATCGTGCGCTAAGCTCTGCCGTAAGGTCCGCCCATCCTCTTTCTTCATTAGCTACTGCAAGTCTGTGTCGCTCAATCGCCCCTGCTCTTGCGCCGGAGGAAACGCCACCACTTGGTCTGCATGGTCCCCTCCTAACTGCTCAACCTTCGGTGGACGATTCTAGCAAGCTCGCGTGAATTTCGGTAGGTGCGTCGCGGTTGGAATATAATCCACCCCCCAGGAGGTGAACATGAAGAAATATCTGGCGGAGATGATCGGGACATTTGTCTTGGTGTTCGGTGGTGTGGGGAGCGCTGTTCTCGCGGGTAGTCACATAGGATATACGGGGGTAGCGCTCGCGTTCGGGTTATCGCTGCTGGCGATGGTTTATACCATCGGACCAATCTCAGGCTGCCACATCAATCCCGCCGTGACGCTGGGAGTTTTCCTGGCAAAGAAGATCGCGGGGAGAGATGCGGGCGCATATGTGATCGCGCAAATCGTTGGCGCGGTGATCGCCTCCGCAGTGATTCTCTTCGTTGCCAATGGTGCGGCTTCTGGCTATGACGTGACTACAGCTGGACTGGGCGCGAACGGATTCGGTATTCATTCACCGGGGCAATACTCGATGGGCGCAGCGCTCGTGACGGAGATTGTTTTGACTATGTTCCTGGTTCTTACCGTCCTGGGTTCGACTGATATCAAGGCTCCCGTCGGGTTCGCGGGTTTAGCGATTGGCTTGGTGCTTACGCTGATCCATCTGGTGGGGATTCCTGTCACCAACACTTCAGTGAACCCTGCTCGCAGCATCGGTCCCTCCATCTTCGTTGGAGGCTGGGCAATCCAGCAGTTATGGCTGTTCATCGTTGCGCCGCTGATCGGAGCGGCTGTTGCCGCCGGAGCTTACGGCATTATCCGCCTGCCTGCAGAAGGGATAAGCACTCCACAAGCGGAGCGGGCACTGGCAAGCGAGCAGGAGGAGCGTGGACAAAGTCGCGATCGAAATACAGACCGGTAACAGAAGCGAAGGAAAGAGCTATGGGATGCGAGAGAACTGGGGGTCTATCCCACAACGGGGCAATACTATCCCTGTATGCTCGCCCCGCGTTACTGCGATCCGTAGAGCTAAAGGCCAGCCACCGCCATCTCCCGAGTGCCACAATCCTCGCGGGCCGGCCAACGTAGCGAGCATCAAGAGGAGTCTCTTCTCGTGCGGATTCGCTGCTGACATGGTTTCGATAAGCCTGCAGAAGAAGGTCCGGTCACGACGGATGGAACAGTGACACACTCGAAGGAAAGACAATCAAGGCATTTTGAAAAGCACTCCGGGCTACTATTCTGGATAAGGTATGTAGGATGTAAAGGTCCAAGATTTCGGGCAGGCTAGGACGGTCGTCGAGTGGACATGCGAGTCCATACATCCCGAGCGGATACCCTGATCACTGGGTCGAGCCAAATGGCTGGACGGATTCGTGCGCACGATTGGTCTGGGACGCCTTTGGGTCCGATTGAAGAGTGGTCCGAAACTCTCCTTGCCACCGTAAATTTGATGCTCCACTCTCCGTTCCCAACGATTCTCTCCTGGGGACCTGAGATGGTATTTCTCTATAACGATGCAGCGATTCCTACGCTTACGGTGAAGCATCCAGCGGCCTTGGGAGGCTTGTACCGGAACGTTTTCAACGAAGCATGGGAACTGGTCGTCGCCGATCTTGAAGCCTGCTTGTATCAGGGAAAAACCGCGGTCAGGGACAACATATTCATCCCGATACTCTTCGACGGCGTTCTTGAAGATCACTATTGGAGCTACTCTCTGATTCCTGTCTATGAGAATGGCCAGATCAGAGGCGTCTACGACGCGTTCCGAAATACGACGAAAGTGGTGCTTGGGACCCAACGGTTGCGCGAGAGCGAAGCCAGATTGAAGCTCGCGACCGAAGTTGCCAAGCTTGGCGTCTTCGTCTGGGACACTACTTCTGATCGTGGTACATGGGAGAACGATCGCATGTACGACATCTTCGGTCGAACGCGCGATCAGGAGCCGCTCAACGGAGCGGCGTTCATCACAGAGGTTCTTCATCGCGAATACAGGGATGCTTTCCGAAACGCTGTAGGGCGGACATTAGCGATGGGTGAGCCCTTGGTTTTTGAGGGCATGATCTCCCGTCCCGACGGGGTTTCACGATGTGTCGTGATCAACGGAAATCTTCAACCGCCAAGAGCTGGTTTAGAAGGAAGGATTCTGGGTATCGTCGAGGACGTCACGGAAGCTCGTGCGGCCGAGCGAACGCTACGCGAGAGCGCGAAGAATCTGGGTGAACTTGCTGCGATTGTTGCCTCGTCAGAGGATGTGATTATCAGCAAGGACCTCAATGGGATCATTACCAGTTGGAACGACTCCGCCACTAGGGTCTTCGGCTATGCGGCGGAAGAAATGATCGGATGTTCGATTTTGAAGTTGATCCCAGAACATCTGCATTCCGACGAAACGACCATCCTCAGCAATATCCGAGCGGGTCGCAGGGTGGAGCACTTTGAAACAATCCGACTGACGAAAGACGGGCGGCTTATCGATGTCTCCCTAACGGTATCCCCCGTCAAAGACGCGCAAGGTCGAGTAATCGGAGCATCGAAGATCCTGCGTGACGTCTCGCATCGCAAACGCATCGAACAGTCGCTACTGCAGGCGGAGAAGATCGCCGCTACTGGACGCATGGCAGCCACGATTGCTCACGAAATCAACAATCCACTCGAAGCAGTGATGAACTTACTATTCTTGCTGCGATCAAAGATGACTGACCAGGAAGGCGAGAACTATCTAGGTACAGCGGAAAACGAACTCGGTCGCGTCTCGCATATTGCCAAGCAGACCCTTGGATACTACCGAGAACATGCAGCTGCGACCATGGCGTCTCTGGATGAGATTGTGGAACACGTGGTTACCATCTATGAGCCGCGTTGTAGCGCTTCTCAGATCGCAATCAAGCAGTTCATCTCGTCCTCGCGCAAGCTCCAGCTTCGACGTGGCGAGATGATGCAGGCGGTTTCGAACCTAATGATGAATGCGATTTACGCGATGCCCTCGGGAGGAATACTGGAAATCTCTGTTCGGGATACCCAAGATTCAGACCAGGGCGTATTTCTCACCATCACAGATAACGGTGTAGGGATTCCCGAAAAGGTCTTGCCCAAAGTCTTCGACGCCTTTTTCACGACGCGAGCCACTGTCGGTACGGGCATTGGTCTATTCGTAGCGAAACAATTTGTCGAAGGCCATGGCGGAAAGATCACAATCGAAAGCCACGCAGACTCTGAGATGCACGGCACGTCGGTTACTGTCTTTTTGCCTGCTCATACGAAGTACGAAGCAGAGCTCATCTAGACGTCATAGCTCCTGACGCTTCGCCCTGGGTCGCGATAGATCATCGAAATATGTCGACACGAACCCGGCGCAAGAGTATCTGGTCGACTATCGGATCAACAACAACGGTACGCTTTCGATTGTGTCGGGATCTTCCCAAGCGGTTCCATCTTCCGGCATCTCAGCACTGTGGTTTGATCCTACTGGCTCATACCTTGCAGGCGCCGGCAAAGGCCTGTACCTCTACCATTTATCCAGCAGCGGCAAGCTAACTCTTGTCCAGCCGCCCGTAGCGCCCGGAGTAAGGTTCGCGGACGTTAAGTGGGACAAGTCCGGCCACCTCTTTGCTATTTCCAGTACTGGTCTTTACATCTACACGCTAAAAAACGGCACTCTTGTACCGG
The DNA here is from genome assembly GCA_963792225.1 of Terriglobales bacterium. Taxonomy (GTDB): domain Bacteria; phylum Acidobacteriota; class Terriglobia; order Terriglobales; family Acidobacteriaceae; genus JBDTLH01. The sequence continues at coordinate 127,583 of CAWBVM010000013.1, read as the reverse complement.
CTCCAGGTTCGCCACACCCACTCGCGAAGACGAACAGCTTGGCAGTATTGCCGCTGCAGTAATCGAATTGAGAATACGGGTAGGAATAACGGGTGCAGGATTTCGCCCAGGACTTGATGCCGTCAAGTGGCCCTTCACCACGCGAGAAGGAGCTCTCGCCAATGCGCGAGGGAATCCGGTGAGGTAGGCAGGGTAGAGGTGCAACGGACCGCGAGAGGGAAGCGCTCTGCGTTTTAGTCGTGATCCAGATTCAGTGTGAAACATAATCGCGGCGCGGCCAAGGTGTATTAGGTTACGTGATCGGGGATTATGCCGCCGAGCACGGACCTCGGTAGTCTGCTTTGGAGAGCACGCCAGGCAAAAAGGCGAACTGACACATTTATTCCCGAGGGGCGATTAAGGGGCGAATAAGGATTTCGATGGATTGCATACGAGTGCAACGTACGCTGTGCAGCTTTGCGCTCACTGACGACGCGACCGCCTACAATCTCTATTACAACTTACCCCACAAGGCAGTGTACCGTTTCAGTGCTTCCTCGTGGCGCCTCTTCTTTACGCCTTGAACTTCAGCTTGTCTTGAGGGGACCGCCCTCACCTCAACGTAATCGGCGACTGTATCGATAACTTCGTCAAGCAATTGTGCTCGGAGGCACACTTCCATCCTTTTGGCAAAACCGGTATCTGTTGTCGGGATAGCGAACTGCCGCCACTGTTTGCCCTTTTCGATAGATCACCGGCCAAAGCATAATTGCAAACTCAATTGCAGGGTCGCCAAGGGTGAGGTCATCCCAGTCGATGATGAACCAATCGTTCATTGTGACAAGTACATTCCCTTCATTCAAATCGCCGTGAACAGGTTCGACCCCAGGATTATGAAAGGCCTGCGTGCGATTCGCTGCCGCGCGCAATTGTTCTGTCTGACTCTGCATCCAGCTGAACAGCGTCGAAGAAATAAATGGAGGCCGATCGGCCGCGATCGAGGTTAGATCGCTGGTGAAGCGATCAATGTAAACATTGATAAAATAATCAAAATAGGTCTTTGGCGATTTAGATGCCAAGAAATAAGACCGGATTTCTGCATCGTGGTGAAGACAGTCGGCGGTTTTGACCAGCTGCTGTGCGAGGCGAGGATTCGCACAGAAATCCGCCGTTCTGCCATCGATGTGTCGCAGCACCAAACCGCCGAACCCGATCTCCGTGAAATCAATCCAATCGATGAGTTCGGGGGCCCGATAGCGTCTCTCGAGCATGTGGTGGATGCTTCGCCACGCCTGAAGACGGCGCATATTCTCCGGTTCGTTTGTGAGCTTGAGGTGGTATTGCACGGAACCATCGGTGAAGTAAAAGGAGTGGTTCACAAACCCGCCCCAGTTCAGAACGTGCTTCACTTGCATCGATTGAGATGTGACATCGATACCAGGAAGGCATGTCGGCAGGCGCTGCTTCAGCCATTCCGCCAGTTGTTCAGCATTCACGGATTAAGTTTTACATGTTCACATGTTGATGTTGGCAGCTATCCGAACTTGTGCCCACCGAACAGGAAATTGACGTGTATCGCTTACAGTGAGTCTCGAATCCACGAGGGGCGATTAAGGGGCGAATAAGGATTCCGGAGGATTGCGTATGAGTGCAACGGAATCACTAGCGTTCTATGCAAGTCGTTGAAAGTGCGTATCAAAGTGATTTCGAATCCCACTCTCTCCGCCAGCTTGCCCTTTTTTATCATGGGGTTATGGGATTTTAAGGGGCGACTCAGGGCGAATAAGAGAATCTCTCTCGTGCAGCGCCATTCCTTGATATAGGGCAAGAAAAACCTAAACGCAATTTCTACAAGTCTGCCCTAAACAGTCGGGTTTCAGGTGGGAACTATCACGATTTGTCCTGCTCATCGTCTAGACGGCGAATAGAACAGCTTTCGGAAGATGTAGCGTCTCCCCGATCCACAATAAAATCTGGCCACCCATGCATTCCAAGCGGGATTGATAGGCTGTGGAGCCAGCTCACAAACTGATCGACGAAGGGATCGTTCGCGTCGCTACTGTGTCCCTGGGTTCGATGACAAATCGAAAGGAGACAGTCAGGAAGCCTGATGGGCGCCTGCCGAAATAGTAGAAGTCGTGCGAGATAAGCACGTTCTCGCTACCCAGATCGGTTTCAACATTGCCTGCGTCATGAACACTGTGACGCTGCGATGGCAATTGGGAATTTTGAGGGTAGATGCAGCCCCCTAAACGCTCCGATAGATCAGCGCTTCGCACATTGCGTATTCGATATGGCCATCTCGCATTTGCCTGCTGATCGTATTCCCTCAGAGAAAGAACTTCTTCAACACGCATGGCATACACTAGGTATCCACTCAAATCACCACTCTGCGAGTTCTTTGATCCAAGACCAGCTACCCAACGCCTTTTTTTGGTACCGCGGAAATGCGTGTCGGTTCGTGAAGAGTGGCTACAGTGAACCCCAACTTGACACAAGAATCGCGCTACGCATATTGTTCGTGCACGTACGTTAGGGCATTCCTGCGAACTGAAGCATCTGTCGTGACGCAATAGACCTGTCCGGCTGAGAGGGTCATCCATCAATTCCTATAAGGAGGGAACGTGACTCAAAACTGCCTCTTGCGGGGCTTTCTGATTGTTGTTCTCAGTGTAGCCCTTAGTATGCACGCTGAAGCCCAGTCGGGTGCGGGAAAGATCGTAAGCACCGGAACGATCGTGGGAGCGATCGTCGGGGTGGGTATTGCCTTGGTTGTAACTGTCATAGTGGTCCACCAATTGCACAAGAGGAGAACGATCACCGGTTGTATTAACTTGAAAGAAAACAGGATGAGTGTGACAGACGACAAAGACAAGCGCGTTTACATTCTGGCCGGCAACACTGCAGGCATCAAACCTGGAGAACGAATCACCCTGCAAGGCAAGAAGGGAAAGCCGGAGGGCATTGACAAGACTCTTGTCTGGGAAGCACAAATGGTAACCAAGGACTTGGGGGCCTGTCCGCGCTAGTCACAGTTAAGCCAATCCTTTTGCGGCTATTTGCGGGATCGTCGGCGGTCTAAGACAGTATCACTGAAGCCATAGATTGCTGGTCACGCGTTGGACGCGGTGATGAAACGACTAAGAATTATTTGCCAATCAGAGGCAGGTGCAATTTCTTGGCGACTTTGCGGATTTCCGGCCGGAACTCATCCGCCAGATTGCTGGTGAGAAAGCCGGTCACCGCAAGTGCGCTTCGGCTAAGGCCGTGAGAAGTATTGGCATAAGGATCGGGCAAATAAGCGTTACCAACGAACCCCCCGGCTAACGAGCCCGCCACATTAGCCAATGCCGGCCGGGGATGGCCATTGTCAGCGCGATCGATCACAACATACCGGACAGCGTTGAAAGTGCGGGCAAAGACGTTCTTGCTAGGCGAGGGGTAGTACCGCGGGTCTTCACGGACTAACGATGCAAAAACGAATTTCCCTCCCTGCACGGACGCCCAACTCGCCATGAAGTCGCCATAGTTGCGGGCAAAACCGGGGAACCCCTGCCGCCATTCCCGCGGATATGCTTTCGGCGGACTCGCCATCGTCAATCCGTCATAGACCGCGGCCACCGGATAAATCCCCGGACGAAACGACTCGATAGCGAAGTAGCGCAACTTGCCTTTCAGATTGAGACGGTCGGGAGGCGTACTGGTTCCAAGCGTGCGGCTCGGCACACTGATAGCCGGCGAGGTAGATTGTTGCGCTTCATTTGGGAAAGACGCCGGGGTCATTTGCGCTTTCCGCTCCGATGCTGGCTGCGCGCCTGCACTTTGCTTCCCGCGCTCTTGCGCTGGCGAGTCCTGTGACGCAGAACTCTGCGCTGGCAGCATTTGCGAGGTCTGCCCCTGCGATTGTTGCGCGAAACAAGTCGCAATCAAAAGCGAAAATAAATTGACGACCAGCAGTCTCTTTGTCATTTCACTTCCATGTCCATATTGGCGCATTTACGCGGCTAAATCTGTTTCCAGATGTTTGGGTGGCATCTTGCGCCGTCGATCTTTCAATAACAAGTTTGCCTCTCCGCTCTCTCGGAGCAGGCTCGCGTTGATGTCAGCGCCGATTAGCATGACAAAGTTGGTCCAATACAACCACACAGCAAATGCGATCGGTGCGCCAAGAGTGCCATAGGTCGCGCTATAGTTTGCAAAATGCCGGAAGTAGAGACCCAACAAGTGGGACAATCCAATCCACCCGCCCACAGCGATCAACGCGCCGGGTAGCGTGCGCAGAAATTTCTGGCGCACGTTGGGACCCCAAAAATAGAGGAGCTCAACGGCGATCACTGTAAACCCCGCGGCTACCGACCATCGTATGTACGGCCAGACGACCACGAACACAGGGCTGAGCCCGATTCTCCCGGCCAGCCATCCTCCGAACTTCGGTCCCACGATGAGAACGCCGAGAGCAATGGCCAGCAACAAGCCAACTAAGACTGTGAGACCCACTGCTAATGTGCGTGTCTTCCAAATCGGACGCGTTTCCGGCACGTGGTAGGTCACGTTCAAAGCCTCGATCATGGCAGCAAAACCGCTGGAGGACGACCAAATCGTGAACACAATGCCAAATGTCAGCAGCCCAGCGTGTCGTACCAAAAGAACCTGGGCCAAAATTTTCTTTACCATGCCTATGCTGTCAGCCGGCACTGTACTGGTGAGCATCTCCAGGATTTGGTTGAAAAGACCGGAAATGGGCAGGTAAGCAACTACTACCGACACCAAAATTAACAACGGAAATACCGAAAGGATGAAGTAGTATGACAGAGCCGCTGCGAAGGCCATGACGTGGTTCTCGTTCACGTCACGAAACACATGGGCGGCGGTATTTTTGATGTGCGAAAGGCGCATCGAGGGTTATCACTTTGTGCGGGAAATCTGGCCGATCCCGATACAGTCGGATTTGATGCTGCCCTCTATAGAAGCGGTTTTCTTTAGCAATTAGGCTCTCACGTTCGCCGTATGCCCATCGCATAGACAAAATGAGAATTGCAAAAAATGAGTGGATGGTCAGCAGAAGCGTGGTACTTCTCCGACTGTACATTCGTACCCCGCTTCTATCATGTGATCCGATGGCAAAGTTAGTTCGGCAATGTGTCGAGGACTGCTACGAAGCGATTGGCCACCGCCTCAAATCCGCCCTCAGTGGGATGCAACTCGTTACCCCACCAATCTTTGTAAGTAGCTTGATCGTTTCGGAGCGTTCGTCGAATGTCAACGTACTTCACATTCCTGAATGATGCTTGACTGACCAGCGCACTGAGCATCGCATTGAAGCGATCGATAAGGTTCTGCATGAGTGTGATATTTGTCGCAAGATCGCCGAACCTCTTTTCGTTAAATCCCGGACGGAGCCAAGGACCAGGCAAGGACCCCCATCCTCCCAGAATTCCTCTACCGTCAGGGACTGGATAGTCGTAGCCGTGTACAAGAATGGGAAGGATGGAACTGACGTTCGTGAGACAAACTTGGTTGACAGTTGTGATCATGGTTGCATAAGCCGTCTGGATGCGTACGTCAATCAAGCCGTGCACGATATCATCGTTCCAAGGCAGCAGCGATGAACCATTTTCGTTGATGAGCATGCCGAACTCTCGACCGGCGATGTCGTCTCCGCCGCCGGACAGAAGAACAGCTTTGGGACGTTTTCCGGAATGCGCGAGTTTTTCGATTTTGTGCGCAAGGTCCAAGAGCTGGCCCCCACAGCTCGCCATCGCTTCGATCGGATCGCCCGGATGAGCTACAGACTCGATGTCGTAACCGTGATCACTGTCTAATTTCTTCAGAACGTCATAGAACGGGTAGGCGAACCAAGAATCCCCTGCTGCAACAAGAACTCCGGCGGTTTCGTGGGTACCAGTTGTGCCAGCAACTCCCGCGGACAGCTGGGCAGTGGAGCGCACCGTGGTCTGAATTGAAAGTGTTTGCTTCCTGTTCTTAAGTGTTGCCTCTCGCCGCTGACGAGCTGATGCGCGAATGTCGAGAATTGTTTTTGCGCGAGATTCCCCTTCGGCTATAGCCGCCGAGAGATCAAATGTGGCCATAACGCACCTTCCTGGATGAAGCCCTAGCTGAACACTTAAACATAAGAACTACAGAACTGTCTCCTAAGACCTCAAGGATGCTCTGATTCAGAGTTGGAGCGAGCGCAACTCACCCTTCGAGAAGCATGAGTTGTGACGTCGAAACAACAGCGAAAGGGTTAGTTGTTGCAGGCGATCAGCGGGGCATCGTTCTACCGTACGAAATGCGCCCAAGTCTGGCACTCCTGGGATAGACATCCATTCAGGGTTACAATCGTCCGGACTCTGGGGGAACCAATGCGCTCGAGCTGTTTCTTGTTCTTCTATCTTTTCCTGCTTTTCGCTTCCGGAGTTAATGCCCAACAAATCACTACGCTCTCCCCACTTGTACAGAAGTATGTGCGAGTGAACACGTCGAAAGTGGTGCTGGAACATGTGCGAGTCATCGACGGTACGGGACGCCCGGCACTGGAGGACCAAAACGTTGTCATCGAGCAGGGCAAAATCACAGCGTTGGGTGGCAGTTCGGAGACTCCTGTGGGAAATGGAACCACTGTCCTAAATCGGCGCGGGTACACCGTGATGCCGGGCATCGTGGGCATGCATAACCACCTCTTTTATGTCGCTCGGCCGAACCAAGACAGCCAATGGAACTCAGAGGCTCCGGTGCTAGTGCCTCAGATGCTATTCTCTGCGCCCCGGCTGTATTTGGCTGCCGGCGTCACAACGATGCGCACTACGGGAAGCGTTGAGACCTACGCGGACCTGAATCTAAAACGTGAGATCGAGGTGGGCATGCTGCCCGGCCCACACATCGATGTGACCGGACCGTACTTGGAAGGGTCGCACAGCTACTTCGTTCAGATGCATGAGTTGAGCAGCCCTGACGAGGCGCAGCAAATGGTCAATTATTGGGCGGACCGTGGCGTTACATCGTTCAAGGCGTACATGAACATCACCCGGGCAGAACTGAAGGCTGCGATTGAAGCCGCCCATAAACGTGGGATCAAGGTTACCGGGCACCTTTGCTCAGTGACATATACGGAAGCAGCAGAGCTTGGCATCGACGACTTGGAGCACGGTTTTCTGGTGAACACGCAACTCGATCCTGACAAGAAGCCCGACCAATGCAGTTCCAGCATGGGCGACTACACGCTTGAACACATGAGTCCTGGTGGTCCAGAAGCGAAAGACCTGATCGATACGCTGGTGAAACATCATGTAGCGATCACTTCGACGCTGCCGGTATTCGAGGGCGACGTGCCTGGCCGCCCGCCTCTGCGGCAAGCGGCATTGGATGCGATGACGCAGGAAGCCCGCGAGGCGTATCTCTATTCGCGAAACCGGCCTGCAAACAAACCATCGCATCATGACGGTGCCATGCTCTTCAAGCGAGACATGGAGTTGGAGAGGGAATTTGTCGCGGCGGGAGGATTGCTGCTGGCTGGGCCCGACCCTACTGGCAATGGAGGAGTCGTTCCAGGATACGGCGACCAGCGCGAGATCGAACTGCTCGTCGAGGCCGGATTCTCACCGCTCGAGGCAATCAAAATCGCCACAATGAATGGAGCAATCTATCTCGGCAAACAGGAGCAGATCGGATCGATTGCCGTTGGCAAGAATGCCGACCTCGTGCTCGTCAAGGGCGACCCTACCCACAAAATTTCCGATATTGAAAATGTAGAGATGGTTTTCAAGGATGGTATTGGATACGACTCGCAGAAGCTGGTGGATTCCGTAAAGGGGCGCTACGGCCAGTATTGATGGCAGGGGAACTTACTCCGTTTGGACGAGGTGGCCAGAGGGGCGAATTGCGAGTAAACGTGTCTTGAGCAATTGGGGTCCCAGTCTGCATTTCGACGCAGATGGCAGAGCTCTGACTTGACTTCAAATCGTCGCGATTTTATATTCCAAAATATCTGGTGTTCGGGAAGGCGGTGAAAGTCCGCCACTACCCCGTAACTGTAAGCACCGAGAACAGAGCAGGGAAATTTCAGCCACTGGCGGCATTTGCTACCGGGAAGGCGCTCAAGTTCGCTCGAGGTGTAAGTCAGGAGACCGGCCAGATCATTTCCGGGCGAATCCGACTTCGATGGGAGAGTTGGAGAGCATTCCTGGCGGTCATCACCGCACCGAAAGCTGCCTGTTTATCCCGCTTCGCCAGCGCACTACGTGCCTGGTCAGAGGCTTCATATGCAGGAATCTCACCGAAATTCGGTGACGCTGGTACTCGGTGGAGTGCGCAGCGGAAAAAGCCGCTTCGCACTTGAACTAGGGTCGAAGGCCCAGAGCGTAACGTTCGTGGCAACGGCTCGGGTGTCCGATGACGAGATGCGTGTCAAGGTCGAGCGGCACCGCGCAGAACGTCCCACGCACTGGAAAACCATAGAAGAGCCACTGAAGCTAGCGAAGTTGATCGGGGAGATGAGTGCCTGCGATGAACTTGTGCTGGTCGATTGCCTGACGCTTTTCGCTGCCAATCTGATGGAAGCGCACGGCCAGGACAGGCCCGCGCTACTCTCCGAAACCGAGGATCTGATTTCAATCTTGCGCAATGCCAAGTGTCCGGTTGTGCTTGTTTCCAATGAGGTGGGCAGCGGCGTCGTCCCGGCCTACGCATCGGGACGGCAGTTTCGGGACGTGCTGGGGGACTTGAATCAGCAGGTCGCGACCATTGCCGACCGAGTGGTTCTGATGATTGCCGGATTGCCGCTGTTCATCAAGGGCTCGATCGAGGGGCTTCGATGAAGGGCTTCCTCATTGCGGGAACGGCAAGCGGCGTCGGGAAGACCACTGTATCGCTGGCTATTTGCGCTAGGCTGCACGCACGTGGATTGCGAATTCAGGCATTCAAGTGTGGACCTGATTTTCTGGATACGGGACACCTCACTGCGGTCACACAGCGTCCCGCCAGGAATCTGGACCGCTGGATGCTGGATGTTGGAAGCGTCGTTTCAGCTTTCTCCGAATCGAGTGCGGATGCGGACGTCGCCGTGGTGGAAGGCATGATGGGCCTCTTCGACGGCATCTCAGGGCAAGGTGAGCAGGGCAGCGCGGCTGAAATTGCAAAGATTCTCTCCTTGAGGGTGGTCCTGGTGGTGGACGCTTCGAAGAGCGCGCGCAGCATCGCTGCGGTCATCCGCGGGTTCGAAGTATTCGATCCTGAACTTCGCTTTGCAGGGTTGGTACTGAACGGAGTTGCCGGCGAATCGCATTTCCGGCTTCTCTCGGAAGCGATTGCACCCAACTGCAGCACGCCCATTTTGGGCTGGTTGCCGCAGGATCCTGCCGTTAGCATTCCGGAGCGCCATTTGGGTTTGCATACGGCGGCGGAGATCGACTGGCGCGAGAGGCGATGCTCACTGCAAGATCTCGCCGAGAAGCGATTGAATCTGGATATCCTGCTCGCTTCCGAATTTGAGCTGCCGCATAGGGATGCCAGAATCGTTGCACCGAAACCAACTCCGCGCGTCACTGTCGGAGTAGCACGGGACGAAGCATTCTGCTTTTATTACCAGGACAATCTGGATCTTCTGGAGGGCGCTGGGGCGAGGCTGGTCGAGTTCAGCCCCTTGCGGGATACACATCTGCCGCCGCAGCTTGATGCTGTTTATCTGGGAGGCGGATACCCAGAGCTTTACGCGGAGCCGCTGAGTTCGAACCACAGCCTCGCTCGAGAGCTTCGTCACTTCGCGACGTCCGGACGCCCTGTGTACGCCGAATGCGGCGGCATGATGTATCTGGGCGAAAGGCTGCGTGCGCGCGACGGAAGAGTACATGCGATGGTGGGCGTACTTCCCATCGAGACTCAAATGACGGAGAAGCTGGTGCGTTTCGGCTACGTCGAGGTCGAACTACTTCTGGATTCTCTGATTGGCACGAAAGGGACAGTGCTGCGGGGCCATAGCTTCCACTGCTCTCAGTGCTCCACCACTCGCGATCTGCCAGCGGCATTTGAGGCCCGGTACACCTTGTCGAAAAGCACAGAGACGGAAGGATATGCATGCGGGAACGTGCTCGCGAGCTATATCCATCTGCATTTCAGAGGCACACCTTCCGTTCCCGAAAAAATCGTGGAAATGGCTGAGCAGGTGGCGCGGCGTTTTGCGGAGGTGCGATGAAGCACCTTGTTCTGCAGCTTTTTCTCAGTCCTGCTGCGTGCATCGCATCGAGGACTCTGACCGACGAACTCGGACGCAAGGTGGCCGTGCCAGAGCATCCTCACAAGCTCGTTTGCCTGGCTCCCGAGCATTGTTGATGACGTGTACAGTCTGGGTGCGGGCAACGATGTCATTGCGGTATCGGAGTACACCACTTTTCCGAATGAAGCGATGAAGAAGCCGACCATCGGCGCTCCTTTGAATCCATCGCTCGAAAAAATTATTGCGCTCCATCCGGATCTGGTGCTTGGAACCGGAGATATGAATCTTCTGCCTGCCATCGATCAGCTTGAACGCTATGGCATTCCGGTTTTCATGGTCAATCCGCACGGCATCACGGGCATCTACAAGTCGATTGCAAGTCTTGGACATTGCGTTGAACGAGAGAGTCCGACGCGGTGCGTCTCCTCCGCGATCTGCAGTCGCGCGAACAAAGCGTGCGCGCCCGTGTACTGGACAAGCCTGTAATCCGGCTTTTCATGCCGCTCTGGTACGACCCGATCGTGACAGCCGGCAGGCATGCCTTCATCACGGAATTGATCGAAGTCGCGGGTGGAAATTCAATCACCAGCGATATTGCGCAGGAATGGCCTCAGGTGAGTTTGGAAGCCATTGTGGCTCGGCATCCGGACGCTCTTCTGCAGATCAAGGGCTCGAAAGTTTCGCTGGCAGAGCTTTGGGGGCGGCCAGGGTGGCAGGGGCTTTCGGCTGTGCGGGAGGGCCGAGTCTTCTTCGCTGACAAGCGGATCGCATTGCCCAGTCCTGCCGCAATCTACGCCATGGAGGAATTGGCCAAACAGCTTCACCCGTAGGACGGAATCGCTCCGTCCAAAATCAAACAAACTCCGCAGAATGCTCGGGAAGCGCGGTGCGAATCCGCCACTACCCCGTAACTGTAAGCGTGGAGGGCCTGCCCGAAATACCACTGGAGCGACTCCGGCAAGGTGGGCATGCCCGATGAAACGCAAGTCAGGAGACCGGTTCTGCGTCAACCGATTCCGAGGGGAATGATGAATTACATTCGACCATCCATTCAAGTTTCTTACTTCTTGCTCCTTGCTCTCTGGCTCAGCGTCAGAGTGTTCGCTCTCAATAATGATTCGGCAATCACCGGGATCGTAGTTGATCCAACCGGCGCGGTTGTCCGAGACGCAACCGTAGATCTAATCGCGCACCACGAGAAGCTCTCCAGGGTATCGACGGACCAACAGGGGCGTTACAGTGTGGCTGTTCCCGTTGCTGGAAGCTATGAGATACGGGTGTCCGCACCAGGGTTCAAGACCGCGGTAGCGGATCATCTGGCGGTGCGCAACTCCGAAGAAAGCATTCGAAATTTCACTCTCCGTCTTGATGCGCTCTCTGAGGAGGTTACCGTCACTGCGACGGCAACGCCTACGCTCGAGTCGCACCTTGGTGCGGCCGTGAGTGTTCTCAGGATCCAATCAGTTAGTGGGGACCGATGAGGTTCAAGAGCCGCTGCGTTGGATTCCCGGTGTGCAGATGGCGCAAACGGGACAGATCGGCGGAACAACAGCTCTCTTCATCCGCGGCGGGAACAGCGACGCGAACAAAGTGTTGATCGACGGAATCCCATCAACGATATCGGCGGCGCGGTCGAGTTGCCGACCTCTCTTCCTCCGCACTCGCCAGGGTTGAGGGGCTGCGCGGCCCCAACAGCTCCGTATACGGGGCCGATGCCTATGGCCGGAGTAGTGAGCCTCGACGACACGCTCGGGATCGACTCCATTGCCGCTAGTCACCTACACCGGAGACGGTGGCAAGTTCTCGAGCTTCCACAACGAAGCGAGCGTTGGCGGAAAGTGGAAGGCGGCGATTACTTCGCGGATTTCTCGCGGTTCGACACCTCGAACAGCATTCCGAACAATCGGTTTCACATCGGCACCCGGGAGGGAAATTTTGGCTGGAGCCTGGCGCCCAATACAAGCCTTCGCGCTGACCGTGCGTCACGATCAGTTGTCCGGGGGGCAGCCGAACGCGATTCTTCTTTACGAATCCCGGACGACACGCGGCAGCAAATGAGGATTCCTACTTCGGCGCGACAGTTTCGATACACAAACCACTGCGGTCTGGCACAATGCTGTCGTCCGTTACGGTGGCGCTTCGTTTGCGTTCCGAATACAGCGACTTCGCTCCGACGGGGATTCCGCTCTATGCAGGCGGGATGTTGCAGGGATACCTCGGCGCGCCGGTCACGGTTCACGGTGCCAACGGCTACAGCGTATCAGGGGCAGGCGATTTTCCAATACCCTCAGCGGTATCCCATACTTACGCAACCTCCACCGACCGCGATTCGGTGTATGCGCAGTCGGACTATCGCATTCGCCGCCACCTGCTTGTTCTGGGTGGGTTTCAGTATGAGGACGAGAGGGGCTATTCCGGAGCTCCAGCCAATTCGATCGAACGCAGAAATTCCAGCTACACACTCCTCTTTCAGGGCGATATCAAAGGCAGGCTGTTTTATACGCTCGGGACAGGAGTGGAAGACAATGAGCTCTTCGGCGTAGTTCCAACCCCGCGCGCCTCGCTCGCGTATCTGCTGAAGCAGCCAAATCCGTCTGGAGTTTCGGGAGGAACCCGTCTGCGGGCAAGCTTCGGGAGAGGCATCAAAGAGCCAGCATCTTTGAACAAACGGACTCGCTCTAAGTCAGCTGGCCGCGCTTCCCCACGGCAATCAGCTCGCTGCGCAGTTTCACGTCGGTCAGATCGGGCCAGAGTGGTCGCGCACGTATGACGGCGGAGTGGAACAGGAACTGGCGCACGGAGGGCAAGGATCAGCATCACGTACTTCCATAATGAGTTCACGAATGGCATCGAGTACATTCCCAGACAAGGGCTGATCGATCTCGGGGTTCCGAAGTCGGTGGTCGCGGCTGCGAGCTACGGGGCAACGGTCAATTCCCAGGCGTTTCGTGCTCAAGGCGTCGAAACGGAGGCGCAGGTGCAGGTTTCGCGGAGCCTGTTTTTGCGCGGCGGTTATACGCACCTCGATGCAGTGGTCCAGCGCTCGTTCAGTTCCGACGCGATCGGGCCGACGTATAACCCAAATTTTCCCACCATCCCCATCGGCGCCTATTCGCCACTTATCGGAGCACGTCCATTCCGGCGCGCGCCGCACTCCGGCTACTTCGGTGTGAGTTACGCGCATGCACGGTTTTCCTCGCTGTTGACCGGCACGCTGGTTGGGCGGCGTGACGACAGCGACTTCATGGCCTACGACGCCAATTACATGCCCACCATGCTGCTGCCCAACCGCAATCTGGACGGCGCATATCAGCGACTTGATTTGAGCGCGAGCTATCAAGTGAGTCCACGCATTCAGCTGACCGGCAGATTGCAGAACCTGCTCAATGAGCGCTACAGCGAAGCTTTCGGATATCCGGCATTGCCGTTCACATTCCGCTCCGGTGTGAAACTGACGCTCGGAGGTGAGTCGTGGAAACTGAAGTGACCCGTCTCGCCGCAAACCCGGAAGACGCGCGACGATTGCAGTGGGGAACATGGGCAGCTTCGGCTGCCCTCCTACTCGTCCTGGCTCCTCACCGTGGTATTGGGCATTACGTGCGGAGCGGTTCACGTGCCTCTGCCCAGCATTGCTGCCTGGCTCGCGCACACGCGGCCTCTCTCAGAGGATGAACGCGTGATCCTGATGGAGATCCGATTGCCAGCGAATCCTCGCCGCGACGATGGTGGGCGCCGCGTTGTCGGCTGCGGGGCTGTCGTTTTCAGGGGCTCTTCCGCAATCCGCTTGCTGACCCTTATGTGATTGGCTCGTCGGGTGGAGCAGTTCTGGGCGCCACTGTGGGAATGGTTTTGCTGCCGCAGGTAACATGGCTGGGGTTCAGCGCCATCGCGCTCCTCGCCTTTGCCGGATCGGTAGCGACGATAGCAGTCGTATACAGCCTTGCGCGGGTGGCGGCACGACACAAGTCGTTACGCTGTTGCTCGCCGGCTTTGCGGTCAGCACGATGTTGAGTTATTCGTCTTACTTCGTTGAGGTGCTCGACCGCGATTACGGATTTGGGTTACGCGTGTTGGCCTCATGGTTGCATGGCTCCATTGGAGTGCCGCGCTGGAGCCAGCTTGGAGCAGCTGCTCTGCTGCTCCTGCTGTCATTGATTGCGGCGGCCATGCTTTCACGCCGCTTAAATACGCTGGCGCTGGAGATGAATACGCGCAACAACTGGGCATCCGTGTCGAGTCGGTGCGGATCGGCATCATCCTTATAGGATCGCTGCTTGCCGCTGTTGCGGTTTCACTCGGCGGCCTGATCGGTTTCGTCGGGCTTATTATTCCGCACCTGGGGAGATTGGTTTCAGGGCCCGATCATGTGCGGCTCTTGCCCATCACCGTTCTCCCCGGCGGACCTTTCTGGTACTGACCGATACCCTTGCCCGCACCATCATGGCTCCTTCTCGGAACTTCCGGTGGGAATCTTGATGGCCTTCGTCGGCGGTCCGTTTTTCCTGTATCTTCTGCGGCGAACCAAGCGGGGATACAGCTCATGAAGACTCTTCTCCATTTCGAGTGCGTCTCATTCTCGTTCGGTCACAGAAGGGTGATCGATCGCGCCAACCTGCATATCGAGAACGGGACATGCACCGCACTCATTCGGGCCTAACGGCGGCGGGAAGACAACGCTGCTTCGGCTGGCGTCGGGACTGCTCCGGCCTTCCTCCGGTCGGATCATGTTTGCAGGTGCCGAACTGGCGGACCTATCGCGGCGGGACGTGGCACGACGGATCGCATTAGTTCCACAGCACCTCGATGTCCCATTCTCATTCACCGTGCAGCAGATCGTGGAACAGGGACGCACTCCTTATATTGGAATGTGGGGAGGCTTGAGTGCGGACGATCGAAACGCGGTCGCACGAGCGATCGAACTGACCAGCATCGGCCCGCTACGGCACCGAATCTACAACGAACTCAGCGGTGGAGAGCGGCAGCGGGTGAAGATCGCGCTCGGATTGGCACAGGAGCCGGAACTCCTTCTGCTGGACGAGCCGACGCAAAACCTCGACTTCGGGCGCCTCATGGAACTGATGGCTCTCATCCGCATGCTTCACGGGGAAGGGATCGATATTCTTGCCGCAGTGCATGATCTCGCTCTCATTCCTCACACGTTCTCATCCGTCATTCTGATCAATTCGCAAGAGCCGCTTCTGATCGGTTCGCCGGGAGATGTGCTTCGACCTGACATTCTGGAGCGAGCGTTCCAATGTCCTGCACCGGCCTTCAACTTCGAGCCGATGGCAACCCCAGGAGAGAATTCGCGCTATGAAGCTTTCGCAACCTGTGGGCAGCCGACCGAGTTCGCGCGGTCGCCCATGCCATTCAGCCATTGAGTCGATAAGACCTGGCACGGGCCGCTCAACATCTCGATCAACTGACTAAGCCTCTTGGCAGCCTGGACAGATCGAGTCAATAGCGGCTCATGTCGTTACCATCCTGGACGGCAAGCTCGAGCTGCCATTGAGGAAAGCTGTGTATGTATTCGCCGCTGACCATGGCGTTGCATGCGCGGGCGTGAGCGCTTATCCGTCCGAGGTAACGGCTCAGATGGTGAATAACTTTGTGCGGGGGAGGCGCCGCGATCAACGTGCTTGCTCGTCTGCATGCGGCGGAGCTGACTGTTGTAGATGCCGGCGTAGATGCGGAATTTAGCGAGAGCGCTGGATTGCGAGCAATGAAGGTGCGGCGGGGCAGCCGGAACTTTCTGGAAGAGCCGGCCATGACCAATGAAGAAATGGGCGCAGCACTTGAGATTGGAATTTCGCTTGCGAATGAAGCACATGAACGTGGGGTGCAACTTGTCATCGCCGGTGAAATGGGCATTGGAAACACGACCTCGGCAAGTGCCATCACCGCCGTGCTTACGCAGCGCGATCCCGCCGAGGTGACCGGGAAGGGAAGCGGCATGGATGAAGCCGGGCGCAATCGCAAGCTGAACGTGATTCGACGGGCCATGCGGAAGCACTTCCCAGATGGCCGGAATACCGAGCCGCTCGAAGTGCTACGCTGCGTCGGCGGGCTCGAAATCGCCTCCATGACAGGCTTCATGCTTGCTTCAGCGCGTCATCGGCAGATCGTGATATGCGATGGTTTTATTTCAACGGCGGCAGCTGCTGTTGCATATGCGCTTGCGCCGCACCTCAAGGAATACCTTGTCGCAGGCCATTGTTCCGAAGAACCAGGGCATCGCGTTCTTTTGCGGCACATCGGCATCGCTCCGCTGTTGCGATTGAACATGAGGCTCGGGGAAGGCACCGGGGCCGTTCTGGCGATTCCGATCGTCGAAGCGGCATTGCGGCTCTATTCCGAGATGGCAACCTTCGCGTCCGCTGGCGTGAGCGGGGCGAACTCATGATCGAGCCTCTCGAAGATCTCGCGCTTGCGATGCAGTTCATGACGCGTATGCCGATTTGGTTTAAAGGCCTCGATCCTTCGCGGTTACACCGGGCCGCGGCCTGGTTTCCTCTGGTTGGGGTGTTTGTCGGTGGAGTGGGAGCGGTCTGCTACCGGTTCGTCGTCCCGCATCTGGGAAGATCGTTGGCAGCGCTCATAGTGGTGCTGGTGATGATCGTCGTTACCGGCGGTCTGCATGAGGATGGACTGGCGGATTGCGCAGATGCGTTCGGCGGAGGATGGACGCGCGAAGACCGCCTGCGAATTCTGAAAGACAGCCGTATCGGAAGCTTCGGCGCGATTGCCTTGGTCTTGTCGCTCGGCGCTCGCGTTCTGCTGTTGGCCATACTCCCCACCGGCTCGGTGCTGAACTCCTGGTCTCCGCCCAGGTTTTGGCGCGATGGACCCCTTTACCGTTAGGCGCAGTTCTCCAGCCCTGGCTAGGGGGGCGGAGGGCCAGGGCGGCGGGTCGCCGGGAGCATTCCCTGGTTTGCTGTCGCACTCGGCGCGTCGTTGACACGTGACTCCCGTCTGCTACTTGCTGCGGCTCGCCGCGTGGCAACCGTTGCTGGTGACATTGGCGGTAGCGCTTTTCAGCGGTATCTATTACCAGCGGCGCATCGGGGGAGTCACTGGCGATTGCATGGGCGCCACAATTCAGCTCTCCGAAATTGCCATTTACGTGTGCGGAGCGTGGATGCGATGAAACCATGCATTCTGTTGCGGCATGGCGAGACTGCAATGGCCGGCTTGTTCTGCGGTCACTCCGACCCGCCGCTTACCGATGCCGGCCGCGAACAGATCGAGCTTGCCGCATCGATGCTTGGCGAACGACCGAAAGTGATTTACGCAAGCGATCTGAAGCGGGCGCGCCAATCAGCCGAACTGATCGCATCTCGACTTCGACCTTCCGGTGCATCTGCGACCGGAGCTGCGGGAGATCAATTTTGGCGTATGGGAGGGTCTCTCCTGGAGGCAGATCGGCGAATGGTTTCCCGCGGATGCTCAAGTCTGGATGGAGCGATTTCCACACGGCGAGATTCCAGCGGGAGAGCCGTACGACACCTTTCAAATACGCGTTCGGCAGGAGATGGCATTCCTGCTTGCGCAAGCTGAAGTGCAATCAATCATCGCCGTTACGCATGGCGGCTTTATTCGAGCTGCGCTGACGGAGCTATATTCGTTCACGCATTCCGAAGCATATCGGTGCTCAGCTCAGTATGCGTCTATCGTACCGATTCCTCCCGTGCACGCTGGAGGCGCGGTATGAGAAGTGACAATCGGGGTGACTTCGAAGAGGAGAAAGGAACAGAACATGAGCATAGCAACTAGGAGAGGTGACTCCGGACAGACGAGCCTCGCGGGAGGAGTCCGCGTTTCCAAGTCCGACATGAGAGTCGAGACATACGGAACGGTCGACGAACTCAACACTGTGCTGGGTTTTGCGCGAAGCATCTGCCAGGACGGCCAGATAAGGCAGTGGACAGAAGAGATTCAGCGCACACTCTTCCGTCTGGGCTCGAATCTTGCTACTCCGCCGGAAAGCAAGAATCAGCCGCCGAAGATCGGCAGCGAAGACATCGAGCACCTGACGAAGTTGGTGCACAGGATCGAAACTACAGAAGGGCTGGTTTCGGATTGGTCTCTGCCAGGAGCCTATCCGGAGGCGGCTGCCTATGAAATGGCCCGCACCACATGCCGACGCGCCGAGCGGGCAGTGGTTCGATTCATCGAGTCTGGGGGAGCAAGTCGACCCCAACGTTCTGGCGTACCTGAATCGCTTGTCCGATCTGATCTGGCTATTCGGGCGACTAGCTCGAGGTCCAAGCCGGCGTGGACTCCCGTCTCCGCGGTGCGCAGCATCCCGGGGCTCGGTGGTCGAGAGCATGGTGATGGAACCATATTCCAGCGAAGAGACGGGCAGGGGTGTACCGCGCCATCCGCGAGCGGCGCGACGTCCGCTCTGGATTTGCTCCCGATGCACTACCGCAGGAGCTCTTGATTCGCCTGCTTGCCGCGGCCCATCGGGCGCCTTCAGTGGGACTTATGCAGCCCTGGAGGTTCATCGTCATCCAATCCAAAGCAATCCGGGAAAAGATCTTTGAGTCGTTTCAGCACGCTAGTTTGCAAGAGCACAAGATTTACTCCGGGGAGCGGGCCGACCTCTACTCGCGCCTGACCTTGCAGGGAATTCTCACAGCGCCTATTAACCTTTGTGTCGTATGCGATTGCGAGAGCTCCCGAGGGCACTCTCTCGGACGCCACACAATGCCTGAGACGGCTCTTTACTCGGCTGTTGTGCAATCCAGATCTTTGCATTGCGCGCGCGCTCGAGGGCGTCGGCCTCGGCTGGGTCAGTATTCTCGATCCCGAACGCGTCAAGAGTGTGCTGAATATTCCCGCCGCGATGAAGCTCATCGGCTACTTCTGCATGGGATATGTGGAGAAGTTTGCCGCAGAACCAGAGCTTGAACGCGCAGGTGGGAACGCCGCTTACGTTTGGAAGACGTGCTCCGCTCAGAGACTTTCGATCAGCCGTGGGGAGGCATTCAGTCATGACGAAAACACCTGCCCTGATGGTGCTCGGAACGGGCTCTCACGTGGGAAAGTCGCTGATCACTGCAGCGTTGTGTCGCATCTTTTCGCGAGCCGGACTCAGGGTCTCGCCCTTCAAGGCGCAGAATATGTCGCTGAACTCCGCGGCCACCCCTGAAGGACTGGAGATCGGTCGCGCCCAGGCGCTGCAGGCCGAGGCCGCGGGCATACCTGCATCAGTTCACATGAACCCGATCCTCTTAAAGCCCTCCAGCGACACGGCTTCGCAGGTCATCGTGAGGGGGAAGATCTTCGCGCAGTTCTCCGCCGAACAATACTTCCTCCGCCGCAACCAGGAGTTTGTGCCACTTGTTCGAGAGAGCTACGAGATCCTTGCTGCGAAAAACGACCTCATGGTTCTTGAGGGAGCCGGCTCTCCTGCCGAGATCAATCTCAGAGACCATGACATCGTGAATCTTCGCATGGCTCGGATAGCTGGCGCACGGTGCATTCTGGTTGGCGATATCGATCGCGGCGGCGTATTCGCATCTCTGTTCGGCACGCTCGCACTCCTTGAACCTTCTGAGCGGGATCTCATCGACGGATTCATCATCAACAAGTTCCGAGGAGACATTCGGCTTCTATCGGGTGGCCTTCGCAGTCTGGAAGAGCGCATCGGAAGGCCCTGCCTGGGTGTCGTCCCGTACCTTGAAGACCTGCGCTTGGATGAAGAGGACGGCGTCTCGATTGAACGCACCGGGAGCACACCGTGGCTGCCGGAAAAGTCTTCCATCCGCCCTCTGCGCGTTGCGATCGTTTGTTTCCCCTCCATTTCCAATTTCACAGACTTCGATCCGCTCATGGCGGAGCCCTCCATCGACGTGCGGTTCTGCCGCACCGCAGAAGAAATGGCGACGGCTGACCTCGTCATTCTGCCCGGCTCGAAACAAACGGTAGCTGACCTCTGCTGGATGCGTGAGGCTGGTTTGGATGAAGTGGTTCGACTGCAAGCAGACCGCGGACTCGTCGTAGGAATCTGTGGCGGTATGCAAATGCTTGGCACTGCAATCGAGGATCCGTATGGTGTAGAAGAAGGCGGAACACACTTTGGCCTCGGGCTGCTTTCCATCCAAACCAGAATGAGCCGCGAGAAGATCACGCGTGAAGCTACGGGCAAACTGATTGTTCCGGAACTCTTCGGCGAACCAATTTCATCTTGCGAAGTGCGAGGGTATGAAATTCACGTTGGGCAGACGGATTACCTGCAGAATTCGGCTCCGTTTGCCCGAATCCGCCGGAATGGAGAGTCGGAAGAATTCGTTCTCGATGGTTGTACGAGTCGGAACGGACGCGTCGTTGGCACCTATCTGCACGGGATCTTTCATGACGACACATTCCGGCATGCCTTCATCGCCGCTGGCAGGTCTGCTTCAGGGCTTGCTCCCGCGAGCGCGCGTCCTCAATTGGAAAGAGCTTCGGGAAAACGAATTCGAGCGGCTGGCTGGTACTGTTGCCGATGCAGTGGACCCGAAACGCATGCTGGGCCTTGTTGGCTTGGCCTGGCCCGCGGTGACAGTTCTGGAGGGCGCATGTGCGTCCGAACTCTGACGGTGTGGTAGCTACTCGACTGGATCGTGGGCTATCCCGCGCCATCGTTCCGTGATCAACCGAAGCATTTAGACCATGAGGATCAAATTATGAATTTGACGTTTGCGGCGAAGTCTCGATCATTTCCCTCACGCATTGTCTGCCTGTCAGACGAGGCAAGCGAACTGCTTTACCTGCTCGGCGAGCAGGATCGCATCGTCGGCGTCTCAGGATTTTCGACGCGCCCGCCTGAGGTGAGGTCGAAGCCGAAGGTATCTACTTTTCGTGAAGCGAACTTCGATGCAATCGAGAAGCTGGATCCCGATCTCATCATCACGTATTCCGACGTGCAGGCTGAGATTGCAAAAGAGGCGATCCATCGCGGACTGCCGGTGTTGAATTTCAATCAGCGAAGCGTTGCTGAGATATTTGACTTCGTCTCTTTGATGGCTCGCCTCGTTAATCAGCAGGAGAAAGGAAATCAACTGCTCGCGTCCTATGAGTCAGATTTGCAGACGATTGCAAATTCGTCTGCGGGCTTTGGGCGAAGACCGCGCGTCTTCTTCGAGGAATGGAACGACCCGATTATCAGCGGCATTCAATGGGTCGAAGAACTGATCGAGATTGCGGGTGGCGAAACCATTTTCCCTGAACTCCGTCTCGGCCGTAAGGCAAAGGATCGGGTCGCATTAACGGAGCAGATCATTGAGCGCAATCCGGACGTGATCATTGCCTCGTGGTGCGGCATAAAGGTGAACAAGGAAGCGATCTGTTCCCGTCCTGGCTGGGATCGGATTTCAGCGATTCGGCATGGACATGTGTACGAGATTTTCTCATCGCATATCCTTCAGCCTGGACCGGCATGCCTGACCGAGGGTGTTCGGGAGTTGCATCGGATTCTGGCGCAGGCCGCAGGCTGACGTGTGGTTGCGGCTGGGAGCCGACGAGCACTTGCATGGGGCTAGCCCAACTACGGCCATGACGCACATCGCTATCAGGAAGAGCTCGACGGTAAGGTTGTTGAGTGGCTGGAACAGGTCAGTGACGAGCTGTATCGGGGCGTAAGAAGCACGCCTAAAGCGAATGTGGAAAGTTTGAGCGCCTGACCAATAGCACAGCAAGTAAAACTGCGGTGGAAAAATCGAACGCCAAACAGAACCCGGGCCACCAGAGCGGAACTCCTGGATTGTCGATCATCAGATGGTGGCAAAGGTCGAAAAGTCCATGCCCGGCAAATGCGAAGGTAACGAGCCAGAGATTCTTTTTGAACCCAAGCACTGCGGCGAGCACGAAGGCACCCAAGATGAGAGCCTCAGTAACTAGCGCGTGTCTAGAGCCGCCCATGACGGCAAACAAAACGTAATATGTTGCAGTGACGACCAACACAGTTGGGTAAAACGCACGGTCGCCATCAAACTTACTCAGAAGAGCGAATCCGACGACCACGCCCGAAAGGGCAATGCCAACCATATATTCCATAACTTCGTCCCTAAGTACTACGCCCCGACAAGACTGTATGCAGTGACAATATAGTCTGCCGTGTTGCGTCGCCGGAGCCACCCACACTTAGGTCCGGGTATCTAATACTTGAACGCAAGGCATTCGGTCTCCTAATTCCTCCAGCTGCTCAGATGACAAACATATAGGAAAGCACCCCGCTTCCAGCAAGTAAGGTTCTCTTGGCAGAGTCCAGCTCCCGTTGTGAAACGCCTTGTTTAAGAAGGAAATACTCTGCCTCAGTCCAATTCTCATAGGGAACTGTGGGCGCCAATCCGCTCGTTGGGAACTCTTCAATCAGCGGCGTAATGTAGAAACGCTTCTCAATGAAATGGAGAAGAAATAGCTTCATCATGTTTTGGTCCATCGTGGCTTGATGATGACAGGGTGAGTCGCTGTCAGGAACGCGCGACTTCAACGCTGTGCAAAAATGCCCACGCCAAGGATACTTAAGCCGGCGAAAGGATAGCACAGGAGCATGTCTGTCTCGCCTTCTCGGTTTTCGAAGCATCGCCTCGTATGCGGGTTTCGTAGACAGTGAGACCACTGCTGACCGCGCCTAGCCGTACCCGTTTACGCGCTCGAGTGCCGGCAAAAGATGCGACGTGCCTCAAGGCCACATGCTGCAACCCTATTTTTCCATTTCCGAAGCCCAGTTCAGAAGGACGGACAACGGCGCCGCCGTGGTTTCGTCAACCTTCGTGTCAATCAGGAATTGTTGTCCATCGCCTCTCACATCGTAGGAAAATACATCCAGAGAAGAAACTGGCTGCCGCCGGTGGGTCTGAAACAAGGTAACGGGGGAGGAGGCTTCGAAGCCAGATCCCGTCGTGAGAGCTACCGCCATCATCTTTCCTTCCGGCGACAAGTAGAACAATTCCTTGCCATCCTGGCGCCATCTCGGCTCCTGTCCTCCTGCGCTGGAGATCTGCCACTTGCCAGTGGCCCTTGGAAACGGAGACACATAAATCTCCATGGTTCCCGTCTCATTGGAGGCGTATGCCATCCATCTGCCATCGGGAGAAAACTGTGCATTCCGCACTGACCACCTTGCCTGGATCAGTGGCTTGGCTAATCGCTCTGGCCAGGTGAGATACCAGAGTTCGTTTTGCTTCCTCATCAGTACGTACTTGCCGTCGCGTGACCAGTCCCATGGATTGACTTGCGCAATGACACCTAAATCTTGCACCTCTTCGTCGTTGCCCGAACCATCGGCGTTCTTGAGATAAACGCGGAATCCGAGTTTGCGGCTTGAACTGAACAGGATCTGCTTACCATTCGGGCTCCAGATAGGCGTCTGATCTAATGACGGATCAAAAGTCAGCCGTGTTGCTGCAGCTCGGGTCAGCTCATGGATCCAAATGTCAATGTTGCGTCCATCCGGGTCAGTTTGATCGGCGGCGACTCGGTGCCCGTCCGGAGAAAGACGCACGTTGTTATATGAACCAGGTGCTCCCACCGTGCCGTCCGGCTTTCCGCTCCGGTCAAACCAGGTCAACTGAGAAAGCGACATCCCTCTTCCTGTTTGTGTGACCAGAACCTCTGGGTTGGAAGCACTGAAAACCGCGCGATCCACTTCAGGACGGTAAAGCACTTCGTCGCTCAGGCTGTGCGGATCTCCGCTCAGAACATATCGGCGCGAATCGAACCGTTGCGCCACCAGGGTCTTATCTCGCAGGTATAACAGGTAGCCCGGTTCCACATAGGCCGCGTTCGCGCTGGTGCTCACCAGCAAGCGCCTTTCATCCGAGCCCAGTGAGCCCAAATAGAGCGCGTTATGCTCTGATTGTCCCGTAAAGTTAGCTACCAGAAAAAGAAAGTATTTTCCGTCCGGCAGGAACACCGGCCAGCGATGGCTGGATTCAAAACGCTGAGGATCCGGTCTGGTCATTTCGACCGGAGAGCCTCCGTGAGCGGACACTCGAGACAAGCCCACCAGTGCGTCCGGCGTAAACACGATCACTCCCTCGCGGTTCCAGGTCCCGCCCCGCCCGTTGGGCGCGTCACACAGCACTTGAACCTGTCCACCCGATACATTCACCTTCTTGAGCTTGCCGTCAGCGAAAAATCCAAGATACCTACCGTCCGGCGACCAGAATGGGTAGGACGCCCCTTGCGTGCCATCCAACCAGTTCGTCCGCTGGCTCCCGATTTCGTACGTCCAGAGCCCGTAATTGTTTATCTGCGCGGAATACGCAACCATCGCCACCAACCGGCCATCGGGCGACAACGCGACATCATTTGCGGGGAAGGTCACCGCAGTATGAAAATACATCGGCATCAGGCGCTTGTTACTTTTGTTCCACAATGCCACTGCGGCGGCCATGACAAACAGAAGAAACGTGGTTGCCAGCAGCCAGCGCACCCGTTCTCGTCTTCTCCGCTCGGCCGAAATCTGCCCGGCTTGTACCGATTGCGGACCTCCTTCGGCAATCCACTTCAGTTGCAGTTTTACGTCGTGCGCCGTTTGCAATCGCCCTTCAGGATCCTTCGCCAGACAGGTTCGGACCACGTAGTCTAACGCTAAAGGCGACATCGGACGCACTGCACTGATGGGTGCCGGGTCGCGCTCCAACACCGCCGCGATCACACTCGCGGTCGTCTTGCCTTCAAAAGCCTGCTTGCCCGTCGCCATCTCATACAGCACCGCACCAAGCGCGAAGATATCGCTGCACGCATCTGCTTCTTTCCCCTCCAACTGCTCCGGAGACATGTACTGAAAGGTGCCAACCAACGTGCCTTCCGTGGTCAGCGGCTTGCCTTCAGATTGCACGAAGGTCGCGCCCGAAAGGCTTGAAGTGGCGACCGCAGCGGTGGCCGGCTTGGCCAATCCAAAGTCCATCAGCTTCGCCCCGGACTTCGTCAACATGATGTTGCCCGGCTTCAGATCGCGATGGATCACTCTCGTCTTGTGCGCCCTTTCCAACCCGTTGCAAATGTCGATTCCGTACTTGAGCGCCTGCTCGGTGGTCAGTGGACCCTTAGCCAAACGGTCAGCCAGTGTCTCTCCCTCCAGGTACTCCATAACGAGATAATCAATCCCGTCCTGATGGCCGACGTCGTACAGGGTACATATGTTGGGATGGTTCAACGATGAGATCGACCGCGCCTCCCGGTCAAACCGCTGCCTCGCCTCAACATTATTGGAAAGACTCGACGGCAGGATCTTTATGGCGACGGTACGATCGAGACGCGTGTCTCGCGCTCGATACACTTCGCCCATCCCGCCCGCGCCCAGCGCCGATTGGATCTCATACGGCCCGAGTTTGGTTCCAGAAATTAAGGCCATCAGAGGAGCAGCTTATACCAGACCGGGCACAACTCGTAAGAGCTCTTCGCTGCG
Source organism: Terriglobales bacterium (assembly GCA_963792225.1). Taxonomy (GTDB): domain Bacteria; phylum Acidobacteriota; class Terriglobia; order Terriglobales; family Acidobacteriaceae; genus JBDTLH01. The sequence goes on along the minus strand of CAWBVM010000013.1, from coordinate 101,991 downwards.
ACTGGCCACCTGCACCGGACGCGTCCCGGGATCAATGCGACACGTGAGAAACAAATGACTTAACCCGGGCCGACGCAAGGTTGATGGTTTGGTTCCTCACACCAACAAAACAGATTCAAAAATCTCGAAGTTGAGTAAACTCTGCAGACAAACTTAGCAACACGAACGCGACCGAGGAGATCATGAAGTGATTGGATTCAGAATGAAGATTGGCTTACCTCTGTATCATCAACCCTGGCCTCCCGCCGATCTCGACTACAAGATTGCGATTCCCATAGGCATAGCAGTAGCGTACTTTCTGCTGCCTTCTTTCATGTCGTTCGTTAAAACTCGCCGTCGATTGATTCCTCTCAGTCAGCGGCAAACCAACTAGACACAGGTAACCGCGCAGCGCACTTGCCCATATCGGTGATAGAAGCAGTTCTGGCCGAAGATGTCGGGAGCAACGGCCTCAAAAAAGGATACGACTCATAACGGATCGCAGCTAAGCTCGTAGAATCCATTAATGGATGAAGTGTGGAGCGTTGACGACCAGAAGCAGTTTCTCAGCGAACTCATTTCGATGGATGCGGAGGAAAAAGACGCTCCGCTCCGCCGCGATGTGCGTAATCTCGGCAAACTGTTGGGCCTGATCGTTCGCGGACAGGCTGGGGCAGAGGTTTTCGAGGCAGTCGAAATGTTGCGCACGCTCTCCATCGAGCGGCGCGAACTCCGTCAGACCTTCGAAGACAACATTGTCTCTCGCATATCCGTGCATCTGGCGTGGCAGCTAGCCCGCGCATTCTCGATTTATTTTGAGCTAACGAATCTAGCTGAAACCAATCATCGGAAGCGGCGGCGTCGGGCGGCAGAAGTGAATAGGGTGGCACCCCAGCCGGGAACGATGTCGGGCACGTTCCATCGTATGCGGTCCGCCGGTATCTCGGCAGAGCAGGCACTTGTCGCTCTTAGCCGTATCGAAGCCGTCCCGGTTTTCACTGCGCATCCTACCGAAGTTGCGCGCCGCACGACTTTGTTGAAGCGGAGCCGATTGTCTGCGCTCTTGGAGAGCCTCGACCAGGCGCCGCTTACCGAGGCGGTGGTGAAGCGTATCCGAGAAGGTATCTCCGCGGAGATTACTTTGCTATGGCAAAGCGACGCCCTCCGGGAGCGTAAACCAACGGTGCGGGACGAGATACGTATGGGGCTCGACTACTATCGAAGCAGCTTGTTGCGCACCATACCAGAGCTCTATCAGAACATTGGTGACGCGTTTCGGGATGCGTATGGTGAGGACATTGATTTAGAACGGATGCCCATGGTCGTCCGCTTCGGCAGTTGGATAGGCGGTGATCGTGACGGCAATCCGTATGTGACTCCCGCGGAGACGCGGCTGGCTCTCAAGATGGCGCGTGCGGTAATTCTGGAACATTATGACGAAGCCGTTAAGCAGCTCTTGCTGCTAATGGAGTAGTTCAACCGCTATCGTGCAGACTAGCGACGCCTTGAAGAAACGAGCAGAAGAATACCGTCGTCTGTTGCCACAGATTTATGAGAAGTGGAAGGCATATTCCGCCACGGAGAGCTACAGGGAGATACTGCTTTTTATGCAGGAGAGATTGCGGCTGGCATTGGCGGTTCGTGATCCGGGATACCGGAGTTCCGAAGAATTCGAAGAAGACCTGCGACTAGTAAGCGAGAGTTTGCGAGAGAACGACGGAGACGAGATTGCCACGCAGTTGATTGCGCCGCTTATTGTCTCTGTTCGTACATTCGGTTTTCATTTGCATACTGTTGATGTGCGACAGCATGCACGTGCCCATCAGGCGTGCATCGATGATTTGGAAGGCAGAAACAAGGATCCGCTCTCACCCGCGAGCGGGGATACCCGAAACGTCCTAATGACAATGCAGGAGATCGCAGCGTTGAAACGGGATTTCCCGCCCAACGCTATCCGCTCGTATGTGATTAGCGGCGCGTCGAGCGAGCAAGATGTAGTGAATGTCATTCGTTTAGCGCAGCTGGAAGGCGTGCAGGTTAAAGGCGATAAACACGATCCAGGACTGATGCCGGTGCCGCTGTTTGAGTCGATCGCGGATCTGCGCTCGGCTTCGACAATCTGCCGTGAGCTATGGACAGCCGAGTTCTATCAGCCTTTTCTCAATTCCTGGGCGAGGAGGCAGGAAATCATGCTTGGCTACTCGGATTCGAACAAGGACGGCGGTCCGCTGACAAGTCTTTGGGAGATATACAAGGCACACCGCGCGTTGCACGAGGTTGCTGCGGCGAGCGACATTTCTTTAACAGTTTTTCATGGTCGCGGGGGCACAGTAGGCCGCGGCGGGGGGCCAACTCATCGGGCGATAGTTGCGCAGCCTGTAGGCGCTTTCGGCGGCAAATTCAAGCTTACGGAGCAGGGAGAGGTCTTGAATTGGAAATATTCAGAGCCCGTGCTAGCAGAGCGTTCCCTCGAACTGATGGCTGCGGCAGCGCTGGAGGCGCTAGTGCGTCCGAACGGCCCGGCTGATCATGACGATCAACAGTGGTTGGAGCCGATGGAAGAGCTATCGAGCTCTGCATATCAGTTTTATCGTACGAAGATTGCGGAGAACCCAGACACGATGCTCTACTTCGAGCAGACTACGCCGGTTCTGGAACTGGAGAACATTCGCATCAGCTCCCGTCCAGCAAAGCGACAGCAGAGTGGGAGGATCGAAGACCTGCGCGCCATTCCCTGGGTGTTTGGGTGGATGCAAAGCCGCGTGGTCTTGCCAGCTTGGTTTGGAGTGGGACACGCCCTCGAAGAGTTCATGCGCAAGAACAAGGAAGGCCTCACAACATTGCGAAGGATGGTGCGCGAGTTTTACTTTTTTGAAGACTTGATTCGAAACGTCGAGATGGGCCTGGCGAAAGCGGACTTCAACATTGCACGCAATTATTCGTCGCTCGCGGAAAACCAAAACCTGCGCGAGTCTTTCTTCTCGATGCTACATGCAGAGTTTGAAACGACACGTTCGGTTATCCTGCAGATCACGGAGCAATGTGAACTGCTCGATGCAAATCCAGTTCTGGCGCGTTCGATCCGCTTGCGAAATCCTTATGTGGATCCGCTAAGCATTTTGCAAGTGGAGTTGATGAGGCAAAAGCGAGCTGGGATCAGTGAAAGATTGCAACCTGCCTTGGGCGCGACCATCAGCGGTATCGCGGCGGGGCTACGGAACACCGGATGATTGCACGTTATGCTTAATGTCTAGTTCGGTCGGAGCCGCATCTTGGAAATCTATCTCATCGACGGTACGTATGAACTTTTCAGACATTATTATGCGTTGCCGTCCGCACAGGATGCCGACGGCCGGGAGGTTGCCGCTGTTCGAAGTGTCCTTACATCCATCTTAGGCATGCTGAAAAGCGGCGCCACACATATCGCTGTGGCGACTGATCACGTCATAGAATCTTTTCGCAATCAATTGTGGGCCGGCTACAAGACGGGCGACGGCATCGAACCGGACCTGTTGGCGCAGTTCCCGCTGCTCGAGGAAGTTCTTTCGGCGGCGGGGATTGTTGTCTGGCCGATGGTGGAATTCGAGGCGGACGACGCCCTCGCCGCCGCGGCCAGCGCGGCGATTCGAGACGAGCGTGTAGAACGGGTGATCATTTGTACGCCAGACAAAGACCTCGCCCAGTGCGTACTCGGCTCGCGAGTCGTCCAACTGCATCGTCGTACGAACCTCATCGTAGACGAGCCGGGCGTTGTCCGAAAGTTTGGAGTCTCTCCGGAATCAATTCCGGACTATCTCGCGCTGGTTGGAGATGCGGCAGACGGCTATCCGGGGCTGCGAGGCTGGGGCGCCAAATCTAGTGCTGCTGTACTCGCTAAGTTCTTGCATCTTGAAGCCATCCCTGCAGACTTTCGGGAGTGGCGGGTGAATGTCATCAACGCGAGCGCTCTCGCAGACACCCTCTCACGGGAGCGTGAGCTTGCAGTGCTGTTTCGAACCCTTGCAACGCTGCGTACCGACATCAAGCTCTTCGAAGATGTAGACCAGTTGCGTTGGGACGGTCCGACACCTGCGTTTGATCTGCTTTCAGTGCGTCTGGACGCCGCAGTCGTGAAGAAGAAGCGTACGTCATCGTAAGCAACGTGTGCATCTTCGGAAAGACCCCTCTACACGTGATCGCGCGGTGTGTTCTGCTATCTCAGGTCCCGACGATGTCGTTGTATTCCGGATGCCGCTCAATGTATCCAGCCACTATCGGACAAACAACATCGACCTTGAGATGGTTGTCACGGGCATATTCAAGAGCAGATTTTGCAAGCTGCTCAGCAACGCCGTGCCCGCGCATGTTGCGTGGGACCTCAGTATGCCAGAGGGTCATCCAGCCAGCTTTATCGATATCAAACTCGAGGTAAGCCACCTCGCCATCCGATTCGATTTCCATTCTGCTGCGTGGAATGTCGCGACGTCCTTCACTGCGCATGATTGCTTCTATTCTTAAGTTTCATTAGTCCCATGCAACATTGGTGCCGCATAGACTCAGGAGGCACAATGCTATCAGGAGGAGCATGCCATGAAGTATCCCTGCGATGCGGAGTCTCTGTCCCCAGTCATCCCTGGAGAAGGGCCGGTTAGGAGTGGGTGGATATTGGCAGCTACAATCCTTGCCTCCAGCATGGCGTTCATCGATGGCACGGTCGTAAATGTGGCTCTGCCCAATCTTCAGGTTTCACTCCATGCAGCTATTTCCGATCTCCAGTGGGTAGTGGAAGCGTATGCGCTCTTTCTCGCGGCGTTACTCATGACGGGCGGAGCGATGGGGGATCTCTACGGGCGGCGTCTGGTTTTTATGTCGGGCGTAGCGATTTTTGCGTCTGCGTCGATATGGTGTGGTTCAGCGGCAAATATGCGACAGCTCATTTTTGCCCGATCCGCCCAGGGCATAGGTGCCGCGCTGCTGGTGCCCGGAAGTTTAGCAATTATAAGCGCGTCTTTTCCCCCAGCCGAACGAGGCAAAGCCATTGGGACATGGTCGGGTTTCACAGGCATTACAGCGGCGATCGGCCCGATTCTAGGAGGGTGGCTCGTTCAGCACTACTCCTGGCGCTATGTCTTCTTCATCAATGTACCTATTGCTGTGGCAGTGTTGCTTATAACCTACAGGTACGTACCCGAAACTCGCTCACACTCGCCCGGCCAGAAACTCGATCTACTCGGTGTCTTGTTGGCTACGCTTGGCTTTGGGGCGTTGGTCTTCGCCATGATAGAAGCGCCCGTCGTAGGCTGGCGCAGTTGGCTGGTGACCTTCAGCTTTAGCATTGCCGGGTTGTCACTCGGTGCTTTGTTTCCTGTCGAAATGAGGCGGGAGTTCCCACTCATACCCATCCGCTTGTTTAGTTCGCGAAACTTTGCCGGAGCGAACTTGCTGACACTCCTGCTCTACGCTGCGCTAGGTGCAGTGCTTTTCTTTTTGCCCCTCAATCTGATTCAAATCCAGGATTACACACCCACTCAGGCTGGGGGCGCGTTGATTCCGCTGATTCTTATTCTGTTCTTTCTTTCCAGATGGTCGGGCGCACTTGTCGGCCGCTATGGAGCCAAGGTACCCCTGACTGTCGGGTGCGGGATTGCGGCCGCTGGTTTTTTCTTGTTCGGCTTACCTCACCTTGGAGGCAGCTACTGGTCGAGCTTTTTCCCCGCAGTAGTCGTGCTCGGACTAGGTATGGCCGGAGTTGTCGCACCGCTGACGACGACGGTGATGAACGCAGTTGGCCAGGCACAGGTGGGGGCGGCTTCCGGACTCAACAATGCAATCTCCCGCTTGGGTTCTTTGCTTTCAATTGCGGTGCTGGGGTTGGTGATGTTGCAGGTCTATGGCACCGTTTTGCAAGCTCAACTGATAAATGCGCACATTCCCTCCGACTCTAGAACGGAAATCATGGCACAGAGGAATCGACTTGCGCACATAGCAATTCCTGCCACTCTGACTGAAGCACAGAAGCTAAGCGTGAAGCACGCGATCGATGTCTCTTTCGTCGCGGCATTTCGACGCCTTATGCTGGTCTGCACCGCGCTCGCCTTGTTGGGTGCGGCGAGTGGGTGGCTCCTCGTCACAGGTAAGGGCAGCACCGCACGGGACGCTTAACGACGAGATAAACGATCGTCCGAAGGCAATTCTTGTTCCTCCTAGGCTTACTTCCCGTCGAAACTAAGGGATTTGCCATGAGGTCAATCTGAGAAGGGAAGTATAACTTTCATTTCGCGAGTTGCTGGAGGTAGTTGATGATAGCTCAAGAACAAATACTCAGGCAGAGGGAAGAAGAGCGCATGACACTTCTTCTCTTGGTGGTCATGTCGGTATGCTGCCTCCTGTTAGCGGTGGCAACCAGCTCATTGCATTGATACAGCTGAGACTCGTTTAATCCTGAACGGCGAGGGCGCACTCACCCTAAGACGGGCGCTCAAACTGCTGCTGCCTGGCGTAACCGACCAGTCCACCGACCTGCCGCTTGACCCGTACATCCTGCTTATCAAGTGGCTCAGGAAATGGCGATGATCTTCCCCTTTTACTGCTGCGCGTTATCATGGTTGGGAAGAAGCTGCGCCGGATCGCGCCTGGGCTGATTCCGGTTCGGCAGGCGCTCGAAGATTGGATCTTACGACAGCAGAGGATTTCGGGTCATGACTCTGGCCAGCTTTATTAGCAAGAACGCGTTCCGGAACAAGCGCCGCGGCATTCTGACGGTGCTGAGCATCGCCTTCTCGCTGTTGCTGCTGACACTCATGATCACTTTGTGGCGCAGCTTTTATATGGATGATGGCAGTGCTGAGTCGGCTCAGCGGTTAATCGTTCGGCACAAAGTTTCGCTCACATTCAGTTTGCCCGGATACTACAGAGACAAGATCCGTTCTGTTCCAGGTACTAAGGAAGTAGTGCCAGTCTCTTGGTTTGGTGGGCTCTATAAAGATGACAAGCCGGAGAATTTCTTCGCCAATTTCGGCACTGATCCAGAGGAATTCTTCAAGGTATTCCGCGACATCCAAATGCCGGAAGATCAAGTCGCGGCCTGGCAGCGCGATCGCCAGGGAGTGATCGTAGACAGCACGCTCGCCCAGAAATACGGCTGGAAGCTTGGGGATCGCATTATTTTGAAAGGCACCATCTATCCGGTTGACCTCGATCTCAACATCCGAGGCATCTTTCATGCCACGCCGGATAACCAATCGGTCTATTTCAATGCGAAATATGTCGAAGAAGCGGTTTCCTTCTTCAAAGGGAAGGCAGGAACCTTCAGCATCCTCGCCGATTCGCCTCAGGATGTCAGCAAAGTGGCGTCGGCTGTCGATGAAATGTTTCGCAATTCGCCGCAACCTACTAAGACCGAAACTGAAAAGGCATTCGGGCTTGACTTTGTAGCCATGCTAGGTAACGTTAAGGCGTTCATCCTGAGCATTTGTTCGGCGGTGGTGTTCGCTACGCTGCTGGTTTCCGCCAATACTATGGCGATGTCGATTCGCGAGCGCACGCGAGAGGTTGCAGTGCTTAAGACATTAGGCTTCACGCGGCAGGCAGTTCTCCTGTTGTTTGTGGGTGAAGCGGTCGCGCTCTCTCTCGTGGGCGGAATTCTGGGCTCCTTCGCTGCATATGGGCTAGTTGCGGCCTTTACCCGCTCCCACCAGTCAGCGGGATTCTTTCCGATCGCTTCTGTCACCCCTGCAACAGTACTCGTGGCATTGACTGTGGCGGCGATGGTGGGCTTGCTGAGTGCGGCGTTCCCTTCATACCACGCTTCAAAAATGAACATCGTGGAGGGGCTGCGCCACATCGGCTGAGCGAAGCGAATAACCATGGCGATACCGATCCGCTACAACCTTCGAAACCTGAAATTGCGCAAGGGCCTGACCATCATGACCGCGCTGGGCATAGCCCTTACCGTGACGACCGCGATTTTTCTGATGGCGCTGCTTGCCGGACTGAAGCGCGCATTTGTCACCAGCGGCAGATCCGCAGAATGTGCTGGTATTGCGCAAAGGCTCTCAGGCAGAGCTCTCCGGTGGCTTTGACGCTGCGTTGTTTCCGACGCTCAGAACCCTGCCGGGCATTGCGAAAGACAGTCATGGCGAGCCGATGGCTTCTGGTGAGTGGGTCGTCGTCATCGTGCTGCCGCGCAAAGACGGCACGGGCGAAATCAACGTCACGGTTCGGGGCATGATGCCAGATGGTCTTGAACTTCGCCCGAAAGTGAAGACTCGTCGAAGGGCGCTGGTTCAGGCCGGCCAGCGTGAAGTTGTGGTGAGCGAATCGATACGAGGGCGATTTGCCAACGCGAATATCGGCGACGCTTTGCAGTTCGGCAAAGGTCCGTGGAAGGTGGTAGGCGTGTTTGATGCCGGAGGCTCCGCCTATGAATCGGAAATTTGGGGCGACGTGAATCAGATGGCATCCGACTTCGACCGCCAGGGTGGATTCGCCTCAGCATACCTGCGGGCGCAGATCCCGTATCCGCCGATGCGCTCAAACACCGCGTTAGCGATGACCAACGCCTGAAGCTGAAGGGTTGCTCGAGACAGAGTATTACGCCAAGCAAACCAGTTCCGGCGCTCCCATCAAATACATCGGCATGGTCGTCGCGATCATCATGGCGATCGGTTCGAGTTTTGCTGCGATGAATACGATGTATGCGGCAGTCGCTTATCGCTGACGCGAGATCGCGACCCTGCGCGTGATCGGATTTCTCGCGAGCCGAGCATCTTGACGTCGTTTGTTTTCGAATCGGTGGTGCTATCGTTGCTCGGCGCAGCGGTCGGCATTCTTCTCATGCTGCCGTTTAATGGCATGACTACGGGAACGTCCAACGCTGTGACGTTCAGCGAGGTGGTATTCAGCCTGCGCATGACGCCCGCAGGTCGTGGCGTACCGCGGTTGTGTTCGCCGTGATTATGGGCTTGTTCGGGGGATGGCGCCCGCTTGGCATGCCGCGCGGAGGATATTCTGTCCGCTTTGCAGGTGATTTACGAAGGGGCCATCTCGGACACTTAGGATCAAATTTGAAATATGCCGATTGACACCAAACACGAAGACCTGCAGAGCCTGCGCATCGACCGCTCCGCATGGGACGGCGGAGACCGTCCGACCTGGGCGCGCCGTTACATCGTGATCGGGATCGCGGTCGTGTTCTTGTTGAGCTGTCGGCCCTGGCCTATCGCGTGTTTGCGCCCGACGTGCCGGAAGTGGAAGTTATGCGCGCTGCTGCTGAGAGCAGCGATGTTGGCGGCAGTTGTGCTTTCCGCAACGGGATACATTGTCGCCCATCACAAGATCAACGTGAATTCCAAAGTCACTGGCCGGGTGGCATGGATCGGCGTGGAGAAGGGCGACAAGGTTAAAGAAGGTCAGGTTCTGGTGCGGCTGGAGGACCAGGAATTCCGCGCACAGTACGAACAAGCCAAGGGTGCTGCCGGATAATGCCAGGGCCTATTTGCAGGAAGTTGCAGAATGGTTCGCGGCCGGAGGAAGTTCAACAGGCCCAGCATAATCTGGATGAAGCGCGCGCCACTCTGCTCAACGACAAGCTTACGCTGGACCGCACCCGCGAACTCGCAGCACAGGCGTCGTTTCCAGGCAGGTGATGGACGATGCCACTGCCAAGTTCGAAGCCGATCAGCAGACGCGTGAATTCGCTTGGGAAGGACCTTCCAGCTGGCGAAGATCGGGCCCCGCAAAGAAGAAATCGCGCGCGCCAGAGGCGCTCTGGTGCAAGCACAGGGTCAGGAGCTTATGCCAAGTCGCAGCTCGATGCGACAGTGATACGGGCGCCTGTCACCGGCACCATCCTTGAACGCACGGCAGAAAAGGGGGAACTGATCACCTCGGAGTTTGCAAGCTCAGCGGAGGGAGGTCCGCAAGGTTCAGTTGTTGCGCTCGCTGACCTGAACGATATTCAAGTGGAACTCGACATCGCGCAGGCGGACTTTGCCAAGCTTCTGCCCACTCAAAAGGGCATCGTCACTGTGGATGCTTATCCAGACCGCAAATATAATGGCATAATCGCGCAGATTTCACCGGAGGCCAACCGGCAGAAGGCCACCGTGCAGATCAAAGTGCAGATCCTGAATCCAGACGAATATTTGCGGCCGGAGATGAACGCCACGGTCAAGTTCATGGCAGACGAAGAGAAAGAGCACAAGTTCAGAGCCATCCGGAGTATTCGTGCCTAGCTGCCGCGGTGCATGATCACGACGGAAAGAAAGCAGTCCTGATCGCGTTCAATGACAGGGCGCTGAAGCGGGATATTCAGGTCGTCTCGCAACGCAGCGGCGGCTTTCTGGTACAGGGCTGGTGGGCGGAGAGAACGTGATCACCGGGGCACCACAGAACCTGAAGGACGGCGACAAGATCAAAATCAAGGGACAATCATGAGCACTAGCACACAACCTAATGCCGCTACCAGACCAAAGTTGTGCAGGTTCGCAACGTCAGCAAAGTTTTTAAGCGCGACGCGTTTGAAGTGAAGGCGCTGGACGACGTATCCATCGAGATTGCCGTCGGGCGAATTCATGGCGCTGATGGGCCCTTCTGGCTCGGGCAAGACCACGTTGCTGAATATGATCGCTGCCATTGACCGGCCGACCTCAGGAGAGCTGCTGGTGTTGGGTGAGAACATCTTCCGCTTCAGTGATGCGCAGGCGGCGCAGTGGCGGAACGAGCACATCGGCTATGTATTCCAGACGTTCAACCTGATTCCCGTGCTGACCGCATTTGAGAATGTCGAACTGCCACTTTTGCTTACGAAGCTGAATGCCCAGCAGCGTCGCGACCATGTCATGACGGCTTTGAAGCTAGTGGGACTGGAAGAACGCGTGCACCACCTTCCGAAGCAGCTCTCAGGTGGACAAGAGCAGCGAGTCGCGATCGCGCGCGCGATCGTCAGCGATCCTACGTTGCTGCTTGCCGATGAGCCGACAGGCGATCTCGACAGTCATTCCGCCAACGAAGTTCTGGAAATTCTCAAGCGCCTGAATGAGGATTTTCAGAAAACAGTCGTGATGGTGACGCATGATCCCCATGCGGCTTCCTACGCGCACGTGACTCGGCACCTGGAGAAAGGGATGCTGCTGCCAGCGTAACAGCGTCTATTGGGGTATCCCCCCTCCCTAGGCACATTGTGGAATGTGTGGGTTAGAGGGGGAGATCACCGAAGGATCACCGTAGATCCAAGTAATAGTGTTTACCTTTCGGTTAGCCCAAGATGTAGTGGTTATGGATTGTGAAAGAGCAAACGGCGCGTCCGAAGACACGCCGTGGGAGAAGCAGAGTAGCAGGATTGTTCTGCCGTTTGCAAGAGTTTTTTGCGTTCGAAGGCACGGGCCGGCGAGCCGCCCGCCCAGACCACCGGCTGGCAGCCGGCGCTACGGCGAGCTGATCCCCTGGCTGAAGCCGTCGGTCTACCGGGCGGAGCCGGCACGAGCGATTCTGTTTGAACGGCGCGCGATCCATGTATCGACGGCAAAGAGGCCGGGACCGAACACCAGCACGATCAGCGATGCCAAAAGAAAGGTAAAGGGAGCGGCGTTGTAGAACTTGCCGGGATCGGAAAATACCTGTTTCAGCGCCTCGCGGTCGGCTGTGAGATAAGCGACGATCATGTCGAAGCTGAGCATCGCCCCGATGATCCGCGATCCCAATCCAAGGATGAGCAGAATCCCGCCAATCATCTCGAGGTAAGAGACGAAGTAAGCGTTGAATACGGGCAAGGGAATGCCGAGGCTGATGAAAAATTCGATCACATGATCGATGCCGCGTACCTTGCCGAGTCCGGTCTCGAAGAACTGCCATCCCCAATACAATCGGATGAGCAGCAGGAACGGCGGCTGCAGGGCATTCATGGCGCGCACGAACAGCGCATATGCTTTGTCAATCGACTTCATGGTGACCTCGCTCAGCGACCCGGCATTATCGAAGGCCCAGCAACGTCATGATTCGTATACGAAGCGATTCGCCGGCGGGTAGAGACGAATGAAAGAGAGGGCTGGTACGAGAGAACCAACCCTCGTACAGATGAAATTACTCGGAAGGCATCTTGCTGCCATCGGTTGCGCAGCCGCCCTTGCCCTTGCAGGAATTCTTGGCCTTGCAGCCGTTGTCGCCAGACTTGCAGCCGCCATTGCCTTTACAGGAATTCTGTCCTTTGCAGGAATGCTTTTCCACTTTGGCTTTCTTGTGCGACTTCTTGCCTGAGGGTGCGGCAGTAGTAGGAGCCTGAGTGGTGTCACCGCTCTTGGGTGCGTCCTGTGCCATTGCGGTTGTGCCGGCGAGGAAGCCGGCCAGAGCTGCGCCGACAAAAAGTGAGCGTACTGATTTCGTCATTTGTGTCTCCTTCGAAAGTACTAACTGTTTAACAAAATATGCCAGCGCCAAAACCTTAGCACCATGCACACTGCGGAATAATATCAAACTGAGCTGCCCACTGTTCAGTTGCTGCAAATCCTACGATTTTTGCCGTCCTCTTGGATTTCAGTAAATGAACAAAATTAAGAAACACTAGGGCCAGGGTGTAGCAGCAACTCGGCCGACATATGCTTTCAGATAGGAGTTGAAAGCCGCGCAATGGTTACAGTGCCCCGAAACAATTAGTAAAGATAGTAAAGACAGACCCAGCCCAGGCTACAGAGAAACAAGTCGCGTAGCCTTAGAGCATGCCGCCCGTTTGGACGGTAAGCGTGTCCAAAGCCTCTTCCAGCCGCCTGATAGCCTCTTCCAGCTCAGGATGCTGCTGCTCGACCTTGGTTAGCCTAGCGCGAAGGCCCTGCAACAAAGTATGGGCACCGGCAATCTGTCCGGATGCAAGCCTGGCACGTTTGTCCTGTGTTGTGAGATTGTCTTTCGGGACCGGATCCATAGTTCCTCCCGCTCTTATCGAAGCAAATATACGCCACTACAGATGAGGAGAGCGGAAACCCAGCGGCGTGCGTTGACATTTTCCTTCAAGTAGAGCTTCGCCATAAGCGCGTTCGTGAGGAAAGTCAGAGCCGCTGCCGCAGGCGCCACGAGGCTGACATCGGAGAACGAAACTGCGGTCAACAGGCTGTAAAAGCCAGCCGCCATGCAGAGCACGCCCAGAAGAAATCTTGGATTCAATACCACGGACTTGCTTGCGCCCAATAGCCCGGTTCGTGCGCGGATATCATCCAGATCGCCGATCTCTTTCATGGCGCGAGCCGTCAGCACGTCTCCGCCGGTTGAAAAGGCGACGATGATGCCGATCATCATCCATGTGGTCGCTTCACGGGACATGTGGCGCCCACTCTTCCGTTTCTTCGGTCTGCTGCGTCTCCGTCAAGGATGGACCGCCGGCTACGAAGCCGGTGCCTATGACAATGAGAAGGATGCCCATCCAGCGCTTTGCCGAGACGTCCTCATGCAGGTAGTACCTTCCGAGGAAGGTAACTACGACGTATCCAAGCGCAGTACTGGGCAGGACGAACGTGAGGTCCGCCCAAGACAATGCGGTGAGGTATGCCGCGAAGAAGCCTATCAAGAGTAGTACCCCAGCCGCCACGTAGAGATTCGTCACCGGAGCGATCAAGAGCTGCGGTAGGCGGTCGAGCGTGATCTCGCCGATCTGCTTCATTCCGTGCGACAAGAGAACGTCCCCGAAGGAGGCTGTGAAAACGATGCTCAAGAGCACCAGATACCTTCGGGGACTGAGATGTTGGTTCGTCTCGAACAGATCCTTACGCCTCGGCTGCGGTCGCTTTCGTCTCAGCGTCGTTGGAAGCGCGCGTATCTTCCACGTACTTGTTGCGCTGCGAACGCAGCTTCATAAAGCTCTTCGCTTCCTTGTAAAGCCGCTTGCGCTCGCCGGTTCGAAGATCGCTTTGCGCACGATGCGGAAGACCGCCTTCGGACGGAAGTAGTATTCGTCGTAAAACTTGTGCACCATCTCCATCACGTACTCGCGCGGCAGGCCGGGGTACTCGATCTGCGCCACCTGGTGGCCGCCCGTCGTCGACCATGGCCTCGCCTTCGCCAACGATGAAGCCGTTCTCCTTGGCGAAGTCGTAAATCTCCGTACCGGGATAGGCGTGGGCGATCGAGACCTGGATGGTTTCGACGTCGAGTTCCTTGGCGAAATCGATCGTGCGGCGGATGGTTTCCTTCGTCTCGCCGGGCAGTCCCAGGATGAAGTCGCCGTGAATGATCAGGCCGAGCTTCTGTGCAGTCCTTGGTGAACTGGCGCGCGCGCTCGACGGTGGCGCCCTTCTTGATGTTCTTCAGGATCTGCGGATCGCCCGATTCATATCCGACGATCAGCAGGCGGCAGCCGGCTTCCTTCATGGCCTTCAGCGTTTCGTAGTCGGTGGTGACGCGCGACGTGCAAGACCACGTCAGGCCCAGCGGCTTCAGCTTGGCGCAGAGTTCGATGGTGCGCGCCTTCTGGATGTTGAAGGTGTCGTCGTCGAAGAAAAATTCCTTCACAAACGGGAAGTATTCCTTCGCCTTCGCCATCTCCGCGACCACGGCATCGGTGGAGCGCTTGCGCCACGGGTGTCCGCTGAGCGTTTGCGGCCAGAGACAGAAGGTGCACTGTGCCGGGCATCCGCGGGTGGTGTAGAGCGAGATGAACGGATAGAGCAGGAACGGCACGTTGTAGCGGCGCACGTCCAGGTCGCGCTTGTAAACCTCGATGACGTCCAGGGCATCTCGTCCAGTTCTGCCCATCACGGGGCGATCGATGTTGTGAACGACCTTGCCATCCGCATCCGCGATAGCTGATGCCGCTGATCTCGGTGAGCGGCTTGCCGTTGGCGTACTCCACCACCGCGTAATCGAACTCGCGACGGCACACGAAATCGATCGCCGGGCACTCCTTCAGCGAGCGATCCGGCAGCGTGGTGACGTGCGGGCCGACGAAGGCGATCTTCATCTTCGGATTCACCGCTTTCATCGCCTCGGCCATCTTGCATGTCGCCGGGGAAGCCCGGAGTGCGGGTGAACAGCACCAGGAACTCGTAGTCCTTGCCGATCTCGATGGTCTCCTCGTGCCGACGTGGTGCGGCGGACGCGTCGAGCAGGCGCGAGCCCTCGAGCATGCCGGCCGGATAAGCCAGCCACACGGGGTACCAGTAGGACTCAATCTCGCGGGTGGCAGGCCAACGCGAACTGGCGCCTCCGTCAAAGTTCTCGAACGAGGGCGGATTCAAAAATAGGGTCTTTAAAGGCATGATTGTCCGAGATTCAAGGATAACAGAGACACCCGGACCGCCTGGCCTTTGTTTTGTGTGGTGAAAAATGGGCATCAGAGTGGTTCATAGCTGCCCTGACATGGAGCCACACTCCGCTCAATGTCATAATGGCTCGAATGAGCGGCGAAGATCCCAGCTTACCGACAAAGAAGGACGATGGTCTTGTGACCCTCGCCAAGTATTCCCATCTGGGTCTCGTTTTGCCCGCGGGTGCACTCGCCGGCTTCCTTCTAGGATACGGGCTCGACCGGCTCTTCCATACCCACTTCATTGTCTGGGTAGGGCTGGCACTCGGCGTCTTTGCAGGCTTCTACGACCTTATCCGCGCTGCCGTACAGATTGGCAAGGAGTAGCGAGGATTGCAGCGGCAACGGACCACTTTTCGTATTCTTCTCCGGATCGTATTTAAGCCCAGTGCCCACTCTTACTGAAGAGTTCTCAGAACGCCTGCTGGTGCGCGTGTGGATGATCTCAGCCGTCCTATCTCTAGTGGCTGCGATTGTGTTGTGGGTGAAATATGGGGCGGCCCAGGCACTTAGCTTCCTGCTTGGCGCGGTGGTGGCGATCGTTAATCTTCGCTGGCTCGAATCGTCGGTCCGCCGCATGTTTGATCTGGATAGCGAAGTGAAGAAGCGCAAGCGTTTATGGCCCAAGATGGTTGCCCGCTACCTCTTCCTTGGAGTCATTGCGTATGTTATCTTTAAAGGTTATTTCGTGAGTGTCAGCGAGTTCCTTGGGGGTCTGTTCATCCCTGTTTTTGCGCTGATGCTGGAAGCGGCTTACGAGGCTTACGTCGCACTTCGTTCCTGATTTCTGACGGTTAAAGGTAGAGATGGAGCAACTCTGGTTTACTGGAATACTGAATCGCGCGTTCGGCCACGCCGCTAACGCGCTACTGAACGCGGTGCATCTTCCCGCCAAGGACGCGGCGCACCCGATCAGTAATGCGTTTGCCATGGAAGTGCTGGTGGTCGGCGTGTTGCTGCTGCTGTTCATAGCGATCCGCGCGTCACTTTCGGTGGAGAAGCCGGGACATATTCAGCATTTCGCTGAATCCGTGCACGAATTCGTCGATGATCAGATGGTTGAGAGCATCATCGGCCACAACGGACGCCCCTTCATTCCGTTCCTTATCTCTCTGGCTCTTTTCATTCTTCTCTCGAACCTGCTGGGACTTGTCCCCGGCTTTGAAGCTCCGACGGCATCTCCAGTAGTGCCACTCGGATGCGCACTCTTTACCTTCTTCTACTATCACTTTCACGGTGTCAGGAAGCAGGGAATCGGGCACTACATCATGCACTTTGCGGGTCCACAGGACCCGACCGTTCCGTTGGCGATCCGTATTCCGGTTGCCATTATGCTCTTCCCGATCGAGATCGTGTCGCACTTTGCCCGGATCATGTCGCTCACCGTCCGTCTCTATGCAAACATGTTTGCCGGCGATCTGGTGACGATGGCGTTCTTCTCGCTCCTCCCGATCGTACTCCCGGTCGTTTTCCTCGGTCTGCACCTTGGCGTCTCGTTGATTCAGACCTATATCTTCATCATGCTTGCGTCGGTGTACCTGGCGGGTGCGGTCGCAGAAGAGCACTGATCGAAGTAAATATGTAAAGCTTTGAGGCCCTAAGCCTCATTCGTCCTGAGTGTGAGGCCGTCAGCACGGTGAACGGCAACCACCCCCTGAGGACGATCTATAAGGAGAAAACAATGCGTAAGTCAACCATCCTCTTTCTGGCGTTCGCGGCACTGCTGCTGGCGACGCCTGTGTACGCGCAGGGCACTGAAGCTGCTGCTGCCGGAACCAACTGGGTCGCCATCACCTCAGGCTTTGCTCTCGCGATCGCCGCAGGCCTCGCCGCCCTCGGACAGGGCCGCATCGCCGGTTCTGCTGCCGAAGCCATCGCTCGCAATCCTGGCGCCCGCTCCGGAATTCAGTTCGCGCTGATTCTTGGTCTCGCGTTCGTCGAGTCGCTTGTGCTCTTCACCTTTGTGATGATCTTCATAAAAGTGAAGTAACACCCCTTCCTTTGACGAAGCCCCTGTCATCGGCAGGGGCTTTTTCTTGCGGAATACAATGATCAGCGGAGAGTCATGCAATTCTCGAACGCACGCAACATCCGATTTGCCGATGCTATCCGGGCAGTTCCCACCGCCGACGGTAAACGTTTTGCGGCACTCTTTGAACACGGCACGCTGCAAGTGGAGATATACGCACCGCGCGGCACCGATCCACAGTCACCGCATACTCGCGACGAGCTTTACGTCGTTGTCAAAGGCTCAGGCACGTTCGTGAACGGCGACCAGCGAATCCAATTCACGGAAGGCGATATACTTTTTGCTGCCGCCGGAGAAGTCCATCGTTTTGAAGACTTTAGCGACGATTTTTGCACATGGGTGATCTTCTACGGGCCCGAAGGCGGAGAGCGTAGTTAGCCAAATCACGACCTATGACTTCGCGGCATGAGATGCGATCAGGGAATCCACGCTGCTCTTGTAGAACTCGTAGCTGTGCGGACCGACAAGAGTATGGCGCAGAACTCCAGATTCATCGATCAGATAGGTGACGGGACGGGCGCTGTCCGGAGCGATGTATTCTGTCGTTTCCTGCGGTCCGATGTTGCCCTTCACAAGCTCCATCGCTTTCAGTCCTTTGAAGCGGCGGATCTGTTCCACGTCCTCATCCGACAATGTCACGACGACGACGTTCTTATCAGGATAGGCACGCTGCAGACGATCAAGGTCTGGCATCTCCGCCACACAGCCCGGACACCACGTCGCCCAAACATTCAAGACCACTACTTTGCCCGCGTAATCAGAAAGATGGTGCTCTGAGCCGTCATCGACAGCCTTGAACGCGACGTCTGGTGCATGTTTCCCGGAGTACTGGTAAGTGCGCTTCAGAGCCGCATTTTTTGTGCCCATGCGGACCAGCCAATCCTGAGCAGGGAGACAGATTGCCACAAGAACGATCACACTCGCCCATCCGGCGAAGTTGCGAGGCAGAAAGAAGCGTCCCTTGCGGCAGATCTGAAAGATCCCGATGGCGGACGCGATGAGTATTCCAGCAGCCAGCCAATCGCCATATTCAACGAGTAAGCGGATCCAATCCATGGTGTGCTCTCCGTTGTGTGATACGCAGGAGGTCGTGCCGTGGTTCCAGATAGAATCATCTGCGGATGTCATCCGCTCTCTGCTTCGAAAATGTCTCGAAGACCTACCGTAATTTGCTCGGAAGAGTGCAGAAGAATGCGCTCGAAGGCTTTTCTGTGCAGGTGCCACGAGGAGAGATTTTCGGCTTCCTCGGTCCTAATGGGGCGGGGAAGACGACCGCCATCCACATTGCACTCGGCTTTCTTCGACCAACCTCGGGTCGCGGTGCAGTACTTGGCAAACCTTTCGGAGATGAACATGTCCGGCTGCGAGTGGGCTTTCTCCCTGAGAGCATTGTGCTGCCTCGCCATCGTTCGCGAGATGTTGTCCGGCTGGCCGCTTTGCTCAACGGTGTACCGAATGACACGGCAGCGAAGCGTACCGACGATCTGCTTGATCGACTCGATCTCACAAATTTCGCACAGACCAAGGTAAATAAGCTTTCCCGGGGAACAGTGCAGCGCCTCGGACTTGCGACAGCTTTGGTCAACGACCCCGAGTTGCTCATCCTTGACGAACCAACGTCTGCCCTGGACCCATCGGGACGGGCGCTTGTCCGCGATCTGCTGCTCGATCGCAAACGGCAGGGGAAGACGGTCTTCGTGAGTTCACATCTCTTGTCTGAGATCGAAATTATCTGCGACAGGGTGGCGTTCCTCATCGCTGGACAAGTCGTCCGCACAGGACAAACCCAAGAAATTCTTGAGGATTCCTCGCAATTCGAAATCACAGCCACTGCTCCGCAGGCCGACACGACGCAAACGATTCGCGTAGCAGCAGTCGAACAGCAAGCGGCCATCGAACGAATCTGGGCAGCAGGAGGAACTATCCGCCGGGTCACTCCGGTTCGCCGTACGCTCGAGGACGTATTTCTCGAACTCACGGCGAACGGTAGCAGCCCATCTTCGATGGATCGTAAGACATCATGAAGATACGTGCGGTCCTTGCCATCGGACACGACCTGGTGCGCCAGTCCTCGTACGTCCTAGTCTCCTACATCGCCTATGCAGGGCTGCTGACGTGGATCGCGCGCACCGATCCTCAGAGGGACATCTTAGGCATGATAACGACGGAGCTAGGCTTCATCCTTGCGATCAGCTCATTCGTTGCATCGGCCGCTATTCCAACCGAGATTCGTACCCGCCGGGTTCTTTTCTGGCTCTCAAAGGGGATCTCGCGCGCTCAATATTTCGCTGCATCGGTCTATGGAGTCTTCCTGCTTGCGCTAGCGATGGCTGCTGCTTCACTTGGCACTTGGGTCTGGCTCTCGCACCAGTTGTCGCTTCCGCTGGTCATGTCGCAGCTTGTGCTGCTGACGGTGGCTGGCATCACCCTGGACCTGTTGCTGATTGCAGCTGCGCTGCTCGGAGTAGCAATGACGCAGTCACGGTTGGCCACTGTCGTCCCGGCGATCGTGCTGTTGTTGCCGCAGCTTCCATCGTGGCTGGGATTTCATGCCGTCCGCTTGCCGCACATTCGATTGCTGGAGGTCATCATCGACCCCCTCAGAAAAGTGCAGGGCAGCGCCATTGCCTGGACATTGTTGGAAGCAGCCGTTCTCTATGCCGTAGCTCTATCGATCTTCGAACGCAAGGATGTAACGGTTGCGGGAGAGTAGAGCGGCACTCCGCCGGAGCGAAGCGCCTCTAAGACGTGAGCGTCAGCGAGAAGTGGTCAGTATCGCGGCATTCAACTTCGGCATCAGGTCGCGCGAGCCCCTGGCTGCGTACTCATAGATATTGCCCGGCGCCACACCGAGCCACATCGTAGCCCCCGCCGCCAGAACCAGAGCAACGGCGATCGCAGCAGGAGCGCGCAGGACTGGCGTGTGTTCTGACTCGCTGCCCAGCTCTCCCGGCTCCCGCATATACATGACGACGATCAGGCGGAGATAGTAGTAGGCGGCGACTGCCGAATTCATCAATCCGATGATCGTAAGACCAACCAGATGTGATCCGATGGCGGCGCTGAAGACCTGATACTTGCCGTAAAACCCGCCGGTCAACGGAATGCCGATGAGCGAGAGCAGGAAGATCGTAAGCGTCGCGGCGAGCAGCGGAGAGCGATGCCCGAGTCCCGCATAGTCGTCCACCGCCACATATTGTTCGTTGTGCCTAGCGAAGTGGCTGACGACGATAAACGCGCCGACATTCATGGCGGCATAGGACGCCGCGTAGAAGATTGCGGCACTCGCGCCGGCCTGGGACTGCGCCGCAAAGCCGACGAGGATGTATCCAGCGTGGGCGATCGACGAGTACGCAAGCATGCGCTTCACATTTGACTGCAAGAGCGCGCCGAGATTGCCGATTGTCATCGAAAGCACCGCGGCTACCCATACGATCCAGAACCATCCTGGAGCGGAGGTGCCGAAGAGCACGCGTAGAAGTACGGCGAATGCCGCCGCCTTCGGTCCGGTGGACATGAGACCCACCACCGGGGCGGGTGAGCCTTCGTACACGTCCGGCGTCCACACGTGGAACGGTGCCGCCGAGACCTTGAAGCCGATGCCGATGAACATCATTGCCACGGCGAGATACGCCAGTAATCCTCCGTTGCCGGCGGTCAGCACAGAAGCGATCGTATCCACGTTGGTGGAGCCGGTAGCACCGAACATGAGCGCGACACCGTAGAGGAAGAACGCGGTCGCGAAAGAGCCAAGCAAAAAGTACTTGAGCGACGATTCGGCGGAAGTGGCGAAGCGCTTGCGGAATCCTGCCAGAACATAGGTCGCTATAGAGGAAATCTCAAGAGCGATAAAGATCATCACCAGTTCAGTCGCAGAGGACATCAGTGTCATGCCGACTGTACCGAACAGGACCAGCGCGTAATATTCCCCGACGGGGATCTCCTGCGTATCGAGATAATCGAACGACGCAAGGGTGATCAAGAGCGAGATGCCCAGGATGACAAAGTGGAAGAAGATGCTGAATGCATCGACGCGCACCATGTTGTAAAAGCCGTTGCCGAAGGCCTCCGGACGCATCTGCATCGCAGTCGCGATCCCAGCCCCGACAATACCCAATGCCGAAAAGATACCAAGCGGACGCCGGCTGGCCTTCGGCGCCATCAGTGGCTCAATCATCATCACGATGATGCCGACGACACTGAGGACGATCTCCGGAAGTATGCGGATAGACGCGAGTGAACTAAGAGTATTCATTCGTTACTTTGCCTCCGGAGCCGCAGGTGCGACGGCGATTGAGGCGCTAGTGCTTGAATTCGTGGAGTTCTCAGCTGCATGTACCAGTTGCATCGTTTGCGTCGTCGCACCGTCGATGCTCTTCAGCCAATAGGGAGAAGCGACGCCCATGATGATGGCCAGGACCGCAAGTGGCCAAAGCGCGATGCGCTCGCGGGTGTTCACGTCGCGCATGTTGGCGTTCGCCGATGTGTTCGTCTCCCCATAGAACGTGCGCTGATAGAGCCAGAGCATGTAACACGCGCTCCAGATCACGCCTGTGGTGGCGATGACGCCATACACCTTGCTCGCCTGGAACCCGCCGCTCAGGACCAGGAACTCGCCGACAAAACCGTTCATCAGCGGCAATCCGACAGACGATAGCAGGATGAAGAAGAACAGAGTCGAGTAGTGCGGCATGGAAGTCGCAAGTCCGCTGTACTCTTTGATCTCATAGGTATGACGGCGGTCATAGAGAACGCCGAGCAGCATGAACAGCGCACCGGTCGAGATCCCGTGGTTGAGCATTTGATAGACGCTGCCGTCGATGCCCGCCTGAGTCAGCGAGAAGATGCCGAGGACGCAGAACCCCAGGTGGCTCACCGAAGAATACGCCACGAGCTTCTTCATATTCGGCTGCACCATCGCCACGAGTGCGCCATAGACGATCCCGATGATGGCGAGGATGTTGATCCACCAGGCGTGGGTGTGTGCCTGGTCAGGGAAGAGCCCGATATTGAAGCGCAAAAGCCCGTAGGTACCCATCTTGAGCAGAACGCCGGCGAGAAGAACGGAGCCAGCTGTCGGGGCTTCTACGTGGGCGTCCGGTAGCCATGTGTGGAATGGGAAGATCGGAACCTTCACCGCGAACGCGATGAAGAATCCGAGGAAGAGCCAAGTTGCGGCCGAGGCATAGCCGTGGATGCTTCCACTCTGGATGGCCTGCTGGATGCGCACGAAGTCGAAGCTGCCCGTCTGTGCGTAGAGCCAGATGATCGCGATCAGCATGAACATCGAGGCGACCATGGTGTACAGGAAGAACTTTACAGCCGCATAGACTCGGCGTTCGTGCCCGAACATTCCAATGATCAGCGCCATCGGTATCAGCGTGGCTTCCCAGAACACGTAGAACAGGAAGAGATCGAGCGCGACAAAGACGCCGATCATCGCGGATTCGAGCAGCAGCATGAGGACGAAGAACTCTTTCGGCTGCCCGTGGATCGAATCCCACTGGATCAAGAACGACAGCGGCACCAGGAAGGTCGTCAGGAGGACGAGCCAGAGCGAGATGCCGTCCACGCCCATGTGGTAGTGGATGTTCGGTGAGGAGATCCACTGCGTATCGAAGGCGAATTGAAAGCCGGGCTGTCCGCTGACGAAGTGTGCCGGCAGGTGAAGAGACACGATGAGAGTGAGCACGCTGATGGTAAGGGCCGCCCACTTCAGGATATTGTCCTTGCGCGGCAGCAACATCAGGAGCACTGCACCCGCGGCTGGAAGGAACGTTACGAGGGTAAGAATCGTGCTGTTCATTAGCGGCTTACCCCCAGATACACCATGTAAGCGATGACCGCAGCTGCACCAAACGCGATCCATCCAGCGTAGGACCGGATGAGCCCGCTCTGCATTCGTCGTGTGACCGTCCAAAGACCCGAGGCTGTATGTCCTGCGCCGTTGACCGTCCCGTCGATCACGTCGGCATCGATGCCACGCCAAAGAACGGTCGTGGAACCTCGCATGATCGGACGGATGAAGAGCTTGTTATAGAGTTCGTCCACCCAGTACTTGTTCCAGAGTGTGCGGTAGATGCCGCGCATGTTTCGTGCCGCCCGGTCCGCGCGTCCGGGATCAGCAATATAGAAGAAGTAAGCGAGACCGAGCCCCAGGAGGGCGAGCAACACAGAAACACCGGTCAACGCGAGTTCTGTTCCTTTATCGCTGGTATCCGCTCCCGCACCCTCGCGTTCAGCCGCAGCATTCTGTGCGAGTCCGGGCTTTGTCTCGGTGGCGGATGCAGTAGTTGGGGCGCTGCTCGCCTCAGCAGGTACAGATTGGCCGCGTTCAGTCGCAGCATTGGCGGGAGCATAGTGCTCAAAGACCGGCGCAAGGAAGGCCTCGAAGCGATTAGCGCCGCCGAGAGCGTGTGGCACGCCGATCCATCCGCCGACCAAGGATAAGATGGCGAGCACGATCAGTGGAGCAATCATGATCATCGGGGACTCATGGACGCCATGTGCGTGACCGTGAGCATCATGTGCATCGTGGGTGTGTCCGCTGTGAGCGGCGGAGGCATCCGGCGCGTGGGCTGCACCCGTCGGTTCCTCGTTGGCGTCTATGAGCGCATGTTCGCGGCGTTCACCGAAGAAGGTGAGGAACCAGAGCCGGAACATATAGAACGAGGTCATCAACGCTGTAACCGCACCGATCGCCCATAGAAGCTTACTCTGCTGCCAGGCACGCCAAAGGATCTCGTCCTTCGAGAAGAAGCCGGCAAAGGGAGGGATTCCAGCGATTGCGATCGTGCCGAAGGTCATGACCCAAAACGTATAGGGGATGAGCTTACGCAGACCGCCCATCCGGCGCATGTCCTGCTCGCCCGAGAGTGCGTGGATCACGGACCCGGCGGAGAGGAAGAGCAGCGCCTTGAAGAAGGCGTGCGTCATCAGGTGAAAGATGCCTGCGGAGTAAGAAGCAACACCGCACGCGAGGAACATGTAGCCGAGCTGCGAGATCGTCGAATAAGCGAGCACACGCTTGATGTCGGTCTGGACGATACCGATGGAGGCGGCAAAGATCGCAGTCAGCGCACCGATGACGGCGACAAATGTAAGCGCGATCGGTGCCCGGTCGAACAACGCGCTCGAACGCGCGATCATGTAAACGCCCGCGGTGACCATGGTCGCCGCGTGAATGAGCGCGGAGACCGGGGTCGGACCTTCCATCGCGTCCGGCAGCCAAACATAGAGTGGAATCTGTGCGGATTTTCCGGTGGCGCCGATTGTGAACAGGATTCCGATCGCTGTAAGCAGTCCGGCGTGGTTCTCGACGGGAAGATGACTGATGCCAGAGAATACGGTTGAGAAGTCGAGCGATCCCCAGTGCTGGATGACCAGGAACATGCCGAGCAGAAATGCAAAGTCTCCGACCCGGTTGGTGATGAAGGCCTTCTTGCCCGCATCCGAGGCTGACTTCTTGCGGAAATAAAATCCGATGAGCAGGTAGGAAGCGAGGCCGACGCCCTCCCATCCGACGAACATGAGCAGATAGTTGTTCGCCAGAATGAGCGTGAGCATGAAGAACATGAACAGGTTCAGGTAGCTGAAGAACCTGTAATAGCCGCCGTCCTCTGCCATATACCCGGTGGCGTAAATATGGATCAGGAAGCCGACCCCTGTAACGACCATGAGCATTACGGTAGAGAGTTGGTCGAGCGCGAAGCCGAAGTTCACCTGGAAGCCGCTGATGGCGATCCACGGCGCGTGTACCTCGTTGTAGGGATACGCTGCCGCTCCGGAAGCGAAGTGCGACAAGACCCACAGCGCCATCGCGAAAGATGCACCCGGGAATAGAAGCGCAATGGCGGCCACGACCCTCTTCGAGAAGCGAGCGCCGATGAGACCGTTGATCGCCGCTCCGATGAGAGGCAATATCGGGATCAGCCAAAGATTAAGATTGGGTGCGCTGTTCATAATTTGAGCAGGTTCACCTGGTCCACGTTAAGCGTCTCGCGGGTGCGGAAGACGGAGATGATGATGGCGAGCCCCACCGCGGCTTCGGCGGCAGCGACGACCATGACGAAAAAGACGAAGACTTGTCCGGCGAGCGCTTTGTGCATGTGCGCGAACGTCACGAAGGAGAGATTTACGGCATTGAGCATCAGCTCGATGGACATGAAGATCGTAATAATGTTCTTCTTCAACACAAAGGCTAGTACGCCGATGGCGAAGAGCAGTGCGCTAAGAATCAGATAGAGCGATTCGGGAACCATTATTGGGGATCCTTTCTCGCGGTGATCACGGCGCCCATGATCGCGATCAGCAACAGGACCGACGTGATTTCAAACGGCAGCAGGAAGTCGGTGAAGAGACTCGCCGCAAGCTGCTTCGTGGTCGTATGGTATTCGTTGATCGAGATACCGCCATGGGAGTTGGTCAATGTCCAGACGATGAGTGCGGTTACGGCGATCGCCCCAGGGATACCGAGTGCAAGCGCGACCTTGCTCTTGCCGAGGCGCTCTTCCTCTCCCGCGTTCAGCAGCATGATGACGAACACGAAGAGCACCATGATGGCGCCGGCGTAAACGATAACCTGCACTGCGGCGACGAACTCCGCGCCAAGCAGTAGATACAACATCGCCAGCGAACCCATTACCGTGATCAGCGACAGCGCGCTGTTGATCGGATGCCGCTGGATCAGCAGGTTGATCGCGCCTCCGAGGCACAACAGCGCGAAGATCGTGAATAAAGCAATGTGGAGCATTCGTTGCTTTCGTTTTCCAATTCTCGATTGAGCCCTGAAACGCTGACCGTTCCAGAGGTCGTGAATAGCCGGTCTATCCCTTGAGTGCAATCACTAACGACGTGACGACGATGTTGGTGATGGCAAGAGGGAGCAGGAACTTCCAACCGAAGTCCATGAGTTGGTCATAGCGGAAGCGCGGCAGCGTACCGCGAATCCAGATGTATAAGAAGATGAAAAAGAATACTTTGACGAAGAACCAGAAGACGCCACCGAGTGCCGCCAGGTTTGCATTGTGGGGCGCAAGGAAGCTGCCGAAGGGGCTGTTCCAGCCTCCGAAGAAAAGGATGGTCGCCAGGCATGCGACGGTCACCATGTTCGCGTATTCCGCGACGAAGAACATGGCAAATTTCATGGCGGAGTATTCGGTGTGATATCCGGCGACGAGTTCGGTCTCCGCTTCGGGCAGATCGAATGGGATACGGTTCGTCTCCGCGTACGCCGCCATCAGATAGATGAAGAACCCGACAAACTGCCAGCCGCCATTCAGGATGTTCCAGTGCCAGAGGTTTCCATTCTGGCGCGTGACGATCTCGCGGAGACTTAGCGATCCTGTGAGCATGAGCACTCCCACCAGCGACAGGCCGAGTGAGAGTTCATAGCTGATCATCTGCGCGGAAGCACGCAACGAGCCGAGCAGCGCATACTTTGAGTTCGAGGACCAGCCCGACAACGCGATCCCGTACACTCCGATCGAAGTGATACCCAGGATGATGAGCAAGCCGATGTTGATGTCCACCGGTACGCCGTTCTTCCACACGCCGGTTACCTGCAGCGGAATGATGTAGCTGCCGATGTGCAGTGACTCCCCGAACGGAATGACCGCGATGGAGCAGAGTCCGAAGACTAACGCGATCAACGGCGCGGCAATGTACCAGAAGCGGTTCACATTGTCGGGGATGATGTCTTCTTTAAGGATGAACTTGATACCGTCCGCGAGCGGCTGCAACAGGCCGAACGGGCCAACACGAGTGGGTCCCCAACGATTCTGGATGCGCCCGATCACCTTGCGTTCGAGCCACACGATGTACGCGCATGCTGTGAGCACAATGAAGAGCATGACCGCAACTTTGATGAGGCTGATGATGAGGAAGGGAATCGTGTTCATTAGTCCGCCATCACCTCAGACTGCGCCGGAGTTTTACGACGGTTCTCAATGACCGAGTTGAGAGTAGGGGAATAGCGCCCCAGCGTTCCAGAGGTGAACAGAGTATCGTTCGCCGGAACGATGGCGCCGGGATCATTCTTCAGCTTGCCTTCACCTTTACCTACGGATTCCGTGTGTGTGTCGGAACCGCCGAGCAGACTCAGTCGGGAGATGTTTTCGTAGCCTGGGACAACACGCTGGATCTCGTCGAGCATCGCCGACGGATCGAAGGGACTGAGTTTCGGCTCGATGTTCTTGGTCGCGAGCCATACGGCGTGCCGGTCGGCTTCACCCATCTGTGCACCACGGGATTGCCCGGTGTCTCCTCGCAGGGCTTTGCCAAAGGGAACCAACTTGGAGATATTCGCGCCCATGCGATCGGCAACGCGCACGATCATCTCGAAATCGCTGCGCACACCCGCTACATCGCCCGCCTTCTTTATCAGCTGCAAGTCTCCGTATGTGTTTGTGAACGAGCCTGATTTCTCGTATGCACTGGCTGCTGGAAGGATCACCTCTGCGAGCATGGCTGTTTCCGTTAGAAACAGGTCCTGCACGACGACGAATGTGTTCTGTAGCGCGATCGGATCGACGTTGTATACGGCGACCGGATTGGACCCGACGATGTACAGCGCCCCGAGCTTCCCTTGCTTCGCCGCATCGAACATCTGCGTGACGTTCATGCCAGAGGCAGCCGAAATCAGCCCGTACTCATCTGCGAACACGCCTGAGCTTGTTAGCGGTGTATAGCCGGGCAGCAGGTCCGGATAGAGGCCCATGTCTGCGGCCCCGCGGGAATTTGAGTGGTCACCCAGGCAAATGAATTTCGCGTTGGGATGCTTCACTCCCCACTGCACCAGTTCGCGTATCGCGTCCCCGCGCAATTCAGCCCCAAAGATGATCACCAGCTCTGGCTCGTTCGCCAGAGCATCGCGAAGCTGCGTCCAGCCACTGTCAACTTCGGCATGCTTGGCGCCGAGGAAGCTGACGAATTCGGATTCGGACTCAACATTCGCGAATAGCTTCGCCTGCTTCTTAAGTTTTATCTCGCGCGAATTTACGACGTAGAGCCTGCCACCATTCACGCGGACATTCGTGCGAAGGTTCCATGCGAGCAACGGGTGCTGTTCCGTTGGATCATTGCCAATTAACAGAACGGCCTTGGCTGTCATCGTCTCTTTTAGTGAAGCAGTCTGTCCGTCGGTTCCACTGAGAGCTGCCGCAAATGCGGGGAAGTCCGCTGTTCGATGATGATCGATGTTGTTGGTTTGGAGGACGGTCCGCGCGAACTTCTGCAACAGGTAATTTTCTTCGTTCGTTGTGCGGTTCGAACCGATCACGCCGATGGCCTGTCCACCCTGAGTCTCGCGGACGGTCTTGAGCCGGTGAGCGATATGCTCGAAAGCTTGCTCCCAGCTCACGGCGATGAGCTTACCGCCCTGCCGGACCATCGGTTTTGTGAGGCGTGCCGGATTGTCTGTGAAGTCAAATGCGTATCGGCCCTTGATGCAAAGGAAATCGCCGTTGATGCCGCTCTTGTCCCGGTTGTCTCCCCTTACGATCTCAATACCCTCATTCGCACGGCGCACTCCGAGAGTGGTCTTGCATCCGTCGCCACAATGAGTACAGATCGTGCCGACGTGGTTCATCTCCCACGGGCGCGTCTTATACCGGTATGCACCAGAGGTGAGTGCTCCCACCGGACAGATGTCAATACACATCCCGCACTCTTCACACTCGAGGTGGTCCTGTTGATTGGGCGCGATGAGCGAATTAACCCCGCGGTTCTGAATTCCGAGGGCCCACACGTCCATGCCCTCGCCGCAGACGCGAACACAGCGGTAACAGAGGATGCAGCGAGGGCGGTCAAAGTAAACCACCGGCGACCACTGCTGCTCCTCTTTGTGCTGTTTGCCTTCCATGTAGCGCGATTCGGCAGCGCCATACGTGAAAGTCATGTCCTGCAGTTCACATTGTCCGCCTGCATCGCAGACAGGACAGTCGAGAGGATGATTGCCGAGCAGGATCTCGATCGTCGCCTTGCGCGCCTGCTGCACTTCCTCTGATTCGGAGGTGACCACCATGCCGTCCGTAATAGGGACCGTGCACGCCGTCTGCAGCTTTGGCATCTTGTCGATGCGCACCACGCACATGCGGCATGCTGCCTGCAGCGATAGCCCGGGGTAATAGCAGAACGCCGGCACTTCGATGCCTGCGTTCTTGCAGGCCTCGATCAGCAGCGTGCCCGCAGGGGCCGTGATCTTCTTGCCGTCAACTGTAATTGTTACGTCAGCCATTTTTATTTCTAATTGCGCAATTTGTGATCGGGTAATTTGACCCGAGATTATAGGTTTTGGGTTTCCACTTACCCGATTGCCAATTACACACTTACCAATTCGTGCTGTCTCTCATACGGGCAAGGTCTGCCTTCCAGATGGTCCTCAAACTCCTGCCGCCACTTCTCAACGATCGAGATCGTCGGGATCGCTGCCGCGTCCCCAAGCGGACAAAACGTGCGTCCCAGCATGTTTTTGGCGAGATATTCGATATTGTCGATGTCCTTCTTCATGCCCGCACCTGCGTGGAAGCGCGTGAGCGTCTTCTTGAGCCAGTCCGTGCCCTCGCGGCACGGAATGCACCATCCGCAGCTCTCGTGCTGATAAAACTTCATCACTCTTAATGCAAACTTGACCATACAGGTCTGGTCATCGAGTATGACCACGCCGCCGGAACCCAGGAATCCACCCGTCTTGGCGAAGGAGTCGAAGTCGCAGTTGATGTTCTCCGCCTCTTCGGGAGTAAGCAGGTAGGTGGATGATCCGCCGGGAACAACCGCCTTCAGCTTTCGCCCGTTGGGTATGCCACCGCCCACGTCGTAAATCAGCTTCTTCATCGGGTATCCGAGAGGCAGCTCATAGATACCCGGCTTGTTGACGTGCCCGGAGAGGCAGAATAGGCGCGTACCGCCGTTGCGCTCCGGCCCGTAACTCGCATACTTTGCGCCGCCCATCATCAGGATGTGCGGGACGGAAGCAAGGGTCTCGACATTATTAATGACTGTCGGACCACCGTAGAGTCCCACGACAGCAGGGAAGGGAGGCCGAATGCGTGGGATCCCGCGCTTTCCTTCAAGCGACTCCATCAGCGCCGATTCTTCTCCGACCTCATAAGCGCCCGCCCCAGTGTGAGTCAAGATGTCGAATTCGCGTCCGCTGCCAAAGATGTTCTTGCCCAGATATCCACGCTCGTAGGCATCCGCGACCGCCTTCTCCATGATCTCGAGAAGATAACGGTATTCGCCCCTTAGATAGATGAACCCGAGCTTTGCGCCGACAGCGAGTCCGGCAATGATGACCCCCTCGATAAGAGAATGCGGGTCGTATTCAACGATCAGACGGTCTTTGCACGTGCCTGGCTCGGACTCATCGCCGTTGACCAGAATGTACTTCGGCTTATCCGATTGCTTGGGCACGAACGACCACTTCATGCCGGTGGGGAAGCCTGCGCCGCCTCTTCCGCGCAGGTTCGACGCCTTGACCTCGTTGATGATCTCTTCCGAGGACATTCCGAGGGCCTTGCGGACAGCTTCGTAGCCATCCAGCGAAATGTAACGGTCAATATCGGTCGCGCCCTTGTCCCAGCGCCACGAGATGAGCCTTACCTCATCGGGATGCGATGCCAGTGGAGTCGGCGTTGCAAGCGTGTTCATCATTACTGCTGTGCCTTTCGGCGGTAGCCGTCGAGGATCTGGTCCATCTGCTCGTTGGTCACATCGAGGTGGAAGTCATAGTTGACCTGTATCGCAGGCGCCCACGAGCACGCGCCGATGCACTCGACCTCCTCCAGTGAGAACACCCCATCGGCAGTGGTCTGCTTGTGGCCGATCCCAAGCCGTTGCTCGCAATGGGTGAAGAGTTCTTCTGCGCCGCGCAACATGCATGAGATGTTGGTGCATACCTGAACGTGATATTTTCCTACGGGCTTCGTCCGCATGAGCGAGTAGTAGCTGATCACATTGCGGATCTCGAGCTCTGAGAGATCCAGCCGCTTCGCCACATCGGCGATCACATCGTCAGAGATGTAGCCCACCTCATCCTGGGCATACAGCAACATAGGGATAAGCGCGGAACGCCTCACCGGATATTGGGTGAGGAGCTTTTGAAAACGCTGTTCGAGTTGGGGAGAAAAGATCATTTGCGATTTGTCGATTTACGATTTATTGATTTTCGGACCGTGTAGCGCGATGCACTGAAGATTGCCGTCAGTTCTCCAGCTTCTTTGAGCAGGGGGTCCAGTTGATATTTCGGTAGGAGCTCTGATTCGATCAGTAACTCCAACCAGAATTCCGATTCGTCCGCCTCTTCCAGAGTAACGCTGAGCTTCGAAAGAAACTCAGCATCAGATCTGGCTCTGCAAACCGCTCTATAGTTTGCTGCGACCGAAGTAGCTGAACGCAGCATCTGTCTGCCGATGATCTGGGCCTCAGTTGACTTCGGTAACGCCCGAAATAACTTAATGACCCTCAATGCGAATAACTTGGTTCGTCCCCTAAGTTCGTCAGGGTTCACCAGCGATTCCAATCGGCAAATCACAAATCATCAAATCACAAATCATCGATCAATCTCTCCCAGCACAATATCAATGCTTCCGATCGCAGCAACCACGTCTGCAATCAAACGTCCTACGCACATCTTGGAGAGTGCCTGCAAGTTAGCGAAGCTGGGCGAGCGCATGTGCACGCGATACGGCTTCGCTGTTCCATCACTGACCACGTAATAGCCCATCTCTCCTCTTGGAGACTCGATCGCGTGATAGACCTCGCCCGCCGGTACCGCGAAGCCCTCCGTAACGATCTTGAAGTGGTAGATGAGAGACTCCATCTGAGTCTTCATCTTTTCCCGGTCGGGAAGGACGATCTTGGGCGCATCCGCCTTAATCGGGCTATTACCACACGCACGAACCTTTTCGATCGCCTGCTTCACGATTTTGACTGACTCGCGAAGTTCGCCCATGCGCACCAGGTATCGTGCATAAACGTCGCCTTCGGTCTTCACAGGCACTTCAAAATCAAACTCTTCATACCCGCTGTACGGCATATCTTTCCGGACGTCGAAGGTCACGCCAGAGCCGCGCGCCGATGCGCCGGTCAATCCATAAAGGACTGCGTCTTCCTTGGAGATGTGGGCGACGCCCCGTGTACGGTTGACCCAGATGGAATTGTTGGTGAGCAGGTTCGAGTATTCGTCGATGTGCTCATTCATCTCGTCGATCAGCTTCTTTACGCGTGGAAGAAAGTCGAGAGGCGGTTCGACAGCCAATCCGCCGATGCGGAAATAGCTGGTCATCATCCGTTGTCCGCTTACGTTCTCGAATATGCGCAAGATCTCTTCGCGTTCACGGAAGCAGTACAGGAAGACGCTCATCGCGCCCATGTCGAGAGCGCTGGTCCCGAGCCAAACCAGATGCGAACTGATACGGGTAAGTTCGCTCAGCAGCACGCGGATGTACTTCGCGCGCGGCGGGATCTCCATGCCTAACAGCTTCTCGACCGCGAGACAGTACGCGAGATTGTTCATCAGCGGACACAGATAATCGATCCGGTCCGTCATGGGAACTACCTGCTGATAAAACTTCGCTTCGCAGGTCTTCTCAATGCCGGTGTGCAGGAAGCCAATGTCCGGTACCAACCGGACCACCGTTTCGCCGTCGATCTCGAGCACAAGACGAAGCACGCCGTGCGTGGAGGGGTGCTGGGGCCCCATATTGAGGACCATCGTCTGGTCGTCAGCAGTCTCCAGCGAGGTCGTGCGTTCCATATGGATCGGTGTCGGGTTAAATTCGCGCGGCATTAGCGGTAACCCTCCACCGGGTAATCCTTGCGCAGTGGATGACCTTCCCAATCCTCAGGAAGCATGAGGCGGACGAGATGCGGATGTCCGGCAAACCTCACGCCGAACAAATCGAATACTTCGCGCTCGAAGAAATCCGCCGCAGGCCATAGAGGATAGATCGAGTCCAGATTGGCATCGTCCCCGCTAAGACGGACAACCAGACGCACACGCTCTTTGCGGCTGTGCGACAACAAGTGATACTTCACCTCGAAGCGGGGCTCCGTGGGATAGAGATCCACGCAGGTCACGTCCGAGAGGAAATTGAAGCTGGTAGGGCCGCTCCGAAGCGTGTTGCAGGCATCGCGAATTACCGCACGATCGACATAGATCGTCATTTCGTTGCGGTCCCACTTCGCGCCCTGTACGGATTCGCGGTGTGAGCCCAGCAACGCAGCCAGCGCTGGATTGTCTTTTAACTGCTCGATGTCGGTAATGATGGCTTCTAAAGGCATGTCAGGGACCTAGAGATCTGCGCGCTCGGGCTTGTTCCAATCCAGAACGCCCTTTTTCCAGATGTAAAAGAAACCCACTAGAACGATGCCGATATAGATCAACATCTCCCAAAATCCGAACATCGCCGAATGCGTGATCCCTTTGAGATCGCGGAACACGACCGCCCAGGGAATCAGGAAAATGGCCTCCACGTCGAACAGGATGAACAGCATCGCGACCATATAGAAGCGTACTGAGAACCGGCCGCGTGCATCCCCCGTCGGAGTGATGCCGCACTCATAGGGACCCATCTTGTACTTGTTGTAGCGATGTTTACCCAGCAGCGCAGACATGGTCACGATCGCGCCACCGATGACCATGGCTAGTACGAGCTGTATGAGTAGCGGTATGTAGTTCGAAAAATAAGTAGTTGGCATACGCCGGACGGGTCTTCGGACCGCTACACACCTATACTTCTGGCTTAAGAGCGGGACAGTTGAGAATAAATTCGCTACGGAAGAGTGTCAAGGTAAGCTGAACCGATTTGCGCGCGCAAGCGGCCACCACGTGCTTAAAAAAGAAATCCGCGCGCGCCGCAAATCTTGTCTCGCTTACAGCGAACGGTTATCGTAGTCTCTTCCGACAGCCAGATCTCAAACATGCCGCCACCCCGCCACCACCACCATCATCACGGCCCACCACACACGGAGCATCATTTCGGGTCGGGTGAACTGGTGCGTGACATTGTGATCGGGATGTCCGATGGACTCACCGTGCCGTTTGCACTCGCAGCTGGTATCACCGGAGCACACGCCTCATCGAAGCTGGTAGTAGTCGCTGGACTCGCCGAAATCGCCGCCGGCTCCATCGCTATGGGTCTTGGAGGCTTCCTGGCCGCGCGTACCGATGCTGAGCACTACGCCAGCGAACTGACCCGGGAACGCCAAGAAGTGATCGACAAGCCCGAAGCGGAGCGGCAGGAGATCTACGAGATCATGGAGCCCTACGGGCTCGAGCACCACGAAATTCGTCCTCTTGTAGCGGCCCTTGAGCGCGATCCGAAGCAGTGGGTGGATTTCATGATGAAGTATGAATTAGGTCTGGAGTCGCCCGACCCCCAGCGCGCCTATTCGAGCGCTGGCACGATTGCAGCTTCCTATATCGCGGGAGGCTTCGTGCCCCTGCTCCCCTACATGCTTGTTCATCAGGCCAAGAATGCACTGGGATGGTCGGTAACAATGACCGCCATTGCACTAACTTGCTTTGGATACTTGAAGGGATACTTTACAGGTTCAAAGCCGGCCAAGTCCGCGGTGCAGACCCTACTGATCGGTGCCGCTGCCGCGGCATGCGCCTACGGACTTGCCAGTCTCTTCTCTTAACGACTTTTACTTACGGTAGATCTAGGAGGGCGATCGTGTCCTCATCCGCAGGCAGCGGCTGGATGGAAACCTTTTCTACGCCCTTACGCACCAGATTCAGTGCCTGGGCGGCTCCATATGACAAATCGATCACACGGCCTTCCACCATCGGGCCGCGATCATTGATGCGAACCAGCACCCAGAGATTATTCCTGAGATTTGTGACCTTAGCGTAGCTGCCCAGCGGCAGAGTCTTCGAGGCTGCAGTCAAGCCGTACATGTTGTAGCGTTCACCATTGGCGGTCTTCTTGCCTTGAAAATCATGACCGTACCAGGATGCCCGGCCGATGACCGGCAGTCGAAAGCGACTTTTCTTAACTTTTGCAGCGTGGGCTATATCTCCGGCTCCGGTGCTGCCAGCTTGGTCTTGAACGCGTGCGGGGTCAGTATTCGCCTGTACTCCGGCTGCGGAAAATAACATGCCCGCCGTCAGAATCATCGCGCATAATCGTCCCATCCGTTCCTCACCTTCTCTGTAAGTTCCCGTCGCGGTGACAGGCCTTAAGTCTACGGATTAGATTTCTATAAGTCAAAGCTAAGTCAAAGCAGGCCAGCTACTTAGCTTGCTTTTAAGCTTGTTCATTTTCTTGTGGTGTGCTACGTCACCGCTCCGAGTGACTGGCTTATGTTGCTGTTCTTTTAGAGCGGGTCAGAGGGTCTCTCCGTTGTACGCTGTATTTCTGCGGCTCCGTGCAACCTGACCCCCATTAAGCCGAGTACCTGCTTGATTCTGTTAAAGTCCTGCATGGATGGCTCTCACTTCTGGACCGGTAGCCCTGACCATCGCCGGATTCGATCCCTCGTCTGGCGCCGGAATCACGGCCGACCTCAAGACGATGGCCGCTTATGGCGTCTACGGCATAAGTTGCATTACTGCGCTCACGGTCCAAAACAGCTCCGGGGTGACTGATGTTCAGGCTATCGATCCCGACTTCGTCCATGCCACCCTTGTCTCGCTCTGCGAAGACTTTCCCGTCAAGGCCGTCAAGATTGGAATGCTTGCCACCGCAGATATTGCGAACGTCGTCGCTGACTTCCTGCTGCTGCACGGCCTAAAACCCGTGATCCTGGACCCTGTGCTCCTCTCTACTTCGGGCGCGACTCTTCTGGAGAGTGCTGGATGGCAGGTGCTGCGGGAGAAGATGATCGGGCTGGCCGACGTCTTCACCCCCAACGCACTCGAAGCCGAACACCTTTCCGGCAGGATCATTAGCTCGCTTGACGATGCAGTTGAGGCCGGCAACCGCTTACTCCACTTCGGAGCGAAGTCGGTCATCATAACCGGCGGTCATCTGCACGAGGCTACGGACACTCTGGTCCAGCGCGATGCTGACCCGATTTACTTTCCAGGCAGTCACATCGACACCAGTTCCACGCACGGCACCGGTTGCGCCTTCGCCACGGCACTCGCCTGTGAACTGCTCTTCGGTAAACGCCTTCCGGATGCAGTGCTGGGTGCAAAGCATTATGTGACCCAGGCGCTACGCGCCGCTCGTCCTCTCGGAAAGGGTAATGGACCGGTTGAGCACTTCTGGAAGTAACGCGGTCTCAGTTATTCGGGAAGCGTGACCAGTTCGACGGTCTCTATCGGTTGCCCAAGAAACCTAGCCCCCAAGGATTGAAACTTCTCCAGGGAATCGCTCGCAAAGAAGCGAGCGCTGCCGTGTGTTTCCGTGGCTGTTCGATTGAGGGCGGCGACTTCTAGCGCTACCGCCTCCGCCGAATCGACCATCTGCATGTGAGCGGGAAAGACACCTTCAAGTAAAGGTTTAAGTAACGGATAGTGGGTGCATCCCAGCACAAGCGTGTCAGGCCTGATATTGTCCGGCCAACGCCGTGAGCATGCGTCAAAGAGTTCCGCGACGTAAATACGCGCTACCTCTTCGGTCACGCGGTGGTCCGTCCAACCCTCTTCGACCAGTGGGACGAAGAGCGGGCAGGCCTTCTCCTCCACTCCCAACCCGTGCCGCTCGAGGGCATGCAGGTAGGCATGGCTGGCGACGGTCGCCTGCGTCCCGATCACACAGACCCTTCCATTGCGGGTAACGGACGCGGCGGCAAGAGCCCCAGGTTCGATCACCCCGATCACAGGAACTGGGATCGCGTCACGAATCTCTTGGAGCGCCAGCGCGCTGGCGCTATTGCAGGCTACGACCAACAGTTCGATCCCTTGTTCGTGCAGAAACCGCGCACTCGACGCCGCATAGTGCGCCACCGTCCTGGCGGATTTCGACCCATAGGGCAGCCGTGCAGAATCGCCAAGATAGAGATAATCGGCTTGAGGTACATGCTGTAAGAGCGCTCGAAGGACTGTGAGCCCTCCAAATCCGGAATCAAAAACGCCTATCTTCATTGGTTTGCCGGAAGCACAGGATAGTCGGTCGTCAGGTCTGCGTGTCCGGCAAGAGTCTCACGCGAGGAGCCCCCAACCAGAAAGTGAACGCGCTCTACTTGAGAGAGATTCGCATGCAGCGTCGCCGCAATACTCTCTAGCGTCAGCGATTCGAGCATGATGCCCGAAGGATGCGTCTTTGCGAATGAGTCACTCAGGTCCACGACAGCTATGCCGCCCTTTAGTAGGAATACCGAATCAATCGTCCCACCGGCATCGAGCGGATGTGTTGACGAAGGCTGTTGATAAGTGCGAATTAGCAGTTGCAATAGAGCACGGGCGCGCTCTGTTTCCTCCGATGGCAGTTTCGCGCCGACTGACGATGGCTCCAGTTTGCCGTCTCGGTCCGAGGCCAGAATTAGTGTGACCCTCTTCTCGTCGCCACGTGGTTGTACCGGAACAGGGGCAGCTGCCTTCTGGATATGCGACTCGGTGCGCCGCCTGAGACGGACTGTGTAGATTCCCATGCATGCCACCGCCAACAACAGCAGCACTACGGTGATTTGCACGTTGCGCGGGATCATAACTTCCCGTCCCGCTGCTTCAAGATTGCATCAGCAAGTATATTGACCAACTTCTGCTGGTCCTCACTCGTCTCAGCACCCGATGCCGCAATTTCTACCGCGACGGCTGGGGCAGAAATGTTGGGAAGAGTGTTGATCTTGACTGCCCGCACCTCTGCGCGCTCACCTTCTGCGTTCGCAATAGACGCGAAATTGGCCGCAAGGGCCTGACTCTCGCGCAACCAGGCCGATTGAGCCGAATGCCACGGCAGAAAGGCGTTCCGGTCGTGCGTAGGGGCAAGCTCCGCCGTATAGATCCTGAGCGGCGCTGAGCCCGAAGTTGCGTGGATCGACAAGTAAAGAGCAGGACGAGGCCAACTCGCGTCAGCGGCCCTCTGTTCCGGGGTGAGCGTAACGTCCGAGTCCCGCAACTGTCTGGTGTTGATGCCGCGCGATCGCAGTTCAGCGGTGAGCTTCCTTGCGAAAGAGACTGTGAAGTTCTTCTCCGCCAAGTCGGGCGCGAGTTGTGCCCCGGCGTCCGTGCCGCCATGGGCCGGGTCCAGCACCACCAGGAATGGCCGGGGCGGCGCTTGGGAGTACAGACTCAAGCACAGTGCCATCGCAAGTATCGCCGGGGCTCCTTTAACGAGCATCACGTTCTTATGGGACATAGCGAAGCAATGCCTCTGGCGGCTGAGGGTAGATGCGGAAGGTGTTCGCTGGCAGCGGAGTGCGATGCAAAGCGGCGTTCTGTATTCGTGCCAGCGACGGGGCATTCAAGCAAAATGCCAGAGGAGCGCCCTCACGGCTGGCGCGGATCACCGCCGGAATGCTCTCCGCGGTGCGGACGTGCTCGCAGTCTGTGTCCATCTTCACGGTCCGCTTCAAGAGCAGGTTCAATACGGCAATGTCATCCCCTAACCCCGGACCGAGCAAGGCTTCGAAGACATCCAGCCGTGCTTTAAAGAGATATGCCTGCCCAAGGACGAGTGCGATCATGGCGGGCCCTAGTTCATTGCCGTGTGCCAGCAGATACTCTGCACGTTCGGTCGTGATTGCCGAAGGCAGGTGCTCGATTTGAAAGAAGGGCCTCGCCTGGTCGAGGAAGCGATCCGCGCGAAACTCTGAAATGCCTGAAATCCAGCGATGGACGGGACGAATCCCGAATGTCCCGTGATCCTCATTTAACAGGAGTGCGGCGATGGTGTCTTCGGCCCGTTCCGTGCGCAGTGGAAGATATCCCTGACGGTGGAGGAGTGTTGCTTCAGGGCTTGCGTCGGCGGTTGAGCGCTCTCTTCGTTCGTTGGCAGCGCGCCAGGCAAAATCACCGTCTGCCAGAATGAGCCGGTTGCTCCCAAGTTCAGTGCAAATGATGTTGATGTAATGCAAGTCCGAGACTTCAGTCAGGCGATGGGTGTCGCCATCAGTCTGGATGGCGGCTACTGGGTTCGCCTCGTCGCCAAACAGGAGGTTATCCACAGTAGACGCAGGATCGTCAAATAATAGGACCGGCAGTTTGGCCGTCGTCTCACCGTAATTGCCCGGTTGCTGGGCAGGGAAGACGACGCCGTCGCCCTCCCGGTAGAGCCTCACAAGGCACAACATGCCTCGACTGGATCCGCCATCAGCCGGGGACCATTCATAACCATAGATTGCGGCGATCTCGGATCGTTTGTAGAACGGAAATATTTGTGCCATGCCTCGAGGTGCATCATACAAGGGTGCAGCAGCGCTGGAAAACCAACGACTCAGGCGTATCATCTGAAGGTCTATACCGATTCGGTGGGGACTAAGGCCGGTTTGCTACTATCGCGAGCCAAAAGCAGGGAAATCATGTCAGGCGACAGTGTACGCACGGGTTCTATGCTGCTCGTTCGTGTATCCTCCGATTTCGTCTTCAGCAGGCTTGTCTTTGCAATGCTTTTCTTAGTGTTGGGCATTGCTGTTTGTGCTGCGCAGATTGTGCCGTCCGGCAATGACGTGCATATCGCACCCAAACCGAAGCCCGCTCAACCGGAAGCGTCCAAACCTGTCGCTCCCAAAGATGCCGACCTCAACAAGCTCGGAGACCGTCCTATCTCAGTGGATGTCAATCTAGTGCTGATCCCCGTGACGGTGACCGATCCGATGAATCGCTTGGTCACCGGACTGGATAAAGAGAACTTTGCCGTCTTTGAGGGTAGCCATCAGCAGCCTATTAAGACTTTCTCAAGCGAGGATGAGCCGATTACCGTTGGAGTGATCTTCGATATGAGTGGCAGCATGTCGAACAAACTCGATAAATCGAAGCAGGCCGTAATCGAGTTCTTTAAGACCGCGAATCCGGATGACGAATTCTTTCTCATAGCCTTCAACGACCGTCCGGAACTCGTATCGGATTTCACCTCATCGATCGAGGACATTCAAGGTAAGCTCGTTTATCCGGTCGCCCATGGACGCACCGCTCTGCTTGACGCGATTTATTTCGGAATGAACAAAATGCGCAACGCCAAGTATGAAAAGCGGGCATTGCTGATCATCTCCGACGGTGGTGACAATCGCAGCCGGTATACCGATGGCGAAATTAAGAACATGGTCAAAGAAGCCGATGTCATGATCTATTCGATCGGACTCTTCGATTCCTCTCCTGCCACTGCCGAGGAACGCTCCGGCCCTTATCTCTTGAGTGAGATCAGCGATGCCACCGGCGGACGCCTCTTCCGCATCGACGACGTGAACGAACTGAGCGACACTGCAGCTAAGATTGGGATCGAGTTGCGCAACCAATATGTGATTGGCTACCGTCCAATGAATGCAACTCGCGACGGTAAGTGGCGCAAGATCAAAGTTAAACTAAGTCCACCGAAGGGTCTGCCGCAACTCATTGTTCATGCTAAAACGGGATACTATGCCCCCACGCAATAACAGATTTTACGGATTTCTGAGCGCTCTACTGCTGATCAGCACGATCGTGTGTGCGCAGCAGACGCAGGAGCGCGACCCGATCCCCTCTCCGGACGACATCACCCCGGGCGTCATTGCGAAGACGAAGCCACAGCAGCCAGCAAACAATGGCGCTCCGTCATCTTCGAATGTTCCAGCCGGACCGGATTTGGCGCAACCTTCCGGAAACAACACCGTCACCGTCAACAATGCACCGTCGCGTGCGGGAACGAAAACGTCGAACGGACAGTACTTGTTCACCAGCACGGTGAACGAAGTCCGTCTTTACGCGACCGTGGTGGACCAAAAACAGCGGCTCGTCACCGATCTCGGCCAAAACGCCTTCCACGTCTACGAAGACGGGCAACCGCAGCAGATCACTTATTTCAAGGCGCAGGATGTCCCGGTCGCACTCGGCATCATCATCGACAACTCAGGATCCATGCGCGACAAGCGCGAAAAGGTGAACGACGCAGCGATCAATCTGGTCAAAGCTAGCAATCCGCAGGACCAGGTCTTCATTGTTAATTTCAACGACGACGCATATCTCGATCAGCAATTCACCCCTGACATTGCGCAGCTCCGCGACGGACTGGAACATATAGATTCCCGCGGTGGCACTGCGCTTTACGATGCGGTTACCGCAGCGTCAAAGTACATGGTCGAACACACGGCATTTCTCTCGCAGAAGCAGATCGTGAAGAAGGTCCTGCTGGTTGTGACCGACGGGGAAGACAACGCCAGCCGCCAAAGTTTGGAGGATGCGATCAAGTATGTCCAGACTGAAAACGGACCGACCATTTACACCATCGGATTGCTCGGAGAAGAGCACGCAAAGCGCGCCAAGCGGGCTCTCGAAGAACTTGCCGTCCAGACCGGCGGCGTAACGTTTTTCCCGCGCAGCCTTGATGAAGTCGATGCGATTAGCAAGGCCGTTGCAAAGGACATTCGCAATCAGTACCTGATTCGCTACAAGTCCTCACGTCCTCAGAGCGAGGGCGGATATCGTACGGTCAAAGTGGAAGCGCAGGCTCCCGGCTACAACCACCTATTGGTGCGCACCCGCACCGGATACTACGCGGGGCAGAACCCCGATCAGCAGGCAGCCGCGGCGAATCCGCCACCGACCCAGTCGAAGAGATGAAGTTACCCGCCGTGGCTTCTTGACAACCCGGATCGTAAAGCGACATACTCTTCTCCACATGAAGCTTTATTTCAACTACGCCTATTACTACGCGAATCCGGTCACGGACCCGCGACGGCGTACTTTTAGATAAAGCAAGAGTTCAGCCGAAATCGCAAAGCCCGTGATCGAAAAGATCACGGGCTTTTTGCATTCAAGGAGCGTTACCATGCAATCCGCCGCCGAATCCGCACTGCCACTCAATGCCGCACACGCCACCGAGTCCGCCGAAACCTTCGTCTGGCGCACTCTCTACGAACGGCGCATGCGCCATCTCAAATCCTGCGCCAGTTCGATCTTTCTCGAAGGATTGGACAGGATCCAACTGTCAGCCGATCGCCTGCCCACCCTCAGCGGGATCAACTCACAACTCTTCCCACTGACGGGATGGCAAGCCGTCCAAACTGCTGGTTTTCTGCCCGCGCAGGAATTCTTCGAATCCTTGGCGGCGCGGCGGTTTCCGACCGTCACCCGCGTCCGCAAACCGGAAGAAATCGATTACACGCCTGCGCCCGACATCTTCCACGACGTCTTCGGACACGTCCCGATGCACTCCGATCCCGCCTTCGCCAAATTCCTTCAGCGCTTCGGAGAAGTCGCCGCACGATCCACGACGGACCGCGAGCGCCAGCGTATGACTCGCCTCTTTTGGTTTACGGTCGAGTTCGGACTCGTCCGCGAGGCTGGCAAACTCAAGGTCTACGGCAGCGGACTCGTCAGTTCGCAAGCCGAATGTGCCCATGCACTCGGAGACGATTGTCTTCGCCGCCCATTCGATCTATCGGAGGTGATGGAGCAGCCATTCCGTCACGACGAGATGCAGCCCATATTGTTCGTCATTGATTCCTATTGGGAATTATTTGCCGCGGTCGAAAAAGCCGGACAAATGCTCGCTTCCGGGCAGCTTAACGCTCCCGTAGCCATTCTGGCCGGCTCAGCCCCGGCTGTCCCCGTCACAGAGGCGGACCTGGTTTGAGCATCTAACTTTTCGTGCATTTCTCTGGACCAGAGTGGTTCGCGCTCGCCATAAGCGCCAGCTTCGCCGCCGGACTCAACGTCTACGCGACCGTCGCTACCATGGGACTGCTCGCGCATGCCGGCGTGCTGCCGCTTCCACCCGCGCTGCATGCCCTGGGAGACTGGTGGGTGATCGGCGCTGCAGCCGCCCTGTACTTGCTCGAATTCGTCGCCGACAAAATACC
Organism: Terriglobales bacterium; assembly: GCA_963792225.1. Lineage (GTDB taxonomy): Bacteria > Acidobacteriota > Terriglobia > Terriglobales > Acidobacteriaceae > JBDTLH01. Next base: position 58,831 of record CAWBVM010000013.1, on the reverse strand, counting down.
GGTCTTCGATCTTGTCTGGAACGCATTGCACACCTTCGTTCGTATTCCGGCAGCTGCCCTGATCGCCTACGGTGCGACACAGAAGCTCAGCCCGCAGGCGCAATTGCTGAGCGCTGCCCTCGGGGGCGCCATCGCCCTCATAGCTCATAGCGGAAAGATCGCCGCCCGCTCCGCAGTTACGCCCTCTCCGGAGCCGTTCTCCAATGCCGCATTGAGTCTTACCGAGGACGGTGCCGCCATCGGACTCACATGGTTTGCCTCTCACCATCCCTACATCGCTGCCGGTGTGACCTTATGTGCCGTGATCATCCTGATCTTCGCGGTGCGCTGGCTCATACGTGCGATGAAGCGGCTCTTCCGGTCCGCAGGCCGCGCCGTGCACCATCAGACGGCTGCCTGATCTTCTTTGCTACACTTTTGTGGAGCATATGAGCGTCCAGCCGACATTTGCCGACATCGACACCGCGATTGCTGAGATCAGCGCCGGACGCATGATTGTTGTCGTCGATGATGAAGACCGAGAGAACGAAGGCGACCTGACTATCGCCGCCGAATTTGCCACCCCGGAAGTCATCAACTTCATGGCGAAGCATGGACGAGGCCTCATCTGTCTCGCCCTCACCGAAGAGCGCGCCGACTATCTTCGCCTGAGTCCGATGACGGCACGCAATACGTCTCCCTACGGTACTGCCTTCACCGAGTCCATTGAAGCGCGCGAGGGCGTCACCACCGGGATCTCCGCCGCCGATCGTGCCCGCACCATTCAGGTTGCAATCGATCCCCGCTCGAAACCCAACGATCTCGTACGGCCCGGCCATATGTTCCCGCTGCGTGCTCGCAAAGGCGGTGTCCTCGTCCGCGCCGGACAAACCGAAGCCTCCGTCGATCTCTCACGCCTCGCCGGACTCATTCCCGCCGGGGTCATCTGCGAGATCATGAAGGACGATGGCACCATGGCGCGTGTCCCCGACCTCATCCAGTTCTGCCAAGATCACGGATTGAAGATGGTCACCGTCGCGGACCTCATCCGCTACCGCATGAAGCACGAGCGCTACGTCCATCGCATCGCTGAGGCTATGGTTCCTACTCCCTTCGGCGAGTTTCGCATGATCGCCTACGAGAGCGAAATGTCAGGGGAGGGCGAGACCCACGTCGCACTCGTCAAGGGTGACATCGAAGCAACCGACGATCCCGTCCTCGTCCGCATGCACTCCCACTGCCTCCTCGGAGATGTCTTCGGCGCCAAGCTATGCGACTGCCGCGCTACAGTCGAACGCTCTCTCCAACTTATCGCTGAAGAAGGATTAGGTGCACTGATCTATCTGCACTCCACCTCCAAGGGATTCGAAGTGGACCGTTCCAGCGCGCAGCCTGAGTTGCGCTTTCATCACGACGTGCGCAGAGATTCGGCCGATCCGGAAGCGCAGCGCCGCACCCAGCGTCAGATTGGCATCGGCGCCCAGATACTAAGTGATCTTCAACTCAAACGACTGCGTTTGTTGACCAACCATCCGCGCCGCGTCGCCGGACTCGAAGGGTTCGGCATCGAGATCGTAGAACACGTCCCCGTTCCCATAGAAAAACCCCTCGTCCGCTTCTGATCTCAGCGATTTGTCATCCCGAGCGCAGCGAGGGACCTGCATCTCTCCCGTCGTTCCTGCGCCCGCATCAACGCAACTCATCGAGCTCCAATACCCGCCACTCTCCCTGTTCGAGACCTTCGATCGTCAGTCTTCCGATTGCGGTCCGTACGAGCCTCAATGTGGGATGTCCCACCGCCGCCGTCATCCTCCGCACTTGCCGGTTGCGTCCTTCTGTTAGCGTCAACTCGATCCACGCAGTGGGAACATTCAAACGAAAGCGTATAGGCGGCGTACGCGGCGGCAACTCCGGCTCGAGATCAAGAAGCCGCACCCGTGCTGGGCGCGTCCTGTAGTTCTGGATCGTCACTCCACCCGCAAGCATTGCCAGGGCGTCAGACCCCGGCACTCGTTCTACTTGAACGAGGTACGTGCGCTCATGACCATAACGTGGATCAGCGAGCCGGTGCTGCATCGCTCCATCATCGGTGAGCAACACCAGGCCCTCACTCTCCTGGTCGAGCCTCCCCACTGGATACACATCAGGTACAGGTACATAATCCTTGAGCGTGAGCGCGCTGTTGCCCTCCTCAGGCGTGAACTGACACAGCACTCCAAATGGTTTGTAGAACAGGATGTAATGCAGCTCCCACCTCACCCAGCGATTCTAGCTTTAGTGGTCTGCAGCGCGTGGCTGCGCGGACTTCAGTTCCGGCCTGACCGCAAAAAAAAATAACCAGGAAAAATATCACTCCTGTCGATTCAGTCGTCTTTCGTTCGACGTCTAAGTAGAGCCAAGGCTCAACCGCACCAATAAGGAGAAACAACGATGAAATTCCTCTCGATTTTTACACCCGATCCAAAGCAATCCTCCGCCGCGCATCGCCCTGAGAACATGGAAGAGATGGAAAAGCTGGTCGAAGAATCGATGAAGGCCGGTACCCTCGTCACGACCGGGGGTCTGTTGCCGATCTCGATGGGAGGCGCACGCGTCCGGTCCTTTGGCGGCGATATTTCCATCACTGATGGTCCTTTTACTGAGACGAAGGAAGTGATCGTTGGCTTCGCCATTCTTGAGGCAAACTCGAAAGAACACGTGATCGAATTGACCAGAAAGTTCTTCAAGGTTGCCGGCGATGGCGAGTGCGAGCTTCGGCAGATAATGACGGAACCGGACTGCGCGAAGCAGTGATCGCGATGCTCCGCCGAATGCAAGGTCGTCAATTCCACGGAGCTTCGTTCGACCCTCAGTAGATACATGGGGCTCTCTCGACGCCCCGGACTTCAAACGAGATTGAATAAGACAAGGAGATAGGACAATGCGATTCATGATTATGATCAAGGCCGACAAGAACACAGAGGCGGGCGTCATGCCAGACGAGAAGCTCCTCGCCGACATGGGCAAGTTCAACGAGGAGCTGGTGAAGGCTGGTGTGATGCTGGCCGGCGAGGGACTCCAACCCAGCTCAAAGGGAGCGCGCGTCAAATTTTCAGGGACGAAGAGGACAGTGGTTGACGGCCCATTCACCGAGGCAAAAGAACTGATCGCCGGGTTCTGGCTGTGGCAGGTAAAGTCGAAGGAAGAGGCGATCGAGTGGGTCAAGCGCTGCCCCAATCCACTTACCGGAGAATCCGAGATCGAAATTCGCCAGGTGTATGAGGCTGAGGACTTCGGTCCCGAATTCACCCCGAACTGAGGGAACAAGAGGAGCGCCTTCGCGAGCACATTGCAAAATCCGGCAGGCAGGTGGAGTCGAAGTTGTAATCTGCTTGTTTAGGAGAAACCATGAAGTACGTATGTCTTGTTTACAGTGAAGAGAAGGAACTGCAGGCGATATCCGATGACGAGTGCCTGGCAAATGGCGATTCGCTCAGGGAGCGTGGCCAGTATCTTGGAGGGGAAGCCCTCCAGCCCATCCATACCGCTAAGACGGTGCGTGTGCGGGATGGCAGGGTCTCCATCACTGATGGTCCGTTCGCTGAAACGAAGGAGCAGATCGCCGGATTTTATCTGGTCGAAGCTGCCGACCTTGAGGAAGCGATCCAGATCGCTGCGAAGATTCCGCCAGCCCGCGTGGGCTCGATCGAGGTACGTCCGGTCAGGGAGCTATCCGGCAGCGGCCAAATAGCGTGACCAGTCATTTCGATCTTCCACGCACTCTCACCATCAGGAGCCAATTGCAATGAAAATTCTTGTATTGATCTCACGCCTCCTTCTCGGGCTGGCCTTCTTGGTCGCAGGCTTGAACGGCCTCCACCCCTTTATGCCGGGTGCGCCCCCAAGCGCCGGATTCGCCGGGGCCTTTATCGGCGCTATGATCGGTTCGCACTTTGTCTTTTTTGTTAGCGCAGTTCAGGCCATCTCGGGCTTTTTGTTGTTCATCAATCGCTACGTGCCCTTGGCGTTGGCGCTCCTCGCGCCCGTCCTCGCAAACATCTTGGTCTTTCACATCACGATGGACCCCCGCACAATACCGCCTGCCCTTGTCGTAACCGTCCTCTGGATCATCCTTTGGTCCCGCTACCGCGCCTACTTTGAGTCTCTCTTCGTCCAGCACGCGGAGATGAAATAGTTCGTCAAAGATTCAGCACGAATCATTCCTCTGCCCAAGGAGGGCACCATGCAAATCATTCCTTACCTGATGTTCAACGGCAATTGCGAAGAAGCGTTCAAGTTCTATGAGAAGTGCTTAGGCGCAAAGATCGACAACATGATGACATACGAGGGCAGCCCCGCCGCCGAACATGTCCCACCGGAAATGGGCAAGAAAGTGATTCACGCGCGGCTGCTTGTGGATGGGGCAGTGTTGATGGGCTCCGATGTCGCGCCGAAGGATTATGAGAAGGCCAAAGGCATCTCTGTGACGCTCCAGATCCCCGACCCTGCACAGGCAGAGCGGGTTTTCCATGCTCTCGCCGAAAACGGACAGGTAACGATGCCGATTCAACAGACCTTCTGGGCAGTACGGTTCGGCATGCTCGTCGATCGCTTTGGCATACCGTGGATGGTGAACTGCGAGCAGCGAGCCTGATCCCCAGCCCGGCTTGTGCCGGGTTCTTGCACCTCTCGGTGAAAGATGGTCTCATCGGTAGCAGTGCCAGCTACCGATACACATCGCGCCATCGACGCAGTCTGGAGGATCGAATCGCCCAAGCTCATCGCCGGCCTCACGCGCATCGTGCGCGATGTCGGGCTTGCCGAGGAACTGGCACAGGATGCTCTCGTCGCCGCGCTCGAGCAGTGGCCGGAGTCGGGCGTCCCGGACAACCCCGGCGCCTGGCTCATGGCCGACCGCCAAGCATCGCGCGATCGATCTCCTCCGCCGGAACAAGCGGCTTGAACGTAAACACGAGGAGACTCGGTCGTGAGCTCGAAGCTCCAGCAGGAACTTGCGGCGCCGGAATCTTGAAGCCGCGCTCGATGATGACGTGGGCGACGACCTGCTGCGCCTCATGTTCATCTCCTGCCATCCGCTCCTCTCAACCGAAGCGCGGGTTGCGCTCACTCTGCGCTTGCTCGGAGGCCTGACGACCGAAGAGATCGCACGCGCGTTCCTTGTCCCCGAGCCGACGATCGCCCAACGCATCGTGCGGGCCAAACGGACCCTCGCCGAAAACGCAGTTCCCTTTGAAGTCCCGCGCGGAGCCGAGCTTGCCGCCCGGCTGTCGTCCGTTCTCGAGGTCATCTATCTCATCTTCAACGAGGGCTATTCGGCGACCGCCGGGGACGACTGGATGCGGCCTGCACTTTGCGAAGATGCGCTGCGTCTCGGACGTATCCTGGCCGAACTCGCTCCGGAAGAGCCGGAGGTGCATGGCCTTGTCGCACTGATGGAGATTCAGGCGTCGCGCTCGCAGGCGCGTACTGGTCCCTCAGGAGAACCCATCCTGCTCTTCGATCAAAACCGCGCGCACTGGGACCAGCTTCTTATCCGGCGTGGTCTCGCCGCGCTGGATCGCGCCGGAAGCTTGGCGGCGCGACGTGGTCCCTACGCGCTGCAGGCCGCGATCGCCGCCTGTCATGCGCGAGCGCGCACCCCGGAGGAAACCGACTGGGCACGCATCGCGACGCTCTACGCCGAGCTCGCCCAGCGTCGCGCCCTCCCCCGTCGTGGAACTGAATCGCGCGGTCGCGCTCGCGATGGCGTTCGGTCCAGCAGCGGGCCTTGAACTCGTCGATGCGCTGACTGCGGAACGCTCTCTTGCGAGCTACCACCTGTTGCCGAGCGTGCGTGGCGATCTCCTCATCAAGCTCGGCCGCTTCGACGAAGCCCGCGCAGGAGTTCGAGCGCGCCGCATCGCTAACCCGCAACACACGCGAGCGCGAGCTGCTACGTGAACGCGCGAGGGAGGCGGGGATAGCTGTGAGCTCTTAGCTATCAGCTTTCGGTTCACGGTTGACGGTTTACAGTCCACGGTTTTCTCCCGGCGTCCACGTCCTGTCATCCCGACAGAGCGGAGCGGCGGAGGGACCTGTAATTCTCCTCACCGGCAGCACAGTTCCAACCAAAACAAATCTCTTGCACTCACTCCCACAATCCTGCTACTCTGCTTCTCCCACGGCGTGTCTTCGGACGCGCCGTTCGCTCTTTGAAATCCAATACCACCACATCTTGGGCTGATGGAAAGGTAAACACTATTACTTGGATCTACGGTGATCCTTCGGTGATCTCCACCTCTATCTCACTCATTCCACTATGTGCCTAGGGGGAGGGGTATACCCCGCCGAGACAGAAATGTAAGTCCCTCCGCGGGCACCCCATCTGTTCGCGAAGCGGACAGGTGGGATGAGATCTCACTGAGAGCTGAAGGCTCCCAGATCATGAAGTATCCTTGCGCTTGCATGTCCACTGTCACCTCGAATCCCGAAGCGCGGCTGCACCGAACACTTAAGCTGCGGCACCTCATCATCTACGGCATCATCCTGATTCAGCCGACCGCGCCCATGGGGATCTACGGAGTGGTGAGCAATGTCGCGCATGGTCACGTGGTCACGACGATCCTGCTGGCGATGGTGGCCATGCTGTTCACGGCGATCAGCTATGGACGCATGGCGAGGGCCTACCCTAGCGCCGGCTCGGCCTACACGTATGTCGGACGCGAGATACATCCCGCACTGGGGTATCTGACCGGGTGGAGCATGGTCATGGACTACCTGCTCAATCCGCTGATCTGCATTATCTGGTGCAGCAAGGCTGCGCAGAACGTCGTGCCCGAAATCCCGTATGCATTCTGGGCGATCGGATTCGCAACGCTCTTCACGCTCCTGAATCTGCGCGGGGTCAAGACGTCGGCGCGGGTCAATGAAGCGCTTGCCGCGGGGATGAGCGTCGTTGTGCTGCTGTTTCTCGCCACCGCCGTCCGCTATCTCGTGGGGCATCCGCATCACGAAGCCGGCTTCTACACGCTTCCGTTCTATGACTCTGCGACCTTCAACAAATGGGCCGTGTTCCAGGGCACATCGATCGCAGCGCTGACCTATATCGGATTCGACGGCATCTCCACTCTCTCGGAAGAGGTGGAGAATCCCCGCCGCAACATCCTGCTGGCAACGGTCTGGACGTGCGTCATCATCGGCATACTCTCCGCAATAGAGGTCTATCTTGCGCAGCTCGTATGGCCAGGACGGCAACCGTTTCCGCAAGAGATGGTGGATACGGCTTACGTATTCGTAGCAAAGAGAGTAGGCGGACTCTTACTGTTCCACGTGATCAACGCCACGCTGCTGATCGCCAATATCGGATCGGGAATGGGCACGCAACTCGGCGCCGCCCGGCTCCTCTACGGCATGGGCCGCAGCGATGCGCTGCCACGCAAGTTCTTCGGCGCGATCGAGGCGAAGCACGGGATTCCGCGCAATAACGTAATTCTCATCGGTGCGCTTGCCTTGACGGGAGCCTTCCTGTTGACCTACGAACGCGGAGCGGAGTTGCTGAACTTCGGCGCCTTCATCGCATTCATGGGGGTAAATCTTGCGGCGTTCGTCCGGTACTATGTTCGCGAGAAGGACAGGAGGTTGACTCACCTTCTCCCGCCGCTCCTCGGCTTCCTCATCTGCGCGTTCATATGGCTGAATCTCAGCCGCTCAGCGCAGATCATGGGAGCGATCTGGGTGGGCATCGGGTTCGCCTATGGTGCCTGGAGGACGCGAGGCTTCAAGAACGTGAACCTGGAGTTCGAAGCAGAGGGCAGTTAGAGGTGTTGACCTCAGCGCCTAAAGGCGCTCGGCAAGCGTCCTGATTCCCCGGCATAAATGCCGGGGTCTACCCGGAAGGGACAGGCAAGAGCTCTGATCCCTGGCATAAAATGCGGGGGGGCTGCCCGAAGCGGCCAAGCAAGAGCTCAGATCCCCGGCATAAATGCCGGGGTCTACCCAAGGCGCAGTCAGCAAGTGCCGTGATCCCCGGCATAAATGCCGGGGTCTACCCGAAGGGGCGAGCAGGCGCCGTGATCCGCGGGATGGATGACCGGGTCTGCTCCAAGGGGAAGGGTCTACCGTGACAGCTCATCTTGCGGGCTGCGCGCATAGGGAGGGCTTGAGCGGTCCGGCAGGTGTCGCTGTTCGGGAGCGAGTTGGAGGGGAAGACGATAGTCCCTTGCCGACGCGTGCCCAGCCTTGATCCAGGCAAAGCGTGTGATGATCGATCCGGCGATGGCACTGATCGCTGCAGCGCGATGCAGTTTTCTGCTTCTACTCTTGGATACGAATAGCGAAACAGTACGCAACGCAAAAGGAACCGGACCGGAGAGGATGCCGCCCAAACGAGTGAGCGTTCCCGAGACCCCTTTGCGGAGGGGATCGACGACTGCACTCTTTTGACTCTCGATGTGGATCCCTTCCGCGATCTCGATCGCCGAGGTCCCCAATGCGATCGTGTTCAGTGCGCGACTATCGTTACCCATCAGCGTGAGCATGCCGGTGGCCGCTCCCATGCCGGACATGGCAAAGTGCACGGGCAGCGAGCGCACGTGCTTGTTCCAGACCGGGATTGCAGTCGCCCCTATCAATACACCGGTATAGGTCGCCATACCGAAACCAAAGAGGGCAGCCAGCGTACTGGTCAGCTCTTGCATGAAGCGTAGCGGCAGGATGTTGAACTTGTGCAGCGCCACCTCATGGAACTTGGTAAGAACTGCGGCGGGTGAGAATACCGAGACGATATAGACACCCATAGACATGGGGCTCTGTGGCTTGAAGACGCGAAGCATGTGCAGGAAGCGCGAAGGGCGGCCCAGGTCCAAGACAAGCAACGCAGGGGATATCAGTGCTCCGACGGCGGCGATGGTGCGAGCGTCGCGGACGATCTTCACGCTGTCGCCGGACCTGGTCATGCGCGCAGCTTCGGCGATGATGGCGGCTGCCCCTGCTGCCCCCCCGACGAAGAAGTAAAGTGGCACTTCGTGCGTCCACTGTGGCGCTTTGAGCATGGGGATACCGTAGTATCCGGTTTCCGGCGTCGCTTCAGGGAACGGAGCTCCCTCGATACGGACACCGGAGGCGCGCGCGTGCTTCTGCAGCAACGCTTCTTCACGAAGCTCAGTGAGACGACGCTCGCTATAGTCATCGGGAATGCGCGCACTGAGACGATCCCGGTGCGGTCTGCCATCGAACTTTTTCGTCATCAATCGTCCCCGAGAAACGCGAAGAGGGTGCCCGCCGCGAGAAGTCCGGCGGCGAGAACAGCGGATTTCCAGCCTGTCGGCGCATAGACGGTGGGAACCTCAGGATTGGGCGGCAGATTGTATTGCCGAGGATCTCCGCGTAGCAGGAAGAAGGCGTGGATCCCGCCAACGCTTGAGTCGACGGGATCGTAAACGACGGCGTCATCGATGCCGAGGGCGTGCAGATCGTCGAGCCGCGTCTTCGCCTGCTCTCGCAGAGCTCCGATCTCGCCGAACAGGATCGACTCTGTAGGACAAGCGGTGGCGCATGCTGGACGCAGTCCTGCTTTCTGCCGGTCTGTACAGAATGTGCACTTGAAGGCGCGGCCATCGTCCGCGTTCTTCTGCACGACGCCAAAGGGACACGAGACGACGCAATAGGCGCAACCGTTGCAGATATCCGGTTGGAGATAGACACCCCCGTACTGCGTCCGCACCAACGCTCCTGTCGGACATGCCTCGAGACATCCCGCATTCTCGCAATGCTTGCAGACGTCGGACGAGAAGGTGAAGTCGGCAGCCTCGTTCGGGGCAAAGCCACCGAGGCCGGGAGCCGTAGCGCCCTCCGAGAAATTCGACGTGGCGCCATGTCGAATGGCCCAGGGCTCCGGTGTTGTCGTAGGTGTTGCCGCTCCAGTCGTAGCCGTCCGCTTCCAGCTGGTTCCACTCTTTGCAGGCGACTTCGCAGGCCTTGCAGCCGATGCAGGTGTCGAATCGGTGAAGAAACGCTGTGCGCTCATTGACTCGGGCTTGTTCATGCCATCTCCTGCATCGGTCTTTGACATTCGCGAGGGAGCGCTTACCGCGGGGCGGCGCCCGGGGAAGATGTCGCATATCGAGCGCCTTCGTTTCCATGATGCGTACGTTGGGTTCTTCACTGATGGCGAACAGATCGTTCGCGAGTCCCCCTTGACCAATCCCTTCGTATCCCCAATGATAAGGCAGCCCGACTTGATGGATGATGTTCCCGTCCACCAAAAGGCGGATGCATGCGCGTGGTCACCAGGACGCGGGCCTCGATCGATACCGCGGGGGAGAGGATGGTCGCGAATTCACCGTGTTCGAGCCCCAGTTGCCCGCCAGCTCCGGAGATATCTCGCAGAATAACTCCGGCTGCAACTCGGCGAGATGCGGCAGATTTCGCGACATTCCACCGGCAGTGTGATGCTCCGTCAAACGATAGGTCGTCAGCACGAAAGGAAATCGCTGGTCGCCAGATAACTTGTATTGTTGTAGGTGCTGATCTTCTTGTCCGCCGGCGGATTGGTTCTGCGTGCCCGGGATAGAGACGTTTTCGCGGATGCTTTCGAGCGGCTCGTAATGGGTCGGCAGCGGACCGTCTTTCAATCCGCTGGTGACCCATATCCATCCCATGCCGTCGGGATGCAGGATGAAAGGCTTGTCGCCGCGGATCCGCTTCCATCCCTTTGGCACCTTCAGGCGGGACTGTATCTCCGGTGCTGTCTGTCTTGTCGAAGTCGGGGTTATCGATGCCCGTCCACTCTTTTCTGCTGCATCCCACCAAACCAGCTTTCTTCCGTTCGCTCCAAGGCTTTCCGTCGGGAGCGGCAGAGGCGCGGTTGTAGAGGATGCGAATGTCTCTAGGCCACGCCCATCCCCAACCGTGTCCTAGATAATCTTCGCGCTGTTTGCTGCGAGGCAGGTTCCTGCCTTCCTCGGGATACATGCCAGCTGTAGATCCAGGCACCGCACGCGGTGGAGCCGTCGGGCTTCAGCTCGTCGAAGCCGGTGACAAGCTTTCTTTCCGCAACCTTGTAGCCGTTGATCTCCTGCATGATCTCATCCACAACCGGTTCATCGTTGGGGCCTTCTGTCGAATAGTCCCAAGTGATCGAGCGTAGCGGATCGTGGACCGGATCGGATCCATAGACGCCATCTCTCGCAGCCGCTTGCCGAGGTGGAAGATGAAGTGGGTCTCGCTGCGATAGTCTCCCGGAGGTTCGATCGCCTTCTCGTGAAACTGCAATAGACGCTGCGTGTTGGTGAATGTCAACCTCTTTTTCCGACATGCGAGCGGCGGGGAAGAGGAACACTTCGGTGGCGATTTCCTCAGGATTCAGTTCGCCGCGCTCCATTTCGGGCGAGTCGTACCAGAAAGACGCGGTCTCGGTCTCCACCAATTCACGAATGACGAGCCACTTGAGTTCGCTCATCGCCTTGCGCTGTACGCGCGATTCGGAGAACCCACAGCGGGATTCTCTCCCATGATGAACATGCCATCCACCTTGCCTTCCATCATGTCGAGCAGTGAGCCGAGATGGGAGTGATCTCCGGTGAGTTGCGGAAGGAGTCGAAATCCCCAGTCATTCTCTTTCGCGACTTCTCGCCATAATACGCTTTCATCAAGCTCACGAACTATGAGGGGAAGCCATGCCAGAGACCTGAATCGGTCGTGTGCTTTTCCAAGTAGGTCTTGAGGTCTTTGCCGTCCGATTCGAAATGCGGCATCGGCAGATAGCCGGGAAGAATATCGAAGAGGGTTGGAATGTCGGTGGAACCCTGAATACTGGCGTGTCCGCGCAGTGCCATGATGCCGCCGCCGGGGCGTCCGATGTTGCCTAAGAGCAATTGCAGGATGGCAGCGGTGCGGATGATCTGCACTCCGGTCGAATGGTGCGTCCAGCCGACGGCATAGCAGATCGCGCCAGTCTTCTCCGGGCCGGATGCATTCACGAATGATTCACAGATCTTGAGGAAAGCGTCCTTCGGGCATCCTGTGATCTGCTCGACGACTTCAGGCGTATATCGCGCGTAGTGGCGTTTCAGCACCTGATAGACGCAGCGAGGGTCCCGCAATGTCATGTCGAGCTTGAAATCTTTGTCCTTGCCTTGCTCGCCGCCGCGATCTTTGGCGTGTCCGCCCTTCGATTCTTCGTGCCCGGCTGCGACTTCTCCCTTCTTCGTGCGAGGCTCGCCTTCGTAGAGCCAGGTGTCGATGTCGTATTTCGCGCCCTCGGCATTCCAGCCTGAAAAGACGCCATCATTCTCATCCGGCAGTTTCATGTCTTCGCGCAGGATGACGGGAGCGTTGGTGTAATGCAGCACGTACTCGCGGAAGTCTTTTTCGTTCTCGAGAATGTAGTGGACGATGCCGCCAAGGAAGGCGATATCGGTGCCGGCACGGAGAGGCGCCCAGATCTGACACATCGCGGAGGTGCGGGTGTAACGCGGATCGACGTGGATGATGGTCGCGCCTTTTTCGCGGGCCTCCATCACCCATTGGAAGCCGACGGGATGGTTTTCCGCCATGGTGGAACCCATGATGAGGATCGCGTCGGAGTGTTTGAGATCTTGCTGGGCGGTTGTGGCGCCGCCGCGTCCGAAAGAGGACCCCAAACTGGGGACCGTGGAGCTATGTCATATACGGGCCTGATTGCTGACACATACCATGCCCAGTCCGGCGGTGAATAACTTCTTGATAAGGTAGTTCTCTTCGTTGTCGAGGGTAGCGCCGCCGAGGTGGACGATGCCAAGAGTGTTGTTTCCGTGTTCGCGGTTGAAGGTGCGCTTGCGGGTATCCCAGACGCGGTCCGCGACCATGTCCATCGCCTGCTCGAGCGGCAGTTCCTGCCAGACCTTCGCGTAGGGTGCGCGGTATTTCACTTTTTGCAGGCGGTTCTTGTGTGTGACGAGTTCGTAGGAATCCGAGCCTTTGGGGCAAAGTCTTCCGCGAGAGTGCGGAGAGTCGGGGTCTCCCTCAATGCTGACCAGGTCGTTTCCACGATGGAAGACGAGTTGTCCACAGCCGACGGCGCAAAAGGGGCAGACGGAGCGCGCGACTTCTGCGCCTTCATTCCGGGGGCGAAGAGTCTTGGTCCTCTCGCTCCACGCTATCGCTCCTGTAGCCTTCCAATCTTTGTTCTGAATCTGCTTCCACAATGGCCAGCGAGAAATAAGGTCGAAAAAAGCGGACATTCGGCACTCCTAGGCATTCTGACTATGTAGTGGAGGTTTGAGTTGCCAGCTCCACTTGCAGCAGCTTGGTGCGGGATGGATTTTATCAACAGAGTCGATGCGACGAGGCTGATACTCTGATCGGTGTTTGCCTCTCGCACCAACTGGAACCTGCAACCCAATGCTCTAAGCAGGGCAATCGAACGCTTAACTTTAAGCGGACGTGAATTCCTCGACCTGACCGCTGCGAATCCTACGGAATGCGGATTTGTATATGAGAGCGAGCGCATCCGCACAGCATTGAGCACTTCGAAGGCGCTTGTTTACGAGCCAGCCCCATTCGGTATCCTGAGCGCACGAGAGGCGGTCTCCGGTTACTACGCAGAGAAGGGAATCGAAGCGCCGCCCGATCACATTATGCTCACGGCCTCTACGAGCGAGGCGTACAGCTATATCTTCCGGCTGCTCTGCAATCCTGGAGATGAGGTATTAGTGCCGCGGCCGAGCTATCCGCTGTTTGATCTGCTTGCGGATGTTCAGGACGTCGCTCTGAAATCGTACGACCTCTTCTATGACCATGGCTGGCACCTTGATCCTCACAGTCTTGAACTCCAGATCACTGAGAGAACGCGAGCAGTCATGGTAGTCAGTCCAAATAATCCCACAGGCTCGTATCTAGTGGGTAAAGAGGCCGACGACCTTGAACAGCTCTGTGCCAAGCGAGGCATCGCTATCGTCGCCGATGAGGTGTTCTACGACTTTCCGGCTAGTATTGGAGGGACTCGGAAATCCTGGGCGAGCCGGCGGCATGCTTTGACCTTCACACTCAGCGGCCTGAGCAAAGTTGCGGGCTTGCCTCAAATCAAACTTGCGTGGTGTGTGGTGAACGGCCCGGAGGACCTTCGCAGTGAGGCATTGAAGAGGCTGGAGATCATCGCGGACACCTATCTCTCAGTCAATGCGCCGGTGCAACATGCGCTATCCGAGTTGCTTGCAGCCGCCGAGCCCCTGCGGCAACAAATAGGCGCACGATGCGCGCGGAACCTTGAGATCCTCGACGGGAGGCTCAAGGACAGCAAGTCCTGCATGAGGCTTCGCGTCGATGCCGGGTGGTACGCCGTCGTGCGTATTCCGCGCATCTTCACAGATGAAGAGTTCGCGGTCGCACTGCTTGAACGGCACGGAGTCCTCGTGCATCCCGGACATTTCTATAACTTTCGCGAGGAAGGGTACATCGTCATCAGCCTGATGCCTGAGTCGCGGGTATTCGAGACAGGGGTCAGGCGCGCGCTTGAACTTGCGAACGAAACTATGTCCTGATCGAATTACTTCGGCGCTTGCACGGGATCGATATCTTGAGCGGGCGCAGGCGTCCTGGGCTGGGCCTGATTCGGAACCTGGTTTGTTTGCGCGGGATTTGACTGCGCGGGAGTGGAACCTGCGCTTGAATTCTGTTGAACTGCCGGAGCGTTCGCTACAGGAGCATTCGTTACAGGTGGCGCAGTTTGCGGTACTGGCCCTTCGGGTTCTGGCTGCGGGGTCGGCGTAATTGCTTCCGGTGGAGGGATCTTGCTGAATCCGCGATCCGCCAGCGTGACGCCGGTGCCAGGTCCGGAGCGGCGGCGCTCGACTCGCATAGCTTCCATGCGCTGGTCCACCAGTTTGTCGCTCGTGCTTGCGACGGAGTCCAACCGCTTACCTTCCACGTGGGGATCACTAGCCACCGTTACACGACGTTCGGCCTGTGCGGCAGATTTCGCTTTCTCATAATAAAGTTGCGCCGTCTCGCGATCGCCGTCGATCTCCGCCAGATAACCCATGTTGTTCAGCGCGAAAGCATTGTTGTTGTCCATCTGGAAGGCTTGCTCGAAGTATTGGCGAGCCGCCCTGTGGTCGTTGCGGTTGAGTGCGGAGACTCCCCGCAGGTTCAGCGTGGCGACCTGAGCTTCCGGAGTATTGCTGGCTGCCAGCGCGGTCTGGACGCGTTGTGCATTCCTCGCGGCGATCTCGCTGATCCCCTTGCCACGCCAATCTTTCTTTACAGCAACGATGATCGGCTCGTCGGAGCGCCTACTAGCAGAATCGTTATAGAACTTGATCGCCTTCTCCATCTCGCCCTGCTGCTCCATGTCATAGCCGAGATTGTTGAGGGTGAACGGATTTTGGGGATCGACCTTCAAGGCTGCATTGAGAATCTTCTCAGCCTCGTACGGACGCCCTTTGATCAGGAAGCTGATCGCTTCGAGATTGAGCTTGTTAACCTGCATCGGCCCTTGCTCGAAATGTCCCGCGACCTTGGTGACTTCCTTACCCGTCGCTTCCTTGGAAGTGGCTTTGTCCACTACCGCGTCAGAGTTCATCGCCTCGGAGAGATCGTAGAAGCGCTGGGCCCGATCCACATCGCCCTCGAGTTCAGCGACGTAGCCAAGATTATTTAGCGTAAACGGATCGTTTGGGTCCAATAGATAGGCTTTGTAGAACAGCTTCTTTGCTTTCGTGTAATCGTGCCTTTGGAGCGCACTGACACCATCCCGGTTATAGTTCTGTACCGGAGTGGAGTCTGATCTCTTGGGCAAACGCACGTGAAGGTCTCTCGCGAAGGCGGAGAGGGTAAGTAGAAGAGCAAAGCCGAAGATGTAGAAGGATCTCATAGGGTCAGACTGTAAGCTTATAGGTACCGGAGCTCACGAACATACGAGTCTCACAAGTAGTGTCGGGGTTGCTCAACCAATGAGGCAACAGTTTGCATCCAAGCTGCAGGAACAGGAGAAATCCTTGAGACGGAATTGGCAAGTACTAACCATAGCGATGATGTCACTGATTGGATGCGCATCGGCACAAACAGGGGCACCTCCTCAGCCTGCATCCGGACAGTCCCCGCAGGGGAGCGCCGCAGCGACGGTGGGAACTCAGACATCGAACCCTGGCTCGTCGAATCCGGGCCCGTCGAACTCGGTCCCGACCAGCCAGCCGGGAACACCGTCGACAACACAGGGGACAAACCAGGGGACAACCCAGTCGACAGACCGGCCGCAATCGCCAAGTGCCCCACAGGATAACGCTGGTGATCCGTCATCTGCGCCAGTAACCCCGCGTTCCGATAAGCCAGCGACGGCCAACGAGCCGGCACCCACCTCGTCTCAGCGCCCATCGACAGTGGGAGGCCTCGTCGTTTCGTCGCCTGCAGCGCCGCATTCGGGACCGCTACCGGAAAAGAACGTGGATGATCCTTCAGACACGAGCGACTTGATTCCTGTGCCGCCTTCGCCCAACGACCGCGCTACCCTGATCGGAGGGCGAGTAACCGACATCGATCCTGTAAACGATCGTTTATCTGTCCAGCCGTTCGGGACCAAGCGCAAGATGAAGATCTTTTTCGATGAGCGCAGCCATGTGTACCGCAACGGGCGCGAGGTCGATCCCACGATGATCCACAAGGGTGACCGAGTGTATCTCGATACACAGCTCGACAAGAACAAGTCGAAGGTCTTCGCACGTAATGTCAGGGTCCAGACTAAACTTCTGCAGGCTGATGCCCACGGACAGATCGTCAATTTCAATGCGCAAACTGGAGTCGTCTCCGTGCGCGACGATCTCAGCGGGCAGGACATCCGCTTTCACCTGCGCCCGACTGCGACTGTGGACAACCAAGGCCATCCGGGAAGGACGTCGGACTTGCAACCAGGTTCGCTGGTAACGGCACATTTCCTTTCGGGACAGCAGGGGCGGAATGAAGTGGACCAAGTAACGATCTTGGCGGCGGCTGGTTCAAACTACACCTTCGAAGGCAAGCTCACGCACCTTGACGTGCGCAACCATCTGCTCGGATTGGAAAACCAATCTGACGGCAAGATCTATGACATCCGGTACGATCCGCAGCGGACCCCGATCGGCGACCTAAAGGTTGGTTCCTCTATCAATGTCTCCGCAAAGTTCAACGGCAGGGAGTATGCCGCCGACTCGCTCTCTCCGGGGACTGGAATCAGTCTAGAGGAACAAGAGCAAGCCGCAAAAGACGAGGCGAAGGCCGACGACACGGACAAGTCTGACAAGAAGGCCAAGAAAGAGAAGAAGCACAAGAAGACCGAGAGCGCCGACGATGAGGGCACTACGGCGCCCCCGCAATAGCTTCTATTTTTTGAAAAGAATCGCCGCTACAAAGGCGACGAGCGCGGCAAAGAGCCACTCGGTGCGCCAAATTTGAATTGCCTGCCAGTCGAGGGCATTGGTCGCCGTGTTCAGAATTCCGGTGAATATCGCCGCCAAGCCAAAAGCGAAGCCCGCGATAGCGAGAACCAGCGAGACAGTGCTCAGTCCGACGCTGTTTCGAATCGTTCCCCAATCCAGGAAGTCAGTCAGTTGAGGTGCCGCCGGATGCGGGACGCTGTCGCGGCTGTGTCCGCAAATGTGACAGTAACGCGATCCGATGACTAGCTCATTACTGCAGGCTTCGCAATTTTCCACGCGAAAGCTCGTCGGACGCTGCGGTTTCCAGAATTCCTGCGAAGTACGCCCATTTGGCAGGGTTGGGGCGGACTGACTCATACCGAATCCTCTCATTCAGTAGTAGCAAGTCGTCCGCCAAAGAGCGGATTCGGACAATCGCATGATTCCGAACGGGTTAGGTTATGGACAGGGTAACGCCACTAAGGACGGGCAGATAAAATTACAGGGGAACTACCTAATTTCTGCGCGGCATCCGGATTATTTTAGCACTTGGAGTTGTAAATGGGTCGCTGTTTGGATCGGTGCGAAGCCAGTAGGAAAGTAGAACCAGATCCGCGCTGCGGAACATGCACTTACTAGGGCGCGCCTCTCCGTTATTGAAGATATATTCATCTAGCAGATGGTGAAGGCGTTCCAATGAGACGTTAAGGCAGCCAGCAGCTTCGGCTTCCGTAAAGAGTTGTTCATCAGTCTGAAGATTTGTCATTCATCTCCTGCCGAGGTGTAGTTTCGTTTTACTTGGAGTCGGGCACTTTCCGAATCGGGTAAACTTCTGTCAGCTAATCCCGATGGAACCCTATAGACGGCATCTACCGGCATTTGCCTGCCAGGCTCTACTGTGTTTGCTTGTTGGCATACTCGTTACCTGTTTCCCCTGGTCTATATTGCACGCGCGCGCATTCGCTGACGATGCGCATCCGGAGTTGTCGCATATCGGCGATGCGCTGGGCGACGCACTGATCAAGAGCGGCGACGAGCATTACTACAGTCTCGATTACGACAGAGCGCTCCACGATTACGAGAAGCGGGCAAAGTTGCATCCGACGGACACCTTCGCGGTCAATGAACAACTAAAGACCGTGATATTCAAGGAACTCTACCGGCTCGATCTGCTGGACACGACGATGTATGCGCATGACGGCTTTCTGATCAAGACAGAGCCGGAGGCTACGGACCATAAGGTTCGCGAGCGGATGGAAGAACTGTATCAACGAGCGCTGATGTTGGAAGACAATAGGCTCAATCTCAATCCGAATGACCTGGACGCGTTGTATTGCCGCGGTGTGACGCGCGGATTGAAATCCACGTATATGGCTCTCGTCGATAAGAGCTTCGTTTCTGCACTGAGAAATGCTATTGCCGCCCGGCACGATCATGAGCGCGTTCTGGAAATGGATCCAGGGTATGTCGACGCCAAGACGGTCGTGGGCGCCGACCTGTATGTGGTCGGCTCACTGCCTCTGCCGGTCAAGATCATTGCTGGCATGACCGGATTCAGCGGAAGCAAGAAGAAAGGTCTGCAATATCTCAATGATGTCGCCGCTGCGCATTCCACCTCGAGTGTAGATGCGCGAGTGGCACTAGCCTTGTTCCTGCGGAGAGAGGCGCAATATGGGGAAGCGCTCGGAGTTGTCCAGTCGTTGGTCGCTGAGCATCCACGGAACTTTCTGTTTGCGCTGGAAGAGGCAAACATATTAAAAGACCAGGGAAACGGTTTAGCGGCAGCCACGGTATATCGTAAGCTGCTAGCCGACGGTAAGGGTTTTCCTGAGGCGCACTTTGAGCTGGCGGCATTTGGTCTAGGGGAGGTGCTGCGCGGACGGAAGGAATTTGAAGGCGCGCTGAGTGCGTATGATTCCATCGGAGGGATGAGCGGAGTCCAGCCGAAGGTACGGATACGAGCGCTTCTGGCATCTGGCGAGATGTACGATCAACTCGGGAATCGTGACATGGCAATGAAGTGCTATCAGCAGGTGGTAAAAGCGGATGCAAGCGGTCAGTATGCTTTAGCTGCCCAGAAACATATGAAGCATCCGTTCGACGTACATGGTAATTAAAGGGTCGGGAACCAAATCCGCTCTCAAAACGTATCATTCGAACAGAGGACCGGGGGAAGAGAACCAATATGTTTTGCAATCAATGTGGTGCGCAGATCGGAGAAGCGACAGTTCGATGCACGGCTTGCGGAAGGATAGTGCCGGCGATTGCGGTAGAGAAGAGGCTGGTCCGTCCGAGGACCGACCGGAAAATCGCAGGCGTTTGTGCAGCCGTCGGCCGGTACTTTGACATCGATGTCAGCGTCATTCGACTCATCTGGCTTCTGGCCGCCATCTTTGGGGGCACAGGTTTACTGGCTTATCTGATCGCTTGGATCATCATCCCCGAAGAACCCGAAACAGTGGTGGTGGTTCGAAGTCCGGTGACATAAGAATGTACGTCCGGTCGCTGGACGCGCAAATCTATTACGAAATGTATGGGGAGGGTGCGCCGCTAGTGCTCTTGCACCCGTTCCCCGTACACCGGGAGTTCTGGCGACCAATCATCAAAAGCCTTTCGGGCGATTACCGCGTAGTCTTGCCCGATCTTCGAGGCCATGGCAATTCGAGCGTTGGGAACTCTCCCGCGACCATGCAGATGCATGCCGAGGATATCTCCGCAGTGTTGCGGGATGCGAGAATCGAGCGCGCTATCTTTGGCGGCGTCTCGATCGGCGGATACGTACTCTTCGAATTCTGGCGGCGACATCGCGAACAGGTGAAGGCGCTCATTCTAGCGTGCACACGAGCGTCCGGAGAGACACTGCAAGGAAAAGCCGACCGTGAACGCTCTATTGAGCATGTACAACGCTGCGGCACTGAGCACTTTTTTGATGCGATGGTGAAGAACGTGATGGCGCCCCAGACCAGATTGAATCGTCCTGACATCGCCGCGAGTGCCCGGGAGATGATGAACAGCATGCCGGTGGAAGCGTTGGTCGCACTGCAGCGGGGCATGGCGGAGCGTCCGGATTCGATGTCTACCCTGCAGACGATTAAGGTTCCCACGCTGGTGATTTGCGGAGCGCAAGATTCGCTGGTTCGTGTGGGCGAGATGGAACAGATGCAGCGAATGATCCGCGAAAGTAAATTCGAAGTCCTTTCAGATGCAGGACACTATGCTATCTATGAACAACCTGCAGCTGCCGGCAGGCTCATGCGCCAGTTCATTGATTGGGTCTAACGGCTTGCGTAAATTTTGACCTTGTCGAGCATTGCGCGCGCCCTGGTGGCTTGCGGATCAGATGGCGACTTGGTTAGAAACGTTTCCAACTCACGGGTCGCCGCGTCATACTTTTTGAGATCAACCAACACGGCCGCCTTCGTAATGTAGAGCGCGGCATAGGTCTGTGGGGCGAGGTCCTGGGCCTTGGTGAGCCAGCGAAGGGCTGCGTCATACTCGGCCTTTCCGGAGTGCGCTTTCGCCATCTCGTAGTAGCCCTGCCAGGCAGTTGGAGCCAGAGCCGAAGCGCGATCCAATATACGGAGCGCGTCATCATACTTCTTCTGCAGATTGAAGGCGGATGCCATGACAAGATATGCGCGTGCGTTTGTGCTGTCCGTCTTGATCGCTTGATCTAGGTCCTCGATCGCCGCGTCGGCTTTGTTCTTATCGAGCCTGCGGATGGCACGCAGTGTGAGGGCATCCGAGTAGACGGGATAGATATTAAGCGCCTCCTCTATATGTTTGTCCGCCTCTTCCATCTGGTTTTTGGCAACGCTCTTATTAGCCTTGTCAAAGGCATCCCGCGCTTTCTTGGGCACTTTATATTCAGCGACGGAGATCGTACCGGTGTCGAGGCCCCGATGCATAGCAGCCGCGGCTGGCGGCATACGGAGTGTGATTGTTCCATCAGCTGTGCGGGTATCCACCCGGTTGCGCGACTGCAAGACGCCGGAATCGGCGATGATCTCGTATTCGGCGCCCTTCAATCCGCTGACTTCGAAGACTCCCTGACTGTTGGTATAAGCTGAAGCTGCGGTGGCTCCGGTACCAGGATCGATGAAGGTTACATGAACGTCGTCCAAGGCCTTCCCGTCGTATGAACGAACCGTGCCGCTTATGCTGGCCTGAGAGCGGCCTGACGTTTGCGCCTGAAGAAGCGCACAGCAAAAGACGGGCAAGAATGCGAACCGGCAGAGCTTCATGGCCCTTACCTCGTTGTTTGGCCTCGCGAAAATCTCGAGAACCACTGCAGGATTTGAGTTTCAGTTCAGAGAAGAAGTTGTATTGTCAAAGAAATGTTGCGAACTGAAGGTATGTTTTGGGAAAAGTGTTGATGAGTAGAGAAGTGGTCCGTCCTGCAGAGAACATATTGGGTGCGCTGCGCTTGCCGGGTGACAAGAGCATCTCGCATCGTTATGCGATGCTCGCTGCTTTGGCCCATGGTCCGAGCCGGTTTCACAATTTCTCGACGGGTGCGGATTGCGCGAGCACTCTGGCCTGTCTCCGGGCATTGGGCATCAAGGTCGAGCAGGATATGACGCAACATATAGTGAGCATTGAGGGCGGTGGAGGAGCCTTGGTTCAACCCACGTCCGCTTTGGATTGCGGAAATTCAGGCTCAACGATGCGAATGATGTCGGGGATTGTTGCAGGGCAGGAGATCGCATGTGAGCTGATCGGAGACGAGTCATTGTCTCGACGTCCCATGGCCCGAGTTACACGGCCTTTGCGGCAGATGGGCGCCCATATCGTCGCCAACGAGGAAGACCGGGCCCCTTTACATATCCAGGGCGGAAAGTTGCAAGCAATCTCGTATAGGCCAGAGGTTGCGAGCGCACAGGTGAAGTCCGCGCTACTGTTTGCCGGGCTTCATGCGATTGGCGAGACGGTCGTCGAAGAGCCGCATCGGACGCGTGATCATGGTGAACTTGCTTTGCGTGCATTTGGCGCTGAGGTACGGCGGTCGAAGAATCGCGTTTCCATCGATGGCGGACAGCAGCTGACTGGCATCGAAGCCATGGTGCCGGGGGACGCGTCTTCGGCTGCTTTTTTCTTCTGTGCGGCTGCGATTTTTCGTGAGTCGAACCTCGTGATCGAGGGCGTGCTCATGAATCCGACGCGTGCTGCATTGCTGGATGTAATGGCAGCACTCGGGGCGAAGGTGAAGGTTCTGCAGCTTGAGAACCAGCATGGTGAACTGGTCGGAACGATCAAAGTTGAAAGCGGTCCTCTCGGCGGGGCCCTGATCGAGGGCGGACAGTCTGCGTCATTGATCGATGAACTGCCCGTACTCGCGGCGATTGCGCCTTATACCCGCGACGGGATCGAGATAAGAGATGCGCGCGAGCTGCGCGTGAAGGAATCCGATCGTATCGCGTTGGTGGCGAAGAACCTGCGTGCGATGGGAGCAATGGTCGATGAACGCGAAGATGGCTTATGGGTCCCAGGAGGCCAGGCGCTACACGGCGCAGAGATTGATTCCGCAGGAGACCATCGGATTGCGATGGCGTTCACGATCGCTGCCCTGCGGGCAAAGGGAGAGACAGTCATTCAGGATTCCGAAGCGGCCGGGGTTTCGTTCCCGGAGTTTTATAGGTTGCTCGAAGGCGTGCTTGAGCGTTAGGGTGTTAGCGTATGGCAATTGACGATCAGCAGTTCCGCCGCGTTGCTGAACAAGAGCTGGAGGCGCTCAAGAAGGCGCTGATTCAGGCGGAAGCGGATGCCGACTTCGAAGTCGAGGAGCAAGGCGGCGTCCTGAATGTGCTCTTTGAAGACCCTCCCGGTAAGTTCGTCATCACTACGAACTCTCCGGTGCAGCAAATCTGGATCTCGGCACTCTCCACCAGCTACAAACTAGCGCTGGACGGTCAGAAGTTTGTCTTACCCAAGACTGGCGAGAACCTGAAATCGTTGGTAGCGCGTCTGATCAACGAACACATGGGCGAGCCTGTTGTTGAACTTTCCTGACTTGCGCGGCTACCGTCCAGAACGGTCAGGTGTTGAATCGTTGGAAGCCCTGGCAGCCAGCGGATAATTCTTGCCATTACATCCGATGCCACCCTCGATTGCCGTACCCTCTTCGTAATCGTTCCAGGTCTCGACCATGAGGAAGGGAAGCGGATGCTGGTTGTTGTAGTAGTGCCGGAACTCGCGCAGTGAGTCTTCCATGGTCTTGCCGCAGCGAGCGTTCATCTTGCGATTGCGTGTCCATGATGCGCGGGAGTCGTCGAAGCCGGGCCACGCAGCACCGACGGCGATTTTCTCCGGATATCTTTGAGTAGCAGCCGCATAGAAATTATCGAGGTACTCGCGCCCCCAATTGGAACCGTCCGGAGTCCATCCCTGCTGGCCCGGCGAGACCCACGCGTAGTAGCCGTCGACCTGCCCTGCGACTTTTCCATTCGCATCTTTGTAGATCAGGATAGGTTGACGCTCCCATCCTTGCATGTTCTGGCGTACACGCTTCCAGTCGGTGTCTCCGGATTTCGGAAATAGAAAGATCACCGGACGATCGTTGATCGTCATATAGGCTTCACGCGGAATCGAGGCGTGCGGACCGAAATACCGGTCATATGCATAATTGAGGTCGTTGATCGCGTTATTGGTCGCGTCCTCGGCATTGTCGCCGTTTTCGTCGTACATCAACGCGACTTGGAAACTATGCTCCGAGGCGACGCGCTGCAGCATGGCATAGCTCCGGTCTTCAAAGTCCCGCGATGGACCATACCAGTTGACGACGAAGCCGGAGATGCCGAGACCCTGCGCCTGACGCACCTGATGCTCCAGCACGCTGCGATCTTGAGTGGAATATCCGACATCGATGTGCCCGTTTCGGCCGAACCAAGGCTGATAAGCAGCCAGGATGTGAGGCTCTCCATTCGGGGCCTGAATGTTGGTACGCAATTCGGTTGCGATGTCCTTGGCGTCTGGACATCCAGCTAGAAATAGACAAGCCAGTGACAAGGCGGCCAGCGTCGCGATCTTCCGATATTGTGTCATTCGTACATTGGATGAACAGAGCAGCAGGTTGGATGGCAGACGCCTCGCAATATAGAGTGTTGTATTCAATTGTCCAGACAGTTTCAACGGTTTAACAGCGTGTCAGGATGACACGTAACACCTGCTCTGTTACACTCGAAAATAGTTGAGTCCCACTCAACGTACGGGTATCCGCTCACCTGTTTTCAAGAAGCGGGGACGTAGTTCAGTTGGTTAGAACGCTGCCCTGTCACGGCAGAGGTCGCGGGTTCGAGTCCCGTCGTCCCCGCCATAAAGCCCCCAATACTTGTGTTTTATGGCAAAGCCCAATAGATGCCCAGTTGGGACTTGGGAATTCCGGTCATCATTTCCATAAACCGAGCCCCGCACATCAATCCAGGGCACTGGCTTACTCTCGCTTCTGTTTCTTCCACTCCTCCCCGACTTGTTGCACGAGGGCAGAGCTGTACCCGCAGCCTGCAAAGACGACAAGGAACACCAGTTCGGCCTTTATCGAAAGAAGCCAGCGAATGTCCTTGTATATACCTTGACACGTATATGCTATGTGAGGTATATTAAGAGAGTGGAATCTGTGTTCGAAATCATTGCGGAGCCGAACCGCCGCGCGATATTGAGCCTCCTGGTCTCGTCACAACAGTCGGTGGGAGAGATCGAGCGTCAACTTCGTATGCCGCAGCCGACCGTGTCAAAGCACCTGCGAGTGCTGCGCGAGGCCGGTTTCGTGGAATCCACGGTGGACGCACAGCGCCGTCTCTACCGGCTGAAACCTGAACCACTTCAGGAGGTGGATGCCTGGCTGGCTCCGTTCCGTCGGTTCTGGTCCGCTCACGTAGATGCTCTCGAACGCCACCTCGACCGCATGGATCGATCAACACGAACGAAAAAGAAGACAAGGAGAAAATAGATGAGCGATCGCGAGCAGTACGCACCGGGTCGCGGCCATCGGGGCGCAGGTACGAAAGGACGGAGAGAACTGGACGCTCATTCTCGTCAGAGAACTGCGCCACCCGCCGGAAAAAGTTTGGCAGGCGTTAACCGACCCGGCACATCTGCGCGAGTGGGCGCCCTTCGACGCCGATGGGAGCCTTGGTACGGTCGGACCACGGTGAAGCTCACCACGGTGGGAGCGCCCACGCCGCAGGTCTCCGAAACAACAGTGACGCGAGCCGACGCTCCCAAAGTGCTTGAGTACAACTGGGGCGGCAACGATATCCGGTGGGAACTCGAAGCCTTTGGTGGCGGCACGCGCCTGACGCTGTGGCACAACATCGATCGCCGCTTCATCTCAATGGGTGCTGCCGGGTGGCACATTTGTTTCGATGTTCTGGATCGCCTTCTCAGCGGAACTCCCATCGGCCGCATCGTTGCTGGCGAGGCGATGAAGTTCGGTTGGCCTCGGCTGAACGCGGAGTACGCCAAGCAGTTCGGTATTGAAACGCCCAACTGGCCGCCTCCAGACGGCTGAAAATTCGTAAATCGAGGAGATCGCAATCAAGCTTCCGCCGACCGCTTTCGGCAACGTCTCGCGTTAAGACCCGGGACGCGGTCGTTCCGCCAAGGATGCAGCAAATTCTGAAATTGAAGGATTACATGATCACAACCACCACCACCCAACGATCGATATTTCGCTGGATACACCTCATGTTAAGCATTCCGATACTCGGCTACATTTATAGCCCGTTTGAAAAACTGCCCGACTATGCCCCCGCAACTCGATTTGTCTTCCTTCCTGCTATGGTCCTTTCGGGATTGTGGATGTGGAAAGGCCATGTCCTTCGACGACTGATTTCGAAACGATCGGCACAACAAGATGCTGCAAATAACCCTTAAAAGTTTGGAAAGATTGTGCCAACCCGTGCCATAAGCAATCCGCGTCCGAGCAACAGGCAATGCAAGTGAAAGGGGTCACAAAATGGATGCAGCCGAGGCGTGCGCCGTACTGGGCAACCATCCCGCTGTTTTCCTTGGCGATTACGTTTCTCTCCATAGCTGTCGTATCATTCGCAGTACCGGAGTTATGCTTATGAATCGTTCGACAGCGCTTGAGCGACTTGGTCTAAGATCTGGTGCGTCGGTAGAACAAATCACGTATCGCTATCGAGACCTGCACGATGATCTGGAGAGGCGGGTTGGTGACGCGCCCACTGCAGCTTTAAGATCGGCGTATCTACACGATTTGCAGACATTGAAGGACGCATTCGATTCACTCCTATCGTCTCCAAACGAAGAGCCGGACTATTTCGTTCCTGAGGCGGTTCTTACGGGCGATGATGTGGGTGGAAGCAATCCTGACCACACCGATGGTCCGGTAATTCATTCGCAGCCTGTGCCGTCCCTTCGATCCCACTATCTGGCAGCAATGGCCTTTGCATTAGCAATCATTGTGGCTGTGGGTGCTCTAAATTGGAGTTATGAAGAGCATGGGAGGACCCAGGCAAGGGCCGCAGGCGCACTGAGACGGCACCAGGCTGAGATGCGAAGGCAAGCTCGAATGGCCGCTGAAGCTGAAATGCAACATCAGTCAAAAGTGCAGGCTGAGAAAGACGCTGAAGCTACTGCCGCGTCGGCACAGCAGGGAAGTAAGCGAACCAAATAATGCATGCGGCATTCGCGGCGAAATTCACCCTTTCAGATGCTGCCGAGAAAAATCCGGCGCCTCCATCCCGTCGAACGCAAGTTACAATGCTTCGAGGCAGATGAGCGATTCAAACGGCACAATTATCTTGGAGCTAACCTGTCCGAATCCAGAGTGCAAGCGACACACCTCGCACGAGTTTTATAAGGGCGTGTTGAGAAAGATGCTGGAACGGGACGAGCTGAAGCTGCGTTGCTCCTGCTGTGATGAGCCCTGGGAACCAGATTCACAACAAAAGGCAAATCTAAGAGATCACCTCCAGAGTGCCTGACCAAATGCAAGGCGGTCGCCGGAATGCCAAAAAAGAGGCCACCGTCAAACGATGGCCCATGCAGAAACCGTGCGACGACGTTACGGTAGCACTACGACATTTCCTACCATGCCAAGGTTGTCGTGCAGGACACACCGGTAAGGGAAGACACCCGGTTGCGAGAAGGTGATGCGGAACCGGGTAACGCCTATCGGAGCCTGAGGGAGGCCATCCTGTTCTGGTGGCGCCGCGACAATGAGTCCGGAATGCACGTTGTCCGCAGGTGAACTGATGGTCGCGTGTCTGGCTCCGTCCGTATCCACTGTGACGTTAGCTGAAGGAAGCGTCGGATCTGCTGGATCTGCCCCAGGTCCGAACGTAATGGTATGGGGAAGAGCCGAATCCAAATTGGCCCACTCCACCGACTCTCCCACATGGACGGTCTTTGTGGGCGCGAGGAAACGCACTAAGGAAATCCCTTTTGCTCCTCCTCCCGTGGCCGCAGTCTCACCGATGCCGGCGGTGACTCCGTGCCGTTTAGCGGTAACACGATCTGAGTCGGTACGAGGATGATCGAGGTCAGCCAGCAAATCGTTCCGCTCATCTGCCGCTTGATGCTCGTAGAAATCTTCGCTATGGGGAAGAGACTCGGACGGATCCAGGACATGGATCACTCCTGTCATATTTGGATGGACCAGGCACGTAATCTTGAAGTTCCCCACGGTCGGGAAATTAACAGTAAAAGTGGATCCGGTCACCGAGGGTGCACTGGTCACGCATGTGGAGTTATCAAACGGCGACCCGTCGGGACCAAATCCTGGACACCCTATGAAGAAAGGAGGGCGTGGCTGCAGGGGCTTAAGGAAGGTTACCGTATGAATATCATCGGCATTGAACTTCCAAGTGATGCTGTCGCCAGCGTGGATCCATAGCTCGTTCGGAAGAAAGGCTGTGATCTGTTTTGCTTTGCTACTATTCTGGCCTCCCACCGTCGCCGTCCACGACGATTGTGAAAACATTTGCTGCGGGACGAGCAGAACCGCAAGCAATAACAGCCAGGTCAATGTAAGAGGCAATGGTCGAAATTCTCGTTGCATAGTCTTCTCCTTGGAGTGTTTCTCGACGGGGAATCGGATATAGAGATCAGGTCTGTTTCGGAAGCTCGCATAGCGCACGATCCAGGTTGCGATGGGTTCAGCCGACAGTGAAAGCGTAGGGACGCGCTGAGCAGCCGAATTCTAGTCTTGGAAGTGCGGACTGTAAATCACATTCGAGAGTGGCTGTCCGGCTGGCAAACGGCCCAAAATCTGGTGCTCATTTGCTTCTGGGTCAGATACTGGGCGGGCTGACTGTCCCCATCGGTGGGATGAAGAATCGGTGGTAAACAACAATGACCGATGAAGTCGTGCAGAGTACGTAAAATAAGAGCTCAAGTACGTCATGAGAACATTCCTGAGCGATCTCGGTCTGTCCATGCGGAGACTGAAAGGGTCGCCCGCATTCATCGTCATTTCGATCCTCATTCTCGCTATGGGAATTGGAGGCAGCACGGCGATGTTCAGTGTCGTCGATGCGGTGCTGCTTAATAAGTTTCCATATCGCGCGCCTGATCGGCTCGTATTCATCTGGGAGAGGAATCCCGCCCTCGGTTCGTTAGTGGGCGAAAGGGTACCGACCTCCTATTCCAATTTCAGGGAATGGTCCAAGCAAGTCACGGATTTTGAAGAGATCGCCGGTTTTGAAGATGCAAATCTCAACCGGACAGACGGATCTCAGCCGGAGCGCATCGCAGGAGCTCGAGCATCCGCGAATTTCTTCCGCGTTCTAGGGGTGCACGCCAATATCGGAAACACGTTCGACTTCATTGAAAGCGATCCAGGCAAGAGCCACGTTGTCCTTCTGAGTAACGCTTATTTCAAAGAGCATTTTGGCGGTAACAGGGCTGTGATCGGTAATCCAGTGACACTGAACAATGCAAGCTATTCCATCGTCGGGGTGCTGCCGGAAAATTTCTTTCTGCCTGCGACGCGCGGTGGGGCGGAGCAGCGCAAGCCCGATATGTGGGTCCCGTATGATCTCACGGACTTGCAAGACCAGGACCGCCGCAAGATGCAAGTGATCGGCCGGCTTAAGGACGGCGTCTCGCTGCAGAGCGCCCGTGCAGAAATGTCTGTCATCGGGAGTCGCTTGGAGCAGCAGAATCCGGGGCTGAACGCCGGATTTGGTGCCAACGTGTTTCCTCTGTATGTCGAAGACGTCGGCCAAAATATGCGCCGCAATTTGCTGGTCCTTTTGGGAGCGGTCGGCTTTGTTCTGCTTGTGGCCTGCGCAAATATCGCAAACCTTATGCAGGCCCGCGCGGTTTCGCAGTACAAACAGATGGCGATTCGAAAGGCACTTGGGGCAGGAAGGTGGCGGCTGATCTCGCAGGTGCTTTCAGAGAGCCTGTTGCTCAGTTTTGCGGGAGCGTTAGCGGGCACAATGTTCGCGTACGGGGCGATCAAGGTTATGGTGGCAATGAAACCGGCAGGAATCGTCCGGCCGGAGCAGATCTCTCCTAATTTGGGAGTACTGCTGTTCACAACGTCGATTGCGCTCCTTACTGGAATCGTCGTCGGCATCGTCCCTGCGTTCCAGATTGCTCGCGTCGACGCCAACAGCGTTCTCAAAGATACTTCAGGAGGGCGCACGTTCGGTGCGCGTCCTACGTTCAGAAAGGTGTTGGTGGTGCTCGAAGTGGCCCTTGCCCTGGTGCTGCTGGCTGGTGGCGACCTCATGGTGAGAAGCCTGATTGCGGTTAACAGAGTGGATCCCGGCTTCCGTCCTGAGGATATGCTGACCATGCACGTGAGCCTCGACCCATCGAAATACTCGAATAATTCTCAGATTGCCGCGCTGTGTCGCGATGTGACGCAAAGGATCTCCAGCCTACCTGGGATCGCGGCTGTCTCCTTTTCTGACGGACTGCCGATGACGCGAATTCGCTTAATGAAGTTCCTGGTGCAAGACCGTTCTCTGCCCAAACGAGGATCGGAACCGACGGCGGACATGCGAGGAATCTCATCACCTGCCTATTTCGATGTTCTCGGCGAACCCATCTTGAGGGGGCGGAACTTTACCACGGACGAGATTGAGAAGCGCCTGCCCGTGATCATCGTCAATCAGGCCCTGGCAAAGAAACTTTGGCCGGAGGAGGATGCTGTTGGACAGCACATCCGCAGCGCCGCAAAGCTTGACGCGCCACCGGAGTGGTTGACTGTGATCGGCGTTTCCGGCGATACCAAACAGGCTTCGTTAGAGTCTGAAACGCGCCCTGAAATCATCCGGCCGATGGTGGACTACACCTACCTGACCTTGTCCGTTCGAGCGTCACTGGATCCCGGAAGCATGACTTCGGCTGTTCAGAAACAGGTGTGGTCATACGATAAGGACATTCCGATCTATGACGTGCGGAGCATGGGAGAGATTGTGGATGAGAACATTAGTGAACGCCGCTTCGAATCCTTTCTCTTGCTCGCCTTCGCAGGTTTCGCATTGCTGCTCGCAGTAGTGGGTATCTACGGAGTGATGTCGTCGCTGACGAAGCAACGCACGCAGGAGATCGGTATTCGCATGGCCCTGGGCGCACAGCGCAAGAATATAGTCCGCATGATTCTCGGCGAGGGGTTCAGACTTGTTCTCGTCGGGACTGCGATCGGTGCGACAGGGGCATTCATTCTAGGCAGGATTCTCAGAGAACTCCTATTCGGTGTTGCCCCCGGCGATCCGGTTGTCTACCTCTCCATGAGCTTTCTCATAGTAGCGGCAGCTTGTGTCGCAAGCTTGTTACCTGCCAGGCGAGCGGCAGGCATGGATCCTCTGGCAGCGCTTCGATACGAATGAGCATGCTTTTTGGGGAGCAAAGCGGAACCGCGTACCGATTGCCCTAAGACTACTGCTCTATCAATTCATCCCTGAAGGCAAGGCTTTCATCCCGGTGATGTGAGCTTTCTCTGATTCTAGGAGTCATATCCTTTGTGCTCATAAGCGTGAGCCGCAAAGGAGATGTCGATGTTCCGAGGGTTTTTAATGCTCGCGTTAGTCGCTTCAACCGCCTGGGCGACTTCTGCAAACGGTACCACCACCGCGGTGTCCGCTCCGAACGCAAACTCGTCTTCCTCTTCGAACGCGGCCGCACCCGCTTTGTCCACCTCGAGAAAGAAGGAGAAGAAGTTGAGGTTGGCAGGTCGGCAACTCCAGGATGAACAGCGGGAGTCATTGAAGCAGATCACGATGCATAGTTCCAAGAGAACTGCGTCGATCGATCAAATTCGATGAAATGAATTATGAGAGTCTGGGTCTCGACACCATGGAATGGGTCGAGACCCGACGAGTCAGCGCAAACTTATACGAGTTTCAAGGTTATCTTTGAAGGTTCTTCCCACCGGAAGCTCACGTCCATTGCTCATTACCACGACTGCTTCCCCATTCCCGCATCTGATTACCTCCCGCACATGTTCAAGGTTGATTACGAAGCTGCGGTGGACACGTAGGAAGCTTTCTCTCGGCAAACGATCAGCTACCGCCGTCAGAGTGGATCTCATTGTGAGCTTTGTGTTCGCGACACATATCGACACGTAGTTGGCGCATGCCTCGAGCCAGACGACTTCTTTTGGACCGACCAGCACCGTTCTTGAACCGTTCCGTACAGCGAGCTTCTTCGGCGCTTCAGAGACGGCAATCCCTTGCGCCGGGGCGATGATCTCCTCGGTCCTGGTAATGCTCTGACGCAGCCGCTCTTTGACTCGTGTAACGGCCATCAGTACACGTTCGCGCCGAAAAGGCTTCAATAAGTAATCAACAGCCTGCACGTCGAAGGCGTCGAGAGCATGATGATCGAATGCGGTTGCGAAAATGACCGCAGGTCTGTTTTCAGAGGGAAGCGCCTCGAGTACGTTGAAACCGTCCAATCCGGGCATTTGCACGTCCAGGAAGATAAAGTCGGGCGCGTTCGCGAGGATGAAAGAGACCGCCTCCTCACCAGAGCCGCATTCTCCGATGAATTCGAGCTCATCGTCGAGTGCGAGTAGTGAGCGAAGTCTAGCGCGGGCGAGCGGCTCGTCGTCCACGATAGCCACTCGAAGCTTACTTTGCATCGATTGAAAATCTGAAAGCTTGCACGGCAACACTTCTTCTGTCTCGAGCAGACGGGATGGCGATGGGTCCTCCGTTGCCATGTTCTCGCGATCAAGTCCGGTAGTTGCCGATTCCAGCTCGCTCGTTTGTATATTCATCGAAAGCTACCCCATTCTGCTTCGGTGTTAATCAGAACAATTGTCTCTTGCACTGGCAGAAATGAAAACGCACCCTCGCCGCTATTCATCCCGTTCGAACGCCCATTCGACCCACTGGACAGCGCTCTTCGTCCTCTTCTGTAGTCCATTGGTCGATTCTGGAGATGAAACTGCGGGCTGCCTGGGTCAGACCTCGGTCTCAAACTGGACAGGAGGGATTAGCATGGTGATTCAGGAGAGTGTTGATCAAGAAGTCTCATCTGCCTTTTATCGTCGCGATGATGCTTGCGGCGGCACCGGGACTTTTTCCGGACGCGAATGCCCAGTCTGCGGCGCTCAACCCATCGACTATGCCTGCCGACGCCCCCTCGCAGTGGAAGGGGCTGGTAGGCACCTACGGCGTCGGGGATGACAAAGTATATGTTTTTGAAAAAGACGCCCGGCTCCACGCACTGGTCGATAAGGCTGACCATCCACTGGTCGGCTCATCGCACGGTAAATGGCTGCTCGATACGGGTGAGGTAGTAAGCATCGATGGTACCGCGGGGAATGGTAAGGACGCACGGCTCACAATTGGAAACAAGACCTATCCTCGAAGGTCAACAAGTGCTGTATCGAATGGGATCTTCCGAATCACTCCCTTGCGTCCTGTCGTGCTTCTCACGCAGGCGGCTCTCAGAGAGACGCCTCCTTCTGAAATTGGGGATTTTCGAAAGGCTGATTTAATCGAGCTTATCTCTCTGGATCCCTCGATCAAGCTAGATATCCGCTACGCCTCAGCAGACAACTTCCTCAGCACCCCCGTCTATTCGCAAGCGCGAGCATTCCTACAGCGTCCGGCGGCAGAGGCGCTCGGCCGTGTGCATCAAAGGCTCAGACGTCTGGGATACGGGCTTCTCATCCATGACGCTTATCGCCCTTGGTATGTAACCAAGGTCTTCTGGGACGCGACCCCCGACGATAAGAAGATCTTTGTCGCCGATCCTAAACAGGGTTCGCGCCACAATCGCGGATGTGCAGTGGACCTCAGTCTCTACAATCTCATGACGGGTAAAGAGGTCGAGATGCCTGGCGTATACGACGAAATGTCGGAGCGCTCTTTTCCCGGTTATCCAGGGGGGACGTCGCGACAGCGCTGGCACCGCGAACTCTTGCGCAGCGCCATGGAAGCCGAGGGTTTCAAGGTTTTTGAGACAGAATGGTGGCACTTCGATTATCAGGATTGGCCGAAGTATCCGATCCTGAATCTCACCTTCGACGCAATTCCAGCATCGCCAAAGAATTAGTTTTTTGGTTCAATCCATTGAGGACGCCGAATGTTTTCATCCAAAATCTCACATCTGCTACTGATGGCACTGTTAGCCTTCAACACTTCCCATGTTCTTGCGCAGGAAGGTCAGGCCGGGAATGCTGACTACGACATCATCATCCGGCACGGCAGGATCCTCGATGGGACGGGTAATCCGTGGGTGTCGGGAGATATCGGAATCCGCGATGATCGTATTGCTGCGATCGGCAATCTGAGCGGTGCGAACGCCAGGCAGACAATCGATGCCTCGGGGCTCATGGTGTCACCGGGGTTTATCGATATGCTCGGCCAGTCTGAGATCTCGCTATTGGTAGACAACCGGTCTTTAAGCAAGCTTTCGCAGGGCATCACGACGGAGATCACCGGAGAAGGTGGTTCGATCGCACCACAAAACGCCTCCACGCTGGCCGAGGCACAGCAGATGCTTGATCATTTTCACCTCAAGGCCGACTGGACCACGCTCGATCAATACTTTCACCGCCTGGAAAAGACGGGAACACCACTCAACATCGGGACCTATGTGGGCGCCGCGCAAGTCCGGGAGGCGGTCATGGGTGATGTGAATCGCGCGCCGACAACCGATGAATTGGAGAAGATGAAAAGCCTGGTCGCGCAAGCGATGCAAGACGGTGCTTTTGGGCTCTCGACAGCGCTGATCTATCCTCCGGGACACTACGCTAAGACCGAGGAATTGATTGAATTGGCAAAGGTAGCCGCGAAGTATGGCGGAATCTACGGCTCTCATATGCGCAGCGAGGGCACCTCGGAGATTCAGGCCGTCGACGAAGCCTTGCGTATCGGCAGCGAAGCGCACTTACCGGTCGAGATATTTCATCTTAAAGTCAGCGGAGCGACGCGTTGGGGATCGATGCCCAGGATAGTAGGGATGATCCAATCCGCGCGAGACCGGGGGCAGGACGTGACTGTCGATATGTATCCCTACGTGGCCGGAGGCACAGCGCTTGCATCCAGCCTGCCTCCATGGGTTGCCGAAGGAGGCACTGCGAAGCTGCTCGAGCGTCTTCATGATGTGCGCCTTCGCCAGCAGATCAAACAGGAAATGGCCACTGAACATCCCGATTGGGAGAATCTCTATCTCGCCACCGGAGGCGCGAAGGGTGTGATGGTCTCAGGCGTCGTCAACGACGACCTGAAGAAGTATGACGGCATGACTATTGAGCAGATCGCCGCCGAAGAGAAAAAGGACCCCCTTGATACGCTCATGGATTTTGTCATCGCCGACAAGGGACAGACCGGTGCGCTTTACTTCATGGCATCCGAAGACGATCTCCGCTATGGGCTGAAGCAGCCGTGGACGAGCATCTGCCTCGATGCCAGCGAACTCTCGCTCGATGGTCCACTCTTTGAGCCCCACACTCACCCCCGCGCTTTCGGTGCAATGCCGCGCTTTCTCGGCCACTACGTCCGCGAAGAGCAGCTTTTGCCTCTTGAACAGGCGGTCCGCAAGATGACCTCGCTACCCGCCCAGCGCGAGCGACTCCGCGACCGGGGACTCCTAAAGTCTGGTTACTTCGCCGACATCACCATCTTCGATCCCAAGACGATCGTTGATCGTGCCACCTATGAGAGCCCGGCACAACTCTCTGTGGGCGTGAAATACGTCTTCGTCAACGGACAACTCGAATTCGCCGATGGCAAGCTGACAGGCCTGAAAGCTGGCGTCCCGCTGCGTGGGTCCGGATGGATCGACCGCCGCGAGTCGGTTTCCCAGGTTCGACCGAGAGGGCTTCCGGAGTAGCTCTTTACGCGCCAGCACCTGTAGTCAGAAGTTCTAGTTTGCATTCTGTCCGATATAATTGCAGGGTACATCTTCCCCCCTCGAAGGACGGTCCTTGTGGCAGAAAAGCCGAGAGTTCTTGTTGTCGATGACGAACGTGTCATCGCCGACACCCTAAGCATAATTCTGAACCAAAATGGCTTCGACGCGTCCGCCGTATATACGGGCGATGATGCCGTCAAGATGGCGCAAGACCTTAAGCCGCAGCTCGTAATTAGTGACGTGATCATGCCAGGCATGAGCGGAATCGACGCAGCGATCCACATTCGCCAATTCTTGCCTACCTGTAAGATATTGCTCTTCTCAGGACAAGCCGCTACCGCCGACCTGCTGGAGCGCGCCCGGAATATGGGTCACGAATTTGAAATCCTCGCAAAGCCGGTCCATCCACAAGACTTGCTAGCCAGGTTGCGCGAATAGCGCATGCCTTCCCTCGAGGGAAAGGTCGCCTTGGTCACCGGGGGAGCACGCCGTATCGGGCGCGCTCTTTGTCTTGCCCTCGCCCGGCAAGGCGCCGATATCGTCTTCACTTTTCGTAACTCCGAGATCGAAGCAGATTCTCTCGTGAGCGAGATCGCCTCTCTGGGACGGGATGCGGAGGCGATTCGCTGTGACGTTCGTGACCCCGTCAGTGTCGGCGAGGCCGTCGCCGAGGCCGCTGATTTCGACGGACGGCTCGATATCCTGGTCAACAATGCGGGCGTTTATTACACGACACCTTTCGAAGAGATCTCCGTGGAAGAGTGGGACGAAGTCTTCGATACAAACGCTCGGGGACCCTTTCTCTTTGCGCAAAAAATGGCAGCGCATCTTCGCACTGCTAACGGGACGATCATCAATGTCGGCTCGCTCGGCGGCATCCGCGGATGGGCGACGCACGCGCACTACTGTGCCTCCAAAGCTGCGTTGCACATGCTGACCCAATCCATGGCCAAAGCGCTGGCTCCCCAGGTCAACGTCAACGCTGTCGCACCTGGGATGATCTACTTTGGTGAATCAGGCGACAAGGAAATGGCGAAACACGTCGCCGCGAAGACTCCGATGCAGCGAACAGGCACCGATGAGGACGTCGCCGCGGCTGTAGTTTGGTTCGCCACGTGCCCGAAATTCATCACCGGACAAGTACTCGCCGTCGACGGTGGACTCGGACTCTAAACTATCGTTCGGTCTGCCTACCCAACGCTTTCGCCTTCCATGAGTCAGACCAGAGCTGCTTGCATTCGAGATAGTGCTGCATGTATGCAAGAGGATCCATCCCGTTCAACTTGTGGCAGGCGATCCTGGTAGGGCCGCCGCCGATCCTTGCCCGGTAAAATGCCTCTTGAGTGACCCGAAAGATTGCGACGACGTCATTCGCCTCTACCGTAATAGTTGGCAGGTTCAGGCTTGAATTGTCTCTGGCGGCGTCCTTCTCAACGATTATGAGCGGCAAATGTTGCTGAGCCGCAAATTTTAGTTGCTTGGCTCTCTGGGTTCCCGATACAAACGCCAGCACGACGCCATTGTGGAGTGCCTTCATCGCCGACGCGGCTCCTATTGCGACTTCAAGGGAAGGGGCAAGGATGACCTGCCCTGGCAGTAGTACGCTCAATGCCGTAACTGGCACATCTGCCGCTACAAGGTCGTGCTTGGAGAGTCCGGCGATCGTGCCCGCATAGATCGCCTCATAGTGCGTCTTTCGACCGCTTTGTGTTGCAAGACGGCATTGCAACATCGATATATATAGTTGTTTGAGTCTGTAAGGAGTGAGCTGGGAACTTGTGACTTGCTTCATCGAAATTGGGTACTAAGAAAGTGTAGCGCAGGGCTTTCGTAAAACACGTCGTCCGAGTTTTCAACAGAACTGTAGAAAACCATGTGGAAGACGCGTCTGATTGTCCAGCAATCTTCATCCTATGTTCACATTACACAATGTGCACAACGAAGGATGCATCCGTTGGCAGGGCGCATCTCGAATGTGAAAGAATCGGCTTCGTTGAAGATCCGCTTGGACAAGCTACTTCTGGAGCGTGGCCTCGCCGCATCACGCGAGCGGGCCCAGGCAATGATTCTTGCGGGGCGGGTGCTCGTCAAAGACCAGAAAATCGATAAAGCCGGAGCCGCGGTCGATATGGATGCAGAGGTGCGCTTGCTCGGGCAGGACCTCCGCTATGTTTCGCGCGGCGGTCTCAAACTTGAAGCCGCCCTGTATCACTGGAACATCGATCTTCAGGGCAGGGTCTGTCTAGACGTCGGCACGAGTACCGGCGGATTTGTAGATTGCATGCTTCAACATGGCGCCGCCAAAGTCATCGCTGTCGATACCGGCCGCGGACAGATAGCGGCGAAGTTCCGCAGTGATGATCGAGTCCGGCTACTCGAAAACTACAACGCCCGCTTCCTGCACGCAGGCGATCTGCCGGAACCTGCGAGCTTCTTCAGCATGGACGTCTCCTTCATCTCCGCCACACTCATACTGCCCGCTGTGACCAATGCCATTCATGCGTCGTTGCGCGAAGCCATCGTGTTGGTAAAGCCACAATTCGAGGCGGGACGTGCTGCCATCGGAAAAGGTGGTATCGTGCGGGATGAGGCAGCTCAGGCTGCAGCCGTGGAACGCGTGCGACAATGCATCGTGACCTCAGGAGCCGCCTCAACGTACGTGATCGACTCTCCCATTCTCGGTGGAGAAGGGAACCGCGAATTTCTTCTCTATGCACGATTCCAATAAGCGCGTAGCTGTTATCTGCAAACCGCAAAAGCCGGAACTCTCACAAATCGTTCCAGGGCTCATAAGCTGGCTCGTAAAGCACGGGTACGAACCGGTGGCGGACTCTACCACCGAGCCACATCTCGAATCAGTTGCAGACCTTCGAGTTCCCATTGTGCCGCGCGAAGAACTCCCACAGCAAGCGCTGGCCTTCGCAGTCGTGCTCGGCGGTGACGGGACTCTGCTTGCCGCAGCCCGTGCCGTCGCCAAGGCCGATGTACCCATCCTTGCCGTAAATCTTGGCTCGCTTGGTTTTCTGACCGAAGTGCGCCTCGAAGATCTCTATCCGACACTCGAAGCTTGGTGTTCAGGCAGCATACATGCTGACCGGCGCGCTATGGTCCGTTGCGGTATCTTTCGCGACGGATATTGCACGGTCGAATTTGAGGCGCTTAACGATATCGTGGTCGCTAAGGGAAACATCGCCAGAATCGCCGATTTGCGAGTTTGTCTCGACGGTGGATTTGTTGCCAACTACATGGCTGACGGCGTTATCGTCGCTACTCCTACCGGATCGACTGCCTACTCGCTCGCCGCTGGAGGCCCCGTGCTCGCGCCAAATCTGCGTGCAATGGTGATCACTCCAGTGTCGCCGCATGCTCTTACGAATCGCCCGCTGGTAGTTCCAGGCGATTCGCAGATTACTCTTAGTCTCAACCGGGCCGACCAGTTGTTCGTAACGGCAGATGGACAGGAAGCGCGGGAGATTCGTTCGGGCGAAGAAGTTCGCTGCTGGCTTTCCAGGCACGATCTTCATCTGATCCGGCCCAAGAACGCGAGCTTTTTTGACGTGCTCCGAACCAAACTGAAATGGGGTGTTAGGTGAACGCCGCGATGCGAACATTCGGTTCAACAGTGCTATTCCTAGTGGGACTCGGCATGACTCTAAGTGCGCAAGAGAAGCCTGCAGCGGACCTCATTCTCACCAACGCCAAGGTTTGGACCGTCGACCGGGTACATCCGCATGCAGAAGCCATCGCCATTATTGGGGATCGTATCGTCGCAGTGGGTACTGCGACTGAAATCGACCAATGGCGCGGTACAAAGACGAAGATCACTGACATTCATGGGAAGTTATTGTTGCCGGGATTCAACGATGCCCATGTCCATTTTGTTACGGGGGGCATGTCACTGGCGAGTATCGATCTGGGAGATGCGCATTCTCCAAGACAATTCACAGAGAAGACTGCAGCCTGGGCAAAGAAGCTAAAGCCCGGCGAGTGGATCACCGGCGGTGAATGGGATGAACAGCTCTGGCCTGATGCGAAATTGCCGTCACGCCAGTTGATCGATTCTGTCACGGCGGCGAATCCTGTTGCTGTAGAGCGGCACGATGGGCACGAGCTTCTCGCAAATTCCCTTGCGCTGAAGATCGCAGGCATCACCGCACAGACAACCGATCCCGCAGGGGGCGAGATCGTCCGCGACAAGAAAGGCGAGCCGACCGGCATCCTGAAAGATGCCGCGCAGGACCTCGTCTTGTCCAAGGTTCCACCGCTCACCCACGATCAGCGTCTAGCGGCGATTCGGCGCGCGCTCGACTACGCTGCATCACTCGGCGTCACGAGTGTGCAGGACATGAATCCTGAATACGCCGACATGGCGGCCTACGAAGAACTTGCCAGTCGGGGCCAGCTGACAACTCGTATATACGTGGCTCCCATGGAAACCGGATGGCAGGAACAGGCAAAGCTGGGCATTCGCCACGCCTTCGGTACGAGTTACTACCGCATGGGCGCCGTCAAGGGATACGCCGACGGTTCGCTTGGTTCTACCACTGCATACTTCTTCCGTCCGTACCTCGACGCACCCAATACACGCGGCCTGCTTAGCGAAGAGATGCAGCCTCCGGAGAAGATGCTCGCACGATTGAAAGCCGCCGACAAAGCCGGATTGCAACTGTGCATTCACGCCATCGGAGACGCAGCAAATTCGCTCACTCTCGATTTCTTCGCAGACATCGAGAAAGTAAACGGTGCAGCGGACCGGCGCTTTCGCATCGAACATGCTCAGCACATCGCGCCAAAAGACTTTGACCGCTTTTCTGGACTCGGAGTAATTGCGTCCGTGCAGCCTTACCACGCCATCGACGATGGGCAGTGGCTCGAGAAGCGCATCGGTCCGCAGCGGGGCAAGACCACATATGCCTTCCGGACTTTTCTGCAACACGGAGTACACATAGCATTTGGCACCGACTGGACGGTTGCGCCGTTGAATCCCATGCTGACACTCTACGCCGCAGTCACGCGCGCCACGCTTGATGGCAAGCATCCCGACGGATGGAACTCCGAACAAAAACTGAACGTCGAAGAAGCCGTCGAAGCCTACACTCTCGGTTCTGCCTACGCTGAATTCCAGGAGCGGGAGAAGGGAAGCGTCACCCCCGGCAAACTCGCCGACTTTGTTGTTCTTAGTGACGATATCTTCAAGATCGCGTCTGGGGACATCCGCAAAGTCAAAGTTGAAATGACGATGGTTGGCGGAAAGACCGTTTACGGTTCAGTTGAATAGCCTTAACAGCGGCATCAACAAACTTTAATCGATTATTCATAAGGTGAATAAGTTGTGGTTCTTCTGAATCCACGCGAGTCTCCTGCGCGTTATCTCTACGTAGCACAAACCAAGTAACTCAGGAGAGATTGAGATGTTGAATCGTGTTTTAGCAATATTCGCGCTTGCAATGCTTTGCTTCGCCACGGCATTCGCCGCCAGTGATCCGATCGTGGGCGGGTCCCCGATGTCGCCCAAGAAGAACATTGTCGAGAACGCAGTGAACTCCAAAGACCACACCACGCTCGTTGCTGCGGTGAAGGCAGCCGGGCTGGTGGATACGTTATCCGGCAAAGGGCCATTCACGGTCTTCGCTCCGACCAATGAAGCTTTTGACAAATTGCCCGCTGGCACCGTCGACACGCTCGTTAAGCCGGAAAGCAAGGACCAGCTCACCAAGATCCTCACCTACCACGTGGTAGCGGGCGATCTCAGCGCCAAAGACCTGATGAAGCAGATCAAGGCTGGCAATGGAACCGCGACGCTGACTACCGTGCAGGGAGAAAAGCTGATGGCTTCCTCGACGGACGGCAAGACCATTCAATTGAAAGACGAGAAGGGTGATGTTGCAAATGTGACCATCGCCAACGTAAAGCAGTCAAACGGAGTCATCCATGTAATTGACACCGTTCTGATGCCCTAGTAATTGTGGACTCGAGTAGCGGACCATCAGGTCCGCTACTTTTTTTGAAGGCTAGACTTCTCCCACTCCCATCCGATGGATCAGTGCGCTCTCGTAGCGTTTCCACGGCAGTAACATCTTGATCCAGGGACCAGCGCCAGCCATCTTCCCCACAGGATATCTGAGCTTGGGATGTCTCTCTCGCGCGATCTGCACGACAACATGCGCGACTGCCAAGGGGTCTTCTTTTGGCAGAGTCATCACGAACTGTCGAAAATGCTGCGCACGCTTGGCGTTCATGGATCGTTCCGAGGCCTGTGCAACCCTTGCATTGCGGGTCCAGATGTCCGAATCATGCGCCGAAGGCTCAATAAGACATACGTGGATACCAAGCGGAGCGCATTCGATGCGAAGCGCCTCGCTCCACCCTTCCAGCGCGAACTTCGAGGATGAATAGGCGCCGAGTACTGGAATCGCCAACTGTCCAGAGCTGGACGACATCATAAGGATCTTGCCGCTACGCTGTTTGCGCATGACTGGGAGTGCTGCTTTCGTCATCGCAACTTGCCCGAAGAAGTTTGTCTCGAATTGTGCTCGCAGTTCTTCGATCGTCAGGTCTTCGGCGAAGCCCGCCATGGCGAATCCGGCATTGTTCAATAACAGATCGATACGTCCGAAATCGCGGGTCACTCCTGCTATCAACCGCTCCACTTCCTCATGTTTAGTCACGTCGCAGGCTCGAACCTCGATTCGTTCTGCAACCCCACAGGATCGTGCGCGTACAATCAATGCTTCCGCGCGAGAGAGGTCCCGCATGCTGGCGATGACGGTGTAGCCTTCGCTGGCAAGTGCGATGCAACTGACGAATCCTAGTCCGCTCGAGGAGCCCGTAACTACCGCAATGCTAGGTGGCCGACGCGGCATGGGGTCGAATCTCCTTCTTGCGGACCGTGAGCCGCTCGATAAGTGCGCGCTTCACCTCAAATCCACTTCCCGGAACATTCGGTACACGAATCGTACCCTGCGGAGAAACCTCCACCGCTGGCTCGACGATATCTTCCTTCCAGTAACGTTTGGACGCAGCTCACATCACCAGGCAGACTGAAGTTCGGCAGCGTGGACAACGCCATGTTCTGCCAGCGTCCGATGCCCGTCTCAAGCATTCCGCCACACCATACAGGTAACTTGCGCTCGTTTGCGACGTTATGGACCTTGATCGCCTCTGACATGCCGCCCACACGCCCAACCTTGATATTGATGATGCCGCACGCCCCGAGCTCGATGGCCGCTTGTGCATCGCGCGCGTTCCGGATCGCCTCATCCAGGCAGATTCGCGTCTTCAACTCTCTCTGCAGACACTGCGTGGAAATAGAAATCGTCATTCCATAGCGGCTGCTCGATCATGAGCAGGTTGAATTGATCGAACTTCTTCAAGTGCTCGAAATCGTCCGTCGTATAGGCGGAGTTAGCATCGCAACTCAGCAAGATCTCAGGCCAGCGTTGGCGGATCGCATGAAAGACATTCACGTCCCAGCCTGGCTTGCACTTCACCTTGATCCGTTGGTAGCCAGCAGCGAGCTCGGTCTCGATCTTGCCGAGAAGTTGCTCCACACTATTCTGAATACCAATGGAGACCCCGCAATTGATCTCCTCGCGCGCTCCCCCGATCAGCTTCCAAAGAGGGATTTGCTTGATGAGTGCCTCCGCCTCCCACGCCGCATTCTCGATGGCCGCCTTCGCCATTCTGTGTCCGCGTATGCCGGGGAAAAGTGCCGGTAGATCGGCGCCGTGCTCCACTTCACGTCCGACCACCGCGGGTGCAAGATACTTCTCCATGACATACCACGCCGTCTCAGAGGATTCTTCACTGTAAAACGGGTGCTCTTCCGCGACGCATTCCCCCCATGCGCTCACCCCGTCAGCAACGATCTCCACGACGATGTTGAGGCGTTCGGTGCATCTCCCGAAACTCGTCTCGAAGAAGTGGACGAGCGGCATACGGATCTCGTGCAGCACCACTTTTTCAATCTTCATATCTAAAGTCCTTGATGTTCCCTGAACACAGTAGTGCTAAATTCCTGGTGCGTGGCGTCTTCATCGGGTGCAGCACCGTAGGTCCATTCTTCGTCCCAGACGCCAAGCCCGAACTCTCCGGACCCATCATCGAGCACCGTATACCGCAAGATTGCAAGCCCTTGACGTAGCAGCAAGCTCAACTGCTCCCTAATCATCGTCTGCTCAGCCTTAGCGCGTTTATCTCCCGATTGTTTCCACGCTCCGATCGCCGCAGGGACAGTGACTCTCTCATCGATTCGGTACGTGGAGAAGCCACCTCCATCGAGCAATTGCTCTACCCGGCGCGACTTGACCCACCACTCCGCGATCAGCCGGTCCGTAGGCAATCCCCCCTGCAAGGGAGAGGTCGACTCGCCATACTGGTTCGGCACATATCGCCGTACGATCGCCCCAAGCCTATTGATGTTCAGGTGCGCATTCTTGATCTCGAGCGGATCAAATGTCCACTCCAGGAGATCAATGCCACGACTGATCGCATCTTTCCGTTGCGCCAGTTTCATCCGCCGGCCCAATCCGAAGTTACGATATTCCGGCGCCACTGCCAACATGTGCGAATGTAAATAGGAATGACCATTCCGAAAGCCAGGCATGGAATAGGCAAATCCAACCAGGCGCTCTCCATCGAAGCTTCCGATGACCTGCCCTCCGATCTTCTTTGCCACGATGAATACGCGCGAGGGGATGATGTCTCGTTCGTCATATCCCCAAACCTGCTTCTGCAGCTTGACGCATTCCTCATACTCGGCAATTCCGTGGCAATGGCGGACCTCAATATCAGCCATGCTGCTCAATCTCCTT
Source organism: Terriglobales bacterium (assembly GCA_963792225.1). Classification (GTDB taxonomy): domain Bacteria; phylum Acidobacteriota; class Terriglobia; order Terriglobales; family Acidobacteriaceae; genus JBDTLH01. The sequence continues at coordinate 14,406 of CAWBVM010000013.1, read as the reverse complement.
CGCTTCATTCCAGTATTGGTCCATCTCTTCCACACTCAGATCGTGGACATCACGGCCAGATGCCCACGCCGCGCTCTCAAGCGCCGCAAATCTGCGACGGAATTTTCCGTTTGCTCGCCGCAGTGCCGTCTCCGGATCGACCTTCAGATACCGCGCAATATTCGCCACTGTAAAAAAGAGATCGCCGATCTCATCCTCGATGCGCTCCGAAGAAGCTTCCGTGCTGTTGAGCTCCATCGAAAGCTCGTCCGTCTCTTCTTTCAATTTTGCGACGATCCCATGCACATCCGGCCAATCCAATCCGGTCTTCGCAGCTTTCTTATTGATCTTCTCCGCCTCTTGCAGCGCGGGCATGTGGCGCGTTACCTGTGAGAGCAGCGGCTTGCGTTCCCCGTTTCTTTCCCCGCGCTCTTCCTTCTTGATCTTTTCCCAATTGCGCAGCACGTCTTCCGATACTGTTCGCCTCGACCTCCCCGAACACATGCGGATGCCGCCGCACCAATTTGTCCGAAAGCGTATCGAGCACATCTCCGATCGAAAAATGGCCTGCCTCGTTCGCCATCTCGGAGTAAAACAGCACCTGCAGCAGAAGATCGCCGAGCTCTCCCTTCAGCTCTTGCCAATCGCGCTTCTCGATTGCCTCAAATACTTCGTACGTCTCTTCCAGGGTATAAGGCTTGATCGAATCGAAGGTCTGTTCGCGGTCCCAGGGGCAACCACCTGGTGCGCGCAACCGCGCCATGATCCCCGCCGCGCGCTCAAACTGCTTTCCCATGGGCATACAGTTACGTTAACAAAAATGCGCCGAAGATGGATTTTCCTCGGCGCACAATTCCCTAAGTCTCCGCTACTATTCCGCCTTTTTTAGGATCGCACTGTTCTTTTCATCCTGCGTGATAGCGTGGAACAGCCGCCCCAGATCTGAGATCTGGTCTAAGCTCACCTCCGGATTGCGGATCTCGTACGTGCGCTTATATCGCAATACGTTGTCTTTCAAATCCGTCGATGCGTTGTACGTCGCGAAGGCAAACTCGGATTTCACCGGCTTTGGCAATTCGTCTGCTTGAAAACCCGGCGGCAGGGTGATCTCGAACTCGTCTTTACGCCCCTCGACATAATCGAATTCATACGCATATTCACGCGGCTTCGATTCCAGCATGTCCGAGAATCTTCCAAGCACTCGCGGCCTTACAAGTAGTAACGGCCCCGCCGTCTTGGCATAGCTGTTCGCTTTGAACTTATATTTGACCCGTAGCTCCTGGTCATAGCGGTCCAGGTTCTCTATCTGGATGTCATCGAGTGACGCTCCCGCGAACGCCTCGTTCATGCGGTGTTCCAGCGCCTTTCTCATCTGGGTTGGGGGGAGGGTGTTAGCGATAGCGCGGAACCCGTCAGCATTATCACCAAAGGACGTCTCGATGATTTCGCCGCTGAGTGATCCGTCTGGTGCAAGCGTCAACTTGCCCGAACGGTTGAAGTAATTATTCTCGGGATTCGCCAGCGGTATTCGTACCAGTTCTCCCCCCGGGCTGGTGACGAGTAGGGCATAGCTGCCCTGCATGCTGCCTTCGATATGACCGATCGGCAGGTGCTCGTCTGTCGGATCGAACAACAGCCACCGTCTGCCTTCCTTGTCGGCAAACGCCGCCGGAGCTCCCTTGAACTCCTGCCCTGGCAACCGGATCGCCACAATGGCGTGATTGAAATATCCGGTACTCGGAGCCTCAGGATTCACCGCACTTCGGTCGATCGCATTCACGATGACGTATGTCGACTCTAAGCCTGCCTCTTTGAGCATCGTGCTCATCAAGGTGGCTTTGTCTTTGCAATCGCCGTAACGGTTCCTGAAGATGTCGCCCGCGGCATGAGGTTGAAAGCCGCCGATGCCGATCTGTATCGATACGTAGCGGATCTGGTGCTGCATCCATCCTGCAATCGCGGAAAGTTTGCCCTCGAGATCGGGCGTAGTCGCGGTCAAATCGTGGACTGTGCTCGTGATTTGAGGCGTGGTGTCGCGCCGGCTCTTCGCAAGATCGCTGTACCACGAGCCGAACTCAGCCCACGTCCGGTTGGATTTCCCCTGCATTCCTGCCCCGAACACGTGCACGCTCATTCGCCTGGCGACGGCATTCCAGGATGGCATTCGATACTCGTGCTTAACGCCGGAAACGTCCCGCATCTCCCATACCGTTTGTTGCCCGGACTGCTTCAATGGCTTGACGGCAACCTGATGCAGCCACTTCTCCGAATATTCCCATCCCGCCGGAAGGTTGAGTGTGAATCGCGAAAGCAGCACCGGCTCGCGTTCCTGAAAATGCCACACCAATTCGAGTAGATATGGTCTCTGTCGCTGGTCATACTCAAACGCGACCACACTGCCTGCATCGCCCTCCGGTGCGGTAATGACCTTGTATTTTGTGTCCTCATAAAGACTGCCTTCAACGATCGATTGTTCTACGGCGTCCTTTTCTTTGGCCTCCATCTCCATCCCTTTTGCATTGATGCTGTAGGCATGCAGAGAAGTGATCTTTTGATCTTTATCGAAAGGTATAGTGAGTTTGGCGTGACCGCTCCCTTGTTGCCGAAGAATGCGCAGTACACGTCGACGGCTCAATATAATGTCGCCGTTTTGCTGCAGACTCGCCGTCGTATCATCGAGTAGGACGACCGCATTCGTCTCGTCATCATAGGAACTTAGATTGATCGGTACCTTTGCCAAGTCGCGCACCCAGCCTGGAACGGATGCCTCTGCGCAACTCGCCGCAACCATGAAGCCAGCGAAAACCATACGATTAATGAGCGGACGCATGGCCGGCCTCCATCGCAGAGCTGTCGCTTGTCTTCAGAAGCACCTGTTGGTCGTCTTCCGCTTTCAGCTTGCCGAAGAACGTTCTCAGCTTGGGGTAGTCCTCGACCTTGAAGATGATTCCCCCGACCATGACTGTTCTGTCGAGGCGCAAGTAGCCCGGTTTCGGACTCTTGCGATCGATGATGTAATACGCAAAATCCTCTTTCTCTGATTTCTTCGCCGGAAGGCTCTCGATTGCCACATCTGCTGGCAACTTGATGACTGTCGCATCGACGCTCACATACGGATAGTCGAAGTAAACGGGGTACTTGCGCTTCTCGTGGTCGAATGTGCGACGGTAGGCGCTTGCGAAGACACTGCTTGGCAACAAGAGGCGGCTTCCCGTGCTCGATGCGAATCCTTCCACTTTTACCGAAAACTTTGCCTGAATGGGTTTGTCTTCCGCTTCCCAGTCGGTCAGTGACTCTAATTTCACCTCAGACGCGCCCGGAAACCATGACTTCGCATCGTCCTCGATTTCTTTCTTATGGGCCGCCTCGTCTTCCTCAAGTCCGGACAACCGGCGGGTCAACGCCTCGAGTCCGATATAGGCAACCGAGACATAACCCTTGAGGTTTCCATCAGCATCCATCTCCAGGTTTCGGCGCGAGAGACGGCTGCTCTTCTCGGATCGGGAGAGGGAACCTGCTCGAGCCTCGTCTCGCCGTCCTTGATCTGCCGAATGCCCTCGCTGCTCGTCAATCGCCAGTCAAGCAGATCGTACGGGCAGTACTTCATCCCCGGATCGAGATAAACATCCTTTTTGTCCACGGAAACCACTGCGATCTCGTCTGTGAGTTGCCATCCCGTCAGCATCCCCGGATTGAAGAACGTGGACTCGCGCGATGCCACATGCATGCCATTGGCAGTGAAGCCAGCGCTGCGCGCCAGTGCAATGAACGTGCGATTTATTTCATCATGGGTTCCGTAGCCCCGTTTGATGACATCCTCGGCGCTGTTGTTCTCTTTTGCGATCTCCTCAGCCTTCGCTTCCTTCTGCGTGCGGTCGCGTTCGAAGCTAAGATTACGGATCTGTTGCGCGCGCTCATACAATTTGCGCAGGCGCTGTTCTGGCGCCAGTGATGCCGGCGCGGCCTGGTTCGCAGTGTTCAACACCGTGCTGCTGTGCCCTACGAAATGGTCCACCGACTTCGCCCGTTCCTTACCTTCACTGCGCCAGAAATCATCGGTTTAATGTCGCTTCCACCGTAGTAGACATGGACGCCCATCGCCAGCTGTTCATACGGCGGACTGTTTTCCTCGTGCTCGAATGCCGGAATGTCGTTCATCTCCAAAGAAAGAAGCCCTGAGCGATTGGTCGGTGAAACCGCTGGCGGAAGATTGAATACGTTCCAGAAGATATGTGTTCCGCCCCGAGTATTCAGTTCACGTTGATAGGTCCGCAAGAAGAACTTCGCATGCTTGGTGAACAGTTCTCCTTGGATATACCACCAGGTGTTGTAAACGATGTTCTGGTCCCATCGGCGCTCGTAGCGATATTCCACGATGCTGCCAACCGTGACGTCCGGCAGTGTGAATGCCTTGACCACTACCTTCTTGCCCATAATGTGTCCGGACCGGCTGAAGACTTTGCCATCGAAGTTTGCGACTGAACCATCTGGATGGATGGTTCGTCCGCTGATGTCGACGATACGGCGGCCTTTGTCGTAAAACGGCAGCTCGACATCGGCATATCTTCGCCCGGCTTCCGTCAACACCTTGATCCGTACATATTCGGAATAGGAGTAGTTATTGTCATCTCCATAAACCTCGCGATAGAGGATGATCGCGTTTGCGCCCGGGGCTTCCTTGGCCGATGGCCATCTTGAGTTCATCAGGAGTGACAGGCTGCCATTTTTGCGGGAACGCCAATTGTGAGAGGGCGATCATCGCCGTCAGTACCATCAGAAATTGAGTGGATCGGGGTAGGCGCACGTTGACCTCTGTAAGGAGATTGACCTCAAAGCAGTACAAAGATAATCCAGCTCTGGAATTTATGCATCAAAATCCGTGCTGCCCGGCTGATTCTGTGCCTTAAACCTATCTAGCACGCTGCCCCGGAGAGTCTCCAACGCTGTAGTAAGATTAGGGTTTGCCGCCCGCTGCCATGCAGCGCTCCCCAACTCCTGATTGAACTCGCAATACGAGAATGTCGATAGTGCAGAAAGCTCCCTCCGCAGCCGCCTACGTCACGCTGACCCTACATGCGCACCTCCCCTACGTCATCAACCACGGGACGTGGCCGCACGGGCTGGAGTGGCTGCTGGAAGCGGCCGCTGAAACCTACCTTCCATTGCTTCGCGTCCTCGGGGAGCTAGAACAGGCCAACGCTCCACTCCGTGCCAATATCAATTTCTCGCCGATCCTCTGCGAACAACTCCGCCATCCGGTGTTTACAGCGGAGTTGCCAAGATACTTGCAGCGCAAGATCGATTCGGCCCGCCTCGACCAGGCATTCTTCTCGAAATCCGGAGATCACCATCTTGCCGAGGTCGCAGTCTTTTGGGAGAAATTTTTCGAACAGGACCTGAGAGACTTCGAGGCTCTCGGCGGCGACATTCTCAAGGGGTACCAGCACTTTGATGAGACCGGACAGATCGAGATCATCACCTGTGCCGCCACCCACGGATACTTTCCCCTGCTCGGCTTCGACTCCTGCATAAGCGCTCAGGTGAAGACCGGCGTGGAGACGCACAAGAAGCACTTCGGCAAGCAGCCCAGGGGTATCTGGGTGCCTGAATGCGGATACCGGCCAGGGGGCATGTGGTCCTATCCGGTAACAGTTGATGGCAGCGTAGCTCTGGGCCCGAACGCATCCTTCAACCGCAAGGGCGTTGAGCAGTTCCTCGGCGATAACGGTATCAATTTCTTCTTCGTCGATACGCATCTCGTCGAGACATCGGCGAAGTTCACACCCTATGACCTTCTTGCCGGTGGCGTTCCGGTAGCTCTCGAAGAAGAGAGTGACGAGCCGCATCCATCTCTGTACGCTTCCTACCTGGTGGATGGGCCGGGCCGCCCCGATACCAACGTCGCCATCTTTCCCCGCGACCCCAAGACCGGTGCACAGGTCTGGAGCGGTGAGATCGGTTATCCCGGCGATCCTGTCTATCTCGACTTCCACAAGAAGCGCTGGCCCGGCGGGCACCGTTACTGGCAGGTCACAGACGCCAAGGCGGACATGGCGCTCAAGACCTCTTACTATCCGCAAGAGGCGATCGATCGCACTCGCTCCCACGCAGCGCACTTTGCGCAGATCGCGCGCGACACCCTCGGGGCCCGGCAGACGGATGGCGCGCCACCGATCCTAACCTCTCCGTTTGACGCCGAGCTCTTCGGACACTGGTGGTTTGAGGGCGTGCACTGGCTGAAGAACTTGGCGCTCGAGTTCTCCCGCGAAGGTTCGCCGGTCAAGCTCATCTCTTGCTCCGAATACCTTGAACGTCATCAGCCTCAAGGCTACCTCGCACTGCCTGAGGGCTCGTGGGGTAAGAACGGCACCAACGAAGTCTGGCTGAGTCCGGACACGGAATGGACATGGAAGCACATCTATCCCGCCGAAGAGGCGGTGCGCAGGATGGCGGCCAGTCCCAAGTGGAAGAAGTCGCCTGAGGCGACCCGTCTAGCCAAACAGATCTGTCGCGAATTGCTACTGCTCGAATCCTCCGATTGGCAATTCCTGATCACCACCGGAGCGGCCCGCGACTACGCCGAGAAGCGCTTCAATACTCACCTCGACCAGTTCCGCGTCCTGATCGATGCATGGAGACGCTTCGAGGCCGGGCAGGCGCTCTCTCCCGAGACCATGCATTCGCTGCAAGAGATAGAAACCCGCGACAGCGTCTTCGCGGATGTGGATCCTACGCTCTGGGCGTAGGGAGCTGTCTCGTTCGAGGTATACCCCCTCCCTGGGCACATAGTGGAATGTGTGGGTTAGAGGGGGAGATCACCGAAGGATCACCGTAGATCCAAGTAATAGTGTTTACCTTTTCGGTCAGCCCAAGATGTAGTTATGGATTGTGAAAGAGCAAACGGCGCGTCCGAAGACACGCCGTGGGAGAAGCAGAGTAGCAGGCTTGTTCTGCCGTTTGCAAGAGAATTCTTCGGATGACCCTGCAGCTCACGATAAGGCAAGAGCAAGATTCATTCGCTGTTGGTTTAGCGCTGCGCGTTTACTGGAACCCTGGCGATGCGCTCCTCGCAATGACAATTTAGAGAGCGTCACGAACGAAGGATAGCTGGGCGGGCGGGCCGCCCGCCCAGACCACCGGCTGGCAGCCGGCGTTACGGTTAAGCCGGAGATCTACTGAGCCGTGCACTCTAAGCTAAGTCTCATGAAGCATCTGCCCAACTAAGTAAAGACTTGTAAATGATTTGTAATCTGATTATTCTCCTCCCGACGTTAAGTGCCTGGCTGTTTCGATTGCTTCACGGTTAGGTCCGAAGACGCCGCTTCACCTCCGGGACACACAAAAAGAGGAGATGTGCACCATGAGAAGAATCTATCTTGGGATCGCTGTTCTGTCGGTCCTGCTCGTTATCCTTTCCACATGCAATTCGCTATTGGCTCAATCCACGATCGCGACCGGCAGTATCGGCGGGACGGTCACTGATCCCTCTGGCGCCATCGTACCTTCCGCAAAAGTAACGATCACAAATATAGAGACGGGCCAAAAGACGGAATCGAGCACTAGCTCAGCAGGTGCATTCAACTCTGGCGCCCTTGCGCCGGGCAGATATGTGGTTCGCATCGAAGCTCCGGGCTTCAAGTCAGAGGAGGCCTCCGTTTCGGTCCAGGTCGGAAATACGTCGTCGATCCACTCGAAGTTGAGCGTGGGCGCACAGTCCGAGACAGTGGAAGTGACCGCGGCGGCCATTACGGTGAACACCGAACAATCCTCAGTGCAGGGAGTATTGACAGCTCAACAGATCGAGAACCTGCCGATGAACGGCCGCAACTTTCTCGACCTCGCCCAGCTCGAGCCAGGCGTACAGATACAGGACGGCGGCAACTTCGATCCAACCAAGAATGGATTCTCTTCGATCTCTTTCGGTGGCAAGGCCGGACGCACCGCCCGCATCACTGTGGATGGCATCGACATCTCTGACGAGAACGTAGGGACCACGACCCAGAACGTCTCTGCCGGATCGATTTCAGAATTCCAACTCAGCCAGTCCTCCCTTGACTTGTCGACGGAACTCACGTCATCGGGCTCGGTCAATGTGGTCACCAAGTCTGGCACCAACGCCTATCACGGCGAGGCGTTTGGGCTTTTCCGTGACCGGCGGTTGGGAGCGAACTTCCCCGGAGGCCAGAGCACCTACTACCAGCGCAATCAATTCGGCGGTGGTTTCGGCGGGGCCTTTATCAAAGACAAGCTGTTCTTCTTTTTGAATGCGGAGCGCACAAAACAGGACCAGGTCATCCCGCTCACGCCTCCAGCACCTTTTCAAAACTTGCCTTCTGGGTATCCATCGGTCTATCGCGACACAGAAACGGTGAGCCGACTAGACTGGAACGCTCCGAAGGGAGTGAAGGTCTTTTACAAATTCAACTATAACTGGGACAAGGATGTTCTGGCATACGGACAGACCTATCAACCTTTTGCCAACAAGAACAACACGCCTTCGCACGGTGTGGGCATCGATTTCACCACTGGCAAATGGACCCACACGATCCGCTACGGCTTCCTGAACTTTAATAATCAGATCGCGGATGCGGTGAAAGGAAACCCCGGTGTATTCGATCCTGTCGCCCAGTGGGGAATAGCGCTACGCAATGGGCCGGCGGGAGTAGAAACCCGCTATGGTCCGAGCCGCCTGGCTCCGCAGGTAACGATCCAGCACAACAATCAACTCAAGTACGACGGTTCGCACCTGATGGGATCCCACTTGTTCCGTTTTGGCGGCGATTACAATCGCATCGGCGCGGGCGGTCTGGCGTCGTTCTACGGCTTGGCACCAGAGCTGCGTACGCAGATCACATCGGCTGCGCAAGCGGCTGCGGACCTCGGCCCGCTGGCTGGAGGGCGTGGCAACCCGCTCAATTACCTTGTAACCGGGGCCATCTTAGGGAATGGTCAAGGCTTCGGCAGCGAAAAGCCTGCCTTCGGATACAAAGGAGGAGGGTTTACCGACAATCGTCTGAATTTCTACATTGGCGACAACTGGAAGATCAGGCCCAATCTCTCGGTCAATTACGGAGTTCGCTACGTCCGGGACACGGGTCGCGGTCCGACGGATCTTGTGGCGCCTACCTGTGACCAAGTCAATGCGACGAACTTCTCCACGGTCCCGTGCACGGGAAGCGGGCCGCTGCTGCAGCAGTTTGCTCAGCAATCCATGTTATGTGTCCTGCTTGGCTCAGTTCCTGCTCCAGCTAGATTGTAACCCGCCCGCTGGCCGAGCCCCCGACGCCGCGCCGCGCCCGACCGCGTGGTTCGACTCTGGCGGAGCGACCGCCCTGACGGTCCTCAGCCCCCACACCGGCGCCACCTACCGCTTCGCCGGGCCCCCCGCGCCGCCTCGCCGTCGATGCCCGCGACCGCGCCTGGGTGACCTTCGTGCCCAACCTGGCGCGCGTCTCCTGAGGACGGCTGCGTCCCTCCCCTTTGTGGGGAGGGACAGACGGCCCCCGGGTCGCGCGTAGCGCGCGCCCGAGGACAGGCTGCGCCGTCAGGGTGGGGCGCGGCAGGCAAATCCACACGTTGGAGGTCGCGGCCGCGGCCGACCTTTGACGCCTTTCGCGTCTCCACGTCGTGGAGACACGGGGTGGCGAAGCATGTGCGTATTACAGGCGACACGGCCATCTTACATTCGTCTTACAAGCCCCGGGTCACCGCATGTCACGTCCATCATCCCTGACAACCACGCTTTCGACCAAGGGGCAGATCATCCTGCCCGCCGCGATCCGCAAGGCTCGCGCATGGCCTCCGGGGACGCGTCTGATGGTGGAGGACACGACAGAAGGCGTGCTGATCAAGGCGGCGCCATCCCTTCCAGGTGACGTTCAAGAGCCGGCAGATGTGTACAGCAGCCTGCCTCACAAGGGTTCGCCGCTCACGCTGGAAGAGATGGATGCGGCCGTCGCCGCCGAGGCCCGGCGGCGTCATGCTGGCGATTGATGCCAACGTCGTCGTCCGATACCTGACGGGCGACCGTCCGGACCAGTCGGCCCGCGCGCGCGCCATCATCGACGGCGAACCCGTGTTTGTGGCCACCACCGTTCTGTTGGAGGTCGAGTGGGTCTTGCGAAGCGGTTACGGTTATCGCGCGCCCCTAATCGCAACGACGCTCGCCGCGTTCGCCGGCCTGCCCACGGTCAGTCTGGAAAATCCGGCGGCGGTCGCCGCGGCTCTCAAGCTCCATGGCCGCCGGCATGGATCTCAAGTTCACGCTTCATCGAGCCTGCGCCGGCGCGTGCGAGGCTTTCCTAACCTTCGATCGGGCGTTCATAAGGGCTGCGAACACCCTGGACGGCGTGCCCGTCCGAACGCCCCAGCCCCGATGAAATCAGGCCCTGCGAAAAGTCATGAACCAGCGTCTGTTGACAAAATGCGATAATTTTTCAATATGTAATTCAACGCGCGCCTCCCCTGGCGCGGATCCCAGGATGTTTCGATGCATTCGTCAGAAAGACCGACGGCGGAAACTCTCGTCAAGCGCCCAGAAAGACCATCATTTTCATATCTTTACCGCTGAACGAAAGCACCCGCGGACCGCCCTGCGCACGCCGGCCGACCGCCAACCGACCTCCAACCGACCGCCAACCAACCGCCATTCGACCGCCATTCGACCGGCCCGCCCCGACCGCCACCTTCCTTGCTCCCCCACTTCGGGGGAGGGAGGAAGAAGGGAAACTACGCCAGGTCCTTCGCCAGTTCGGCGCGCGTCTCCGGCCGAGCACGGCGAGATGGGCGTAGCGGGGATGGTCGCAGCCGACCATTGCGTCGCCGGGATCGCGGAAGCGGGCGATCTGGTCGGGGGTGAGCGGAAAGCGCAGGAAGTGGACCGAGGAGGTCTTGCCGTCCTCGCGGGTGCGCTCCACGTCGCCCTCCGGGACGCCCGGGCGCGCTCGTCGCCCGACCTGGATGAAGAAGTGTCCTCGACGCCGCCCAGCCTGGCCAGCGCCTTCGCGCGGCGGACCTCGTCGTCGATCTCGAACATCACCGTCGCCACCAGCTCGCGCCCTGCGGGATCAGCGGATTGTAGGCGGCGAGTTCGTCGGGGACCTGTCTCGGCGCCGCCCTTTTCGGTCAGCAGCATCTCCTGCACCTGGAACAGCATGGTGTCGTAGCTCTCGAAGATAAGGTGCAGACCGGCCCCAGCGCGACCCGGCGCAGGCGCTTGATCGGCAGCAGCGCGGCGCGGCGCGCCGCGCTGCGTGGCGTATTCGGCGTCGGGGATCAGGTCGGCGGGGGTGATCTGGCGCGGGGCGGCGGGCATGGCGAGTGTCCCTCAGACAGCCCGTAGGCGCGGGCGAAGATCTCGATGGGATGGGCCTGGCGCGGCGCGGCGGCGCCGTCCGGAGTCTCGGCGGCGAGCAGCTGGCCCAGGTGCTTGCAGGCCAGCGGGCAGTCGGAGCAGAGGGTCTCGTTGCCCTTCGCGGCGACCTGGCGCGCGGCCGGCCTGCCGACCTTGCACGGCCAGCCGACGGGTCGCCTTCATCACCCCGAAGGTGCCGCCGTGGCCGGAGCAGCGCTCGACCAGTCGATCGCGGCGTCGGGGATCAGCCGCAGCATCTCGGCCGACTTCGCGCCCATGTTCTGCGCCCGCGCGTGGCAGGCGTGGTGCAGGGTGACGCCGCCCTCGACGCGGTCAGGCCCGCCGCCAGGCCATGGGCCTTGGAGATCTCGACGACATATTCGCAGATGTCGCGGGTCGCCGCCGACAGGCGCTTGACCGCCTCGTTCTCCGGCAGGATCAGCGGCCATTCGAACTTCATCATCAGGCCGCAGGAGGCGGTCAGCGCGACCACGTCGTAGCCCTCGTCGACCAGCGGCAGGAGCTCGGCGGCGACGCGCTCGGCGCGGCCGGCCACGTCCTCGATGTCGCCGGCCTCCAGCTGCGGCATGCCGCAGCATTCCGGATAGACCAGCGCATCTCGACGCCCTGCATGGCCAGCACCGCGACGCGGCCAGCGCCGTGTCGGGCTCGTTGTAGTCGACGAAGCAGGTGGCGTAGAGCGCCACCTTGCGCTGGCCGAAGGCCGGGCCCGCGGGGTCGGGCGCCAGCGGGCTCTTCAGCCGGTCGGTGGCCGTCCTCGCTGATACTTCGGCAGCTCGCGCCTCGGCGTCGATCCGGGCGACCGCCTCCATGCCGCGCGCAGCGGCTTGTTGCGCGACGTTCGTCGCCCAGTTGGCGAGGCGGCGCACGGGCTTGGCGAGCTTGCCGTTGCGGTCGGTCTCGCCGAGCTGCTCGCGCACGAACTCGCCGCCCTTGGCCTTCCGCTTGGCGGCGCGGTAGCGCAGCATCAGGTGCGGGAAGTCGACGTCGAATTCGTGCGGCGGCACGTAGGGGCACTTGGTCAGGAAGCACATGTCGCAGAGCGTGCAGGCCTCGATCGACCTTGGCGTAGTCCGCCTTGGCGACGCCATCGAGCTCGCCGGTCGGGCCCTCGTCGATCAGGTCGAACAGCCGCGGGAAGCTGTCGCACAGATTGAAGCAGCGGCGGCAGCCGTGACAGATGTCGAACTCCCGCTCCATCTCCGCCTCGACCGCGGCCAGGTCGTAGTAGGCCGGATCGCGCCAGGCGATCGGATGGCGGAACGGCGCGTCGAGGCTGCCCTCGCGCGCGGCCGACGTCTTCGGGTGCTCGACGTCTTGGGGGTGTCGGTCATGCGATCCTAAGAAGCAGCGGCGGCCACATCTCGCCGCGGATCGCGGCGTGATGCCATCGCAAAATGCAATGGAGCCTTAGTCCAGCGTGTCGAGGGCGCGCTGGAAGCGGCCGGCGTGGGACTTCTCGGCCTTGGCCAGGGTCTCGAACCAGTCGGCGATCTCGTCGAAGCCTTCTTCGCGGGCGGTGCGCGCCATGCCCGGATACATGTCGGTGTATTCGTGGGTCTCGCCGGCGATGGCGGCCTTCAGGTTCAGGTCGGTGCCGCCGATCGGCAGGCCGGTGGCCGGGTCGCCGACGCCTTCCATGAATTCGAGGTGGCCGTGGGCGTGGCCGGTCTCGCCTTCGGCGGTCGAGCGGAACACGGCGGCGACGTCGTTGTAGCCTTCGACGTCGGCCTTCTGCGCGAAGTACAGGTAGCGGCGGTTGGCCTGGCTTTCGCCGGCGAAGGCGGCCTTCAGGTTGTCGAGGGTCTTGCTGGTGGCCAGCGACATGGGGTCGATCCTCTCGTTGAGGTTTCCGTCACAGTCCTGGGGCGCTCGTCGACCCTGGAGGCGACCCTTTTGATAGTCCCCGTCAGAACTGCGTCCAATCGATATACATGGCGCCGATAGGTGTTTTCGATGGCGCCCCGGGTCGGCGCAATGAGCGGCGCCTCCAGCCAGCGACGACAGGCCAGGCCCGCGGCGGTCGAAAAGGCCGACGAGGCCGAGGCGAACAGCCACTATTATGCCAGCCGAGGGTGTGGGCGATCAGCGCGGTCGCCGGCAGGTGCACAAGGTAGAGCGCGTAGGAGGCGTCGCCCAGGGCCAGCGGCGCCGCCAGGCTCGACACGCCGCCGCCGATTCCAGGCAAAGGGCGCCCATCACCAGCAGCGTCGCCGGCGCGCCCCAGATCAGCGGTCGCCACAGCTCGTTGATGAAGCCGGTGATCTGCAGGGCCGCGAACAGGCTCAATCCAAGAAACAGCAGCGCAAACCCCCAGGGCCGCCCCGGCAGAACGCCTGCGTCCATTGCCACGGCCAGCCAGAGGCCCGCTGCGAACTGCAGCAGCATGGGATTGGCGCCCAGAATGTACGCTGGATCGTCGAGCACCAAGCCGGCCGCGACGACGCCGCCCAGCGCCACGGTGATCGCGACTGCCCGCAGCCGCTCGGGCGCCATCAGGGCGGCGGCGAACAGGACATAGAAGACAGCCTCATAGGTCAGCGTCCAGCCGGGCGGCAGCAACGGAAACGGCCGGCCGAGCGGATCGAAATGCGGGATGAAGCCAGGGAGAGCGCCAGATGCCGCCCATCGGGAACCACCTCCGGCAGGAACCCTCGCCAGACCAGCGCGAGCGCGCCACCGCAGCGTCATCAGCCAGTAGAGGGAACCACCCGGGTCACCCGCCGCAACAGGAACACCCCCGGCCCGTCACGCCGCCGGCGGTCACCGCCACATGATCACGCCGCAGATCACGAAGAACACGTCCACCCCGGCGCGGCCGACCTCGAACCCGCCCTCCGGCCATTGGAACGCGTGATAGACGATCACCGCCAGGGCGGCGGCGGCGCGCAGGTACTGGATGCGGCGCAGGTTGGCGCGGAGAACTGGAATGGCTTGCCTGAACGCGACGGAAGGGTCAGGTGGGTTCCATGCCTGATCCCTCAAACCCCGGAAGGTCGGGTCGGCTGGGACGACGAAGGCGGCGCCGAGCCGGAAGGGGCGCAGCTTCTGGC
>CAWBVM010000012.1:0-207771 GCA_963792225.1 Terriglobales bacterium | reverse complement strand
ATGTTGTAACATTCTGCTTCGTTTACATTCAGCATCCTGAGGACGTTGACTTCTCAAGTTCACTCTGGACGGTATCCGGGGTCGTCGCAGTCATTCCATCACTCGCGCTGCGTCCGGATCGACCTTCACTTCCTGCTGAGCAGCGGTGTCGAGCACCCAACGCATACCATCGCTCTCATCCACACGCGCCATCTCGAGGATGCCGCAGCAGTGCCCCAGAGTCTCGCGGATACGCTCATAGCGGTCGCGGTCCGTCATCTCCATGCGGCGGGGATCGGCAGTGATGCGAATGTGATCGGCGATAAAGACCACTAGCGCATTAGGATTGGGGTCCTTGCTGTAGCGCTCGATGGCTTCGTAGTCTTCCTTGTGCTGTCCGCGGCCATAGAGGTTCTTGAGGTTGCGGACGAAAAACACCTGGAACGGCGCCATCAGACTAGGCGTCTGCGCCTGGTCAAGGACCTCTTGCACATTGAGCTCTGAGAGGTCGAGGTCATAGAGCGAGAACTCACGCATACCTTCAGGGACGAGGTGGGTGAGAATCGCAGCGCGGCAGCGATCGCCGAAGAAGACCTCGTCACCGATGAAGATGTAGACCGGCTGCTGCTTACCGCTGGCAACATCGGCGATGAAGCGCTCGCTGGGTTGAAAGCTGCGGGGGACGGAGGGAAGCGTGCTCATCAGAACGCCTCCAGAATATCTGAGACAAGTTGCCGCCCGAAATCGCGTGCGAGGCGATCGAGGGCAGGAGACTCCTCTTCGAAGAAGCTCGATAGCTCGCGAGAGACCTGATACTGCTCGCGAAAGGTGTAGCTGGGGTTTGCGTAGAGCACGCGTCCCTGGCGGTCGATAAGCTTCACGCTTGCATTCACAATGACGAGTGCGGAAGAGGCTCTCCCGGTCTTCGAGTCATAGGTGAGCGGGGAAGTTTGCTCTGAGAGCACGGTGCCGAACAGCGATGCGTCTGCGTCCGCATCGCTTTGCAATACCACTTTGTACCGGGTGCGTTGTTCCAGTTCGCGGACGACGGACGCGGTGAGCAGGTAGTCGATGTGGTAGGTCGTCGTCTTGTTGGCAAAGCCAGGGACGTAGATGGTGGTGACGGAAGCGGGGAGATGCGACGAGCGTCCCGAGGTCGCCGCGTGGTAGCCGCAGGACGTGAGTACCGAAAGGAGCAAGACGGCGATCAGTGGCGCGCCTTGTCGCAAACTCATTGCACCTGACCTGAAGGGCGCATCTCTGCGATCTTGCGGGCGCATTCGACCGCAGTGAGTGCAGTGAGCTTGAGGTTGTCGACGGCTGCCCAAATCCAAAACGCGTTCGGATGGTTTGCCACCGGTTGGATAGACAGGGCGATCCGACTTTCACCGGCGGAGTTAATGTTGCTGGGCAGGTCGTGCGGCTCATGTCGCGGGCGATGATGTTCAGGTGCGGACCGTTGAGCGCAGCGGCAATACGTTCGGTGGGTACAGGCTCGCCAGTCTCTACGTACAGAGAGAATGTGTGTGCGTGAAAGACGGGCGCACCGATGACGAGGATCGCGGGCGGGGCAATACGGGGAGCGATTGCGGCGAGATGCGCGTGAATACGCTTCTCCACGCGATCGAGGGGCGGCGCCTTGCCGGCACCGTAGCTTTGGACCAGGTTGAACGCAACCTGAGTGTCGAAGATGGTCTTTGGCAACGATTGGAAGTTCAGTAGGTTGACGGTCTGCTGATGAAGCTCATCCATGCCGGGGTGCCCGGTCTCTGAGGCGGGCTGAAGCACGGTGGCAGCGCAAGTGCGTATCGCCGCAACGGATTGCAGCCGGTGAAGTATGAGCGCGATGCAGTGGCCACTGGATGGGCCGACACGGCGCCGGTTGCGTCGAAGGGAGGAGCGGTATTGAGTTCCTCTTCAAGCCAGGGTGAGCGTATTGGGTACTCGGGCTCGCCTTCGAGCGCATAAGAGGTGTCTACGATCGAGCAGTTGGCGCGCCGGGCGATGTCATAATGCTTTCGCGTCAGCGCTGAGTCTCCGGTGCGAAGAAGGCGATATCGAGATCTTCGAGGTTATCGTCGTTGATCAACTGGATGAATGTCGCTTCGTCTCCGACGGCCTCAAGTTTGCCTAGAGCGGCCTCATCGTCGAGTAACACGATCTCGCGAGCGGCGAGGCGAGTGTCTTCGACGGCCTCTTTGACTTCCTTACCCTTTAAGGAAGCGGCGCCGACGATGCCGATATGAAGTGGTTTCACAGTATGTCTATTCTATTTGACAGCTTCATGCGGAAAGGTCAGGCGCGGGTGTGCGGGGCGCAGGGGGATGCCGTCGCATGGCATAGGTGATCCGGAAAAACACGCCTGAGACCATATAGGCGAGGGCAATGCTAAGCAAGACCTCCTGCGAGAAGAAACGGATCAGCGAGATCAGAGCGCCGATGGCGACGATCAGATAAAACGGTTAGCGCTTCCCATGTTTACATCTTTGCCGCTATAAAAACGCCAGGTGGAGACCATCAGGTATCCCACGAAGAATACGAGCGCCGCCCAAATGACCGCGATCCACCAGGTATCGATCGGAGAGGGCGTGAAGTGCACGACAGCTGCAATGATCCCTGCGCCTGCTGGAATCGGCATGCCTACAAAGTATTTTCGTCCAGGGCGCCCGGGGTTCTTTGGCTGAGGGTTCTTTGCGATGTTGAAACGCGCAAGGCGCGCCGCACCGCTCACCAGAAACAGGAAGACTGACGATTGCGCCAAGGTGCTGCACGCGGCTGGAGATCCGGTCGTTTATTCCAGCCAGTTGTCCGAAGCCCCAAAAATAGGCGAGCAGCGCGGGGGCGACGCCGAAGGTGATGACATCGGCGAGTGAATCCAGCTCTTTCCCGAAATCGCTGGTGGTGTTGGTCATGCGCGCAATGCGCCCGTCTAGGCCATCGAAGAGGATCGCGAAGCCGATGAGCATGGCAGCGTAATCGTAATGCGAGGGATCGAGCGCCGACCCATGCATGGTCTGCAAAATGGCATAGAAGCCTGCCGCTATATTGCCACAGGTGAAGAGGGAGGGCAGGATGTACATGCCGCGGCGTCCGGAGCGTCCTTGAGGTTCATCGGTTGCGCGGCGGTCCATCAGGAGATTTCCTCCGGGCCGAGCACGGCAAGGATACTCGTTCCGCCGGTCACCTTATCTCCGAGCGCCACGCGAAGCGAGGCGGCGCGATCGAATACAACATCCATGCGGGAGCCAAACTTCATCATGCCAATGCGCTCTCCGCGAGAGACGGTGTCACCAACCCGCTTACTGAATACGAGGCGGCGGGCGAGCAGCCCGGCAATCTGCTTGCATTGGATGGTCTTGCCTTCGCCTTCGAGTGTCACCAGGTTCTGTTCATTGACTTCGGAGCATTGCGGATGCCGCGCATCCACGAACTTTCCGCTTTTGTATTGCACATCGCGAATGATCCCGCCGACGGGAGAGCGGTTGACGTGAACATTGAAGACGTTCAAAAAGATGCTGATGCGGGTAAGGTCTTGACCATCCTTGGAAAAGGCAATGACCTCGGTAACGGTTCCGTCGGCCGGGGAGACGATCAGCCCCGGATCGGTTGGAATGGTGCGATCTGGGTCGCGGAAGAACCACAGGAAAAACGCCGCCAATAACAGCGGGAAAACCGCGATCCACGGCAGCGTGAGCTTAGCGATTACAAGCGCCCCGATGATCATGGCAATGGCGTAGTAATACCCGTCTCGAACCATGTGATTCACAAGATTATATATCCGGAAAGCCTGGGACTAGGGGTTTTGAACTAGGGGTGCCACAGCCCAGGCTGCGGACGTGGTCAATCTGCCTCAGGGTGTGTCCACGACGCACTATAATTTGCGTGTGGCATTGACGCGCAATTCCGCGGAAGAATCGTTCGAGAGCACCGACCAGCGGCAGCGCAGG
The DNA here is from genome assembly GCA_963792225.1 of Terriglobales bacterium. GTDB lineage: Bacteria > Acidobacteriota > Terriglobia > Terriglobales > Acidobacteriaceae > JBDTLH01. The sequence goes on along the minus strand of CAWBVM010000012.1, from coordinate 203,845 downwards.
AACGCCATCATCGTGCTCGCCGTCATGATCCTGATCTTGTTCGGAGTGCTCTTTTCTCAGGCGGCGTTCAATCTCAAGTTTTTGCAACCGGATTCGAACCAACAGACGTATGTGTTTGCCGGACTCTCTGCACTGATCTTTCTGCTCTTCGTGGCATTGACTTTCGTGCTCATGCGCAACCTGCTCAAGTTGTACGCAGAGACGAAGGGTGGAGTGCTCGGGTCTCGCTTTCGGACGAAACTGGTCACCGGCGCGCTGTTGCTGTCGGTGACACCGACCATCTTTCTCTTCCTCTTTGCGTATTCGCTGATGAACCGGTCGATTGATAAATGGTTCTCTCGTCCGGTAGAGGAATTGCGCCAGGATTCGCAGTCGATCGCCTATCTGCTGCAGGATTACGTAGTCGAAAATGCGAATGCCGAGGCCATGGCCATTTCAGTTTCTCCAGAGGCGAAGCGGGCGTACGCGACCAAGAACTTCGGTCCACTGGTGGCGGAGATGCGAAAGCATGAAGCGACGCTGCAGGGCGGCTTCACGATCGCGCTCCTCGATGGCGAAACGGTTGCAGGTTTTCACGCACCGGAACCATGGGCACAGTTAAAGCAGAGTCTGCGCACGCATGCTCGCGAGGGTTCGGCGATCCAATCGGTGCGCGCCAGCAATGGACGCGACTACTTCTTCGCGGATGCGAAAGAAGGGGACAACGGAGACATTCTCGTGGGCGTTCCGATCCCTGCGAAGTTCTTTGACACGCTCAATGAGGTTCAGGCCAGCCAGCAGCGCTATTACGAATTAGGAAAGGCACGGAAGCAGGTGCGGCAGTTCTACATGATGCTGCTGTCACTGATCACGGCGGCGGTGTTGTTCGCGGCGACGTGGTTGTCGATGTTCATATCACGGCTGGTGACGCGTCCGGTGGCGGCCTTGGCGAAGGCGGCACAGGAGTTGTCAGAGGGCAATCTCGACTATCGCATCGAATACGAGACCAACGATGAACTGGGGCAGCTCATCCAGCGCTTCAACCACATGGCGGAAGAGATCGAAGCGAACCGCCGGCAATTGGAGGAGCGGCGCCGCCAGATCGAAACGCTGTTGGAAAGCATCCCCACGGGTGTGTTGAGCGTGGATGCTGCCGGAAAAGTGATGTTGATGAATGGCGCGTTCGAGCGGATGTTCCGCGGAGCAGTGGCACAACTCGGTGCAGAGTGGACATGGGCTTTCAGCGAGGAAACCGTCACGGAGATCAAGCGACTGATCCGCCGCGCCGATCGCATGGGCATCGCCGGCGCCCAGCTCGAGATCGAACATCCGAAGGGAAAGCTGGATGTGGCTTTGACGGTTGCATCGCTCGGGACGCCGGGGGCGAGGCCCGGCAACGGACATGTTCTCGTCTTCGAAGATTTCAGCGAATTGCTCAAGGCACAGAAACAGGCCGCATGGCAGGAGGTCGCACGACGCGTCGCGCATGAGATCAAGAATCCGCTGACGCCGATCTCGCTTTCGGCAGAGCGCATCAAGCGCTACCTCGATAAGGGGACATCCGACCGCAATGCGAACGAAGTGATCCGCAGCTGCGCGACCGCAATCGCGACTAACGTGGAGACGGTCCGGCGTCTGGTGAATGAGTTTTCCTCGATGGCGCAGTTTCCGGCGGCGCGTCCTTCGCCTATCGATGTAAACGCAGTTGTGAAATCGGCGCTCGCGATGTTTGAGGGACGGCTGCAGGGTATCCGGGTTCGTATGACGTTGGCGCCCAACTTGCCCTCGGTGATGGCGGATCCCGAAGGTCTGAAGCGCGTCGTTGCGAATCTCGTGGACAACGCAGCAGAGGCCATGACGCATTCACTCGTGAAAGAGATCACCGTCTTGACCACACTTCTGGATTCCCGAGATACCGTCGAGATCACGGTCAGCGACACCGGCAGCGGCATCACTCCGGAGATCAAAGAGAAGCTCTTCCTTCCATATTTTTCGACCAAGAACCGGGGCACTGGACTTGGACTTGCAATCGTCAGTCGAATCATCGAAGAGCATCAAGGATCAGTGCGCGCGGAAGAGAATTATCCGGCAGGTGCGCGTTTTGTCGTGGAGATTCCAGTCGCGGCGGAGAGCATGGATCGCAGCATTACGAGCGCAGTTCACTAGGAACGGTGGAGATGCAGAACATTCTGGTTGTCGATGACGAAGCGGAGATCCGCAAAAGCCTCTGCGGCGTCCTGGAGGACGAAGGCTACAACGTCACTGCCGCAGAAAACGCGGAAGAGTGCTTCGACACCTTGCGCAAGAGAAGTTTCGATCTCGTGCTGCTGGACATTTGGCTGCCCGGCATGGATGGTCTCGATTGCCTAAGTAAGATCAAGAGCGAGACTGCGACCGACGACCTGCCAGAAATCATTATGATCTCCGGGCATGGCACGATTGAGACCGCAGTACGCGCCACCAAGATGGGGGCCTTTGATTTTCTTGAGAAGCCACTCTCGCTCGATCGCACCCTCATCGTGGTGAAGAACGCCATTGATGCGAAGAAGCTGCGGGGTGAAAATCGCGAACTAAAACGGCAGCAGCCAAAGGGCACGATCGTCGGAGAGAGTGTCCCGATGAAGGCACTGCGTCAGCAGATCGGGTTGATGGCCCCGAGCAACGGACGCGTGCTGATCTATGGCGAATCGGGCACAGGCAAAGAACTGGCGGCGCGTGCCATCCATGAGCAGAGTGCGCGCAAAGAGAGTCTCTTTGTTGAGGTCAACTGTGCTGCCATACCGGAGGATTTCATCGAAGCTGAATTGTTCGGTGTCCGGCGAGGCGCTCTCTCCGCGGGAGCGCAGGAGAAGGCCGGGAAGTTTGAACGCGCAGATGGTGGCACCTTGTTCCTCGATGAGGTCGGGGACATGAGTCTCAAGACGCAATCGAAGGTTTTGCGCACACTCGATGAACAAAGGTTTACTCCGGTAGGGAGCGACGATGAAGTAAGCGTGGATGTACGTGTGGTTGCTGCGACCAACAAAGATCTCGAGGAAGAGATCGGAAAGGGCAACTTTCGCGAAGACCTTTTCTATCGCCTGAATGTGGTTCCATTCTTCGTTCCTCCTCTGCGGGACCGCAAAGAAGATATTCCCATGCTGGTGAGACATTTCCTGAAGGAATTCTCCGCGGAGTACACACGTAAGCCGAAAGAGATTACGGACGACGCCATCGATTCGCTCATGCGCTATGCATGGCCAGGAAATGTCCGCGAGTTGCGCAATGTGATCGAGCGCATGGTGATCATGAATCCCATCGTGACCAAGCTTGATCGTAAGCATCTTCCGTCGCTCGTCCAACGCGATGGAGGCCGCAAGCCGTCACAGGAGTTTTCTACGTTGCATCAGGCCCGCGCCGCCTATGAACGCGACTACATCCTGCGCAAGCTCGAAGATAACTACGGCAATGTAAGCCGCACGGCAGAGGCATTGGGCCTCGAACGCAGTCATATGTACCGCAAGATGCGAGCGCTCGGGATCAGTGTCAAAGAGTAGAGTTACTGAATCAGAAGGACTGTAAATGGTTCGTATCGGCAAGATCTTTCCCGTGATGTTTCTCTTGACGGTCTTTGCCGGATGTGGCGGAGGCAGTAAGCCGGTACCACCCGCCGCAGTCTTCTCTGTTTCGCAGAACCTGCTTACATTCAATACTTCATTCGGTGGCGCTAATCCAGCACCGGCATCCGTCAACGTCACGAGCAACGGAGCAGCCACGCCTGCATTCTCCGTTGCAAGCGACTCGCCTTGGTTGACTGTCGATCGCGCTTCAGGGACGGCTCCCCAAACTTTGCAGATCTCCGCGGCATTGGGCAATCTCACGACCGCCACCTACACCGGACACATCACGCTCACTCCCACAGGAGCGCAAATCACCCCTACAACCATCAACATCAACTTCGTCGTAGGAGGGCCACCTCCATCCAATGCGCCATTCTGGGCGCAGTGGGGAGCCAATCCGCAGCATGCGGGAATGGTTGCAGTGCCGGGGCAAACCGTAGCCCGCCAGCTTGCAGACATTGTGTATGACAAGTTCACTCAGCAGGAGGAGGCTGAGTCTCAGCCCTTGTATGGTGCCGCCGTACTGCTTGCACACTTCCAGGCACCTCTGGTGGATGGAAATGACGTGTACATGATGACGAAGAGTGGCACGTACATCTCCTGCAGCCCTGTCGGCGCATGGGCGAGTGGCGCGGCGTGCGGCCCCAACGCATGGAACACGCTCATCTGGAACGAGACACGCTTCACCTGGGAAAATGGACAACTGGTGAGCATCTGGAGCTTTCCCAGTGATTGGAAGCCCGAACCGAATGGCCGCGGACTTTCCGCGGAAGAGCCTGTGTTTCACCCCATCGAAGCGAACAACTTTATCTATGTCCCCGGTGCCGGAGGCACGGTCTGGAAGGTAAACAAGACCGACGGCACCTCCGCCAGTCACATCAATCCGTTCAACGGAATACAGATCGTTCTAAACAACACCTTCGTATCCGGTCCGCTAGCGTCTGACTCGACTGGAAACATCTACTACAACGTCATCGAACTCGCGGATCCATCGCAGGGCGATCCCTGGACCAGCCGTGACGTGCAGGGAGCATGGCTGGTGAAGGTCACGCCTCAGGATACGGCCAGCGTCGTAAGCTACGCGGCCATCGTCCCGAATGCTCCTGTGGGGACCGCTCAGACCTGTCCGGGAACATTTTTCGCAACCGATCCCAACGGGGCCTCGCTGCCGTGGCCGCCGCCGTCCCCGGCAACGCCTCCTCCGCAGCTGTGCGGCTCGCAGCGTCCCGGCGTCAACATCGCGCCCGCGATCGCTCCCGACGGCACCATCTACACCGCCAGCGTCGCCCACTTCGATCCCATGGAGTCATTTCTCGTGGCGGTGAATCCCGACCTGACTCCCAAATGGGTTGCGTCGCTGCAGAACCTCTTGAATGATGGCTGTGGAGTCCGCGTACCGATCTCCGGCGCATCCAATACCGATCCCAATTCCTGCCGCAACGGGACGGCGATCGGTGTTGACCCGAGGACCAATGCGAAGGGGTCAGGAGTGATCGTCGATCAAGCCTCTTCTTCGCCGACCGTGTTGCCTGACGGTTCTGTCCTCTTCGGCACGATCGGAGGCTACGGCGAACGTGGACATCTGCTCAAGTTCGACGCGCACGGTGCTTTCTTGGCAGGGTACGATTTCGGATGGGATGAGACCCCCGCCGTGTACGCGCACAACGGCACTTATTCGGTCGTCGTCAAAGACAATCACTACGGCGGAGTCGGAGTTTATTGCAACTTCAACAATCCCCTCTGCCAACCACTGCCGAATGGCCCTTTCTATATCACGCAGCTGAATGCCAATCTGCAGATCGAATGGCAGTTCCAGAACACGAATACTCAGAGCTGCAACCGCAACGCTGATGGATCGCTCTCTTGCGTCTCAGACCATCCCAACGGTTTTGAATGGTGTACGAATATGCCGGCAATCGACAAGAACGGCATGGTTTACGTGAACAGCGAGGACGGCAACATATACGCTCTCCCGCAAGGCAACATCGGCGTCTTCACGATGCCTACCGCAAAGCTGTTTCAGAACCTTGCGCTCGGCGCCGCTTACACTCCACTCTCGATCGGTCCCGACGGAAAGTTCTATACACAAAACAACGGGCATCTCTTCGTAGTGGGGAACTAGGAGCTGTTGGCGGACATGGGGCCAGCGGCAGTTCCAGAGAATTGGACTCTATTCGACCCGATGGGCGCTCGAGCATATACTGCGAATCGTTGGAAACCCAACAAGGAAATTTCAGTAAGGAGGTAGAGCAATGAAGAATATCGTTCTAGTCCACGGTGGCTTTGTGGACGGCGCCGGATGGGAGGGCGTCTACAAGATTCTGAAGAAGGACGGCTACAACGTCAGCATCGTCCAGAATCCAACACTCTCGCTCGAGGACGACGTAGCGGTGACCAAGCGCGTTCTCGCAACGCAGGATGGGCCGGCGATTCTCGTAGGCCACTCTTATGGCGGAGCGGTGATCACCGAAGCCGGAAACGATCCGAAAGTTGCAGGACTTGTGTATATCACTGCTTTTGCTCCGGACAAGGGCGAGTCCGTGGCTACGCTTATCAAAGATCCGCCGCCGGGCGCGCCTGTGCCGCCGATCCAGCCTCCGCAGGACGGCTTTTTGTTCCTCGACAAGGCAAAGTTTCCTGCTTCCTTCGCGGGCGACGTGGAGGCAGAGAAGGCCGCTTTCATGGCCGACTCCCAAGTCCCGTGGGGCGTAGCGGCTCTCAGCGGCGCAATCAGCGAACCAGCGTGGAAGACGAAGCCAAGCTGGTACCTGGTTGTCACCGAGGACAAGATGATCCCGCCAGTTGCACAGCGTGCCATGTCCAAGCGGGCGGGTTCCACGGTCGTCGAGACCAAGGGTAGCCACGCCATCTATGTGTCGCAGCCCGCGGCTGTCGCAGCGCTTATCGAACAAGCCGCCAAGGGCGTGAAGGCCGTCGCCGCTTGAGCAGCTCCGGAGTGCGGGCTCCGGGTCTCAACCCGCGCGCCGGAGGGAAGCACGCTCCACAAACTTGCGGCAAGTTGCACCTGAAAGAATTGCGAAGGCGGTAAACGACCGAGCAATCTCTGGAGGCAATACTTGAAAGCCCCGATGCTTTATCGAATCGCGTCTATTCTCTTACTGCTTTTTGACGTCGGACACACACTTGGTTTTCGCCAGTCCGATCCAAAATGGGGAGTAGACGCGCTTCTCGCGTCAATGCGCTCAATCCATTTCGACGTGCAGGGGTTTAGCCGGACTTATTGGGATCTCTTTGTGGGGGCCGGATTCTTTGTGTCGGTATTTCTTCTTTTCGCAGCTGTATTAGCCTGGCAGCTGGCCGGCCTTTCGGCTGAAGCTTTGGCGGTCATGCGCAGCACTCAATGGGCGCTCGCCCTTTGCTTCGTCGCCGTGACGATTTTGAGCTGGACCTACTTCTTCACTTTACCTATCGTTTTCTTGACTCCGATCACTCTGTGTTTGATTGCGGCGGCATGGCTTTCAAGTAAGCCAATCTGAAGCCGTTCAGTGGAATCAGAAATTAAGGGGTCAGGGCAGCGGGCGTGAGCTAAAGGATGGGCCCCCAGCCATTGGCCGGAGGCTCCTCGTCGGCTTTATGCGGCTTTTCGAGCTTGGACGTTAATGGATTCCGCCAGTTTGGTGAGCTTCTGGTCGGTCTCCTCCTCTTCTTTCAATGTCTTATCCAGCAGTTGTGCAATGTCTTTCATGCCTAGCAAATTAGCGTATGTCCTGACGCAGCCATAGCCTGCCATCTCGTAGTGCTCGACGTGCTGGGCGGCAGCGATCAGCCCTGCATCCTTCACATCAGGGTTGGCGTCTTCTTCGATGATTTCACTACCTTCTTCAAGTACACCTTCCATGCCCTTGCATTTCTTGCCCTTGGGGCTTCCGCCCAGCTGCTCGAAGATCTTCTCAAGGCGGCTGACATGCTCGCGCGTTTGCTCGAGATGCTCCTGGAAGCCCTTTTTCAGCTTCTCGGAAGAGGCGGCCTTCACCATTTTTGGGAGTGCCTTTATGATCTGGTTTTCGGCAGAGTACAAGTCCTTTAGCTCACTGGTCAGAAGATCTTTCAGGGATTCCATTTCCATAGCCGTTTGCTCCTGTTTCTTGTTTTCTTGCGGATTTGTTCCGGTAGATGTGGCGTAGGAAATGGTGGATGTCTAAAATGCGGGGTTGCTGGGGTTTAGGCGCTAGGTGCTAGGTGCTAGGTTCTAGGTGCTAGGGATAAGGGACAAGGGATTGGGTAGACCCTGGCATTTATGCCGGGGAATCGGGACGCTCCCGAAGCGCCTTTAGGCGCTGGGGTCCGCGCCAGCGGACACTTTTCCACATCCCAAATCGCCCTCCTGTGGAAACGACTTTTCACCTTGTGCAAATCCCCCTAACCCGTGCAAAAAACCTGTCAAGATCCCCACTTTGTGGAAATCTCTCTAATTTCCACAATCGAAAGTAGATATAAAGTTTCGCTAATTCAGTATGAAACTACCCCGAAGTTGCTAGAATTGTAAGTAGAAGATATCTAGAAAATAAAGCACGCCAACAGGGCGTGCTTTTCCGTTTTCATCGTCCTGTCATCCGACGCAGAAGAGATCTGGCACCTGCCGTCAGACAGGCATTCACTCAAAACAAAGCACTTCCTCTGGGATCTCCGGGATTAACCGGGATTACCCCAACCTAAGTCACTGATTCCAAAGATTCACCCCCACCGGGGGATACCAACCCTGTGGAAAACCGTCCGCTGCGCTGACAAAAAGCAATCGCAAGGTTGATTTCGCTGCGCTCGCAATGACAAGTCGAGAGGAGTGCCAAAGCCAGCGCCTAAAGGCGCGTTGTTCGCTGTGCTGATTCCCCGGCAGAAGTCCGAGGTCAACCTTCCCTCGTCCCTTATCCCTAAAACCTAGCACCTAAAACCTAGCCCCTAACCCCCAGCACCTGAACAAACTACTCCCGCCGCCAGTCGAGATCGTTGAGGAAGCCGCCGGATTCGGACCATCCACCTTGTACTTTGACGAAGAGCTCGAGGAAGACTTTGGTGCCGAGCAACTTTTCGAGTTCGATGCGGGCGGAGGTCCCGATCTTCTTGAGCATGGTCGCGCTCTTTCCGATGATGATCGCTTTTTGACCCTCGCGCTCGCAAAAGATCGCTGCCGAGATCTTGGTCAATCCGGTGGTCGACTTGGAACGGGGGGCTTGGTCCTCCCACTTCTCGATCTTGACGGCGGTCGCGTAGGGGACCTCCTGTCCTGTATGCATCAGGAGCTTTTCGCGAATGATCTCAGAGGCGAGGAAGCGTTCGGGCTGGTCGGTGACCTGGTCTTTAGGGAAGTAGCGTGGACCTTCGGGAAGGAGACGAACGGCAGTTTCGAGGAGTTCGTCGATGCCTTGCGCTTTGGTGGCGGAGATGGGGATGATGTCCTTGAACTCGTGCATCTGCCGGTAAGAGTCGATGAGCGGCAGAAGTTGTCCTTTCGGAATGAGGTCGATCTTGTTGAGCAGCAGCAGGGCCGGCGCTTCCGACTTCTTGATCAATTCGAGGACGAACTCGTCACCGCCACCGAAGTGCTTGGTCGCATCGACGATGAGTAATACCAGGTCGCGTTCGGAGAGGGCGTCATAGACCTCCTGCATCATGCGGCGAGTGAGTGGGGAGTCGGGCTTGTGGACACCGGGAGTGTCCATGAGGACGAGTTGCGCGGCAGGATGCTTGCCTTTTTTCGCAGGGACGTTGAGAAAGCCCTGAATGCGGTTGCGCGTCGTCTGCGGTTTATGGGTGACGATAGCGATCTTTTGTCCGACGAGCTGATTGAGCAGAGTGCTCTTGCCGGCGTTGGGGCGTCCAATGATGGCGACGAAACCTGAGCGAAAAGGCATCTAAACCGTGACCTTCTGTGAGTTCCGGGTTCCGCCGATGGTGCGCATAACGCGCAATTGCTCGACCCGGCGGTCTGTGCTCTTCAGCACTTCAAAGCGCAATCCGGACTCTTCAAGTGTCTCACTCGGGGCGGGTATGTGTCCCAGGCGTTCGGTGACGAGTCCTCCCACGGTGCTGGTTTCGAGATCGTGTTCATCGTCGGGGCGAAAGCCGAAAAGATCTTCGAGACGTCCGATGTCGAGCGTGCCCGAGACGATATAGGACCCATCCGGCTGCCTGACTGCGTCACCGACGATCTCGCGCTCGTCGTGGAGTTCCCCGACGATCTCTTCGACGAGGTCCTCTACGGTGACCAGACCGGCGACGCCGCCGTATTCGTCGATGACGATGGCGATCTGGCTCTTCATCTGCTGCAGTTCGCGCAGAAGTTCTAGTGTCTTCTTGGTTTCGGGTACGAAATAGGCGGGGCGCAAGAGTGTGGCGATGGTACGGCTGGCGGCTTCAACATCAGCGACCTGCAGAAGGTCGTGAGTGAAGAGGATCCCCTGAATGTCGTCGAGCGAATCCTTGTATGCGGGGACGCGAGAATTCGGATGTTGACGCAGCAGCTCGTGGAAGCGTTCGATCGTGGTGTCGACGGGTACGGCGAAGATATCGGGGCGCGGGGTCATGATCTCGCGCGTGATCTTATCTCCGAACTGTACGACGGAGTGGATAAGCTCGCGGTCGCCTTCTTCGAGGATGCCCTCTTCTTCCCCGGCTTCGATCAGCGCCTCGACGGCTTCCTGCGAATTCTCCTGACCCTCCGGTTTCGGTTTTTGCGCGAGCGCTGCGACTTGCATGGAGAAGCTCAGGATCAAGGTGATCGGCGATACGATCCAAAATAGCGCGTTGAGCACGGGTGCGAAAGCGGCGAGCCATTCACCACGCGTACGCGTGAAGAGCAGATAGGGAATCACACGATTGAACGCAAGCAGTATGAGTACAACGGCGATCACGAGCTGCACTACTTCTGCGCGCGTGAATGGAGATCTGAAGACCAGATACGAGAGGATGAGCGTGATCGCCGTATTCGCGAGCTGAGAGAGTAGCCCGATGGTGCTGGAGATGCGTCGCGCGTCTTTGCCCAAGAGCGGCTCGATCCGCTCTTCGTAGATATCAATATTGTCTTCAAACTCACGCGAGAGCAGTTTCCCGGCTTCGGCATAGATGCGTTCGATATGGCTGGTAAGCGTGAGGATGAGGCAAAGCAGCGCGAGCAGGAATATCCAGAGAAAGATCATGCGCGAAGGGTCCTTGCCGCTGTCCCATCTGTCCGCTTCGCGGACAGATGAGGCACCCGCGGGCTGCGCTCTGTGAGAGAGAGGGGAAGGGCGAAGCGCTTCCGCAGTTTCGCCTCGAGCGCTGCCATCTCTCCATTGTCGGCTTCGTGGTCTTGTCCGGCGAGATGGAGCATGCCATGCAGAATCAGGACACTCAGCTCTTTGGTCAGCGAATGTCCCAGCCGTTCCGCGTAGTGGGCGGCAATATCAACCGAGATGGCAAGATCGCCGGCGGCGCGTGCATGGAGAGGGACGCCTTGCTGGGCCGGGGCGGGAAAGCTGAGCACATCCGTCACCTTGTTTTTTTTGCGATATTGACGGTTGAGCTGCTGGAGGCAATCACTTGTAGTGAGGAGAACGCTGACCTCTCCCTTGAGTTTTGCCGCACGGTGCGCGGCCTCTGCGAAAGCGACCAAGGCGCTGCGACGGAGACGACGGGGTGGGTCCACGACCAGGGTCGTGCGTGGACGTGCGCCTCGATGTGGTCCGTCGTCTTTCATACGTAGTTCTATTTTAGACAAGCTTAAATGAGAAGCGTCCGGCAGACTGCCGGACGCCATCACCGGCGAGTTGCCGGAGCTCAACAACTACTGTTCGAGCATTGGTTTGCGAACTCGTGTCTCGGAGACGATAGTCGCTTCTCCGGTCTTGTCATCGAGTGAGAGAGAGAGCTGCTCGGCGGCGCGTTTCGCGCTGTCTTCGTAAGCGTGGATGATCCGCTGTACGAGATGATGACGCACGACATCGGACTCTTCGAAGAAGTTGAACTGGATTCCGTCAACGCCCTGAAGGATCCGGATGGCATCCACCAGACCACTCTTGTTTACGTTGGGCAGATCGATCTGAGTGATGTCTCCCGTGATCACGGCCTTGGAGTTGTTGCCCATGCGGGTGAGAAACATCTTCATCTGCTCAACGGTGGTGTTCTGAGCTTCGTCCATGATGATGAACGCGTCGTTCAGGGTGCGTCCGCGCATGAAAGCGATGGGAGCGATCTCGATGACTCCTTTTTCGAGGAGTTTATCTACTCGTTCATGCTCGAGCAGGTCATAGAGCGCGTCGTAAAGAGGACGAAGGTAGGGATCCACCTTTTCTTGCAGTGTGCCGGGCAAGAACCCTAGACGTTCGCCGGCCTCGACCGCGGGGCGCGCCAGAATGATGCGGCTCACCTGCTTGTTCTGCAATGCGGAGACCGCCATAGCTACCGCTAGATAGGTCTTGCCAGTGCCCGCCGGGCCGACGCCAAAAACCATATCGCTGTGCTCGATCGCGTCCATATACTTGCGCTGGTTCACCGTCTTCGGCTGAACCATACGTTTGCTGCCCTGGGAGCGTTGTTTGCCACTCTCAGCGAGATCACGAAGGGTTGCGGTCGGATCGTTAGTGATGACCTTCAGCATTGAGCCGAGATCTCCATTGTGGAACTGATGACCGGCACGGCGCAGCTGTTCGTAGTCCTTGAAGATGCGCTCGATGCGCTCAACGTCTTCGGGTTCTCCCTCGACGGCGACTCCCTGGGCGCGGAGATCGATCGTGACGCTCAGAGCGTCTTCCATGATGTGAAGGTTTTCGTCCCTGGTGCCAAAGAGAGCTTCCAGATTCGGCGTGATCTCGAGGTTCTTCCTGGTTTTCATCTAGTGGTTCGTCGTCCTCCGGACGGGGTGATCGGATGGGTTAACGATGGATTGACGGTGACAGGGGCGGGAAGGTGAGAGCGACACAGGGCATGCAAGGTAACGGCAGGAACCGCCAGGCTGAATCTGCGTCGAGCGTTGAACGATCCGGCAAGCCGGGATGCTCTCATTGCGCGTAGGGTAGCCTGATGCGCAATGAGAGTCAATCAGGAATTTGTGAATATTTATGGGGCGGAATGGTAGAGAGCCAAGTTTGTATTCGGCTGTTGGGAGGAGGTTTACCGTAAAAGACTCCAATCCAAATTCACGTGCCAGTTAGATGCATGGGCAGCGGAAGGGGTAGCAGGAAAAGGGTGCTTCGAGGGTGGCGGGTCAGTTTGCACGCTTCCTGGCAGTGTTGGGAACGACCTTGATCTCGAACATGACGGGCCACTGCTTTCCGGTGACGAAAAGGCGATCATGCTGCGCGTCGTAAGCGATCCCATTAGGGAGTGAATCGGCTTTGATCTTTTGGCCTGCGGGCAGTATGCCGGCAAGGTCGATCCATTCGATCACGTGTCCGTCGCGAGGGGAGATGCGAGCAATTTTGTCGGTGCGCCAGATATTCGCGTAGATCTCACCCTTGATGTACTCGAGTTCATTAAGTTGTGTGACAGGAGTGCCGCCATCTGTCACGTCAATATGACGGACCTCGCGAAAGGTATTGGGATCGCGAAAGCGAAGAGTTGCGGTGCCATCGCTGGTAATGAGCTCCTTCGATGTGCGCGTCATGCCCCAGCCCTCTCCGGTATAGGTGAACTGCTTCACAGGGCGAAAGCTGATGCGGTCGTACACAAAGCAGACGTTTGACCGCCACGTCCATTGGTATATGTTTGGACCCCAATCGACGATTCCTTCGCCATAGTACTGGGGAGGCAGGTCGAGGCGCAGTGAGATCCTGCCGGTTTCAGGATCGGTCGCCAACAGGGAGGAGTGTCCGTAGTTGCCGGTACCCTCGTAAAGGAGACCGTTTAGATAGAGGAGGCCTTCGGTATAGCTTTCAGTGGAGTGGGGGTATTTTGCAACAACGTTATAGCCATCAACCGGGGCCGGCTTCGTAGCGCCAAAGCTCAGGAGAGAGACAAAGAGCGCGACGGTCAGGCGAAGACTATAGGGGTCATGGAAAGCAGGCATCTTCTTTGCACTAGAGGAAAAGGTGTGGAGGTTGACCATAAGTCGTTGTTTCTGTAGGATAAAAGCTTAGTTCCGTTTGCGCCAGCGACACGTGTGCTGGTCCGATGTGGCGCTTAAAATCCCCAAAAGGAAGCAGAACGTAGGAAATGGCAAATCACGTCTCCGCGCTGAAGCGCGTCCGTCAAACTGAGAAGCGCACACTGCGCAATCGCATCAACACATCCCGTTTCCGGACGGTGCTCCGCAACCTGCGTGAAGCGATCGCCACTGGGGATGCCAAGAAAGCGAACACCGCTTATTCGGTTGCCACTTCGACCATCGATAAGGCCGTGAAGCAGGGTGTGATCCACAACAATGCGGGGTCGCGCTACAAGAGCCGGCTTTCGGTGCGCGTGAAGGCTGTCGCTGTGAAGTAGTCCCTTAAATTTTGAATCATGAGCCGTCCCTTGGTGGGACGGCTTACTTTTGTTCGGCTACACCCGGCGGAGTACCAGTGCAGAGTTCTTCGATCCGAATGCGATGCAGTTGCAGAGGGCGGCGTCGAAGCTGAGCTGCCGCCCGGGTTCGGGCACGTAGTCGAGATCGCACTCGGGATCAGGGACATCCAGGTTGATGGTCGGCGGAATCTGGTTGTGCCGCATGGCGACCAGGGTGGCAGCGATACCAGCAGATCCGGAGGCACCTTGCGAGTGTCCGATCTGGGACTTGATGGCAGACATGGGGATGCGTTGCGCGTGGTCACCTAGGGCCAGCTTCAACGCGCGCGTTTCGATGCGGTCATTGAGTTCGGTGGAGGTGCCATGGAGTTGGGCATAACCGATCTGTTCGGGTGCGAGCTCCGCCTCTTGCATGGCGAGATGCATGGCACGCGCAGGCTCCTCACCGCACTCCTGCAGGCGTACCCGGTGGAAGGCTTCGCAGGTGGATCCGTAGCCGGCGATCTCGGCGTAGATCTTGGCGCCGCGCGCTCTTGCATGCTCGAGATCTTCCAGGACGAACATCCAGGAGCCTTCGGCGATCACAAACCCATCACGGTCCTTCGAGAACGGGCGGGAGGCGCGCTCGGGAGCATCGTTCCAAGATGTGGTCATGATGCGCATGAGAGTGAAGCCCTTGAGGAGACCGGGCATCAATGGAGAGTCCACGCCGCCAGCGACCATCATGGGAATGTATCCGTGCTTGATCTGGCGGAAGGCGTCGCCAATGGCATCGGTCGAAGAGGTGCAGCCTGTAGTGACGACGTGGCTCTGACCGCGGAGTCCGAAGCGCATGCTGATTTCGCTGGAGAGCCCGCCCCATGTCCCACTGGGGATGCAGAAGAGGCTCACGGACTTTATCTTGCCGCTGAAGTACATCTCGTACTGCGATTCGGAAAAATCTCCTGAGCCTCCGCCGGTGCCGAGTGAGACGCCGATCTCCTGTTGCTGGGACAGTGAAAGCTTCGTGTGGTCGATGCCGGCGTCGTGCAGCGCTTCACTGGTGGCGGCGATCGAGAGGGGAACGACGCGGGAGACGTGCTTGCGCTCGTGTGCGTCTATCCAGCGCGCTTCGTTGAAGCCGGAGATCTCTCCGGCGATCTGCACGGGCAGGTGGCTCGCGTCGAATCGGGAGATGCGCTTAACGCCGCTCTTGCCTTGCAGTACAGCATCGCAAAATGCTGCGTTGCCAATTCCATTGGGGCTGACAACACCCATTCCAGTGATCACGACACGGCGCAGAAAAGGCCTCCCAAAAACCCTGTAATCTTAAGTTACGTAACGGTTCGTATTGTTAGATGAAGAATGTTGATGGGAATCTACATCTCGGTCCCTTTTTGCCGCTCAAAATGCAGTTTTTGTAATTTTGCGTCAGGGGTGTTTCCGCAGGAAAGGATGCAGGCCTATGTCGAGCAAGTGGTGCGCGACCTTGAGCAGGCTGAAGCGATCGCAGCCGCGATTGGCGCACACTTCGAACCGAATGTGGACACGATCTATCTCGGCGGCGGGACCCCTTCTTTGCTCGAACCGCAACAGATAAAGAGGCTATTCGATACGGTCAAAACAGGTTTTTCGGTGGGTGCTCATGCTGAGATCACGGTAGAGTGCGCTCCGAACTCTGTTGCGGACGAGACACTGGCGGCCATGGTCGCCGCCGGCGTGAATCGAATCAGTTTCGGTGCCCAGAGTTTCGTCGACCGGGAGACGAGCTCGGTGGCGCGCTTGCATAAGGCCAGCGACACAGTCAAGGACGTGGAGCGTATCCGCAACGCTGGGATCGAGAACATCTCATTAGACCTGATTGCTGGGTTGCCGCATCAGACGCTCGAATCGTGGGACCTTAGTCTTTCAAAGGTAGTTGATCTCGGAGTCCCCCATGTAAGCGTGTACATGCTGGAGGTGGACGAAGACTCGCGGCTCGGGCGGGAAGTCATTGCGGGTGGCGTCAAGTATCACGCACATTCGATCCCGGATGAAGAGAACGTCGTGCGGATGTATGAGCGTGCGATCGAGCGACTGGACGGGGCAGGCATTCGGCAGTACGAGATCTCCAATTTTGCGCGTCCGGGATGGGAGTCGCGGCACAACCTGAAATATTGGTTGCGGGTCCCTTACTTTGGATTCGGGTCAGATGCCCACTCCATGTTGCACGCTGAGACGGCAGGAGTCCGCGACGTCCGCTTTGCTACTACGGAAGAACTCAGCGATTTTGAACGGATGACAGACCACTATCGCGGTCCAGTGCAACGGCTGAGCACGCGCGAGGCACTCGAGGAGGCGATGATCGTGGGACTGCGGTTGAATTCTGGAGTAAACCTGGAGGAACTCGCACGAGAGTACGGAGAAGCCCCGGCGGATCTCTTTGCAGATTCTCTGGACGAGTTGCATGCTGCCGGGTTGCTGGTGCGCGAGGAGGAAAAGCTGAGGTTGACCGCTCGCGGCAGACTGCTATCGAACGAAGTGTTCGAACGATTTCTCGGCACAACAAACGTGATGTGAAGTTTGTGGGAAGCAACAAGAAACGCGCCCCATTGGAGCGCGTTTTTCGATTGGACCTTGTTACTGCGGATTGGTGGCGGGTGGCTGCACCGCCTGAGCGGGCGTTCCCTTGATCATCTGCTGCTGCTCTTCTGGAGTGAGGGCCTTGACACCAGATACTGCCGGCTGCTTCCTCACTTCGCCGGTGGTCGCGTCTTCCACATCGATCGAGTACCGGTTCAGCGTCTGTCCGGTAACCAAGTCGAGTTGGATGCGGGCCTTTTCGTAGGTTGTGATGGCGGTAAGGAGCGTCTGTTCCGACTGCGTCAGGGCATTTTGAAGCTGCATGACGTTGTAGCTAGTGGAAGCACCTAGGCTGTATTTCTTCTGCTCGGCTTCAAGGTTTTGCGAAGCGTAATCTCCAGCGGCGCGGGCAGCGTCCACCTGTGCGCGGTCCTGCTGCACGGCATAGGTGGCATTGCGCACATCTACGGTGACCTGGTTGCGGAGCTGCAGGAGCCGCAGTTTCGCCTGTTCTTCTTCGAGTTCAGAACGAACCTGCTGCGCCTGATTCGCGCGGTTACGAATCGGGATCGAGATTTGGATGCCTGCGCCCTTGTCGGGAGCAGTGGAGTTGAACAGGTTCGTGAGTGCGTCGCCGTATCCGCTGGGCTGAATGCTTCCCGGGGGAGTACAAAATGTAGTCTGTCCGGGAACGCAGGTGCCCAGCGCATTCTGATTTCCCGCGAGACTCGAACCGCCATAGTAGGCGAAGGCATCGACGGTTGGGAGAAGAGCGTTCTTTGCCGATTTGCGTGTGATATCCCGGTTCTTGAGGTCGATCAGAGACTCGTTGATATCCGGGCGAGAGCTGAATGCGGTTTGAATCAGCTTATCGGTATCGAGGTTCTGGTCGGTGTACGCCGACATGTCCATGCGATCGGTCGGAATCACGGGCACCTTTGAGAGAGAGGCGGTGCTGCTGACATTACGGGCCACTGCGTTCAGCATGAGATATTGCTGGAGCTGCAAGTTGGTCTGCGCGATTATGAGGTTCTGATTGCTGGTCGCGAGCGTGCTCTTAGCTTGTACGACGGATATAGGGGCAAGGGTCCCGATCTGAACTTGCCGCTGATTGTCACTGAGCAGCTTCTCCCCGAGTCCGACGGCGCGCTGTTGGGCCACTACGTTTTCGTAGGCATTGACGAGGTCCCAATAGATGTCTTCGACCTGCGAGACGGTAGTGATGATCTGTTGGCGGAACGCCAGATCTGATATTTGCTTGTTATTTCTTGCGATACGAATGAAGCGGTTGTTGTTATCGATGCCGAACCCGTTGAGCAGATGCTGGCTCAGAGTGGCACGGAAATTGGAAGTGAGCTGTGGGTTGAAGCTGCTGAACTTGCTGTTGGTCGTAGTGCGAAGATTGTTAAAGCCAACACTGAAGTTGGTGCCTGTGACGAAGCCCTGATTGTAGGCGAAGTCCCCGGTGGTGGTGCGCTGCTGCAAGGTTGGCGCGCCGGAGAATGGGTTTCCGGTAAGTTGCTTGTTGTTATCGATCGAGAGCGTTCCCGTCAGAGTGGGGTCGAACTGCGGAATCGCCGGACCGGCGCCGAGTGAAGACTGAACGAGTCCGCTGGAGCCCGTACCTGCGCCGCCCGTACCGGCACTGGTTCCACCAGGGCCCGCTCCCTGCGATCCGGCGTTGGTACCAGTGACGACGCCGCTACCGTTGCCGCCCTGCGTACCCTGCACGAGACCCGTATTGACGCCCAGGATCGATTGTCCAGCCTTGGCACGCAGGATATCCGTATCGGCGATTGGCAAGTTATATCGCGCGATAGCAAGGTCAAGGTTGTTCTCAAGCGCGAGCGCTATGGCATCGGAGAGAGAAAGGTAGAGGCGGCCGTCGCGAATCAACTGCTCAAGGCGCGGCGCGTTCGTAAAGGACGGGGGAGGAACGTCGGTCGGCCGGTACACTGAAAGCACGTTAGGGAACTGCTTTTTGCCCTTTGAATAGTCGGTCAGATCAAAGCGCTTCACCGGTTGGGAGATCGGCGCGTTCGGCAATTGACGACTGGCACTTGCGTCCTGCTGAGGCGGCGTGGACGGTTGCGTCTGCGCGCTGACAAGTGTGGTTGCGACTAGCAGTCCTGCCACGACCGAGCGCGGCTTCCAATTTTCAAACATTTTGCTTCTCCGGCGTACGAATCAGTTCAGAGTAGAACGATGACGGTAGACGATCGTTACTCTTCAATCGGGGCTGGCACACGCACGACCACGCGTTCGGGCGCCAGCTTGTGAGGTATTACGTGCACATGAGGGCGAAAGTTCCAGGGCCTTGCATTTTCAAAAACATTCAGAACGCCCAAGTATAAATGTCATCGTAGGGATATCGATCCGAAATGCACTTACATGCGCAACTGCTATGAATAACTGGAAAATCACAATGGCATACGACGGGACGGACTTCGCAGGCTGGCAAGTCCAACCGGGTCGCTCCACCGTGCAAGGGGAATTGGCGGATGCGATCGAGAGGGTCTGCGGTGAGCGTGTGGTTCCGCAAGGATCAGGGCGCACGGATGCGGGGGTCCATGCGCTGGGGCAGGTTGCGAGCTTTGCCATCCAGTCGCCGATCCCCGCGGAGAAGCTGCAGTTCGCGCTGAACAACACGTTGCCGAAGGCGATCCGAGTGGTGGAAGTGGAGATGAAAAGCGCGGAGTTTCATGCGCGAAAGTCGGCGAAGGCGAAGACATATCGCTACCGGATCTCGCGCGAACCGGTGACGCCGCCGTTCCTGGCGCGATATGTCTGGCATTATCCGTATCCGCTCGACGAGCTTGCGATGTCGGGCGCCGCGGATGTGGTCGCCGGGGAGCACGATTTCACGAGCTTTGCCGCCAGCGATCCGGAGAAAGGGAAGGACGAGGGGAGCAACGTGCGCAGGATCTTTAGCTCAGCCTGGAAACGTGAAGAACACGAACTGATCTATGAAGTTCGGGGCGCGGGATTTCTCCACCACATGGTCCGCAATCTGGTAGGGACTTTCATCCTCGTGGGCAAAGGTACCCTCTCGCGACAGCGTCTGATCGAAATTCTGGCTGCACAAGACCGTTCGCTGGCCGGTCCGACTGCGCCTGCGCATGGCCTGTGTCTGATGAGCGTGGAGTATGAGCTGGAACGAAACTGATATTCTGCTGGCGATGCTTTTGGCCACGTCCCAGACGATTCGCGTTACGCAGCGCTTTTGCGGCCCTCCCGCGAGTGGCAATGGCGGATATACCTGCGGCATGTTGGCAAAGACGCTGCCGGGTGCTGCCGCTGTCGAGTGTACGATTCGAAAACCGATTCCGATCGAGCGGGAGTTGCGGGTTGAGTTGCGCGAGGGTAAAGCAATCCTGCTCGATGGGGATGAGGCGGTGATCGAGGCCGCGGCAACAGATTATGAATTTGAGTTGCCACATGGGGTGGGTCTTGCGGCGGCGAAGTCTGCAATGAGCATGTCGCCCGCTCATCTGAACCATCCTTTTCCAACATGCTTTGTTTGCGGTCCGGAGCGAGCGGAGCATGATGGGTTGCGCATCTTTGCAGGGCCGGCTGAACGCCAGAACGGGTTCGAGAATCTTTTCGCGGCGCCATGGATACCGGCACGCGAGTTCGCGGATGAAGAGGGCAGAGTTCACCCGGAATTCGTATGGGCAGCGATGGATTGTCCCACGGGCTTTGCCGCTGGATTTCCTTATGAAGGTAAGCTCGTGACCGGACGGCTGGGAGTGAAACTCATCCGAGCCGTGCGCGCGGAAGACGAGTGCGTGCTGATGAGTTGGTCGCTTGGGAACGAGGGGCGGAAGTGCCACGCGGGCGCGGTTCTCTACAATAGTCGTAGCGAGGCATGCGCCATCGCGAGGGCAACCTGGATCCGGTTGGGGTAGTTGAGATAAAGCGCTTATGGCAATGAAGCATTCACACTTGGTGTACGACTGGAACTCGGTTCCGGGAGCTGAATTCAAGCCCTCTGCGGGACAGGTATTGCTGACGGATGAGTCTTTGCGAGATGGACTGCAGTCTCCGTCGGTGAAGGACCCGAGCATCGAGAAGAAGATCGAGATCCTCCACCTGATGGAGGCGCTCGGGATCAACTATGCGGACATTGGACTGCCTGGCGCTGGTGCGCGCGCGGTCACGGATGTGGAGCGGCTTGCGCGAGAGATCGTGGATGCAAGGCTGAAGATACGTCCGAACTGCGCGGCACGCACACATGAAAACGACATACGTCCCGTGGCAGAGATCGTACAGCGCGTGGGAATTCCGATTGAAGTCGCAACCTTTCTGGGATCCAGTCCGATTCGGAGGTATGCCGAAAACTGGACTGAAGAATTTCTTCTGCAAACGACCGAGAAGGCCGTTCAATACGCGCGATCATTGGGACTTGAGGTGATGTATGTCACCGAAGACACCACCCGTTGCGATCCCGAGACGGTCAAGAGACTGTATGCGTGCGCGATCGAAAATGGTGCGCGGGCGATCGTCGTTTGCGACACGGTAGGCCACATCACTCCGAGCGGTGTACGGGCTCTCATCCGGTTCGTGTTGGAGGAAGTAGTGAAGCCGAGCGGGGAAGAGGTCCGCTTGGATTGGCACGGTCACTGCGACCGAGGGCTCGCCATAGCGAACTCGCTGGCCGCACTCGAAGCGGGCGCCGATTGCGTGCACGGATGCGGCATCGGCATCGGTGAGCGTGTGGGCAATACGCAGATGGACCTCATGCTGGTCAATCTGAAGTTGATGGGCGTTGAACCGTGGGCGAGCCAGGACCTCACGAAGTTGAAGGACTATTGTCAGACGATCTCAGAGGCGACCGGCGTGCCCATTCCGGCGAACTACCCGGTGGTGGGGGAGGACGCGTTCCGCACGGCAACTGGAGTGCATGCGGCGGCGGTGATCAAGGCGTTCAGGAAAAACGATCTCGAACTTGCGAACACGGTGTATTCCGGTGTGCCGTCGCACTACTTCGGACTGGAGCAGGTGATCGACATTGGTCCGATGTCTGGAAAATCGAATGTGATCTTCTGGCTCGAGCGGCACGGCATCGCTTGCTCTGAGGAGGCGGTGGAACGTGTCTTTGCGAAGGCAAAGAGTTCCGACCACACGCTGAGCGAAGCGGAGATCAGAGAGTGCCTTCGTGAAGCCGTCAACGCATAAGGGCAAGTTCTTTGAGGATTGTGCGCCGCAGCTCCGATCCCCGGGCGCCCGCGACTGAATGACGAAGACGAAGAGCAAATCTCCTGTCACGTCGGCGCAGCGATTATTGAATATTGCGGCAAAGCGCGAGGTGCACGCCGCATTCGAGTGGTTTCGCAAGCGCGAATCCGAGATCATGCAGAATCAGGTCGATCTTCTCAAGGTGCCTGCGCCTCCCTTCGCTGAGGGGAAACGCGCCGAGTGGCTACGGCAGGAGTTCGTCCGGCTCGAACTGGATGGAGTACATCTCGATGTTGCCGGTAATGTGATCGGATTCGCTCGAGGTAGCGCGGAAGACGCGGGCCGATGTTCGGTGATGCTAAGTGCGCATATCGACACTGTGTTTCCGGCGGATACGAAGTATGAGGTGGTGCGGAGCGACAACGGATACGGAACCCGTCTGAGCGCTCCAGGTGCAAGTGACAATGCAGCAGGTGTGGTCGCATTACTGGCGATCGCGAAGGTTTTGCGCGAATGCAGACTCACTCATAGAGCCGACATTATGTTGGTTGGCAACGTGGGGGAGGAAGGCGAGGGCGACCTGCGCGGTATGCGGCATATCTTCACATCTGAGTTCGCGGAGCGTATCGCGCATTCGCTCATCATTGATGGAACCGGTACGGACGCGATAGTGACACAGGCGCTCGGCAGCCGCAGGTTCGAGGTAAAAATCCACGGTCCCGGTGGGCATTCGTGGCAGGATTATGGGCGACCGAACCCGATCAACGCGATGGCGCGGGCGATCGGCCTCTTTCAGGACACTCCGATTCCCCACGAACCGCGCACGACGGTCAACGTCGGGATGATATGCGGTGGTACGTCTGTGAATACTATCCCGGAGACAGTTACGATCCGGGTAGACATTCGCTCGATCGATCCGGAAGAGATACAGCGCCTCGAAGAAGCACTACGCAAGGCGGTGCAACTCGCGGTGGCTGAGCAACTTCGGCGAACGGGGGCGAAGCGGGATGCGCTTCGACATGAAGTCACGAAGATCGGTGACCGTCCGGCTGCGGAACTGAAGGCGAATGCGCACATCTTTGATGTGGTGAAGGCAGTGGATGCGCATCTCGGCATTCGATCGCAGATTCGGCGCAGCTCGACCGATGCCAATATCCCGCTGGCACTCGGTCGAGAGGCTGTCAGCATTGGCGCGGGCGGCAGCGGCGGCGGCGCACACACCCTTGCAGAGTGGTTCGACTCGCGGGGACGCGATCTCGCTCTCAAGCGCATTTTGCTGGCGACACTTGCACTCTCCGAGTGAGGTAGCGAACATTTACAATTAGCGGGTTCATGAACCCTCCAAAATTTCGCATTTTCTCTTTCATCTGTTCCTCCCTGTTGATCGGCGCGGTGAGCATGGCGGCCGAATCAGCAGACTTGATGCTGATCCACGGACATATCTACACCGGTATTCACCAAGGCGATAAGGGGAAGTTTGTCGAGGCGGTTGCTATCCGTGATGGAAAGGTGATTGCCGCAGGCACTGATGCGGAGCTCGCGAAGTTCAAGTCCGGTGGAACGAAGACGATCGATCTTGAAGGTCGATTTGCCGCGCCGGGATTCAACGATTCCCATACACATCTCGCAGAAGGCGGGCAGGGAATTCTCGCAGTGGACCTCACCGGAACCAAGACTCTCGATGTCATGCTTGAGCGCATCCAGAGCGCGACGAAGAAAGCAGACCCTGGCGAATGGATTCAGGGACGCGGATGGGACCATACCCTGTGGAAAAAGGTGGTCCTGCCGACAAGACAGGACCTCGATAAGGTGACGGGCGGGCATCCTGCTTTTTTCGGCCGCGTGGACGGACACATCGCGGTAGCAAACACAGCGGCACTGGAGGCAGCAGGAATCACGAGAGAGACGCCCGATCCACAGGGCGGAAAATTCGATCACGATAAGAATGGCGATCTGACTGGAATCGTGCGTGAGATGGCAAGGGCGGCCATAGAACAGAAGATACCGCCGCCATCCAATGCTGTCAGGAGAAGAGCATTGGAACTGGCGCTCGCCAATGCGGCGCGTTGGGGCGTCACGACCGCCCAAGATAACAGCGATTGGCAGGATTTCGAGATCTATGAACAACTGGAGCAGGAAGAGAAGCTTCCGATCCGTGTCACTGAGTGGCTGCCATTTAACGCTTCGGTGAAGGAGCTGAAGGACCACCGAGCCCACCATGCTGCGACCGATCCGATGCTGCACACAAGCATGCTCAAGGGATTCATGGACGGGTCGTTGGGTTCGGGTACGGCTGCATTACTGGCTCCATATTCCGACGACGCGACAAAAAAAGAGAAAGGCATTCCCTATTACAAGCCCGATGAACTCAATCAAATGGCGAAGGAGCGTGTAGCTGCCGGCTTCCAGCTTGGGTTCCATGCGATCGGCGACGCGGGCGTCCGAACCGCTCTTGATGCGTTCGAGTATGCAAAGAAAGAGACAGGCAAACAGGACGCAGACTTGCGGTTCCGCATCGAGCACTCGCAAGTGGTCGCACCAGAAGACTTTGCACGATACAAGCAGATCGGCGTCATCGCTTCTATGCAGCCGAACCATTTGTTGACAGATATGAACTGGGCCGAAAAGCGACTCGGGGTTGAGCGCGCCAACTACTCGTACGCCTGGCGGGAGTTCCTGAAGAACGGTATAACGCTGGCATTTGGCACGGACTATCCGGTGGAACCCATCACTCCCTTTCGTGGAATCTATGCGGCTGTGACACGAAGGAATGAAGCGGACACGAAGTCGTTCCCCGGAGACCAAACGATCAGCATTTGGGACGCGATCGCGGCATACACAACAGGGTCGTCTTATGCAGAGTTCGCAGAAAGACACAAAGGGACACTAGAACCCGGAATGTATGCCGATATCGTGGTGCTTGATCGCGACCTTACTGCCATCAAACCGCGCGACATCCTCGGAACGAAGGTGCTGCGCACGATTGTCGACGGAAAGACCGTGTTTGAGGCCGCCAAGAGCGCTGCGAATAAGGCAGAGCAGAGATAATGTCGCGCTCCGCTAAGGCGCACATTCTGCTCGCGCTGGTCACGCTCATATGGGGCGCAACTTTTGTAACCGTGAAAGAGGCCCTTACCGATGCGTCTCCGCTGCTTTTCAATACGATGCGGATGGCACTAGCGTTTGTTTGTCTTGCCGCGCTCTATCCGAAGACGTTGAAGCGCATCCGCGCGGCGGAGGTGCGCGCTTCGTTGCCTGTAGGCGTACTCCTCTTCGCGGCCTACGCCTTTCAGACCTGCGGGCTGCGGTTGACCACGCCTTCAAAATCGGCATTCATCACGGGACTCATGGTGGTGCTCGTGCCTGTGTTCATGCTGGTCTTGTTCCGGAGAAGGCTCAATGCTTGGGCAGCGACAGGCGTGTTGGCTGCGTTCGCGGGACTAGGGTGCCTGGCACTTCCAGAGGGAGACAGTTGGCGGGATCTGGCGCAGGTAAATCCTGGGGACTGGTTGACGCTCGGATGTGCCATCGCGTTTGCGCTGCACATCATCTTTCTCGGCAGGGCCACGGAGCGCGTCTCGTACAAAGCTGTGGCGATCCTGCAGACTGGGTTTGCGGCTGTGCTGATGGGGACCTCCGCACCTCTGTTCGAACATCTCCACGTGGTCTGGAGCTCAAGAGTCATTTTTGCGGTTTTCGTCACGGCTGTCTTCGCCACGGCGTTTGCCTTCACCATACAGTCGTGGGCGCAGCAATTCACCCCGCCGACGCACACAGCACTTATCTTGACTCTGGAACCGGTATTCGCGGCGATGACCTCATACATCGTGCTCCGAGAGCGCCTGGGACCACGTGCGCTGGCCGGATGTGCTCTGATCCTGGCGGGAGTAGTGATCTCAGAACTAATGCCGCTGATGAGGCCGAGCACTGCTTGAAGCTGCAGGGCCGGAAATTTACTCTCCGAGCATAAGGCGCTGAATGCTTTGCGCCTTGCCGGTTGTTTCGTCACACTCGATAACGACGGCACACATCTTTGGGTCGCTCTTCGCCGCCTCGAACTTGCCCGGAAGTCCGGTTAGAAATCGTCCTAGAACCATTTCTTTTTCGACCCCAATCACACTGTCATAAGGTCCAGACATACCGACATCAGTCTGGTATGCGGTGCCGCCCGGCAGTACGCGATTGTCGGCGGTGGGGATGTGTGTGTGCGTGCCTATGACGGCGGTCACGCGTCCATCGAGGTACCAGCCCATCGAAACTTTCTCAGAAGTCGCCTCCGCGTGAAAGTCGACAAGGATGATCTTCGCGGTGGTCTGCTTCAGGAGCTCGTCAGCTTTCCGGAAAGGGTCGTCGATCTGGTGCATGAAGACGCGTCCTTGAAGATTCAGGACGGCGTAGGGAGCACCAGATTTAATCTTGCCCTCCACGATGCCGAAGCCTGCCGCACCATCGGGATAATTCGCCGGACGAATGATGCGTCGATTGCGAGAGTTCGGGTTCGCAGCGCCCGCATTGAGGTAGGCGAGCAGCTCTTTCTTGTCCCACACATGGTTGCCGGTGGTCAGAACATCCGCGCCGAGATCGAAGAACTCCTCAGCGATCTGGGGAGTGCAGCCGAATCCTCCAGCGGCATTTTCCACGTTGATGACGGTCAGGTCGATAGCGTGGGAGTCCACGACATGGAGGAGATGTTCGTGAACGATGCGGCGCCCAGCCTGGCCGAAGACGTCGCCAACGAAAAGAATCTTCATAAAGTTCAGTTTACAAGGCGTCCGAGTCGATTTGGCCGCGGCTGCGCATCTCCGGCCTGGTGACATAAACGTACAAAAAGAGAAGAAGGGCGAGGCTGGACATGCCTGCTATGACGTTCGGTGCATGAAGTTTGTGCCCCAGCGCGCCAGCGAAAAGGCTGCCAAGAGGAACGAGCCCGAGGAATGCAGTAGCGTAGATCGACATGACACGCCCACGCATCTCGTTAGAACTGATGTGCTGCAGCTCTGTGTTTACATTGGCGGCCATGAAAATCATGGCGCCTCCGGAGATGAACATCATGGCAAGTGAGAGCAGGAAGCGCTGCGAGAGCGCGAAGACGATGATGGATGCGCAGTAGACGATTCCAGCGCGCATGATGATCTCGCCACGGCTTCCGACCGAGCTCTGCTGCGCAATCAAGACCGCGGCGAAGAAGGCGCCGATGCCAGAGCACGCCATAAGCAGCCCGAGCCCCTGCTCTCCGACGTGGAGTACATTGCGGGCAAAGAGAGGCAAGAAGCTGATGTAGGGAAAGACGAGCAGGCTCAAGATGGTGACGAGCGTCACCATCGGTCCCATTTTGGGGTGTGAGAAGACGTAGCGGAAACCAGCGCGCAGGTCGTCAACAATGCGTGTCGGGACTTCTTTCTTCTCGATCTCGTCGTGATAGTCGATCCGTGTGAGGGCGATGAGAACGGCGACGAAACTGATGGAGTTCAAGAAGTAATTACCCGCGATGCCGATGAGCCGCATCGCAAAGCCGCCAAGAGCAGGCCCGAGCACGCGCGACATATTGAACTGCGCGGAGTTGAGCGCGATGGCATTGCTCAGGTCTTCTTTAGGCACAAGCCGGGGAACGAGCGCCTGGTAGGCGGGCGAAGTCAAGGCCATGGCGGTTCCGGATATGAAGGCGACGATGACGATCTGTCCGACGGTGATCAACTTAAAATAGGTCATTCCGGCGAGATATAAAGCGCAGAGCATCATCACCGATTGCGAAACGAAGATGAGACGCTTCTTGTTGACACGGTCTGCGACGACTCCGCCGAAGATGGTAAAGACGGTCACCGGGAAGGTGGCGGCAAAGCCCACCATGCCGAGCCAAAAAGCGGAGTTCGAGAGTTGTAGGACGAGCCAGCCTTCGGCTACATTCTGCATCCAGGTGCCGATGTTGGAGAGAAAATTGCCCATCCAGAAGTTCCGGAAATCGGGATGCTGCAGGGCGCGGATGATCATCGGCGAGCTGGAGTGAAAGTCTTTTTCGCGTATGCCTTCGAGCGGAGTGCCGCCGACCGGTCCCACAACCGCATTCTCTGCCGCGAGCGCCGGCGGAGAGATGTTGTCGCGAGCTATGGATTCGATGGGATCGGTGGGCAATGCTTGCTCCGTGACGCAGGGCTTTGACTCAGGTTAGATGAGAACGGGACGCAATCTTATGATGCGAAAAAGTTTTTGTCTGACAGAAGGCCCGAAGTGCCAGGTGTGATCACTCTTCCGCAAGGTGTGGGTGATAATCTAATGCACTCGCAAACAATTCACGGCGCATCGGGGCGCTGAACATTAGGAGATGGCTTGGAATATTCGCGTTCGTCCTCTTTCGCCGCATTCATGTTTGCGCTGGGCATAAGTTTACCGGCGTTTGCCCAGAGCAGTCCGGCTGTCTTCGGATACAGAGATTTTTCAGCCGAGCAACAATGGGAGCAGAAGCTGATGCAGGTGCCTGATCCGGCGCTTGCCCGGGAGCACCTGCGCACTTTGACGGCCGAGCCCCACATCGCGGGATCGCAGGCTGACTACAAGACCGCACAATACGTCGCGCAGAAATATAGGGAAGCGGGGCTCGAGACCAAGATCTCAGAGTATCGCGTATGGATCAATTATCCGAAGCAGATCACGGTAGAAGTGATCGGACCGGATGGAAAGATTATTTCAAGCGGTCCGACGCCGGAGCATGTCGTGGGCGATCCCTTTCAAGACAATCCCAACATCGTTATGGCGTACAACGCGAGTTCTCCTTCGGGCGAGGTTACAGCGGAGGCAGTCTATGTGAACTACGGACGGCTGGAAGACTTCAAGAAGTTGAAAGAGATGGGCGTCGACCTTCGAGGAAAGATCGCGGTTGTTCGATATGGTGAAAACTTTCGTGGCGTGAAGAGCTACGTCGCAAACGAGTTCGGATGTGCGGGCGTGATCATCTATTCAGATCCGCTGGACGACGGATATTTCAAGGGCGACGCTTACCCGAAGGGGCCGTGGCGCCCTGAGAGCGCTGTACAGAGGGGATCTGTTCAGGAGATGTTCCGTTTCTCCGGGGACCCCACGACGCCGGGTGTAGCTTCGACCGTAGATCTGTCGCAGAGCAAACGTATCGATCCCGCCGATGCGAACAGCAACCTGGCAAGGATTCCGACGACCCCACTGTCTTACAAAGACGCGCGACCCATTCTGGAGGCGCTCGCGGGCGCGAACGTGCCGCGCGGCTGGCAGGGAGCACTCCCGTTCGCATATCACGTCGGCCCTGGACCGGTGAAGGTACACATGAAGCTGATTCAGGATTATGCGTTGCGTCCGATTTGGGACGTGACGGGCACAATCCGCGGCTCTGAGTATCCAGATGAGATGGTGGTCACCGGCAATCATCGCGACGCCTGGGTGTATGGCGCGGTGGACCCAAACAGCGGCACTACGGCGCAGTTGGAAGCGGTGCATGCGATGGGCAGTCTGCTGAAGCAAGGCTGGAAGCCCAAGCGCACGATTGTAATAGCGAGCTGGGATGCCGAAGAGGAAGGTTTAATCGGTTCGACGGAATGGGTCGAAGAACACGCGGTGGAGTTGAACAAGGCAGTCGCGTATTTCAACATGGATGTTGGCGTGGGCGGTCCGGACTTTGGAGCGTCGTCAGTTCCTGCTCTCAAGCAGTTCGTCCGCGAGGTTACAAAGTCTGTACCGAACTTCGACGACAAGGGTACGGTGTATGAGGTCTGGAAGGCGCGACAGGATGCGGCGAAGAACGACGGCACTCCAGGAACGCAGACACCGAAGCCGAACGCGCAGGTCGAGAACGATGTCCATGTCGGTGATCTCGGGAGCGGATCTGATTACACACCCTTCCTGCAACATGTGGGTGTGCCGTCGAACGATATCGGAGCGGGCGGTCCCTATGGCGTGTATCACTCGGTATTTGACAATTTCAACTGGTACACGAAGATCGCTGATCCCGATTTCAAAATCTCGCAACAGATGTCGAAGGTATATGGCGTGCAATTGGTACGCATGGCAGATGCGGACGTCCTGCCCTATGACTACGACCTCTATGGGCGAGAAATAAGCGCGTATGTGGAGAAGGCGTCGGGCAAGGCCGACAAAGTTTTTGGTTCCGGAAAGTTCGATCTCGCGGCGGCGAGCGCTGCCGCTAAACGGTTCACCGAGGCGGGTGCGAAGCTTTTGTCGAAGCAGAAAAATCCGTCCGCAGTCCCGGCAAGCCTGAACGCAGCTATGATGCAGGCGGAGCGCGCGTTGCTCATTCCGCAAGGGCTGCCTCATCGTCCATGGTTCCGGCATGCGATATATGCACCAGGGGAATACACGGGATATGCTGCGGTGGTCATCCCCGGGGTGAATGAGGCGATCGATGCCAACGACTTGCAGCGCGCTACGGCTCAGGCGAAGGCGCTGACCGAAGCGCTCAACCGCGCTGCGGACGTGATGGAGAGGGCTTCCAATTAAATGTTGACCCACGGAGGGACAGGAGCACCTGTGCCCTCCGTGTTGCAAGTTGTTGGTTAGAAAGCGATTCTCTTAACACCTCCGGCGCCGCGACACTGCGCGGCCTCCCTAACTGCTTTGCGTAGGATCACCCAGCTGGTGACGTAATCATGGTACGGGTTACATGTCCTAAGTTGCTGCTCTAAGGTATTCGTGCGATAACTGGTTCTACTCAGGACGGAAAACAATGCATGGCATGAACTCAGCACTTCGCCAATTCATTGAGGCGCATGACCGTTACATTGCGCTCGAGCTTGCTAGAACAGAAGTGAGCCGTCCGGAGCAGCGGGAGCATCTGCATATCGAGATTCTGCGGGCGTACCTGGAAGTACAGATGAGGGCCAAGCTTATCGCCGGTATCCAGTATGCGGATGGAAATGATTTCGCTGAAATGAATTAATGGAAACTACCGACGCTTGCAAGCCGTTTTTTATCGAAAAGTTAGCATCTAAGTGAGAGCCACTTCGTCCTACTAAGGAACGCCGGTAGGGAGGAACTTATGTCCGATGCAGAGACACCTGGATATGAAAACGAGGATCCTGTCGAGCGAGAGTTTGTGCTGATGCCGTTTTTTCGCCAGCTACGTGATCGATTGAACTTGCGCACGCGAAAAGCTGACCAAATAATTGAGCTCCCGTTGCATGAAGAGCAGCCGCAACTCCCTCCCGACACATTCATCCTCTATCCCGATCGGTTTGGAAATTACAATCCTGAGGGAGCGATCGACGCAGCGCCCTTAACCGTTGACAACGCGGAAGCTGGTTCGACTCTCCCCGTGACGGCAATGGAAAGTTCAGCGGTTCTACCGATAGTTGAACCATTAGTTCAACCCGTAGTTCAATCAGAAGTCCGATCGGAATTTCATCAAGAATTTCAACCGGAACCGGTTGTGTTCGAGAAGACGATCCATCCAGAAAATCTGGCGGTGGCTAATCTTCAGTATTTTATTCATCAGACCATGGCGCCTGACGGCGCTGAGCAGCCGCAACCGACTATCTTCGCTGCAGAGCAGAGCTCGGAGTCGCAGGGAGTCGAGATGCCGGAGGTCGATCGCAGGCATCACGAGGTGGAGAAGCCGCAGCATGCACCTCGGCAGATCGTTTTTACCGTGCCACAATTGAATTGGAGCGCGCTTAAGCCCAATTGGGTACTGCTGCGTCCCGCGCTCGGATACGGGGCGATTGGTTTTGCGATTTGCTTGTTGATGTTTGGGATTCCTGCCCTTCGCCATTCCACATCCGGCACACAGCCGACGCCCACACGGGAGAAGCCCGCTACCTTCGTGCAAGCTCAATCTGTCACCGCACATGCCAACAGCGCCGGATATACACTGCAGCCTGGGGTTGCAGGATTCACGATGAATCAGCCTACAGCCCGACCGTCAGCCGCACGCGGAGCACGTCACTCTGGCAGCGGTGAAGAGGAAACTGTGGTTATCCATCACTACGCGCCACGCGCCAGGGTCTTACGAGCGAATTCCGGAGTAAAAAAGTATTCTGACCTGCCTTGACTAGAGGCAGCGTATCGGTTCCAAAATTCGATTACTGCACGCGTTGTAAACGCGCAATAAGTCTCTGTGCGAGGTTACCGTCCTCTTCGCTCTCTGACCAGAGTACGCGTCCGCTGATTCCACAGTTTTGTTCAAGGGCCTGCGTAAACTCCACGAGCTTCTGCACGTTCGCCTTAATGCGCATTTCGCCGTCAGCGTCGAGTTCGATGCTTTCGTTGAGAAAGAGCGAATCGAGTCCGAGGTCGAATTGCACGTGGCCCGCTTCCTGATAGAGATGGTCCTCAAAGTCGGTGCCGTAAACGGCCATGCGCACTGCCTGTGGCTCAAGATGCCACATCATCTCCAGATCTTCGGCATTCTCCGGCACCCACATGTCCCAGTACATCTCAAACTCGTAGGCGTAGTCGGAGTGAAGGAATTCGCTTATCAGGTGAAAGACACGGTCTACATCGGCGCCTACATCGAAAGATTGCTGGAAGATCAAGGGTTCGGAGAAGTTAACCGCATGGATCTCCATGAAGACAATACCGGGACGCTGCGGTGAAAAAGGAAAGTGACGTGCCACAGACGTAGCGCGAGGTATGATCTCGTTTTCGTTGAAGCTGGGGAACCAGAGGTTCAGATAAAGGCGGTCTGACATAAACGACGAATTCTAACAGTGCCCGCTCAGAAACGCGTTCCCGACTAAGTTCCCAGGATCACCTTATAGCGACTTGCGCGTTTCTCGTGTTCAGGTGTTCCAGCGCTGCTTTCAGTTCGGAGGAGCGGAAACCAAACGGTCCAGATTTGCTCTTGTAAAGCACCTTACCGGTGGTATCGATCAAATACATCCGGTCGGGCCACGCGGTGTAAGCCATCTCGGTGTGATTGTCGAAGCCATCGATCAGAGCGGGAAACTTGATGCCGAGCTTGCGCACACACGTTCCTGCAATAGAAGCGCGTTCATCGTCGCTACGCGGACTGGCGAAGACGACCTTGTCCCGTACGTTGCTCCGCATCTGCCAGACATCACTGGGATGTGCTTCCAGGATGTACACAGCATAGAAGGCGACTTTCCCGCCATAGTCTTCATAGAGTTTGTTAAGGGCAGGAACCTCCTGCCGGAAGGGCGGTCAAGTGTAGCTGCCGAAGATAAGCACCACCGGCTGCTTTTGCCACAATGAGGCGAGTTGCAGGTGGGCGGTCTTGTCGAGCGTCTCTACGGAAAAGTCCGGCGCCTCATCGCCGGGCTTCAGAGTCCCTGCCCGAGCCCGCAGCCACATGGTCTCAAATGGAAAGAGGAAGTAAGCTGGCGTAGGCATCTGCGCCATCACATGTCCGAAGGTCTCGGGCGGCTGGTGCATTGCCCAATCCACATAGGCAACAAAGGCTGCCCAGGCCAGGAAAAGACACGCCGCGGAGATGTAGAAAACACGTTTCATGGAAGCAGCGAGATGTTAGCACGGCAGGCCGCTGTGGTGAAGTAGACGTGTGGGATTCAGCTGCTTGTCCACTGCCCGAACACTTGACACAAAGAAAAGTGATAGGGTCATGGCCACGCATGACCCCGGGCGTGACGGCTACCAGTAATACAACTTCACTTTGTCGAGCCAGACGGAATAGTTGTGCTCGGCGTAGTTGCCGTCCATCTGGAATGCGACGTTGAGTTCCTGAACGCCTGATCCGATCGGATTGTAGTATCGGTTGACATAGCTCTTGTTTCCATCGAGGGTCACGGCGATGAAATGGGCTTTGTTGTCCCAGGTGCGTTCGAACTCCCAGGTCAAATGATGCCAGGTATATGCGGAGGGTGGAGCACATGCGATGCCCGTAGGCGCCCAGTGGGCACCATTCCATACATCCCATTGGTGAGAGCCTCTCGGACTGCACTCGGTGCCGAAGATGTACTTATGGCCTCCCACTGACTGGTTACCGTCGAACTCAAGAGCCTGAGGTGCGTTCGGATCGGTTACGTAGAAGTCGAGGTCATACGCAAAATGGCTGGCAGCGGGTTTCGCGCCGAGTTGCTTCCACCAGAGAGCTGCGGAGTAGGGTTTTGAGCCGCCAAGCCAGAACTCTACGGACTGTCCATCGATTGAGGGCGATGAGCGGAACTGGGTCATGCTGTGAGGAGTTGTAGCGCCATGGCCTCCCGGTCCTGCGCACTGGTCGCAATTTTGCCATCCGGTCAATTGATCGATGTCCAGGAACGATTGTGCATTGGGCGGGATGCCACCGGGACCCGGTCCGGGACCAGGCCCACCGCCGGAGGCTGTGACATAGATCGGTGTCTTGTAAACCGTCCCTTTAGCGTCCCACGCCTGCACTACGACAAAGTGTCTCCCGGCGGAGAGGCTGACCGGCGTATTGAGTGAGCCACCGCTAGTCAAAAAGACGCTCGTGTTATCCACATAAATGCGCATCGCGGTAACCGGATAACCTGTGGTGCTCTGCGCTGAGGCGACGAATTGCGCTGGCGATCCCACCGACGCATTGTTGGAAGGAGAGACGACGGTAACTTGTCCGACGAGTGCGGAGGCTCCCAACATGAGTCCTGCAAAACGGATGAACTTTTTCAACGGTTATTCCCTCGCGATTCAAATGTAGGTTGAACTTGGGAGGAAACTAACGATGCATCTACTCTGGTGGTATAGGTGAAACTTCTAAGCTTGCTTAACTCTTCGTATTACTTCCCGCTGCATTTCCAGACAAGGCATAGTTCCTTGTGCAACTTTCTAGATCTACAGATAACTGCGGAATAACACGTGAGTAGCTGCTTCATTCATGCGGTGCGAGTGTTTGAGGCGCGAACCGCAAGAACCGAGTAGAGAAGCATGCCGATGCTTATCAAGAGACCGCCGAAGAGCAGCGCGTTCATTCCAGCGACGCGCTCGGATTCGCTATGCACGAGCGCCAGGATGACCAGCGCGAGTGGTCCGCATGCGAGCAATGCGACGACGCCAGTCGAACCCGGGACACGGAATGGCCGTGGCATCTTGGGCTCCCGGATGCGAAGCAGAACGAGAGCGACAAACTCCAGCATCAGACTCGCGCCGTAGAGCAGCACGTCGAGTTGGACAAGCCGCTCGAATCCGAGTCCAAGGCATAGTGCCCATGCGGTTGCACAAAGAATGAGTGCTGCCCACGGAACATTTCTACGGTTTAACCGCGTCAACAGGCGCGGGAGGAGGCCATCTTCTGCGATCACGAGCGGCAATCGAGAATATGACATCGAAAGCGCATTGAACATACCTGCGCCGGAGATCATCCCGCCGACAACCACACCGACGGCAAGCACGGATCCACCGAGTTCGCCTGCAACATCCGCCCACGCTCCCGTGGACCAGCTGCTTAGCGGCACATGCGCATACCACATGGCAGCGACCGGAATCATGTAGCTTGCTACCACGGCCAGAGCAGCATAGAGCATCGCCCGAGGATAGGTTCGCTGTGGATCTTCGACTTCTCCAGCGACCGTAGACGCGTTGTCCCAGCCCATGAAGTTCCACATGGCGACCATGACTCCGCCCACAATATCCGCGCTTGGATTGTAGGAAGGATGCGGAGCAATCGCGTGGTGGCGGATCGCGGCGACAACGAGTACGACAAAAGGGGTAAGAAGAGCGATGCCAAGCCACACGGATCCAGAGCCGACAGCCTTCGCGCCGAAGAGGTTCCAGAGGACGCAGGCTGCAATCAGACCGAGTCCGATAAGGATGCTATTGTGTCCGCTCACCAGCCCGGGTGCGAGACGCCCGAGATAGCTCACAAAGAGCGTCGGATAGATCGCCATGTCGAAGACGCTCGCTGCCAGCGTGAGCCACGCCTCCTGAAATCCCCAGAAGGGACCCATAGCTCGCTTCACCCAGACGTAATATCCGCCTTCGGAGGGAATTGCGCTCGAAAGCTCGCCGACCATTAGCGCAGTCGGGAGTGACCACAACAAAGGCACCATGCAAAGGATGATCAGAGTGTGGGCATATCCAGCTTTTGCGATGACGTCTTCTAGACCGTATGGCCCTCCCGCGACCATGAAATAGGTCGCGGCGATGAGTCCGATGAGCGTGACCCGGCGGATGGGCTTCGTTGCGGACGGTCGCGAGGAAGAGGAGATTTTTGAGTCAGCGGCTCGCCGCAGGGTATCGGACAACGATTTGTCGCTCCATGGTGAAAACAGTAGCGGAATGGTAGCACCTTGCGTGGATTGGAGCTTTTGAGGCAATCGATTGAGTTATCAACTACTTTCGCGGTGTTTTGCATCCTTGAGGAGGCGCCCGCATCTAAACAGTTGACTGTAAGTGACTCAAATTTTATATTGCAAAGGTAAGCAATGCTGAGTTCTTGGAATTCAGCCGGCCATCATTAGCAAGAGAACTCAAGCGAGGTGTAACAAAATGGGCAAGATAATCGGTATCGATTTAGGCACCACGAACTCCGTCGTGGCGGTCATGGAGGGTGGCGAACCAAAGGTAATCGCCAACGAAGAAGGCGGCCGTACCACCCCTTCGGTCGTGGCTTTTACCAAGTCGGGAGAACGCCTCGTGGGCCAAGTGGCGAAACGTCAGGCGATCACAAATCCTCAGAATACGATCTATTCGATCAAGCGCTTCATGGGACGTCGCTTCGATGAAGTGAACGACGAGATGAAGATGGTCCCCTATAAAGTGGAGCGCGATGGGGATCGTGTCGTGGTGGACGCGCAGGGCAAGAAATACAGTCCGCCGGAGATCTCTGCGTTGATCCTGCAAAAACTGAAGAAGGCGGCAGAGGACTACCTCGGCCAATCCGTCACGGAAGCAGTCATCACCGTACCTGCATATTTCAATGACGCGCAACGGCAGGCGACGAAGGATGCGGGCAAAATCGCCGGACTCGACGTGAAGCGCATCGTCAACGAACCTACGGCGGCAGCGCTCGCTTACGGGCTTGATAAGAAGAAGGACGAGCTAATCGCGGTATACGACTTCGGCGGCGGTACCTTTGATATCTCTGTGCTTGAAGTCGGTGAAGGCGTGATCGAGGTGAAGTCCACCAACGGTGATACGCACCTTGGCGGCGATAACGTTGACCAGCGCATAGTGGATTGGCTCATCGACGAATTCAAGAAAGAAGAAGGTCTCGATCTGCGCGCCAAGGGGAACGAGATGGCGCTTCAACGTCTTCGCGATGCCGCAGAGCGGGCGAAGATCGAGCTTTCGACGGCGCAAGAGACTGAGATCAATCTGCCGTTTGTCACGGCGGATGCTAGCGGTCCGAAGCACCTGGTGAAGAAGCTAACGCGGGCCAAACTCGAGCAGTTGATCGATGACATCCTGAAGCGGTCGATCGAACCCTGCAAGAAAGCGATGCAGGATGCAGGCGTGACAGCTGACAAGATCGATGAAGTCGTGCTCGTCGGCGGTATGACGCGCATGCCCGCGATCCAGGAGTTGGTGAAGAGCATCTTCGGCAAGGAACCGCATAAGGGCGTGAACCCGGATGAAGTCGTCGCCATCGGTGCGGCGATACAGGCGGGCGTGCTCTCAGGAGATGTGAAAGACCTGTTGCTGCTCGATGTGACTCCGCTGACTCTCTCTATCGAGACTTACGGTGGAGTGGCAACATCGATGATCCAGCGCAACACCACGATCCCGACGAAGAAGACAGAGGTCTTTTCGACGGCCGCGGACAGCCAGAGCTCGGTTGAGGTCCACATCATGCAGGGTGAGCGTCCGATGGCGAATGGCAATCGTACGCTTGGCAAGTTCCACCTGGATGGGATTCCACCGGCACCGCGCGGGGTCCCGCAGATCGAGGTGACGTTCGATATTGACGCGAACGGAATCCTGAACGTGACGGCAAAAGACCGCGGCACGGGCAAAGACCAGAAGATCACCATCACTTCTTCCTCCGGCTTGTCGAAGGACGAGGTCGAGAAGATGGCGAAAGATGCCGAGGCGCATGCAGGCGAAGACAAAGAGCGCCGCGAGCAGATCGAAGCGCGCAACCAGCTCGACTCGATGGTTTACAACGTCGAGAAGATGCTGCGCGAATCGGGCGACAAGATCTCCGGCAGTGAGAAGTCGGATGTCGAATCGGCAGTCGCTGATGCGAAGAAGGTGCTCGAAACTGGTACGACGGCGGAACTCAATGCTGCGCGCGAGAAGCTGACGACCGCCTCGCATAAGGTGGCAGAGGCGATGTACAAGGCAGCACAACCGGCTCCCGGGGCGGAAGCTTCGGGTGTGGATACGCCGGGATCGCACGCATCGTCTTCATCCGAACCGAAAAAGGATGAAGGTGTGATTGATGCTGAGTATGTCGATGTCGATGAGAAGAAGTAAGTGCTAACTTGACCGAGGGCGGGGCTGCGGTCCCGCCCGGAAGTTTTTGTGATGAAGGGACAGATATGAAGGCAACATTCGGAGCGGGATGCTTTTGGGGCGTGGAACTGGAGTTCCGGAAGATTCCGGGAGTGCTTGATGCGGCGGTGGGATACGAAGGCGGAAAGATGCAGAATCCAACGTATCAGGACGTCTGCACCGATGAGACCGGGCATGCGGAGGTAGTGGAGGTCACATACGATCCTTCGCAAGTGAAATATGAGCAACTGCTCGATGCGTTCTTCTCGCTGCACAATCCGACGACACTGAACAGGCAGGGCCCGGATGTCGGAACGCAGTATCGTTCGGCGATCTTCTTCCACGATGAAGAACAGAAGAAAGCGGCGGAGGCGGCGATCACGCGGGCACAGTCGAAGTTTGCGCGTCCAATCGTGACCAAGATCGAGCCCGCTTCGGCCTTCTGGCGGGCGGAGGAATATCACCAACAATATCTATCGAAGCGCGGACTGGGAAGCTGTCATATTTAAGAATCGTTGATTAACAGGGATGGAATGAAGCAGTACTTAATCGTAAGAGTGGCGAAAGAGACGAACAATTCGGTGGCGGAGTGGATTCCGCTTCCCGGACTGTTCACGCAAGCCGTGGCTGAGCAGGTGATCGAGCGCGCTCAAGACGCCGATCCTGAGGGCCAATTTCTGATCCAGGAAGTGGGACGCGCATAGCATTTGTCGATTTGTGATTTGGTGATTGTGCGGCTGCAAACACGCTTCACATAAGAATAAAAATCGACAAATCGACAAATCGCAAATCACAATGGCAACCACCGACAAAAAGGACTACTACGGAAT
This sequence comes from Terriglobales bacterium, assembly GCA_963792225.1. Taxonomy (GTDB): domain Bacteria; phylum Acidobacteriota; class Terriglobia; order Terriglobales; family Acidobacteriaceae; genus JBDTLH01. The sequence goes on along the minus strand of CAWBVM010000012.1, from coordinate 164,934 downwards.
ACTTGGTGTGAAGAAGAGCGCCTCAGCGGATGAAATTCGCAAGGCCTTCCGCAAACTTGCGCGCAAATATCACCCCGACGTCAATCCGGGAGACAAGAAGTCCGAAGAAAAGTTCAAGGAGCTCTCCGAGGCGAATGATGTCTTGAGCGACGAGAAGAAGCGCAAGATCTACGACCAGCTTGGCTTCTACTCGGACAACATCGATCCTGCTACTGCAGAGGCCTATGCTCGCCAGGGGCAGGGCGGATTCGGCGGATTTGACCCGCGCGCACAGCAAGGCGGAAACGCAAACGGAGTCCCTTTCGACTTCAATTTTGATTTCTCTGATTTTGCGGGCGGCCACGGATCACAGCCGCGTGGCGCTGCGGGCGGTATGGGGGGTGGCGGATTTCGCGACATCTTTTCGAATATCTTCAGTGGGAGACAGAAGTCAGCGCGTCATCCTGAGCCGGGTACCGATCTTGAATACACGATGCAGATCGGGTTCTGGGATGCGATCCGGGGGACTACGCGACGGGTGACCATCAACCGGCAGGAGCAATGTCCTTTATGCAATGGCACGGGCGAGGGCGTCGCGCAAAAAGAGCAGACTTGTCCGCAATGTCACGGCACTGGAGAAGTGGAACAGACAGGCGGACGCATGAAATTCAAGATGCAATGTCCGCAATGTCACGGCACGGGAACTCTTGGAGCTGTATGTGGAAACTGTCATGGCACGGGCGTTGTCACGCGCGCGGAGAATATCGAATTCCGCATCAAGGCGGGCACCCGCGACGGGCAGCGCATTCGGCTTGCTGGCAAAGGAAATGCGGGTACGAATGGGGGGCCTGCAGGCGATCTGTATCTCATCGTGAAGATTGAACCGCATCCGATATTCAGGCGCGATGGAGACGATATCCACGTCACGGTTCCAGTGAGCTTAAGCGAAGCGGCATTGGGGGCGAAGATCGACGTTCCGACTATCGATGGGAGGGCACAACTAAAAGTCCCGCCGGCGACGCAATGCGGACAAAAATTGCGTTTGCGTGAAAAAGGTGTAACCTCGGCTACGAATGCAGCCAAGCGTGGTGATCAAATCATTGAAATCAAAATCGCGGTCCCGCATCTGAACGATGAGCGTTCACGCGAGATCATGCGCGAATTTGCGAAGCTGCATACGGAAGACCCCAGGGCTGAATTGTTCAGAGAAGTTTAGCTGGCTGTCAGCTATCGACAAATAAAGCTTTAGTAACGGAAGCTGAAAGCGATTAGCTATCAGCTACCAAGGAGAGACGATATATGAAGTTGCCCGTAGTTCTTATGTTCATGGCGATGGTAAGTGGCGCAGCGGTCGCTCAAGCCGCTCCAGCGCAGGACCAGAATAAAGACAAGCCCGCCCAAACCGCCAAAGCGGAGAATGCGGTAGGCAGCACAGTACAGCCTTCGGCGGTCTATGAGACAGCCGTGGGGGGCATCGAGAAGCAGTTCGTTTCGTTGGCAGAGGCGATGCCCGCTGATAAGTACAATTACGCTCCCACACAAGGTGAATTCAAAGGGGTGCGCACCTTCGGTGAACAGGTAAAGCATGTGGCGCAAGCCAACATGATGTTCTACTCGATTGTTCTTGGCGAAAAGCCAGCCATGGGCGAAGCCTCCAAGCTTGACAATGTCAAGTCGAAGGAACAGATCGTCGAGCTCCTCAAGAAAAGCTTCGAGCTCGGTCACCGCGCGGCCCAGTCTCTCAATTCACAGAACGCGTTCCAGACCGTCGAACTAAAGATGATGGGGAACCCGGCCCGCATTGGCGTGATGACACTGGCAGTAGCGCACGCCTTCGATCACTACGGACAGATAGTCGAATACGGGCGCATGAATGGAATTGTGCCTCCCGCAAGCCGAAAGTAAAGAAAGGACCCTCTCCGACCCGCTACCCTGCGTACAACTCGCGTGTAGCGGGTCAGTCAGACAAGCATGGCGACCAAACGCAGATCCAAGGGCGCATACATGATCTCTGCGGTTGCAGAGATGTATGGAATCCATCCGCAGACCTTGCGGCTCTACGAGCGCGAAGGACTATTGAAGCCCTCGCGGACGGATGGGAACACGCGTCTCTATACCGAAGAGGACCTGCAACGGCTGGAGTTCATCCTTACTCTGGCTCGCGATCTTGGAGTGAACATCTCGGGTATGGCGATCATCCTCGAAATGCGCGAGCGCATGGAGGAGATGAACCGGCAGATGTCCACCATGATGAAAGATTTCGTTGTCTATGTGCAGCAGGAGTTGGTGCGGCGGCAGGGCGCTCCCGAATCGAGTGCAGCAATCGTCCCCATCTTTCCACGACGTACTACGGATTCAGTTAAGAAGAAATAGATCCGCCAGCTTCTCTCACAATCGAAGGGCTTACGCTGCGTGTCCGCGACGCTCTTTATGCTCGTTCACATCTTTTCCGTTGATCGAGACAATGGGCGTCCGATGATTGTCCATGTACCCATCGGCGGTGACGGCGCTCATTTCTGGTGGGAGATGCGCCGCGATGTCGTGGATCAAGAGGTCCCGGTCGTCGAGACTTGAATCGTCCTCACCGCTCGTTGCTATATAAGAAAGCAGACTTCCCGGACCCCCGAAGTTGCGCTCCGATTCAGGATCTGAATCGACGTTGACGTGAATTCGCTGACCGTAGGGGCTAATGGGTGCCGGAACATCAGTTTGGTGCATCAACCGATTGAAGAAGCTCATTATGACCCTCTGGCAGTTTGGATGCTGCCATTACGCGAACGAGTACTGCTGCTGCTGGCATTAAACTCCCACTATGCTTCCGTTTCAACTTGTATATAGCCACGATTACTACTTGCGGCTCGGTCCACACGTATTTCCAGGAGATAAGTACCGGCTGGTCCACGACCGGCTGCTCGAAACCAGAGTTGCGGACGAGAGTGACTTTGTGGCTCCGCATCCCGCGACAGACGAAGATGTCCGGCTGGCGCACACCGCCGAGTACGTGGAAAAGCTCGTGACGGGAACTCTGGATATTGCCGAACAGCAGCTGCTTGAGATACCGGCGACGGAGGATGTCCGGCGGGGATTCTGGTTGATGACCGGTGGAAGCATTTACGCTGCCAGGCAGGCTCTGCAAGACGGAATCTGCCTGAATCTCGGCGGCGGCTTCCACCATGCATATCCCGGCCACGGCGAAGGATTCTGCATGGTGCATGATGTCGCGGTAGCGATACGTCGTGCACAAAAGGATGGATTGATTCAGCGGGCGATGGTTGTAGATTGCGACGTCCACCACGGAAACGGTACGGCTGCAATGTTCCCTCCGAAAGTTCGCGCAATGGCGTCCCTGCCCAGCGCTCAGCGGCATGCCGATAGCAGGGAGGATCTTGAATCCGAACAGGATGTATTCACAATCTCACTACATCAGGAGAACAACTATCCGGCGATCAAGCCAAAGAGTTCGATCGATGTGAACCTCCGCGATGGGGTCTCAGATTCGGAGTACCTGGGCTGGCTGGAGCAGGCGATGAGCTCAGGGCTCAGGTCCTTTCGCCCGGACTTGATTTGTTATATCGCCGGAGCCGATCCGTACCGGGAGGACCAGTTGGGCGGACTCAATCTGACCATCGACGGTCTGAAGCAGCGTGATCTGTTGGCCTTTCGTATTGCGAAATCAAAGGGGATCCCCGTGATGGTGACCTATGCGGGTGGCTACGCGCGGGATTTGCGTGACACGGTTTCCATCCACTGCAACACCGTCGCGGCAGCCAGCGAGGCTTATGCTGACCACGGCGGAACGAGTTGCTAGAGCCTAGTCGATAGCGGCGTATTGCGCCTCTTGGTGAATGAATCCAGGTGTTTCGAAAAGTGATTTGTTCTGTGCGGCTGCATGATGGGCACGCAGCAGAAAATACAATCCTGCTATCGCAACGGAGTCTTCAATGAGCGCGAACGGAAAATCCGGAGCCCCAGCCTCTGCAATCGTTGCGCGAAATCCGTAACCTGCGAACGAGCCACACATGGCGCCGATGAATCCCGCGACCGCGCCGCGCCATGCAGGGCGCCGGTGCGAGATCTCGAGAGCGGCCCCACTCACGGCCCCTAAACCAAGACGTGCCATCAGCGGACCGGGCGTTGTCCGCCTGGGAACGAAGGCCAGTTTGTCTGCAATGTACTCACCCGCCGCCAGCGAAGCCAGAGTGTTTCTCGCCGTAGCAGAGGAGAGGAAGGCGAGAGGCGACTCCGAAAGATCAAGGGAGTCGTCGTGAGCGGCGGCAACACTGACTGCTGCAATTCCGGACAGGGAGCGTAGGCCGGAGATGAATCCGATCGCTAAAGCAGGAGCTTCCTTCATAGTGCTCGGTTAGATTCCACCCACCACCGGAGAGAGGCTTACGAGCGCAGGATAATGATTGCGACTCCGAGAGCGGCAATGAACCCGAACAACCCGATCAGACGCACAAACCAGACGTACGCTGGACGCGCAAGCAGACGCTGGCGCGCACTGGGGCGCATGCGTGCAGCCAACTTCGGGATATAAGAGGCACGGACTGCAACAAAAAGACACCCCATCGCGTAGAGGACAAACAGAATAGCGGTCCAGCGCGGAAGCTCAGAGAGATTCACAGCTTGAACAGCTCGCGCAGCCGCTTGGTTTGAGCGCGGCTTACTGGGACTTCGGTATGGTTCTTGTCGTCCATGCGAAGCTGATAGCTCGACTTGAACCAGGGGACCACTTCGCGGATACGGTTAATGTTGACTAGGTATCCGCGATGTGCCCGCCAGAATAGATTGGGATGGAGCATCTCCAACAACTCTTCGAGCGTCCGCACGTTCGATTCGCCTTCCATATGGTTGGTCACGACGGTGATCACCCCATCCTGGATGGAAGCGAAGCATATATCACGTTGATCCACGAGAAACATCCGGCCCGCCGAGCGAAGTAGTATCTTCGCTGGCGGATGTGCTGGGCGCTGCTGCTGCGATTCGAGCATTCGCAGCAACGCCTCCAGCTTTTCATCATTCGAGTTCGCCGGGGCCGTCTCCGGTGGCACTGCGGGACTTTCCTGGTCCCGCAGTTCTACCTGCCGCTTGGCCTTCTGCACCGCCTGAGTAATTCGTTTCTTGTCGTATGGTTTGAGTACGTAGTCGAGCGCATTCACCTCGAATGCTTTGACCGCATACTCATCGAAGGCAGTCGCAAAGACGATTAACGGCAACGGGGTCTTCGAGGCGATGAGCTTCTTGATTGCACCAAAGCCATCGAGTCCGGGCATCTGGACATCGAGAAATAGGATGTCCGGTTGGTGCTCCTTGACGAGCGAGACGGCATCGAGTCCGTTGCGTCCATGGGCAAGGATCGTGACGTCACCTGTTGACTTGAGAAGAAACTCAAGTTCATCGCGCGCGAGTTGCTCGTCGTCCACAAGAATGGCAGAGAGAGACATCTCTCACGATTGTACCCAAGCAGTCGCTAAGGCTCAGTCCTGCAGGAAGGGATTCGATGCCTGCTCTGCTCCAATGGTCGTGAGCGGTCCGTGTCCCGGAACAACGATGGTTTCCTCCGGCAGCGGCATCAATCTCTCCTGGATCGACTGAATGATCTTTTCAAAGTTTCCGCCGGGCAGGTCGGTACGGCCGATCGAGCCAGCAAAAAGTGTGTCCCCCGCAAGCAGTTTTTTTTCTGCGGGAATATACACGCACAGACTGCCCTCCGTATGCCCGGGCGTGTGGATCACCTGAGATTCGATGTTCCCGGTAGTAAGGCGCGCCCCATCTTGAAGGTGCTGGTCGTATTCGACCTTACCCGGCGGACGCATGCCCAGCCACCCCGCCTGCACATCCAGCATTTTGATCAGCATCTCGTCCTTCTGGTTAAGAAGCATCGGCGCACCGGTGGCCGCCTTCAACTTCATTGCTCCGCCGATATGGTCGATGTGTGCATGTGTAATGACGATCTGTTTGAGCGTCAGTCCGTGCTTCGCCAACGTCATTAGGATGCGGTCGATCTCATCTCCCGGGTCGATGACCATTGCTTCGCGAGTGCCCTCATCTCCGATGACGGAACAATTGCATCCGAGCGGCCCGACTGGGAAAATCTCATGGATCATATTAGAAACGGGGCTCTTGCATATCCGGCTGCATGGTAGAACCCGGATTGTAAGCAGGCATGATCGATTTCACGGTGATGCCGCCGCCACCGACGCTTCCAATCACCCTGACACTCTCACCGGCGTAATTGTCTAGCATCTTCTTGTCGCCGTTTAGCGTGTATATCTTGTCCTTCGTGATCAGGATGTACTTCGCATTGAGGTCATCGACACAATGACGAGTGCAACCAGTTGGTCCCATGCCGGGCGAAACCGTGTGCGCTCGCCCGCACTTCGAATCACCGATGACGCCGAGGGTCCCGGGCTGTTTTTCATCCTGAGACTGCGTCTGCTCTAGCCGTCGGCTTTCATTCTGTTGAGTCGTGTGCCCCTGTTTTTGGGTCGCAGTCTTATGGGCGATATTTCCCGCCTGCCCATGTGCGAAAAGTGTTGTGGAGAGTGCCGCGTACAAGAAGACTTTGTGCATAAAGGTATGTTACTCGAAAGCCTTAGATGTATAAGTGTAAGCATATGTGGTCTCAAGGCGTTGTGAGAGCATCCAACTTCAAATGGTGAAGCGCACGGAACAGTTGATCGAAGTCGAAGGCAAGAAGCTCAAGGTGTCAAACCTTGAGAAAGTCCTGTATCCCAAAGCAGGCTTTACCAAGGGGCAGGTCATCGATTATTTCATTCGTGTAGCCCCCTTCGCTTTACCGCATTTGACCGGGCGTCCGCTTACGATGAAGCGCTATCCCAACGGTGTGGATGGCATGTTCTTTTACGAAAAGAATTGTCCTGAGCACCGTCCGGACTGGGTGAAGACCGTTCCTGTTTGGAGTGAAGGCAACCAGCGCATCATGCATTACTGCACCGTCGGCGACATTCCTACACTCGTGTGGGCAGGGAACCTCGCCGACCTCGAGTGGCATACTTCGCTCTCTCTGGCGGACGACCTCGACCATCCCACCGCGATTGTGTTCGACCTTGATCCCGGAGAGCCGGCGAATATCGTCCAATGTTGCCAGGTCGGCTTGTGGCTGAAACATATCTTCGACCAGATGAAGTTGCAGTCGTTCCCGAAGACCTCAGGATCGAAGGGTCTTCAAGTGTATGTCCCGTTGAACAATAAACGTGAGACCTATGAGGAAACGAAATCGTTGGCGAATGCTATCGCCCGGCTGCTCGAAGAGACGCATCCTCAACTTGTGGTCTCAGACATGAAGAAAGCACTCCGGGTCGGCAAGGTCCTGGTGGACTGGAGTCAGAACGACATCCATAAGACCACGGTGAATGTTTACTCCCTGCGCGCGAAAGAGAAGCCCACAGTATCCGCGCCCGTATCTTGGGAGGAAGTCGAGGAGTGTCTCAAAAAGAAAAACCCAGGGCTGCTCGTCTTTGAAACCAAAGACATACTCATGCGATGTGAGGAACTTGGCGATTTATTTGCGCCAGTCCTGTCCCTCAAGCAGCGGCTTCCAGCGCTCTCTGCGCTCGGCCTGGAGCCTGCAAAGAGCCGCCGTTCCCGCCCTGCTGGTAGCACAACCAGTTCGAAATCGCGAGCTCGTTCGGGCAGCGCATAGGTGTGACTCTCAGCCTGTTCACAGCGATCGATCGTCCTGCATGTGTCAGCTTTCAGCTTGTGTGTCGCCTGTAATAGCCACGATTCACTCGAAAGCCGAAAGCTGACAGCGCCTCCCAACCCTGCTCTAATCTCTTCAATGAAGTTTTTCTGTTCCTCATTTCTTTTCTCCACACTGCTGCTCGGAATCGCCGTCGCCCAACAGCCGCAAACTGCGCCACAGAGCGCTCCCGCAGCACAGGGTGCGGCTGCGTCGAAGCAGGGGGCTGTAACTGGGCCCCCAACTAAGATCACGCCTGAACAGGCGCAAAAGCTGTTCTCCTCGATCGATGACGTCTTCCAGTTTGTTAGCCGCGACACGAAGCTGCCCATTAAGCATCCTGTCCCTAAGAAGCTCGCAAATCGCGATGAGGTACAGAAGTACATCGAGTTGAAGATGGAGACCGACGACGACACCAAACGCTTCGAGCGTTCTGAAGTCGTGCTCAAGAAGTTTGGTATGGTTCCACGCGATTTCGAGCTTCGACCGTTCCTGGTGAAGCTGTTGCGCGACCAGGTCGCTGGGTTCTACGACGCGAAGACCAAGACCGTCTACTTGCTCGACTGGGTTGATCCGGAGATCCAGAAGCCAGTTATGGCGCACGAACTCACCCATGCGCTGCAAGACCAAAACTTCGATCTTGAAAAATGGAGCAAAGACACGCGACGTGACGATGCGGAGAAGGCCGGCGACTACAACAAGGCGATCGAGATGGATGAGCAGTCCACGGCAGAGACGGCAATGGTGGAAGGCCAGGGGATGATCACCTACCTCGATTATGTCTTGCGCGACTACGGGCGTAACGCAGTGGATTCGCCGGACATCGTTAAGTCTATGGGGGCAACCATCGAGAACGACAAGTCCTCTGAGGTGCTGCAGTCCGCGCCCATGCTGTTGCGAGAGTCGCTCATCTTTCCATACAGGCAAGGCATGCAATTCGTCGGAAGCGTGCTTGCTGCGAAAGGCACGGAAGGTGCGTTCGCTGGAATGTTCGCTCGTCCTCCCAAGACGAGCTACGAGATCATGACGCCTGCGGCTTACCTCAATCAGCACGAGATTGCTCCCCTTCGTCTGCCGAATGTGAAGATTCTGCTCGGAGACGCTTACACCGAGTACGATCTCGGTTCGATGGGGGAATTCGATACAGAGTTGATGCTGAAGCAATTCGCGAACCCACAGCGAGTCGCAGAGATGACCGCGCAGTGGGACGGTGGCTCTTACTATGCGGCGCTGCGGAAGGGAGCGCCTCCCAAGCAGACATCTTCCATCGGACTGGTATATGTCTCGCGGTGGAAGACAAGCGCGGGAGCGAGTGCCTTCGCAAAGGTTTATGCCGATAGCTTGAGGCAGAAGTACAAGAAGCTTGAGGTCGCGGAGTGCTCTCCTTGCGAAGGAGGCGAGCGCCGCTGGAACACCGAAGAGGGCTTCGTGGAGCTCGATCAGCGCGGCAACAAGATCGTCGTCACCGAAGGGCTGGAGCAGCCGCTGGCGGTGAAATTGAAAGAGGCCGTGCTGGAGGGTGGTGGCGAAGTGCTGTCCGCCCAAGCCGGTGAGTTATCGCTGCGTGTGGTTCCGTCGTGGTTCCGTGCGATGTGGGTGGGCCAGTAAGGTTCAGGGCAGACGTCCGTTAGCTATCACTGCCTCACACGTATAAACTTAGACTCAGAACTCACTCCCAAGGCCCCATGTTCCTTTGGTGTACTCTTCTATCCGGTTGTCTCGCCGCGTGTCCTCTTCCGTCGACTGCTAAGCAGGAATCTACTGCGCAGGTAACGGTGCCGGCTGGGGTGCCGCTGCGGGTTGCGATCGACTCGCGGGTGAAGCTGCAGCGTGCCGGGCAGGAGGTGCGCGGGCACCTAACGGCTCCGGTCTATGTGAGGGACCGAGTAGTCCTTCCCGAGGGAGCGGAACTCGTGGGAGAGATCACAGCGCTCAGGGCCGCTCCCAAGCTGCACCGCCTGGCAGCGGCTGCACGAGGTGACTTCAGTCCAGAGCGGAACCCGCAGATCCGGTTTCAGCAGTTGCAACTGTCCGATGGACAGATGGTGGCCATCGAGAACTGCAGTCGCACAGCCCAGCGGGCAACTTGTGCGTATGCAGAGTGCGGGCATGCATCAGTCACGCGTGAGTCAGATCAAGGTCATGGTCCGGGAGAGAAAAGCGGAAGCTCTTCGCATCATGAGGGAGCCCGGCAAACTCGATCGCGTAAAGACCATGTTGTGGATGTCCCTGCCGTACCATCCGCAATGGATAGAGAAGGGAACCCAGCTCGATGCTGATCTGCGTGAGCCGGTGGCGGTCCCCGTTGTGGCACATGCCCCTACGGATATCTCTGCGGACGCGGGTACCAGGTTACCCAGTAACGCAGTCGTGAGGGCGAGACTCGTCTCCGGCCTCGACTCTGCCACTGACAAGAAGGGGCATCCGGTGGAAGCGGTGATGACGGAGCCGGTGTTCGACGAGCAGCATCGTCTGCTGTTGCCGGAAGGGACGGCATTGCGCGGCACGGTGACCCGTTCGAAGCCAGCGCGCTGGTTTGCGCGCAATGGACAACTGCGCTTTACCTTTACCGGCATGAGCCTGCCAGGGGATGTGGAACGCAAGCTACACGGCCAGATCACGGCGGCAGAGGGCGATCCAAAAGCGCGGCTGAAGGTTGACCCGGAGGGTGGCGCCGAGGCCCAGCCCGCGAGGAACAAGTATCTCGCGCCACTCGCGCTCGCTACGCTCGCGGCCACCGCACAGTCAGACGAGGAAGGCGGCGGTGGGCAAGGATTCGTCGCTGGCGGCTTCGGACTGATGGGCCGCCTAATGGTGCTCGCAGTGCGCGCTACTCCAGTCTCCTCGGGCTTTGCGTACTATTCGCTTTCGCACTCACTGTATTCGCGCTGGATTGCGCGTGGACACAATGTCGTGTTTCCAAGGGACACGCGGATGGAGATCCAGTTCGGCGAACGGTGAGGGACGCTTTCAGCCGTCAGCTCTCATCTCAGCTTTCGGTTTGCGGCTCCCAGTTTCGTCCAAAGCGATAACTTGTTCATCCCACCTGTTCGCTTTGCGAACAGATGGGGCACCCGCGGGGTATACCCCCCTCCCTGGGTGCGTTGTGGAATGTGTGGGTTAGAGGGGGAGATCACCGAAGGATCACCGTAGATCCAAGTAATAGTGTTTACTCTTCAGTCAGCCCAATATGTGGTGGTATCGGATTTCAAAGAGCGAACGGCGCGTCCGAAGACACGCCGTGGGAGAAGCAGAGTAGCAGGATTGTTCGTTCGTTTGCAAGAGAATGTTTTTGAAATCATGGGCGGGCCGCCCACCCGACCACCGGCTGGCAGCCGGCGCTACGGTGTCGAATGCGGAGTTGTTTCGTCGCTTCCCAAGCCCAACGACCGCTGATAGCTACGACAGATGCCGAAGATAAAGCACGATCTTCCACATCTCGTCATCGGTCAGGACTCCGTTCCAGGCGGGCATGCCTGAGGGGGAGACGCCATGGGTGAGAATCCATTTCATTTGTCCGTCGGTGTAGCGCTGGACCTCGGGGGAATTGAGGAGAGGCACGGGCGGGGACATCTTTTCTGCGAAGAGCACTCCAGTGCGTAAGCCGTCCGGGCCGTGGCATCCGCTGCAGTAGTTTTGAAACTGCTTTTCACCTTCCTGGATGTTCTCCGACGTTGGCGTGAAGGGATTTGAATCCTTCTTACCCCCGACGGTGATGTTGTGCTTGACGCTGGTAATCAGCCTGGTCTCAGCGGCGCCGGGCTGCCGCACGCCGCATCCTGTCAAAGCTAATAGTACGAGGAGGCACGCTATTGGTCGCAGCTTGGTCACAAAGATCCTTCACTCCACAACGTTGATGACCATGTGCATGTTGCCGTGCCCGGAGCCGCAGAAGTGGTGACAGATGGTAGTGAATTGACCGACGGTCTGCGGAGTGACCGGAATGTCGACGCTATTTCCGGCTGGTACTTCGGCGTCGATCTTTAGCGGCCGCACGAAGAATCCGTGGGTCACGTCGGCGCTGGTAAGCCGGATGATCACCGGCTGTCCCTTCTTGAGGGTGATCTGTTTGGGCTCGAATTCGAAGCGTTTAGCCGTGATCGGAACGACTGGCGAAGTATCGGCAGCAGCGCTCGGTTGCCCATCCATCGACAGCGGCATGAGAAGCGCCGCAGGTACTGTGATCAGCAACACGCCGATCGAAAGCAGAATCTGTTTCAGACGGTTCATAGCAATTCCTCTTTCAATAGTTGTTGAATCCCGTTAATGCCCGAAAACTCTTTCAGGGTGAGTTCGACGTCGGTGATTTGAGGAGGACTGGAGGCGCCAGTCTCCTTGATCTCTCTTATCCCCAGGTTCTTGAAGGGCTGTGTCTTGTCAAAGGAGAGCGGCTTCTTCTCATTCACCTGGTTCGGATCAGGAAAGCCAAAGATCAGGGAGCGTGCCGCGTAGAGTTTTGCGTTGCCGATGGTATCTGTGCGCTCACGATGAATGTGGCCGTAAAGGACGGTCACGTTATCGAAGGCCGCCAACGCATTCATCACCTCATCGCCATCGCTCGTGAACCACTCCCACTCGGGCTTAAGGTCGAAGAGCGGGCGATGTGTGAACACCACGATCGGGGCGTGCTTCGAGAACTTTGAGAGGTCGCGCTTGAGCCATGCGATCTGCTCAGGGCCTACCTCCGGCTTAGAGCGGGAGACATTATCGAGAGCTACGAAGTGGACGCCGCGATGGTCAAAAGAGTAGTTGGAGTCCCCAAAGAACTCGCGGTAGATCTGTCCGTTATCGACTCCGGCATCGTGCTCTCCGGGGACATACTTTATCTTTCCAACCTTGAGCCTTGCGGATATCTCCTGAAATTTCCTGATCCGTGCAACGTGCATGTCCCGGTCTTCTGTGTCGTGGATCAGGTCACCTGTGAACAGAACCAGGTCGGGTGGAGCATCGAGCGCATTCACCATCTCGACTGCCCGCTCAAAGGCTTTGGTTCCGAGAGGATCAGGTGGCCCGTCAAAGCCTACGTGCGCATCGCTCAGTTGAAGGAAAGAGAAGGGGGTCTGGGTCTCACCGGATTTGTCACCAAGATAGTGCATGATCTCGGCACCTGCTCCGAAGGCGGGAGGGGCGACCGAGTAAAGAGCGCCGATCCCGATCGACACACCGGCAATCTTCATAAAAGAGCGTCTGCTAAGTTCTGGTTTCATCTTTCACCTCACTCCTAGGTGCGCTGCCGGAATAACCGGAATCCAGTGGTTTTATTCCCGGGGAGGTGAGAAAAATGGTTTTCAAGATTCGGGAATAAAATGCAGTGTTCGCAGTTTGAAAGGCGTGCAGGTGGGCACGAGAGATGACAGCGCGGCATTCGAGGCCTTGGCAGTTCCGCATCTCGATGCGCTCTTCAACTTTGCGCGGTGGTTATGTCAGGACACGGCAGAGGCGGAAGACCTCGTGCAGGAGACATTTGTGAAGGCCCTCAAGGGGTTCTCTTCGTTTCGAGAGGGAACAAATTTTCGCGCCTGGATCTTCAGGATCCTGCGCAATTCATTTCTCACGTCGCGGGCAGGCCTGCGCCGCCACGGGACGGTGCCACTCGAGAACGATGAAGGAGAAGAGGTTGCGATCACCGTAGAAAATCCGGAGTCGATCCTGCTGGCGAGCACGAACCAACTTGAACTTCAGCGTGCCATCGAACTTCTGCCACTCCCGTACCAAGAGGTGCTGCTGCTTGCGGACGTCGAAGAGATGAGTTATCAGGAGATATCGGAGGCGCTGGGAATCCCGATCGGTACCGTGATGTCGAGACTTGCCCGTGCACGGCAACGAATCCGCGCACATTTCAGAGAGGGCGCATACCACCATGCCCTGTAAAGAGAAAGATCGGCTAGACGCCTACATCGATGCCGAGCTATCCGGCGCGGAGATGAACGAATTGTTCGCTCATCTTCGTGGATGCCCGGAGTGTGCGGCAGATGCTCTGGGACGAATGCGGCTCAAATCCGCCACGCGGGAAGCGGGCAAGCGCTACCAGCCGAGCGCTGAGTTCCGTGCGAAATTGAACCGGCAGTTCGGGGGCCGTGCAACAAGTTCGCGAAGATTCCTGCAACTCGTTCCGCAGATGGCGGGAGCGTCGGCACTCATCGTCATCATTGTCCTTCTCCTCTTCAACGGAATACAGGGGAGCAGACGGCAGACGGCAGAACTTATCGACGAGCACGTGACGAGCCTGGCGAGCGCGAATCCCGTGGATGTTGTCTCGACCGACCGCCATACGGTGAAGCCGTGGTTTCAAGGGAGATTGCCCTTCGCCTTCAATCTTCCGGAGGTTGAGGGCACGGAATATGCGCTGCTCGGGGGCAGCATGGTCTATCTGGACGGGTCACCGGGAGCGCATTTGATCTATGGCCTGCGCAAGCACAAGATCTCAGTGTTCATCTTTCAATCGAAGCCGGAAGGTTCTTTGCCGGTCTGGGAGCGTCCGTCTTTTACAGTCAAGACCAGTTCGCAATCGGGGCTGACGTACACATTCGTGTCGGATGCGAGCGGGAGTGATGTGGGGGGACTGATGAAGATGTTTGCGGGTATCTGAGAAAGGGTCCGGCGTTATTCGCCGCAGCTCCGCAGAGGCTGAAGTAACGCGCTGGCGTCCAAGAGCAAACGCAAGGTTGCTTCGCTACGCTCCTCGCAATGACAAGTCATAAAGCGTGCTCACAATGACAAGTCATGGAATGGGCTGATCCCCCGGCTTAAGCCGGGGGATCAGCCGTGACGTGGCTTTAGCGTGGATTCGTTGCCGTAGATGGCTGCGGCGGCGGAGCGGGACTTTCCGGTGCGCCACCCTGACCTGTGGCGGGTGCGACGCCGATGGGCTGTCCGATGACATCGCCGGAGACGACGATCTCTACACGGCGATTCTGTTGACGTCCGCTAGCAGTGGTGTTCGGGGCAATCGGATTGCTCTGCCCAAGGCCATTGGCGGTGACTGACGCGATCGGTACGCCTTGCGTCGTGAGAAAATCGCGTACCGAATCGGCGCGCTTCTCTGAAAGGCGTTGGTTGTATGCTTCGGTTCCAGTCGAATCGGTGTTGCCTTCGATCTGCAAGTGAAGTCCGGGGTATGCCTGGACTATCCCGGCGAACCGAGCGAGGGCAAGTTTAGCTGGGGGCCTGAGCTGGAAGCTGTTGGTGGCGAAGAGCACGTCGGAGAGATTAGCTACCAATCCGCGGGCGGTGTCGCGGGTGGCGAGGATGGCATTGAACTGCTGCAATAGGCGTTGACGCAGCTGTTCTTTCTCCTGCTGCGCTTGCGCCGCTGCCTGTTGGGCCTGGTTCGCTGCCTGTTGGGCCGCCTGCTGCTGCTGGAGAGCTTGCTGACGCGCTTGCTCAGCTTGCTGTTGGGCGAGTTCCGCCTCTTTGCGCTGCTGTTCTGCCTGTTGCTGCGCGAGGGCTGACTGCTGGGCGGCGGTGTTGGCTTGCTGTGCCTGCTGTTCCGCAGTGGCGCGGGCAGCAGCATCGGCTTCCGCCTTGCGGCGGGAGGCGTCGGCATCTTGTTCGGCCTGTCGCTGGCGGTCAGCGGCATCGGAACGCTCTTTGGCGAGGTGCTCGGCGTCTTTACGGCGAAGGGTCAGGATGAGAGCGTCCTGGGCCTGTTGCGTCGCGTTACGCGCGACAGTCGTGATGGGCCTTGATTCCACTTTCTTCCGTGCCGCATATTGCTGGGCCTGCGTGAGCAGATCGGCCGCGCGTTGATAGGCCTCGGGCGCGTATTGCTGTGCACCGTTGTCGGCTGCGATGCGGACGGCGTTCTGAGCCTGATAGATATCGAAGGGCAACTTCTGATCGATGATCGGCGCCTGGTAAGCGGCGGGCGCTGCGATGTATCCACCTCTGCCGATGAGTTCGTAGTGGACGTTGATGGGCTGGGTCGCACCGACGGTATCTTTACGGATGACGTTTTCCATCACGACAAGATCGCTCGGTTGGGTGACGGCAAAATAAGGTTCGGCGGTGACGAGGAGTCCAAAGGACTGCAGGTCCGTGGTGAAGGTCTGAGTGTGCGTGTTTCCGCTCTTGTCGCGGACGATCTCGCCGAGATTTTGGGCGCGTCCTTCGGGAGTGATGGCGAAGAGGACGTAGGTGAGGTATTCCTTGCCGAACTGTTGCGGATCGCCGAGACCGCGGATGTCGGTCTCCACACGAATGCGTCCGGCTTCACTCTTGACGCGGGCCTCTCCTCGGGCAGCGGGCATTAGATCAGTGCCTTTGAAATCCACTTTCGTGGATGCGCTGCGATTGTGCCAATTGACGGCCTGGGTTGTGCGTCCGACCACGTTGACGTGAAAGGTGGGTACCGGGGGGGCCTGCTGGGTCTGATCGGGAGCAGTGGACTGTTCGCTTTGAGCGAATGCTGCCACTCCGAGAAAAAGAGCGGTGCTAAAAATGAGGATTTTTTTCAAGATGCCTTAGTCTCCTGGATTCGTGTGGAAATTAGAGAGATGCGAACGAACGTTCTCTGTATGCCTGCAACTTGCAGACAGGGACCAGAAGAGTTATTTGCTTTCCTGCAAGTGCAGGTCGTAGTGGAACTGCGGACGACTGTCGAAGGAGCTGACAGTCTTGTTCGCGCTCTTCTGACCGTTGGATTCTGCCCAGACCTGGTAATCGACGTTGGGGGAGAGTTCGAGGAAGCTGTACTTTCCATCGGGCTGAGTGATGTAGCTCTTGATGGCAAGGGATTTGAGGTTCTTGAGATACACGACGGCGTCCTTGACGGGGGCATCGTCGGAGTTCATCACTTCACCGGAGACGGAGCGTATTTGCGGTTCTTTCGAGGACCTGCTGAATTGAGCCTGGGCGGGGAGCGCAGGTGAGAGTGCCATGACTCCGAACAGAGCGGTTGTGAGTAGTCGCCTCATGCACTTCATGATGCATCCGCGAGGGCAAACGATTCAAGGAGGGAACTGGGCTACTTGGACGCGGGCTGGGGGCGTGCGAAGCGGGAGGCCTCCCAGATGCCGATCCAGAGGTTGAGAAGTCCGAGGCCGGAGACGGCGCCGCGGGTGAAATCCTGGTTGAGCCAGAGGCGAATTTGGGGATAGCCGAGGACCAGGCTGTTGTCTGTCCATGCGTCTTTCCAAGGAAGAAGGATGAGCATGATTCCCATTTCGAGGGAGAAGAGAACATAAAGAATGCGAAGAATGCGTCGCATCCACAGAATCCTAGGCGCGGTATGTTGCTGGACACGAGGGAGGTCGGGCGCGAGGGAGAGGGGACGCCGCATCGATTTCATCGGATGCAGTCCGGGCGATTGCTGGCGTTCTGCGTCGGGGCCGGTGGAGTCCACTCAGCGATTATAGGGTAGGGGTCCCGGATCGGATGTCAGATCCAGCGCGGGCGATGGATTGGGAAGAACCAGAAGAGAATTGCGGCGAGGACGACCAGGAAGACGAATGACACCATGGCGCGGCGCAACGGCTGGTCGGATTGCGTGAGCATACTACCGCTTCCGCCATAGGCGGCGCCGAGTATGAGTCCGCCGACCATGCCACCGAGATGTCCTGCGTTGTCGATGCCGGGCAGGAGTCCGAAGACGAGGTTGAAGAGCGCGAAGCGTAGCGCGGAGTTGGATATCGTACGTCGAACGAGTGCTGGCACCCGATGGTTACCGACCCGAAGAGCCGTGATGATGGCGCCCGCGAGTCCGAAGATCGCGCCCGACGCTCCGGCGCTGATGGCGTTAGGACGCCACACGAGACTCAGAAGCGAACTGGTCATGGCGGTCAGTATGTAAATTGCGAATGTGGTCCAGCCGCCGAAGATGTTTTCGGAGAGTTCGGCGAGGTACCAGAGGCACCACATGTTGAATGCGAGATGGATGAGTCCGATGTGGACGAATGCGCTCGAGACCAGACGCCAGTGCTGTCCGGCGGCGAAGGCGGGACCGAACATTGCGCCCCAGTGCACCAGATCGTGCGAATTGGGCTGAAAGGGGGAGACACCCTTGAGCACCATCAGCAGGTAAACGACGACGTTTGCCGCTACAAGCAATCCGGCGAAGCTTCTATGCCGGGAGCGCGCCGGAGGCGGCATATCGGAATTCGTGAGGACTTCGCCGACGAGTGGCTGCTGAGGATCGCTTGCGTTTGAATTCTGCTGCACGTTTTGTATTCTATTGCAGCGTCCGCACGCGCAAAGCCTTTCGAGTACGATTCGAGTATGGCAGATTCGAATCTCCTTTTTGAGATCGCAGAGGTCTTTGGAGAAGCCACTAACGTATTGGAAGCGTGTTC
This sequence comes from Terriglobales bacterium, assembly GCA_963792225.1. Taxonomy (GTDB): domain Bacteria; phylum Acidobacteriota; class Terriglobia; order Terriglobales; family Acidobacteriaceae; genus JBDTLH01. The sequence goes on along the minus strand of CAWBVM010000012.1, from coordinate 146,958 downwards.
TTCAACTCTCCGCCTCATCGCACAAGAATTCGATTTCGACATTGGCTGCTTCTGGCGGGCAGATTATGAATCGCTGGTGATGCACTGCGGCGCGTTCGAGACGCTCGGGCCAGAGTATGACGAGTTCAAGCGTTTCTGCCTCGCAAAGAAGATAGGACCGGGCGAAGGCGGGCCGGGCAGAGTCTGGATCTCTCGAAGAGCACTCGTGATCCCGGAGCTACAGAAGGACACGGCCTTCCCCCGGATGCTACTCGCCTCCCGCAGTCATCTTCAGTCTTATTGCGCGTTGCCGATACTGCACGAATCGCTGGTCTTCGGTGTGCTGGAGTTCTTTGCATCCGTGCCGCGCACCCTGCCGGAGAGTAGCCTGAACCAACTTGAGGAGATTGGAAGAAACATAGGCGACTATTTCCACAAGCAGAAACTCGATGAGACCCTGACAGGAGTGCCAGGACCATCGCTTGCCAATCTACGTACGGAAGCGGTCATCACCATCGACGAAGAAAGCCACATCATCTTTGCCAATCAGCATGCTTGCAAACTCTTCGGTTATGAATCGTCGGAGATGGTTGGGGAGCTGCTGACACTTCTTATTCCTCCTGAATATCGTGCAATGCACCTCAAAGGAATCGGCCGTTATCTCTCGACCGGGACACGGACCATGAGCTGGGACGGAATTCATCTTCCTGCGATGCACAAGTCTGGCGCACGGATCAACGTTGAGATCAGCTTCGGGGAGGTGGTGGTTGGGGAGAGACGCCTCTTCAGTGGGTTTGTACGAGAGATGCCCGCACAAGAGATACCGGTTTCAGAAAAGCCTGCTTCCGATCCCACTTAGAGCGCGGCGTCGCCGCGGCGCGCCCGCGTGAGGCGCTCCATTCGTTAACAGCTTATTGCTTTTGCGCTTGGAGGAGCTGCACAGGTGTGATTGAATGTTGCCGATGTCCCCCCGGCCCCTGCTGATCCCCGCCATATTGTGGTTCGCCACAGCGTGTCTTTTTTCTCAACAAGCCCCCCGCGATCTCCCGGATGGTAACCAGTCCAGCCAAGTGCTGACCGGAGTGAAGCGCGAAACTGTCCCTTGTTATCAAAGCGTGACAGCGGAACGCTCCTGCAAAGTGCATTGGAAGGCCCTCTTATCCGAGATAGCGGTCTTCAATGCATTTGAAGACGTCGGAAACATCTATACGGGCTATTGGTACAGATATGAGACCACTCACGGTAAGTGGTTGCACCGGTATTTCGATTCAGTTTCGGGGTACCGGTTTTGGCGATGGAGCGACGACAATCCGATGCTCGACGACTACGTCGGACACCCGATGATGGGTGCGATCACCAACTACATCTGGCTCAATAACGATCCCCAATCTCCCGGAAGCGAGTTTGAGAACAGCGCGCAATACTGGAGGAGCAGGGAGCGGGCATTCGTGTTTTCTACGATCTACAGCACATTATGGAAGGTCGGTCCGTTCGGAGAGGCAGCGATCGGACACAACGGAGACCATATCTATTGGTCCGCGGGCAAGAGAACCAACGGCACGGGGTTCGTAAGTCTTGTGACGACCCCGGTGGGCGGCCTGGGATGGACGGTTGCGGAAGATGTACTGGATAAGAATGTTATCCGGCGTCTGGAAACCAAGGGCCACAATCCAGTCTGGCTGATGTCCATCTCATTTCTAAATCCATCGCGAAGCACCGCCAACATGCTGCGACTCAAGGCACCGTGGTACCGGGAGAACCGCATGGTTCGCGCTACCTCCCAATGGTCGGGCGAGGAGATAGGCTTTGATCCAGACCGTGTCGGGCCAAAGGAATTTGGATTCTGGTCCGGATGGAGTTTTCTGAGTGGACAACTTATCGGCACGAATCCGGATGTAAAGTTCGGAACATGGGACATCCATCTTTCGCGACGGTTCGTTAACCGAGATCGATGGGCGCTCAGATTTGCGCCGACATTCACGCCTCTTGCCGTGATCTCGGAGCCCCACCCCGATCCAACGCGTGACCAGACCATGCAACGGCACCGGGTGTATGGGGGAGGCTTCAGCCCGGCCGGTCTGCAACTGAACCTCAGGCCGCGCAGCAAGTACCAACCATTCTTATCCGCGACCTCTGGCGTGATGTACTTCGGTGACCACGTGCTATCACCTCAAGGATCGCGGTTCGTCTCGACTAGCGATCTGGGCGGCGGTATCCAGATGTTCCACTCATCGAATGAAGTGTTCAGCTTTGGCTATAAGTATCAGCATCTACACAATCTGCCGGGAAGCGGGCGCTCTGCCGGCACCGATGCAAACACCTTTTTCATCGGAATCTCAAAATTGCGGTAGGGTCTGGTTCATGCAGACTTGAGCACGAAGAGGTGATTCGGTTGTGTAGTTGTTGGAGGGGAAAGCCATCGGTTATCGGCCTATTGCTTTGTCTGCTGCTCTCGTCTCAGGTGAGGGCGCAGGTGGATCCTGGGCGCCCAACCACTGGCCTCCCAACAAAACGAAGTCCACGATATTCGGTCTGGTTTGCCGGCAGCGTGGCCAACGGGCACGTATTCGGATATGCGCAGGACCGTCAGATCGGTTTATTAGGTGCAGGGGTTACGCTTCCGCTAAAGAGGCTTAAGGTGGGTACCTTCTCCTACAAGGTGGAGGTGATTCCGGTTGCTTTGCTTTCAGAGCCGAAGTTGTTTCGCACGGACAGCACTTCTTTGTCACGCGGAAGGCAGCTTGTCTATGGGGCCGGGGCGAGTCCGGTTGGTTTTCAGTTCGAACTGAACAGTACGCATCGGGTGCAGCCGTTTGCTGAATACACTGGCGGAGCGCTCTATTTCCAGAGAAGGATATTCTCTCCGCAAGCATCACAGTTCAACTTCACCGTGAACTTCGGGGGTGGAGTGCGATGGCTTCCGACGAAGGGCCCTGCCATCAGCATCGGCTATAAGTATCTGCATATTTCCAATGCGAACATTTCAGCCAAAAATCCGGGCGCAGATTTTCAGCTCCTCTATCTTGCGCTTTCGAACCGGAGACACGAGCACTGACCAGCGGCGTCGATGGTGTGGGACAATCGTTGGTTAGCTTCCTGATGGAGATTTTGATTTGAGCTTTCCTGTTCGCGCTCTGTTGAGCGTCACCGATAAGACTGGAATCGTCGCCTTTGCAGCTCGATTGGCGGCATTGGGTACCGAGATCGTCTCCACTGGCGGAACCTACAAGTTGCTGCGCGAGAATGGCGTCGAAGCCATTGAGATCAGCGACCTGACGGGATTTCCGGAGATGCTGGATGGGCGCGTGAAGACGCTGCATCCGAAGGTGCATGGCGGGATATTGCATATCCGCGAGAACCCGACGCACAAGGCTGCCGTAGAGCAGCATGGAATCGCACCGATCGATATCGTCGTCGTCAATCTCTATGAGTTTGAGAAGACTGCGGCGAAGCCGGGAGTGCAGTTTGAGGAACTTATCGAGAACATCGATATCGGCGGCCCGGCGATGATCCGGTCAGCGGCGAAGAATTTTCATGATGTAGCCGTCGTCACCTCTCCACTGGATTATGAGGAGATCGCGAGCGAGTTGGAGCGGACCAAGGCGTTATCGCTCGATACGAAGTGGAAGCTGGCGCAGAAGGCGTTCCGGACCACGGCTGCCTACGATACAGCCATCGTCGCGACCTTGAATGGGATCAGCAGCGCAGGCGAGCGGTCTGCGCCGCATGCGTTTGAGGATGCGTTGCGCCTGGATTTCAAGAAACTTGCAGACCTTCGATACGGAGAGAATCCGCATCAGCAGGCAGCCTTGTACAGCGATGGATCGGCGTTAGGGGTCGCGAATGCGCGGCAATTGCAGGGGAAGGAACTGAGCTACAACAACCTAGTCGATCTTCAGGCGGCGTGGGAGTTGGCGCAGGAGTTCGAAGCTCCCGCGTGCGCGATCATCAAGCACACGAATCCGTGCGGAACGGCGAGCGGGGCAAATGTGCGCGACGCCTACCTGCGCGCATTGGAGGCGGACCCCGTCTCGGCGTTCGGTGGGGTGATCGGAATCAATCGTGAGGTAGATGCGGCGGCGGCTGAGGAGATCGCGAAGCTGTTCGTGGAGGCGGTGGCGGCTCCGTCGTTCAGTGAAGAGGCAAAGGAGCGGTTCGCGGCGAAGAAAAACTTGCGCCTGTTGGAAGTGAAGGCCGTCGCCAGACCTGAAACTCAATGGAAGCAGATCTCGGGCGGAATGCTGGCGCAGGATGCGGACGCGATTGCGCTCGATAAGAATGCTTTAAAAGTGGTTACGAAACGGCAACCTACGCCTGAGGAGCTGGCGACGCTCGAGTTTGCATGGACGGTTTCGAAGCACGTGAAATCGAACGCTATCGTCTATGCGCGGATCGTGCCGGGCACAAAAGTTTACGCGCAGACGGTTGGAGTCGGTGCCGGGCAGATGTCCCGGGTGGATTCATGCCGGATCGGTGCGATGAAGGCGGTACTGCCTCTGTCTGGCTCCGTGGCGGCATCTGACGCGTTCTTCCCCTTCCCGGATGGAGTAGAGGAGATAGCGAAGGCGGGAGCTACCGCGATCATCCAACCGGGCGGATCTGTGCGAGATGCGGAGGTTGTCGAGGCGGCGGACCGGCTCGGACTGGCAATCGTTGTGACCGGGGTGAGGCACTTCCGGCACTGAAGAGCCAGGGTTTCCTGCGACTTACGGTCCTCAGTTTCGTCTTACAGATACAGGTAGCGATAGAATCTCAACAGAATGTTGGTAGTCCGGCTGCGTACGGTGCGACGGCAGGCGGCCTCTTGCATCCAATTGGTAGGGCGGCGGTTCCGCAGAAAACATGACCTCATCTAAAATTCGATCGTCTCTGCTGTGTCTGGCGCTTTCGCTGGCACCGATCTTTGCGTCTGGCCAACAGCCGGGAAAAGCTTCCGCGACACCGAGCGCGTCGCCGCAGGCCGCCCCGCCGCAGAATGCCGTTTCGCCCAAGGGCACACAGCCGGAACAATCCGCGCCGAAGTACATCCCGCCTGACACAAAGGCCCCGGTGAATCCGGCGACTGCGCCAACAGCTCAAACGAAACAAGAGTCGAGTGGAACGATTCCGGCGAGTGCCAGCACTCCCAACCGCGCTGACGCTTACTACCACTACGCTTTGGCGCACATGTACGAAGAGCTGGTTGCGATCTACCAGCGCTCTGAGTTCGCGAACAAGGCGATCGACGAGTACAAGCTGGCGCTGGCTGCAGACCCGAAATCAAGCTACCTGAACGCTGGTCTGGCGGAGCTTTACTTTCATACGAACCGCATCCGCGATGCGGTGAACGAAGCCCAGGACGTCATCAAACGCGATCCGGACAATGTGGACGCGCACAAACTGCTCGGCGGCATCTATTTGCAATTGCTCGGCGACACGCAGGCGGGTTCGCAATCACAGGACATGCTTAAGCTTGCGATCGAGCAATACAAGGACATCGTGCGGCTCGCTCCGCAGGATTGGGAGAGCCACCTCTTGCTTGGACGCCTGTACATGCTCAGCAAGAACTATGTTCCGGCAGAGCAAGAGCTGAAGTCGGTGCTGAAGCAGCGTCCGGCAAACGAGGACGCGCTCTCATACCTCACCTACCTCTATAACGAAGAGGGCGACAACAAGCGCGCAGCGGAGCTGCTGGAAGGCATTCCAGAGGCGCAGCGCACGGCAAAGTTGCAGTCCGCGCTTGGATTCACTTACGAGCAGCAGCACAATTACAAGAAGGCGGTCGAAGCTTACCGCAGAGCGGTCGACGCCGATCCGGAGAACCTCGATGTGGAGCGTTCCCTGGCCCAAAGCCTCTACAACGACAGCCAGTACGAATCTGCACTGGTGGAAGAGAAGAAGATCGCACAGGCCGATCCGCAGGACGCGCAGACGTTGCTGCGCATGGCGGAGATCCAGCGCAGGCTTGGGCAATACGACCCGGCATTCCAGAACCTCAAGAAGGCCGAGGGGATGATTCCGGAGTCTCAAGAAGTACCGTACAACGAGGCGGTCATCCTCGAGGCGCAGGGGCATCCGGACGAGGCGGCGAAGCTGTTGGACTCCCTGGTGCAGAAGACCGACGGCAAGAATCTTACCGCCGGTGAAAAGAACAATCGCGCCATCTTCCTCGAACGGCTTGGCAACAACTACAAACAGCAGAACAAGACACAGCTCGCAGTGGACACTTACCGCAAGCTCACTGAATTGGGCGGAGAGCCTGCCGAGCGCGGATGGAGCGACATCATCGACGCCTACCGGGAGGCCCGCATGTTCCCGCAGGCGACAGCCGCTGCACAGGATGCGGTGAAGTCCATGCCTGACGACAAGGGGCTGAAGCTCACGCTGGCGTCTCAGCTTGCAGACACGGGAAAGACGGCTGAGGGGATCAAGCTGGCCCAATCCATGCTGGGTAAAGGCGAAGACCGCGAGGTATATATCGCGTTGAGTCAGATCTATTCGCGGATGCGCAATTTTTCGCAATCGGAAGAGGCGCTCAAGAAAGCGGAGGAGCTTTCGTCCAAGCCCGATGAGAAGGACTACATCAATTTCCTCTACGGTTCACTCTTTGAGCGTGAGAAAAAGTATGACGTTGCGGAAGGATTCTTCCGTAAGGTGCTGGCGCGCGATCCGGGAAATGCGATGACGTTGAATTTCCTCGGATACATGCTGGCAGAGCACGGTTCTCATCTGGAAGAAGCGCTCAAGGACATCCGGCAGGCGGTCGATCAGGATCCGCAGAACGGCGCGTATCTCGATTCGCTCGGTTACGCCTATTACAAGGTCGGCAAGTACGATCTTGCAGAGCAATATCTGCGCCGTGCGGCGCAAAAGATCGACAACGATGGCACCGTGCATGAACACCTCGGGGACGTCTTTGCAAAGACTGGACGCCTCGAGTTGGCGGCGGCACAGTGGAAGCGCGCGGTCGATGAATTCGCAAAGAGCCTGCCGGGCGACAATGATCCGACGGAGATCGCCGATACACAAAAGAAGTTGGACGATGCCCGCGTGAAGCTGGCGAAGACGGCGATTAAAGAGTAGGCGTATCCGGCTTGGGCTGGTATCAGTGAAAAGCATTTAGAATGGCGCGGTCATGAGAAGAATGATCGCGCTCGTTTTTTGCCTCGCGCTGGGAGTTTGCGTTTCCCAGCAGCTTCCGCGGACCAGGAGTATCGCGGACGGCTCCATTCATAAGCCGGGGCCGCTGGCCCATACGTTCTCGATAGTGGCACGTGACCCAGAGACCGGAGAGATCGGCGTTGCCGTGCAGTCCCACTGGTTTGCGGTCGGCGCTGAGGTTCCGTGGGCGAGAGCTGGAGTCGGTGCGGTGGCGACGCAGAGCTTCGTCGATCCGAGTTATGGGCCGAAGGGGCTGGATGCGATGGAGCGCGGAGATGACTCATTCCGGGCACTTACGTCGCTACTCACAAAAGACCAGGCCCGCAACGTTCGACAGATATCCTTCATCGATGCGAAAGGTGATGTGGCGGTCTGGACGGGCGGAATGGACATCCAGGCTGCAGGCCAAATCGTCGGGACGCCGAAGTCGGATAGTCCTACGCTTGAATTCTCAAAAGACGGAAGACTCGGTGTGGGCAAGGACTATTCTGCTCAATCCAACATGATGCTCAACGATAAAGTGTGGCCGGCGATGGCGAAGGCGTTCGAGTCGGTGAAGGGAGATCTCGCGGAGCGGATGTTGGCTGCGCTCGATGCCGGACAGGCGGCGGGAGGAGACGCTCGGGGAAGGCAATCGGCGGCGCTGATCGTGGTGAGCGGGCAGAAGCAGAGCGATCCGTCGAAGGGCTACATCTTCAATCTGCGGGTGGATGATGCGTCGCAGCCGCTGGTGGAGTTGCGCCGGCTTGTCCGATTGCAGCGCGCTTATAACCACATGAATGCCGGAGATCTGGCGACCGAGCACCACGACATGGAGGGTGCGCTGCGGGAGTATTCGGCCGCGGACCATCTGCTTCCGGTCAACGAGAATCCTGAGCCGATGTATTGGCACGCGATCGCGCTGGTGAATATGGGACGTGTTGACGAGGCTCTTCCGCTGTTGAAGCAGGTCTATGCGATCGATCCGCACTGGCGGGAGTTGACGAAACGGCTGCCGGCGGCGGGACAGTTGGATCCGAAGTATGTGGAGCGCGTCACTGCGCCGTAAACCGCTCAGCTTTCGTGATAGATGCCGATCGTATTGCCCTCGGGGTCAGCTAGCCAGGCGAAGGCGCCTCCACCGGGGAGCGTGGTGGTGGGAACCAGTGTCTTGCCACCCAGTGATTCGGCCTTCTTGAGGTGGGTGGCGCAGTCCTCCACCCGGACGTAGAAGATGGTGTAGTTGTGCGGCTCGTGGCCGGGCGTGTTGATGTGTCCGTCGACGTTGTTGGGATCGGGACCGCCAGTCCGGACCATCAGGTTCGGACCAGCCTTCTCGATCTTCCAGTCGAAGAGAGATGAGTAGAAATCGGAGGTACGCTGCGGGTCGCGACAGCCAATCTCGAAATGAACGATAGGGTTTGGCATTGAGAACTCCGTCGTGTTTTACGGCAGCAGTGTAGCAGGGAGGGCGGCAACGATAGTGCCGGGCTTTGCTATACTGACGAGTTGTCATTCGCGGACGCTGCTGCGCATTCTGTGCGGTTTAAAGGCGTGATCAGCGAGAGTACAGAACGCTTTCTAATCCGATAAAGAGGTTTTCAATCCCATGTCTGGCCATTCCAAATGGCATTCCATTAAGCACAAAAAGGGCGCGCTCGATGCGAAGCGCGGCAAAATCTTCACACGTCTGATCAAGGAAATCGTGATGGCGGCGAAGATCGGCGGCGGTAATCCGGACGGCAACGCGCGTCTGCGCAAGGCCATCGCTGACGCCAAGGCGGGTTCCATGCCGCAGGACAATATCAAGCGCGCGATCCAGCGCGGCACCGGCGAACTGGAAGGCGCGCAGTTCGAGGAGATCACCTTCGAGGGCTTCGGTCCGGGAGGTGTGGCGGTCATCGTGGAGACCACGACCGATAACCGCAATCGGGCGGTGAGCGAAGTCCGTCACACGTTTGCGAAAAACGGCGGCAACTTGGGTACGACCGGTTCTGTTTCTCGAATGTTCCACAAGAAGGGCTACATTGTGGTCGCCAAGTCGGCGGCGGATGAAGAGAAACTGATGAACATCGTCCTTGAGAACGGCGGAGACGACCTGGCAGACGATGGCGACAATTGGGAAGTGCTGACCGATCCGGCAGCGTTCCACCAAGTGCTGGAGGCGATCAAGAGCGCAGGAGTCGAGACGGAAGTAGCTGAGATCTCGATGATCCCCGATACCTACACGACGCTTGAGGGCAGCGAGGCGAAGCAGATGATGAAGCTGCTGGAGGCGCTCGAGGACAATGACGATGTCCAGAATGTGTATTCGAATCTGGACATGAATGAAGCGTTGGCAGAGGCATAGAACCGATTCATATTGGATATGACGCCGTCCTTGATCGGACGGCGTTTTCGTTGAGCGCACATGCTGGCATGCCAAGAGTTCTGATATGGTTTTGTTTCCAGGTGAGGGCAAGGATGAAGAAGATTTTCGCGTTGATACTACTCGGGTGTTCGCTTGCCGCGGCACAGACAGACCTGTTGCCGGTGGGAAGCAAAGAAGCGGAGCCGTTCATTCAGGGTGGGCACAGCGCAGCCGGTGGACGTGGAAATAGTGGAGTCTTTTCGGCAGGCGTGCGCTTCGGGTATCCGTTCCTCAAAGCGCCCATGGGAAATCTGGAGTACACGATCGACTTCATTCCAATCTTCTACATCACCCAGATCCACAACGCCTATGGCGTGAGCTTCACGCCTTTTAACATCAAGTACAACTTGACCCATTTCCGGCGAGTCATTCCATATATTGAACTTGGCGGCGGCGTACTATTTACGAACCACGACGTCCCGGACGGCACGAGTGCGGTGAACTTCACACCGCAGGCAGGGATCGGGATTCATTTTCCGGTGAAACCAAGGTCGAACAAACATCTCGGATTGGCATTGAAGTACGTGCACATCTCGAATGCCGGACTTACTGTTCCGAATCCGGGCGTGAACACAGTGCAGATAAAGCTATCAGTCGGTCACTTCTGCAGTCCGAAATCGGATACCTATGACGACCAAACATCGAGATGCAATTGGGTGCGGTACTAGGAAGCTGTCAGCTACCGGCTTTCACCTTGTTGCCACCCAGAAGTGCAAATTCAACCGCTTCCGGTAGATTGTTAAATAAGTAAGCTGAAATCTTTCCCAACCCGGGACAAACATGTCAACGCTAGTGGAGTGTGTTCCGAATTTTTCAGAAGGGCGCGACAAGGCGAAGGTGGACGCCATTGTTGACGCCATGAAGATGGATGGAGTCTTTCTGCTCGATCGCGAGATGGACGCGGACCACAACAGGTGCGTGATCACGCTGGTGGGCGAGCGGGAGGCGATTCAGGAGGCGGCGATTCGTGGGGTAGGCAAGGCGGCGGAGTTGATTGATTTGTGCTCGCATCAGGGGGCGCATCCGAGGATGGGGGCGGCGGACGTGGTTCCGTTCATCCCGATTGATGGGGTGACGATTGAAGACTGCGTGGCGATGGCGAAGCATGTGGGGGCGGAGATCTGGAAGCGATATCAGATTCCGGTATATTTGTATGAAGCGGCGGCGGCGATGCCGGAGCGGCAGAATCTGGAGAATATCCGGCGCGGACAGTTTGAAGGGATCCGGGCGGAGATTGCTACGAATCCCGCGCGCAGGCCGGATTTTGGGGAAGCGAAAGTTCATGCCGACGGCGGGTGCGACTGTGGTGGGCGCGCGCAAGCCTTTGATTGCGTACAACGTGTTTTTGAATACGCCCGATGTGGAGATTGCCAAGAAGATTGCGAAGGCGGTGCGGGCGTCGAATGGCGGCATGCGGTTTGTGAAGGGCGCGGGATTTCTCAGTGCGCGGGCTGGCGCAGGTCTCGATGAACCTGACAGACTTTGAGCAGACTCCGGTGCATCGCGTGTTTGAGTTGGTGAAGCGCGAAGCGGCGCGGTATGGAGTGATCCCCGTATCGAGCGAGATTGTGGGACTGATTCCGAAGAAGGCTTTGGAGCAGGCAGCGGAGTGGTTTTTGCAGGTGGAGAATTTTGATTCGTCGTTGATATTGGAAAACCGGCTGGCCGCGGTGATGAGCGGGAAAATGGCGGTGGGCGGGCTGCGGGCAGGAGTGGAGCCTTTTGTAGAACAGTTGGCGGCGCCAACGGCACGCCAGGCGGAGGAAGCGCGGCAGCTGCAGCGGGAGCGATGGCGGCGGGTCTGGCGTGATGGTGGCGGCATGTCGCGGGGGAAGAAGGCCTATCTGCAACACATGGAAGTACTTAGCAGCCAATACGCTAGGCTGGCATTATTAAAGGAAGAGTTGAAAAGCGGGATTGACGCAGATGCCGAGGCCTTCCACGGTGTGATGGCAGCGTTCAAAGCAGCGAAGGATTCTGCAGACGGCGAGAGTCGCATGACCCAGGCAACAAAGCTCGCGACCCAAGTGCCCCTCGATACAGCGAAGCGAGCGAAGGAAGTTGAGCGCATTCTGGAGGCGTTGAAGCCGATCACGAACCGGAATATGGCGTCGGACCTCACAACCGGAATCGCGCTGGCGCAGGCGGCCATCACCGGCGCCTTGGCAAATGTCGAGATCAATCTTGCCGGACTGAAGGATGAGGAGTTCGTCACAGACGTGAAGAAACAGGTCGCGGACCTACATAGATAGCTTTGCAGAAGCGCTGCCAAATGGCAGAATGTGGCATCTAACTAAGCAGCAACCTTGAAACCTATGCGTATTCTTTGTAAATCGTTGATGATGCTCGTATTGGGTTCGGCGACAGCGTTTGCTGGTTCGCTGAGCGGCAATGCTAAACAGGCGATCCCTTATGACGTTCAGCAGATCATACAGGTGGATTATCGCGTCCTGAATGGGTCACCGACGGCATTGGCTTTGAAAGAGAAGCTGATGCCCGAGCAGTTGAAGAACCTGGAAACGTCGCTTAAACACGCAGGCCTGAATGACACCGAGGACGTCGACAATCTGACTTTCGCGCTCTTCCGCGGAAAGAAGGGGGCACTGGGTCTGGTGGGCGTTGCCCAGGGAAACATCCCGACGCTGAAGCTGACTACCAACATGAAGAAGCAGAAGGTGAAGAGTGTGAAGTACCGCGACATGGATGTGTATCCGATGTCGAACGGGATGAACTTCGTGATGCTCGATCCTTCGACGATGGTGTTCGGCGATCTGGGCGCAGTAAAGCAGGCGCTTGATGCTCGCGATGGCGAGACCCGGAACATCAACTACAACTCGGCCATCATGGACCAGCTTGCCTCGGTACAGAACCAGCCGATATGGAGCATCCTTGATGCTGCAGGCACTCAGAACATGATACGCGCCGCCCTGGGTGAAGCCGCGGGATTGGCGGATTTTGAGACGGTAAAGAAGCGGCTGCTCGGCTCCCGATACACGATGGAGTTCGGCAATGGTGTGAAGTTCAATCTGAACGTTAAGACCTCGGATTCCTTCAGCGCCGCAACACTATCGTCGCTGATGCGGGCGGGTGCGATGTACAAAAAGATGAGCGGTGCTCCTGCAGAGAAGGCCGCCGTCGAAAGCCTGACCATCGATTCCTCGGGGACAGATCTGCTCCTCAAGTTCGAAGCTGACAATAAGAAGTTCGTCAGCCTGCTAAGCTCGCCGATGTTCCAGGCGGTTTCGCGTTAGCCACTGGTGATCGTCAAGAGCATGGTACGGATCATTGATCGCAGGAAGTGTCCTAATCAAGTCAGGACACTGCCCGGTCGCGTTGACACTGGATTTTCATATCTGCTACGGTTCGACTGATCCTGTACATGCGAAAAAATCTTGAGTATGCCGTGGTGTGGACGGTGTTGCGCGTGCTCGGCACGCTTCCGCGCCCGGTCGCGCGCATGCTGGCATATTCGCTAGGAATGGCGGCATATTCAGCTATCCCCAAATTGCGAAGAGTAGGATTGCGAAACCTCGACATCGCGTTTCCGCAGATGACTCGCAAGCGGAAGAAGCAGGTCTTGCGGCGGATGTTTTCCGGTTTGGGGCGACAACTGGTCGAGTTCTGCCGCTTTCCGAGTTACACGCCGGAGAACGTCGAAGCCATCGCCATCTACGAAGGATTTGAAAACTACGATCGCGCCCGCTCCACTGGCAAAGGCGTCTTCTTTTTGACCGGGCACTTCGGCGGATGGGAGGTCGGCAGTTTTGCAACCTCGGTGTATGGGAATCCGCTGCGGATCGTAATACGCGACCTCGACAACCCTAAAGTGAATGCGCTGGTGAACCGCTATCGCACCCTGCACGGCAATACCCTTATCGATAACCGCGATTTTCTGCGCGGGCTGATCGGGTCCGTGCGTGGCGGAGAGACGGTTGGGATCCTGATGGACACGAACATGACCCCTCCGCAGGGTGTGTTTGTGGACTACTTCGGGGAACTGGCGTGTACGGCGTCGGGAATGGCGAGGATCGCCCTGCGCACCGGAGCCACAGTGATTCCTGCATTCACGATTTGGGATGAAGTGCTGAGAAAGTACAAGATCATCTTCGACAGTCCGCTTTCGCTGGTGCGCACAGGCGACGATGATGCCGATGTGCTTGAGAACACGGCGCTCTTCACAAAGAAATTAGAGGATTATGCTCGGCGTTATCCTGAACAGTGGCTTTGGGTGCATCGCCGGTGGAAGACGCGACCGGATGGCGGCGCGAAGATCTATTAAGGCAAGCTTTTTGACAAGTACGCGAGCAAGACCGTTGTCGGCGGAATGGAGAGAGCAGGCATGAGAAGCGGCGAACTCGCCCGTGCGACTGGGGCAGAACATTTCGGCGCGGAGGTGGAATTATCGCGCGTGTCTTCCTTTGCCGGAGCGGATGAGAACGCAGCCGTTTTCGCCATGTCGCCGGAAGCCCTTGTTGCGGCGATGAAATGTGCTGCGGGCGCGGTGATCGCGGGTGAGTTCGCCCGATCGCTCGATTCCGGAGCTTCGGGCATACGAAAGGCGTTGCTGATCTATAAGCAGCCGAAGGTGGCATTTGCGCGCGCATCGACGCTTTTGGCGCCTGTGTCGAAGAGTTGGGAGACGCATCCGGCGGCAGTGATTGCGGCGAGCGCGAAGATCGGGAGACCGATAGGAATCGCAGCTTACGCAGTGATCGAAGACGGCGCGGAGATCGGCGGCGGAACTCGCATCGGTGCTCATTGTGTGATTTCCCAAGGGGTGCGCATCGGAAGAGATTGCACGCTTCATCCCGGGGTGACGGTGTATTCCGGAACTGCCATAGGCGATCGGGTGGTGGTCCATGCGGGCGCTGTCCTCGGTAGCGATGGATTCGGATATGTCCGGGATGATGAGACGGGCAAGTATGAGCAATTTCCGCAGATTGGGCGGCTGGTGATAGAGGACGATGTCGAGATCGGAGCGAATACGGCGATTGATCGCGGGGCGCTTGATGAGACGGTGGTGCGGCGGGGAACGAAGATCGACAACCTCGTTCATATTGCGCACAACGTTGCTGTGGGCGAGGATGTCGTGATCGCGGCACAAACGGGCGTCTCCGGTAGTTCAGTGATCGAGCGGGGCGCGATCATCGCGGGGCAGGTCGGCATTGCGGACCATGTGCGCATCGAAGAAGGGGTCGTACTGGGTGCGCAGTGCGGAGTGCCTTCGGGCAAGGTAGTGCGTGGTAAAGGGGTGCTGTTCTGGGGCACGCCGGCGCGTCCGATCAAGGAATATCTCCGGCAGTTGGCTGTGCTGGCGCGGTTGGCAAAGAAGTCTTAGTACTGGAAGCTTTTAGAGGTTGAGATGGCGGTCGTTGTCGTCGGCGGGCATTCACGCAATCTAGGCAAGACCAGCGTCGTTGCGGGGTTGATCGCTGCTCTGCCGGAGTTCCGCTGGCTTGCCATCAAGATCACCCAATATGGACATGGGGTTTGCAGCGCAAACGGTGAGCCCTGCGACTGCCAACCGGGCGCGGATGAGCACGAGTGGGCGATCACTGAGGAGCGCGACGGTAGCGGTGGAAGTGATTCGTCGCGATTTCTCGCCGCCGGAGCGTCTCAGTCACTCTGGGTACGTACGCGGCAGGGGATGCTCGCCGAAGCCATGCCAAGATTGCGCGAACGCATCACCGCCGCACAGTTGCAAGGCTCGGAGAATGTCATTTTCGAGTCGAACAGTGTGATGAGGTTCCTGCAGCCCGACCTTTACCTAAGCGTGCTGGACTACGGGACCGCGGATTTCAAGACCAGCGCGCGGGAGTTTCTGGACCGGGCCGATGCGGTGCTGCTCCATGCGGAGAGCCGCGACCTGGTGCCCAATTGGCACAATGTTTCGAAGAAATTATTTGCGGATACCCCGGTGTTCTGGATCCGGCATGGCGATTACACGCCGGTCGACTTGATATCGTTCGTGAGGAAAAACCTGGAGCCAGCGCTCAGGCGGCTTTCCTGAAGTCCAAGCCTCGCCCGTTGCCGCCTTCCAGTCCGATCTGCGCGAAGGTAACATTCAGCAAATTGGCGCTGAATGCCTCGAAAAATGCCTGATTGATGTGCACGAGCGAAGTAACCGCGTCTTTGCTGAGTCCGCGCTCTTCAAGCGCCTGCATCGACAATGCCGATAGAGGAGGAGCGTTACTGGCGAGGCTGAGGGCGGAGTCACCGATGCGTCTCCGATGTTCGGAATAAAGCATGGTGTTCGCGTTCGGTTTAAGCGCGCGCCAGAAGTCCTGGATGAAGTCTGGCCAGCGCGCCAGCGCAAAGTAGTCGGTGGTGACTACCGGAAGATCGAGATTGCGTCGGATCTCCTCAAAGACCTTGCGTACGGCCGGCGATAGAGATCCGTCTGGAACCAGCACAGGAGCGTTCGCAGGCAGTTCGGGCGGCCGCTTCAAAGTCTCCAACGGGCGGGGCGGCTGGGCGGAAGATGGTCCTTCAAACGCGATACACTGCGTGGCGCAGATGAGCAAGATGACGGCATCACGATAAGAAAAGAAATCGATCGCTGCCGACAATTCGCGCTGCGCCCCTTCGGAGAACTGTGCGTTCCGCAAACACAAGCAGAGATCAGGGACCCGGAAGTAATTGTGCACCGCGGTGTATGCCTCAGCATGGAGGCGGTCCGCCTGGTCGAAGAATTCTTTCGTTTGCAGGACGGGCTTAAGACTCTGCCAATGAATCTTGAGAAAGTCCGGATAAAAGCCCAACGCCTGATAGTAGGTGGGTGTGAAAGGCACGCCCAAGGCGTAGCCCAGATCAGAAAATACCTCAGCCACGAAGCCTGTCGCTTCCTTGTCGGTTACGAGGTTGAGACGCTTTTTCCGGTTCCACGCCATAAAGCCTTGGATGGCAGAGACACCGAAACGGATGTTAACTCTAAGGTAATAACAACGTTGCAACCTGTTGAAAACTGTTTCTAGCGCGCTCCAAGGTGCAGAGGCACCGTTCTCCAGGTCTTGTCGGCGGCGTGGCAGAGGGTTTCAAGGGGGCAATCGGCGCACTTGGGGGCACGAGCGGTGCACAGTTGGCGTCCGTGATGAATGATCTGGTGGGAGAAGTCGATCCATTTTTTGCGCGGTATGACCTGCATGAGGTCGCGCTCGATGCGTATAGGGTCATCCGCCTTCGTAAGTTCGAGGCGGCGGGAGATGCGATGGACGTGGGTGTCCACAACCACACCCTCCGCCTTGCCGAACCAGACCCCGAGGACGACGTTGGCCGTCTTGCGGGCGGCTCCAGGGATGGTGATCAGTTCGGCAAGGGTCTCCGGGACCTTACCGCCGAAGTCATGGACGATCTTCTTGGCGGCACCAACGATCGATTTCGACTTATTGCGGAAGAAACCGGTGGACACAATGTCAGGTTCCAGCGCTTCTGGCTTGAGCGCCGCGAAGGCCTGGGGGGTAGGGTACTTTTTGAACAGCGCCGGGGTGACCATGTTCACCCGCGCATCGGTGCACTGTGCGGAGAGGATGGTCGCCACAAGCAATTCCCATGCGCTCGAGTGTGTGAGCGCGCAGGTGGCCTTGGGATAGCGCCTGTCCAGCCGTTTGAGGATCTCTGCCACGCGTTCTGGAGCTGTGGGCCGGTAACTGCGAGGCGCCTTTATCGGCTTGCTCCCGACATCCCTTGCCGGGGACTTCTTGGCAGCTGCCTTTACTGCCAACTTCCTGGAGGCAATCGTCTTAGGGGGCATCGCTTTGCGGTCCATCGAGAGATGATTGTATGCCCTGTGACGGCGTAATCCGCTCAGACGGTCGTGGCGCCTAGGCTCTGTTCGACAGTCACGCCCACACGACGGACCTTGAAGGGCAGTACCTCTCCGCCGTTGCTGCGGATGACGGATTCAACCTCCGTGCGAGATTCGGGGGCGATCTGTAGGACCATGCAGCCACCGCCGCCGGCGCCGCAGACTTTGCCGGCCAGGGCCCCGCGATTGCGGGCCGCGGTCATCAGCGTGTCGATCAGCGGGGTAGTGATTCCGGGGGCATTGGTCTTGCGCAGAGCCCACTCTTGCCGCAGCAGGGCGGTCACTTCGTCCCAATTCGCTGAGAGGAGTGCGCGGCGCATGCCGTTCGCGATCGACGCAATCTGGTCGAAGTTCTCATGCACCCGCTTGTCTTGTCCGATGTGGGCCTTGAAGACCTCCCAATTATTGATCCCGGACTGCCTTGGAGCCCCCGTGTAGGCGACGACGAAGCGGCGCTCGATCTCCTCCGGTGCGACTGCAAGCGCTTCCCGCCGAACCCCGTCCGCACGCAAGTGGATGGCGTTGACGCCCCCAAAGAGTGCGGGGTAATAGTCCTGGCAGCCGGTAGGCACGCGGATGAGTTTCGCTTCGATATTCTGGGCGATGACGCGGACCTGCTCGCGTTCAAGGCGTTGTCCTGTGAAGGCGGCGAGCGCGGAGGTGGTGGCGATCATCAACGCCGAAGAGCCGGATATGCCAGCGCCAGCGGGCGACGCCGAGTGCGTTTTGAGCGTAAAGCCGTTGCGCGGGAGGTCGGGCATGTCGGCCGGCATGAAATGACGCACCAGATGGACGGCGAGCGCGTGCTGAAAAGTCGTTGCGCTGCGCAGCGCGTCCAGCGAGGCAAAACGGTCGGCCCTGCCTGTGTCCTCTGAGGTAAGTACGATCTCCGCGGTGGAGTTGGGCGTGATCTCACAGCGGGTGAGGATATCCACGGCGAAGTTAACGGTCACAGCATTCTCGTGGAAGAGATAGAGGGGCCAGATGTCGAGGGTCGCGCCGGCGAGATCCACACGGCACGCAGCACGGGCAACTACATGGGAATCAAAGGGCACAGGGTCCATTCAACTTTCACGCGGTAATGCTCTTTTGTAGCACGGAAGGGGAGAACTTGGAGTAGTTGGAATCTCTGACCGATCCCGGCTCGTCACTCGCCTGGGTTTGCGCGAACTGCGGCGAGCGATTCATACAACGCAGCATATCCATCTGCCATCGTTGACGCGGAATAATGTTCGACGGCATATCTGCGACACGCTTCCGGATCGATCTCTCCCACTCTCTTTAGAAGAGGCTGCAGATCATCGAGATCGTCGGCGAGCAGTCCGGTGACGCCCTCACGTACGACCTCCGGGAGCGCCCCGCGCCGCAGCGCTATGACGGGCGTGCCGCAGGCGGCTGCTTCCATGGCTACGAGGGAACTTGTCTCTTCGACCGTGCTGGTCAACAGCAGGGCCTTTGCATTGCGCATCAGGCTCAGCTTCTCGTCGAATGAAGGCGCCGTGACGGAATGCGCGTTCTGCTTGTCTCGCCGCAATCTGGGCAGTACCTCACGTGCATGGAACTTCTGGTGATACAGCAGCGGATACACCGCGCCGGCGACGATGATCCGCTCTCCCGCAGCGTGTGCTACATCGAGGGCGTGGTGCGGCCCCTTCTCCTCACAGATGCGTCCGAGCCATAGGAAGTACTCGCGCTGCGCATGTGGAACACAGGGTTCATGGGTGAACCTGTCGAGCGCGATCCCGTTCACAACGTGTCCCAACAGTTGCGGTACATCGGTGAAGCTCTGCTCCTGTGTTTTGGAGACACAGTTGAACCTGACATTCGCCGGCACGTTGAGAAACGCTTCCGGAGGATAGAACTGTCGCGGCAAGTGTAGTGTCGCCAATACGGATACATTCACCGCTTCCGCTGATCGCCAGAAGCTGCCGCTCATGTCGTGGACGAGGTCAAAGCGCTCTCTCTCGATCGCAGACAGGATGTCATCAAAGTGCTTCCGTTCGCGCTCCGCAAGCTGGTCCGGCAGGTCTGCAGGGTCTCCCGTGGCGATCAGTTTTCCTGCTGTTCGCGAACCGTTTGATGCGGCAGTCCAGGTATCCACTCCACGTCTATGAAGTTCACGTTCGAGCGTCCACAACACCTGCTCCGCGCCACCCGCGCTCTGCTCCGTCACGGTCAACAGCGGATACGATACGAACAATACACTGCCGGAAAAGGACATCATGCCGTACTTTGTCTGGCTCTTGCCAGGTCGAACTCCTGAAACGCGCGGCAGAGATCCAGAGAGCTGATCTGCCATCCCCACGCTTCATAGTTGAGTTTGCCGGGATGAGGCGGTTGCGAGAAGTCATATTTTGCCTGAATGCGAAAGCGCTCCACCTCTGGCCGGAATCCCTCGCTTAATGTAGTGAACTGCGACCGGTATTGGGTAAGCATGACTTTCTTCCGTGAGAGCGCTTCATCTTTGATCTCGATCTCGCAAGAAGTTCCCGTGTCGCACGTCCATTGTTGAAAGTGCGGGAGGTTGCCGGTCCGGTGGTAGAGCGGTGCTTCAAATACAGGGACAGCCAGGAACTCGCCAAGCCGAGACGACAGAAAAGCACATGAATCGTGATCGGGATGTCCGCCCTCATAGGCGAGGGTGAGCAGCGCATCCGGCTTAAAGCGAGCGCTGAAGTGCGCCAGCTCCTCGAATGCGCGATCGAGGACGGTGTGCAGCTGCTGGTCTGAGAATTCGTACGGTCGCATCTCCGATTCGCGCAGAAACAGGCTCTGGCCGACCCCTACAGAGGCTAACGCGTTCCGCGCCTCCTGTTGCCGCAAGCGCGCATATGCATCGCGGCTGCCATATTTCTTCCACCAGTATTCATCTTCAGGAGCGCCGTCGGTCATGAAGGCGACGCAGGGTTCCTGCATGAACTGCATCAAGCCGCCACACGCGATCGTCTCATCATCGGGATGGGCGACGACGATCAGAGTACGCCTGAGCAGTGCTCTCAAAGATTCGGGCAGTGAATCTTCTCTCAGTTCGTTATACTGCGCTCGCATGTTGCACACTAGGATTCAGAACCCACCTTCAGAGTTGCAGGTAGAGATCCACGGACACTATCAGGCAGGTGCTGCTGCGAAGAGCAATCCGGATGCGCCGCGCGCCTTCAAACAGTTGCGCGAGGCGCTGGAGCACGGCGAAGTCCGGGCCTGCGAACGCGATGCCGACGGGAACTGGAAAACGAACGAGTGGGTCAAAGAAGGGATACTCCTCGGCTTTCGTTTGGGTGAACTGACCGACTACTCGGGCGCTGCTCTCAGCTTTGTCGATAAAGACAGCTTCCCGGCGCGTCGCTTCGGCACCGCGGACAAGGTGCGCATCGTACCCGGCGGATCGTCTGTCCGGCGGGGAGCCTATGTCGCGCCCGGAGTGATCTGTATGCCTCCGATGTTTATCAACGTCGGTGCGTATGTGGATGAAGGATCGATGATCGATTCTCATGCGTTGGTCGGATCGTGCGCCCAGATCGGCAAACGGGTGCATGTAAGTGCAGCGGCTCAGATAGGCGGTGTTCTGGAACCCATCAACGCGTCCCCGGTGATCATCGAGGACGACGTGCTCGTGGGCGGCAACTGCGGTGTGTATGAAGGTACGAGAATCCGTCGCCGTGCAGTGCTCGGGGCAGGTGTGATACTGACACGCGGCACGCCTGTGTATGACATCGTTCATGGTGAAGTGTATCGGGCTAGCGCTGAGCGGCCGCTGGAGATCCCGGAAAATGCGGTCGTGGTGGCTGGCAGTCGCGCACTGGCGCAGGGTAAGGCCTTTGAATGGGGACTGTCCCTATACACTCCCGTGATCGTGAAATACCGCGACGAAAAGACTGACGCTGCGGTCACGCTGGAAGACATCCTTCGATAGTTAAGGGGCGAGAATGCGCAAGCAGGCAATCAAGTTTCACTACCGGGGCGAGCGCATGACACGCATCGATGGATTCAGCGACGTTGTCTTTGGCTTCGCGCTCACGCTTCTCGTCGTGTCGCTGGAGGTTCCCCACACATACAACGAACTCATCCATTCGCTGCAAGGATTTCTACCGTTCTCGATCTGCTTCGCTTTACTGATCGAGATCTGGTACTGCCATTACGTCTTCTTCCGGCGTTACGGACTGGAAGACACACGCATCATAGTGCTTAACAGCGCACTCCTGTTCGTGGTGCTGCTCTTTGTCTATCCGCTCAAATTTTTATTCACACTCATAACCGGACACGGCAATCCCGAAGTCCTAACTGCCCAGCAGGGACGGATCCTGCTCACTATCTACGGCGTCGGCTTCGCGGCAGTCTGGATCATCTTTGCACTCATGTATCAGGACGCATTCGCCCGGCGCACACTGCTCAAACTGAATGAAGTCGAGAAGATCGATACCCGGCAATCCATTTACATGTGCAGTGCGCAGGCAGGTGTGGGATTACTTGCGGTTCTTCTCGCAGATACAGTGCCTGATCGTTTCGTCGGCATCACCGGCTTCGTTTACATGCTCATCGGTCTCACTCATACCTGGGGAGGTTCGCATTACGCCAAGCTCCGCCGCATGACCGAAGAGAAGATGCTTGCCGCCCGTTCCAGTGTTACAAGTGTGTAGTACCATCGCAACTGAATGCCCTCTGGCAAATTACAGCTCATACCACTAGGCGGACTCGGCGAGTTCGGCATGAATTGCATGGTCCTCCGCTATGGCGATGAGATCATCGTCGTCGATGCCGGACTCATGTTTCCTGAGGCCGAACTGCTCGGCGTCGACATCGTCGTGCCCGATATCACCTACCTGCTGGAGAACCGCGACAAGGTACGCGGCATCGTCCTCACGCATGGTCACGAAGACCATATCGGTGGTCTCCCATGGATCCTCGGCGAACTCAACGTACCGGTTTATGGGACTGAATTCACCCTCGCGCTCGTAGAAAACAAGTTGGAAGAGCATCAGCTACTCGACGATGCTGATTTGCGGGAGATCGTGCCCGGCGAGCGGTTCAAGGTCGGAATCTTCACCATCAATCCGATACAGGTGACGCACTCGATCGTCGATTGCGTGTCGCTGGCGATCCACACTCCACTTGGTGTGGTCGTGCATACCGGCGATTTCAAGGTCGATCCTACTCCGACCGACAATCGCCTCTTCGATCTCCACACCTTCGCCGAATACGGCAAGACGGGCGTGCTGGCGCTGTTGCAGGATTCTACAAACGTCGAAAGGCCGGGATATACGCCCTCTGAACGCGCAGTCATGCGCCGTTTGGATGAGGTCTTCGCACGCGCTGACCGGCGTATCTTCTTCTCGTGCTTTTCGAGTTCGACCCACCGCATCAAGATCGCCATGGATCTCGCCCTGCGCAACGGACGCAAGGTCTCCCTCGTCGGACGTTCGATGAACGAATCCACGATGATCGCGCAGGACCTCGAATATGTGGACATTCCGGATGGACTGTTGATCCATCCCAGCCAGATTCGTGACTATCCGGCGGACAAAGTACTAGTGATGATCAGTGGCACCCAGGGAGAGCCCATGTCGGCCCTTTCGCGTGCCGCCGTGGACAATCACAAGCATGCACACATCGAGAAGGGTGACACGGTTGTGCTCAGCTCGCGCATCATCCCCGGCAACGAGAAGGCGATCTATCGCGTGATCGACCATCTGTACCGGCGTGAAGCCGAGGTGGTCTATGAAGGGGATGGCGGAGGCGCGCCGATCCATGTGAGCGGACACGCTTCACAGGAGGAACTGAAGCTCATCATCAATCTGCTCAAACCGCAATACTTCATCCCGGTGCATGGGGAGTACCGCCAGTTGCGCCGTCACGCACAACTTGCCAAATCGATGCTCGGAGTCGTTGGCAACGTGATGATGATCGAGAGCGGTGATGTGCTGGAGTTCGACGAGTTGGGCGCACGCAAAGCCGGACGCGTGACCGTGGGACGCGTCTGCATAGATTCGGGCGCAAATGCCGACGTCGTCGAAGACCTCATTATCAAGGACCGCCGCCACCTCAGCGAAGATGGTTTTGTGCTACCGATCATCGCGATCAACAAGCTGACCGGAAGGGTCGAGTCGCAGCCGGAGATCGTATCGCGCGGCTTCAATCTGGGCGCGAGCGATCCCGGGCAATTCCTGGGCGATGCGAGATCGGTCGTCCAGAAGACACTGGAAGAGTCCAGCCTGGAAGAGAAGAGCGATTACGGCGTCATCAAAGAGAAGATCCGGGCGGACTTGAAGAGGTTCATCGTAAAGAACACGAGCAAGCGTCCGCTGATCATGCCGGTGATTTTGGAGATTTAGGTCAGAAGCTGACAGCTGAGAGCTCTCCCTTGTAGAGTGCTCATATATGCAATTGCGTGGTGTGGGAACAGCTCTGGTTACTCCGTTTAAGGCAGATGGGTCGGTGGATGAGGCGGCGCTGCGGAAACATGTGGCGTGGCAGGTCGAGTCGGGGGTGAATTTTCTGGTGCCCTGCGGGACGACCGGGGAGACCCCTACGCTGACCGAAGACGAGCAGCAACGCATCGTCGAGATCGTGGTCGAGGTGAATTCCGGGAGAGTTCCTGTGATCGCCGGCGCGACTTCGAACTCAACGGTGGAAGCTGTCCGCAAAGCGAAGGCGACGGCGGCGATTTCGGGGGTGGACGGGCTGCTGTCTGCTTCTCCGTATTACAACAAGCCGACCCAGCAGGGGCAGTATGAGCATTTCAAGGCGATCGCCGAGGCCGTGGATAAACCGATCGTCCTTTACTCGGTTCAGGGGCGGACGGCTGCGAACATCGAGCCCGCGACAGTAGCGCGTCTGGCAGAGATTAAAAACATCATCGCGGTCAAAGAAGCCAGCGGGAACATGGCACAGATCGCGGAGGTGTGTGCATCGGTGCCGCTGAGCTTCACTGTGCTTTCCGGTGATGATTCGATCACGCTGGGCGTCATCGGTCATGGCGGCAAAGGTGTGGTGTCTGTCGTATCGAACGAAATACCGCGCGAGTTCTCTGAGATGGTGCGAGCAGCACTGGGTGGTGACTTCGATCGAGCGCAGCGGATCCAGAGGCGCTTTTTGCCGTTGATGAATGCCAATTTCATCGAGAGCAATCCAGCGCCGGTGAAGACGGTGTTGGCGATGCTGGGCCGCATGGAAGAGACTTTTCGTCTGCCCATGGTCAAGATGAGCGAAGCCGGGCGGACAAAACTGGCTGCAGTGGTGCGGCAGGTGGGGCTGCTCAACTAGGGGATGGGCAAGCGTGCACTAGCTTGGAAGCGTAAGAGCTGTCCGCTATCAGTTTGAAGTTTCTCTGCGCAGAGTTAAGTTCCCCTCGGAGGGTTGTCTGAAGGTCAAGGGGTAGACATGAAGGATCTCACGATTGCGTTGGAGAACCGGCCCGGTGCTTTGGCTGAGATGGGCGAGGCGTTGGGGCGGGCTGGAGTGAGCGTCGAGGGCGGAGGCGCTTTCGTTGTCGACGGCAAAGGGATAGGGCATTTTCTGTTCAGCGATGGGGCAGCCGCTCGCGCGGCACTCGAAAGGGCAAGCATCCGGGTTATTGCGGAACGGGACGTGCTTGTCCAACGATTGAACCAAGCGGAGCCCGGCCAACTAGGCAAGCTCTCGCGCCGCATGGCCGATGCGGGTGTCAATATCGAAGTCATATACAGCGACCACAATCATCAGTTGATTCTGGTGGTTGACGATGTTGCGAAGGGGCAAGCAGTTTCGGATGCTTGGGCTCGCGAGCAGTCGTCAAGGAAGTGACGATTTCCATTCAGCAGACAGGAGCGGAATGATCGCGGTCATTTTTGAGGTCTGGCCTGCTGAAGGACGAAGGCAGGAGTATCTGGACATCGCTGCAAGCTTGCGCCCACTGCTTGAGACCATCGATGGATTTATCTCGATCGAGCGCTTCGAAAGTATCTACGAACCGGGGAAGGTCCTCTCGCTCTCCTTCTTTCGGGATGAAACGGCGATTGCACAGTGGAGAGCGATGGAAGAGCATCGTGTCGCTCAGGCGCAAGGACGTGCGGACATCTTTCGCGATTACCGATTGCGGATCGCAGGGGTCATTCGCGATTACGGGATGAACGAACGAGAGCAGGCGCCTCGAGACAGCAAGGCGTTTCACCAAGGGGGTCATCGCCGAGAATAATTTTGAGTCGGCTCGCGAACTCGAGGTGGGTTAGTCAAGGTGGGTTAACTTGTACCAACGTAAGTTGCCATATGGGAATCCGCCGCAAACCGTTGTGAAGATGCCATTAACACCTGTAGCTAGCTCGTATACCGTAACATCCCGCTCGTCCTCAAGGTGACACCGCGGGGGGGGAATCGCCAGCTAGGCGCTTTTCTAATAAAGAACATGAATTTGTTGTCGGGCGACCAAGACAAGGGCGTGAGAATGTTTTTCTTAGAAAACGAGAACCGCTTGCTTCGATCTACTGCGTCGGTGATTGTGCAAAGCGCTTTGTGGCACGTCATGACCCACTTGCCGTTGGAAGAATACTGAGCTTCCTTAGTCTCTTTCATCCGAAGAGTAGCGGGTTCACTCGGTATCTCGGGAGGTGCAACCCTCTTCATGGTCATGCCTGCAGTAGTATCCATGAACTCCGTGAATGGAGAGCCGCTATTCTGAAAGCCAATAACAATTTGACTTGATTGTTGCTCTGTTCTCATCGCTTCGAGCAGCTTCTGTTGCGGCTTGTTCTTGTCGGAGTTGGAGGCGCAAGCTACCGACAGAAGAAACAGAGCGATGACTGCCATTATGAGCACAAGTTTGGTAGGCATATTGGGAATTGCCTCAGCATCACCATATCCCTCGAGGGTTTCTTGTTCAATCACTCACTCAAACGCCCATCGGTGACGCAGGGTTCGTCATTACTCCAGCGCCTAAAGGCGCGATCAGGGAGCATCCGTTCCTTGGCATAAATTTCGGGGTCTAGCCACACCCCAATGACCATCGCGCACTCGCTGCGCTCCTCGCAATGAAAATTCAGAGGATCGTTGCTGAGCGAACAGAAACCGTGAACCCTAAACTGTACACCGTGAACTTTGCGGACGCTGACGGTGCGTGCCTTCAGGAATTCAGGTTGGTAGTATGCTCGTCTGTTGATTTTGCAGTGCGATTCTTCGTCCCAGGAGCTGAACGTGCGAAAACTCATGTCGATTTTAGGTGGGCTGCTCTTTGCAGTCTCATGTACTTGTGTTGCGCAACAGGCAACGGAGCCATCGGCGTTCGAGATGCCGCAGAACAAGTTCGTGCAGCAAGGCGATTGGTGGAAGCACGCGGTGTTCTACGAGATCTATCCGCGAAGCTACGGGGACTCGAACAATGATGGTACAGGCGACCTGAACGGGATCACCGCGCACATGGACTATCTCGCCGCGCTGGGTGTCGATGCGATCTGGATCGCGCCTTGTTTCCCATCTCCGCAGGTGGATTTCGGATACGACGTTTCGGACTACCGGGCAATCGATCCTCAGTATGGGACACTTGCGGACTTTGACAGATTGGTGGCAGAAGGGAAGAAGCGGGGAATCAAGGTCATTCTCGATTTTGTGGTGAACCACAGCTCGGACAAGCACATGTGGTTTGTCCAATCGGCACAGTCGAAGACAAGTCCTTACCGCGACTACTACGTCTGGCGGGACGGGAAGGGGCCGGGGCAGCCTCCGAACAATTGGACATCCACCTTCGGCGGCCCGAGTTGGACATTCGATCCAAAGACGAACCAGTGGTACTACCACTATTTCTATGCGCAACAGCCGGATTTGAATTGGCGGAACCCAAAGGTCGAGAAAGAGATGTTTGACATCACCCGCTTCTGGTTCAAGCGCGGGGTATATGGGTTCCGGCTGGATGCGGTCGATACGCTCTTCGAGGATCCGAAGCTGACCGACAATCCACCGCGTCCCGGTAAAGATGCTTATGGAATGCCACTGCAGGAGCATTTGAACGACAAACGCATCGGCGAAGTCCATGCGGAGCTGCAGAAGCTGAGGACGGTCACCGAAGAGTTCCCGGGGCGTGTATTGATCGGAGAGACCTGGACGGAGACACCGGAGAAGCTGGCGGACTATTACGGCCCGAAGAACAACGAGTTGCAGATGCCGATGTTCCTCAAACTCACGGAGGTCAAGCGGCTGGATGCAGGAGAATTCCGCAATCTCGTAAATGCAGTTGAGAGCAATTCTGTGGGCGGATGGCCAGTCTTCGTGCTGAGCAATCACGATATTCGCAGGCACATTGACCGCTTAGGCACAGCAGAGAACAAGGACCAGGTAGCAAAGCTGTTGTCGGCGTTTTATCTGACGCTGCGGGGTACCCCGATCATGTATTACGGCGAAGAGATCGGGATGGAGAACAACGATCCTAAGCGTGTGGAGGATGTGAAGGACGTGATCGGCAGGAAGGGCTGGCCGGAAGAGAAGGGGCGCGATGGAGAGCGCACTCCCATGCAGTGGAACGCGGAAGCCAACGCGGGATTCAATCAGGGAGCGAAGACTTGGCTTCCGGTGGGAGACGACTACAAGCAGAAGAACGTGGAGACGGAGAAGGCAGACCCGAAGTCGATCCTGAACTGGTACCGTAAGTTCATTGCGCTGCGACGCACCAATCCGGCAATCTATGAAGGCAGCTACACGGCAGTAAACGAGAGTGATGCAAACGTGATGTCGTATGTACGCAAGGCGGGCGGGCGCACTGTGCTGGTCACCTTGAACATGAGCTCTGCGCCGCAATCGGTGAAGTTCGATGCGGCGTCCGTCGGAGGCCAAACCGGAAAGGCGCTCGTGAGTACAGCGGACGTGAAGGACGTCGATCTTCAGAAAGTCACACTCGAGCCGTATGGGGTCTTAGTGGCAGAGATTCGGTAGTCAGACCGTGCCGCGTGCAAATGCACGCCGAATAAAGGGGGGATAGTGAAGCGTCTTGATCCCCGGCATAAAGGCCGGGGATCTCCCTTCCTGCCGTGCGGCGCAAACCTTAGGGTGTTATCCTTTTCGCGTGAACGACCGCTCCCACCGCCTCGCAGGTTGTTGTTGCCGTCGCGGCGAAGGTGTGTGCTTGTTTAGTTAGAGTTCGATTCGCACTTGCACAATCCCGAACCGCTCACATTCAAACGATTGAGCGGCTTTGCGTCGATAAGGCATAGGTAGATAGATCGGAAAGGACACCGTCAGCTATGAAGATCGCAAATAATGTAACTGAGTTGATCGGGAACACTCCGTTGGTCCGCTTGAACAAAGTGACCGACGGTGCGAAGGCAACCATTGTCGCAAAGCTCGAGAGTTTTAATCCTGGCAACAGTGTGAAAGACCGCATCGGGCTCAGCATGATTGAAGATGCGGAGCGCGCGGGCCGAATCAAACCAGGCAAGACGATCCTGATCGAGCCAACCAGTGGCAATACGGGTATCGGATTGGCGTTCGCGGCGGCAGTGAAGGGATACCGACTATTGCTGACGATGCCGGATTCGATGTCCATCGAACGGCGTGTCGTGCTGCGTGCGTTCGGCGCCGAGATGGTGCTTACTCCGGGGCTGAAAGGCATGAGGGGAGCAATTGCCAAAGCACAAGAACTGCTCGATGCCACTCCAGACGGATATATGTTGCAGCAGTTCTCAAACCCTGCGAATCCGGCGATCCACTTCAAGACGACGGGACCGGAGATATGGAGCGATACGGACGGAAAGATCGACATCCTGGTGGCCGGTGTTGGAACGGGCGGTACGTTGACGGGCGTGTGCGAGTACATCAAGCCGAAGAAGCCGGAACTTCGCGTGGTGGCTGTCGAACCCACGGACAGCGCGATCCTTTCTGGTGGCAAACCGGGACCGCATAAGATCCAGGGGATCGGTACAGGATTCGTTCCCGATAACCTCAACACGAAGTTCATCGACTCAGTAGAGGCCGTCACAGTGGACGAATCGGTCGAGATGGCGTTGAGGCTCGCGAAGGAAGAGGGCCTTCTTGTGGGGATATCGTCGGGGGCGGCCGTGTCTGCGGCCGTCAAGGTGGCGAAGCGTCCGGAGAATGCCGGCAAACTGATCGTGGTGGTGATCCCGAGCTATGGGGAGCGCTATCTATCCACCGTTTTGTTTCAAAAGATGCGCGATGAGGTCTCGGCGCTACCGACGGTGGAGGTAGAGGTACCGCCATTGCCGCAAACGACAGTTGCGGTGGGGTGAGCCTGTGGCGTATAGACTGCTGCTCCACCCGAGTAGAGGGACAAGGGATGAGGGAACAGCTAAAAAAGTGACGCTAGCTTCCTCTCAGAAGCGGACCTTGAAATCGGGCCGTGGGTCCACGTGAATGGAGTCCACGAAGCGTACCTTGCCCGTCTCTTTGGTCATGACGAGCGACTGCGTGCGTATGCCTTCTCCGAAGAAGCGTACGCCGCGGAGGAAGCCATCGGTGACGCCGGTGGCCGCGAAGATGATGTTCTTGCCAGGTGCGAGGTCTTCTGAGCGATAGATCTTCTTGAGGTCCTTGATGCCCATGGACTGGATTCGTTCGACCTGGTCGTCGCGATAGACGAGGCGGGCCAGGATCTCTCCGTTAAGACAGCGCATAGCAGCGGCGGTGATGACACCTTCGGGCGCACCGCCGATTCCCATGACGGCATGCACTCCGGAGCCAAGGACCGCGGCCGAGATTCCGGCGGAGAGGTCTCCGTCGCCGATCAGTTTGATTCGAGCGCCAGCGGCGCGAATGTCCGCAATCAACTTTTCGTGTCGAGGACGTTCGAGGACGATCACGACAAGATCGTCAACGTCTCGATCAAGCCGCTTGGCAATGGCGCGAAGATTGTCTCTGACAGGAGCATCGAGGTCCACCGCACCTTTGCAAGAGGGACCGACGACGAGCTTCTCCATGTAGCAATCAGGTGCGTGGAGGAGTCCGCCACGTTCGCTGGCGGCGAGCACTGTGATGGAATTGGGAGCTCCAGTCGCGCAGAGATTCGTACCCTCCAGCGGATCCACTGCAATATCGACCTCCGCGAAATCTGCAGCGGCGACGCTCTTGTATCCATACCCAACTTCTTCGCCGATGAAGAGCATCGGCGCTTCGTCGCGCTCTCCCTCGCCGATGACGATGCGTCCGCGCATGGGGACTGTGTCCATGGCGCGGCGCATGGCTTCGGTGGCAGCCTGGTCCGCGAGCTTGCGGTCGCCTGTGCCCATCGTTTTCGCTGAGGCGATCGCTGCCTCTTCCACGACGCGGGCAAATTCAAGAGCGAGTTCAACTTCGAAATGTGTCGCCGTCTTGCGGCTATGAGGTGTCGCGACTTGTGCCGACATAAGGTCTCCCTGAAGGGTTGCGAACTCCGGATTATATCTGACGCTGATGAACCACTGTTCGAGTTGGCCACCAAAGCGAACGCAATCTCAAGGTCTGACCGCCTGCACCAACCGCTGCAAGGCGGGAGCGATTGCGTTAATCATCTCCGCTTGTGGCTTGGATGCTTCGGCGATCGTTACCAAGGCCTGGTCTTGCCAGCCTGACGGTGTTGGCGTGCCGCGTTGTAGATAGTCCAGCGCCTGAAGACCTGCGTTAGCGAGCTTGGCGAGATTTTGCGATGAGAGGCTCAGTTCGGAAGTAAGACTGGATTTCGAAAGCATCGGTTGTAGCTGAGCGTCATTATCGCGCCATTCTGTCAGCCGGTGCTGCACTTCACGGATGTCATCGGGTGATGCGGTCCTGGCAATGATGAGATCCACCATGTCTGAAAAATGACGGGCGGCTATGCTCTCGACGGGGATGGAATCCACCATGCGATTTAGGGGAGTGAGCTGGTTGTAGGTGCCGAGGTCGCCCCGAACATCGATCATTGCGGGAATGAGAGCGTCTGCCAGCGTTTGAAAGGGCTGCGAACCGGATGCTCCGGCGATCCTGCTGAACATCTGAGGAGGCGCATTCAAATGTCGCAGCGTAAACGGCGCCAGCTTCAACGACACGGACTCAAGACGCGCATACATCGAAGCTACATCTGTCACATCTTGCGGAGACCATAGACGCTCGGCGATGGCAGCGGTGCGAGGCCATATGCGATCGTCGATATTTTCTGAGTTCGCGTACTCCATCCACATGCAGGCTTCACCGCCGAGGATGCGCGATCTCTCGTCTTCGCTGAGGTTCGCTGCGTCCTTTGCCATGGGATCGACCGAGTAGTGGTAGGAGGCGGGGCTCATGTGATCGAGGTAGTAGCCGAAAGAAAGAATGCCGCGATATCCGCCGCGTGCCGCTTGCGCGAGCGAGTCCTGGCCGCGCCATGACTGTATGACGATATCTTTGGGCACTCCCGGCTGCAGGATCTCGTCCCAGCCTTCAACGATCTTGCTGTGCTTTGAGACGATCTTCTGCACTTTGCCGCTGAAGTAAGACTGCAACTCTTCGTTGCTCTTCAAATTATGCGCACGTTTGAATTCCTGGATCTTCGGGTTCGAGTCCCACTGTTTGGGTGCGACTTCGTCTCCACCGATGTGGAAGTAGGCATCGGGAAAGAGTGCCGACATCTCGCCAATGAGTCCGTCGAGAAATTTGTAGGTGCTGTCGCGGGTGGGGTCCATTGTCGGCTCAAAGATGCCCCATTTGCGTTCGATCTGGTATGGACCGGGAGCGCTGGCGAGA
Organism: Terriglobales bacterium; assembly: GCA_963792225.1. GTDB lineage: Bacteria > Acidobacteriota > Terriglobia > Terriglobales > Acidobacteriaceae > JBDTLH01. Next base: position 115,003 of record CAWBVM010000012.1, on the reverse strand, counting down.
TCCGGATATCCGACGAACCATGAAGTCGCGTGTCCCGGCATATCAAACTCGGGAACGACACGGATACCACGCTGTTGAGCGTACGCGATGACGTCCTTCACCTCGTCTTGCGTGTAATAAGAGCCGTCCGATCCTTTTTGATAAAGGAGCGGATATTTCTTGCTTTCGACGCGGAAGCCCTGATCATCGGAGAGGTGCCAATGGAAGACGTTGAGTTTTACCGCTTCCATCGCGTCCAGATTGCGCTTGATGGCGTCGATGGGGATGAAGTGTCGCGAGACATCGATCATAAGTCCGCGCCAAGGAAAGCGTGGATGGTCATCGATAGTCACTGCAGGGACACTGAAGCCATCCGGTCCGGGCTGCACGAGCTGCACGAAGGTCTGGAGCCCATGCAAGATGCCGAGCGGATTCGGTGCATCGAGGCGAACCTCCTGCGGAGTGACCTGGAGATGGTAGGATTCGTCCTCGCCCAACTGTTGTATTGGCTTAGAAGCTTGACCGGTGTGGATGAAGAACTTCGGTTTGTTGTCTCGCTGTGCAGCGTAGAGGTGGACTGGCATTCCCGTGACGCGTGAGAGTTTGATGAGAAAGCGTTGCTGGGCTTGCTGCACACGCGCCTCTTTGAACCCTTGAAGTTCGATCGCAAAAGATGAGTCGATCAAGAACGCACCCGGACTTTGTTGAACATGAGCAGGTAGCGGCATCAACTGCAACGACGGAGCTTCTGCGCTGGCCGAGTTTGTGTAAGCGCCGATCATGATGGTCAGTGTTACGAAGAGCTCAGCGAAGCGCTTGCGAGTCAAAAAAGAGTCTCCGACGATTTTGATAGGATTGCCATGCAATATTACTGTGGTGTGTCGCCGATAAGTAAGTACCGTTCACTTTAATCGACATTGCGCGAGTGGCGGCGACCAAAAAGTGGGCGCAGCAGCTGCGAACAGCCTGTTTCAGGGGGAAAATGAACTTCTCGCTTCTGGATTGGTCGGCGATCGTCGTCTATCTCCTCATCACCCTGGTGCTGGGACTATGGTTTCGTGGACGCGCGAGCAAAAGCGTCGACGATTACTTCGTCTCGGGCCGGAACGTGAATTGGTGGTTGGCGGGCACATCGATGGTAGCGACGACGTTTGCCGCCGATACCCCACTGCTGGTGACGGGTCTTGTGTACACGCAGGGAATCTCAGGCAACTGGCTGTGGTGGGGAATGCTGCTGTCGGGGATGATGACGGTCTTCCTCTTTGCCCGGCTATGGCGCCGTTCGGGATTGCTCACGGACGTTCAATTTGCTGAATTGCGATATTCGGGTAAGCCGGCGGCGTTTCTGCGCGGATTCCGGGCTGTGTATTTCGGCTTCCTGATCAATTGTCTGATTTTAGGATGGGTAACAAAGGCGATGGTGAGCATTGTCGGAATCACCTTCGCGAATACTCCGATGCTCAACAACATGAGCTCGTTTCTGACGGCACATTTCGGCACAGTGTGGGCAGGGAACGAGGGAGGAGCGCTGGCGGTCTGCGTCTTCATATTGATCCCATTCACCGGGCTGTATGTCGCACTGGGAGGATTGTGGGGTGTCCTCTGGACCGATCTGTTCCAGTTTGTACTCAAGATGTCGATTGTGATCGTGATCGCTTATTACGCAGTCGTGTCGGTGGGAGGCATGAACTCTCTCCTGGCAAAACTCTCGGCTGCGCAAGCGGCGCACCCGGGGTCGGCAGATCCGCTCAACTTCTTCCCGAGCTTCTCGCGGGGCATGACCGCTGAGCCCCTGTGGATGATTCCGGCAGTGACATTTGTAATGAACGTCGCGATGCAGTGGTGGGCTTCCTGGTATCCGGGGGCAGAACCGGGCGGCGGCGGCTACATTGCACAACGCATCTTCAGTGCCCGGGACGAGAAACAGGGACTGTTGTCGGTCCTCTGGTTCAACATTGCGCAGTATGCGATCCGCCCGTGGCCCTGGATACTCACGGCACTGGTCGTGATCGTGCTGTATCCCAACCTGAAGCAGCCTGAGACCGGATACATGCTGGTGCTCAACAATCAGGTACCACACTGGTTCATTGGGATCGCGATGGCCGGATTTCTGGCGGCATTCATGTCAACGATCGCGACACAACTCAATTGGGGCGCCTCTTATCTAGTTGCGGATTTCTATCGGCGATTCCTCAAGAGAAACAGCTCAGAGAGCCACTACGTCAGCGTTTCGAGGGTGTGCACGGTGCTGCTCGTGATCGCGTCGGCATATGTTTCGGTGAAACTGTCATCCATTGCGTCGGGATGGCAAGCGGTGCTCGAGGTCGGGGCGGGAACAGGTGCCGTGTACCTGTTGCGCTGGTATTGGTGGCGCATCAATGCTTGGAGCGAAATCTCAGCGATGGCGTGTTCTCTGGCGGTGACCGCCGTCCTGAACAAGATCCAGCCCTTCACCGGGACCTCTCCTGTTGTCTTCGCTAAGATCGCAATCACGACGACGATCGTGACTTCGATCGTGTGGCTCAGTGTGACATTCCTGACGAAGCCGGAGCCGGAAGCCGTACTCGTCCATTTCTATCGCAGGGCACGGCCTGACGTTCGTGGCTGGAAGCCGATCGCTGCACGCGTTCCCGCCATTGCGGAGACTCGTGATCTGGGACCGAATCTCTGGGCGTGGATCCTTGGTTGCACGATGGTCTATCTCGCGCTCTTCGGGACGGGTAAGTTGCTACTGCATCGTCCCGGTTCGGGAACAATCATGTTGTTCGGATCGGGCATAACAGCTTTCCTGCTCTATCGAGGGGTAGTCCGAAACTTCAAGACAGAAGCGCCGATGAATGAGCACCTGGAAGAGGCTGCGTTCGTGAAATCTTCATAGTGATGTTTGTCGTTGCCCAGAGACATACATAGAGGCATCTCCGGGCAGCTACCCCCGATTTGTACTCACAACCGCGCTACTCGCGCATCTAACATGTCAAACCCCAAATCAACGGAATGGCATGGACGTATTGAACAGAATCAGTGGTACAGTCGTTTTGTTTTTGGCGGTGCTCAGTCCAGCGCTTATGTATGGAGCGGCTGCGCCAGGGCCTTCCCCGATTCTGGATGTGAACCCCACCCCTCAGCCTGTCAGTATTGTCTCTCCAACCGAGCTGCTGCTTAGTCTAGGTATGCAGATTCATCGTACCCATCTGGATTGTTCCCATTTAGTAAACTATCTGTACGACGTTGCCGGTTACCGTTACACCTACGCCGAGTCTCGCAGGCTCTACAGTGGTGTGAGCGGATTCAGGCGGACCTCACGGCCTGAACCGGGCGATTTGATCGTGTGGCGAGGCCATGTTGGAATCGTTGTCGATCCACAGGAGCATAGCTTCCTCAGTGCATTGAGGACGGGTGTGAAGGTTGCCCGATACGATTCCCGATATTGGCGTGGGCGAGGACGGCCGCGTTTCCTTCGGTATAGCGGACTCTAGTTGCTATTTTGAGCCACCCGGAGTCGCTGGTGGGTCGAAACTGTTCTGCGCGATCGCAGGGTTGATCTTATAGTCATCGATCGTCGTGTTCGCGGCCGGCTTGCCGTCTTGCGTGACAGAGATGGAGAAAGGTACCTGCACTCCGCTGATGGATTTGTAGGCCGTGTAGGTTTCTTCTCTCGTTACTGGACCCTCCTGTCCTGTGCCGCGGTATTCTGAGCCGAGCACTTCTCCGGTCTGAGGATCGACCAACCAGCGGAACTCCTGACCCCCTCCGGCAACGGCTAGGACCTGCGCCTGCTTGCCGCCGACAGCCTTTGCGCCATCTACCGTGAAGATGTACGCAGGATCAGCAGAGTGGTGGGCAATGAAATAAGGCGTGCGGCGAATACCATTCAGGAATATCTCGGCAGTAGTTTTCGGCATGGGACCTGAGTTCGCACCCGATTGCATGAAAGATCCCGCCGGAGAGATAATCGCCGTCATTTGACCTCCAGGCGTCATCATGGTCTGACGAACGCGATCAGGAAGCACTGCTGCACTCTCTGCATGTATCTCAATGCCCTCGGCGGTCTTGACCGAATAGTTGTAACTGATCGATTTAACATCCGATAGTTTCTGTGGTCCGCCGTAGAAGGCGAGCGCCCTCGCGAGAAGCGCCTTGCCTTCAGGCGTGCTCTGCTTCGGCCTCTCTGCCGTGCCGGTGGCAGCAGCCTCGGCAGGTTCTGGAATCGCGATGTCCACGGGAGTGACCGCGCCGAAGGTCGCCAGGCTCTTGTCGAACTCTTTCGAATTTCCAACGACGAGCACAGCCAACTTTGTGCGGTTGATGTACTTTCGCGCAACAGCGTTGACCTGCTCCGGCGTCATCTTCTCGATCGCATCATGGTAGCGCTCGATGAAGTCTTGCGGATACCCGTAGAACTGCAAGGTCATGCGTTCGCGCAACAGCTTCTCTTTGCTGTCGTAGCGAAAGACGAATGCGTTCAGGACCGCATCTTTCGCAGTATTGACTTCTTGTGCGGTGAACGGCTCTTTAACGGCGTTGTCCACTTCGTTGTAGATGGCCTGAATGGTCTGTGCAGTGCTGCCGCTCTTCGTGCTGGTCTCGATGTCGAAGATACCGGGATGGTCCCATCCTGCTCCGTACGCGCCTCCGACGGAATAGGCGAGGCCTTGCGCCGTGCGGATGCGGGAGATCAAGCGCGACGAGAATCCGCCGGCGGCGAACGCTTCGTTCATCACTTGCAGAGCGAAATAGTCTGGGTTCTTACGCTCAGTGCCGAGCGCCACCATGCGGATCTGGCTCTGATTGACGTCGTCCTTTTCAATGAAGTAAACGCCGGGCTTCGGATCTTGAAATGCGACCTTCGGAGCCTGATACTGCGGACCCTTGGGAAGGGGTCCAAATGCTTTGCGAAGCCGCGCCTCCATCTCGGTGGCGTTGAAGTCGCCGGCGATACCAAAGATCATGTTGTTGGGAACGATGTATTGTTTGTGCCAGTTGACGAGATCTGCGCGTGTGATCGCGCCGACTGTCGCATACTCAGCGATCCTTGCATAGGGATTGCTCTTGCCGTAAGCGATCATCACTGATTCACGCTGCGCGATCGAGGCGGCACTGTCATTGCGTCGCGAAATACCGGCGTCGAGCTGCTGTTTCGCGAGTGCGATCTTGTCCTCACGGAATGCCGGTGAATGAATGAACTCCAACATCTGATCGAAGACAGTATTGAAATCCTGTTTGAGACAATCGCCTGAGATGACTGACGACTCTATGCCCGATGCGGTTTCGAGCCTGGCTGCGCGGGCTTCGAGCAGATCGTCGATCTGGTCTCCGGTCTTTGCGGTGGTGCCGCCTGTTCGCCACGCTTCGCCGAAGATCTCCGCGAGGCCGACTTTGGTGGCGGGTTCATCGCGGGATCCGCCGCGAAATTGCGCAGTGAATCCGATCAGCGGCAATTCATGGTCTTCGATCAAGAAGATGACCGCACCATTCTGCAGATCGATACGCTTCGGCTGTTCCGGCTTGAAGGGACGAAGCGCAGGAATGTGGATCTGCGAAAGCTGGGTGGCAGGCGCACTCGCCTGCGCGACTGCCGGAGCTGCCGAGAGCGCTCCAAGCGCGCATGCGATCAGGAGAAGGGAAATATTCAGTCGCGAGCTCATCGGTTACTTCGTTCCTTTCGCGGCCTGCTTCGCATTCACGATCTGACCGACAGTGCGGTTGGTGTCCATAAACGTCGCGTTCGCAATGCGGCGGATGTCCGCTTTAGAGACTTTGTCGAGGCGGTCGAGATAGCGGAAGAGTTCACGCCAGTCTCCGAAGCGGACCTGCGCGGTCGCAAGCTGCCGCGCGAGGCCTTCATTGTCGGCGAGTCCTCGGATCAAGTCAGCCTTCGAGCGCGTCTTGACCATCCGGAGCTCCTCATCGGATACGTCCTGGGTCTTCAGGCGATTGATTTCTTCGTGGATTGCGTCCGCTAGTTCCTGTGTAGTGTGTCCGGGGGCGGGAACGGCGTAGAAGCTGAAGAGCTCGGCATATTTTTCGCCCGGGAAGTTGGTAAAGCCGGTGGCGCCTACCGCAATCTTCTTGTCGCGAACCAGAGAGCGGTACAGTCGCGATGTCCTTCCCGTGGACAGGATGTCGCTGATAGCGTCATACACAGCATCGTCGGCGGAGCGATAGTCAGGTCGATGGTAGCCCTCAATATAAAAAGGCTGGGTCTGTTCTGTCAGGGTTACGACCCGTTCATTGCGCTGGGGCGGCTCAACCGTTCGCAAGTCTTCGGGCTTCGCACCTGAAGGAATTGGCGAAAAGTAACGCTCAATCACTGGGAGGAGCTCAGCAGCCTTGACGTCTCCGACGACCGCCACCGTCATGTTCGAAGGGACGTAGTACTGATGGAAGAATTTCTCTGCCTCGGTGATCGTCACCCCGGTGATGTCCGAGGGCCATCCCACCGGCGGCGTGCCGTACGGATGGGCAGTGTACGCCGCCGCCAGAAATTGCTCGATGAGCCTCCCCGTCGGCCGGGAGTCGATGCTCATCCGGCGTTCTTCGACGACCACATCGCGTTCTTTGTAGAACTCTCGAAAGACCGGGTGAGCGTAGCGCGATGATTCCATATATGCCCACAATTCAGTGCGGTTTGAGGGCAACGAGTAGAAATATGCTGTTTCATCGCTCGCTGTGAAGGCGTTTAGACCGACGCCCCCGTTGGTCTCGATGATCTCTGGAAACTGGTTGAGGACTACATATTGCTGCGCGTCAGCCTGGGCCTTCTCGAATGCCTGCTCCAGTTCTGCGATCTTCTGCGGGTCCCTCCCGATGCGCTTCTGGCGCTCGGCATCTAGGGCCTGGTAGGCGGCTTCTTCTTTCTCCAGCGCCGGCTTCTCGGCGGACCAGTTCTTGGTCCCGATCTCGGGGGTCCCCTTGAACGCCATATGTTCGAACATATGTGCCAGTCCGGTGGCCCCCTTGGGGTCTTGCACTGAGCCCGTGTCGACCAGAGTGAAGAAGCTGAAGACAGGTGCCTCAGGACGTTCCATGACGATCACCGTGAGCCCATTGGTGAGGTGCTTGACGGTAATTTGCTTCTCGAAGGAGGCAATGTCCTGCGCAAAACACGCGCAAGAGCCCAATGTAAGTGCGATCGCGATAACGGCGCCGCGGAAAGGGGAGCGTGACATGAAACCTCCGGAAACTTCAACGCTAAAGACTGGGAGGTGGGGTGTCAATTTTCGATGCAAAAAAAGATTCAGAAAATTGCTCACATTGGAGTTTGGGTCGAGTCAAAACCCTGTCGCGAGGAGGAACCACGATGAAAAGGATCGAAGGAATGATCGCTTGCGTAGCTATCACCGGTGCACTGGTGTATGCGCCGGCGCAGAAGCTGCTGTGCAACCTCGAGAGTGGGCTGCATAAGCACGTGCAAGTGGCGCTCTTGCGGGGCGACGTGCCGCAGGTTCCTCCAGTGGCAAATTTTACGGCTCTGCCGCCGTTGCCGAACGCGATTGCGATCAGCCGGTCTGCTCCTCTCCGCGCGGAAGTACAGGCGAAGATGTGCGTGCAGCAGGCAAGAATGCAGCGTCAACTGGCCCGTCGCAATGCAGATATGCAGGCACGCATGGCGCGTGAGCAAGTACGCCTTGCACTCACTCAGGTGCAGTGGCAGATGAGAACCGGACGCTAGATCGCCAAAGAGTGTACTTCGGCGCGCTCCGGCGACTGGATCAGTATGGTGGCGCCAATCACGAATAGAACACCGACAATCTGAAATCCGTGCAGTGATTCGCCTATGAATGTGACTGCGAGCAGGATCGCGAAGACGGGCTCGAGACAGCTCGTAACGATGGCGCTGGTGGCATCGAGGCGGTGCAATCCGAGGAAGTAGAGTAAGTAGGGAACTAGCATCGAGAAGACCGCGAATCCCACCAGAAAACGCCACTGCGCTGCTGTAAAAGGCATCCGGGCCAACGCCCAGGGTGGGTGGATGATCGCCCACAATGTTGCTGCTCCCAACATGGCATAGAGCATCAGGGAGATTGCGCTGATCTCCTTCAGTAAAACACTGCCGCCCACATTGTAGATAGCGAAGCTGACCCCGGCGAGGATCGCCGCCGCGAACCCGAGCGGATGCACACGGATCGGCGAGCTACCGCCAATTCCGATCACCAAAGCAATCCCAAGGACCGCCAGTAAGACACCAACCACACGCGTGGTGGTGGCCCGCTGCTGCTTTCTCGCCAGCATATAAAGCAGCACCCACAACGGGGCCAGGTACTGCAGTACGATCGCGGTTCCGACGCTGGTTTTCTGGATGCCGTAGTAATAGAGAAAATTCGAGCCCGCCACTCCGAACATTCCGAGAACAAGCGCGAGACCTATCGAACGCCGGCTTATGCGGAAGTAGCTCCTGTTGCCGGTAAGTGCGAGCAACGGTGCGAACAGCAGAAAAGAGAACGTAGTTCGGGTCTGCGCAAGAACAAGAGGACTGATGGGCTCTGCGCTGTGGGCGAACGCTCCATTGAACATGGACTTCCCCACGGTTGCCGAAGCCCCCCAACAGAATGCCGCAGACGCGATCAGCGCCACGCCGCCTAGCTTTCCGGTATTGATCTTGCCGCTATTGGATGACGAAGTTATTCCGCGAGCCATTCTTCCAGTTTTGTAGGGTTGAAACCGATCATGACCTTATCCCCAACCACAATGGTGGGAGTGGAACGGCTATTGTGCGTTCCGACCAGCTCACGAACAGCAGTTGGGTCATTGCTAACGTCGCGGACGATGAAATCGATTCCTCTCTCCGAGAGGAAGGCTTTCGCCGTATAGCAGGGAGGTCAGCCAGGTTGTGTGTAGAAGAGAACTTGCTTCTTAGAACTCATGCAGAATCAGATTACCCGAAATGTGCATACGATTCGAAGAATTCAGTCCAGATATTCGAGAGCGGACTCTATCGGAACAGACTTACCCAGCATCTGGGAGACGGAGCAATATTTATCCTTCGACAAATGGACGGCGTCTTCGACTGCTTTCTTCGAGACCTTGCCTCCGACTTCATAGATCACCCGGATGGACGTATAGACCGTTGGAGGTTGCGATGCGCGCTCCGCCTCTGCTCGCACAACCAAAGACGTGAATGGCTCGCGCTTCTTGCGAAGGATATTCACCACGTCCGTTGCGGTGCACGCGCAAAGAGCGATCAAGAGTAGTTCCATTGGGCCGGCCGCTGAATTCTGTTGTCGGTCCGCATCGATGACGATCGCGTGTCCGCTGGTTGCAGAACCAAGGAAGCGCTCGCCGTCGGTCCATTTGACGCGTGCTTCGGTCATTAGCTATCTCCTGTTATCGGTGAGGGGTTCGGGGTGAATGAGAACTTTGAAGAGCCGCGGTTCGGCATTCTTCATGCGCGTCTCAAGCGCGGTGCAAACGTCGTGCACTCGCGCTAGCGTAAGGTCGTCGGAAAAGCTGCAGTGGCAACTTAGATAGAGCTTCTCGCGGACACGCCGGAGTGCGATCTCGTGGATGTCCTGGATCTCGGGGAATCCTTGGGCGAGTGCGCGCACGCGCACTTCGAGGCGCGGGTCCCGAATAATGTCTTGCCCCTTCTGTATCGTTGCCGGTTCGCTCTCGATATGGGTCAAGATCGCCGAGATCTCGGGTACCTCGGCCAACATTTCGGACTCGATCTGCGTGACGATGTCATGCGCCTGTTTGAGCGTGTACCCTTCATTCAACTCAAGATGCTGTTCCAGATGGAGCTTGCCCTTGATGTCTTGCACGCTTAGATCATGTACTCCAAGATTGTGTTCAAAGGCGACGGCGCGTACGCGGTCGAAGATGTTTTCGTGTCCGCTGGCACGGGGAATAGAGCGAACAGTCACATCCGCATCCGGCAAGGACTGATGCACCGCATCGGTGACGCTGGAGACCACCTGCTCCGAACGCTGAAAGGTAACCCCGCGTTGGACCCCTACATGGACGTCAGCAAAATAGAGGTTGCCGGCACGGCGAATCCGCAGCTGATCGACACCGATCACGCCATCCACATGCCGGAGCGCCTGCACAATCTGGCTATGGACACCGCGCGGGGCCGCATCCAGCAACGCGTCAATCGTTCTTCGAGCGAGCCGCCAGCTTACTTGCACGACGATGCCAGCTACGACCAGCGCTGCAATCGGGTCGGCCTTCTGAAGCAGCCCCGTGCTCGTTCGCTCTCCGAAATAGACGAGCACCAGGCCAAGTACCACCACTCCGCTCGACCATATATCTGTCGAAAAGTGGAGCGCATCCGCCTCGAGCGCCTGAGAGCCCCAGCGGAGCGCAATCTCGTTCAGCCTACGCGATCGCCACCAGTCCACCGCCATGGAGAAGAGGAGAACAGCGAAAGCCGCGGTCGAAGGCCGTACATGCACTTCGTGAAAGAAAAGACGGCGCAGCGCCTCATATACGATCCAGAAGCATGTGACCAGAAGCAGAACGGTCTCGATAAAAGCGGAGAAGTTCTCGACCTTCCCGTGCCCATATTGGTGAATGGCGTCCGCGGGCTTATCGGCTACGTTAATGCTGTAGTAGGTGACGAGAGCAGCAACCAGATCGAGGCCAGAGTGTGCCGTCTCTGAGAGTAGACCCAGCGACCCTGTAGCGACGGCGACGATTGCTTTCAATCCCGTAATGGCGATGGCCGCGAAGAGAGAGTTGCGGGCGGCAGTCCTCTTCTCATGGTGCATACGCGCATGTAACGCTGTGTCTGGTCTGTGCTCTATCACGGTATCTGAAGAAGATGCTACACGAGGCAGGCCTTACGCCTTTGTGGCGCGATAGAGCCCCGCAATGCCGAACGAGTATGGAGTCCAGGTCGCATTGATAAATCCCGCCCGCCGCATGCGTTCGATCATCTCGGGCGGTTCGGGGAATTTTTCGACGGACGATGGCAGGTAGAGATAGGCGGCGCGATGTCTTGAGAGCATTGCACCGATCCTGGGCAAAACATGCTTGAAGTAAAAGCGATAGAGCCTGCCGAGCATTCCCTTGGGCTCGCTGAAATCGAGGATTCCTACCTCGCCACCGGAACGCAGAACCCGCGCTATCTCCTCAAGCCCAGCTTGGTAGTCCGCGAGATTGCGAAAGCCGAAGGCGCTGACAATCAAATCGAAACTGCCGGACGTGAACGGCATGTGCAGTGCATCGGCTTCGACGCTGCGGGCGTTCGCATTGCGCGCGCGAAACTTCTGTGCCCCGCGGGAAAGCATCTGGTGCGCAAAGTCAGCCGCTATGATGGCTTCCGATTGTTGCGGGCGGCGCGCGTGCAGCGCCAGAGTCATGTCTCCCGTTCCGCAACAAAGGTCAAGCACCCTGGCGTCCGGCTGGCGAAGGATGTGGTCAAAAGTACGCGCACTCCGCCACCACCATACGCGGTCGATATTCGCCGAGAGCACGTGGTTGAGCAGGTCGTATCGCGGGGCGATCTCGTCAAACATCTGCTGCACGGCGCGCGCCGCAGATTGCTGGTCGTGGGTACCTTCCGGGGTGGTTCCTTCTGATTTGAGCTTCACTTCATTCATCGGGTCGTCGATAGCGCCTTTATATGTTCCACCGCCGCCATGACAGCTTCAACCGGGATGTCTGCGGTCACGGTGGTTGTTCCGATCTCGGGAGCAAGTATCCAATGGGTCCTGCCGCCGATCGTTTTCTTGTCTGAGGCGGTTCGGCGGACGATCGAGTTCGTATCGCTGGTAACTGGCGGTAGCGGGCCGTAACGCAGCACTATATGGCTGATGCGCTTCAGCGTCTCAGCTCCGCAGTGTTTCGTAGTAAACGCGAGATGGGCAGCCGCGATCATTCCCCAGGCGACGGCTTCTCCATGCAGGAAGTGCGAGTAGTGGGTCTCGGCTTCGAGTGCATGTCCTAATGTATGTCCGTAGTTGAGTATGCGGCGCCGTCCGGACTCTCGTTCGTCCTCTGAGACGACCTCGGCCTTGACTCGAACGCTCGATTCTACACATGATTCGATTGTTCCGATTTCACGGGCAAGAATACGATCGGGTTGGGATTCGACAAGATCGAATAGGGCAGGATCGGCGATGATGCCGGTCTTCACGACCTCAAAGAGCCCTGCCCGAAACTCCCGGTCCGTAAGTGTGCTAGTTAGAGCGGGGTCGACAATCACACATTCAGGCTGATGGAAGCTTCCCAGAAGGTTCTTGCCACAAGAGAGATTCACCCCGGTCTTGCCGCCGATGCTTGCGTCCACTTGAGCGAGGAGTGTGGTTGGAAGCTGCACAATGCGCACGCCGCGCATGTAGATGGCTGCGAGAAATCCGGCCATGTCCCCCACGACGCCGCCGCCAAAGGCCACGATGACGCTGGAGCGGTCAGCACCCAGAGCGACTAGTTCGTCCGCGGCGCGAGCAACGGTCGTGATGGTCTTCGCCGTTTCGCCATCTTCAATGATCAGCTTGTGCCAACGCAGTCCTCCGGTAGCGAAGGAGCGCGAGAGCGAGTCACCCCAATGCTTCCAAACAGGCGCAGAGGAGACCACGACGACGGTCTCGTTCTGCAGGTTGAGCTTCGAGCGCAAAAGAGCGCCTGCTTCGGAGAGCAGTCCTTGACCGAGCAACACGTCATAGCCGCGGGAACTGGTTGTGACGGAAATGCGCTTCACTCATTCCATCTTAACTGTACTCAGAGCGGGCTGACTTCGGTCTGATACGCTGAAATCGTGCGACTGCCGGCAAATGTCGACTTCATCATCGTAGGAGCAGGTGTAGCGGGCCTTCGCGCTGCTATTGAGCTTGCGCCGCATGGACAAGTGCTCGTCATCGCCAAGCAGGATATCTCCGAGTCGAACACGCAATACGCCCAAGGCGGCATCGCCGTCGCTCTCAGCGACGAGGATGAGGTCGGTCTGCACCTGCAAGACACCATCTTCGCAGGCGATGGACTGGTAGATGAGCGAGCAGCCGAGGTGCTGGTTCGTGAAGGTCCCGAACGGATCCATGAGTTGATCCAATGGGGCACTGCATTCGATCGCGAGGGCACGAAGCTTACCTTTACGCGCGAGGCCGCGCATAGCCGGTCCCGCATTTTGCACGCGCATGGAGATTCAACCGGACGCGAGATCGGACGCGCGCTGGCGGCGAAGGCAGAGACGCTTCACAACATCACTTTCATCGAACACGCGTTCACGACGGACCTCATGCTTGCTCAGACAGGTTCAGTGTGCGGAATCGAATTGCTGGGTGACGATGGCAAGCACCAGGTGCGAGCTCGCGGAGTGCTGCTGGCCTCCGGCGGGGCCGGGCAGATGTATTCCGACACTACAAACCCGAAGGTTGCAACCGGTGATGGCATCGCGATGGCGTATCGCGCGGGCGCTGAGATCAGCGACGTCGAGTTCTTCCAGTTCCATCCAACGGCGTTGAGCGTGCCGGGCGCTCCTCGTTTCCTGCTCTCTGAGGCACTGCGCGGTGAGGGGGCATTGTTGTTGAACGGCAAGCACCAGCGGTTCATGCCCAAGTACCATCCTATGGGCGAGCTTGCCCCGCGCGATGTCGTCGCACGGGCGATTACCCAGGAGATCGCCGAAGCCGCGAATGATCAATCCGCAGGCGTGTGCTTCCTTGACATGCGCAAGCTCGACTCCAGCCATATCTTGCGCCGCTTTCCGCGCATAGCTGAGACGTGCACACAATTTGGAATTGATATCGTGCATGATCTTATTCCGGTGCGTCCGGCGGCTCACTACTTGATGGGCGGGGTACGCACTGACCTGACCGGCGCGACCTCGGTGAGTGGACTCTATGCTGCGGGCGAGGCTGCTTGCACGGGCGTCCACGGCGCGAACCGCTTGGCGAGCAATTCACTTCTTGAAGGGCTGGTGTTCGGCGCGCGCGCGGGAAGCGCGATGCGGAATTGTGCTGTCGACGACTCGGAATGCTTGCCGATGAAGTGGGAGGCAGAAGGAAAGTTGGATTCCAGCAGAGGACTCGCCGAGTTACAAAGCGTGATGTGGAAGACAGCAGCGGTCGTCCGCAGCCGGACTTCGCTCGAAGCAGCCCGGGACGCAGTTACGACGGCTATGGCTGATTTTGCAGCCCCTGAATGCAGGGAAGACTACGAAGCTTGGAACCTGCATCAGGTGGCGATGCTGCTGATCGATTGCGCGCTTGCGAGGGAAGAGAGCCGCGGTGCACATTTCCGCACAGACTATCCGAAAAGAGACGACGGTAGGTTCAAACATCACTCTGTCGTGACCAAATCAGTTCAGGTGCGGTTCCAGTAACGATCCCTTTGAGTTTCAGGCGGGCTGCTGCTGGCTTGCGCAATGGATAGTGCCGAGTCCCCACACGAAGTCTCTGCAATAAATTGGAATAACCCGATGCTCGGGCATCGCTTCACTAAGCACGTTGAGCGCGATACGGTCTCTTGTATCGTTGAAGACGGGCACGAGCACAATTCCGTTGGCAATGAGGAAATTTGCGTAACTGGCGGGCAGGCGCTGCCCTTCAAAAATCACAGGCGACGGCATCGGGAGCTCGATGATCTGCGGTCTCCTGCCGCTTTCGAGCTTGGCTGACTTGAGTCGCCGTAAGTTTTCGGCAAGTATGCTGTGGTTCTCGTCCGACGGGTCTGGTTCAACGCATGCGACGATGCGGTCTGGCGCGACGAAGCGCGCAATGTCGTCCACGTGTCCGTGCGTGTCATCGCCAACAATGCCACGATCCAGCCAGATGACGTTAGTGGCGCCCAGATAGTCGCGGAAGCACGATTCCAACTGCTCGCGCGAAACCCCCGGATTGCGCGCTTGCACGTCGCTAAGCAGGCACTCTTCTGTGGTGAGCAGAGTGCCGCGTCCGTTCACGTCGATGCTGCCGCCTTCGAGGACGATGCGGCGATCACCGATTGCTGGCTGCCAAATGCGTTTCTTCAATTTCTTGGCCACGCGTTCAGGGAGCCGGTCATCTTGCTTCCAATTCGGATATTTCGCCCAGGCGTTGAATCGCCAGTCGGTGATGGCGATCTCTCCGCTCTCTTGGTGCTTCAAGAAAATAGGACCGGAGTCGCGCGTCCACACGCGGTCGGTCTTACAGCGATAAAAATCGAGGCTATCTAAGCTTGCGCCGGCCCGGTGTAGCGCGCGCCGGGCGGACTTCTCGTGGGCCTCATCGTTGACCAGTATCCGCACCCGCTCCACGGTTGCGAGGTGGCGGACGATCTCCGCGTACACCCACGGAATGGGCGGAAACTTACCGGGCCAGTCTTCGCGGTTGTGGGGCCATGCCAACCAGGTCGCCTCGTGCGGCTCCCATTCGGCGGGCATACGGAAGCCGAGTGCACCCGGTGACTGCTTCTGACCAGATGTCTTACTTGGCATCGATGAATCTTTGCGCGATCGTTGGATACGCGTCGATGCGGCGATCGCGTAAGAATGGCCAGTTGCGCCGGACCTCATCGATCAGAGCAAGGTCGATCGGAACGATCAGGATCTCTTCCTTGTCTTCCGACGCCTCCGCTAACACACGCCCGAATGGATCGCAGAGGAATGTCCGCCAAAAAATTGAATGCCGTCGCCTTCGACCCGATTGCCCCGGACGTCGCCGTGCTCCAACCCAACTCGATTGACGGCGGCGATGAAGACGCCGTTGGCGATGGCGTGGGAGCGTTGTATCGTCTTCCAGGCGTCATGCTGTGCGGCGCCCCATTCAGCCTTCTCCGCTGGATGCCATCCGATCGCAGTCGGATAGAACATGATGTTCGCCCCCTGCAGTGCCGTGAGCCGTGCGGCTTCCGGATACCACTGGTCCCAGCAGACGAGCGTTCCAACACTGCCGACGCCTGTCTCAAAACAACGAAACCCAAGATCTCCAGGGGTGAAGTAATACTTTTCATAATAGAGCGGGTCCTCCGGGATGTGCATTTTGCGATAAATCCCTTTGAGGGTCCCGTCGTTGTCGATCATCGCGGCAGTGTTGTGATACAGTCCGCGCGCCCGCTTCTCAAAGAGAGATGCAAGTACAACGATATGCTTCTCTCGCGCCACTTCGCTGATGCTTCCCGTAGACGGCCCGGGGATGGGCTCGGCGAGGTCGAAGTAAGACGAGTCCTCTTTTTGGCAGAAGTATTGTGTCCGAAACAATTCGGGGAGGCAGACGATGTCCGCGCCCCTGTCAGCGGCCTCGCGCAGCTTGACGATCGCCCGCTCGAGATTCTCGTCCGGATCAGGCGTCATGTACATCTGTACGAGGCCGACGGTGAATTTGTCTCGGATAGGTGTCACGATGTCTCCCAAAAGAAACGCAGAAGGCAATGCCCCCTGCGTCGCAGGTTCCAAACAGAATCATTCGAAGATCAAAATGGCTGCAGCGATGGTGGTCGTCCACCAGCCGTGCTTGTGGCCGACGGCGGTCTGCGTCACATTTGTCGTACGGACGATCTTGTTCGAGAGGCGATAAACCTCTTTCTTCTCATCCCAGGACTTGTCCGGATCAAACTCCACGCCCAGCGTAGTGGCAAGCATTTCGGCGGCGAGTTCCTCTGCGTAGTCACCTGCCTGGTCTTCACTTTCGCCGAAGCTGTGGTGTTCGCTCAAGTAGCCGTAAGTGTTCTTGTCCGCTGGAATCGCGACCCCGATGCTCGATGCAACGAGGCGATGCGGTTCGCGTGTGGAACTTTCTGCGACGACCGCAAAGACTACCTCGCCGGGGCTCAGATAGCGGACCCCTTCTTTGCGAGTGATCAGCTTGCAATTCGGCGGAAAAATGGAAGATACGCGAACGAGGTTCTGGGCTGCGATACCCGCGTCGCGAAGTGCTAACTCAAACGAGGTCAAGCGCTCTTTATGTTTTCCGACGCCTTTGGTCAGAAAGAGCCGCTTCGGGACCATGTCTTTGCCCAATTGTTGTGCCTCCGGGGAGCGAAATGCTAAGGATGGGAACTTCAAAATTAACACAAACGAAAGGGTCTGGAAGCGAAAGTTCCGAGAATTTTGAGCAATCCGCTTCAGGGTGTTCGCTTCGCGTGGCGAGCGGATGCATTACGGCGGTTCGGTGCCGACGGGCTCTCCAATTTCGATGTGTTCAAGTCCACAAATATTTGTGTGCCAGGAGCGTAGCAACGGCTGTCCGGGGCATACGTTTGCACGCAGGAAGCGGTGAACTGCGCACGGCGCGGAGATTGCGCGTATTGCCAGATGTCTGCATTCTGCGTGCCGCTTCGATCCGGTGTCAACTTCATCCCCGTAGAACAGCCGGGAGAAGGAGGGCAGGTGTCCTGCGCTACCCAGAGATGTATGTGCCGTACTCCTTCACTTTGCCCGATATCTTCGGCAGTGGAGATCGTCTTACCGGCCCCATCGGGAACTGCGATACTTGAGCAATACACGCCGGGAGTGAAATCCGACGCGCTCAATGCGTCTGTCCATGAGAAGAGGTATGTCTTTTGTTCCGGAAGCAGACGTCCTCCTTCTTCCATGTCGAGGAAGACGATCGACCCGGCGGAGAACCCCTCGGCGCGCGCAGCCCTCACCGCTGCGTTCCCATCCGAACGCCCCATCACCGCTGGATCTGTCTGCTTCAATTCAGCATCGAGCCTTCCGTTAAATAGGAGCGCGAAACGGAATCCCGCGTGCGAGAGCACCTCGCGCTTACCCTGCCAGGGGTTGGACTTCATCCCGGGAGGAGCATTCAACCAATAGCCGCTCCACGCAAACGTCTTGCTCAGCTCCCGCAATGCTTCATCACCAGGATATTCATTCTTATCAAAGCCCTTGAAGGATTGCGCGAAGCCGGACGAGATTGCCAAAAGTACCAGGAAAGCTGTGGAAAACGCTTGCATGCAGCATGTTGGATGCCGCGAAGGGCTATAAAACTTTTCGATAGGCCACATCAAGAGTTTCGATTGGTAGCCGGTTATCTACCTAGATACTCTGGCCTTGAACTTTCAATCTCCAGGAGACCTCATGTCCACCGAACTCCGCAATTTTCTGCAAATCCCGTATGAAGAACTAGAAGAGCTCAATCTGCAGGCGAAGGAGCAGCGTAAGAAACGCGTCGCTCTGCATAAGGTTCAGGAAGAGCGCCTCAAATATCTCACTGATGAGAAACGCATCAAGGCCGTCACCGTCATGTTCAGCGATCTTGAAGGCCGCCTGCACATGCTCGATTACGACAAGAAGTTCCTCGTCAAGAGTTACGACAACCTTACCTTCGACGGTTCCTCGATACGTGGATTCACCGCCCAGCGCGAGAGCGACTTACGCCTCGCCATCGACTGGGGCGCGTTCTATTGGGCACCGGCAGACATGTTTGGTCCTGGAAAGGTCCTCGTCTTCGGAGAGGTGATCGATAAAGGCGGAGTCGCTTATGGCGCAGATATTCGAGGCATGCTCAAGAAGTTCGCGCACGAGCAGCACGAGAAGGAAGGCTACACGCTGAATGCCGCGAACGAGGTCGAAGGGTTCCTCTTTCGGGGCACAGACGCTGAGCGGCGCTATCACGAAACCGCGGCGTTTGAATACGTCAACACCGGCGGATACTACCACTCGCTTCCCAGCGATCCTTTGCGCAATTTCATCGACACAGCGGCAGAAGTGCAGCGTGCGATGGGATTTGAAAACGAGAAGGACCATCCTGAGGTTGCGCCCTCCCAGTTCGAGATCAACTACAGTTATGGCGAAGTGGTAGCCGCCGCCGATCAGATCCAGCTCTATAAACTGATCTGCCGGCAGGTCGCGACCCGAATGGGACTGACTGCGTCTTTCCTGCCGAAGCCTGTAGTAGGCGTGAACGGCAGCGGCATGCACACCAACGTATCGATCACTAAGGCCGGCAAGAACATCTTTTTCGATCCGAAGGGTGAAGAGCAGATGAGTGCGTTTGCATGGTCTTTCGTGGACCGCATTCTCACGCACGGAAACGATCTCTGTCTGCTGCTGAATGCCAGTGTGAATGCGTATCGCCGCCTCGATCCGCATTTCGAAGCGCCCAACCAGATCAAGGCATCAGCGACTGACAGAGGTTCGATGATCCGCATTCCTATTGGAAACGAGAAGAGTTCTCGGGTCGAAGTCCGCTCTGTTAGCCCCGATGCAAATCCTTATATCGTCCTGTATTCGATCTTCAAGACCGGCTTGAATGGTGAAACGTCGAAGATAGCCAACCTGCGCCAGGCAGAGCGTTACCTCCCGGACAACATTTACACCGCCATTGAGAACTTTAGAAAGGCGGACTGGACATCGCAGCTGCTAGGGGAAGACGTAAAAGCTCGCTACGCTGACCTTAAACAGGCGACCGCGGACCGCTGTCCCCGGCTTCTGGGAACCTTCGTGAAGACACCCGAAGTGCAATACCACCATGACGTCTATAACCAGTTTCTATGGAACCGCTTCTAGAGACTGCGACGTTAACTCGCGCGCGCTCCGGTCAATGCCGGGGCGCGTGTGCTATGGTGCGCTACTTCCTGAAAAGATAGCTGACTTTTACAAATACCTGACGGCCATCATTGGTGAGTCGGCCTCGTGTGCGGATCAATCCGGTGCCGTTCGGATCGCACTCGGTTGTTCCGCCTACATGCAAACAGAGTCCCGGATCGATGTTCTCCAGGTTGCTGTTGTATCCGACGTAGAGAGCCGTCCCGGGATGAATGAGATAGGTCAGAAGAACATCGAAATTCATGTTCTTGGTCGTGTGCAGTGATGAGTACACAGGGTTCGAGAGCACTCCGTTATATTGTGCGATGAAGCGAAATGAGAGCTGCCGGTTGTACTGGTAGTTCCACTTTGTCCGGATGATGTGATTGTTGAAGGCAGCATTCCGATTGTTCCTGAGCACGCGATCGAGTATGTACGTGTTGTCGATCTGGAGCTGCGAAATGGGTTTCAGCGTGAGAGTTTGGGTGATACTGGTCTCGTCGCCTTCCGTCGGCAATTGTCCGTTAGGGACGACAACATCCACCGCTCCGCCCATGAGGAAGTTCAAGTTGTACGTGAGCTGCCGGAAAGGACTGGACTTTACGACGAGCCCCGCGAAATCCTGGATGAATTTCCGGTTGCTAGGTAGTCCGGGGAAATCAACAGGCCGCAGTGTATCGCTCTCGATCCCGATGATGGGTGCGAAGAGAACATTGTTCCGGTAACTAAATACCACGTCGCCGTTCCAGTTGTATTCGACGCCGGTGCCCGAGTGGTCCCAAATGCGCTCTGCACTCATCTCCGGACCCCAGAAGACAAGGTGCTTCTTCTCGGGCCTGAAATAGAAATGGTAGTAATTGTTCAGTCTGCGTATATCCACACGACGGACGAAGCCGGTCTCGGTACGAAAATTTGGCGAGATGTCTTGATATTGTGAGACGAACGTAAACCGTCGCCCATCACCTTCGACGGATGCATCCTGGTTTGAACCGTAGAGATATCCTTCGGTCCGGCTCCTTGTGGAACTCACCACCCCGCGATAAAAGAAGTTCCAGTTCTTGCTTAACTTCAGATTTGTATCGAGACCACCGACACGATTGAAGTCATTCACGAATTCGCGATCGGTGAAGATGAGTCCGACGCTGGAGTTCTCACCTAGGTCGTGGGAGATCCTGCCGATCGCGAAATAAGCCCGCTTGCCACTGAGCGGGTCGCTGGCGGGCACAGCCTTCCCCGGTGAACGGTCATCGGCGACTAGAAATCCAAGGTTCCACGGGCCCTGCTTTCCGGTCAGTCTCGCCCCAAACTCCGGATCTGCGATTCTGCGTGTGAAGAGCAGCCGCGTCGACTGGTAGAAGTTCAACGTCTCAAAGAAATTCGCGTTCTCCAGGAAAAATGGACGCTTTTCCGGAAAGAAGACCTCAAATCGCTGGTTGACAGTATTCTGCGGATCGTCTGACTCCACCTGGCTGAAATCCGGATTCAATGTGGCATCGAAAACAAGGCTGTCGTGAATGACCGCCTTTGCATCGAGCCCCGCTTTTCCGTCGAACGTCTTTGACTGGAAGCGCGGTTGGAGAGGGTCCCGGTTGTCGATCGCTCTGAAGCCGCGGGCTGAGGCGTAGGGAATGAATTGCAGATTGCGCCCCGGTGAGATGCCCTCGATTCCTGTGAATGTTCCTTCCTGATTCAACCGTCCGGAAATCCTCGAGGAGACCCAGGGCCAATAATCTGCTTCGCCGTTTCGTGCGATCGAGCGATAAAGTGTCACGCCCCAGATATCGCCCGGACCGGAATGGAAGCGCAAACTACGAAAGGGAATGGATTCCATTACTACGTAGCCTTTGTCGGTGAGCTTGCCTTCTGAGTCCCAAACGGTGTCCCACGAATTGTCGGGACCATTCCCACCCTCGGTCCAAAGCCCGTCTGCCTGGATCCCAAGCGGATTCACAGCGAACACCAGCCCATGCCGCTGGTCGTGAAAGGTGTCAAGCGTCAGCTCTACGAAATCGTCGTCATAGATATTTTCCCGGCGGCTCATGTGCGCACGGACGAGTTCCGGCTGCGAATCGAAGCAAACCCACACAGCGTAAAAAGTGCTTCCGTCGTATCCGAGATAGACGTCGGTGCGCTGAGTTGCGTGGGCGCCATCCGTCGGGTGCTGCTGCGTAAAGTTGCTGACCTTCGCCATTTGCGTGGCAGGCCCTGTTGCATCCATGGACAGAAACTGTTCGAGAAGAGGTTTCTTTTCGATTCGCGGTACCTTGATCGACGCCCGGATGACCGCTCCCGGACCGCCGTTAGCAGCGATTCCTTTGCCCGGATCGGTGGGTTGCGCAGGGGTTAACGTCTGCAACGCTCCGGCTTCCAGAGCGCAGAGGCATGTAACGAGAAGTACTAAAAATCGAGTTAAACGGCTCTTCATTCCGCTCCACGCACAGGATTTGACGTTGGAATGTTCACTTCGTTTTTCACTTTTGCCATGGTCTATGGGCAATACGTAATTACACCCGGCCCGGTTCCCTAAGCTCGGTTGCATCCGGGCGGAGCGGCGAGCCCGCTATTCCAGCAATTTTGCTTGGCGGTACGCCAATTTAGGCATAGACTTCACAGCGTTCACAATAAGGGCTCAAATCCCTTTGAGGAGAATTCGATGACGTGCTCTTCTTGCCACGCTGAGCTTCCGGAAAATGCGACTTTTTGCAGCCGTTGCGGAGCGCAAACCTCCACGGTTGCTGGCGTGACCCCGTCGGGTGCTGCTACCGCCACGACGCCCCAATCGACTGGGCTGTCCCAGAATGCCGCTGCCGCGATCGCGTATCTCACAATCATCCCGGCGATCATTTTTCTTGTGATTGAGCCTTATAACAGGATGAAGTTTGTCCGGTTCCATGCGTTTCAGTGCATAGCACTGTCCGTGTGTTCCATTCTCCTTCACATTGCGGCGGGCATGATTCCGGTGATCGGTTGGACGCTCGCGCCCTTTATCAGCCTTGCATTCCTCATATTGTGGATCGTCTGCATACTGAAGGCCAGCAAAGGCGAGTGGTTCAAGGTTCCGCTCATCGGCGATTTCGCAGAAGGGCAGGCGAACAAATAGAGCGTCCTGATCGACGTAAACCCCGGTCATCCTTTGCCGGCGGACTCTCGACAGTGGGCATGCAGCTGCTTCTATCGCTGATTGTGTACCTGCCGCTGCCGACGCTCGCCCAATCCACGCCTCACGCGGACGAGAAGGTCACCCTACAGTTCCAGCCCAAAGATGTGTTGCGAGCGCAACTGTTGCAATACAACGGCACTGATCAACAGCGCGAGCAGACCCTGAAGCGGATGTTCACCAGCGCCGGATGCGGAGCTTCGCTGCAAGAGCAGCCTGTCAAGAAAGCGACCCAGAACCTCATTTGCGTGCTGCCAGGGGAGACGCCGGAGATCATCCTGATCGGTGCCCACTACGACCACGTGGCAGCGGGAGACGGAGTCGTCGATAACTGGGCCGGCGCATCGATGTTGCCCATTCTGTTCGAGGATCTGAGTCATACATCCCACAGGAAGCACACTCTTGTCTTCTTAGGATTCTCAGGGGAAGAGGACGGACTTGTCGGCTCCAGGGCATATGTCAAAGGGCAGTCTCAAGCGGAGCTAGCAAAGATTGGCGCAGTGTTGATCATCGATACGCTCGGCCTCGGTCCAACCGAGGTATGGGTGAACCGGTCGAACCAAGGCCTGCTGCAAGGTTTGTTCGGGACCGCGACACTGATGTCGCTGCCTCTCTCCGGCATGAACGTCGATCAAATCGGCGAATCGGATGAGGAAGCGTTTATCCCGAAGCACATACCGACAATCACCGTGCACTCACTTACCACACAAACCTTGCCGATCTTGCACAGCAAGCGCGATAACATGAGCGCTCTCAAGATGGACGATTACTACAACAGTTATAAGTTGTTACGAGGTTACCTCACCGTACTCGATCGTTCACTGGAAAAGCTGCTCACCAAGAAAGCGAGCTGATCCGACCGCTAACGTTTCGGAGTGCCGTTTGCGCGGCGGACAGCGATCTCGATGAACGCCTTAGCGGCTCGGCTAAGCGCCCGGTCTTTCCGAAAGATCAGCGCAAGATCGCGACGCACCGAGTGGCCCGCGAGCGGAATCATTTTGAGCACGCCTGCGCGCTCGTCTTCAGCCGCACTGGTCTGCGCGATAAAACTTATACCCATTCCGGCCGTGACGAAATGTTTGAGCAGCTCACTCGAATCGAGTTCCATGGAGATCTCTGGCCGCAGCTGCTGCAGAGAGAACAAGCGGTCGATCCATTCGCGCGTATTTCCCGACTTCGGTAGCAGCAATGGATAACGCGCCATTTGCGCCGCCGACACTGATTTGTACTCGGCGAGCGGATGGTCCGGAGGAACGATCGCCATCAGTTCGTCCTCGTGGATCTTGAGTACGTCCAGGCGCTCGTCCTTCACCGGCATCGAGACCACTCCAAAATCGATGGAACCTTCGATCGCCGACTCTACGATGCGCGCACGCTCCGACCTGCGAATACTCACGCCAACCTTCGGATACCGCCGCTTGAATTCCCCGAAGACCTCAGTGAGCACATGCAGGATCGTCGCTTCGTTCGCCCCTACAACGATCTCCCCGCGCGGAGTGTATTCGAGTTCGGCAATTCTCTCTACCGCGGACTTGCGGCTTGCCATCGCTTCTTCTGCATAGGCGACGAAAAGCTTGCCTGCCTGTGTAAGCGCTACTTTGCCGCCGGAACGATCGAACAGTTTCGCTCCGATCTCTTCCTCCAGCGCGCGGATCTGCGCCGAAACAGCAGGTTGCGTGCGGAAACGCTTCTCCGCCGCGCGCGAAAAACTCGAATGCTTCGCGACCTCAAGGAATGTGGCGAGCTGATCGAAGTCCATGCATCTTCATTCTACTGAGTCGTCTTCGTGGCGTTCTTGAACACCGATCCGCCCTTCATCACAAAGCTGACGTTCTGTACGACTGAGATATCGCGCAGTGGATCGCCGTTTACCGCGATGATGTCCGCGAGTTTACCAGCCTCGATGGACCCGATGCGGTCGCCCATCCCTAGTAGATCGGCCGCGTTCACGGTAGCAAAGCGCAGGATGTCCGCGGGAGCGATGCCATCGTCGCCATAAGACTGGAGCACCTGCAGGCTTGAGTGTCCACGATCTTTTCGAGGAATGGCATAGTATTCATCCGAACCAGCTGCAATTGGCACACCGGCGGCAATCGCCCGCTTCAAGCGGTCACCTTGGAACTTCAGCATCTTTGCCACATCTTCTCTAGATATTTTGCCTTCCGTGTTCTGCACCACCTGTTCCACATAGGTGTCCGTTGGGACGAGATAGATCTTCTTTTCCGCCATCAGCTTCAGTACATCATCCGGGACGGTATACGCATGTTCGATGGAGTCGACGCCTGCTTGCGCCGCGATTCTGGTCGCTATGTCTCCGATCGCATATGCGGCGACCTTCTTGTGGACACGGTGCGCCTCCTCGACGATCGCCTTCATGGTTTCCAGCGAAACAATTCGAGGGCCGGTGTTGACGATGACCTTGATGCAGTCCGCTCCGTCATAAAAGGCCTGTTGGACCGCGCGGCGGGCCTCATCGGGCGTAGTAACGACTGCGTACTCGAGATCGACAAGGTTCTGAGCGTCTTTTTGCAGATGCCCGAATTGACCTCCCGGCGCGGAGAGGGCACGGGTTGAAGCGATGATTCGCGGCCCATCGACCCAGCCGTTGCTGATGGCGTCCCGCAATGCCACATCCCCGTTTACGCCTGAATTGCCGACGTCACGAACCGTTGTGATACCCGCCATCAGGTCTTCTTTCCCCATTTTGGCGCCAAGCAGGGCACGCGCTGCCGGACTCATCTGCGAGACGGTCATCAGGACATTCGGGTCGTCGTCAAGCTTGGGATCGTAGTTCTGCAGCAGGTGGGTGTGGGCGTCAATGAGTCCGGGCAGTAGCGTTGCCTCGCCGAGATCGAGCACCGTCGTGTCTTTGGAAACATGCGCGCTGATCGATTGAAACGGCCCGACTTCCTTGATCGTGTCGCCCTCTACGAGAACGGCCTGACCTTTCAGATACGCGCCGGTGCGGACGTCGAGGACGCGTCCGGCCTTGATGAGAGTTGTCTTTGGCAGTGGGGCTGCGTTCTGGGCAAGCGCTGCGGTTATAAGAACGGTGATCGAGAGCGTAAGCATCCGTCGCATGGGGAATGTAAACACCCAGAGTAGATGCTCGTCAACTACACTCGTCCTGCTTCGCGGATTTCTTCTTGCGCCACTCGGCTTTAACAATTTGGCGGGCGCGTCCTAATGCCAGCGCATTTGCCGGAACATCGTCGGTGATGCACGAGGCGGCGCCGACATAAGCGCCATCGCCGAGCGTGACGGGAGCCACCAGCGTCGAATCGCTGCCAACGAACACGCCGTTGCCTATCGTCGTCTCGAATTTGTTCTTGCCATCGTAATTGCAGGTGATCGTGCCGGCGCCGATATTGCATCCTTCACCGATCACTGCATCACCGAGATAGGAGAGGTGATTGGCCTTTGAGCCTTTACCGAGTTTCGTCTTCTTGATCTCTACGAAGTTGCCGACATGCGCGCCTTCACCGATCTCACTTGCCGGACGAACATGTGTATAAGGCCCGATCGTAGCAGTGTTCCCGATCACGGAGTGATCGATGATCGAACCATGTCGGACCAGCACGCCGTTCCCGATCGTAGAGGCCGTGATGACCGAGTACGAACGGATGCGGCACTCGCCGCCAATCTTCGTGTTCCCGAAGATCTGAACATACGGCTCAATCACCGTGTCTGCTTCGACCTCGACATCCGTGTCGATCACGCATGTCTCCGGGCGGAAGATGGTCACGCCATTCGCCATCAGTTGGCGCGCTTTCCGCATCCGCAAAGCCTCGTCGAGTGACATCATCTCTGCAATCGTGTTCGCTCCCAGCACCTCATCGATATCCGGCGCAACCAGTGCTATCACTCGCTTGCCCTCAACACCCAGGATCATCGCCATATCGGTCAGATACAACTCGCCGTGCGCATTGTCCGTCGAGAGGCGGTCGATGTTCTCAAACAATGATTTCGTCGCGAAGGCGTAGATGCCCGAATTGATCTCTCCTGCAGCGTGCTGCTCAGGCCTGAGCGCCTTCTGCTCAACAATGGCCTCCACTTCCAACCCATGGGCTGTCTTCCGGATAACGCGGCCGTATCCAGTCGGGTCGGGCGGAATCGCCGTCAGGATGGTCATTGCCGCGCGCTCCTTGATGTGGAAGTCGCGCAGCGTTGCAATCGTCTCCGGACGAATCAGAGGTGCGTCTCCGCTGAGCACCAGAACATGATCGAAGTCTTTCAGTTGCGCGCGCGCGCAGAGGATCGCATGTCCTGTGCCGCGCTGCTCTGCCTGCAGTACAAAGTTGACGCCCAGATGCTCGACGGCTTTGCGGACGCGATCGGCTTCGTGTCCGATGATGACAGTCACTTGCGCCGCTGGAACAACGGCGGTGGCTGCACGAATCACATGCTCCAGCAGCGGCCTTCCGCCCACTTCATGCAACACTTTTGGGCGGCGGGACTTCAGTCGCGTGCCTTTGCCGGCAGCCATGATGGCGATTCCAAACTGGGCCATGACCACTAGTTTACTTGAGCGTCGATTGCGGACCGTCCGCGGTACCCCAGTGCCACCAGTTCACGTGCGACTCGATCATGTGCATGGCGCAGCACCTGTCCCTCTGCCGCGAATGGACCGGAGACCGGAACAACGCCCAGTGCTTCAATCGCCTCTGCATCGTTCATGATCTGCTCCGCAGATTCCGCGGCATACTTTTCCTTGAGTTCAGGCGAGACGGGGGCGGTATTGAGCAGCGCGTAATCGAACAACCGTTTGCCGCCGGCGTGATCGTGTATTGCAGCAATATGCTGCGATGCAGTGAGTCCCAGGCTCTCATTCGCCTGCGTCATCAGGTTGCATATGAAGACGCGGACCGCGCTTGACCGGGCGATTGCATCCGCGATGCCGTGCACCAGCAGGTTCGGCAAGAGACTGGTGAACAACGAGCCAGGACCGATCGTGATGAGGTCCGCCTTCTCGATCGCGCTCAGCGTTTGCGGCAACGGTCTGGCGTCCTCGGGTATCATGCGAAGTTCGACGATGCGCTTCTTGCTTGCGGTGATATTCACTTCGCCGCGTACGAGTGAACCGTCATCCATGATGGCGTCGAGCTGCACGTCCGAAACGGTTGCGGGAACGATGTGCCCACGCGTGGTCAGGATCTCTGAGGCCTCGCGCACCGCGACGGAAAAATCCCCACTGATAGCGGTTAAGGCGGCCAGGAGTAGGTTCCCGAAATTATGTCCCTCCAACCCCTCCCCGGCGGTGAACCGGTATTGAAAGAGGCGGGCGAGCAGCGCTTCATCCTCAGAGAGTGCCACCAGACAATTGCGGATATCACCCGGCGGCAACATATTCAGCTCGGTACGCAGGCGCCCGCTCGATCCACCATTGTCCGTGACAGTGACCACTGCGGTAAGGTCTTTAATGTGTGGTTCGTCGGGCCGGAAGGCAACCGGGCCAGGTTTCGTCGTGCTCGCCGGATTGGGGGCGACGAAGTGCTTCAGGCCGCGCAGGATGGTGGAGAGGCCCGTACCGCCCCCAATGGCGACTACATTGAGACCGCCACGACGGTCTGAAGTCATTCGGCTAACTACGCCATTCCGGAGAGGCGGTATCTCCCAGCGTCTCAGGGTAGAGAAGTTCCGTGAACCGTGGATCGTCCGCCATATTCTGGAAGTCGGTGTCGTTCCGTGCCTGGATCCGGTTCCGGGGATTCAGTTCTATCGCCTTCTGCAGGTTACGCAGTGCCTCTTCTGATTTCTGTGCCACGCAACTCAGGACGGCGAGGCCATAGAACGCAAAATCAGCGTCTGGCGATTGTTTCACTACTTTTTCCAGCTGAGCACGCGCCTCATCGTTCTTGCCCTCGTTCATCAGCACAACGGCATAGTCGTACTGTTCCTCGGGTTTCTTGCTCTGGGGGGGCGTCTCGGCCAGCTTGGCGGTGCACGCCTTTAGGTGCACGCGTACCCGGTCGGCGATGTGTTGCGGAGGGGTGTTCTCCAGCAACTTCTCGAAGCCAGCCTTGGCACGCTCATATTTTCGATCGTGCATGAGCTTTAGGGCGGATTCGTAGCCGCTGATGGAGGCGTCTTGCGGGGGCGGGGTGTTCCTTGCCGGTTGCATAGGGGGAGCAGTCTTTTTAGTCGCCATAGATATGGGTGAATGTGACGCAGTCGCAGACTTGCCATTGCCAAGGCCGCAAGGCGGAGTTATAGCTCGTTGAGGGCTTCGCGTCAACTAGCCTGAATCCGCATCGTTGTTTCAGACCTTGTTAAGGTCTATCTTACTCGCTTCTCCGTGCATGATCCCGTCGCGGATCTGCTTCGCGGTCTTGCCCTGTGCCAGCATCTGGTTTGCATAGAAAAGCTCTTGCATGCACATGGCGCAGCGGGCGCCGTGCTCGTCGGCGAAGCAGCTGCGGAGACTGTTGTGGCCATATCCCCGGTCACAACGGCAGTAGCACGGCAACTGGTGCAGTACTCGGTGGATGTGCGCCGCAATCTGGTATGCCCGGGCCTGGATCGGGTAGCGGTTCGCTTCAGACGAGAGCTGTTCCGGCTTGAGTATCGGTGGAGCTTTACGCCGGGGGCGGGTGGCTGCGCATTGTAGGCTGGAACGTCGTCCATGGCAGTCTGCATCTGTGCTACTGCCGGTAGCGCCATGCTTGCAATAAGGTAGCCGTGAGGACTCTCCGTAGAGGTTTCATGGAACGATTGTATCCCCCTCCCGGACGGCTGTGTAGGACTGTCAGCGGCCCATGAATTGTCATTGCGAGCGCAGCGAAGCAACCTTGTGTTTGCTTTCTTAGTGAGCCGCAGGCTCAACCGTGATCCCACCTGTCCGCTTCGCGAACAGATGGGGCACCCGCGGGGTATCCCCCTCCTTAGGCACATTGTGGAATGTGTGGGTTAGAGGGGGAGATCACCGAAGGATCACCGTAGATCCAAGTAATAGTGTTTACCTTTCGATTAGCCCAAGATGTTGTATTTTATCGATTGTGAAAGAGCGACGGCGCGTCCGAAGACACGCCGTGGGAGAAGCAGAGTAGCAGGATTGTGGTGGAGTTTGCAAGAAATTCCTTTGCTTTCGAGAAGGGCGGGCGGGCCGCCCGCCCAGACCACCGGCTGGCAGCCGGCGCTACGGTTGCTTCGTCGCTTCGCTCCTCGCAATGACAAGTCATAGAGCGTGCTCATCCCCCGGCTGAAGCCGACGGTCCACATCCCTCGTCCCTTATCCCTTGTCCCTTGATAGGGCTCTACTACCCATTCTAGTAGTAGCTAAGTTCAGGTAGCATCGCGGAGACTCTTACGGGGCGGTGCTCTTGCTGAAGTTCCTCAGTGCTCTTTCAACCTTGTCGGTTTGTCTCACGATCGCCGGGGTTGCGCAGACATCCACCGGCGGCATACAGGGAAAGGTGGTCGACGCACAGGGAGCGGTCGTGCAGTCCGTCGAGATCACCGTCGCCGGCTCTGATACGCAGCGAGTGCATAAGGCGAGTACGAACAACCGGGGGATCTACCGCGTAGACGGACTCGAAGCGGGAACTTACGATGTGCGCGCAAATGCCGCCGGGTTCGCGGAAGGGAAGGTGCAGGCGCCGGTCCATGTGGGCGAAACCGCGTCTGTGGATTTCGAGCTGAAACCCGCGGGCACGACGGAGAACGTCGTCGTTCGCGAGAGTGTTGCTGACCGGACGAGTTCCGTATTGAGCAATCCGGTAACGGACCACGAGATCGAGAACACGCCGCTGGCCAATCGAAGCTTTGCCAACATCGCTTATATCGCTCCGATGACCGCCCCGGTCGAGCCCTCCGATCCGACCAAAGCGCGTATTACTGCAGTCTCTTTTGCGGGAAGTTCGGGCCTGAATGTCGACCTTTCTGTCGACGGCGGCGACAACAACGATGACTACATTGGCGGATTTCTACAAAACTATTCACCAGAGGCGGTCCGCGAGTTCAACGTCAGAACGGCGCAGTTTGGCGCAGACACATCGAGAACCAACGGCGGCTCGATCATCATCAGCACGAAATCCGGGAGCGAATGAATTTCATGGCAGTGCGTCCGGGTTTTTCCGGGCAGACGCGCTCAATGCTCGCAATCCGCTCGACAATCCCGAACCGAATCCCAAGCAGCCGTATGCGAAGCAGGACTATGTCGGAGCGCTCGGTGGG
Organism: Terriglobales bacterium; assembly: GCA_963792225.1. GTDB lineage: Bacteria > Acidobacteriota > Terriglobia > Terriglobales > Acidobacteriaceae > JBDTLH01. The sequence continues at coordinate 84,308 of CAWBVM010000012.1, read as the reverse complement.
CCAGTCCGCAAAAGACAAACTATGGTTCTTCACTTCGTATGAGTACAACCACGAGGACGATAGCATCGCCTACAGCGCAGCAGCCTGGCACAGTTCAACGCACTGGCGGCGCTGGCAAAGACTGGCCAGATTCCAGGCGTCACCTCGATCGCGGTGCCAAGCTCGGTATCGACGCCATTCCGGGACGGCAACTTTCGAGCTCGCCTGGATGGCAGCAGTCAGACCGCTCACAATACTTCTTGCGGTTCTCACTCGACCGCAACCTGACCGGGAACGATCTGGTGGCGCAGGGAGCATTGCCTTCGACCGGTTTCGCCACGCGGTCGAACTACTACAACATCCTGTTGAACCATCAGTTTTCGTTCAACTCCCAGATGGCTGTCTAATCTGACGGTGGATGCCTCTCTCTTCGACCACAACGAAATACGGAATTCGAACCTCGGGATCGCCTTGGCGTTTCCATTCAGTACGACAGCGATCACGACGAGCGGATTTGAGACCTTTGGCGACAACCAGTTCATCACCGCAATCACGGCCTTTCCCATCGAGCGCGAGCAGCAGAAGTATCAGTTTCGATACGATGTGACGCACTCGGGTGCATCGCACACACCGAAGTTCGGGATCAACTTCGTGCATGAGCCGGTGCTGCGCGGACGCTTCGCTGATTCCGCTGAGACGCTGGCAGCATTGCCCAACGACCCGACGTTCTATGTGGCGAACCCCGGACAATTCGCCACCGACTTCACAGCGGCAGCGAGCGATGAGTCCAGCGACCAATGGCACGTTCTCCCAAAGCCTGCGCCGGCTAGGCTTCTACGCACAGGACAGCTGGCGCGCGAGCCAGCACTTCGCATTGAATTACGGTCTGCGTTACGATACGACCTTCGGACTCTTCGTCGCCAGCGGCAGAGACCAGAGCCAGAACGACACCCTGCGGGCGCTACAGGCTGCGGGTGTCTCTTTCGCGAAGGGAGTGCCGCACGATTACCGTGGGGCTGTGAGTCCTCGAATCGGCTTCGCCTACTCGCCCGGAGAGGGAAGCACTGTCATTCGCGCCGGATTCGGCATGTACTACAACGACCTTGCGCAGAATGGATGGGCGGAGGCGTTTCAGGCGGTGAATGGTGGACAGAACCTGCCGGCCGCTGTGATCGATCCGCACTATCACACTCCGTATGCGATCCAGGCGAGCGCAGCCGTCGAGAAGAGCTTGAGCAAGGATTGGCGGCTGGCCGCGCAGTTCGAGCATCAAGGCGGAGTCCATCAGTACCGCCGCTACCAGTATGTGAGCGGCGTCTCGCTGCCAGCTGACGCCCCCGACACGGCGGTGTTCCGCACAGACAACCGCTCGAGCTACAACGGAGCGTCGCTGATCCTGCAACATCGTGGAACACGCTATGACTTCACCGCACACTACACTCTTGCTCACGCAACCACGTGGGGCGCAACGGTGGGCGAACTCTTCGATTACGTGAATGGTGTATCGAATGCGCTGCAACCCTTCGGCCCCGGAGATCACGGACCGTCCGGGGAAGATATTCGTCATCGCTTCATGCTGAACGGGATATTCGAGCTTCCCTATAAATTCCAGATCTCAACTCTCATGCAGTTCGAGAGTGCGCGGCCCTACACGCTCTCTACCCCCGTGGATGTGAACAACGATGGAAACACCGGCAACGACCGCGCGGTGGTGAACGGGACGCAGACCGCACTAGACCAATTCCGCGGAGCACCCTTCGAGCAGGTGGACTTGCGCGTGAGCCGAAATTTCCAAATAAAGGATAAGTTTTCTGTTCGTCCGTTCGTCGAGTTTTTCAATCTGTTCAATCGGATCAATCCCGGAAACAACTATGTAAGCGATATCGCGGGATTGCCGACCCCCGTGAACGATCCGGCGAACGCGACTGCATTCTGTCTGGATACCGCATGCGCAAGCACGCGCCCGATAGGCAGCGTGAAGGATTTGAGAGTGCCTGCCGGAGCGTTGGGAGATTTCTTCGGACCAGGGACGACGGTAGGGATACCGTTCGCAGCACAGCTTGGGGTGAAGGTCAGCTGGTAAAACGATAGCGGGAAATCTCACCGCACACGAACAGGAATGCCTGTGTCACAGTTCGCAACTCAGGCTGATTCGGTCTTGCCGGGGCGCATCATCAGCTCACGCATAGCGTCCATCGGAGACTTTCCTTCGCGCAGAATTCCGTGCATCTGTTCGGTGATGGGCATCTCGATCGGCGAGGTTTCCTCGTGCGGGAGGCTGCGTGCGAGTCCGAGAGCGGCATCGGTGGTGAGTACGCCCTCCGCGACCATACCGTGCATGCCCGCGATGATGTCTGGGAGGCGTGCGCCGCGCCCTAACGAGACCCCGACCGAGCGGTTGCGGGAGAGCCCTCCGGTACAGGTGAGCACGAGATCGCCCATGCCAGACAGTCCTGAGAGGGTTTCACGGCGTGCACCGCAGGCGACAGCGAGGCGGGTCATCTCGGCGAGTCCGCGGGTGATCAGGGCGGCGGCGGAGTTGTAGCCCAGTCCGAGACCTTCGACGATACCCGCGGCGATGGCGATCACGTTTTTTAGTGCTCCGCCTAGTTCGACGCCGATAATGTCGTCACTCGAATAGACGCGGAAAGACGCATCACTGAATTCACGCTGAATGGTCGCCGTCAATCCAGCGTCAGACGAGGCAAAAGTGATTGCCGTCGGATCGCCCTTCGCAACCTCTTTCGCGAACGAAGGGCCGCTGAGCGCACCGATGCGTTGTGTTCCCAAGACGTCGGCAAGAACTTGCGTCATGCGCAGGTGCGTCTTCTCCTCAATGCCTTTCGTGGCGGAGACGAAGAGCACCCCGCGCGGCACATGCGCTTTCATCTGCGTTGCCACGCGGCGGACGTGATGGCTGGGCATGACCGTCAGGACGATTTCCGCTCCATCGAGCGCCTCCGCGAAGTCGCGGGTGGCCGCCACCGCTGCGGGGATCGCGAATCCGGGGAGAAAGAGGGCATTCTCACGTTGGGCCTTAATGGAGCCGATGACTTCGGGCTCGAAGGCCCAGAGCGTTGCTGTGTGCCGCCCGTTGCGCGTGAGGGCGATTGCGAGTGCCGTGCCCCACGATCCGGCGCCGATGATCGCGATGCGGCTCATGCTTGAGGGACTTTCTTGCTGTCGAATTTAGGTTCCGTACCTTCAAAAAGCCGGGCGATGTTGGTGCGGTGCTTCAGGATGATGACGAACGAGACGAACCACATGGACGCCACCAGCGTGCGCGTGATCGTGCCGCGATAGAGCAGGATCGCAAGAATGGGGAAGGCTGCAGCGCTGACGACCGAGGCGAGCGAGACGAAGCGGGTCAACAGAAAAATCAAGGCAAAGACTACGACGGCGATTGCGACCGCTTTGGGTGCGATAGCGAGAAAGACGCCGAGTCCGGTGGCGACGCCCTTGCCGCCCCGGCCTTTGAGCCAGACGGGGAAACAGTGGCCCAGGATCGCGAAGACGGCGGCGAGTGCGAGACCGATGCTGAAGTCAGGGAAGGTGATGATGTGAATGATCTGATCGCCCTGTGTGATGGTAGCGTCGGTGTGGTGAAGCGGCAGGATGCGTTGCGCTGCGAAGACGGCCAGATATCCCTTGACGATGTCGAGCAAGAGGGTAGCGATGCCCAGCCCGCGGCCGCCGGAGCGGGCGACATTGGTAGCGCCGATGTTACCGCTGCCGAAGCTGCGAATGTCCTGCTTACGGAAGAGGAGGACGAGGATATAGCCGAAGGGTATGGAGCCGAGAAGGTACGCGACGATGGCGATGATGAGATAGGTCGAAGTCATTCGTTGGGCCTCAGCGCAAAGGATGCGAGCTTGGTATAGATCGAACCCTTCGGATGAAGCTGGCTCTCATAAAGATGAAAGTGTTTCGCCATCATCATACCGAACATCGGCGGATGGCTTGCCTCTTCCTTTGTGAGCAGCGCGGCTAATTGTGTGCCGGCGTTGAGGCGCGCGAGGGTGATGTGCGGGCGGAACTCTCGTGTCTCCCGAGGAAAACCGACCTCGCTGCATGCTGCGTCGATTTTTTGCGAGAGCGAGGCTACAGAGTTATCGGATGGTGTGGTGATTCCGGTCCAGTAAATGCGTGGACGGCGTGTGTCGGGGAAGAATCCGATGTTGGCGACAGTCAGTGGAAGGGTTGGGTGGTCCACCTTCGTGAGGGCTGACTGGAGAGATAAGAGTTTGGCTGTGGATGTTTCACCGAGGAACTTGAGCGTGACGTGAAGTCCTTCAGGCCGAACGAAACGCACGCTTTGTGCAGCTCGCTTCTTTTCCTCTATGAAGGCGGTAAGGCGTTCGCGTATTTCGGCGGAGAGGTCGAGTGCGATGAAGAGGCGCATGAAGAGATAGGGTAGACCCCCACCTTCAGGTGGGGGAAAGAGCTTTTACGAGATTGCGCCTTTAGCCGCTGAGGCGCACTTTAGGCAAAGAGAAATTCTTTCGTCCGAAGTTCTTTGATGTGGTCGCGCAGCTTCGCTGCCCTCTCGAACTCGAATTTCTTGGCGGCGTCGCGCATCTCAGCTTCGAGTTTGGAGATGAACTGATCGAGCTCGTGCTGCGAAGTGAATTCGGGGACCTCCCCGTTGGAGGCAGCAAGTTCTTCCACATCCACATCGAGAATCCCGGCGAACGTGTAATCGAGAGGACGCATGATCGTCGTCGGCGTTATCCCGTTCTCAATATTGAACGCTTCTTGGATCGCACGGCGGCGGTTGGTCTCATCGATGGCTGCTTTCATGGAATCGGTCATCTTGTCGGCATAGAGGATGGCCCGTCCGTTGACGTTGCGGGCGGCGCGTCCCATGGTTTGGATGAGAGAACCTTGCGAGCGTAGAAACCCTTCCTTGTCGGCGTCGAGGATGGCGACGAGCGACACCTCGGGCAGATCCAGGCCCTCGCGCAGTAGATTGATGCCAATCAGGACGTCGTATTCACCTCTACGCAGATCGCGGAGTATCTTGATGCGTTCGAGAGTCTCGATCTCCGAGTGCATGTAGCGGCAGCGCACGCCGACTTCGGAGTAGTATCCGGCCAGGTCTTCTGCCATACGTTTCGTGAGCGTCGTGACCAGGACACGTTCACTCTTTTTCGCCCGCTCACGGATCTCGTGGAGAAGATCGTCGATCTGTCCTTTGACCGGGCGGATCTCGACCTCTGGATCGAGTAGTCCGGTCGGCCGAATCACTTGTTCGACGACGACTCCAGCGGACCGGGTGAGTTCGTAAGGGCCGGGTGTGGCTGAGACGTATACGGCTTGATTGACCCGGTTCTCCCACTCTTCGAACTGAAGCGGACGGTTGTCGAGCGCCGAGGGAAGGCGGAATCCATATTCGACCAGATTTTTCTTGCGCGAACGGTCGCCGTGCCACATCCCGTGCAACTGTGGGACGGTGACGTGAGATTCGTCCACGACGAGCAAGAAGTCGCGTGGAACGTAATCGAGCAGGGTCGGTGGGGGTTCGCCGGGGGCGCGGCCCGAGAAGTGGCGGGAATAGTTCTCGATCCCGTGGCAGTAGCCCACGCTTTTTATCATCTCCAGGTCGTAGCGGGTGCGCTGGTGGACGCGCTGCGATTCAACCAGGCGTCCCTGTTTCTGCAGTTCGACCTCCCACCATGCGAGTTCTTCGAGAATGCTTTCGACGGCACTGCGTTTACGCTCCGGCTGAAGCACGTAATGCGATTTCGGATAGATAGGGAGCCGCGCATACTTGTGTTTGACCGTCCCGAAGAGTGGGTCGATCTGCGACAGCGACTCGACCTCATCCCCGAAGAGCTCGATCCGGTACGCCATGTCGTCATATGTCGGGAAGACCTCAATGATGTCCCCGCGGACGCGAAAGGTGCCGCGCCGGAAGTCGCCCTCGGTGCGGTCGTAGAGGATTTCGACGAGTTTCTTGGTGATGTCCTCGCGCTTGATGCGCTGTCCCTTTTCAAGGAAGAGCAGCATGCCGTAATAGGCTTCGGGGGATCCCAGGCCGTAGATGCAGCTTACCGAAGCGACAATGATGCAATCGCGGCGTTCGAAGAGCGAGCGGGTCGCCGAGAGGCGCAGCTTGTCCAGCTCGTCGTTGACCGTCGCTTCTTTTTCGATATAGAGATCGCCGGAGGGAATGTACGCCTCGGGCTGGTAGTAGTCGTAGTAGCTGACGAAGTATTCCACGGCGTTCTGCGGGAAGAACTGCTTGAACTCGTGGTAGAGCTGGGCGGCGAGCGTCTTGTTGTGCGCGATGACGAGGGTGGTGCGGTTGAGCTCTTCGATGACCTTTGCCATCGTGTAGGTCTTGCCCGAGCCAGTGACTCCGAGCAGCACCTGGTGCTTGTCTCCAGAGCGGATGCCGCGCGTGAGTTCGTCGATGGCGCGGGCCTGGTCTCCTGACGGGGAGTAGTCGCTGACGAGCTTGAAATCCATGACGGCTGAATTCTCTCCGGCAACTGGACAGAGACATTTCTGATGAGTGCCGAATCCTTGATTGTAACTTGGATCACGTAAGCGAAATCGAGCTCTGGTAAGGCATCTGGCCCAGCCATTCAGCCTTCGTAAGTGCAGAGGTCAAAAAATGCCTGATAAGAAGAAGCGTGGTACGGACGAATCGATGGACGAGTCCAGCGCCCGCCTGGAGATCAATGAAGAGGCAGAGCAAAACCCTCCCCAGAGGGACATGGATGGGCGGCATTCGCAAAGACTGAGCGCCGACCTGCCATACGGCCTGCCCACAGACAATACCCATCCGACGGGAACTCCGCCGGGCGTGTCCAGCGGCTTCTCGGAGCTGAGAAGGGGTGAAATGCCCCACCTCGAAGATGACAATGCGCAAGGGAAGAAGGCGAGTTAGGTTTTAGGGGCTAGGTGTTAGGTGCTAGGGACTAGGGAGAAGGGAAAAGGGATGAGCTTTGAACGCGCGCCCGCGCGTGGCTTCAGCCCCGGCGGAGCTGCTTCGTCGGTGCCCCGGTTGACCCCCAGCTTCAGCCGGGGGGATTCGCAACGCCATCTCCGCGTCAGCGGACACTTTTCCACACCCCAAATCACTCCCCCTGTGGAAACCATCTTCCCCCTGTGCAAATCCACCATTTTGGGCAGCAAAAAACCTGTCAATACCCCTACTTTGTGGAAAACTCCCTAATTTCCACAATCGAAAGTAGATATAAAGTTCCGCTAATTCAGTATGAAACTACCCTGAAGTTGCTATCATTGTAAGTAGAAGATATTCAGAAAAGGAAGCACGCCTACACGGCGTGCTTTCTCATTTTCAGCACCATCTATCGTCCTGTCATCCCGACGCAGGAGGGGTCTGCACCTCCCCGTCGGACAGGCATTCACTAAAAACAAAGCACTTACTCAGGGATCTCAGGGATTAGCCGGGATTAACATGACATAAGTCACTGATTCCAAAGATTCACCCCCACCGGGGGATACCCACCCTGTGGAAAACCAGTCCGCCTCGCGGACACAAACCAAGCAACCGCGAGGTTGCTTCGCTGCGCTCGCAATGACAAGTCAAGAGGTGCGCGGATCCCCGGCATGAATTCGAGGTCTGCCTCCCCCTTCCCATATCCCTTACCACGCGTTCGCGCGTGCAAACAGAACCCCGAACAAGGTGACCGCTGTCAGCTAAGAGCACTGTGTTAATTTGGAGTTTCGATTTTTGGGGAGAGAGATGAATGTTTAACCTGCTTCCGCGCGACGCCGCCTTCGAGAAGATGTTCTCGGAGATGTCGGGCTATTTGATCGAGGGCGCGCAGTTGCTGCAATCCACCTTACTGAACTATCAGGATGTGGATGCAAAGATCGTGGAACTCAAGAACATCGAGCACAAGTGCGACGAAGCGACCCATCGGGTGCTGGTGAAGTTGCACCAAACTTTCATCACTCCGTTCGACCGTGAGGACATCCATGCGCTTGCGTCCTCGCTCGACGACGTGCTGGATTTCATTTATGCCGCCGGCGAGCGTCTCACCACCTATGGAATCCAAAATCCGCCTCCTGCCGCCGCAGAGCTCGCGGGCATCATCGTGAAGCAGTCACAGCAACTGCAGGCTGCGGTCTCGCGCATCGAGAAGCATGGGGATGTGCTCGGCTGCTGCGTGGAGATCAACCGGCTCGAAAATGAAGCAGACCGTGTCGCCCGCACAGGTCTCGGAGAACTCTTCAAGACCGAACGCGACCCCATTAACCTCATCAAGCTAAAGGAACTCGTCGAAACGCTGGAACTCGCGACCGACAAGGCCGAGGATGCGGCGAACGTGCTTGAATCCATCGTGCTGAAGATGTCGTAAGGATAGCCAGTGACGACCATACAAGTTCTCACGCTCCTGACCGTCCTGTTTGCGCTGGTATTCGATTTCCTCAACGGATTTCACGACGCAGCCAACAGTATCGCGACCGTGGTCTCCACCCGGGTCTTATCGCCCAAGTTGGCGGTGCTGTGGGCGGCATTCTTCAATTTCGTGGCGGCATTCTTTCTCGGCACGGCGGTGGCGAAGACGATCGGCAAGGGCATGGTCGACCTGCAGTATGTGAATGCCTACATCATTCTGGCGGGGCTGCTGGGCGCGATCGTCTGGGACATCCTGACATGGTATTGGGGACTGCCGACTTCATCCTCGCACGCATTGATCGGCGGATACGCAGGGGCTGCTGTCGCGAAGGGCGGCTTCAAGGTGATCCTGTGGGCGGGCTGGACGAAGACGCTGATCTTCATCGTGGTCGCGCCTCTGATGGGGCTGGTGTTGGGCTTCATTTTCATGCTGGCGACCTCTTGGCTGGTGCGTGGCGAGGCCCCGCGGACGGTCGATAGCTGGTTCCGCAAGTTCCAGTTGATCTCCGCCGCAGCCTACTCGCTCGGACACGGTGGCAACGACGCGCAGAAGACCATGGGTATCGTCGCCGGGGCTTTGTATGCAGGCGGCATCATGACGAAAGCCGACATGGCAGGGAGCTGGGGGCGCTTCCACTGGCCGATCATCCTTGCCGCCCATAGTGCCATTGCGTTGGGAACCTATTTTGGCGGCTGGCGGATCGTACATACGATGGGCTCGAAGATCACCAAGCTGAAGCCGATCGGAGGCTTCTGCGCCGAGTCGGCGGGCGCGATCACTTTGTTCGGTACCGCCCTCGCGGGTATCCCGGTAAGCACGACGCACACGATCACGGGAGCGATCATCGGCGTGGGATCAACACAGAGGCTTTCGGCGGTGCGCTGGGGGGTGGCGTCGCGAATCGTGTGGGCGTGGGTCCTTACGATCCCGGCATCCGCCTTTGTTGCGGCCGTTTGCTGGTGGCTCATGAGGCTCATTACCAAACAGGCTTAGTTTGAAGTAGTAAACTAGTTGGCGATGCTGTGCTATGAGCTAAAAGGCCAGACGCCTCCTAAGCGGATCGACGATCACGCCTCGGTGAGTCCGCAAGTGTTAGCGGAGGCGAAGGACCGGTTCCACCGTCATTTGAAAAAGGTGGGATTGAAGCAGACGGAGCAACGCGACACCATCCTGGAAGCATTCGTCCGGACGCGCGACCATATGTCGGTGGATGAGCTCTTTCGGCTCGTCCGGCAGCAAGACCCCAAGATCGGCATCACGACCGTATATCGCACACTGAAGTTGCTGGCTGAGTGCGGGCTTGCCAGCGAGGTGTCGTTTCAGGACGGCGTGGCCCGCTACGAGCATCAGGTCGGCCGCCGGAGCCATCACCACATGGTGTGTACGCAGTGTGGGTCGTCGGTTGAATTCTTTTCTCCTCAGGTGGACAAACTGGAGCAACAGATCGGACAGGAATACAAGTTCGAGACGACGCGGCATACTTTCCAAATCTACGGAGTATGCGAGGATTGCCGTCGCACCGTGCGGGCGTAAGTCTTGATACCTGCTCGCTGTGTCGTCGTATACTGCCGCTTATGCTGAAACAGCTTCTGCTGGCAGTCCTGTTCTTCTGCTCGGTTCCACAATACGCACAACAGCCGTCCCCTGCGAAGCACTCGAACGTGCGAGCGATCACCGCCTTCATACACCTCGATCGCGAACACTATCAGGCACAGCTCGAGGAATCCTTTGCGTTTCTACGCACTGCTAAACAGAGCTACACCGCCGCGGGCTGGACGGTGCAAACTGTCCGTCTCACGACGCAACCCTTCCCGGAATACACGCGTGGTCTATCAAAGGCCGATGCCGTGAGTTTGCTGACGGCCATCGATAGTATCTGCGACAAGGCAGGTGTCGACCTCAACATCGGACCTGCGGTAATGAACTCCTCGGATTCGACGCAGAATCTGGTTGTGCTGGGCGAGGTGCTGCTGCACGCAAAGCGTGCAAATGCCAGCGCTCTGGTTGCCACTGCTGAGGGCATCAACTGGCCCGCCATCAAGGCGACCGCCCACATGATCAAGTACGTCTCGGAGAACAGCCCGCGCAGTCAGGGCACCTTCAACTTCGCCGCCACTTTCATGGTCCAGCCCGGGACACCGTTCTACCCCGGCAGCTACCACCTCGGGGCCGGGCACCAATTCGCAGTCGGGGTAGAGGGGGCGGGCGTTGTCGCCTCTGTATTTGCCAAGACCGGATATGACCCGGCCGCATCCACCACGCTGCTGCACGCTGCTTTGGAGCAGGAGTTGACCCAGGCTGAATCGGTGGCAAAACAGATTGCAACACAAGACCACTGGGACTACATCGGTATCGATTCCACTCCAGCTCCACTGATGGATGTCTCCATCGGTGCGGCGATTGAAAACTTTGCCGGAGGTCCGCTCGGTGCAGGTGGCACCATGACCGCTGCGGGCATCATCACCGAAGCGCAAAAGGGCATCGCCATCAAACGAATCGGATATGCCGGCTTGATGCTTCCAGTGCTCGAAGACAAGCGCATCGCACAGCGGTGGACCGAAGGCCGCCTCAGCATAGACTCCCTCCTCGCGTATTCATCCGTTTGCGCGACTGGGCTGGACACCGTGCCACTGCCGGGAGACGTGACGGAAGAGCAAATTGCGCACATCTACGGCGACGTCGCTACACTCGCGTTCAAGTGGAAAAAGCAGCTTACCGCCCGCCTTCAACCCGTCGCCGGCAAGCATGCCGGAGAGATGACCGATTTTGACAGTCCTTATCTCGTCAATGTGAAATTGCAGCCCGTTCCTTGAGATCTGCCTTCCATCCTTGACATGAGCATGAGTTGCATAAGACCCTAGTCGCTTGTGTCCGCGAGACTTACTGCGCCGACGCCACATTGATCATTATGCGAATCAGGGTCTTCTATCACGACAAGTGCTTCGACGGAAGTTGTTCGGCGGCGCTGTTTGCGCGTTTCTACAGGGAGCGCATCGACGCGAAGGCAGAGTTCGAGTTTACGGGACTCGTGCATCGCGCGGGAGCGCTCTTCGATGAAAAGCAGTTCGATGGCGATGAGAACGCAATCGTGGATTTCAAGTATTCTCCATCACCCAGGATCAACTGGTGGTTCGACCATCATTTGAGCGCATTCCTGTCGCCCGAAGACCAGCGGCATTATCTCGATGGCCCGAAGGACCGCAAGTTCTACGATCCCAACTTTCGCTCGTGTACGAGCTGGATCATGCGGGTCGCACGCGATAAGTTCGGGTTTGACGATGCACCAGTCAGGGAGCTCGTCCATTGGGCGGACATCGTGGACGCCGCGCTGTTCGAGAGCGCGGAGGCGGCGGTGGGCATGCGCGAGCCAGCGATGAAGCTCACGCTGGCCATCGAAGCGACGCCCGGCCCTGAGTTCATACAGCAGCTCATCCCGATGCTGGCGTATCAGCCTTTAGAGGAGATTGTGACTTCTGAGCTGGTGCAGTCCACATTGCCGCCGTTGTTGGCGAGACATCGTGAGTCGATCGATATCATCCGCGCAAACAGCGAGTGCAAGGACGAGACGATCTATTTCGATGTGACCCATTACGATCTCGAGGGTTACAACAAGTTCGTGCCTTACTACTTGCATCCGCAGTCAACGTATAGCGTGGGTCTGTCGAGCTCGTCGTTCCGCACGAAGGTGTCGGTGGGATCGAATCCGTGGACGACGACGCCAGAGGCAGAGATGGTGAACCTCGCCGGGATCTGCGAGCGTTACGGCGGCGGAGGACACGCTCGCGTGGGCGCGATCTCATTTCCGCCGGACCGGGCGGACCAGGCGAGGGCAGCAGCGCTGGAGATCGTGGCGGAGTTGCGGGCGGCGGAAGCCAGGCGCGGATAGTGCCTCAATGCGATTGCTTAAGAGATGTCTTCTCTTTTATGACCAGCGAAGCTGCGATTGAGAGGATGAGGATAGCTGCGATGATGCTGAGCGACACTCCGGTGGGCACGTCATACCAGCGCGCCGCAATCATCTTTCCTCCGACGAAGAGAAGGATGAAGGCGACACCCTCGTCGAGGAAGCGGAACATCTGCATCGCGCCTGCGAGGGCGAAGTAGAGCGCACGGAGTCCGAGGATGGCGAAGACGTTCGAGGTATAGACGATGAATGCGTCCCTGGTGATGGAGAGGACGGCGGGGATGGAATCGGCGGCGAAGAGCACATCGCTGGCCTCGATCACCAACAGAACAAGGAAGAGCGGCGTTGCGTAGATGAGTCCATTGCGCCGGACGAGGAACTTGTCTTCCACGTAATCGTCCGTGAGGCGCAGGTGCTTGCGAGCAAAGCCGACGAGCGGGTTGGAAGCCGGCTGTCCGTGGCGTTTGTCTCCCTGGATGAGCATTTTGATCGCGGTGTATATGAGGAATAAACCGAAGATGATGACGATCCACTCAAAACGGCGGACGAGGCTCACACCGACGAGGATGAAAAGACCGCGGAAGACAAGTGCACCCAAAATCCCCCAGAAGAGCACTTTGTACTGGTAGCGATCGGGGACGCGGAAGTAGCTGAAAAGTGTCAGGAAGACGAAGAGATTGTCCACGCTGAGAGACTCTTCGATGACGTATCCGGTGACGAATTCGACGGTGTGCCGGCGCCCTTCGAGATGATAGATAAGTAAAGCGAACGCGGCGGCGAGCGCGATCCAGAAGAGGCTCCACCCGGTAGCCTGGCGGAAAGACATGGCTTCGTTCTTACGGTGGAAGACGCTCAAATCGAGCACCAGCATGAGCAGCACGAAGGCGTTGAAGAGAATCCAGAATGTCAGGCTCTCATGCATATGGTCGCTTTAGAATCATCACAGCATCATTTCTGCACGCTTAAGGATTGGACGCGGCGGAGTTCGGGGAAGCGCCATGCCCAGACTGCGACGACGATCAGAGTACCGACTCCACCGATAATGACGGCGTTGACGGCGCCGAACCATTGGGCGGTGAGGCCGGATTCGAATTGTCCGAATTCATTGGATGCGCCGATGAAGAGCATGTTGACGGCGCTCACGCGTCCGCGCATTTCGGGAGGGGTGGAAACCTGCACGAGTGTTCCGCGGACGATAACACTCACCATGTCCACGGCACCCACCACGAAGAGCATGACAAGAGAGAGCACGAAATTGTGGGAGATCCCGAAGGCGATTGTAGCGGCCCCGAATGCGGCGACGCACCATAGCATGGTGGCTCCTGCACGGCGGCGTAGAGGACGGTTGGCTAAGAGGACTGCCATCATGGCCGCTCCAATCGCAGGCGCGCTGCGCAGAAGGCCTAGTCCGCCCGGGCCGACGTGGAGGATGGTATCCGCATAGATGGGAAGCAGGGCGACGGCTCCGCCGAGCAGAACCGCGAAGAGGTCGAGGGAAATCGATCCGAGGATGATCTTCTTGTTCCAGACGTACTTGAATCCGGCCAGGATGCTGTCAAGGGATACGGCGCGCTTTTCTAGTCTGCCGGTGCGAATTGCGACCCTGGAGACTGAGAAAAGCGCCAGCAGATACATAGGGACAGCAGTCGCATAGACGGCAGTGGCGCCACGCCCTGCGGCGTAGATGAGGCCTCCGACCGCCGGACCGAGAATCGTGGAGGTCATGAAGATGGAGGAACCCCAGGCGACGGCATTCGGGAAATGTTCCTCGTCCACAAGCTGTGGAAGAAGGGCCTGAGCGGTAGGGGCTGCAAAGGCGCGCGTCGTCCCGAGCAGGAGCAGGATCAGGAAGATGGTGCGAACGTCCGCGAGATGGCGGGAGGATTGCCATAGCAACAGTGCGGAGACGATGGCGTATCCGAAGTAGCAGATGAGGAGGACACGCCGACGGTCGAAGCGGTCGGCGGTGTGTCCGACGACCAGGGACAACAGGATGCCGGGCAGAAACTGCATGAGGCCGGCATACCCAAGGTCGATGGCGCGATGGGTGATTTCGTAGACCTGCCACGCGACCGCGACGGACTGCATCTCAGAGGCGACGATCGAGAGCAGTCGCGCTGTTTGCATCCAACGGAAGTCACGAAATTGAAAAGCCGCTAAACCCTTGCGCCGTTCCTCCGGTGCCATGATGTATTTATACGGTATTGACTTGAAGACCCTTTTTTACACCGATCATTACAGTCTCCCGTTGCCGGAAGGGCACAAGTTCCCGATGCGGAAATACAGGATGGTGCGTGAAACACTGTCGCACGATCCGCGTTTTCGGTTTGAGCCGGCACCGCTTGCCGCAACCGAAGTGATCGAACTGGCGCACGATGCGGAATATGTGCGCCAATTCATGACGGGCGGGCTCTCCGCGCACGCGGTGAGGAGGATCGGATTTCCGTGGTCGGAGGCACTAATAGCCCGCACGCTGGCCTCCGTTGGGGGTACGCTGGCCGCCACACGGGAGGCGTTGCATGCGGGCTGGGGCGGGTCCCTCGCAGGAGGCACGCATCACGCCTTTCGTTCGGAAGGATCTGGCTTTTGTGTATTCAATGACATCGCGGTAACGATCTGCGATCTACTCGCGCGCAGGGAAGTGCGGAGGGCGCTGGTCGTGGATTGTGACGTCCATCAGGGCGATGGGACGGCCCAGATCTTCGAGCAGGATGATCGGGTGTTCACATTGTCGATTCATTCGAAGACGAACTTCCCATTTCGCAAGCGGCAGAGCAAGCTGGACATTGAACTTCCCGATGGAACGGACGACGATGCATATCTGCGAGTGCTCGATCAGGCACTCTCGCAAGCGTATGCCTTCGATCCGCAGATCGTGATCTATCAGTCGGGGGTGGACGCGCTGGATTCCGACGCGCTTGGACATCTGAAGCTGACGCACGGCGGACTCATGGAGCGCGACCGACGCGTCTTTGAGGCGGCGAAGGCACGCGGCGTACCGATCACGATCACGATCGGCGGAGGCTATTCGAAACCGATCGAGCGCACAGTCGAGGCGCACGCCAACACCTATCGTGCTGCGGCAGATGTCTTCATGGAGTGACCGCTGCTTTACAGAGCGGGGACGCTTCCGTGACAATGGTGCGCAGATGCACCTCCACTCGCTTTCGGAACCTTCTGTGCGCGGCGTATTATCGTCCCGTTCGTTGCAAGCACTTCCTTTGCAGCCCAAAACCCTCAACCGAGCGTTCCTCTTACGATTTTCATACGCTCGATTCGGTGGTACAGGACGCGGTCGCGACACATCAAGTGCCCGTGCGTCGTTATTGGACATAACGGGAGCGTCGTTTATCGTAAAGCCTTCGGCATGAAGTCGCTCGAACCGACACAAGAGACGATGAGCGTCGATACGGCATTCGATGTCGCATCGCTCACGAAATGCGTGGCGACTGCGACCTCGGCGATGATCTTGTACGATCAGGGTCGATTTCGGCTGAATGATCCGGTCTCGAGATATCTGCCTGAATTTCGCGGCGGTGGCAAAGATGAGGTCACGATCCGCCAGTTGCTGACTCATTTCTCAGGGTTGAGGCCGGACCTCGAACTCAAGCCTGATTGGGAGGGGAAGGAAGAGGCGCTCCGGCGTATATGGACGGAGAAACTGGTGAACCCCCCGGGCTCGGTGTACGTATACAGCGATATTAATTTCGAGACGATGGGCCTGTTGGTAGAGAAACTGTCAGGGATGCCGCTCGAAATCTTCGCGCAGAAGAACATCTATCAACCTTTGGGTATGGTGCACACGGGTTTCCGTCCGCTGGCCCCACCTCAAGGGTTTCAGTACGCGACCAGCGATGTAGATGATCGCTCCGACCGAATACGACGATCGCACCGGACAGATGTTGCGCGGGGTGGTACACGACCCAACGGCAAGGCGGATGGGCGGAGTGGCAGGCCATGCGGGACTCTTCTCGACCGCTGGCGATCTGGCGATCTATGCGCAGACGCTGCTGGACACGCTCCGCGTTGGTAGGGCGCCAAATGGAACCGTGCTCTTCAGCAAATTGACGGCGGAAAAGATGACCACGCCGCAGGGTCCTCCGACTTCGACTTACCTGCGCGGACTTGGTTGGGACATCGATACCCCGTATTCCGCCGACCGGGGGGAACTTCTGCCGGTAGGCAGCTTCGGACACACGGGATTCACGGGCACATCGATACACATCGATCCTTATACGCAGACCTATGTGATCATCCTGGCGAATGCGGTGCATCCGCACGTGGGGGCTGCGGCAACGAACCTACGCTCGCGTGCGGCGAATGCAGTGGCGCAGGCGTTCTCGCAGAACTTACGTTGGCGCAAAGGCAGGATCAGTTCCGCATCACGGGTTATAACGAGGCGAATGCGGCGATGCATCGTCCGGCTTCGCGCAATGGAAATGTCCTTACGGGCATCGATGTTCTTGAGGCACGCAGCTTTGCTGGAGTCGCAGGGACAACCGAGAAGCCGCGCCGTATTGGGTTGCTCACCAATCAGACGGGCCTTGACAGCAAGGGACAGCGCACCGTGGATGTGCTCGCGCACGCTCCTGGAGTGAAATTGAGCGCGCTCTTCTCGCCTGAGCATGGCGCTATCGGTGCCATGGATTCCACCGAGATCGCCAACACGCAAGATCCAGCGACGGGACTGCCGATATACAGCGTCTATGGCGATACCGATGCAAAGCGACGGCCGCCGACCGAGATTCTCAAGCAATTGGACGCTGTGGTGGTCGATCTGCAAGACGCGGGCGTTCGCTTCTACACTTATGAGACGACAATGGGATATTTTCTCGAAGCTGCCGCCAAGGCGGGCATCGAGGTTGTCGTGCTCGACCGTCCGAATCCTATATCCCAGCCTGTTGTGCAGGGTCCGGTTGCCGATCAGGACAGAGAAAGCTTTGTTACTTATCACACGCTGCCAGTCCGTCATGGACTGACGATGGGCGAGCTTGCGAGGATGTTCAACTCGGAGCGCCAGATCAACGCCAAGCTGACGGTCGTCGCCATGGAGGGATACCTTCCGGGGGACTGGTTTGATGCGACCGGATTGACGTGGACGAACCCTTCACCCAATCTGCGCGATCTTGCGGAGGCGACGCTGTATCCGGGTGTGGCGCTCGTCGAAGGGACGAACGTGAGCGTAGGGCGCGGCACCGACACTCCCTTCGAGGTCGTTGGGGCGCCGTGGATCGTCAACCGCGAGCGTGAGTTGGCATCCTTTCTCAACGGTCAAGAAGTGAGTGGTGTACGATTCGTTCCCATCACTTTCATGCCAAGATCCGGACCGTTTGCGAACCAGAGATGCGGAGGAGTGAACATTGTGTTGACTGACAGATATCAGCTCGACAGCCCGTTGATGGGTATCGAGATCGCGTCAGCGCTGCATAAGCTCTTTGGGAACGAGTTCAAGATGGAAAAGATGGACAAGATCCTGGCGAACAAGACGACACTTGACGCACTCGAGGCGGGAACCGATCCGCATGTGATTTCCGATCAATGGCGTGATGCGCTAGAACTGTTCGAAGTACGGCGCAAGCCGTTCCAACTCTACAATCCGGTGGCGAAATGAAGCGACTTCTCATCACGTTATTACTGGGAACATGCTGCGTTGCACAGACGGGAACCGTGCAACACGACCAAACCATGCAGAACCTCATGGATGTGTTGGCGCAGCGCCATCATGGAAAAGTTTCCTTGTATGCCAAGCAGCTGCGCACGGGCCAGGAAGTAGAGATCAATGCGGATGCTCCGGTGTCGACTGCGTCCGTCATAAAGGTGCCTATCCTGCTCGAATCGATGTATGAGGTGAAGGCGGGGAAGCTGTCGTTCAATGACATGCTTCCACTCAAGAAAGAAGATCAGGTCTCGGGATCAGGCGTTTTGTGGCTCTACCACACGCCCGCAGAGATCAATTTCGAGACCGCGCTGGTGTTGATGATCACACAGAGCGACAATACAGCGACCAATCTAGTGCTCGATCACGTGGGACGCGGGAACGTGAATCAGCGCTTGCGGTCACTTGGGTTTTCGGTGACGACATCGATCAAGAAGATCGAGCGGCCGGCGACGGCTGACGTACCGGCCGATTTGAAGCCCTTCGGAATCGGACGCACAACCGCGCGTGAGATGGGAAAGATCATGGAGTCCATCGAGCGTTGCGATCTTGGAGATGCGAAGCTTTGCCAAAGAATGATCGACATCTTCGAGCATCAGTTCTGGCGCAATTCGATCCCACATTTTCTTGAGGATGCCGACACGACGGAGGTTCCCAGCCACATTGCGAACAAGACCGGCGGTCTCGATGCGGTGCGGAACGATGTCGGCATCGTGTTCACGAAAGACGGTCCGATCGTAATCTCGGCCTTTACCCACAACAATCAAGACCAAAGTTGGGCGCCAGAGAACGAGGGCGAGATCCTGATCGCGAAAATGGCAAAGACCATCGTGGATGGCTGGGCCCCCCATGGACTCGGAGACGAGGCTAAGACGGCCAGCACGAAATAGTCCACCACAAACCCTTACCGGGGAAATGGCGCGGACATTGGGCCTCCGACATTGGTCGGAGAGATATAGGGTGCGTGGTTGTTTTTGGCAGGCTTATCCAGCACCCTGTTTGTCTGAACCGGCTGGAGTGTGGATTGCGCGTTGCCGATGCGTTGTTCTTCGAGAGTCAAGGGACGCACTAACGTCATCTCGACAGGAGTGCCTACATCAAAGCGAATGTCTTCTCCTCGTGAGAAGAGAACGCTGGCGAGTCCAGCAGCGGCTCCTAGACCTGCTCCGATGCCGGCGCCCTTCGCGCCGCCCAATCCGGCACCGATCAGGGTCCCGCTTCCAGTGGTGGTGGCGACAGTTCCTGCGTCGCGACCTTTGTTGCCATTCTCGGTGACGGTGCCTTCTTTCTCGTTTACCTTTTCGCTCTCACCGCCGGGCGCGCCGGAGAGGCTTCCGGGCAGACTTACCGTATATCCGTTGGGAAAGATAAGGGTAGTGAAGTGTATTTGCACCTGCGCATGTCCCTTCACACGCCCAGGCCGCTTCACGTGATCAATCACACCCTGCACGTACGACCCGGGCGGAATCAACATGCGGTCATTGAGAGCGATCGGGAAGGTGGTTTCCGCATATACGGGTGCACCGGGCTGGGCATTCTTGGTTGAAATCGGACTCTTAAGTTGCATCAGCACTCTCGTCCCTGCAGGAACGGTGAAGCGCGCGGATGGCTCGTCGTTCTGCGGCTGAGGAGCGTTGATTGGGGTTTGCTGCGCCATTGCGACCGACAATGTGAGTGCCAGGGCCAAGCTTATGTGAAATGTATACATATCGTGCCTCCGACAGTTGCGTCTCGACTGCTACTGGAGACGGAATACGGCGTTTACGTTTGCCGTGATGGTTACCGTTTGTTGTCCCAGCCCTTCGGTGGGTGCGGGCGCGTTTTGCATCATCTTGGCTGCGCCGGCCTCCATCATCGGCCGTACGATGAATTGTGATTGTGTGTCCACGCTGGCGTACACGAGGTCGCCGAGCCGGTGCTGGCTCACCTGCGCAATGGTCTCAGCGGATGCGTGTGCGTTCTTGTATGCGTCGGAGATGGCCTTCTGTTTTGCCGCTTCCATGTCCTCAAGCTCGTAAGAAAGATTCTGGTTCCCGGCGAGAGTCAGCTGTGAGAGCTGCGTAAGAAGCTTGCCTGCAAGTGAGAAATCTCGGAGCTTGAGGCTCGCCGTGGTCTGTACGGTGTATCCGATGATGTTGTGCTTAGCACTACGCCAATCGATCTCGGGATTCACATTGAAGTTGGAGACGCGCGCTTGTTTAGGATCGACACTGTTCTGGCGCAGGATCGAACGGAACTGCTCCGCCGCGTTGCTGACGTTCTTGTATGCGGCTTCCTGCGTCGGTTGTTTGTCGGAGAGCGTCAAGGTGAGTAACGCCGTGTCCGGCTCGGCGTCATATTTGCCTTGCGCGGAGACCTGCACAGAGTTGATCTGGATGGCTAGCGGCGGAGGCTGCACTTGCGCAGTTGCGCACATGCCTGAAAGAAGCATCGGTAATAGAAGACGACAATATGACTGCATGAACTCTCCTGAAGGGTAAGTTGAAGGCTGATAACCCACAAGATTATCAGCCGCTCAGTAACTTAGCCCTGAGGGACGGTCAGCGGACGATCCAGACGCAGTTCTATCTGGGTGCCCTTGTTGAGCCGCAGATCGCGATCAGTCAGGATGCCAGCGGTGGTCCCTAAAGCAGCACCTGCACCCGCGCCGATACCTGCGCCTTTGCCGCCTCCTCCTAGTGCGCCGGCGGCTGCTCCGATGGCGGCGCCAGCTACGGCAGATTCGACTGCTCGCCGCTTGTCCATGCCATTGCGTTCGATCTCACCTTCACTGCCTTGTGTGTGGACGCCCTTTTCTCCGGGGACGCCGACTACGGTTGCGACCAGCGGGATCCATCCGTGGCTGGTTTCGATCTCGTTGAAGGTGAGCAGCATGCGACCCTTAAATCCGTTCGTAGCTTCGCTCACGTGTCCGTGGATCTTTTTGCCGCGGGGAATGCGGAGCCCGTTGGCGGTAACGAGATCCTCGGCGAGTTTTGCATTAAATTTCTTTCCGTTGCGAACTTTGTTCGTGTCGAGCGTATCGTCCAACCGTACGATCACCGTCGATCCTTCCGGTATCTGGTATGGGTTGGTCGCACGGACAGGATTGTCAGGGGAGTCACGATGTGAGAGCGGCGGCGGTCCGGGAGACATATCGATCTGTGCGAAAGCGGAAGCCGCGAGCGTTCCACAGAGGAGTAGCAAATGGACAGGGAAGGTCTTTCTCATAGGGCCTCGTTCGAGAGCTGAAATAAGACGAGCAGCAGATCGTGTCAGGCGTAGCCTTGCCAGAGAAGATGCGCTTTTTGCATCTAACCCGCAATCTGCCGCCAAGTTGCTCCTGCGCTCGGATTGTTTGTTGCACCTTGGGGTAACATCGCCTCATCCAATCAAATGCCGACTGATATAATCGGATTTCGAGACCATTCATAGGAGCACAGCAAAAATGGCTACGGTGGACACACCCTCTATCCCGCAGACCCCGCAAGTGGCGGAGGTTAAGACGCAGAACGTGAGCCTTACCCCGAACGCGATTTTGAAGGTGAAGGAGATCATGTCGCAGCAGGACCCTGTCCCCGCTGGACTGCGCCTCGGCGTGGTGGGAGGCGGATGCTCGGGATTCTCTTATTCCATGGCCTTCGAGAACCAGCCCGGCATGATGGACAAGGTGCTTACCTTCAATGATTTGAAGGTGTTCGTGGATGCGACGTCACTCATGTACCTACAGGGCTGTGTAGTGGATTATGTCGAGACCCTAGAGGCTGCAGGGTTCAAGTTCGAGAATCCGAACGTGAAGAGCACGTGCGGCTGCGGCTCGTCGTTCAGTGTGTAAGAAGATTGATAATGCGAGCCCCTGCTTCGGCGGGGGCTTTGCTATTGGGGCATCGGCTGCGGCACGTTGGGCGCGGCCGGGGTGTTTCCGTTGGGAGAGAGCTGGAAGGTATTGCCGCTTCCGTTCTGTTGCGGAGATGCCTGACCGTTTTGCACAGGAGTGACCCTGACGAGCGCTCCGCCACCCTCATTCTTAAGTGCTTCGATGCGAGGGTCGTAGACGAATTCCCACTCGTTGTATTGCTTACGCTCGTTGTACACACGCAATGACTTCCGAGTGCTAGGAATGGAAACACCGATAACGGGCTGACCACCTTGTCCGACGCCGCTTTGGGCGACCCCACTGATGACCTGGCCGGGGGCCTCGCCGTTTTGAGCCAGACCGACACCGCCGGTTTGCGGTCCGGACTGTGAGCCTACTCCCGCCTTGGGGTTGTTGGGATCGTTGTAGCTTTGATCCTGGCCCGCTGTGTTCACGGGCGCTGCCTGACTTGGATTGGTATTGAGTGCTTGATTGAGGCCGCCGCCTATGTTGGCACCAACGCCAGTCCCGATGTTCTGGCCGATCTGTTGTCCTACTCGGACTCCCGCAAGTCCTTTAAGCTTCGGGGGGTACTTCGCTTCGCCTAGATGGATGATGCGCCAATCGTCCTTGCCGGTGACCGGGTCTTTGTACCGCTTGCGTAAGAAGCGAAGGTTGTTCGTGCTCTCGAGCTGCTCGATGGACGCTGGATACCGGCCGAACTTGTGATAGTAGTGCTTGATCGCCTTCACGTACTGATCGCCGCGATGCTGCAACTCGATCTCCTGCTCGCGACGAATCTGCGTCTTGATCGCAGGCACGGCCGCTGCGAGCGCAATCGAGAGCAGGGTTACGGCGATAAGGACGAGCAGCAGTGCGTATCCGGATTGTGGAGTGCGACGCCGCAACGGGAAACCTCAGGACATCGGAATGCTTTGAGTATTGTTATTTAGGATGTCTTCGATCTGCACTCCGCTTGGCCCAATCTGGACAACTTTATACCGGTTAGCAACCACATCTCCTTCGCCGGCGATAAAGATCTGATCTCCCTGCGAGAGGAAGACTTTTTTCTGCTGGCCAGACTTGCTCGCCCATCCGTAGAACTTCAAGTTGATGGGAGGCGGTACGTAGGCTGGCTGGGCCGGTGGCGGTGGGGGGGGCGCGTAGGCAGTGGTGGTCTTTGGGCGCGGAGGAGCAGGGGCGTGTGCCTCGAAGATATTCCTTCCACTACCCTTATAGTGCTGCTGATCGGCGATGTTCAGCAGATCGAGCCGGATCGTAGGATCGAGCGTGTTTACTGTCGGCAGGTGTCCAACGCGTCCTCTGTTCGCTGTGCGAGTCGTCGCCGGACGCGATTGTGCGGGAGTCTGCGCGAGCGGCTCAGAAGCCGAGGAAGAGGCAGTTGAGGGCGGAGGAGCGACGGATGAGTCGCCTCCGACGAAGAGAGGCAAGAGCTTGAATACCACCAAGAGAAGCGCGAGGACACCAAGCGCGCCGGCGATGATCGTTTTCCTCTTATTTTCGGTGCCGCTGATCATGCTGTGGGCCCCGCCTGTCCCTCGGTTGCACGGAGAAATGTATCGAGCGTGAGCTGAAGCTGAATCTGTCCGTTCTGCTCGCTGGTGACGCCGACGTTATCGAGCAGGAAAAACAGGTTGCTGTGATCCACGGCGTCGATGTATCTCATCACGTTCTCATAGTCGCCGTTGAGCGTCGCGCGCATGGTGACCTGCTGCACGTCGCCGATGTCCGCAGAATCCGACTTGTAGGTGACGCCGGAGAGGCGGACGCGGTGTTTGTTTGCAAGATCGTTGAGGGTCTGCGAAATCGCGGAATAACGATCCGGAAGCTTGTTCTGGTAAAAGGCGGCGATGTTCTGCTTGGATTGCGTGAGCTTCTGGTCGAGTCCGCGCAATGGCATGATCTGAGTTTCTTCGTTGTGAAGAGCGGCACGGGCGGACTGGACAGCGGCGTCCTTCTGTTGGCTTCCACGACCGGTCGGCATCAAGATATAAACGGCGCAGATAAGGCAGATTGCCGTGAGCACGCCGATCGCGATCAAGAACTGCTGCCGGAGCTGACGAATCGTCTTCACTTTGCGCCGCCATTCTGCCCTGCATTAACGACCATCGTAGGGATATATTCTGCGGAAATCTCGTATGTGACTGCGTTCGAACTCTGGCCGTTTCCGCGACTGAGATTACCGCCAACATCTCCGCCTTCGCCCGGGGCACCGTGATGTTCCGCAAGAAGACGGGGGTCACGGAAATGTTGGGTGCTTTCTATCCGCTTGATGAATTCGAGCGCACCATCGCGGGATTCGCTTTCGACTGCAAGGCGGACACTAAGGTGATTGTTCTCGTCCACCTCGGGACGGATCGCGGTCACCTGGACGGTAGCAGGCAAGATGTGCTCCAGCTCAGAGAACACCGCTGTCCAGGAGAAGGTCTTGCGCAAGATAAGGGCGTTCAGGAATTGCGCATGATCGCGTGTGCCGCGATTCTGCGGCTGGTTCAGGAACACTTCGACCTGCTGGCGCTCCTTCTGTACTTGCGTGCGTTGGTTGTTGATCTGAGAAAGTTCGCGATCATATTGCTGCCGATTGCGATACTGGATCACCGAGAGCACGATGAGCGCAATGGTCAGCGCTAGTACTGCAGCAGTAATGGCAGCCCAACGCAGCGCGAATGATCGCCTGTCTTCAAACGGCTGCGTCGCGAGATTGATGGAGATGCGCATCAGTCCAGCAATACTCCTTGCAGTGGCGCGAGGGCGCCGGATGGCAACGAATCCCGCGAGAGGTTTTGCCCCATGGTCGGCTGCGGGAACTTGCGGATGCCGGTACCGGTCTGGTCGTGGAAGCTCCGGAGCAAGGGTTCGCTCATGACCACTCCATCCAGAAACACGGTCGATATCCGCGATTTGAAATTGTCCTCATAAAAGACCAACGAGGGATAGACCTCGTCTAATACGCTGACCGGGATGACGGGACCATTGCCTTCGATACTACGATAGAGCAAGATGTCGTCCCCCGAGGCGATGATGATCGTCGTCGAGTTCGCGCCAGTCTCCGAGACGGCCGGGACGTGCCGCACGACCATGCATGCGGTGGAGGTATCGATGGCGCCGAGGGCAGAGAGCGTTGCGGGAACTATGATCCCGGGCACATAGCCAGCCTCCCGAACGACCCCCTCGTATCCCTCACGAACTGTATTGGGCATCGCCACGGCCAGGACGCGGACTTCCTTGCCAGGTGAGGGAAGCCTTTGAAAGCTGATTGCAGCGTCATCTACTTCGAACGGCACGTTACGGCGAAAGCGGAGGCGGACGACTGCGCGAGCCTCTTCCTCCTCGTCAGGCAGCTGGTCAAAGTCGAGGATGGTGACTCGTACGGCAGAGTCCGGGACGACGACTGAGACGTCACGGTGCTTACCTGAGACAGCCTCGAGCGCTGATTGAAGCTCGCTGACGAGTGCCGCACGGTTCTCGATGTTGGGCGCGAGAACAGTGGCGTGCACAGTGTTCGCAGGGGAACGGCGAGTTGTGTAGAGCTCTACGGCATCGCGGGACGCACTTGCGCGCGCGGCGGTAATGCGCAACGCGCTGATTTCGCAGCCGATGCGCGGGCGTTCGATTGTGGTCGTCTGTGCCAAGGGCATACAGTCTATCGCGTAGCCTCGATAAACGTCACCTTGTTGATTTCTTTGAGGGTGGTTACCCCGGAGCGCACCTTTTCCACAGCCGATTCACGAAGGAAACGCATACCTTCCGCTTGCGCAGCCTTGCGGATCTCTGAACTGGGTTTTTTCTCGAGGATCATCTCGCGAATCCGGTCGGTAAGGTCGAGAAGTTCGTGAATGGCTGTGCGGCCTCGATAGCCTGTGCCGGAACACTCCATGCATCCGGTGCCCTCAACGAACTGAAAGCCGCGCCACTCAGCGGGATCCAGGCCGAATGAGACCAATTCGTCGTTGGTGTAGCTGACGGGCTGCTTACAACTCTCGCAGATCATGCGTACGAGCCGTTGCGCCAGGATGCAGTTCAGCGCGGAGACGAAGTTGTAGGCTTCGACCCCCATGTTGAGAAAGCGCCCGAGAACATCGACGACATTGTTCGCGTGGACGGTGGTGAAGACCAGATGGCCTGTGAGAGCCGATTGGATCGCTATCTGCGCGGTCTCGGTATCGCGGATCTCGCCGACGAGGATCTTGTCGGGATCGTGGCGGAGAATCGAGCGCAGGCCCCGCGCAAAGGTGAGTCCCTTCTTTTCATTGACAGGAATCTGCGTGATGCCGCGAATCTGGTACTCAACCGGGTCTTCGATGGTGATGATCTTGTCTTCTTCGCTCTTAATCTCGTTCAAGGCTGCGTAAAGAGTGGTCGTTTTTCCCGAGCCGGTGGGTCCCGTGACTAAGACCATGCCGTAGGGTTCGGTGATGTAGCGGCGGAAGCGGCGAAGATCGTCTTCGGCGAAGCCGACTACATCTAAGGTGAGGTTGTGGAACTTCTCGCTCATCGACTCTTTGTCGAGGACGCGGAGTACCGCATTCTCTCCATGCACGGTAGGCATGATGGATACGCGGAAGTCGATGAGGCGTCCTTTGTAGCGAACGCGGAATCGACCATCCTGGGGAACGCGGCGCTCGGAGATGTCCAACTCGCTCATGACCTTAACGCGCGAGATGATCGTCGCGTTGTGGTCCTTCGCTATCGGTGACATTGCGGCCTGCAACACGCCATCGATGCGGTATTTAATGATTACTGAGTCCGACTCAGCTTCGATGTGGATGTCACTGGCCCGCCGTTCGAGAGCGCTGAAGATCGTCGTATCCACAAGCTTGATGATCGGAGAGATATCTTCGTCGGAGGTGAGGCGTTCGATCGAGATCGTCTCGTTTTCATCGTTCACAACGCCGATCACGTCGTAAGTGAAGCCCTCGCTGGCTTCTTCGAGCACGCGCTGCGATTGCTCCGCCTTCTTGAGGAGATCGGTGATCTGTGACATCGTCGCGACCTTCACGACGATGCGTTTCTGCAACAGGTCGCCGATGGCGTCGATGTGACTGAATTTGCTGGGATCGGAGATGGCGATTACAAGTTGGTTTCCGCTCTCTTCGAGCGGTACGAAGTTGTAGCGGAACATCAACTCCACCGGAACTTGTCTGAACAGTTCATGGTGAATGTGATAGCTGCGTAGATCGACGAAATCACGGAAATACTTACGCGCGAGCTCGCGACCGCGGGCCTCATCGTTTTGAGTGAGGTTCGCCTCAGCCGTCAGGCGCTCGTTGTCGCCGTTCACGAACAATGGTTGTTCCGGTACCATGCGTTGATCTATTGCCATTAGGACGGCTGCGCTCCAGCAGCGCCGATCGAGAAGATCGGTAGATAAAGAGAAATGAGCACGAAGGCGACCACCGCCCCCATAACGATTAAGATGGCAGGCTCAATCAAAGAGAGAGCCGCTGTCAATGCAGTCTGTACGTCTTCTTCAAAGAATTCTGCAATCGAGTTGAGCATCGCCGGAAGCGCGCCTGTGGACTCACCTACCTCGATCATCTCGATGGCAAGTTCCGGGAAACGTCCTTCGGCAAGACTACGAGCGAGTGAGCGTCCTTCGCGCACACGAACCGCTGCTTCACGCGCCGTTGCCGCCAGGGTAGGACTGGTAAGGGAGCTGCCCGCAGTCTCAAGTGCCTGTACCAGCGGAATCCCACCCGCCAGCAGAGTGGAAAGCATCCGCGAGAATGCCGCTACCTGGTACTTCTCATAGATGTTTCCGAAGACAGGAAGGTTCAGGCGAAACCGGTCCACCTGGGTGGCGCCGGTGGGCGTCTTCATCCAGCGCAACAAGCCCATCCCGATCAGGATTATGACGATGATGCCTATGGGCACATAAAGGCGCGAATTCTTGCCGAGGGCAAGCAGGAACATGGTGGAAGCAGGAAGGGAACGTGCAGCGACGAATAAAGCTCTCCGAATTGAGGCACCACGTAAGTGATCAGGAACGTGAACATCAAGATGATCGCCGTGACCAAGAGCGCGGGATATATCAATGAACTCACGAGCTTCTTGCGGAAGGAGAGCGCCACTCGCTGAAAGCTGATGAAGCGTGACAGCACCTCTTCGAGGTTGCCGCTCTTCTCGCCGGCGAGCAGCGTTGTGGTGTAGATGCTGGACACGACCTTAGCGCGCTGCGCAGCAAAGGCCTGCGACAGAGCTTCTCCGTTTCTCACGCGATCGCGAACATTGCCCAGGATTCCTTGGAGTGCTTCGCTTCTTTGCCGCTTGGAGAGCAGGTCCAGGGATGTGAGGATGGGTAGTCCGGCGCGGATGAGGGTCACGAACTGCTGGTTGAAGAGAATAAAATCTTCGAGCTTAATTCTGCGCTTCCCGAAGCTGGCCTCGCCGCCCGAGAGCAGACCTCGCTCCCGCACCGAAAAGACGTGATAGCCCTGCTGGACGAAACGGTCGTGGATCTCGGTCGAAGAGGCCCCCGCTTCCACACGCTCCTGCACGCTGCCACGATCATCGGCGACTTTAACCAGGTACTCTGCCATGCACTCCCTACCTCTAGAACTGCAGTCTAGCATCCGAATGTTGCTAGTCAGCTATTCGGAACTAAGGCCGTCATTCCGGACTAAGGTCTTCCCCTTCAATCCAATGAACGCCTGCGGGGACGTCGGGCCTAAACTTCGCTTCGGGAACGGGAACATTCTCCTGAGTATTGCTGAACTCAAACTCGGTCACAGAACCGTCAAGTAGCTGGATGCGAATGGCGGCGATTTGGCTGTGCTGGATCGTTAATTGCACATCGGATACCCTCTCCTCCATACCCTTCGGAACGCCTTCTAAGACCTCCGTATCCCCCTGTGACGAGGTCAGTTTAAGCCCGTTGAACTCCTTTTGTAGCTTTGTATTTCCCAGCAAGTAGCGCAAAGGCGAACGAAGGTCATCCAGCTTCTTGAGCGGTGCTTTGCGTGCCTGCATCTCGCCGGGGACGTAGAAGAACGCGGATTTGCCGTCAGTGACGAATACTTTTCGGTGCGGCTCGGCATAGTCCCAAAGCATCTTGCCTGGTTTCTTCAAGAGCAACGTGCCCGATTCTTTACGGGAAATGCCGTTTCCCGAGTAGGTCTCGACGAAGTCTGATTTGAAAGTGGAGAGGCGGTTGTATCGATGGTCCACCGCATCGGCGACTTGCTTCAAGTCGGGAGTTTGCGCGTGCGCTGTCCCGAGCACGAGAAGGAACAACGTGAAGATCAAAGAAGTTGACCGCATTCCCCTATTAGACGCTTTAGAACCCAAAATGAAACAGCCGCGAGTGATCCCGCGGCCTGGCCTATGGTTCGATCGTTCGATCAAGGCGGAGTCTCGTCAGATAGTCGGGTCACTGTTGGGATTGCAGTTTGGACTGATACTGTAATGAACGCTCGAGGGACTGTCTGAGCAAAAATACCGAGTGCCTGACTTACCCGGCGTGACTGGCGTGGCGTTGACCTGGTAGGAGGTCACTACTGCATTGGTTGAACCAGTCCCGGTGGTGTTTCCGGCGGATGCACCATTGCAATTGGTGATAGTGAAGGTGTAGCCAGCCTTGGTGCCGTTCAGGAGGGACGTATCGTCGATCAATCCGGCAGCGCCCGGGCCTGATGTTTGTGTATTGCCGGCTCCGCCTTTACCCAGTACGCTCAGATTGCAGGTGTATCCCACTTGCGGGTAATACATCTGATACTGCACCTCGGCGTCGTTTATCGCCTTGATCGACTGGATCGCAGAAAGTTCGTTACCCTGTGCCTGTTTCTTGATAAAGCTTGGAATCGCGACAGCCATGATGATGAGAATGATCGCGATCACGATCAGTAATTCGATGAGCGAGAATCCCTTGTTTCCAGTCTTGCTAGTGCGCATTCACATCTCCTAGGTAGAACCAACTTACATCTGAATCGCGCTCTATACAAATGAGACGCAAGATCAGTTGGTCAGGTGCGCCCGGCTCAGCTTTAACCCGTCAAGATTTCCAAGCACGGTGACTGCGATCTTCTCAGGAACGAGAAGTCTCTGGCTCAAGCGGAACAAATCCTCGGCAGTAACGTCCTCCACTCGGTCGATAGTCTCATCCATGGTGTGGAAGCGGTCGAAGTACATCTCTTGCCGGGCCAGATTCGACATGCGAGACATAGTGGATTCCAAGCTCAACATCAACGAACCCTTGAGTTGGTCTTTTGCGCGCCGAAGCTCATCCTCCGGCACGGGATCGTCCTGGAGCCGTTTGAATTCATCGACTACGGACTTGACCACCTTCACGGCCGTGTCCTTTGAGGTCCCCGCGTAGACGCCAAGCATGCCCGTGTCGCGATAGGGGTTCATATCGCTGAAGATGGCATAGCAGAGCCCCTGCTCTTCGCGAATGCGCTGGAAGAGGCGAGAACTCATGCCACCGCCCAACAGTGTATTCATTACGTATCCCGTATAGCGGTCTTCGTCGGCGATCGCTGGGGAGGGTACGCCCATACAGATCTGGACCTGCTCCAAAGCCTTCTTATTGCGCAACGTAATCTTCGAATACGAGGTCGGAGGATCGGGGTGAAATCCATTCGACTTCGGTTCCAAAGTCTCGAACTTGCTCCGGACGAGTGCTACGAAATCTTCGTGCGAGAGCCGGCCTGCCGCCGCAATCACGACGTTCCCCGGATAAAAGCGCTGCCGATAATAATCGAAGAGCTTTTCCTGGTTGAACTTCTTCACCGTATCTTTGGTGCCGCAGATCGGAAGTCCCAGCGGGTGGCCCTTCCAAAAATTCTGGGTGAAGATTTCGTGGACCAGATAATCAGGATTGTCTTCGTCCATCTTGATCTCTTCAAGAATGACCCCGCGCTCTTTCTTGATGTCAGCCTCATTGAAGAGCGGATTCAGAACAAGATCGCTTAAAACTTCAACAGCAACTGGAAGATTTGAGTCTAAGCATTTGATATTGAAGCAGATCGTTTCCTTGGAGGTGAAGGCGTCCATGTTGCCGCCAATAGAGTCCACGTCGCGAGCGATTTGAAGCGCGCTGCGATTTTTCGTTCCCTTGAACACCATGTGCTCGACAAAATGACTGATGCCGTTTTGTTCCGTATGCTCGTTGCGCGAGCCAGATTTTATCCAGATACCGACAGAGACAGAGCGCACGTGGGCCATCTCTTCGGTGAGAATCGTGAGTCCATTAGGCAGGACTTCGCGCCGTATATTGCGGACATCGTCAACCATGTGTCTCATTCGATTGTAAAAGGTCTGTGCGGGATGCGGCAGAAACGGGAATGCTAAACTCTTGTTAGTCACTTCCGTATAGATTTGTGGCAGCCCCATCCCAACTCGCCCTTTTAGGCCTTTCTCTTCAGCGACTTAGCGAAATTGTCGCAGAAGCAGGGCAGCCAGGGTACCGCGCTCGGCAGCTTTTCGAGGCGCTATATGTGCAGCGAATTAGCACCCTCGACGATGCAACCACCCTCCCACGCGGCTTCCGCCAGGAATTAGGTACAAAGGGTTACGTTGTTGGCATGCCGGAGGAAGAGAAGCGATTCACCTCAGCAGATGGCACCGAACGCTTTCTCATCGCCTTCGGCGACGGACAAAGCGTAGAGACCGTATGGATGCCAGAGGGAGACCAAGGCGAATCCGGAGACGGCAGCGAGGCGGGAGAAGAAGAACTCAAAGACTTTCGACGCGCAACGATCTGCGTCTCAAGCCAAGTCGGCTGTGCTGTCAACTGTCAGTTCTGTATGACCGCCCTGCTCGGTATCCAGCGCAATCTGTCGGCGGGCGAGATCATCGGGCAGATCCACCTGGTGTTGAATCGGCACGGCGTGGATGTTCAAAAGGAACGCATCAACCTGGTATTCATGGGACAGGGCGAACCGTTTCTCAACTATGAGAACTTTATGCAGGCAGTCCGTCTGTTGCATGACGGGACCGGTATCCCGCTATCGCGCATGACGGTTTCCACATCGGGCATACTTCCCAGGATCCGCGATTTCGGCAACGCGCCGCTGCGCCCGAAACTTGCAATCTCGCTGAACGGGTCGAACGATGAGGACCGGACGCGGATCATGCCGATCAACAAGAAGTGGAACATTGCGGCGCTACTGGAAGAAGTGCGGCAGTTTCCACTCAAGGCTCGCGAGCGTGTGACCTTCGAATACGTTCTGCTCGACGGCATCAATGATTCTGAGGACAATGCACGCGAACTGGTGAAGCTGCTGAGGGGTCTCCGGTGCAAGGTGAATCTTATTGCATTCAATTCCGGCCCGGACATCCCGTTCTCTACTCCTGCGCAGGACAAAGTGAATGCCTTTAAGGTGTTGTTGGAGCGCGGCGGGGTTCCGGCATTTGTGCGAAGACCACGAGGGCGCGACATCTACGCAGCCTGCGGACAATTGAAGCGCACAGAAAGTCTCCCCGAGAGCACCGTAGCAGGGTAGTTCATCGTTGGAGACAGAGCGTGCAGGATTGTTCTATCGTGACTAGTTGCGGGAATAACAGGAGCCAGGATGGAGACATTGAAGGAGCGCAAGTCGGATGTGAGGGTCGAGTCCGACAGCATGGGGAAGATTGAGGTTCCGGCGAACCACTATTGGGGCGCGCAGACGGAGCGTTCGTTGCACCATTTCGCTATCGGGGAGGATCGCATGCCTCCGGAGCTCATCCGTGCCTTCGCCATTCTGAAAAAGGCCGCTGCGCTGGTCAATCAGGACCTCGGAAAGCTGTCGAAGGAGAAGGCGGACCTCATAGTGCGAGCCGCGGACGAAGTCAACGCTGGCAAGTTTAATGATCGACTTTCCGCTGCGTATCTGGCAAACGGGCTCGGGAACGCAGACCAACATGAACGTCAACGAGGTGATCTCAAATCGCGCAATCGAGATTGGCGGAGGCGAGATGGGTAGCAAGAAGCCCATCCACCCTAACGACGACGTGAATATGTCGCAATCGTCGAACGATACTTTCCGACTGCGATGTATATCGCGGCCGCCATGCGCGGTGCAGCAGCAACTGATTCCGGCAGTCCAGCGTCTGCGCGACGCCTTCGCTGCGAAGGCGGACAGTTCAAGGACGTGGTAAAGATCGGCCGGACCCACCTCCAGGACGCCACTCCGCTAACCCTTGGCCAGGAGTTTGGCGGGTGGGCGAGCCGCTTTCGCGCGATATCGATCGATTGAAGGCCGGCTCTGAGGTTTGTATGAATTGGCTATCGGGGGAACGGCAGTAGGAACCGGATTGAATGCACATCCTGAGTTTGCGGAGCGGGCTGCGAAGAAGATCTCTGAGCTGACTGGATTACCATTTCGCTCCCATCCGAACAAGTTTGCGGCGCTATCGGCGCATGATGAACTTGTGTTCGCCAGCGGCGCGCTGGAGACGCTGTCAGCATCACTGATGAAGATCGCCAATGATGTTCGCTGGCTGGCTTCCGGGCCGCGATGCGGACTAGGCGAACTCGTGCTGCCGGAGAATGAACCGGGAACCTCGATCATGCCGGGCAAGGTGAATCCGACGCAGAGCGAAGCAATGACCATGGTCGCTGTGCAGGTGATGGGAACGATGCAGCGATTTCTTTTGCCGGCATCCAAGGCAACTTCGAATTGAATGTCTTTAAGCCGGTGATGATTTACAACTTCATGCACTCGGTGCGGCTATTGACCGACACGTGCGAGATGTTTGTGCAATTCTGTGTAGAGGGAATGGAAGCGAATCTCAAGCAGATCAATGCATATGTAGAGCGTTCGCTGATGCTAGTGACTGCCTTGAACCAGCACATCGGTTATGACAAAGCGGCGAAGTTGGCAAAGACAGCTCATGCTGACAATCTCTCGCTGCGAGAGGCGAATCGAAAACTTGGCTATCTGACAGAGGAGGAGTTCGAGCGGTACCTCAAGCCAGAGAGCATGACGCGTCCGGACACGAAGTAGAAGTAGTACAGGGACCTTTCACTGCTTGTGCCCGCTGTTGTTCCATCCGCCCGCATCGTTTTGCAGCCGTTAGAATCGAAGAATCATGTTTGACGTCTTGGTCATCGGTGCAGGTCCAACAGGCATGGCTTGCGCTATTGAAGCGCAGCGCGCCGGTCTGCGCTCCGTGTTGGTGGATAAAGGCTGTCTGGTGAATTCTCTCTTTCACTATCCAGCGAACATGACTTTCTTCACGACGCCGGAATTGCTCGAGATCGGGGACATACCGTTTCCGAGCGCGAATACCAAGCCCACTCGCGCAGAAGCGCTCGAGTACTACCGCAAGGTAGCAGAGAAGTATTCACTCGACATCCGCCAATACCAGAATGTAGAGCGCGTAGATGGAAGTGACGGCTCGTTCCAAGTTCTTACATGTGACCGTCATGGTCGCGAGCATGTATATAAGGCGCGAAAGGTCGTTATCGCTACCGGCTACTATGATTTGCCTAATTACATGCGCATCCCTGGCGAAGAGATGCCGAAAGTCGCACATTATTACCGCGAGCCGCACCCGTATTTTGGCCGCGAAGTGCTCGTGATCGGCGGAAAGAATTCTGCGGCAATCGCTGCGCTTGAACTTTGGCGCCACGGGGCGAAGGTGACGCTCGTGCATCGCGGCCCCGCGATGCATACGCATGTGAAGTATTGGATCTTGCCTGACATCGAGAACCGCATCAAGAATGGCGAGATCGCCGCGTACTTCAAGACCACGGTTTGTGAGATCAAATTGGACACGGTCGTCTTGAGCACGCCGGAGGGAATGCGTGAAATCGCCAACGACTTTGTATTTGCTCTCACCGGGTATCATCCTGACTTCGACTTTCTTCGCGCGATGGGCGTAAAGATCATGGAGCCGGATAATCGTCCCGAGCATGATTCGCAGACGCTTGAGAGCAATGTCGAGGGCATATACCTCGCCGGCGTTATCATCGCAGGGAACCGAACGAACGAGATATTCATCGAGAACGGACGTTTTCATGGTCGTATGATCGCCGAAGACCTCAGACGCAAACTCGCGCCTGTCGCGGTATAGATTTCAGCCTCTCACGAATCAGCTGCTTTGTTGCCAAACCCGCGATTCAGGGAAGCATCTGATTGGAATGTCCTATGAATGCGCACTTAAATGCGTCCGCTTGAGCGGACGATGTGAGCACACAGGAACATTTCAAAGGAGATGCGGGCCCATGAAACATGCGGTATTGGCGATCTTGACGGTTGCGCTGATGATGCCCATTGCGGCATCCGCGCAAAATCATGCAGAGGCGGCAGTGTTTGGCGACTACTTCCGGGCACAGGCCACGAAACAGAATTTGTTTGGCGTCGGCGGACGACTTGGGTTCGCAATCCATCCAAATGTGAAGCTGGAGGTTGACGGCGCATACGACTTTGCGCGCAACTATAGCTCGGCGATCACGGGTGCATGCAGTGCAGGGACAGCCAATAATTGCGGTACCACAACCGTCGGATTGCGGGCCACGCATTTCTCAATAGGTCCGAAGTTCCAGCTGGGGAAGGACAGCCCGGTACGGCTGTTTGTGTTTGCCAAGGGAGGATTCGTTCGCTTCGGCGCATCGTTTGCACCGGTGACCTTTGGAAACTTCCCGGTCGGATTGCAGAATCGGGATGTGAACGGTACTTTCTATCCGGGTGGAGGGATAGAGGCGTTCGCCGGGATCTTCGGTATTCGTGGTGACGTCGGCGACGAAATCTATTTTGATCGCGGCGCCCACAACAACATCCGGATCACGTTCGGCCCGGTAATTCGGTTCTAGAACGACGGCGACACTTGGAGGCGGCTCGAAGAGGGCCGCTTTTCAATTTTGCGAGGGATGAGTGGTGAGCGCGGCTGGATTCGAACCAGCGACCCACGCCTTAAAAGGGCGTTGCTCTACCGACTGAGCTACGCGCCCACTCTATTTCAAATCTATCACATGGGAAATGAGTTATTGACTAGGGGGCGACCACTCGACCGCCACGTTAATCAGGCGCTGCGTGTGTTCATTGAGGTTTCTGATATCCGCGTTATCACCTCGACACATGTTCTGAACTTCACCCTCGAATGGTGCGTAAATGATGCCATGCCTATACCGAGAATCTCCCACCGCATACCTTTCCTTTTCTTGTTAATCGCAGCATGGGGAAGTATGGCCCATGCTCAAATGCCCCAGAAAGTCGCGGAGACTGATGCGCTGTATCAAACAATTGCGTCTTTGGATTCCGCGCTGTTTCATGCTGTGAATACGTGTGATTTGAAGGCGTTGGACGGCTTCTGGGCTGATGATGCGGAGTTCTACCACGACAAAGCCGACCCGACGATCGGCCGCAAGAACATCACTCAGGCCATACAGAACAATCTCTGCGGCAAGGTCACGCGCGAATTAGTGCCCGGCACGCTAGAGGTCCACTCGCTAAAGGGTTACGGTGCTGTCGAGTTAGGGATCCATCGGTTCTATCACCCTTGGACACAGGACCATGGGATTGTCGGAGAAGCGAGATTTATTCATCTCTGGCAGTACAAGGACGGCGCCTGGAGAATTACCCGAGTCATAAGCTATGAACATCAGTTGGCAAAGGAAAGTAAGTGACCCAACTTGTGCACAGCGATGTCGTTCAACGTCTTCTCAGAAGGGCCGCACGAGATGGAGGGATTTTTGTCTCAGGAAGCTGATCGATATCAACGACCGGCTGTACCTCTTGAAATGAGCCGAGAAGATCATTTCGCCGTGTCTGACGCAAATTGTGTTCTGAAAATGAGATAGTGCCGAGTGGCACATGAATCCGCTCCAGTGCAATTGTCGGAGGACCATCCATGATGTCTACGAACAATGGCCACACTCGTTGGTATGTCTCGTGGTGATACTTCTGCAGGCTCACTGGATCTGCCCAGGCTGTGATGAACTTCACAATCGTAGGGGAATCGCACACCGTGGTCGCGGTAACAAATCCGCGCTGCTTACGCACAAGCGGGAGCACGTCACGTTCTAGAATGTCGTTAAATGCGGCCAGCATCCCCGGCTTGAGGTTGAATGTGGCTATGCGCGCCAGCATTCTGTTGGACGTGCACCTCATGTTCCAAACCGGAGCAGCTATCGCGTCCTTTACCTTTACTATTTGTTCCTGTTTTGCACAGCCAGACCGAGATGTGCGTGCAATGCATTGCGGATGAAGTGGTAAACATCTTCCTACCAAGTGACGTCAGCGTTGAGTAGTGTCGTTGTTTCGCTATCATCCGAGCGGTGCCGCTCATTTCGTTATCAGTGTGCCGATCCTACTGCGCCTCTTTTTGCTACAGCTTTCTTCAGGACAAAGACGATAGGAATGCAACCGAAGCAGAGGAGCGCCAAATAGCGGAAATCATCTACGTAGGAGAGCAGTGCTGCCTGTCGGTTGAGTCCACCATTGAGGATGGCAAGAGCCTGCCCCGTGGCAACGTTGGGCGCTGCTCCCTGCTGCGAGAGGTATTCGCGTAGTCCGTGCAGGCCGTTCTGGAAGGTGGGATTAAGTGAAGTAAGGGAATGCAGCATCTGGTTGCGGTGGGTTTGCGAGTGGCGCGCAACGATGGTGTTCACCACCGAAATGCCGACACTGCCGCCGATATTGCGCAGCAGGTTGTAAAGCCCGCTCGCGTTTCCGATCTCCTCGTTCTTGAGTCCCGCCATGGTCGTCGTCGAAAGTGGGACGAAGATACACCCCGAGCCGAACCCGCTGATAATGATGGCCCACAAGAATGTCCATTGCGAAATGGAAAGGTTAATCATGCTGAACCATAAGCTGCTGACTCCGAAGAGCAGAAAACCGAGCGAGATAAGCCAGCGATTGTCGATCTTGCTCGTGAGAATGCCGATGACGGGCATGGCCACGATGGCTCCAAATCCGCGCGGGCTGACTGCCCATCCGGCATTGAACGCCGTGTAGCCCATGATCTCCTGATAGAAGAGCGGGAGTAGGGTGACCAGACCATAGATCCCCGCCCCGAAAAGACCGATGAGGACACAGCCCAGGGTGAAGTTTCGATGAGCAAAGACACGAAGGTTGACCAGCGGCTTCGTGTGACGAAACTCCCGGACGATGAAGGCAACAAAGCTGACGATGAGCACGAGGGTCGCCCACCGAACCCACTGCGCGCCGAACCAATCGACTTCCTGTCCCTTATCCAGGATGACCTGCAGGACGCCCAGCCATAGAGCGAGCAACCCGAGGCCGATGGTGTCAAGTTTGCCGGCGACCGCATTCTTTATGTAAGCGGGATCTTTGATGTACCGGAGGATCATGAAGATCGCAAAAATACCGATCGGAATGTTGATGTAGAAAGCCCATCGCCATGAATAGCTGTCCGTGAGATATCCGCCCAACGTAGGACCGAGCACGGGAGCGACGACGACTCCAAGTGCGAAAACAGCCATAGCGAGTCCACGCTTCTTAGGCGGGAAGCTTTCAAGCAGGATAGCTTGCGAGAGAGGTTGGAGCGCGCCGCCGCCGGCTCCCTGAATCGCGCGGGCTACGAGGATCATCCCAAGGTTGGTCGCGGCGCCACATAGGAACGAAGAAACGGTGAAGACGACGATGCACGTGATCAGGAAGCGCTTGCGTCCGAATCGGATGGAGAGCCAGCCGCTGGCCGGCAAGACGATGGCATTCGCCACCAGATAGCTTGTGAGCACCCATGTGGCCTGGTCGACAGTGGCGGAGAGGCTGCCAGCAATATGCGGCAGGGCGACCGAGGCGATGGATGTGTCCAGTACCTCCATGAAAGTCGCCAGCATGACTGCCACGGCGATCAGCCAGGGATTAATTTGCTTTTGTTCAGCTTCCGGTGTTGCCCCGGTTATGGCGCTGGTCATTCTTCGTCCTTGGAAGTGTCTGAGATGCGTCCGCTCCGTGCCACGTTAATTTGTTACGACCTCTCTCAAAGTTTAGTTATTGAATGAGTGGATGGAACTCGGGCTCTTGGGATTCGCCTATAGAATGATTTTCGCGAATAAGGGCCTGCGAGTACATCCTTGAGGTGCGATCGCCAGGTCTTTTTGATGCTTTGTGCTGCTCTGCGCGTGCGCCTGGGTGGCGCAGCTGCTGAGCGCCGCTCTTCCAACGCAATAACAGACGAGAAGGTGGAGTAATCAGAGAATCACGCACGGCGAGCCTACGCCGTCCGCATCGTCAGTCAAGCCTCGTGCTGTCGTCAGGAAGAAGTAAGACGAAGGTGCAATCTCGTTCATCGTGGGTACATGTCAGGGTGCCACGGCGAACAAGCTTCACTTTGGACCCATTTGGCATTCGAAACGAGAGTGGCGATTGTGTGATTTGAGGCGCGAGCGGTTTCAGGGCCTCGTCTCCATCGACGAATTTTGCGTCTTCCGGCTTTCCGTCGAGATTGAAGAGAATGAAGAAGTCGGCCTTACCGGTGATGCTTCCCGCATTCTTCACACGGTGAGTTCGCGATTGTGTGATTTCCGCTTTTGCCGAAGGAAGAATGGCGGCGAGCGCCTTTTCTGAGCCTATTGCCTTAACAGCGTGCTCGCGTACATCCGGAGTTGGTTGCGATCCCGCGGCAGAGAGAGTGTAAAAGTGCCTTGCCTCGGGCAAGTGTCCCAGCTTTTCTTGTATCTGTCCGAGATGGTCTGCCACGTCAGCGTGTTGGGAAAGCGACCACGCCGCCCCAATGTACTCAAGAGCGCTTGCCGAGTCTCCTTGTTTGAAGCGTACCCATCCAAGAGTGTCCCAGAAGGCAGAGATGCTGCTGGTGTTGGCGAGATCGGCGAGCTGCAAATGTTCGAGGCTGATATTGCGCAGGCTGGCAGCGCTCGTGCTTACCGCTGACTCCGCATAGGAGCGCGCACGATCGAGCTGAACGCCCTTTTGAGATAACTCATATGCGATGTCGTTCCAAACCAGAGGAGAAGGGGCCAATTCGATTGCTTTGTCATAGGCAGATGCTGCTTTATCGCCCTGGTTGAGATTGAGGTAAGCAGTGCCGAGCTGGGATTGCAAGTATCCAGATTTTGGATTGATGCCTGCAGCCGTTTGCAGCTCCGTAGCCGCTTCCGCATAACGCTTGCGCGTCAGAAGGAGGTTACCAAGAGCGGAATGCGCGAAGCGGTCTAATGGGTTGATCTCAATCTGCTTTCTGTAAGCGGCGAGCGCGTCGTCAAATCTCTCCTCACGCTGCAGTGTAAAGCCGAGATTGTTGTAAGCGTATTCATCATAGGGATTGATTTGGATCTCTTTGCGGAATGCCTTCTCCGCCTTTTCTAACTCATGGAGGCCCAGATACGAACGTCCCAGATTGTTCCACGCGGTCTGGTGCTTCGGCTCAAGTTCGACCAACCTCTCGAAGAGGACTGCAGCTTCGCGCGGGTTATCGTTTTGAAGCGCGCTCGATCCAGCCTGATCGAGATCTTCGGCCTTCATTCCAGCAGGGATTGCGGAGTTTCCGGCGGACGCGCTCTCGAGATGCAGCCGCTGTTTTTCGTCCGCAGCTATGCTTCGGGAGAAAGCGAGATAGTCCGAACGCCGGTCATAGGGCAGTTCATACACCGTGAACTTGAACTGCTTTTCCGCGATTACTTTATCTTTTTCTTGCGTGTACTTCGTGTGATATTCGCCATAGTCGCGTGTCAGATTGATGGCAACGGGTAAAGTGAGGCTGTAGCGTGCTGGCAATTGCAAGTTGACGCTGTAAGTCGCGTTCAAGGGCACACCAGGCACTTCGAGCGGCTTCTGGTCTGCACTCTCCGCCTCTTCGTCGAAAGAAGGCAGTTTGGTGGGAGCGACGGGCAGGCGCAGATCAAAATCCTTGTTGGTCCAGTCGAGATAGTTGACTGCCGTGAGCTTCCAATCGACGCTGAATGGTTTGGACGTGTCCTCGATCGGAGAAGTCTTTATATCGGTGGCCTCCCCGTTGATGCCAAGGGCGGCCTGAAATGCCTTGGCGACGACGTTCCAACGTGCCGGAGGCACTTGGCGAAAGGCGTTGCGGATGTACATCTCCGAATCGCCTCGCAATTCGATGTGCATGGACGCTTCCAGTTTGCCGAGATCGTTCACCTTGCCAGTCAATGCGACCACCTCTTTCGTGTCGAAAGGAACCGAGGAAGGCGTATCGATGATCTTTGAACCCTTGCTCGCGCGAACCAGGACGGCTTTCTTGTGGCGCAGAGTGGGTGAAAGAAGACCGAAAGGTGCTGTCTCTGGTGTTACGTCAAGGAGCATTCTCTTGCCACCAATATTGACCGCCGAGATCACGTGGTCGAACTGCCCGGGGGAGGGAACCGCTTCATCCAGATGGCGCCAACTGTGAATCAGCACTGGGTCTGACTGGATGTTGACCGCCGCGAGCATCGACGCGAGCAGCGTGTGCTTGTCTTTGCAATCGCCGTATTGGTTCACGAACACATCGCTGGCGGCGTGTGGCTGGAAGCGCCCTATCCCAAAGGAGAGTGAGACGTAGCGGTATTGTTTCGAGACAAAGTTGTAGAGGGCCTCGACCTTTTCCGCATCCGTAGTCTTACCCCGTGCGAGTTCAAGAGCTTTCGTGCGCACCTGGTCAGTGGCAAGGACTCGATCCTTGACCAATCCAGCGAACCAGTCGCCCAGCTCCTGCCAGGATTGAAAGGTCGTCATCTGCACATCTGGGTGGTGGTCAGGATCAGTCAGGTCCCTGCGCTTGTGCTTCTTTTTCTCAGAAGTGTCGTCTGTATCATCCTCGATCGTTAGGTTCTGGCGCTTCCAGGAATACAGTCGCCTTCCTTGTGCGATTTCCACTTTTGGCTCAAATCCAGCATTGGTCTTGAGCGTTACTTTGACCGCTGCAGGAACGTCCACGTCGAGCTGCTCATCGAGCATGATGGTGTTCCTGTTAAAGTCGTGCTCGAGCCAGAACTCGTGGTCCGCGAGTGCCTTGGTGATCTGTACAACAACGTCGTACTCAAGCGTGTCTCCGACTTCTAACGAAGGGACAACGATTTGCTTTACGCGAAAATCGCTGTACATTGGGGCCTCACGCGCGATCGGGGCGGTGAGGTCCTGAATGTTACCGGATGGAACGTCAACGACGCGGCCGTCTGTCTTTCGGACCCGAACATAGTTGATCTTGACGGACTCATTGGCAGAGCTGTAGCCAAGCGGAATCTGTCCAAATTGTTGAACGCCAAGCGGAGACTGGAGTTTGGCACGCAGTATCATCTGCCTCGTGCCAGTGCCGTCAGCTTCCCAGCGATAGCGAATGCGGAACTGCTCGATTACGGCAGGCTGCTGAGAGAAGTCCTGGTTAGCTTCTGGAGCAGCTTTGGTGACGGGGCCCGGCGGCAGCGGAGGAGTGGTCGTGGCCGGATTCTGCGCGACTGCGAGTATGGTGGAGAGAAAGACCAGGACGGGAAACTGCTTCAGCATATCTCGGTTTTTACACGAGGTTGGATGAGCTTGCAATCGGGGAGATTACGTGAGCAATTTCTTGACAGCCCATTGGCGTAACCTGGCTATCGTCTCTTATCGCGTTCCTGATGAATTGCTCAAGCCTCACCTCCCGCGCGGATGTGAACTTGACCGGCGTGACGGTTCGGCATTCGCAAGCCTGGTTGCCTTCGAGTTCCTGGACACGCGGGTACTGGGAGTGAAGTGGCCGGGCTTTGTCAGCTTCTTGGAGTGGAACCTGCGTTTCTATGTGCGGGTAGCGGAGCGGCGAGGCGTAGTTTTCATCCGTGAATTTGTGCCAAGTGCGCTAGTGGCCGCGATTGCAAGATGGCGATACAACGAGCCCTATCACAGCGCGGCATTGCGGCAAGAAATTGCGAGCACAGAGATGCGTTATGGCGTTACCTGGCAGAGCAAATCCGCAACCATCGCGCTAGGACTTATACCCAAACAGCAACAGGTAGATAAGGAGAGCCGCGAACACTTCTTCAAAGAGCACCAATGGGGCTTTGGTACATCACGTTCGGGCGAACGGATGACCTACGAAGTGCGCCATCCGGAATGGGAGATACTGCCGGTCACGTCTGCACGCGTGGAGATCGATTGGGGGGCGCTGTACGGTCCCGAGTGGAAGTGCCTGCAGGATGCGGAGCCATATCATGCAGCCTTTGCTGTTGGTTCCGATGTAACCGTCGGTTTTCCTATGCGATAACTCAGGCACAAATACTATTTACAAAAAGCAGAGTAGAAGCATACATTGTGGAACGATGCATACCCGCCTACTCCGAACCGTCAGTCTCTTGCTGGCGCTGTCGTGCTGCATATCTGCCGCCGATGCGCCGAAGCCCATGTCTGATCTGCAACGTTCACAAGCCCTCGACATCCTTAAGCAGGTGAGCGATGAGATCAAGAAGCATTATTACGATCCCAAGCTCCACAACTCTGATTTTGATAAGCGGCTCGCAGCAGCGCCTGCACAGATTAAACAGGCGAAGACATTTAGCGACTGTTTCGCCGTTATCGCTTCCGTTGTAGACGCGCTCGATGATTCGCATACTATCTTCATTCCCCCAACCCGGCCATACCGTGTCGAAAACGGTTGGGAGGCACAGTACATCGGTGACCGCTATTTTGTAACTTCCGTCAAGCCGGGAAGCGACGCCGAACAGAAGGGTCTGCACGAAGGAGATGAGATCGTCGGGATAGAAGGGTTCAAGCCCGACCGCGCGGTCGAGTGGAAGATGTACTACTACTTCAACGCGCTCTCACCAAGATCGGGGTTCAGATTGATGGTCCGCGGCCCAGGTGAAGAACAACCGCACGCTTTGAGCGTTATGTCAAAGGTAGTTCAGGTGCAAAGGGTGACCGACCTTACATTGCACGGTGAGGGCATCTGGGACCTCATTCGTGAAAGTGAACATTACGAAGAGAGAGACAAGGCACGGTGGAAGCAGCGCGGTCCGGTTGTCGTAATCAAGATGCCGACCTTTGTGATTTCCCGGGACGAGGCCGATGCGATGGAAGGAGCAATGAGAAAGGGCGAAAACGTCGTGCTCGATCTTCGAGGGAACGGGGGAGGATTGGTGTCGATCTTGAACGAGTTGCTCGGATCGGTCTTCGAACACGATGTGAAGATCGCCGATCGCATCTCTCGCAAGCCCGAGAAGCCAGATATGGCGAAGGGGCACGGTGGCAATGCATACACCGGCAAGCTGAATGTTCTTGTGGATTCAAAGTCCGCATCAGCTGCCGAAATATTCTCCCGGGTCGTCCAGCTTGAAAAGCGTGGGCAGGTCTTCGGCGACCGCTCGTCTGGATTTGTTATGCAGGCTAAATACAATCCAATGAGACTTGGCGCAGACACGATCATTCCATTCGGAGTCGAGGTGACGGACGCTGACCTTGTGATGGCCGATGGCAAGAGTCTGGAAAAGAGGGGCGTGATTCCGGACAAGCTGATGCTGCCTACTGCAGAAGATCTCGCTGCAGGACGTGACCCGGTTCTGGCTGCTGCGATTCAGGATGCCGGAGGAAAGATCACTCCGGAAGAGGCAGGAAAGATGTTTCCCCGAATCTGGTTGATGAAGTAGGCGTGAATGAGGCGGCAGACTCCGTTCTCCCGCCTCTCATTACTCAAATTTCTACATCACGCTGGGCTGTGGCACACCCATCAGATTCATACTGGTAACCAGTGCGCGGCGGGCTGCCGCTGCGGTGGCGAGGAGAAACTGTTTATGATCTACGTCTTCCTCTGACAGGATGTGGTGGTCGTGGTAGAAAGTGTTCGCCTGCTGCGCGAGCTGAAACGCGTATTTCGCGAGGTACGCGGGCTCTGCGGTCGCAACGCATTGTTCGACCATGAGCGACAACTTTCCAATCGTGAGCCACAGGTCCCAAATCTTATCGTCAGAGAGCGCGGAGAAGTTGATGGCTGCGGCGAGAGCGATATCGGGAATTGTGCCTGCCTTCTGAAAGATCTTGCCGAGACGGGTGGTGGTGTATTGCAGATAGGGCCCAGTCTCGCCCTCGAATGCGAGTGCCTCTTTAAAGTCGAACGCAATGACGGAGTTCTTCGTGTACTTCAGCATGAAATAGCGCAATGCTCCGATCGCGATGTCGCTGGCAATGTGGCGACGCTCCGCCCCTTCGAGTTCGGGATTACGAGAATCAACCTCCTTCTGTGCAGCGGCTATAAGCGCATCCAGCAGATCGTCCGCTTTG
Source organism: Terriglobales bacterium (assembly GCA_963792225.1). Taxonomy (GTDB): domain Bacteria; phylum Acidobacteriota; class Terriglobia; order Terriglobales; family Acidobacteriaceae; genus JBDTLH01. The sequence continues at coordinate 39,439 of CAWBVM010000012.1, read as the reverse complement.
ACGCCAAACCCCTTGCGTCCTGAGACTTCAATGAAGGCGCGGCTACGGTCCTCATCTGAGACGTCGTATCCCAGTTCCATGGCGCAACGCGGAGTGAGAGCGACCATCTGATAACTGAAATGCGTGTAGCGTGATGCCTGCTCGACGTATCCCATCGCGCGCAATGCCTCGATGACATTGTTCTGCGGATCGGTCTGCCGGGTATCGATGACGTTGTAGATCGCCTGCGAATCTCCGAAATGAGGGTGCTGAGCTTCTCCATGCTCCGTCGAGATCCAGACCTCGTGTCCATCCGGATACCGGTAGAACTTTGCGTACCCAAAGTCTTTGCCGAGCAGACCGAACTTCCACAGATGGTATGCGATGTCTTTGCCAACATACGTGACGGTACCGTTAGATCGAACGATGACCTTCGCGTCCTCATCAGGCCCTTCGATACTTTCAGCAGAGACGGCACCCGCCCTCTTCATCACCCAGCATCCCTTGTTCTTGCCTTCGGTTTCGAAGTAGAGGACGCTCCTTTGCTTCAACTCCTCGAAAGCGACATCCCAGAAGTGAAAGTGTAGGATCTCGCTTTCGCGTGGCAAGAAGTCGTAACGGATGTCGAGGCGCTGCATTGTCTCAAGATGACGGCGAAGAACGGCGGTGGAGACGACTTCTCCGATTCGAGCGAATTCGTTATCGCCGGCCTCGATCTTGTGGAGAGCTTCAAGCCGCACTTGTTTGTTCTCCGGGGATCTGCTCATACCACTGCGATACGCGCGCGTAGAGGTCCCAGCAGTAATAGTCGAAAGATGGACCGTCTGCAGATCCCGGCCGGTTCTTCGTAAGCCGGGCAATGATGGATTCGACCTCAGCGATCGACTTCTTTTCGAGATGGACGAAGCCCACGACTACGTCCGCAACTTGGACCCCGGTGTTGTCGATATAGTTCTGTACATCGACAGGGTGTCCCGCAGCGCGAAGCAGGCGGACGAAGGTGTCGCCTAGGATCGCATTCCTGAGGTGACCTATGTGGGCCGCTTTGTTGGGGTTGATTGAGGTGTGTTCAACCAACACTTTAACTTTGCTGGCTCCTTCGTCCTGTAGCGAATCGGTCAGGATGAGGGTCGCAGCGCGGCAGCGATCGAGCTTGAAATTCAGGTATCCGGCGCCGGCGAGTTCAGGCTTCTTGAATCCCGGAATCTCCGGAAGTTGGTCGGCTATCTCCAGCGCGATCTGGCGCGGCGCTTTGCGCAGCTTCTTCGCGAGTTCGAAGGCAATGGGGGTAGCAAATTCGCCGAACTCGATGCGGGGCGGCTGCTCCAGAACCACGGAGTCCTGCTCGATCCCGTAATGGCTCTTCAAGAAGTCGCGGAGATGTTGTGAAAGCTGACGCTGCAGTTCGCGATACACAGTGGTTAAATGTCCTTGCTGGTAAAGGGCGATTCTAACAAACCTGAGAAGCCCGCTAAGCCGTGGTATGGCGCTAAGACGGTCGAAAACAGACATCAAAGACAACTGCTCTGTTTCATCCGGCAACTTAACTACATGCGCAACTGGGTTGCTGCGATCGTTCTACTTTCGTTTGCCGTCCTCTCCGGATGCAACCAGACGCAGCACCAACTCGCCGCAGCCAAGCAGGCCGAATGTTCAAGACACTATGCCGACGCGCTGCGCATATATTCCCAGCTGCTTGATGTCGACCAAGACAAAGCCCTGCGGGCAACCATCCGCACCTTTGCCGCTAACGATTTGATCAACCTCGAACGATATCAGGAAGCCTACGAAGAGCTGCGGCAGGCACTCATAGAAGATCCGGATAGCAGTGTTGCTCGGGTTTCCATGTCGAATCTGCTTGTCTCCGGTGGGGAGTACAAGGAGGCACGAGCCCTTTTGCAATCGGCGCTGGCGCATGACCCGCATGACGAAGCCGCAATCATTGCCCTCTCTTCGCTTGAGCGGAGTGGAGGGAACTCAGCTTCAGCCGAACAACTCTATCTCTCTGCGCTGGCGCACGACCCAGCGTCCGCAGAGCTCGCCATGGGATATGCGCAACTGCTCACGGACGGTCTTCGGTCCGATGAGGCGCGAGCGGTATTATCCAATGCGGCACTTAAGTGCGCCAGCCAGCCGGAGAAGGCGGCAAAGATATGGCTTGCAATCGCGCGTCTCGAAGAACAGCAAGGCAATCTTTCAAGTGCCGACGCGGACTATCGCAAGGCACAGCAAGAGCTTCCCTCAGAGCAGACGGCCCTGCGGCGCGCGCAGTTCTATGAACGCAATGCGCGGATGGACGAGGCACGGACAGTCCTGCGAGAGATACCATCTGCGTTGAGCACAGAGCGGATCGGGGAGTTGGAACTCGCTTCTGGGAATTCACCTGTTGCCGCATCGCAATTTCTAAAGGTGGCCCTAAGCGGAGAGAGTGGCTCGAGCAGAGCTCGCCTCATCGAAGCCGATTTACAGGCCGGACGCGTTTCGCACGTGCGTATATTGTGGAACACGTACCGCTCTTCGTTCGACGAGGCGACAGCCAGAATTCTCGAGAGCGAAATCGCAGCCGCCGAAGGGGATCTTACAGGCGCGGATGCTTTGGCCGAGGAGGCTCTCCGCTTGGCTCCTAGTTCTGTCGCAGCGCAGTTCCAGCTCGCACAAGTCATGAGGGCAAAGCAGAACATCCAAGGCGCAGAAATAGCACTTAGCCACGCCCTGGAACTTGATGAGAACTATGTTCCCGCGGCCCTAGCATTGGCCACGATCCATCAGGAAAAAGGAGAAGTTGCCTTTGCCGAGCAACTTGCGGTTCGCGTGCTGCAAACAGGAGCCCGCCAACTTGGAAGCCTTGGCCATTTATGCCAAGACGTTGACGGCGGCACGGCGATTCGCCTCCGCGCACCAGATCGTCGCTCGTGCGGCAGCGGTCAATCCAGGCTCCTCGACTACTCATGTCGCTGCCGCAGAATTGGCTGCGGGGGAAGGCGATGTGCAGCGGGCGCTGAAGGAATTTGAGCTTGCTCTTACGGTCGACCCTAATGATACTGTTGCTCTAGACGGACTCACCCAGCTCTATCAACACGGCAGAGTCTCGCGCGTGATGATCCGGAAGCTGGAAGCCGTTGCAACACAGCCACCGCGATCAGAGGCGTTGTTGCAGCTTGCGGCGCGTCTCTATGCGGCCCGCGGAGCCTATTCTGACGCAAGTCGGTGCTTGAGAAAAAGTAACGTATCTCTCCTCAATGCTCACGACCTGGAACTCAGCGGACGGCTCACAGAAGCGGCGCTGCAATACGAAGCGGTATTGAAGATTGCTGACAACAGCCGCGATAACACCGGCATTGCGGCAAACAACCTCGCTTGGATATATCTGCAGCAAGAGAAGCTGGATCGTGCGCTGGAACTCTCGGAGACGGCGCAGAAGCTGAGGCCTGGGGATCCCTCAGTGATCGACACTGCAGGTCTCGTCCACCTCCACCGGCGGGAATACGCAGATGCTGTGAAACTGCTCCATCAGGCGCTCCTGATAGCTGAGGCCGGGCACTCGGAAAGCAGAGTGATTGCCGCGATCCGTGGCCATTTGAAGCAGGCTCAACAATCGCAAACTGGATCGAGCTCGTAACATTCAGCAGCAAACTTCGTGCGCTCTCCTCTTCGCATCAGAAAAATAAATCGCAGTAATTCCAAAAAGGGAGTGTTTCTGTATGGCGAATGAAGGCAGACTTCATGGACTTCGTGTGGCATGTCTTGTAACTAACGGCTTTGAATGGGCGGAACTCGTCGAACCTAAACAAGCATTCGAAACGGAAGGTGCGAAGGTAGATGTCGTCTCTGAAAAAGCGGGCGAGATCTATGGCACGAAGCACCATGACAAAGCCGACAAAGTTAAAGTGGACAAGACCTTTGACGGCGTACAGCCCCAGGATTATGACGCGGTGCTTCTTCCCGGCGGTGCTCTCAACGCAGACGCCATCCGTGTCGTTCCTAAAGCTCAGCAATTCGTGAAGTCTGCGGACGAGGCGGGCAAGCCTATTGCAGTGATCTGTCATGGAGCTTGGCTGCTTGTCTCGGCAGGGCTCATGAAGGGTCGCACCATCACGAGCTGGCCGAGCGTGCAAGACGACATCCGCAATGCAGGTGGCAACTGGGTGGATCGTGAAGTCAACGTGGACAAAAACTGGGTATCGAGCCGGAAGCCAGATGACATTCCGGCATTCAATCGCGAGGCAATCAAGCTATTCGAGCATGCCAGACAGCGCGGTAGCGAGGCTGCCTGACAGCTCGTAATCGAGAAGGGAATCGCGCTTCCAAACTCTGTCTATCAGCACCATCAATTAAGAGGAAGATATGAAAGCAGTTGTATTCCGAGGCATCGGCAACATCCGGCTTGAAGATGTTCCGGAGCCGAAGTTAGAGAAACCCACTGACGCAATCGTTCGATTGACGGCAAGCGCCATTTGCGGCACGGACCTCCACATGGTGCGAGGTACCCTTGGCCCTATGAAAGACGGCACGATTCTGGGGCACGAGGGCATCGGCATCGTGGAAGAAGTCGGCAGCGAAGTGCGGAACATGCGAGTCGGTGATCGGGTCGTCGTGCCCTCTACCATCGCATGTGGGAATTGTTCTTATTGCCGCGCGGGATACTACGCGCAGTGCGATCGTTCAAATCCCAATGGACCAGATAAGGGAACTGCCTTCTATGGTGGACCCATCGACTCTGGTCCGTTCAAGGGAATGCAGGCGGAGTACGTACGCGTTCCGTTCGCAAACATCAATCTGGTCAAACTGCCGGACGAAGTCGACGATGAACAGGCGATCATGATCTCCGACATCTTTCCAACCGGATACATGTCCGCGGACATAGCCGGCCTTAAACCTGGACACACCGTCGCGGTCTTCGGATGCGGGCCCGTCGGACAATTCGCCATTGCAACGGCGAAGCATCTCGACGCGGGGCGTATCTTTGCCATTGATACCATCCCTCGCGACTCGCAATGGCATGAATCTGGGCGCGGAAGCCATCGATTTTAACGCCGACGATCCCGTCGACGCCATCAGGCAGTTCACTGGCGGCATCGGTCCCGACAGCGTGATTGACTGCGTTGGTGTCGATGCTAATTGCGCACATTCGGGGCCAGCTGCGAAGAAAGCCGCGAAGACTAAGACTCTCTTCGCAGTCGAGCGCAAGGCGGTGGCGCCCAAGTCTAACCCTGACGGGCCTAACTGGCATCCCGGCGATGCGCCCTCGCAAGCGTTGCTTTGGGGGGTAGATGTCTGCGCCAAGGCAGGGACGCTGTCCATCGTCGGGGTATATCCGGAGCAAAGTCAGACATTTCCGATCGGCATGGCGATGAACAAGAACCTTACCGTCAAAATGGGCAATTGCAATCACCGCAAATACATACCCAAGATCATCGAACTGGTGCGATCGAATGTCATGGATCCCGCGGAGATCTTGACCAATGTCGAACCAATCACTTCAGTGATCGAAGCCTATAAACACTTCGATCGGCGCGAGCCTGGCTGGATCAAAGTCAAGCTCGAACCTGAGGCTCAACAAAAAGTGGCCTGAATCAACAAGCAGCGAAGCGGACCAGAAGTTGCTGATCCGCTTCGCTGAATTTGCTGCTGATGTAACTAATTCTTCTGGAAGCCCCGTACAAACTCGACCAGGCTGCGCACGGCAACACCGCTTGGGCCTTTCGCGATCCAGGGTTTCGCTTCATCCATCCAAGCGGTGCCAGCAATGTCGAGATGGATCCACGGTTTATCGTCCACGAACTCCTGCAGGAATTTTGCAGCCGTCACAGCACCGGCCAATCGTCCGCCTGAGTTGATGATGTCCGCGATACCGGATTTGATGAAATCGCGATACTCATCGTCGAGCGGTAAGCGCCAGAATCTCTCTCCAGCATGGCGCATTGCGTGCGTGAAGCGCTCGAATATCGCATCCTCGTTGGCGAAGATGCCGGCGTTTACGTTTCCTAGCGCCACCGAGACCGCTCCTGTGAGGGTCGCAGCATCGATCAGGTGCGTCGCTCCGAGTTCACGTGCATAGCAGAGCCCGTCGGCGAGCACTAGCCGGCCCTCCGCGTCCGTATTGATGATCTCGATCGCTTTACCGTTCATCGCAAACTGCACGTCGCCTGGCTTTTGTGCTTTGCCATCCGGCATGTTTTCGCTCGCGCACACGATGCCGATCACCCGGACTTTGGGCTTGAGCAACGCAATGGCACGCATGGCGCCGATCATGGCGGCCCCTCCTGCCATGTCGTATTTCATCTTCTCCATGTTCTCAGAGGGTTTGATCGAGATGCCGCCAGTATCGAAAGTAATTCCTTTTCCGACGAGCCCGACGGTGACGTCGCTCGCCGCCCCCTCCGGCTCATACTTCATGACGATCAGCGCAGGGGGCTCCTCAGAGCCTAACGAAACCGACAAGAAAGAACCCATCTTGAGTTCCTTCAGCTTCTCTGTGGAGTGCACCTCACAGTCAATCCCGACTTCTTGCGCCATCTTCTTCGCGCGTGCACCAAGGATGGTCGGAGTCATCTTGTTACCCGGTTCGTTCACGAGATCGCGCGTGAAGTTCTGAGATTCCCCTAGGATGCGTCCTTCATCGAGCGCCCCTTCGAGACCAGCCGTGTCCCTCGCCACGATCGTGAGCTGCTGGAGGCTCTGATCTTTCCGATCGGAGGCGTAGTAGTTCGGATCGAAGTCGGCTACCAACGCTCCGATAACGAGCGCACGCACCCAATTGTCGGCGGTGAAGTGCTTTGGCGCGTTTTCAGGCACCGCAATCGCGAGGGATTTGAGGTTCTTCCCCTTAAGCAGGCGTACTGCGGCGCCCGCAGCGGTCCGAGCAGCATTAGGATCGAATTTATCGGCCTTGCCAGCGCCGATCACGAGCAGTCGCTTTGCGGCGACTCCTTGAGGGGCGTATATCCACGTCGCCTCGAACGATTTGCCGGTAATGTCCGAGGTGACAAGGGAGGCAGTGCTTTTGGCAACAAGAGGATCGCTGGAAAGCAAAGTGGCACTTGGAGTTTCTTTATCGCCGGAATCTAAGGCGATCACGACCAACGCATCGGTTTCAACGGAGGAGAGGTTATTAGCGAGCTTTACATTTATCACCCATCCAGAATAAATCAGCGATGAGTATATTGACGTTCTCGGCACTCTTCATGTCGCGCACGGCCCCCAGAATGCATCCAAATGCCGGGAGACCTTGCATATGAAAAATAGATCCAAATATTTGATTACTGCTGTTGCGGCGCTCGCCCTTTTTGCGGGATGCAACAATAAAAAAGACACGACCACCACATCTGCTGGCAATGCGATTGCAGTTGACGACGTGAAATCCACGATTAGTAAGCAACTCGACGCCGCGGGAATGAATGATGTGAAGGTGTCGGTCGACAAAGACAAGAGCCTCGTTACCCTAAGCGGCAATGTGAAGGATGACGCCTCAAAGGCGCAAGCTGAACAGATTGCAAAGGACAACGCCTCGAGTTTCGCAGTCGCGAATGAGATCGGCGTTCAACCTGCCGGCGCCACAGGGGAAGCGAAGGAAATCAACAAAGACCTAGACAAAGCAATCGAAAATAATTTCAAGGCAATGTTGGTAGCGCACAAGATGAACACTCATTCTGTGCGCTATAAGAGCGTCAATCAGACCTTGGAAATCAACGGCTCTGCAAACTCGCAGGCTATGAGTGATCAACTTGAAAAGATGGCAAAGACCGTTCCTAACGTTAAAGAAGTAGTGAACAAAATCGAAGTAAAGTAGCAGCAAGCGAGAAAAGCGGGACACAGATGTGTCCCGCTATCTCTAACACTCGCTACTTACACACCGATAACACCGACTAGTTCCTTTACGGATGCCGCGCTCTTGTGCAGTGCGGCTTGTTCTTCTGCGGTCAGCTTGATCTCGATGATCTGCTCGAGTCCGCGCGCTCCCAGCTTGCAGGGCACGCCGACGTAAAGTCCGTTGATTCCGTACTCGCCTTGCAAGATACGCCGCGCAGGGCAGGATCTTCTTCTTGTCCTTGAGAATCGCCTCAACCATCTCAGTCGTTGCCGCCGAAGGCGCGTAATATGCGCTGCCCGTCTTCAGGTACTTGACGATTTCCGCGCCGCCGTTCGCCGTGCGATCGACCAGTGCCTTGAGGCGGTCTGGCGGAATCAGTTCGGTGATCGGAATACCTGCAACAGTCGAGTAGCGTGCGAGAGGGACCATCGTGTCGCCGTGCCCACCGAGTACAAAAGCGGTCACGTTTTCAACCGAGACATTCAGTTCCTGCGCGATAAAGGTGCGAAAACGTGCCGAATCCAGAACGCCCGCCATGCCAAGTACACGCTCACGGTTGAACCCGGAGATCTTGTAAGCCGCCTGCGCCATCGCGTCCAGCGGATTCGACACTACGATCAGGATCGCAGTTCGGAGAAACGCCGATCACCTTTCCCACCACATCCTGCATGATCTTGTAGTTGGTGTTCAATAAATCATCGCGGCTCATTCCCGGTTTGCGTGGAATACCAGCCGTGATCACCACGATGTCGGAGTTCGCGGTGTCGTCATAATCGTTTGATCCAAGAATGTGAGAATCGCGCTTCTCGATAGGCATCGCCTGAAGCAAGTCGAGCGCTTTGCCCTGGGGAATACCTTCCGCGATATCCACTAGCACGACATCGGCAAGTTCTTTGCTCGCAATCCAGTGTGCCGCTGTGGCGCCTACATTGCCGGCGCCGATGATGGAAACTTTCTTACGCATATCAGTGCTTTCTCCAGCTTGACCGGGGTAAAGCCCCGGAGAATGTTTATTAGTTAGCTAAGCAGCTCAATCGCCCAACGCGACGCGGCCCATGTTCTCAATGATCAGATCTGCAAATTTGCTCGTTCCTACTTTGGTGGCATCTTTCATCTGCCGCTCAAAGTCGTAGGTCACCGTCTTCTGCTGGATGGTCGCCTCCATCGCGCTCTCGATCAGGCGCGCTGCTTCTGGCCATCCTAGATATTCGAACATCATCACGCCCGACAAGATCACCGATCCTGGATTGATCACATCTTTGTCCGCGTATTTCGGCGCCGTCCCGTGCGTCGCTTCGAATACGGCGTACCCAGCGCCGATATTGCCACCCGGAGCGATTCCGAGCCCGCCTACCTGCGCCGCCGCCGCATCCGAGAGGTAGTCACCGTTCAGGTTCGTCGTCGCAAGTACGTGGTATTCCTCCGGACGAATGATGATCTGCTGAAAGATCGAGTCCGCTATGCGATCGTTGATGAGCAGCTTGGACTTCCACTTTCCTTTGCCGTGTGTCGTCCACAGTGCTTCAATCGTTGAGCGGACCTCTGCGTAAACTTTGTCCCGGTAAGTTCCGGATGCATATTCGAGTCCCGGCTCGATCATCGCCGCGTTCTCTTCGATAGACAGCTCGTTGTTCTTGTCCCGGTTGCCGAGGATCCAGCTCTCTCGCTCGGTGACTACTTTGTCACGGAACTCCGTCGTTGCCAGCTCATATCCCCATTCGCGGAATGCGCCTTCCGTGTACTTCTGGATGTTGCCTTTGTGCACGAGCGTGACCGACGGTTTCTTGTGCTCGAGCGCCCACTCGATCGCATACTTCACCAGGCGCTTGCTGCCCGTGATGGATATCGGCTTGATACCTACGCCAGAGTCTTTGCGGACCCGCTTCTTGCCTCCAGCGAGCATATCGTTGTTCAGGAAATCGATTAGCTTGTTGGCGCCCTCGGTTCCTTCTTTCCATTCGATACCGGCATACACATCTTCGGTGTTCTCGCGGAAGATCATGATATTCATCCGCTCTGGATGCTTAACCGGAGAGGGAACTCCCTGGTAGTAACGCACCGGACGCAGGCATGCGTACAAATCGAGGGTCTGCCGCAGCGTTACGTTGAGAGAGCGGATGCCGCCGCCAACCGGCGTCGTCAACGGTCCCTTGATCGAGACGCGCAAGTCCCGCGCTGCACCGACTGTTTCGTCAGGCAGCCAGGTCTTAAACTGGCGGAAGGCCTTCTCGCCTGCGAACACTTCATACCAGCACACTTTGCGCTTTCCGCCATATGCCTTCTCGACCGCTGCGTCGAAGACTCGTTGAGAGGCGCGCCAGATGTCCCGTCCCGTTCCATCGCCTTCGATGAAGGGGATGATCGGATTGTCCGGCACCTTCAACTTGCCGTTCACATAATCGATAGCCTTACCGTCCGCCGGCAGCGGAACGCCGTTATAGGAAACCGCCAAACTTTCAGTCCTCTCGTGGTGTGTCAGGGAATATTATTGCGTTGAAATAAACCTCTTAGGCTAACATCCGCAACGCGACGCGGCAACATTCCGGGAACTGGATTGTGATATTCAGCTATTCTGGTGTCGCACCTGTACAGGCTCATCCACTTGTCCACCAACAAGGAGGAGACAGATGGCCACGACCACCGCAAATACTGGCAATGGTTCAACGTTCTTGACCAGTGAATTTAGCGGAGTGGTACAGAGCATCCCCTGGTATGTCTGGACCTCCGTGCTTGCGGTGACGTGTGCCTGTGTCGGACTGCACTGGGACATCTCCTGGCACCGCTCCATCGGGCGCGACACATTCTGGACACCCGCCCATCTCGCCATCCAATTCTGCGGAGTGCTGGCCGGCATCTCTTGCGGAGCGATGATCCTGCACACCACGCTCGCCAAAGCAGCGCGGCTGCGAGAGTCCTCCGTGCGCGTACTCGGTTTTTACGGTCCATTGGGCGCATTCATTTCGGTATGGGGAGGATTGGTCATGATCTTCTCCGCTCCCTTCGACAACTGGTGGCACGCCGCCTACGGACTCGACGTAAAGATCGTCAGTCCACCGCACACCCTGCTGGCTCTGGGAATCTTCGGTGTCGCTTTCGGCGGACTGATGCTGACGCTCGCAGCGATGAATCGGGCATCGGGCGCACTCCGGGGAAGGCTCGAAGCTCTGTATCTCTACATCATGGCGATGATCTTCGTCCTCATGCAGATGTTCATCATGGAATATCTGCGTCTCACGCTCAAGCACACCTCGGCGCCCTATATCGTGCTTGCCATGGCTTCTCCGCTTCTTCTCGCAAACGCTGCCTTTGTAGTGGAGCGGCGTTTTGTCGCGACCGCCGTAGCCGCAATCTATACCTTCTTCATACTGGCGCTCACTACTGTTCTGCCACTCTTCCACGCCGAGCCGAAGCTGGGGCCGGTCTTCCAGCACATAACCTACTTCGTACCGCCGCCATTTCCTCCTATGGTGATAATTCCCGCTTTCGCACTTGATCTGCTCTGGCTTAAGGCGAAGCACTGGAATGTCTGGCTGGTTTCTGTTTGTAGCGGGCTCATCTTCGTTGCTTTCATGCTCGCCGCGGATTGGAACACGGCAACCTTTATCCTTCAATCGAAGATCGGGCAGGCGCGCTTCTTCCACCTCGGATACATCGATTTCGCAACGCCGACACTTACCGATTCGTTCTATGGACGTCACCAGTTCATCACCCAGCCGTTACGGCAGTTCTGGATCGGTATCGGGGAAGCAGCGATCATCTCAGTCGTGAGCGTTCGCATTGGTATCGCACGTGCCCTCTGGATGAAAAAGGTCCGCCGCTGATGAGGGTCTCCTTGAAGTCGAGCATCCAGATCGCTTTTATCGCCGCTATGATGTTGGTATTGCCTCTCGGTGCCGGCGCACACGTTGGCAGTCCTGACATCTTTCTCGAAGGCAATGCCGGTGCGTATCCCATCACTATTGTGGTGCGTCCGCCCGAGGCGATTCCGGGTGTCGCCCAGATTGAGGTCCGCTCGGCGGTTGCAGGCATACGCTCCATCCGGGCCACTCCACTGCCCATGACCGGAGAGGCGTCAAAGCATCCGCCCCTGCCTGACAATCTTGCGGTCTCGAAGCAGGACGCACAATTTTTCTCCGGCCAACTGTGGCTGATGTCGAGCGGCTCATGGCAGATCCGAATCTTCGTGGATGGAACTAACGGGCCCGGCGTTCTCTCTGTTCCGGTACCGTCGATAGCTCGAAGCACGCGACAGATGCAGTCCGGAATGGGCATTGGACTGGCGCTCTTCGGCTTCTTTCTCGTGGTTGGAGTCGTCGCCATCGCCGGCGCCAGTGTGCGAGAGGCACAACTCCCTGTGGGAGAAGCTCCTTCGGCCGCAAACCGCCGCAGCGGATTCATTGCATCCACGATTGCCCTGATGATCGTTGCCGCTCTGCTCGTTGCAGGCAGGATATGGTGGAACAGCGAGGCCGCTGACTACGGCAAGATCATCTACAAGCCCCTGCAAATGCTTCCATCGCTTGCTAACGCAGCGCTCACTTTAGAGCTGAATGATCCGGGATGGCTCACACGGCGAAAGTTCGACGATCTCGCTCCGGACCACGGCCATCTCATGCACCTTTACGCAATCCGATTGCCTGAGATGGATGAGATTTTTCATCTTCATCCCGACCAAGCCGAGCCCGGCATCTTCCGCCTCACGCTGCCGACGATGCCCGGTGGCACTTACCAGCTCTTTGCCGACATCGTCCACAACAATGGGTTCCCCGAGACCATCGTCGCGCGCGCCGATTTGCCGGCCATCATCAAACGCCCACCCACAGGGGACGATGCAGGCACTGACGCTCCTACGCTCCTGGAGGCATCGGATGCGAACACTTATCTTCTCCCGGATGGCTACCGGATGATCTGGGACCGTCCTGCTGAGCTTCACGCGCGTATTGCGCAATCGTTCCACTTCCGCCTGCTGGACTCCGATGGAGCAGTACCATCCGACATGACCCTATACATGGGAATGGCTGGACATGCGGCGTTCATCGGCACCGACGTTCCTGGATCGGTCTTCGCCCATGTGCATCCCTCAGGCTCAGTACCGATGGCAGCGCTGACGCTCGCTCAGAAACAGAATGGCGTTTCCAGTGCGAGCGGCGAAGCGATGAACATGCCCGGCATGAATGGGAACAATCCTGGGAACGAAGTCTCGTTTCCCTATGGATTCCCCATTGCAGGAAACTATCGCATCATCGTGCAGATGAAACACGGGGCAACCATCGAGACTGGAATCTTCGATGCCGCGGTGAAAAACTAACAACGTGGTTATTCGTGATCGCTAGGCATTCCCGTGGCGGAAGATCTTATTTCCCGCCACAATTGGTTCATCCCCATGCCGGTCTTTGCACTGACCGGAAGAATGCGTGGTACCCCGTGGGCGCGCTCGAGTGTGAGAATGCTGTTTCGCAGCTTATTTGAACTGAGCTTATCGGCTTTTGTAGCCACTACGAGAAGCGACCGCTTGTGATGCTTCAGCCATTCGATCAACTGAGAATCTGAGTCCTGCGGAGGAATATTCGAATCAATGAGCGACACGCACAGTCCCATCACCTCTCGTTCTCGCAGGTAGGGTTCGATGAACTTCGGCCATTCGGCTGAGAGCGATCGCGACACCTTCGCATAACCGTAGCCCGGCAGGTCTGCAAAGCGCACTAGCAATTCGGTGGTTCCCGTACCGCTCACGATGTCGAAGAAGTTGATCATCTGCGTCCTGCCTGGGGTCGAACTGACGTGTGCCATCTTGGTGCCCAGGAGTGCATTGATGAGCGAAGATTTCCCCACATTCGATCTGCCCGCAAACGCCACTTCCGGCAGGTCAGGAGCGGGGAAGTGAGCTGGGTCTACAGAACTCTTTAGAAATGTAGCTGTAACTTTCATGCCGGGTGACTACCATCTTACCTACGTTCCGCTCCGTACCCCGTGTCTTCGAAGTGAAACAAATCCACAATAGAAAAGGGCGGAGCATGTCGCTCCGCCCAGATTCTTGCGTACGTTACTGCCGCGATACCGGGGATTGTGGCGGTGGAGGCTGCGGCACGTTGGCAAGCGCCTCGGGTTCCACTTCCGGCACTTCAGGCAGCGGACGTTCCAGAGCGATCTTCAGGACCTCGTCCATGTTTTCGACGAAATGGAGCTTCATCGAATTCCGGAGTGTGTCCGGCAACTCGGGGTAATCGCGCTCATTGTCCTTGGGCATGATTGCCTCGAAAATGCCCGCACGGTGTGCTGCAAGAAGTTTTTCCTTGAGCCCGCCTATGGGTAGCACTTTGCCTCTAAGCGTGATCTCTCCGGTCATGGCGATGTCACGACGAACGGGGATCTTCGTTAGAGCGCTTGAAAGAGCGGTGGCAATCGTGATTCCGGCTGAGGGGCCGTCCTTCGGAATCGCACCCTCTGGCACATGTACGTGGATGTCGATGTTGCGATAGAACTCCCGCGGTAACCCCAACCGGAAAGAGCGCGAGCGGACATAAGAGAGTGCAGCTTGTGCCGACTCTTGCATGACGTCGCCAAGTTTACCGGTCAGCGTCAGCTTGCCCTTACCGTCGAGCACCGTGACTTCCGTCGAAAGGATCGATCCTCCGACCTCCGTCCAAGCAAGGCCTGTGACCAGGCCGACTTCGCTACGGTCGTGCATCGCGGAATCGCGGAACTTCGCAGCTCCGAGAAGTTCGCCGACCTTCTCAGGAGTCATGACCGTGGAATACTCAGCGCCCTTTTCCACGACCTTGCGGGCAATCTTGCGCCCGATATTGCCGATCTCGCGCTCGAGATTGCGGACCCCCGATTCGCGGGTGTAGCCGCGGATCAACTCAAAGATGGCCGCATCATCGAACTTCAGGTTCGTGTCGGTCAATCCGTTCGCTTCGAGTTGTTTCTTAACAAGGTATTGTTTGGCGATCTCACTCTTCTCGAGTTCTGTATAGCCATGCAGCCGGATGATTTCCATGCGGTCCTGCAGCGGCCCGGGGATGGTATGCAGCACATTCGCTGTACCGATGAAGAGCACTTGCGACAAGTCGTAATCGACGTCGAGATAGTGGTCTTGGAACATATAGTTCTGTTCCGGGTCGAGTACTTCGAGCAGAGCTGCTGAAGGATCGCCTCTGAAATCCGACGCCATCTTGTCGATCTCGTCGAGCATCATGACAGGGTTCTTTGTGCCCGCCTTCTTCATCGACTGGATGATCTGTCCAGGAAGCGCTCCGATATAGGTACGTCGGTGTCCGCGTATCTCTGCTTCGTCGCGCACGCCACCCAGCGACAGGCGGACGAACTTGCGTCCGGTAGCCTTCGCGATAGACATCCCCAGCGACGTCTTACCGACTCCGGGAGGCCCCACAAAGCACAGGATCGATCCCTTGGGATTCTTTACCAGCTGACGGACTGCCAGAAATTCCAATATGCGATCTTTGATCTTCTCGAGACCGTAATGGTCCTCATTGAGGATCTTCTCCGCATGCTCGATCGAGCGGATCTCTTTGGATTTCTTCTGCCACGGCACCGCGAGGAGCCAATCGAGGTAGTTGCGCGAGACGGTCGATTCCGCCGACATCGGAGGCATCGCTTCGAGCTTCTTCAACTCGTTGAGCGCCTTCTCCTGTACTTCCTTTGTCATTCCGGCGCTTTCGATCTTCTTCCGAAGTTCATCGAACTCGCTCTTCTCGCCTCGCCCCAACTCTTTCTGGATCGCCTTGATCTTCTCGTTGAGGTAGTACTCCTTCTGGGCACGCTCCATCTGCCGCTTCACTCGCGACTGGATAGTGCGGTCCATATTGAGCTTTTCGATCTCGATCTCAAGAACGTCAGCGATGCGATTGAGTCGCTCCATCGGATCGAAGATGTCCAACAACTCTTGCTTCTCTTCAATGGACAACTGCAAATTCGCAGCGATCGTGTCCGTCAGCTTGCCCGCTTCTTCGGCACGCACCGAAGCAATCGTCGTCTCGTAATTGAGCGTCTGTGCCAGTTTTACGTATTGTTCGAAGAGGGAAGTGACCCGCTGGATCGCCGTCTCAACCGTGGGTGTAACTTCGTTCGTATAGCGCGTGATCCGCACCGTGGCTGCGATAGAAGCCGTCTGTATCTTCGACCTGCAGGACCTTGCCGCGCTCCACGCCTTCGACCAGCACCTTGATGTTGCCGTCCGGCAACTTCAGGCTCTGCACGATATTGACGACGGTGCCAACTGGATAGATCTCGTTGGGCTTGGGTTCATCCACGGTGGCGTCATGTTGCGTTGCCAGAAATATCTTGCGCTCTCCTGCGAGCGCCTCTTCGAGCGCACGAACGCTAGATTCCCGTCCGACGACAAAGGGCGTCATCATATGTGGGAAGATGACGACGTCTCGGATCGGCATCATGGGCAGCCGTCGTGTTTCGATTTTTTCTCGGGATGGACTCACTCGTTTTTTTGCCTTTGCCTGTTGGAGCGATCTGGTCGAAGTTCGGTAAGTCCTTGACCCCAGTGCTGCACTTGCTGGGGCCTTGCGTTAACCGGCTTTTTCCATCGGCGATACGGAGAGGTCTCGCTTCTCAACCATCTCCTTCGTGACCTCAAATTCCTTCAATTTCTTCTGTCCCGGCAGGTTATACATCAGATCGAGCATGAGTTCTTCTAAAATCATGCGCAAACCGCGTGCTCCTATCTTTCTCGACAGCGCTTCAAGCGCAACGCCGTGGACGGCTTCATCTGTAAACCGCAACTTAACATTTTCGAACTCGAACAACCGCTGATACTGTTTCAAGATCGCATTGCGCGGCTTTGTCAGGATCTCGACCAGCGCCGCTTCATCGAGTTCGTCGAGGACACCCATAACAGGTAGCCGCCCAACGAATTCAGGGATCAACCCGAACTTGATCAGGTCCTGTGGCTCCGCATGCTTCAACATCTCGACATCGCGACGTTGTGCGGGCACTTCCAGGGTCTTAGATGCTTCAGACTCCGCTGGGCTTCGGAATCCCAGCGCTTTCTTGCCCATTCTGCGTCCGATAGTCTTTTCCAGTCCGACAAAGGCGCCTCCGCAAATGAACAGGATGTTCGTCGTGTCCACAGGAGTGAACTCCTGATGCGGATGTTTACGGCCACCTTGCGGCGGAACATTAGCGACGGTCCCTTCCAGGATCTTGAGAAGCGCCTGCTGGACGCCCTCACCCGATACATCTCGCGTGATTGATGGGTTCTCTTCCTTACGCCCGATCTTATCGATCTCGTCGATGTAGATGATCCCAGTTTGTGCGCGCGCAACGTCTCCCTCGGCCGACTGCAACAGCTTTAGAATGATGTTCTCGACATCCTCGCCCACGTACCCGGCTTCTGTCAGCGTGGTGGCGTCTACGATCGCAAAGGGGACATCGAGCATCTTCGCAAGCGTCTGCGCCAGCAGGGTCTTACCGCTGCCGGTCGGACCAATGAGCAGGATGTTCGATTTCTGCAACTCAACTTCCGCCCCGCGCGACCGATTCATGTGGATGCGTTTGTAGTGGTTATAGACCGCGACGGCGAGCTTCTTCTTGGTCCTGTCCTGGCCGATAACGTACTCGTCCAGAAACGCCTTGATCTCGAACGGCTTTGGGAGGTGATTCGGAGCTGCGGCAGCGGGCTGATCGCTGCGGTCGTCCTCAAGGATCGAGTTACAAACTGCGACGCATTCGTCACAGATGTAAGCCCGGGGGTAGTCGCTTGGCGACGAGATCAGCTTCGAGACGGCGTCCTGCGACTTATGGCAAAACGAACAGCGGAGTGAATCTTCAGAACCTGAACGGGTCTTCACCGGGTCACCTCTCCCTGGGGCGGTCGCGCTTGGGTCTGTAGCATTATTTTCTCACCTTTTCAGTAGAACAGGGTGAAGCGCTCTTTGCCTCACCCCGAACTTTAGGACTCATTTGCGTTCAACATCGTAAGGCGACCCGCTTAAAAAGCGAATTTACTTCGGCTTATAAATGATGTCGTCAATGATTCCATATTCTTTAGCTTGTGAGGCGTTCATAATGAAGTCCCTTTCGGTGTCTTTTTCCACCTTTTCCAGGGTCTGACCGGTGTGTTTGGCCATCAATGTGTTCATGATTTCACGTAAACGGAGGATTTCCCGGGCGTGGATGTCGATATCGGTCGCCTGACCCTGTATCCCACCACCCATAATGAGGGGCTGGTGGATCAGAATGCGGGAGTTCGGCAGGGTAAAACGCTTACCTTTTGTGCCCGCAGTGAGCAACATGGCGCCCATGCTCGCCGCCTGTCCGATACAAATCGTCATGACGTCGTTCTTTACAAACTGCATGGTGTCATAGATCGCCATGCCCGCTGAGATCGATCCCCCCGGAGAATTGATGTAGAGCTGTATGTCCTTCTCTGGGTCCTCTGCCGCCAAAAACAACATCTGCGCGACGATCAGGTTTGCGATCATGTCATCGATCGGAGTCCCGAGAAAAATAATATTGTCACGCAGCAGCCGGGAGTAAATGTCGTAAGCGCGTTCGCCCCGGCTGGTTTGCTCGACGACCATGGGTACGAGAGCCATATCTTTTTCTTGCCTTTCTTGATGTCTTTGCGGTTAGCGTTACGGCTGCAGCAGTTGATTGAGGGTCTTCTCGTTGCGCATGCGTTCACGGATTCTATCGAGCGATCCATCACGGGTCAAACGCGCATGAAGCACAGTAAAATCTTCTCCCGTGTGGGTCGAAAGCCCGCGGATCTCGTTTTCCAACTCTTCTTCGCTGACCTGAATATTCTCCTGGTCGGCAATCTTATCGAGAAGCATCGCTGCCTTTACTTCGCGAACTGCCGCCTCGCGCTGGCCTCCGCGCAGGCGCGCAAGATCGAGCTTCCTCATGTCTTCCGTCTTCATGCCCTGTTGAGCAAGCGCCTGTAGTCCACGGTTGAGGCGGACATCGATTTGCTGATTGACGAAAATGTCAGGCACAGGAAATTTCGACTGTGCAATTAGATAGTCGAGCAACTTGTCCTTCGATTCGGTGTCGGCTGCCTGTTGCTTCTGTTCGCGCATGCTTTCGCGCAACTGTTTCTGAAAGTCGTCGTAACTGTCGAAGCTTCCGAGTTCCTTGGCGAAATCGTCATTCAGCTCAGGCATCGATTTCTTCTTGAGGCCATTGACGGTCACTTTATAGCTGATCGTCTGACCAGCAAGACGGCGTTCCGTAAAGTCTTCTGCGTAAGAGACATCGAACGTGCGCTCTTCGCCCACTTTTGCGCCGCGCAGGTTCTCTGTGAATTCCTTAACCGTGTTTGTTCCGCCGATCTCGACCAGCACGTCCTGCATGGAGGCCGGAGTGACTGCCTCCTTCGGTGCCTCTCCTTCTTTGACCTTGGGAGTGCCCTCGAAGTTGATCGAGGCGAAATCTCCATCGCGCAACGGACGGTCTTCCTCGACTGCGTCGTAATTGGCCTGACGCTCGCGAAGAGATTCGATCTCTTTATTGAATTCCTCATCGGAGAGATCGACAGAGGGCTTATGCATCCCGTGGGACCTGTAATCTCCGAGTTTGATCTCCGGCATAACCTCGAAAGATGCAGTGAAACGCAGAGGTTCCCCATCATGGACGTGCAGGTCGGTGATGCTCGGCTGTGAGATCGGCGCTAGGTTCTGTTTCTTCGTCTCCTGCTGAATGTATTGCGGAATCAGCTTTTCGACGACCTCCTGCTTGATATCGTTGGCGAACTGCTTGCGTATGAGCGTCGTGGGTACTTTGCCCTTACGGAATCCAGGGATGCGGGCAAGGCGCTGATACTTTGAAACCGCCGCCTCAGTCTCGCGTTCCACAATGTCTTTAGGGATTTCGACGGTGATCTCGCGCTGGCATTCAGAGCGAGGTGCCGCCTCGTGGCTATGCTCATGGTGATGCGAGTGATCGTGCTGATGGGTGGCTTCTTCGTTCGAGGTTCCAATCGGTGTTTCGGTAGGGGACAAGTTACTTACCTTCCAGAGGTTGAATGTTCGCGCGGAGGGCTGCAGCAGCGCTCGTTATTTAGCCTTTGCCCTCTAAGATGCAAGAGCATGGCGCAAAACTTCATCGTAAAGCGCCATGAAGCGGCGGTCAAACGCCGCGTAGGATAAATAGGATGTCTCTCGCAGATTTGAACCTCTGTGTTCTTGAGTGTCGACTATGTCCGCGCCTCGTCGCTCACCGCGAAGAGGTCAGCCGGGTTAAGCGGCGCATGTGGCACGATTGGGAGTACTGGGCGAAGCCCGTTCCCGGATTCGGAGATCTGAATGCGAGAGTGTTGTTGCTGGGGCTTGCACCAGGAGCGCACGGCTCCAACAGGACCGGCCGTCCTTTCACCGGCGATGCCTCCGGAAAATTTCTCTTTCCAGTTCTGCATGCCACCGGCTTCGCCAATCAGCCCAACGCCACTCACACCGCCGATGGGATGAAGTTGCAGGATGCCTATATCACCAGCGTCGTCCGCTGTGCTCCACCGGGCAACAAGCCCTCGAAGGAGGAGATCGAGAACTGCCGTCCCTTTCTGGACCGTGAACTCGCGGCGCTCATCAACATCCGCGTTGTCGTCGCCCTCGGTAGGGTCGGATTCGATGGATATCTCGACTACCTCCAGCGTAAGCAGATCATCAGTTCCCGCGCGCCCTACAAGTTTGCCCATGGCGCTGAATACCGAATGCCCAACAACGTCTGGCTGCTGGCCTCATACCACCCGTCGCAGCAGAACACTCAGACTGGAAAATTGACGGAGTCAATGTTTCGAAAGATTTTCCTGAGTGCCCGCAACCTGAGTGGTTTGGAACGCCTCCCAGTTGAAGGCGTTCCGTCCACCTCATAAACCGGAGTTCTTCAGCTCGCGGTTGGCCATAAAGAAAACGCTCCAGCCAATGAGTGCGAGGAACCAGAACAGCCCATTCGCAACAGCATCCCTGCCAAGAAAGCTCGTTCCTGAGAAGCCGTGTTCGCCAATAGCTTGAACGGTGGAAGCAAGCGGAATAGCGGTGAACATCACCGACATGGCGAGCAGATAAGACCGTTTTTGAATCAACTTTTTGGTCCTGAGCAAGGTCTCCTTCTCGTGGTTCGGGGGCAGGTTGATTGACGGAGATACGATCGTTGAGTTCAGCATTTGGCGGGCTCCTTCGTTCCGTTCTTTGAGTTGTGTTGCGTAATCCGGATTCTGGCGTAGAAATTCCTGAACTAGTGCGCATGAGTCCGGGCTGGCGTCCCCGGCTTCATAGAGTGGCAAAAGGTCGTTGATCACATCGGGTGTAACGTTCATAGCTGCCTCTTCGTTTTGGTAAGTTCGTACAATTTCTGGCGGGCTCTATGGATCTTTACTTTTACGCTGGAGAGCGTGATCGCAAGCGCACCTGCGATCTCCTCGTATGACATCTCATCCTGCGTCCGCATGAGAAGCGCGGCGCGGTCCTTCTCCGGCAGCAACTGCAATGCGTCGAGTACTAGACCGAGTTCCGCTTTGTGTTCTGCTCTTGTCTGGACATCCGACGATCGGTCGTACAACTCATCGGAGAGCTCGGTGAGCCGCTTACTCTTGCGTAAGTCCTGCAAATACAGGTTGCGGGCGATCGTGAACAGGTAAGCCTTGATCGTTGCTTGCTGTATTCCACCGGGTGCCGTCCAGGCACGCATGAATGTCTCAGAGGCAATGTCCTCCGCACGTGACGGATCTCCGCAGAGATAGACCGCGAACCGATAAACGTCGGCTGAGTATCGCTCGTAGATGTCATGAAAATCATTCATGCGGACTGTTCGCATAAGGTATGCGGGAAGCAGCGGAAAGTTACAGCGAAGCTCATCTAATTTCTGCGGATCGAACGCAGCTCTCGGCCTTCCGTCGATTAGAAGGGCAGAAGCCTGCGAAGAACGACCATGAGCACCATGCCAGCCAGTACGACGTACGCCATGGTGAGTCCTTTTTCCCGGTTCGATTCGGGGATCAGGTCGGTAGCGGCGACGTATAGAGTGACGCCAGCTGAGAGGGGAAGCCCAAATTGGACCCAACTTCTGGTGAGACCCATGGTGAGGACTCCCGCTACAGTTGCCGCTCCGAGCAGAACGGCGGAGAACAGGGCGCGGGAACGGCTACTGCCTCCGGCGAGCATGACCGAGGCGACAGTGAATCCTTCCGGCAGCTTGTGCAGAATGACGGCGGCGAAGATTATCCAGCCGAGGTGGTTTGAGAGCAGGAACCCGCTGGCGATCGCCACGCCGTCGAAGAAGGTGTGCACCAGAAGGGCGAGCAGCACTGAGAAGGCCTTGTGCGTGTGCAGGAACTCTTCCGCGTGCGTCTCTTCTCCAAAATGAAAATGCGGCACCACCGCATGTTCGAGAAAGTGGACGAGCACATATCCACCAAGGGCGATCAGTGCCGCCGTCTTGGGCGCTCGTTCGATCGCTTCCGGCAGCATCTCGACGAGTGCGGTCGCGAGCATGAAACCCGAGCCGAGTGCCACGAAGTAGCTCAGCCAGCGACGGCCCCACTGACGCTGCACGATCGCCAATCCACCAAGGATGTTGGCGCCAGCAGCAGCGAGTCCGAGCGCGATACTGAGTGCAAGCGGAGACATGCGAAGTAAGCGGTTAGGTTAACAGGTGAAATGAGTTACGGACTAAATTTCAGGTTCTAGGTGCTAGGTTTTAGGGCCTTGGGACAGGGGTAGACCCGGCAGGCGCTGGGGTAACACGACCTCGCCCCGGCGTCTCCCCTCGGAATTGCGGCTAGGCACCGCACCCGCCTCATTCGCTACACTATGGCTTGCTGACTACCTTGCGCACACTCATGCTGCTGGCGCTGATCATTTGGATCGGCGGTATCGTCTTCTTCTCTGCGGTCGAGGCCCCTGAGATCGCCCACGTCCTCAGTACCTCAAGTCCCGCATTCGCGGAAATCATCAACCGCTCGCTCTCGATACTTCATTACTTCGGACTGGCATGCGGTGTCCTCTTCATCTTCTCGAATCTCGCGGCCCGCGCCGTGGCCCGCCGTGATGTCATCGCCGCCGACGCTCTCGCGCTCCGCGCAGCACGCTCTAGCGGACTTCGCGCGCTCCTCGTGCTGCTCATGATGGCTCTCACAGCATTCTCACAGTTCTGGATCGGTCGAAGAATGCACTCCATCCGCGCTGCAAACAATGGCTTTGAACAGCTGTCCCCCACCTCGCCACCGCGGCTCGAGTTTTCCAGGCTCCATCGATACTCCGTCACTACCGAAGGCGCCGTTCTCCTCATCGGAGTTGGCGTCGTCATTCTCACAGCCCGTCGCTCTGCATGATTGCAGTGCCGGAATGTAAACTGTAGACCTAGCACCTAATCCACCTGACATCTAGAACCTACTCATGAAATCTGGCATCATCGGTCTGCCGCAGGTCGGCAAGACATCTCTTTTCAAGATCCTGACGAAGCAAGACATCAGCGATCGCGGATTCTCCCGCCCCGGCGAGACCCACATCGGCATTGCCCGCGTACCAGACGACCGCCTCGACAAGCTCTCCGCGCTCTTCAGCCCCAAGAAGACCACCCACGCCGTCGTTGAATACGCTGACGTCGCCGCTGTCGGCAAAGAGGCGCTGAAAGAGTCCGCTTACGCCAACAACTTGCGAACCGTCGACGCACTCATTCATGTGCTGCGCGCCTTCGAGGATGACTCCATTCCGCACGCTAACGTCACCCTCGATCCCCTTCGTGACGCTCGCAATGTGGATTTCGATCTCATCGTCACCGATCTCGGACAGGTTGAAAAGCGCTTGGAGCGGCTAGAGAAAGACCTGAAGAAGCAGAAGACCGACGATCTCGTCAAAGAGAACGAGCTGTTGGTCCGCGCCCAAGCGCACCTTGAAAAAGAGCTGCCCCTGCGCGAGATGGAGATCACGAAGGAAGATGAGAAGCGCATCCGCGGCTTCATGTTCCTCTCACAGAAGCCGATTCTCTACGTTCTTAACATCGGTGAGAGCACCCAACTCGGCGTCGATCTTGAGGCGGCACCGGCAAAGTATGGAATGGGCGATTTCGCTGCCCGTCCGCACGCGGCGGTAACTGCTATCTGCGGCAAGGTCGAAGCCGAGCTTGCAGACATGTCCGACGAAGAGGCTGCCGACTTCCTGTCAAGTTACGGGCTCACTGAATCCGGACTGACGCGCCTCATTCGAAAATCTTACGAACTCCTCGGCCTAATGTCGTTCTTCACCGCCGGCGAAGATGAATGCCGCGCCTGGACGGTCGAGCGTAACTCACGCGCACAGAACGCCGCAGGGGCCATCCACTCCGATCTCGAAAAACATTTCATCCGCGCCGAGGTCATCCGCTGGGACACGCTCCTCGAACTAGGCTCGGAAGCCGCCGCCCGCGCCCAGGGCAAACTCCGCCTCGAAGGCAAAGACTACATCGTCCAGGACGGCGACATCATGCACATTCGTCACAGTGGATAAGGGCGAGGTTTTAGGTTTTAGGTGCTAGGTTCTAGGGGCTAGGGACAAGGGATTGGTCGACCCCCGGCTTTAGCCCGGGGGAGCAGAAGGCTCACAGCCGCGCCTTTAGGCTCTGGGGTTTGGCACTTCTCTCGATTTGTCATTGCGAGCGCAGCGAAGCAACCTCGCGGTTGCTTGGTTTGTGTCCGCGAGGCGGACTGGTTTTCCACAGGGTGGGTATCCCCCGGTGGTGGTGAATCTTTGGAATCAGTGACTTAGGTTGGGGTGATCCCGGGAGATCCCTGAGATCCCTAAGCAAGTGCTTTGTTTTGAGTGAATGTCTGTTTGACGGGGAGGTGCAGATCCCTCCTGCGTCGGGATGACAGGTTAGATTTTGCCGGGAAAACAGAAAAGCACGCCGTGTTGGGGTGCTTTCTTTTCTAGATATCTTCTACTTACAATTGTAGCAAGTTGGGGGTAGTTTCATGCTGAATTACGGGAAGTTTATATCTACTTTCGATTGTGGAAATTAGGGAGATTTCCACAAAGTGGGGGTATTGACAGGTTTTTTGCTGTCCAAAATGGTGGATTTGCACAGGGAGAAGGAAGTTTCCACAGGGGTGGTGATTAGGGGTGTGGAAAAGTGTCTGCTGGCGTGGATGTGTGACTTCGTGCGGGCAGGTCAACTTGACACATACCTCCGCACGGCGCCACAATAGTAAACCAAATGGTTAACTATAAAGACCTGGACCATACGTTTTCAGCGCTTTCCGATCCGACGCGGCGGGCCATTCTTGCGCGTCTGGCGCAGGGGGAGAGTTCGGTCACTGAGCTTTCCGAGCCATTTGCGATGTCATTGCCAGCCATCTCTAAACATCTGCGCGTCCTGGAATCTGCGGGACTGCTGCAGCGCGAGAAGGATGGGCGCGTCCATCGATGCCGTCTGAATCCTAAGCCGCTCAAAGAAGCAGCTATGTGGATCGAACACTACCGTGCGTTTTGGGAGCACAGCTTCGACGCACTCGCCAAATATCTGGAAGACACAACAGAAGAGGAGAACTCGACATGCAAAGCTCAAGTACAAAAACCAGTGCTTCGGAGACCCGGCTCGAAATCAAAAGAACCTTCACAGCATCGCGAGAGAAGGTCTTCGCGGCGTGGGTAAAGCGGGAGCAGCTGGAGAAGTGGATGTGCGGGGACGTCGTTTCGCATGTGGTGCACTACCGTCAGTTGGAGGCGAAGCCGGGCGGGCGCTATGAGATGGAGGTCACCGACTCCGCGAAGGGCGAGTTCTACCTTGGCAGCGGTGTATTCAAGGAAGTTCTTCCCCCGGAGAAATTGGTGTTTACCTGGGCGTGGAAGAAGCGGACCAAGGAGGGGAGCGAGTCGGAGTTGCATCCGGAATCGCAGGTCACGGTCGAGTTCTTTTCCCGCGGACCGGCGACAGAAGTAGTACTGACCCACGACTTCCTTGAGAGCAAAAAGTCTCGCGACGAGCACGAGGGTGGCTGGACGGGCTGCTTCGATGCCTTGGAGCGGCTTTTGTCAGCGTAACGGCCTTCAGGCAAATCTTTGTCAGGCAAGTCGCTGAATCAGCTTCCACGCGGCCTCTACATGCCGGAGTTCGGTGTGTGTCTGTCCGATGGACATGCGAAGGGTGAATTTCCCTGCGAGCTTTGTGTGCGATAGGTAGAGCTTTCCGCTGGAATTCAGGGCGTTCATGAGCTTTTCATTGTCCGAGTCCGAAGATTTGAGGCGGAAGCAGACAAGGTTGAGTGATGGGGGCGCGCCGATCTCGAACCGGGGGTCGTCGCGCACCCAATCCGCGAAGAGGTTGGCGAGCTCAACGTGACGGCGGATGTGGTGTTGGAGTCCCTCCACACCGTAGTGCCGGATGACGAACCAGAGTTTGAGGGAACGGAAGCGGCGTCCGAGGGGGACGTGCCAGTCGCGATAGTCGATCACGGCGCCCGCCTCTGTCGCCTGATTGCGAAGATACTCGGGAAGGATCGAGAGCGTTTCGATGAGCACCTTCCGGTCGGCCACGTAAAACGCAGTGCAATCGAAGTTGGTGAACATCCACTTGTGCGGGTTGAATGAGTAGCTGTCGGCAAAGTCGATGCCACTGTGAATGAAGCGAAGTTCGGGGCAGAGCGCAGCGGTGCCCGCCATCGCGGCGTCAACGTGCATCCAGAGAGCGTGCTCCCGGCAGATGGCCCCGATCTCTGTGAGCGGGTCGATAGCAAGCGACGAGGTAGTGCCGACGGTCGCGCACACGAAGAAAGGAATCCGTCCCCGGCGCTTATCTTCTTCGATGGCGCTGCGGAGCGCGTCGGGGCGCATCGCGAAGTTGTCGTCCACTTCGATGACGCGAAGATTATTAGCGCCGATGCCGGCGACCTTGCAGTCTTTCTCGATGGAGGAGTGCGCTTGTGAGGATGTGTAGGCTACGAGTGGCTGTCGTACGCCGTCCGCGTTGCTGGTGAATCCGGTGGCTCGTTCGCGGGCAGCGAGCAGTGCGCCGAGTGAAGCGCTGGAGGCCGAATCCTGCAGGACGCCGCCGCCCTTTCTGGTGGAGAGAAAGGCGGGCGGCAGGCCGAGCATCTCAACGAGCCAATCCAGCACGTGCGTTTCGAGCTCCGTGCAAGCGGGACTGGTCGCCCACAGCATGCCTTGCACGGCAAATCCGGAGGAGAGCATATCGCCGAGGATGCCGGGGAAGGATGAGTTCGCCGGAAAGTACGCGAAGAAGTTGGGCGACTGCCAGTGGGTGATGCCGGGGAGGACCTTGGCGTCGATGTCGGCGAGCAGACTGTCAAAGGACTCTCCAGTCTGAGGCGCATGTTCTGGAAGCGAATTGCGGACCTCCCCGGGAGGCACCTGCGAGAGGACGGGGAATTGGTCTTTGTTCAGCCGCTCATAGTAGTCGGCGATCCAATCGATGACCTGCCGTCCCGCCCGGCGGAATTCTTCAGGCGACATGTGGTAGGAGCGCGGTTGCTCATCTGGTGCCATGTTTGCAAATAGCGTACCAGAGCGGAGATTTCCGTTTTTTCACATGGTTTTGCACGGAGACGTCGGCTATACTCGGCTTGAAAGTTCACAGCAGAAGGGTTTCCGATATGGGTTCGTCGATGTTGCAGGAGATGTTGCCAGCGGTTAGTCCGTTGGATTTGAAAGCGCTAGAAGAGAAGGTCGTACGCACCATCGAGGTGCTGAACCGGACACGTGCCGCAAAGGCGAAAGCAGACGAAGAGATCGATAACCTCAAGCTGGAAGTCATGGGCCGGGATGAGCAGATCGAAAACATGGAGAAAGAGTTGATCACGCTTCGTAAAGGCCGGGAAGAGGCGCGCGAGCGTGTGGAGCGGATGATCAAGCAGATCGATGGGTTGATCGCAGCGGAACCGGAAGCATAGAAGCATTGACACATTCGGGAGGATACCGTTGAGCAAAGCCGCCGTCGCGCAAAGTGTCCGGGTGGAGATCTACGATCAGGTTTACAACCTTCGTGGTGAAGACGCGGAGTATTACATCAAACTCGCCGAATATGTGGACACGAAGATGCGCGCGGTCTCGGCGCATGGCGCCACAGTGGACTCATTGCGCGTGGCGGTGCTCGCAGCCCTCAATATTGCGGACGAACTACAGACACTGAAGAAGAGATACGAATCGTTCAGTGCGGATACAAACCTCGCGGAACTGACGGGAATGTTAGACCGCGTGCTCGAGTCTGAACGGCGGGCGGGTTAACGCCGAGAAATTTTGCTTGGGGTGCGGCAGCAACTTGCATGCTTGCATCCTATGGCCGTAGGATGCAGACGTTGACCTGCTACGTTGGTGCATGACGATAACAGTCATTTGAACCAATGGCGAATGAACGGGATCTCGACTCGATTATGGCCTGGTGTGCAAAGTCCGCCAGACGGAATGCCTAAAGGGCCTCGGAGGGAACCCACCGTGTTAGCACGGGTTCATTGACGCCATCGTCACACGGCGATGCGGGTCGGCTTACAAAGGGCAAGGACATTAGTCCTTGCCCTTATCGTTTGCGGGGCGCTCGGTAAATCCGTAGCTGTCCGTGATTTTGTGGTGCTTGTGGGCGCTTCTATCGTAGTTAATCCATTGCTTGAGCGAGGAACCTCTTAAGCGAAGCTGTATTACCGCCGCGTCATCGGTATCGATGGAGGCGATTATCATGCGCGGGTCCTGGCCGGACGTCTCCATGTAAATATCTACGTCCTCGCGGTCCGCGGAGTGTACACGTACGACTCGCTCCCAATCCGGTCCGAGTTGCTCACGGATCATGTCGCCGAGGTTGGCGGGACAATGGGAGGCTTTGCGTTCGAGCTCGAAGACTGCGAAATGAAAATCCTTGACCGATGCAGCCTCCGCTCCGGCGAATGGCTTCGCCATATTTACCATGAGATTCACAAAGGGCATGCGAGTGTGCCGGATCCCGCAACTATGCTCGACCGTATGCAGTACTTCATGGAATTCCTTAGTGCCGGCTGCGAGAAGCGAGTTGAGAAAGAACACCGCAGCGGTAATACCGGCGATAGTGAAGAAGATCTGGTCGATAGAGCGTTTCATTTTGCCGCCTCCGCCTTGCTGTTCGGTTTCTTGATCTTGGGGATGCCGAACTGTCCGCCGAGTTCGCTAAGATTCTTAAGATTGATCGGGCCAATGATATTCACGACGACGAGTTCGGTGGGTTCGGTCGAGATGACCCACATGCCACCGAAGTGATCGCCTTCGGGCTTCACGAAGATGTCAACATTTTCTGCGTCTTTGACCGACTTCACGCCGACAATACGCGACCATTCGTTCGATTGCAGCAGTTGTGCCCGCATGGGTTCAAGCTCCGAAGCGCTGTATTCACCGGGTTTTGCGAACTCGTAACTGCGCACATAGATACCCTTGAGCCCTTGAATGATCTTTTTCGCCTCAACGTCGTCAGGCTCATTGCTGTCGAGATATTTCGAGGCGAGTTGCAGCATTCGCTGGTCCAAATTGACTTCAACCGTTTCGGTCGCTTTGGAGGCGAGACCAGCGAGTGAGACCGGAAGCTTGAATTCCTGCCCCAAAGCATTGGCGCTCAGGAGCAAGAGTAATGAGAATAAGAGGAGAGTGGATTTCATTCGTTGGTCTCCGGGCGGAGCCTGCGCTCCGCAAATTGCACTTTGTTGGCAGTGATTTTGAGCGCGAACATCAGTTGTTGCTTGGCATGCTGACCGTCGATACGTTCACGGTGCAGGGTCCAAACATGTGTACCGGTAATTGTTCCAATAAGAACGATCATTCCGAGCGACCATGAAAGTGCTGGACTGTGAAAGAGGCCGGTCCACCAGGCGGTGAGTTTCTGTCTGCGCGTCGTTCTGGCAAAGATGCGATCGGCAAATCCGGGGGGAGCGGGCTCACGGCGGAGAGCACGGCCGATTGATTGTTCGAGTTCGTCGTGTTCGTTCATTTGCTAAGGCTCCTGCCGCCCAGGCGCTCGCGGAAGAGTGCAAGCGCGCGTTTGAGGTGACTTTTTACAGTTGTCAGGGGCATGTTCAGCAGTTCTGCGATTTCAGTAGGTTCAAGATCTTCCTGATAACGCATTGTCATTACCGCCCGAGCGTTATCGGGCAGCTCTGCCAAAAGAACGCCGCATTTTGTTGCAAATATCGGATCACCGCTTGCGGCAGAAGCCGGCAGTTCAAAATCCAGTGCTGCTTCCGGACGGGCGTTGCGATGCCGAATAGCGTCAATGGAGCGATGGACCGTAGTGCGGCGAAGCCAGCGTGTGACATGTTCGGTTGAATCCAGGGGGTCGGTGCTGCGATAGAGCTTCATGAAGACTTCCTGCGCGACGTCTTCGGCCGCCATGCGGTCGCTGAGCATTCGAAGCGCGATACTGAAAACCATGGATTGGTGCTCCCGTACTATCTGTTCGAACTCTTCCGCGGACTGTCCTCTGGTCACAAACACTTGCTCGGAATGCTCTCACAGACATATACGCATGCGAGGTGTAAACAGGAGGCGATAAATTCGCTTCTACAATGGTTGGGAGTGGAAATTCAAAGATTTCAAGTCGAAGTAGCAGATATAGGCAAGCGGTTGGACCAGTTTGTTGCCGGATGCATGCCAGAGGTAAGCCGCGAGCGCGTGAAGGAGTTGATCGCGGCGGGCGCAGTGTTGACAGCCGGCACAGCGCAGAAGGCTTCCTACCGTCTCAAAGGCGGGGAAGCGATTGAGATCGTAGGAGAATCGCGGCGTCCCCCTATAAAGGCTGAGGCGGAAGATATCGAGATCGAGGTAGTTTTGGACGATCCGGAGTTCGCGGTGGTGAACAAGCCAGCGGGAATGAGTGTGCACGCAGGAGCTGGCGATCTATCTCACAGCCGGGGGACACTAGTAAATGCTATGCTGCATCGCTTCATGACGCTGTCGTCTGGCAGCGGCGATGAACTCAGGCCGGGGATTGTCCACCGCCTGGATCGAGAGACCAGTGGCTTAGTGATCATTGCGAAAACGGATCTGGCCCATCGGAGGCTGGCTGAGCAATTTCAGCAGCGAACGATAAACAAGACCTATCTGGCGCTGGTTCATGGTGCTATGCAGGCTTCATCCGGGACAATCAGTTATGCGATCGCGCGCGACCCTGTGCGTCGGAGACGGATGCGCGCGGTGCGGGAATCGGGAGTACAAGGCGCCCGCCATGCGGTCTCCCACTACCGTGTTCTCGAAAAGATCGAGTCCGAATTTGGAGTGTTCAGTTTTCTGGCCGTCCAGATAGAGACTGGCAGGACGCACCAGATCCGAGTACATCTGTCGGCACTCAGGCATCCGATCGTTGGCGATTCGATGTATGGTGCGGCCGCTGAATTACGCTCGCAGAGTCACTCGGGCGAAGTCCTAAACCTGGGACGCAATTTCCTGCACGCAGCGGAATTGGAGTTCGATCATCCGAGTACGGGTGACCGGATCAAGGTGATTGCGCCATTGCCCGGTGACTTAGAGAGGCTACTGAGCCAGTTGCGGAAGGTCCATTCGCGATAACCGCCGTGCGGATTTGGAAGCGTCACTATAATAAGGATTACTGCTATGACGAGTTTCGGGCGACAGTTCTCTCTTGCATCCGTGGCAT
Source organism: Terriglobales bacterium (assembly GCA_963792225.1). Taxonomy (GTDB): domain Bacteria; phylum Acidobacteriota; class Terriglobia; order Terriglobales; family Acidobacteriaceae; genus JBDTLH01. The sequence continues at coordinate 8,082 of CAWBVM010000012.1, read as the reverse complement.
TGGTGTCCATCACTGCGCTGTGCGCACAGACGCAGCCTTCGAGTTTGCCATCCGCCCCGACGCCGCAGGTGTATACGCAACCGGCGCCTCCGCCTCCGCCACAGCAGGCTACGAACCCAGACAGGAAGCCTGAGCCGGCGGTATTTCAAGATCTCACTCCGCGCAAACCTGCGCCAGTGACGACCATATCGCAGACTGCAGGGCCGGGCACCGGGCAAAGCGATACAAAGAAAGCGCCGGAGAGGAATAAAGACCCGATCAGCGCCCCTGGGGAAGAGAAGGGTCCCGCTTCGCAGAAGCAAGCGGCACCTGCATCTTCGGATCAGAAATCCAATGATGCGACACAAACGGCGCAGGATGAATACAAGTTCACCACCGAAGCGAAAGAGGTGGACGTCGTGTTTACCGTAACGGATAAACACGGCCGCTTTGTACGTAACCTGAAGCAGGTTGATTTCAAAGTGCTCGACAACAAGAGGCCACCCGATCACGTTGTGAGCTTCAGCGCGCAAACAGACTTGCCGCTGCGAGTGGGGCTACTGATCGATGCGAGCGGATCTATCCGGGAGCGTTTCCGCTTCGAGCAGGAGACGGCGGCGGAGTTCATGTCATCGATCATTCGTCCGAATCGGGACAAGGCGTTCATCCTGGGTTTCGATACGAATCCGGAGATAACACAGGATTTCACGAGCGATACCGCACTATTAGCGAAGGGGGTGCGGATGCTCCGTCCAGGGGGTGGTACCGCGCTCTACGATGCGGTATATGAAGCTTGCCGGCATAAGCTGTGGCATACAGCGGACAAGGAACCTGTCCGCAAGGCAATCATCGTGGTGAGTGATGGTGACGACAATCAGAGTCGCGTGACCCGGGAGGAAGCGATCGAAATGGCGCAACGGGCAGAGGTCATCATCTACGCCATCAGTACGAACAATTCGGGCACATTCGGCAAAGGCGATGATGTTCTGGGCCAACTGGCTTCCGCCACCGGCGGACGCGCATTTTATCCGTTCAAGATCGAAGATCTTTCAAACGCGTTCAGTGATGTGCAGGAAGAGCTGCGCAGCCAGTATGCAATCGCCTATGTCCCTGCGGACTTCACGCGAGACGGATCGTTCCACACGATCGAGATTCAAGTGGCTGAGAAGAAGTACAAAGCCCGGGCCCGCAGAGGATACTTCGCGCAGAAGATCACCGCTTCTGCCCCGGCTACGAGTGGAAGGTGATGAAGGCAATGCGTTTCTGCAATACGAAATGCTAAGATGACTTCAGCCTTTCGACGCGGAGAGATGGCCGAGTGGCTGAAGGCGCACGCTTGGAAAGCGTGTTTAGGGGAAACTCTAACGTGGGTTCGAATCCCACTCTCTCCGCCAGCTTGCCCTTTGGTATCAGCAGTTTACGGACTTCCGAGGGGCGACTAGGGGCGAATAAGGAGATTCTCGCCGCAAGGGCGGGCTAATTGACACCCGGGTGAGAGCGGCGTACGTTTCAGCAAGGAGCATTTCTCAGCTTCTGCTCTGTCAAGATTCTGAACTAAGTCAGGTCTTCCGATTTTCATTCCCTTAGTACAACCTGAAAGGATCGCCTGATGGCTAAGCCACGGATTCTACTGGTTGACGACACGAAAGAGGCACTCAGCAGCCTCGCGGCCATCATGACTGAGAACAATTTCGACGTTGTGACCTCGAGTAGCGTCAAGAGTGCATTGGGAAAGATTGCATCTGAATCCTTCGACGTATTGCTCTGCGACCTTCACCTGCCTGGCAGCGGCGACGGTTTTACCGTCGTCAGTGCAATGAGACATACGAATCCAGACACGGTCACCATTGCCTTCAGCAACTATCCTGATGTGGCTCAAGCTATGACGGCCATCGTGCTGCACGCTGATGAGATTGTCGTGCAGCCGCTCGATGTCCCAGCACTGCTCGACTTGATCGAGACTAAGCTATTGAGCGTTAGGCTCCGCATCAAGCCGAAATGTGAGCGGGTAGCGTCAATCCTAGAGCGCGAAACGTACCGAACCATCGAAGACTGGTTTAGCCGCGTTGAGGGCTGCGAAGAGCTAACCAAGGTGAGGCTTAACAAAGAGGAACGTACCGGTCACTTACCGATGATGTTTGCTGTCCTGGTCGATCGCCTCCGCTATCCCCGAAAGTTAGAAGAGCAAGCGCCGTTTTCACAGCCCGCCCACGACCACGGATGTTTGAGGTGGCAGCAGGGATACACAGTCGCAATGATGGTTGAGGAGTCGCGAATGCTGCAGGTGAGTATCTTCCAGACTCTTCACAATAACCTCACCAGCGTTGATTTCAGCCTTTTGCTGCCTGACGTCATGGCGATTGCGGACGAAGTAGATTCGCAACTGAAACAGCAAATGCTCAGCTACACCGAAGCGGCAGACAAGGGCGATTGCAGGGTGGGCGTACGCTGAACCAAGATCGTCCGGTTCGCTTCTAAGACTCCCTAAGGTGAGTCGGTCTTTCTGAAACTCTCCTCAGATTTAACCTCCTTCGGAATTGGTGAACTCTTTAGCTACTGCCGCCAACTCTTGTGCAAACTAGTTCATCTTTACTGAATCGCCGTTTGCTCCCATGTTCAAGACTGAACAGATCGTTCCTGAAAGCGGCTTTTATCGGGTGGCTCACTCGGAACACCGACTTCCCCCTGAGGTGATGCTCCTGAAAGACCAGCACTTTCCTCGCTGTGCGACGTGTGCGGAACAGGTCACATTCCATCTTCTGCATATCGTTCCTGATGTCGACAGACGTCGTCATATTGTCATTCACGCACTAACGGAGATGGATGAGTGTTCCGACTTTGAGCCGACTGGCTGATCCGCGTTGGCGTCGCCCACACCTCTGACCTCATCACGATGATCAATGAGTAGTAGCGGTAATGAGAGGGAGGTACTAAAGATACTGAAAAACATACGGTCAAAACCAGCTACTCTGCCCATCTGACTACATGGGCGACCATGGCTGAAAATAACAATCACGACCGTACTGTAGAACGGGCGTTCGGTGAGGTGTTGCGGTGCGTGCGTAAGGCTCGCAACTATACGCAATTAGAGTTGGCAGACCTGTCAGGATGCAGCAATAAAATCATCTGCCTGCTGGAACGTGGGCATAGAGTTCCTTCTTTGCGGAACATCCTTGATCTCTCAAGTGCGTTAGGAGTGCCGGCCGCTTGGCTCATACGCAAGGTCGAAAGCAGAATGAAAGCGATATCGCTCGACCAGGCTGCCTGACTTGTTGAGTATCAGCGCTACTCACTCCCAATTTTGCGAGTCAAGGTGGAGACGATTCATCGTCTCGAAGCAACCTTAGCCAACAGCCTTCACGAAACTAGCAAGCTGCCTTTCTGACGCGAGAAGTGCTTTTTGGCGGCTTCTGCGACGGCGAGAGTACTTCTGAATGGGGTTGATCCCGTTCAGTACCCCCTGGCGTTTGGCGTGCTTGAAGATGGACGATAGAAGGGCCTTGAGGTGTTTCAAGGTGGTGCGGGTAAGTTTGGTCTGGCGGGCAATTTCCGACAGCAAGCGTTGGGCATCCGCCGTGCGGAAATCTCGCAATCGCACCTGTGCACAGCGGGGAGCGAGATGCCGCTGCCAGAGTGCTTGGTATGAACTTGCGGTGGAAGGTCGAAGTTGGGCATGGATGTGAGGAAGGTAGACCGTCTCCACGAACCGTCCCAACGTCATGGTTGCTTCGATCGGCTGTGCCGTCGTGTTCACGGGGAACAAGTATTCGACGACCAGTGGTTTCACCGACTTTTTGCTCTTGAACTCGGTTGAGGAGGCGATGCGTCGCGCGATCTGCTTCCTGACCAGGGAGCCGTCCGGTTCCACCACAGTGTCGCGATAACGGACGAACCAAGACCCACCCTTCTTGAACACGTACCCGTTTTGCTGATGTGATCCCATCCGACACCTCCCAAACGCTGATTATTGTGCAACCTGTGTGCACCAGCGGAGAGGAGCGACCACGATATCAATGACTTGAAGGTGATGGTTGGTTCGACGAACCGACAATCAGTGAAAGGGGCTTTTCCCTGATCCGACCTATTTGACAACTAGTCCCACCCGGCACCAACCCTGACCGTGGTCAAATCATTTGAATTGGTATTTGCGAAAACTGCCAGGCGCGAGGCCAGGAGGAATCATAGTGAGCAGCCTGAAATCGAAGGTATACCAAATACAAGACGTAAGTGTTGTTGACCTTAGCGGAAGAATTACGCTGGGCGAGGGTGGCGTGCTTTTGCGGGAACAGATCCACGGTCTGCTTGCCAAGGGGCAAAAGAAGATTCTCTTGAATTTAGGTGACGTCACCTACATCGACAGTTCGGGTATCGGCGAACTCGTCAGCGCCTTCACCTCAGTCAAGAATCAAGGTGGAGAACTTAAGCTCCTGAAGCTGACAAAGAAGGTGCATGACCTCTTGCAGATCACGAAGCTTTACACTGTTTTTGATATCAAAGACGACGAAGCAGCCGCGGTCGCTGCGTTCGGCAGGTAAAACTCAGACCGTGCGCGGCGCGATTTTTGCGTGCGCTGCTGGCTCGAGACATATGCGACCGGTTTGAAGCCAGCTATAATGCCGCACGGATGACGCTTTCCTATGGGACGAAACTCGGGCCATATGAGATCCAGTCGCCGCTTGGCGCGGGCGGGATGGGCGAGGTGTACCGGGCGCGGGACACGCACCTGGGTCGCAGCGTTGCGATTAAGCTTCTGCCCGCCGCACTCTCTGCAAACAGTGACCGGTTACGCCGCTTCGAGCAGGAAGCGCGCTCAGCCTCCTCCCTCAACCATCCCAACATCATCACCATCTACGAACTCGGGAAAGAAGGTTCTACCCACTACATTGCGATGGAGCTAATAGAGGGGAAGACGCTGCGCGAGTTGCTTATCTCAGGCTTGGTGCCAATGCGCAAGGCAATTGAAATTGCTGCACAGGTTGCGGACGGTCTGACAAAAGCGCATGAGGCGGGAATCACGCACAGCGATTTGAAGCCCGAGAACCTGATGGTCTCTCAGGATGGATTCGTCAAAATCCTTGACTTTGGCTTAGCCAAGCTCGCGTCGCCTCGCCGAGAGCAGTCGGATATGTGCTCTACGTCCGCCTCGCTGTCTACATCAGGCCTGATTCAAGGAACGGTGGGATACGCCTCACCGGAGCAGGTCGGCGGGTCGCCGTTGGACTTCCGGTCAGACCAGTTCTCCTTCGGCTTGGTGCTCTATGAGATGGTGACCGGAAAGCGTGCCTTTCAGAGAAGCACAATAGCGGAGACACTGGTGGCCATTCTTCGGGAACAAACCGAACCGATCGGGGTTCAAAACCGGGACGTTCCCGCCCCGTTGTGTTGGGCAATCGAGAGGTGTCTGGCGAAAGAGCCCGATGACCGCTACGCCTCTACCCGAAATCTCGCACGTGAACTTGCAGCCATACGAGACAGCTTCTCGGAGAAGGCAGTCAAGCAGGTGGAGACCCGACCGACCAATCTTCCTATGCCACAGACCGGGTTTGTGGGCCGGGAGAAGGAAGTAGTTGCCGCTAAAGAACTCCTGCTGCGTCAAGATGTGCACTTGGTCACAATCACGGGTCCAGGCGGGATCGGCAAGACGCGCCTCGCAGTGCAGATAGCGAGTGGCCTTGTAGATCACTTTCCAGCTGGCACTTATTTTGTTCCGCTCTCACCGTTAAGCGATCCGAGCTTGATCGCTTCCGTGATCGTTCAGACTCTGGGGATGCGAGAAGCGGGAGTTCAGTCTGCGCTGGAAATACTGAAGGAGAATTTACATTCTTCGTTCGGCGCACCAATGCTGCTCCTGCTGGACAATTTCGAGCACCTGGTACAGGCTGCACCTTGTGTGGCAGAACTCCTGGCCATGGGTGCCAATCTTAAAATCCTGGTAACGAGTCGCGCCGCGCTGCACGTGTACGGAGAGCATGAATTTCCGGTGCCGCCGCTGGCTCTTCCGAATCCGCGGTTCATGCCTCCGGTTGAGGTTCTTTTAGAGGTTCCCTCTGTCTCGCTGTTCGTGCAACGCGCAGTCGCTGCTAAGCCCGATTTTGAACTCAACCGAGAAAATGCGCGTGTCATCACCGAGATCTGCGCCCGGTTGGACGGGCTGCCCCTCGCGATCGAACTCGCGGCCGCTCGGGTCAAAGTTCTTTCGCCGTCATCCTTGCTGACACGTCTGTCGAGCCGGTTGAAGCTGTTAACGGGCGGCCCGCGGGACCTGCCTCGGCGACAGCAGACGCTTCGCGCTGCCATGGATTGGAGTTACGATCTGTTGAGCGCTGCCGAGCAGAAGCTTTTCCGAAGGCTATCGGTGTTTGTGGGCGGATGCAATTTAGAAGGCGTGGAAGCAGTGTGCGACACCAAAGGTGATCTCGATTTGGACCTGCTCGACGGTATGGAATCCATGGTGGACAAAAGCCTAGTGCAGCAGGCCGAACAAGCAAATGGAGAATCGCGGTTTGTGATGCTGGAAACGATTCGGGAGTACGCTCTGGAAAAACTGGAGGCAAGCGGGGAGGAGACCCTGACGAAGCGCGCCCATGCTGCCTACTGTCTGGTATTGGCAGAAGAAGAGGCCGCGGAGCAGAGCAGCGCGGAAAAGGCGGAATGGCAGGAACGCCTAGCGTTAGAACATGACAATTTTCGTGCGGGCCTTGGATGGCTGACAGAGACCGAGGATGCGGAGTGGGGTCTGCGTCTGGGCACCGCCCTGTTTCGCTTTTGGGAGATGCGCGAGTATCTCACCGAAGGCAGGGACAGGTTAGGTAAGCTGCTGAAGCTCGCAGGAGCGGCGGATCCCACTAAGGCGCGCGCGCGGGCTCTTTTTGCCGCGGGCGTGCTCGCATGCGAACAGGGAGATTACGCCTCGGCAGAGGCGATCATCTCGGAAAGCCTCAGCATCGCGCGTCGGTTGCATGATAAGCAGGGCGTCGCTGTCTCTCTAAACGCGCTGGCGGTCAATTCTCGCGACCGGGGTGACATCGCAATCGCGCGTTCTCTGTTCGAAGAGAGCCTGGAGCTGTGGAGAGAATTGGACGACCAGAAGGCTGTCGCTCGTTCTCTCAGTAACCTGGCGAATGTCGTCAAGTTGCAGGGTGAATTATGGCCGCGCGCGGTCCCTATACGCGGAGTGTCTCTCAATTTTTCGAGAACTGGGAGATCGCACAGGCGTCGGCTGGTCGATGAACTACCAGGGAGATGTCGCTCGCGATCAGGGTGACTCCGGAGCCGCGCGGAAATTGTACGAAGAGGGCCTAGCCATTTTTCGGGAACTCGGCGACCGCTGGGGCATTGCTGGCACGCTAGCTGATCTGGGTAACTTGGCGAGGGAACAGTGGAATTATCCCACTGCGCGCTCTCTGTACCGGGAAAGCATAAAAATTTTTCAGGAATTGGACCATAAACGCGGAATTGCCCGCCTGCTGGAGTGTTTCGCGTGCTCAGCGGCTGTTCAACTCGAAGCAGAGCGTTCGCTACGGCTGGCAGGAGCAGCGGCTGCGCTGCGCCAGAATATCGGCGCTCCGCTCACCCCCGCGGAACAGGCCAAACTGGAAGCAACTCTGCAGCCGCACGGCAGGCATTGACCAACACGGCCGGCGCGACGGCCTGGTTAGAGGGCTGGGCTTTGCCGGTCGAAAAAGCTATTGAGGAGGTGCTAATGCCCGAGCTGGTCTCCCTCGCTGCTAGGCCGACGTTCGAAAAGGTGATGGCAAGCAAATCGAGCAGGTTCAGCCATCGCTACTCCGCGCTCGTGGGGTCGATGAGCCGGCGCACGGCGGAGACGCGATTGGCAGGAAGACCTACGCGCCTGGCGTGTTCCCGGATCGTCGCATCGTCGGGAGCGAGGTAGACGCAGTAAACCTTGTCGCCTGTTATATAGCTATGGAGCCATGGATCTCGGGACCCATTCCCTTCAGAACGTTGACCGACTTTTGGGAGATTTCCCGCAATTGGGCGTCGGATAGATTTCCGGCTCCCGGGATTTCGCGTTCGATGACGAATTTGGGCATGAGCGTCCCCGAATACGCGATATGTTAGCAATTAGACGGAGCGGCTTCA
>CAWBVM010000011.1:0-176144 GCA_963792225.1 Terriglobales bacterium | reverse complement strand
TCCGCTTCATCTAACTCAGCATCGGTGACCATGAGGTCCGCAGGGAACGCGATTGCTTGATCGTGATCTGGGAATCATGAACCGCATTGCCGCGTCGAACGGAGATCGCATCCCGGACGGCAGACGTGCTCCTATGAGCAAGCAAACGAGGATAGTCTTGCGGGTCCAGTGCGTGGAAGGTTCGTATCGCAATCAGATAAACCGGAATCGCCGTGGCTATGGAAACGAACAGCGCGATCCCGGGATGGAAGGCCCTCGATAATAGATACACCACCCCTCCCATCACCGCCGTGGCGGCCGACATGCGCCCCATCGCCCTCCACGGTATTTCGAACTCGTACATCTTGCGAGCGCGTCGACCACAGCAGCACCACCCCGAAGCTCTGGGCAACGCCGTTCCCGATCGCCGCACCCACCGCTCCGTGGTGCGGTATCAATATGAAATCCACCGCGATGTTCACCATGCCCGTGATGATCATGCACCGTATCAGATCGTATTGCCGGTCGGCGGCCCGCATCAGGGTATCGGGCAGGTTCTGAAAGGCCCGCGGAATCCCCAGCGCCGCCGTGATCATCATCGGCCAGACCGCCGGCAGATACTGCGCCCCATAGGCTAACGTGATCGCCTGCTTGCTGATGATGGCCGCCCCGATATGGACGGGAAGGACCACCAGACACAGAAAACGGAAGGAGCCGAAGACGATGCTGGCCACGCGGTCCCGATTACGGGCGGCTTCCGCCATCAGCGAGATCCCGGTAGCCGCAGCAAAGGTCTTCGAGAAAATCAGCAGCTTGTCCACCAGCCCGGCGCTGACCGAGTAGAACGCGATCTGCCTGGGATCGCTGAACGCGGTCAGGAAGAACAGCTCCGATTTGTCCCACACGATCGATATCAGGATCTGGATGGCGATCGCCTGCAGGCAGAAACGGCGGATTCGATCGCCCCAACTCTTCCGGCAGCGGCTCCCGCGGCACGGTGCGCAGAAAGCGGTTGAGCGGGATGGTCCGCAACACCACCTCCGCCGTGCGCCCGATCAACATGGCGGCGGCAATGCCCGGCAGGTCCCAGCGATAGTGCAGCGTCAGCACGATCACCACCAGATACGAGAATATGTATCCGAAGGCGCTGACCGTGTTCTTGGAGGCATCTTCAAATGCCAGGTTCGCCTGCGCCGGTACCCATGACATCAGTCCGGGGACCATCGACAACACCAGAATCGCCGCCATCAGCTTATAGCCCGGATGCATGGCTGCCAGCACGATCACCATAGCGATCGCACTGATGCTCACTGCCCCCAGCAACTGGTACTTGTAGGTGAAGTCGTAGACCGAGCGCGCCGTCCCGATACGCCCCACCCCGATGAAGTCGGTCATGTATTTGCGCGTGGCTTGCGCCAGTCCGGTGCCGCTCGCGCTCGTGATCACCGACACCGGAAAGCTGACTGCGGAGAAGTAGCCCAGTTTTAAAGGACCCAAATACCGCGCCACCGCGATCGAGGTCCCGAGAAAGACGAACAACTCTAACAGCGTCTCAAGCCCGTACCAGAGCGAGTTGTGAACGATCTTGCCACTGGTGCTGCGGGCACTCATTCACTTCAGCATACCTGCGAAGGTACCCACCTGCAATTAGGCGAAACACTCACGAACCCTCAGTAATCGGGCTCAGTCTAGACCGGACAGTTGTGGACGATCAGGCCAAGACTATGTGCTTCAGCCATTCTCCCTGAAGTCCGTCTGTGTTACGAAGAAGACAAACATGCCAAGCGTCCTTACCAGACTCGACAAACTTTGTCTGCCGGCTTGGTCATCAGGGAGCCCGGCTTGCATGAGAACGCCTTTGCGAACTCGGGGATGTTCACTACCACTCCATTGATGCGGTACTTGCCCGGCGAGTGCGGGTCAGTGGCGGCGCGAACGCGCTGGTCTTCCGGACGCGTGTTCTCACACGCCCACTGTGCGAGCCCTACGAAGAAGCGCTGATCAGGAGTCAATCCGTCGCGGTCTTCCAGTTGCTTTCTCTGAGTGGCGTCTTTCCATGCGATGTAAGCGAGGATGGTGCCCCCTAGGTCGGCTACGTCCTCACCCTCGGTCAACTTCGAATTAATGTGGATATCGTCCACCGCCACATACTGCGCATACTGATCGACGACGCAATTTGCACGCTTGGTGAATTCGTCCGCATCCTGTTTCGTCCACCAGTCTTTGAGATTCCCTTGCGAGTCGAACTGACGGCCTTCATCGTCGAAGCCATGCGTCAGTTCGTGTCCTATGGTGGATCCGGTGTTGCCATAGTTCGGAGCCGCATCGATCTTTGCATCGTAAAGCGGCGGCTGCAGCACTCCCGCGGGGAAGTTGATGTCATTCATCTGCGCGTTGTAATAAGCATTGACTGTGGGCGGTGTCATGCCCCACTCATTGCGGTCCACCGGCTTACCTATCTTATTGAGCTCTCTATGGCTCTCGAAGACGGTGGCGTTGCGAACGTTGGAAGCAAAATCATCTCGTCCCACATTCACCGAACTGTAGTCTCTCCACTTGTCGGGATATCCCACTTTATTGCGGATCGTATGCAGCTTCGCCAAGGCCTGTTGTTTGGTCGTCGGCGACATCCAGTCGAGTTGCTGGATGCGCAGCTGCATCGCCTTCTCGATGCGATCCGTCATGTCTTCGGTGTCAGCCTTGAGCGCCGGTGAGAATGTCTTGGCCACAAAAGCTTGCCCCAGCGCCTCGCCGAGCTGCTGATCTGTCCACTGTACGCATTTTTTCCAGCGTGGTTGCTGCTCCTTTGCACCATGCAGATAGGCGCGATAGAACGCGAAGCTTTCGTCCACGAACGGCGTGCTCAGATAGGGTGACCAGGCATTTGCGAGATGAAACCTCAGATAGGTCTTCCAGTCGGAGATCGGAGTGGATGCGAGCTGCGCATTCAGCTCCTTCAAGAATTGAGGAGTAGAAAGGTTGACGATCTTTAAGGGTGGCTCCCCGGACGCCTTAAAGTAAGCTGCCCAATCGAAGTTAGGCGCGAGCTTCTCCAGGTCCGGTGGGCTCATCTTATTCTTCAGCTTGTATGGGTCTCGCATCTCGACCCGCGTCCAATGAGACTTTGCAAGGTCCGTTTCCAAACGCATGATGCTTGCGGCTTCCTGCTTTGCCTTCGTAGCGTCATCCCCGATCAGGCTCAGTACCTTCGCGACGTGCTCGATATACCGATCCCGGATCTCCTTCGATTTCGCATCATCTTTGAAGTAATAGTCCCGGTCCGGAAGTCCTAGCCCGCCTTGGCTAAGAGCTGCAATCACAGAATTCGAATCGTCGGGGTCCTGGTCAGAGCCGCTGCCGAAGAGGATGGAGCTTCCCGAGGTCTCAAGATGCAAACTCCCCAGAAGCGGAGCGATCTCGCGCGTGCTCTTGATTGCTGCAATCTGCTCGAGCTCACGCTGTATCGGTTTTATTCCAGCGCGGTCGACCGCAGCCGTGTCCATGCACGCCGCGTAATAGTCGCCGATCTTCTGGTGGACGGCATCCCTGTTCTGCGCCGCCGCGGCCTCACCAAGAATGCCGCGTAGAAACGTCAAATTGTCGACATACAGCTTTCCGTATACGCTCCACGAAGTCTGATCGGCGGGAATCGGGTTGTTCTTCTGCCATCCCCCGCAAGAAAACGTATACAGATCGTCGCAGGGATCGACGCTGCGGTCCATCGAGTTCACGTCCAGGCTCGGCGTATAGGGCAGCACCGGCTCGACCCGCGCCTCGGGCGCTCCCTGAGTAGACGGGGGCTGTGTGCCCGGTTTCGAAGCGGACGGCTCTTGAGCGACAAGCGCAGTGGCGGCGAGCAGAATCAGAAGCACTCTCATATCGAGCCGAAGAATAACAGAACTCAGGCTTCGCTGTTTCGGCCCGGACGACCCCTCCTCTAATGCTGCGTTGCTACCGACTTGTGTGCCCCGACATGGATCTCTTCAGCAACCAACCCGTTGCCGCTCTCGGCAGACTTGGCGTGCACAATGGCCTTCTCTCCCTGCTTGATCTCACCCGCGGAGATCGCCTGAGTGCCTCTCACAAATTTCGTCTGAGGAGTGATCGCCGCAGTCGTCTTCGTGCCGGCCGCTGCCTTGATCACGATTTCAGATGCGCTTATTGAATCCACAGTGCCCAGCAGGTGCTTTCCATGTTCATGGGCGACAGCTGAGGTCAGAAATGCAGTGCATAACAGCACCACCAATACGAACGCTCTCTTCATTTCATTTCGCATTTAAAAAATTCTCCTCTTCCTTCTCCTCCTGCATTTCCGCAGGGCTCTTGGGGTTGTAGCTTTGCATGTCGCTCAACTCATTCGGAGTCAGCTGGGGCAGATGCCTAATCATATGGACCAACGCCCAACTGTCATTGTCAGGACCGGTCCTCGATCCCCATGCAGGCATTCCGGTCAGCCTTATGCCGTTATGGATGATGCTATACAGCTCACCGTCCGATAAAGTTTGCGTTGGACTGGCGCTCATGTCAGGCGGCTTAGGATACATCCCGCGCCCCATCTCTGTATCTCCCCTCCCGTCGTTGCCATGGCATATCGCGCAATGATCAGCGTAATGTCTTCGTGCATCTGTCAGCACTTCTGGCGTGAGTTGCACCGGATTCGTCATCTCCTTCGCCGCTCGCGGGATTGCCCACGAACGCATAGTTCGCGCGATCGTCTCCTCGAACCGCGTCGGCTTCTCCCTTGCGCTCACTCCGGCTTCCACTTGCCTTATCGCAATCTTCGCCGCGAACATAGCGAGGATTGCGGCAACCACAAGACAAAGAATCGTCAGCGACTTGGACATTTCACCCCTGTCCCCTAATAGTGAAATTTGTACCCTACCTGTACCGCAACCATCCGCGGGTCCGCAAAGTGCGAACCGCCAAAGGTATTGCTCGCGTCGAGTTGATACCTTTTGTCCATCAGGTTTGTCGCCGTAAAGCGCACTGTGAGGTTCTCGCCGAATGACTTTCCGACCGATACATCTGCAGTCCTGTTGCTGGGCAGATGGTCAGGACCGTTTCCATTCAGAAAACCCGAACCGTAAGAGAAATTGAAAGCGCCGAAAAGTCCCCATGGAAGTTCGCCGTCCACTCCGGTCGACGAGTGTGTTGCGCTGATCATGATCCAGATAGAATCCGCCCGTCTTCGGCGGAGCGAAACTCAACAACCCTCCCGTGACACCGCCGAAGCCCTCCGCCTGTTGATTCGAAAACGCGAGGTGAGCATGATAGTGCCCGAACATTCGAGGCGACTTCACAGTGGTTTCGTACCCTCTGATCCTTGCCGATTGAACGGTCAGCGGCAAGAAGATGTTGGAGTTACCAATTACATCGTGATCGAAGAAGTTGTGCGCGCCGGTGCGGAAGTACGCAAAGTCTGCTGTCCAGTCATGCAGCGGGATGGTGATTCCGATTTCGTGTTGCTCATCACGCTCGCCATGCAGCGGCAGGAATATCGCCCCTTGGGCTGCTGCAAATTGCAGCAACGGACCGAAAAGGGTATCCAACGGCGGTGCTTGATAGAAGCGGGCATAGGAACCCCGCAATACCCACCCAAGGCGCGGGATTCGAACTGCCACCCCGATGCGAGGATCTACTGCGTTCTCGTTCAGCAGTCCTCCAAAATGAGTGAGACGAAGGCCTCCGTTCAATGTAAGCCACGTCGTGAGTTTGAATTGCTCTTCAAAAAATGCCGCTTCAAGGTCGCCGCCAGGGCTGACGCGCTGCCGCAACGCCACGCCTGATCCGTCATTTGCAACTACTGAGAAGAAGGTATTGTCCTGCTGCGCGAAGGAATACAGCCCCGCGCGAAAATTGCTTCTGCCTCTGGTGGCAGCTAGAGAAAGCTGCCCGCCTTCGTACTTCGACGCTCGATTGTTGATGGTCGAAGGCACATCGGCCTGCCCGCCTTCGAATGCAGAGCGATTGAAATGATAGAAGGGCGATGCGGTCATGACTGCCCCCACCGAAAAGTTGTGCACCCATGAAAATGTTCCGAATGCATCCTGCTCACGCTCACGGTCGCGGATACCGGAATCTTGCGCCGGTTTATCGTTGGGCACCTGAAAATGATTCGCACCGAAGCTTCCGTCGAACCGCAGTTGATCGCTCGCTCCCGCGTTGTAGATGAGAGAAGCGAATCCGCCGCCTCCAGACGTCTGATTGTGAAGGTTCACACGCGTTGGGGGTTCTAGCCCATAATCCGAACGGTTGCCGTGAATGCTGGCGTAGTAGGCAAACTTCTGCGTGTGATCTCCGAAACTCAGTTGATCATCGGTTGAATGGTAATTCCCATAACTCGTGACCAGCTCAGCCTGCCGATCGCGCTCGAACCCGGTGCGCGGAGCCACATTGAAGACCCCGTACGTTCGGTCTCCGTTATCGGCAGAGTAGCTGCCGCTCTGCGCTTCGAGATAATCGATGTCCTTTGGGTTGAACTGCGGGCCTACATTCGACGCAATATTGGTGTTGGGCAGGGGGACGCCATCGATGGCCCATGTGACTTGGTGCCCTCCGCGCACATGAAGTTGATCGTGCACCATGTAGGCGCCGGGCACGAACTCCGTGACGATTCGAAAGCTGTTGGCGGAATCTACGCCTGCATAACGCGCGATCTGCTGGCGCGAAACAAGTGTCGTTCTGGATGACGATTCAGCATCCACCCCTTCTGTGGTTGCATTCACATGGACCGCTTCTTGGATCGTAGAAATGGCGAGCTGATAATGCAGCACCGGCGCGCTGCCCGAGTTCACCACCAGGGTCTTGCTCTGCGATGAGAAGCCAGGCGCACCCACAATCACGATATATTCGCCCACCGGCACGGATGGGAAGGCAAACTCACCCGCCTCGGTCGTCTCCGTGGTCTGCTGAAAATCAGAAGATACCGCTTTCAACCGCGCTTGCGCGTGCGCCACGGGCCTATGCTGCGGATCATGAACGACTCCGCGAATATTGCCGGACACAGTCGCGAAAACGGAAACGACGGGTAAAACCAATCCCAAAACAAACACACGCAATGGACGAATGAAGCTCATCGAATCTCCCAGGATCCGCCGCTATTCGCTCTAGAGAAGGTGAGCGAAAGCACTATTCCCTAAACGTGAACATGATTTCTCTCAAAGCAGAGCTGGCTTCGGCGTAGCGATCCCGGCTCCTGAGAGGCAAAATACGAGTGTTGATTAGGCGTTCAGGGGAGGTGCGCGGGAGCTGCGTTGAACCAACGCAAAATGGAATTCTCGCATTTTGTGTTGCGGTGCCAAGGCTTCTGCGGCACAGACAAAATGGTCGCTGGAGGATGTGACCAGTGCCGCGGCACGCACCGTCAAGCCTTGGAACGAGTGCTGGAACGGACAGGCATTCGTGGCTTTGACGATCGCGCCATCATCGCCCGTCTCCTCCATGTCCGCCATGGTGCAGCGGTGGACACCGTCACGAAGACAACATTCCGGTAGAGAAGGAGTGTGCAGCGCGAACAGGTTCGGCAGCAGTACCAGCAAGCACAACGCAGCCGATATGGATTTTCGCAACAACACGACCCAATACTCTAGCACTGCACAAATACGCTTACAAATCGAACGCCGCACCGTGGACGCGATGGTTCTCAGAAGCATTTATGCCGAGGAATCAAGACGCTCTAGGATCGCGCCTTGAGGCGCAGGAGTAACCCAAACCCGACGAGGTAGACCCCGGCATTTATGCCGGGGATCCAAGGTGCCCCAAGATCGCGCCTTTAGGCGCTGGGGTAAACCCAAAGCAGACGAGGTAGACCCCGTCTAATTGGCGAGCCCGATCGCGCGCAAGCGCTTCAAGAGTAGTTCTCCTGCAGTGATCGGCGGATATGCGGCCGCATCCGGTCCGGCGACCTTTGGCTCCAGCTTTACGTCACTGCGGGCGTGCATGAAGTGTGCGGCGGATATGCGGCCCTCGGTGGTCGGTTGTTCGGGTGCTTTGACTTCATGGGCAGCCGACATCAACTCGCCGCCCGTTAGATAGTCGAGCATGTCCGCGACCTGAACGATCACGCAATCAGCGGGCGCAGCTCCCGCGATCCACTCGCCATCGCGTCGTCGAATGCGGAGCCCCGATCGCGTAGAAGGCGGAAGCACCGTCACCAGATTGATATCGGTATGCTGACAGCCCCAAACGACGTTTCCGACCATATCGGGTGTCACCGGCGGATAGTGGATGGCCCGCATCACGCTTGGCGCATCGCGTACCACCTCCGTGAAAAACCCGTCCTCGATCCCCAGCGCACGTTCTACGGCGCTAAGTACCTTTCTGCCGCACACATCGAGGTCTGCGTAGAGCTCCGCCATCGCTCCTTGCAGCGCAGGTGCCTCCGCTGGCCAAATGTTCTCCGGATAGATCTGCGGATACTGCTTGCGCAGCGGATGGTCCCGCGCAAGTTCCGGACCCATGAACCAGTTCTCCTTCGCGTCCGCCATGCGCTTTCTACCGCGTCCAAGGGGTGCCCGGCATGCGATCGCCTCCTCGGTAAACGGAGGCGTCCATCCACGCTGATAGAAGATCTCAGGAAAGGCATATTGCGCCTTTACCCAATAGGGCAGATCGAACGTCGTACGGAATTCAGCATAGACGCGCGGCAGCTTGGCCGTTACCTCAGGTGCCCGCAGAAACACAAAACCGATGTCTCGAAATGCTCGGCCAACCGTCTCTACAAAGGATGGCTCGTGAGCGTCGCCACCGACGACTGGAATTTCCTTCAACATACCTCGATCATAAGGCAATCAGGTTTGCGATGAAAACGCTGCTACTATTGCCCTCCAGCGCCGTCTTATAGACGAGGGCTGCTTCATCCAGGCACTCGGCATCGAACACACAGCGAATATAATCAAGGCAGAGAGCCACCCAAAAAGGTAAGTTCAACACATCCATGAATCGCAAAACAAAAGCGCTCGTACTCGGGATCTCCTTCCTGCTCGTCCTCTTCATCGTGCTCGGCGGTCTTGGCGTCAGCGCCGCTGCTCCGGACGACAGTGCATACCGTCAAGTCGGCGTGTATAGCGAGGTGTTGTCGCACATTCAAAGCGACTACGTCGAAGATCCGAAATTTGCCGAAGTGAAGAGCGGCGCGCTGCACGGACTGCTCGAATCGCTTGACCCTGAATCGAGCTATATGTCCCCGCAGGAATACAAAGATTTCAAGTCCCACAAGGCCTCTGCCAGTGGCCACATCGGCGTTACCGTCTCCAAGCGCTTTGGATACGCGGCGGTAGTGAGCGTCCTTCCCGGAACACCGGCCGAGAAGTCCGGCATTGGCGAAGGCGACATCATCGAGGCAGTCGAGGGTAAGACCACGCGTGACCTCTCCGTCGCTGAGGTGCGCTCGGCGCTCGCGGGTGATCCGGGCTCCTTCGTTCATCTCGCGTTGGTGAAGCCACGCAAAGCTGAGCCGGCGAAGCTTACCGTTCAGCGCGCCGAACTTGTCGTCCCGAAGACCAACCAGAAATTGATGCCAGACGGCGTTCGCTATGTCGTCAGCCATCGCGCCTTTTCAAAGGCAAGCGCAAGTATCGCCGACGCGATCAGAAGCTTACAGAACAGGGAGCATGCGGATCCTGCTTGATTTGCGCAATAACGGGCAAGGTGATCCGCTCGAAGGCGTCGCCACTGCGAACCTCTTCTTAAATCACGGCGTCATCGGCTATGTGCAGGGCCAGAAGTATCCGAAGCAGGAATACACTGCGGATCCATCGAAGGCCATCACCAATGCTCCGGTCGCGCTACTCGTGAATAGCGGCACCGCTGGTCCCGCGAGATGGTAGCTGCTGCTTTAATCGAAAAGCCAGCGCGACGCGATCGGCAACTAGGACCTTCGGTGTCGGCTCCATCCAAAAGACGATCGAATTGCCCGACGGCGCGGCACTACTGCTCTCCGTCGCTAAGTTCTATACGCCGGGCGGCAAGGCCATCCAGGACAACGCCATTACTCCCAACGTAGTGGTCTCGAACGAGGACGATCTCGCGGCCCTCGAAGACGACACCACGCCTGAAACCACACCCGAATCAAAGCCGCCGGTACCCAAGCAGGACCGGCAGCTGCAGCGCGCTGTCGAGCTTCTAAAAACACGCAAAGCATGACCCTTCGCACGAGCAAAGGAAAGCGCAGACACTTCTTGTCGGCGCTTTTCTTTATGCACTACACTCGGTAAGTAAGCTCCCCACAGCCACAAATGAAAACGGATGATCGCAGATACGATATCGGAATGCTGCTGAACTTCAGTCTTGTGGCTAGTTCATCGTGAGCAAGAAGAGCTCGGGTTCACTTCTTGTCGCTACCGGAATCTTTCTCAGCCGGATCGCTGGCCTCATCCGCGACCGCGTCTTCGCTCACTACTTTGGGAACTCGCTGACAGCGGACGCATACCGTGCTGCAGCCCGCATCCCGAACTACCTGCAAAACCTGTTTGGTGAAGGCGTACTGTCTGCGTCCTTTATTCCCGTTTATTCAAAACTGATCGCCGCTGGTGATGAGGAAGAGGCAGGACGCACCGCCGGCGCAATCGGTGTCATCCTCGCATTGGTCACAAGCATACTGGTATTGATCGGCGTGCTTGCAGCGCCTTATATGACCACCGCTGTCGCATCTGGATTCCGGGGTGAAACGCGTGACCTCACCATTCAGCTGGTGCGCATCCTTTTCCCCGGAGTTGGGCTCCTCGTACTCTCCGCATGGTCGCTTGGCATTCTCAACTCGCACCGCAAATTTCTGCTGAGCTATACCGCTCCCGTCTTGTGGAACGCAGCGATCATCGTGACCTTGATTGCTTACGGTGGCAAGCGTGACCTGTCGCGGCTGGCGGTAATCGTGACCTGGGGCAACGTCGTGGGATGCGCGCTGCAATTCCTGGTGCAACTGCCATCGGTACTCAAGCTCGTCCCGCACCTCAAGTTCGTATTCGACTTCGGACGGCAGTCCGTGCGCCAGGTGATACGCAGCTTCGGCCCCGTTTTTACTGCCCGTGGCGTCGTTCAGATCTCGGCATATGTTGATTCTCAGCTCGCCAGCTATCTGCCTACAGGTTCATTGGCTGCGCTGACCTATGCCCAGACGATCTACCTGCTTCCCATCAGTCTGTTTGGAATGTCGGTGTCGGCTGCAGAGCTTCCTGCGATGTCGAGCTCCCTCGGCAGCGAAGAGGAGATAAGCGCTGCCCTGCGCAAACGCCTCGCACATGGACTCCGTCAGATCGCTTTCTTCGTCGTCCCCTCAGCTCTTGCGTTCGTTGCTCTCGGCGATGTGGTGGTTGGCGCTATCTATCAGTCCGGACGATTTCACCGCGAAGACACTCTATTTGTCTGGGGGGTGCTCGCCGGCTCCTCCGTCGGGCTGCTCGCCGGGACGCTCGGCCGTCTCTACAGCTCTGCTTACTACGCCCTCCGAGACACAAAATCCCCGCTCCGGTTCGCCCTCGTGCGGGTCGTGCTTACCCTAAGCCTGGGGCTCCTCTTCGCATTCCCGCTCCCACGCTGGGTCGGCATCGACCAGAAGTGGGGCGTCGCCGGACTCACCGCCTCGGCAGGCATAGCTGCCTGGCTCGAGTTCCTCCTGCTCCGGCGCCGTCTTGAACGCCGCATCGGCCGTGTCGATTTTCCGGCCTCTTTTATCCACAGGCTGTGGATGGCTGCCGCGATCTCCGCCGCCATCGCCTACCTCATCCGGCTGGGAATTCCCCATGCTACGCGTGCACATCTACATCCTGCGATCAGTGCAGTCATCATACTCTGCTCCGTACGGGGTGCTCTATCTTCTGCTCACGACCGCATTCGGAGTACCGCATGCGAGGACGTTGCTAGCGCGTTTGCGCCGTCGGACGCTTTGAGCATCCTTGTTGGTAACAACGGGGGATCCGAAAAGCGGACGAGGCTCCCACAAAGGAGCCTCGACTGGAAATTGCCGGAGACTAGCTTCGGCCTGCGACCGCTGGCGTGGGGGTGTCGGTCTTTTCAGCCTGCGAGTCTTGTCTGCCTGCCCTGGCTTGCGAATGTCGATGCCGCCCTTGAAGAACGCTCCGTCTTCGATCGATATCCGCTGCGCAACGACGTCGCCCGTAAGGGAGCCTTCGTTACGAATGTCCACGCGATCGCTCGCATTCAAGTTGCCGCGCACCTTGCCAAGCACGACGATTTCGCGCGCCTGGATGTTCGCCGCCACTTGGCCATTGCGGCCGATGGTCACACGGTTGCCCGCAAGATTGATAGAACCCTCGACGCGGCCGTCGATATAGAGTGATTCGGAACCGGTGACCTCACCCTTGATCACGAGCGATTTTCCGATCGTAGCCTGGTCGCTGCTTGCTGCTCCGCCTGCTCTTTGCGGCTCGGGGGTCGGTGCCGGAGTGGTGGAGGGACCGGACGCCGGAACATTTGGGCGAGCGGGTTCACTCGGGGTTTGAGGAGTTTGAGGATTGGACGGCTTCCACATGTTGTTGAGCTCTCCTGGAGTGACAAAATGATGACCTGTAAAGTGTCGCACAAATGCGTGTGGTTCGGTGACATAGAAGTTTCGTAATACCCAAAACCCTTGTTTTCAAGCTAGTTCGCCACTTCTGGACTATCTGCTGGACTATCTGCCCGCTAATTAACCCATACTGGCAGGCAGAGAAGGTGTTTGCCTCACACCTCCCGGCTGTCCCATAATCTAGAGAGCGCGACGTCCAACGAATGAACCTGCCCAACTACTTCACGATGAGCCGCATCCTGTGCGTGCCGGTCCTTCTATGGATCATGCTCAGCAGTTTCTTTTCATCTGCACACGGCACAAAGGAACTGGCAGCGTCCTCGTTGTTCATTCTCGCCTCGATCACCGACGGCGTTGACGGATACCTCGCCCGCCGCCGCAAGCAGATCACCACTATGGGTATGTTGCTAGATCCGCTGGCGGACAAGCTGCTTGTTTCCGCCGCGTTCATCGCCCTCGTGCAGATCAATCCCCATGTCATGCCCGCCTGGGTCGCGGTGCTGATCATCGGTCGTGAATTCCTGGTCAGCGGTTTGCGTTCGATCGCCGCCGGAGAAGGCTTCACCATTGAAGCCAGTGATCTCGGAAAATTTAAGACAGTCGTTCAGATCGTCACCGTCGTTACCGCGATTCTGGCTCACCACTGGTTTCGTTGGGAGTTTGGCCCAATCGTGGTTCCCGTCGATCTCATCGCACACATCGGAGTTTGGTTCACCGTAGCTGTCTCTGTGATCTCTGCGATTGATTACTTCGCGGCATTCTGGTCAAAAGTGGAGAAGACTGCTACCGTTCGTCGCAAGCGCCGCGCCTTCATCCTCAGTCGTCGCGAAAAGAAAGCCCAGCAGGCGACGACCTAGGCATTGCGGATCTAAAGCTTTCGCAAAACTGCCGCGAAAAATCCATCACATTTGTGTCTGCCCGGAACTGTACGCAGATAATCCCCGTCAGTGGCGTCGTCCGCCTGCTGCATGATCTTCCGCAACAGCATTCCCGCGGGGACGATCTCGCATCCTCCGCCAGCCAGCATCTTCTCTATCACCAACTCATTCTCTTCCCGTTCCATCGAACACGTGGAGTAGACGAGCACCCCGCCGGATTTCACTTGTCCAAGAGCAGCACTGGCGATGGCGAGCTGCCGTGCAGCGTGCCCTTCAAGGTCCTGCGGACGAAGCCGCCACTTGATTTCAGGATTGCGCGCGAGCGTCCCCGTACCGCTGCACGGAACATCCGCGAGGACAAGATCGAACTTCTCCTCTTCTTGGTCCCAGAACGAAAACCGCGTCGCATCTGCCTGGATGATCTCGACGTTCGGCGCATCGCAGAGTCTCTTGAGGACCTCCACGCGATGCGGATGAAGCTCCGCGGCGACGATCTTAGCCTCTGGAAAGGCCTCCGCAAGCAGCATCGTCTTTCCCCCCGGCGCTGCACAACAATCGAGGATTCGTCGTGGAGCCTCTACGCTGGCCGCCGCCAGGTGGGCAACAAGTTGGGAACCCTCATCCTGGATCGCGATCTGGCGGTATTTCCATGCGGAAGTGCGAGTAACGTCTCCACCGGTAACATGCCAGCACCCCGGTGCCAGACCGGGAGTAAGTTCGATGCCTTCCGCCAATAATGAGGCCAATGTCCGTGCAAGCTCCCTCGCTCCTCTGATCCTGAGGTGCGTCGTAGGCCGCTGCTGATCGAAGTTGCAGATCTCGCGGGCTGCCTCTTCGCCGAACCGCGTGCTCCATCGGTCCACCAGCCATTGCGGATGCGCAAACTCCTCGGCTAGATTCGCAGGCATCCGCACCGATTTACCACTCGCGATCTTTCGGAGGACTGCGTTTGAAAGTCCCGCTGCGGAGGCCTTCCCCGCCGATTTCACCAGTTCCACGCTCTCGTGGACTGCGGCATGACTCGGAACGCGATCAAGATGACGGATTTGGAATGCACCGATCCGCAGCGCCGTGAGGACCGCCGCATCCAGCTTGTGTAGCGGCGTGAAGCTGTGCAACTGGATCTCCGCATCGAGGCGTGAGCGCCACCGCAATACTCCCATCGTGATCTCTTGCGCCAGACCGTGGTCTTCCTGTGACAGTGATCCGAAGCGCTCCGAATGCAGCATCTCGGACGCGTACGCGTCCTGCTCTTCGACACGCATCAGCACGTCGAACGCAGCACGCCGTCCAGGAGAGATCGACATGCTACCGGCCAAGCAACTCGCCCGACTTCACCTGATATCCGTTTAAGAATTCACGGGCGCTCAATCGTTTCTTCCCCTCGAACTGCAACTCATCCAGGACTAGGAGCGTGGCGTTTCCGCAATGCACGGAAAGTTCTCCGTTGTGTTCGATGATCAGTGTTCCCGGCTCAGCATCTGTGCCCGGCTCGTCGATGAGGTGGCATGCGTGAATGGTCAGCTTCTTGTCACGGAAGGAAGTGTATGCGCCCGGCCATGGCTGAAATCCTCGATAGCGATCGTGGATATCTTGCGCGGCACGCTCGAAATCGATTTTTCCATCTTCTTTCGTGAGCAGCGGAGCCAGCGTCGCCTCGGCATCGTTCTGCTCACGCGGAGTGATCTCGTTGCGTTCAAGCTTTTCAAGGGTCTCCACAACCAGTCCGCCGCCGACTGCGGCAAGTCGAGCCGCAAGTGAAACGCTCGTATCGCTAGAATCGATCGTGATTTCGCGCTGCAGAAGGATGTCGCCCGTGTCGAGCCCCTCATCGATTCGCATCACAGTGTTGCCGGTCACGCTCTCTCCGTTCGCGATCGCCCATTGGATCGGCGCAGCGCCCCGATATTTCGGCAGCAGCGATGCATGTAGATTGAGATTGCCATACCGCGGAACGTCCAGCATCCACCTCGGAATGATACGTCCGTAGGCGACGATTACGATTACGTCCGGCGCGATCTCTTGTAACTGCCGGCGGAACTCCTCGTTGTTTTTGATGCGCTCGGGCTGCGTGATCTCTAGCCCAAGATCGATGGCCTTACGCTTCACCGCCGATGACGCGACCTCCATGCCCCGGCCCTTTGGACGATCAGGCCGCGTGACCGCCAAAGCAATGTGATGTCCGGCGGTATGCAAGCGCTCCAGCGTGGGGACCGCGAATTCGGGAGTGCCGCAGAAGACTACTCTCATGCTGTGACAGTCGGAAACCGGTTACCAGTTCCCTTCTTTGATCATCTTTCTGATGCGCCGTTTGATCATGTCCCGCTTGAGCGAGCTGACATGCTGGATGAACAAGATCCCATTCAAGTGGTCGATCTCATGCTGAAACGCCCGCGCGAACAGATTTTCACCCTCCATCTCAAACCATTCGCCCTTTACGTTCTGCGCACGAACGCGCACCTTCTTCGCCCGGGTCACATTCTCGCGGATGTCTGGCAGTGACAGGCAGCCCTCTTGCGCCGTGATGCGCCCCTCTTTGTGCACCACCTCTGGATTGATGATCGCCACCTTTTGCCCCTTCTCAACGTCGTCATCGTCGATCGAGCAATCGATGACCGCGATCCGTCGCGAGACGCCGATTTGTGGGGCGGCAAGCCCGACGCCGTGCGCGTGATACATGCTCTCGAACATGTCCTCGACAAGCTGTGCCAGCTTTCCATCGAACTCGGTCACATCAGCCGCCGGAGTCTCCAGCACCGGTTCCGGAAATTTTACGATGTCGTAGATCATCCTCTATCCATGAACTAAAATGCGCGAACCTGTTCGATATAAGTACCATGATTGCGCGTGAACTCAGCCATTGAATCCCCGCCAAACTTCTCCAGGGCGGATCGTGCCAGCGTGAGCGCGACCATCGCCTCGGCCGCGACGCCGGCAGCAGGAACGACGCATACATCCGAACGCTCATACGCCGCCTTCACCGGCTCACGGGTCGCAAAATCCACCGACGCAAGCGGACGCCGCAACGTAGAGATCGGCTTGAGATATCCGCGGACGACGAGGTCTTCTCCATTGGTGATACCGCCTTCCAGACCCCCAGCGTGGTTCTGCTCACGATAGAAACGCGTATGTCTCTCTTTCATCAGCGATTCAGCGTAATGGATCGAATCATGCACGCCGGAACCAAAGCTCGTTGCCGACGCGATTCCAGTGCCTATTTCCACTGCCTTCACCGCCTGCAGTGACATCACCGCAGCAGCAAGTTGAGCATCCAATCTCTCGTCCCAGTTCGCAAACGTCCCCAGCCCCGGAGGAAGTCCGAACGCGCGCACCTCGAAGACTCCGCCCACAGAATCCCCGGTCCGCAGTGCGAGATCGACCTCCGCCTTCATCCGTTGTTCTACTTGTGCGTCAAGCGCGCCCAGCAGCACCTCATTTTTCGCGGCGAGCCCCTGCAGCAGATCGCGCGTAGCGGAGTCCGGCTCGTATGCGACCTTTCCCACTGCGATCACATGGCTATAGACCTCAATCCCTATCGCCCGCAGCAGCAGTTTGGCCAGCGACCCCACGGCGACACGCGAGGCGGTTTCCCGCGCTGATGCGCGCTCGAGCACATAGCGCGCCTCGGGCTGGTTGTACTTGATGGCCCCTGCAAGGTCGGCATGGCCCGGGCGTGGGGAGGCGACTCGTTTGTGCTTCTCTGGATCGCCTTTGGCGACCGGCAATGCTTCCTCCCAGTTCTTCCAATCGAGGTTGGCGATCTCCATCGCAATCGGTGAGCCGATGGTTCTCCCCTGCCTTACCCCCGATAGAATGCGGGCAGAATCCTGCTCGATCCGCATCCTTCCGCCGCGTCCGTAGCCCTGTTGGCGCCTCCAGAGCTCGCGATCAATCAGGGTAAAATCAATTTCGAGACCTGCTGGCATCCCTGACAGGACCGCGATCAGTGATTCGCCATGGCTCTCTCCGGCTGTGCAGAATCGCAACATAAGCAGAATCCATAATTTTACCTTGCAGCAAGCAGCACGTGCATGCTGTACGCTGCATCACAGCAGAGAAGGTGATCCCGCAGTGATTCCACTGAAGCAAAGCTCGCAAGGGCTCATCATCGATGTCATCGGAACGCTCAAACCGCACCTCGACGCGATCACCGCGAGTTGGCGGGAGAAACTT
Source organism: Terriglobales bacterium (assembly GCA_963792225.1). Taxonomy (GTDB): domain Bacteria; phylum Acidobacteriota; class Terriglobia; order Terriglobales; family Acidobacteriaceae; genus JBDTLH01. The sequence continues at coordinate 158,591 of CAWBVM010000011.1, read as the reverse complement.
ACTTCCTTCGGCATGGACGCGAAGACGCTCACGACGCTCGAGCGGCTCACTCCCGGCTACGGCGCCGAATACATCATCGAACGCAATTTCTATAAGTTCTTTGAGGGCCTGCACTACCACAGTGTTCGTCTTGCCAAGTTACACACGGACACACGCCTCGTGGCACGCTCACTCGAACTCTATCAGGAGCTCTGCGAACCCTACCTGCTGAGACTGTATGGTGAAGATGGCCTCATCAAGGCACAGGCAGCGCTTGAAATGGTGCGCTCCGCCACCTTCGTCGCCTTTTCAGGCGGATATTTCGACACCAAAACAAAAGAGACTCAGGCGCTGCTGCGCGTACTCGAGAGCGAGTTGCGGGCAGGCGAGTTGCAACCGCTGCTCGACAAAATGCTTGAGATCACAGCCGGGGTCTTCCGCGCCGATCTGGGCGCAGTGCTCTTGACAACACCTACCGGAGAGCGACTCAAGATCGCGGCTGTACATGGGATCGCTTACACCGAAATGGACTCCCACGAATTCAGCTTCGAGGATGGTCTCGCCGGAACCATTGCTCGCAGCGGCGAGCCGCAACTCGTCTCCGACACCCAGTTGGATAGCCGTATTCAGAGCGATGTTTTTCGCCATCGCGTGAAGTCTATCTGGGGCGTTCCCTTAAAAAGCGAAGACCGCATGTTAGGAGTTCTACTGATAGGTTTCAAGAAAACATACGAATGGTATCCGACGGAGCGTGATCTTCTTCACGCCATCGCGGAGCGCAGCGTATCTGCCATCGAACGTGCCCAAATGACGGACGCACTCAAAGAGCGCGAGCAGAAGATCGCCGAACTCTCCGGCCATCTGCTGCGGGCGCAGGAGGAGGAACGAAAGCGCATCAGCCGCGAATTGCATGATGAGACCGGCCAGGGACTGATGGTGATCCGCCTCTATCTCGGCATGCTCGAAAACTCGCTCGCAGCGCGCACCGCCAAAGCCAAAGTGCGGGAGACCGTAGAGGTCGTTGACCGTACCATCGAAGGCATCCGGCGCATTATCGGCAAACTGTCACCGCTGGTCCTGCAGGAACTGGGTTTGACTGCCGCAATCCGGAAAGAAGCCAAAGATTTGGCAAAAACTACTGGCATTCGAGTCCGTGTCATGGTTACAAACGAGCATGACCGTTTCGCCCCCGAGGCAGAGACGGCCATCTACCGGGTTGTCCAGGAGGCCCTGCACAATGTGGCGAAACATGCTCAAGCTAAATCGGTTACTATAAAACTATCTAGGGAGAATGACTTAGTGAAGCTAAGCGTTCAAGACGATGGCGTCGGTTTAAGTGAAAAGCCCCATACGCGCGGCCACTCGTTCGGCCTCGCTGGAATCAAAGAGAGAGTAGCTTCGCTAGGTGGCAGCGCCCGGCTAACGTCGGAGCGCGGGAGTGGGACGTTGCTGGAAATCAGCGTTCCCGCAAAACCGCTCACATCCGAACTAGTTGAGAGTGCCTAACACACCATCTGAATACGAATTCAAGAGAGGGTAGCTTGTATGCCGAAGATTAAGGTCTTGCTGGTGGATGATCACACATTGTTTCGCCAGGGTGTCCGCCGACTACTCGAGATGGAAAACGACTTCGAGGTCGTCGGTGAGTCTCCCGATGCTGGAGACGCTGTTGAGAAGGCCCGCGACATGCGGCCCGATATCGTCCTGATGGATATCGGAATGCCGGGACTCTCCTCTTTTGAAGCCACCCGCCAGATCCGCAAGACCCGCCCTGAGACCAAGGTGCTGTTCCTCACCATGTACGAGGATGAGGATTACCTCGTTCAATGCCTCGAAGTCGGCGCCGCAGGATATGTACTGAAAGACACGCCTTCGACACAGCTCGTCACCGCAGCGCGGGATGTCTATAAGGGCGGCAAGTACCTCAGCTCACAAGTGCTCGGAAAACTGGTTGAAGATTTCCGCAATCATGTACGAGATACGAAGTTGCGCCCGCGTATCTCTACCCTCACCCCACGCGAGCGCGAGATACTCAAGCTGCTCGCTGAGGGCAACTCGGTCAAAGAGATCGCAGTCATCCTGGGGCTCAGTGTGAAGACTGTCGAAGCGCACAAATTCAATCTCATGCGCAAACTCGACATCCACAACAAGGCGCAACTCGTTACCTACGCCATCCAGAAGAAGATCATCAAGATCCCTGTCAACGGCTAAGGACGGAGCTGTCAGCGGATAGCTGTCAGCTCTTGGCTTCTAGAGTCCAGTTCCGGTGGGTATACCCCCCTCCCTGGGTGCGTTGTGGAATGTGTGGGTTAGAGGGAGAGATCACCGTAGGATCACCGTAGATCCAAGTAATAGTGTTTACTCTTCAGTCAGCCCAATATGTAGTGTTTATCGATTGTGAAAGTGCAACGGCGCGTCCGAAGACACGCCGAGGGAGAAGCAGAGTAGCAGGATTGTTCGTTCGTTTGCAAGAGAATTTTCGAGTGAATTTCGTCGCTACCTCAGCGCCTAAAGGCGCCGTTAGGGATCCTTGTTCCCCGGCATAAATGCCGGGGTCTACCTAAACCCCAATCGCCTAGACCCCAACCGCATTCCCACACGAAAGTCCCCTGCCCGCCACGTCCTTCCGCGTCCTTCTGCAGTCATTCCCTTCCTTTCAACCGCGGCATCTGTGGCTAAATGGCGGCACCGGAAGAAACATTTCTAATCCTCCGGGTTTACATCACTGGGCGTTGGCAACGGCAACGCCGTAGACAATTTTGAAACTTGGAGAGTTGAATGCGACGCAGCCTATATAGTTTGTTACTCATTACCACCTTAAGCGCAGGCACACTCCTGGCGCAGGCAGATTCACAGCACGACCGGCGCGACCGCCAGCATGACCGTCGCGATGTGCGCCATGACCGGCGTGATATCAACGGTGACCGGCGTGACATCAACAAGGATGTGCGGGATCGCAATCAAGATCGCCGCGACATCCGGCACGACCGAAATGACATCAGCCAGGACCGCCGCGAGTACCGGAACGATCTGAGAAAAGGCAACACCGCGGCTGCCCAAAGAGAACTTGCCGACATCCGTAAAGATAAGCGCGACATAGCAAACGATCGCAGGGACGCATGGCACGACACGAAGGACATCCGCCACGACCGCCGCGACGTTCACAATGACCGGGCTGACGTGCGTCACGACCGTCGCGACCTGCGCCATGACCGCAAGGACTTCCGCCACGACAAGCACGGCGACTAATTTGCAATTTGCTTTGCAGGAGCAGCGTCTCGGCGCTGCTCTTTTCTGTGTTACAAAATCTTCTTCCCGAACACTGACATCGCCAGTTCCACAGCAAGGTCAGCAGTCCGGTTGTGTTCGTCGATCACAGGATTGACCTCGACGATCTCGAAGCTGGTCATGCGGCCATGATCGGCGATGATCTCCATGGCAAGGTGCGCTTCGCGATAGGTTGCACCACCGCGCACGGGTGTGCCGACGCCGGGCGCATCCTCCGGATCGATCCAGTCCATGTCGAGCGAGATGTGATATCCCGCAGTCCCTCGTCCCGCGGTACGCAAAGCTTCCTCGATGACCGTGCGCATGCCGCGCTCATCGATGTCACGCATGGTGTAAATCTCGGTCACTCCGGACCGGCGGATGTTCTCCTTCTCGGTCGCGTCGATGTCCCGAACTCCCACGATGACGACATTTTCAGGATCGACCTTTGGTGACCACCCGAAGATGTTCGCAAGGTCTGCCGGTCCAATGCCCAGAATCGAAGCGAGCGGCATTCCATGGACGTTGCCACTTGGCGACGTATCTGGAGTATTGATGTCAGAGTGCGCATCGATCCAGATCAATCCGATCTTTTCGTCGCGGCGGCGATAGAACTCGGCGACGCCGGCGGCGGTGCCGGCAGCAACGGAGTGATCTCCGCCAAGCACCAGCGGCGTCATTCCCTGCTCAAGGGTCTTTACGACCAACTCGGCATGTGCGGTACACGTCTTGGCGATCTCTTTGAGGTACTTCGCATGAGGGTCGCCCGCTGCCTTAGTCTCAGCGATAGCCACCGCGATGTTGCCACCATCTTCAACGATGTGGCCGAGGGCTTCAAGCCTTGCTTCAAGGCCGGCGACGCGGACTGCAGACGGTCCCATGTCCACGCCGCGACGCGATTGCCCGAGGTCAAGGGGTACTCCGATGACGCGGATCTTCTTCGCGTGCTGCCCCTTTGCAAGGATAGGATTCTGTGTCTTCGATGGAACAGGTTTTGCCACTTCGCTCATATAGGCTCTTTCGAGATGCACCATGATCGAGAGATGGCGGCGTACGCTCCCGCCACCCGGTCTATGGATAGATTTTGTGCAACATGCGCGGGAACGGAATCGTCTCGCGTACGTGTTCCAGTCCGCAAATCCAAGCTACCGCGCGTTCGATTCCCATGCCGAAACCTGCGTGCGGCACCCCGCCAAATTTCCGCAGGTCCAGATACCACCGGAACGATTCTTCAGGCAGACCGTGCTCATGGATCCGTGCGAGCAGTCTTTCGTAAGAGCCCATGCGCTGCGAACCGCCAATGATCTCACCGTATCCTTCCGGCGCCAGGACGTCGCACGCGAGAGCAACCTCAGGACGTGCAGGATCGGGCTCCATATAGAACGCCTTGATCGCCGCCGGATAGCGATGCACGATCACCGGACGATCGAACTTATTCGCAAGGTAGGTCTCATCCGGAGAGCCGAAATCACCGCCCCATTCGAAGTTATTCTCGAGTTCTCCACTCTTATGGCCAGCCTGCAGCAAAGAGACTGCCTCGTCGTAGCTGATGCGCGGAAAGGGTGCGGTTACTTTTTCGAGCTTTGATATGTCGCGGTTCAACAGCTCCAGATCGCTCCGCCGGGTCCGCAGCACAAACTGCACGATGTGGCTGATGAACTCTTCCGCCAACAGCATCATGTCCTCAAGCTCTGCGTAGGCGACTTCGGGTTCGACCATCCAGAATTCTGTGAGGTGCCGGCGAGTCTTGGATTTCTCCGCACGGAAGGTGGGCCCAAAACTGTAGACCTTGCCGAGCGCCATCGCGGTCGCTTCAATATAAAGTTGGCCGGACTGCGTCAGATATGCCGGCTCGTCGAAATAGTCCACCTCGAAGAGGGTGCTCGTTCCTTCGCAAGCGGCCGGCGTGAGGATCGGGGGGTCGGTAAGAGTAAACCCTCGGTCGTCGAAAAAATCGCGCGCGGCTTTGATGATGGCAGCACGAGTACGAAGGATAGCCGTCTGGCGCGGGGTACGCAGCCAGAGATGACGGTGGTCCATCAAAAAATCGGTGCCGTGCTCCTTAAGAGAGATCGGATATGGATCCGTGTCAGGCACTCTCTGGACTATCTCTACCCCAGAAATGTCGAGTTCGTAACCGCCCTTCGCCCGCTGATCGGCCCTGACCTTTCCGGTCACGATGACGCTCGATTCCTGGGTCAGGCCCTTGAGGGCATCGAAGACCTCGGGCGGGACGCCCGACTTGTGAGCTACGCCCTGTATAAGACCGCTGCCATCCCGAAAGATAGGAAAGAGCAGCTTTCCGCTTTCGCGAAGGTTGTAAAGCCAGCCACGGATCGTAACTTCCTGACCTACATGTTTGCCGATCTCAACGATGCTGGTGATCGGAGCAGTAATGGTTTGCGTCCCCTGCATAGAAGCTTCATTGTAGCTGGGGCCGCATATGGACGGGCAAATCGGGACGCTTTTGGGCTCGAGGCATCCTGGCGACCGCAGTCCGCATTTTGCGGGGCAGCGATGGACAACGGAGCGTTAGCGCTTCAGCAAATCTGCTGGCTCGCGCACATCGGTGACTCGAAAATATCCTGCGAGTGCAGGATAGCGCTTCATTACCGCTTCATACATGGCATAGGCGACGTTGCGATATGAGAAATGACCGGCAGCCCCTGTGCGCAGTTCGGATATGTACACTGCCTCGGCAAAATCCATGGAGAAAAGCGTTCTCTTGCGCGTGGCGAGCGGCAGCAGGTAGTCGGCGGCTTCCGGAATGGCTGCGGAGCCGATCTGCCGAACGGCTGCGAACGCCTGGTCGGCTGCGGCGCGATACTGTGTTTCAAGCCCGGCGGAAGCGAGCTCCTCAGGTACATCGTATCCATGCACCGTCGTATAAGACTGCTCAATCTGCACGCAGCGACGATGGCGATGCATGTCGCGAAACCCGCCGATATCCATCAGGATGTCGAAACGGAAACGCTGGCCGGCGGAATATGGACGGGAGAGCTCATCGAAGCGTCCTCGGTTCCCGAAATCCAGGTCCAGGATCTCTTTGCGCTGGGCGGCAGTCAAAGCAGCGATCCTGTCTCGCAATTGACGATACGGATAGTGGCAGTGGCCGTAAAGCAGCGATGTCGCGATCTGCACATCCAGCGGCTCCTCCTCCTCGATCAGATCGACGAGGGGCGCGGGATCGATGGCTGTGTTCTTCATCAATTCGCTGGCGGCTTGCGTCAATGCTTCACGGCTGCTGCGTGTGTACTCGCTCGGCGTCGTATATTTCACGAGCGTGGGTGAGACGCGGACCTCTTTCATCCATTGATTGCGCGCTTTGGCTGCGAGACCCGGATCGCGCTGCTCAATCTCAGAGATAAGCGTTGCCGCTGCCTCGGCATTGACGTCATACGCAGGCTGTTTTGCCGCTTCCCGGAGTAGCTCCCCTAATTCGCGGACCTCAGGATGCGTATGAGCCAGCAGGCGGGATATCTGCATCTCAAGGGTGCGTGCATTCACGATCTGGCCGAGCGATGTGTTCGTCGCCAGCGGGAGAAGATACCGCGCTATATCGAAGGCGCGTGCCTTGAGGGTGCGATCGTAATAGCCCTCGTCCATCTCAGGCGGGCGCGGAGTCTTCGACTTCAAGTATTCAACCGAACTCCTGGAAATAGACTCGTATGCACCAAAGAGCATGCCTGCTGTGGCGTCATACAGTGATCGCAATCCAGCATCCTCGAGTTTTGGGACGTAGTATCCGCTCTTTTTAAAGTTCTGGTATCTGGTCGAGCGTTCTTGACCGTCCCACCGTTGTTCGTCGACAAGCACGATCGCAGCAAGCATGCTTAGCCGCTCTATCGCGAACGCGATATGCGCGAGGTCGGCGATGGAACGATGCCCATATTGAAAATAAAAAGTGTTTAGAAACTGCTCCGCCTTTTGCGAACTTATCTCACGCAGGGACTCTTTCATCGAGAGCGCGGAGCGCGAGTATTTCGCCATTGCATACGCCTGAACCTCTGGCTCGACACCATGGATCGCATAAACGCTGACTTGCGGAGTGCTTTTCTCTGGGGGAGCAGTGGAAGGGGAGCTCACGGTTCAACTATCTTACTGCTTCGTTCCGGCGATCCAAAGCATTCTCTGCTTCCAATTCAAGGAGTCCTTCTTCGACAGGCGAGACATCCGCTTCGCGGCGGCGCGCCTCGTCTTTGAACAGAATGCGCAGGACAGGCGGAGCGAACAGCGTCGTTGTGCAGGTCATTGCCAGCAGGATGGCGTAACCGCCCTGGGAGATCATGTTCATCTGGAGCCCGATCAGTGCGACGATCAGTCCGACTTCTCCGCGGGGCGTCATACCTACCCCGACGCGCAGTATGTTGCCGCGACCTTCCTTCCACACGACCGCGCCGCACCCCACGATCTTAGTAACGATCGCGATCACAGAAACCACGATGGCTGAGACAATGATCGCCCGGTTACTGAAGACCGAAAGATTCAAGCGCGCGCCCATTGTGAAGAAGAAGAAGGGTGCTAGAAACTCTGTCAGCGCGTGCACTCGCGGCTCCAACTGCCATTCGGGAGAATATTCGGCAAATGCGAGCCCTGCAAAGAATGCGCCGATGATCGCGGCCAATCCGACCTTCTGCGCGAGTGCGGAAAGTCCGAGGCAGATCGCAAGAGCGATGACAAGCGGTGCGTTGTGGGATGACATTCTTCGCAACCCAGGCTTCATGCGGTGTATCAAGCGAGGGGCGACAAAAATCATCAAGATGGCGAAGCCAACAGCTTCCAATGTCAACAGTGCGAGTTGCAGATATTGGAGGGATTTTTCAGAGACGACGCCGACTACTACGGCCAGAAGCAGCATTCCGAGGATGTCGTCGAACACTGCTGCCCCAAGAATGATCTTGGCAGCCCGCGACTGCAGCACTCCTAAATCGCCGAGGACACGGGCCGTTATTCCCACACTGGTCGCGACCAAGGCTGCAGCAATGAACAGGGATTCGTGCAGGTTGGCACCGTGGGACCAATGCATGTATCCAAAGCCGAAGAAAAATGGCAGCAGTATGCCGGCTCCAGCTACTAACAGTGCGGTGCGCCCATGTTGAACCAGTGTCCGCGGGGGTGTTTCAAGTCCAACGCTGAACAGAAGAAAAATAGCGCCGACCTGAGCGAGCGAATTGACCGCATCGCTTGGTTCGACCAACTTTGTCGCGTAAGGCCCTAGGACGATGCCGGCGAGGATTTCTCCTAGCACTGCAGGCAGATGGAGCTGTTCAAACAACTCTGCCGCGATCTTCGCCCAAAGGAAGATGACGAAGAGCTCCAGCAGAAATGGATCGACGTGATGGGGCACAGTTTTCTCTATTGTGCTGCGCGTGACTCTCGACTTCCAGCACAATCGAGAGCCACAGTGCAGCCAAGTACATTATGTTCATCGCGCGTTGCTCAACCTGGGTTGCGCGTCGATTCAGCTGCTAACGATTTCCAGTTTCCGATGGAGCGCCCTCGTCGTCTAAGTGTTTAATGCCTTCAAAGAAAGTTTCATTCCGCTATTTTTATACCCTGAATACGCTCATAGGGACAATTCTGACGGCCTGCCTGGCGCTGCTCGCGTCTGCATTGCTCTATGGCTCATCATTCAAATTCGCGCTTCCCATGCTATTTCTCGCAGTCGTGCTCTGCGTGGCGCACTATTTCGGTACACTGACCGGCATCCTAGGAACAATGTGCGCAGCCTTGATTTTCGCGGAGTTCCTGTTCTCATCGCATGGGGGCCCGCACGTTATCAGCGTAAGAGCTCGTGAGAGCTTGAATTGGCTTCTACTTGGCGGGATTTCCCTTTCCTTCTTGTTTCCAAGCCGGCAAATGAGGTATTCCGTTTCGCGTCCGGACTGAGGGCCTCGCGAGTTGCACGTGATCGATTTCCGCGATACCTTTGAATTGTCCCTCAAATAGGATGTTGATACGATGAAACGGGTGTTGCTCGTGTTTTTGCTCGGCGCTGTGTGCGCACCAGCGATGGCGATGGCGCGGTCCAACCATTCTGGATGGCATGGTGCCGCGCCTGTAAAGCGGTTGGGCAAAGCCAAGATCAGGATCGCAGGCTATCCGCGACCGTAGAGGTTTGTAGCGGGCGCATTCTGACTTAGTTTTCGCCCAATGAAGCGCTGGCTGCAATACTGCGAATATTGGCCGAGGAGAGGGCGTTCAACTCTCGCGGAGTGTCCTCGATCGGGTCAGCGACTGTGATCTCCTCTGCCGCAGTAGCTCCGAGTTCACGAAATTTGCGGGCGCTGACCATGACCCGACTCTCCAGCGCGCCGACCACCTTGTTGTATTGTCTGACGCTCCGGTCAAGGCTGCCGCCCAAGTCCGTGAAGTGCCCATACATGGTGGATAGCCGTTCGTAGAGTTGTTTGCCCAATTCACTGATCTGCTGCGCATTTCTTGCGATGTCCTCTTGCCGCCATCCATAAGAAACAGCCTTGAGAAGCGCGATCAGAGTCGTTGGAGTGGCGAGCACGACACGTTGTTCAGCCCCAAACTCGATTAGCGCGGGATCCTGCTGAAGAGCAGCGCTGAAAAGCGCTTCACCTGGGAGAAACGCAACGACAAACTCCGGAGTCTTCTCGAACTGGTTCCAATAGGTCTTTGCAGAAAGCTTCGAGAGATGAGCACGAATCTGCGCGGCATGCTCTTTGAGCTTGACTGTCCGGAACGCATCGTCGTCTTCACATGCCGCAGCCTCAAGGTAGGCAGAGAGGGAGACCTTTGAGTCGACGACGATGGTGCGTCCGCCAGGCAGTTTCACGGTCATATCGGGCTTCAGAAGATTGTCCTCGGCGTCACGGACACCCACCTGCTCGTCAAAGTCGCAGTAACGAACCATTCCGGCAAGTTCCACAACTCGACGAAGTTGTATCTCTCCCCAGCGTCCGCGCTGCTGCGGCATTTTCAGCGCTCCCACGAGCCGGGCGGTTTCGGACTTGATCTGATCTCCGGTGAGCCGCAGGCTCTCTACTTGCGTCCTGATCTCGCTGTAAGCGCCTTCTCGTTTGGTTTCGATATCGCGGACTTCTTTGCCCAGTTTATCGAGCGTGTCAGAGATGGGCTTGACGAGGTTCTCGACTTCTTTCTTCCGCGCTTCGAGATCGCCTTCGGCGTGTTGATGCTGTCTCTCGAGTTCAGATTTGGCCAGTGCGATGAATTGCTGGTTGTTCCCCTTCAACGCCTCGGCGGCAACCATGGCAAACGATTCTTTCAGACGTTGCTCTGTTTGCTTCCCGTTCGCGAGTTCCCGCTCGAAGGACTCAAGTCGTGCCTGTGCAGCGGCGATCGACGCTGAGGATTCGATCTGTGTCTTAGACAATTGAGCGGAGCGGGTCTCGAGTTGACGCTGCATCTCCGCGAGCTGAATATGGGCGCCCGTAAGTTGCTGGCGGGTTGCAGCCAGCAGCGCGCCTTGTGCACTGGAGCGTATCCGCGCAATGCACCATCCAAGAAACGCACCGAGAACAAGCCCGGTCAGGATCGCGGTGTATGGCATCTTAACCTCGGCGAAGATTTAGCGAAACCTGCCAAGAGTGTCGCCCAATCCAATGTGGATTGCAATCAAATTTATCAAGACTTTGCACCTGCTTGGCGCTCACTCGATGATCGCAAGTGTGTCACCGGGGTTCACGGTAGAACCTTCGACCACAGACACCTTCTGAACTCTGCCGCGTTTCGGTGACTTAAGTTCATTTTGCATCTTCATCGCCTCGATCACGATGACGCCCGCGCCTGCTTCGACCTCAGTACCTTCGGGCGCAATGATACGCACGATCTTCCCGGGCATCGGCGCGGAGATCTTTTGCGGTCCTGCTTCCCCGACCGCACCCCCCCGCCGGGAACGCAGCGCACGCGGATCGCGCACTGTGACTGGATATTTCTTGCCGCGGCGATCAAGGGTAAGCTCTCCGTTCATAGTCTCTACACGGAATTCATAGCTCTTCCCGTTTCGTTGAAGTTGCACGATCGTGGGTTCCGGAAACGTAGCGCTGATCTCTTCTTCCGCCCCATCGTTCACACGCAGAAGGTACTTGCCATCACGCTGTGTGAGTTCGGCCCGGTGTTTTTCTCCGGAAAGTTCGATATCCAGGATCATCGCAGCGACTCCTCCCGGCTGGCTCGCTTCCAGGCTGCGCTGTCGATGTTCGCGAGATCGTTAGAATTTGAGGTTACCTGCGATCCGGATCGTGCGGTGTGCAATGCCGCGGCGATTATGGCTGCCATGGCGTCATCTTTTGACGTCTCTGGGGTCCCGCTCTGGAATGAGGTCATGAGTTTGCGATCAAGATATCCGGTGTCAATGCGCGCCGCGCGGAAATCCGGATCGCCTAGAATTCGACGGAACAGGTTGAGGTTCGACCGGATGCCTCCGATGAAATACTCTTCGAGTGCACGCTCAAGGCGGGCTATCGCCATCTCTCGCGTTGGCGCATAGGCAATCAACTTCGAGAGCATCGGATCGTAGTCGAGAGGCACGGTCCAGCCCTCGTAGACTCCGGAATCTTCGCGGATCCCCGGGCCACCGGGTGTGATCAGGCGGGTGATCTTACCTGGAGAGGGGAAGAAATTATTGTCCGGGTCCTCGGCATAAATTCTGCACTCCATGGCATGTCCCCGTAATTCGACCTGATCTTGCACAAAGGGAAGTTGCTCGCCCGATGCAATCCTAAGTTGCAGATGCACCAGATCGAATCCGGTCACGAGTTCGGTCACGGGATGTTCGACCTGCAAGCGCGTATTCATTTCGAGGAAGTAGAAGTTCTTACTGGCATCGACCAGGAACTCGACTGTGCCAGCGTTGGTGTATCCGCTGGCGTGCGCGACTTTGACTGCGACCTCGCCCATGCGGCGTCGGAGCTCGGGGTCTACAAAGGCGCTGGGAGATTCCTCGATCACCTTCTGATGCCGGCGCTGCACCGAGCACTCCCGCTCGCCTAGATACACCGCATTCCCGTGCTCATCCGCCAGCAACTGTACCTCGATGTGGCGCGGGTTAGAGATGAATTTCTCGATATAGACTTCATCGCTGTTAAAGGCGCGCTGCGCCTCGCTCTTCGCGCCCTCGTACGCCGATCTCAGCTCACTCTCTGTGGGGACGAGGCGCATCCCCTTGCCGCCACCTCCGGCGGCTGCCTTGAGCATGATCGGGTAGCCCACTTCGCTCGCAACACGGACCGCCTCAGCATAGTCGGCGAGACCGGTTGTGGATCCTGGAACACGCGGCACTCCGGCCTTCTCCATGGCCTGACGTGCGCGGGTCTTCGACCCCATCATCTCCATCGCAGATGCCGGCGGGCCGATGAACTTCACTCCCGCAGCATCGCAGGAGCGAACGAAGGCAGCGTTCTCAGAGAGGAACCCGTAGCCGGGATGAATGGCCTCTGCGCCGCTGCGTCTGGCGACGTCGAGGATCTTGCCGACATTCAAGTAGGACTCGTGAGCCGGAGCGGGGCCGAGCAGATAGGCTTCGTCGGCCATGCGCACGTGCAGAGCGGCGCGATCCACCTCGGAGTACACGGCGACCGTTTTGATGCCGAGTTCGCGACATGCGCGCATGACGCGGACGGCGATCTCGCCGCGATTGGCGATGAGGATTTTCTTGAACATCGTGAAGAGGAATTCTAATTGAAGAGTCCGGGTTTACCACGGAGACACTGAGGCACAGAGAAGAACACGACTGGCAAGAGTAAGGATTCACCCGTGTCCGGCGGAATTCCATCTATGAATTAGAAGCCCTGCGTGCCGGACATTTCACGGAGCCGGCGCACCCGCTCCGCCGTTGCAGGATGACTTGAGAAGAGGCGGGCGAGACCCGAGCCCATTCCGCCGAAGAGTGGGTTCATGATGTACAGGCTTGCCGTTGCCGGAGCTGCGGACTGGTTTGGAATCCGCTGCGCACCGTACTCGATGGCTTCGAGAGCGGAGGCGAGCGCATCCGGGTCATGCGAGATGTGTGCGCCTGAAGCGTCTGCCTGGAATTCACGCTGTCGCGACACGGCCATCTGGATGACGAGGGCTGCGACGGGTGCGAGGAAGATCATCGCGATCTCGCCGATGCCGCCGCCGCGATCGTCCCGGTCGCGACCACCATATCCGCCGAAGATCATGCCCCATTTGAGAGCACTCGCAGCATAAGAGATGGTCGAGGCAAGCATGGCCGCAATCGTGGCAATGAGAATGTCACGGTTCTTCACGTGACTGATCTCATGAGCAAGCACGGCGCGCAACTGGCGCTTGTCGAGCATGCGCAGGATACCGCTCGTGACAGCGATTGCAGCATGGTTGGGATTGCGTCCGGTGGCAAATGCGTTCGGCTGCGGTTCGTCGATCAGGTAGATCGGAGGCATTGGAATGCCCGTGTTGCCGGTGAGCTCACGGACGATCTCATAAAGCCAAGGAGCTTCGGACTCCGGTAGCGGACGCGCTCCATTCATGCGAAGCACGATCTTGTCCGACCAAAAATAGGAGACGAAATTACCAATGATGGCGAACGCGAAAAAGAAGGGTAAATACGCCCCGTGGTGGATGGTACCGCCGAGAGCAACAAGCAGGGCTGTCAGACCGCCGAGCAACAGAATTGTCTTGATCGTCGTCATTGAGCTAATCCTAGCTCATTGGATTCGGCGGGAAAGAGAAGGGTGCGGGGGCGTTTGCGGTGCAAGGTCTACGGTTCACGGTTCACCCCCTCCCCAGGCCACATTGTGGAATGAGTGAGTTAGAGGGAGAGATCACCGTAGGATCACCGTAGATCCAAGTAATAGTGTTTACCTTTCGGTTAGCCCAAGATGTAGTGGTATTGGATTTCAAAGAGCAAACGGCGTGTCACGGAGACACGCCGAGGGAGAAGCAGAGTAGCAGGATTGTTCTGACGTTTGCAAGAGATATCTTGTGCATTCGAAGAAAGCATGGGCGGGCGAGCCGCCCGCCCAGACCACCGGCTGGCAGCCGGCGCTACACGTCCTGTTGCCGCGTCGCTTCTTTCCTCGCAATGACAATTCATAAACTGATTGCGCGAAACAAACCGTCAATTGTGAACTATAGGTCTTGCTACTCTGTAACGTCCCATGAAAATCACATTGAAATCTCTTGCCGTCGTTGCTTTGGTCATGTCGTTTGTCCCGCCTATGAGCGGGTGGGGAAATGAAGGACATCGCTGGATCAATCGTGCGGCGGCGCTGAACATGCCCGCAGACTATCCGATGTTCATGCAGAGCGGCGCTGCCATTCGCGAGATCGAGTATCTCGGGCCGGAGCCCGACCGGTGGCGCTCGCCTACCGAGTCATCGTTGAACAACGAGGGCGCCCCGGAACACTTCCTGGACATGGAGTTGCTCGAAGGGTTCGGTCCACTGCCGATACGACGGTTCGATTTCTACAAAAAGCTTGGGGAGTTTCAGCGGGAGCAGCAGACCTCGGAAGCTCCCAAGGCGAAGCTTCTCACCCCTGACAAGGTTGGATTACAACCATGGATCGTCGCCGAGATATGGCAGCGGCTCATTGTAAGCTTCAGGGAGTATCGCGACCTCAAGAAGCACGGCCAGCCGACGGCCTCAGCCGAGCAGACCGCGATATTTTACGCCGGGTGGCTGGGACATTATGTCGCCGACGCGTCCAATCCGTTGCATACCACCGTGCAATACAACGGGTGGACAGGTCCGAATCCGAACGCATACACGACGGCGCATACGATCCACTCCCAATTCGAGTCCGTGTACGTGAAAGAAAATGTGAAGGCGAATGAGATCCGCGCTCAATTGCGTAAGGCGCAGGCGATCGAAAGCGAGTGGCCGGACTACCTTGCCTTTATTCAGCATTCGAACGAACTTGTCGAGCCGCTATATCAGCTTGAGAAGACGGGTGCCTTTGAGGGCAGCGGTACCCCGCAAGGGCACAACTTTGTCGTCGAGCGGATGGGTGCAGGCGCCCAGAAAGTGTCAGACCTCTGGTACACGGCGTGGAAGCAGAGCGCGGTTCCACTTCCTTAAACACGACCACCAGGTTGTCACCCCTGCAGTAACGAGCGCTACAAATCACCGGCTGAAGCGGTAGCCAACGTACAAGTAATTCTGGTTGATGCCGGGATTGAAGTGCCCGAGGTCGGCGTTTGAGATGTGGAGAATCTTGTAACCGAGGGTGAATGCCTTGCGCTCGGCAAATTGAATATCAGTGCCAGCCCCGAAGGCATACGAGAAGTTGAATGCGGATGTCCGGTCGTACGGCTCCTCGCGGGTGAATAAGAGCATTCCCGCTGAGCCAAAGAGAAAGGGGCGAATGCGTCTCTGTGTTCGAGTTTGCAGTTCAAGGCCGACAGGATTTGCGCCCGCGCCGAATGCGGTCGAGCGATAGGGCGTGGTTTCAAACGGCTCATCCGTACCATCTACATTCGTGGTTCCAGACGCTTTGGGTTGATTCCTGGCAGTGCGTACGCTCTCCTGCACAGTGAAGACCTGCTTGTTCTGATTTACGCCAAATGCAGTCGCGTGGATACCGGGGTCGCTGATTACTGCGACAGGAACCAAGTCGGCATGATAGTTGAGCTGCAATCGCCTCCATTGGTGAATCCGGGTCGAATATCCGATGGCGGTGAGAAAGAGTTGACGGTCAAATGCGAGGACTCCAAAACCGGGCGAAGAGGAGGGTGCGAATCCAGCTTGCAAGGTGAAGCTGCTCTTCTGTTCTGCAGCGGACCGCTCTGCCACTGGAAATGACTGAGCGGCAGCGAATGACGCAAACAGAAAAACATACACAGCGAGAACGGACGTTCGCATGCAGGTCGAGTGTACCAGCGGAATCAGAATTCGCCGAGAGCTGGTTCAAGCGAGAGGGGGTGGCGAATTTGGGTATGGCGGTCGCGGCTTTTTTGGGATGCATACCGGTAGACCTCGTTGTAGGCACACCCAATCGCGGCCGCAGAGCGCGTCTCAGCGATGAATTCGCGGGCCGAATGGGCCAGACCTTGCCACAGGTCACGATTCTGCGCGAGGAACAACAGACGGTTTGCGGTCTCTCGTGGCGATTCCGGGGAGTACCAAAGAAGGCCGCGTCCTTCGGGGGAAACATTGCGGTTCTGCTGAGCATCGGCGGCGAGCACGGCGCGGCCGGCAGCCATGGCACGCAGGCAGGTACTGCTGGGAAACATGTCGGCATAGGCGAGGTGCGCTGCATCGCGAGCATGCGCCCCGGCGATGACCACATCTGCCGAGCGCAAAGCGTGGTCGTTCTCTTCGGCAGCTTCGCTTGATGACTGGAGGGTGGTGCAGTCCGCGATGTTTAGCTGCTGCAGAATCTGGTTGATGAGAGCGCGTTGCGATGCATGCGGCGTGAGGACGAACCGGGCCTGTTCGAACTCCGCATGGACGTGCTGGAATGCAGTGAGCAGGTTGACCGCTTGCGCGAGCGAATCCTCATAGTGGTCGGAGGCGCAGGCGATGTCGGGAGCGAAGATAGTGAAACAGCCCGATGAAGACTGGGGTAAGACATTCTCAGTATTCGTCGCGACCGGCGCGGGTATTACGAAGACAGATTCGGCGCTGGCGCCGCGTTCGACGCACGCGTTCTTCAGATATGGCGAATGGACGACGATGGCGGCTGAGCGGGACAGCACAAACTGTTCCGCCACGCGAAAGCTGCGCGCGAGCCATGATTTTTCTTCGCAATGGGCCTGACTGACAGCGATCTGCTCGACGAAAGCCTCCATATCGTAAACAGTGTTGATAGAAGAGCGAACGGAAGCCATTCCGGATGAGAACGAATGCGCATGTATGAGGTCGAACGCGCCGCTCGATTCAAAGGGTGAGATCGATTTGCGCCAGTCCCGGACCTGGTTCCATGCAGTCATCAGCGAAGCAGCTTCGACGGGGTCGCTTGACGGCTGACGAAGGAAGATGGCGGCGCTGCCGCCTCCGGTAGGCGTGAGCAAGTAGGGGCGCATGGCGACGGTGAGTTGGCTCTCGACGACGTCCATTACATCGCGCACATGCTCGCAACAATGAATGATGCTCCAAGGGAGCACTGCGGCTTCTTTGGCCGTGGCGCGCGTGCCTTCTTCCAAGTGGTGACTGTCGATCGAAGACATGGCGAATTACTCAACCCGTTTGATGCTGCCGAACGGAATCAGAGTAGCTGACGATCCTGTTTCTGCCTAGAGATTTTGCCTGGTAGAGCGCAGTGTCTGCGGCCTCAATGAGCTCATTGCGGTGCTGTCCGTCGCTACCATAGATCGCAATCCCAATGGAGATAGTGAGTGGCCGCTGTACAGGAGGCTGCCCCGCGAAGAATTTTGTCTGCTCCACGGAACGGCGGAGGCGTTCGGCGACCTGCAGTGCCCCGCGATGAGTGGTTTCGGGCAAGATCATGACGAACTCTTCACCACCGTAGCGCGCAACCGTATCCACCTCGCGCATGTCACGCACCAGGACAGACGACACATCGCGAAGTACCTGATCACCTACGTGATGACCATAGGTATCGTTGAATGCTTTGAAGTGGTCGATGTCGAGCATCATGAGAGCGAAGGGAGTTCCCTTGCGTTCAGCACGTTTTATCTCGAGCTCGAGCTGTTGCTCGAAGTATCCCCTGGAACGGAGGCTTGTGAGGTAATCGGTAAAAGCGAAGCGGAGAAGCCCTTCATTGGCATTTTCACGAGTGAGCAGGTTTTCGGCAACGAGGGAAAGTATCCAGAGCAGTTGCGCGTCCTCTCCGGAGAAGGCGTCGCGCGAGACACTGAAGAGCTGTAGCGATCCCATTACCCGATTGCTTACGAAGAGAGGGACGGTAAGACAGGACTCAGCGCTTATGCCCACCAGGAATGCATCCGCAGCAGGATTGTCACCCAAACGAAGTACGAGTGGCTGCGAATATTTGGCAGCCCAAAAGGAGAAGATGTTCGACGAGGCGATCTTCTCGGACGCTTGTTCTTCGAAGTTGCGCGCGATGCGCAGAGCGTACCGGTCGTCGCGTTCGTGCCAAAAGTAGATGAGAGCGGAGTCGAAACTTGTCACATCCTGGGCGTAGTCGCAGAGCAAGTTGAGCGAAGCCTCAAGCTGCATCTGGAGTCCTGTCAACATGCTCAGACGCAAAATGACGTTGAGCGCCTGCCAACGAGACTGAATGGTACGCTGGTCCAGCTCGGAAAAGACCTCGACGACGAAGCGGCTGCCATCGAGGGCAGCGTCGTCTGGAGTCAGAACTGGTTTTGTAAGCATAAGGGGTTGACGAGCAACCTGACCCGAGAGCCAAGACCGAGAATGCGGTAGAGGTTAGATGCTGTCAACCTTTAGGGAGTGGTACTGCACCAAGGTAGGAGCAGACTGCCTGGACTGAGCATCGGTTATCCTAGGGAATCGGGGGTGTTTCCTAGGGCTTATCTCTAAGCTATTGCAAAATCTGAGGTTTTCCGCTTACGATGAGAACTGTCGGTGAAAGTTAACCACCGATGTATTGTCCTTCGCCCATTTATTCAATCGCACTGCTCTCGCAGTGAAGAATCAGCAGTTTCCGAACCGAGTGGCTGCAAAGCTACAGTGTTACCGGAGTAGTCGTACTATGCCGTGGTACGCGTACTGCATTACCGAGCAGGAGGCCTGGACAGGGCCCGTGCGTGCTCGGCGTCCATTTCCCCTGGAAGATGTTAAGGGGATCCACCAATATCAAGTGTTTGCCTACCCGAGTGGTGAATTTTGCGTAATCGTGAGCGAACACGATCCTACAGCTCTTACGCAGACTTCGATGCGCGAGCACGCGCACGTCATTGGCGAGTGCTTCCGACGGACGACGGTGCTGCCCTTCCGCTTTGGCACCGTGTTTGAAGATGATGAAGCATTGCGCAGAGCGGTGCGCAACAACCGGAAATCGTTCTCGGAATCGGTCGACCGGTTGCGAGGCAAAGCGGAGATGCATATCAAACTCCGCATACGCGACGGCTCGCTGCTTCAGGCGATGACCGACATTCAGTTACCGAATTCGGTCGGGGATGAGTACCTGAAACAACTCAGGGAAAAGGCTTCGAGGCAGCGGGAGCGGCAGACGAAAGCACGAGCGCTTTCGATGCAAGTGCACAAACTGCTGAATCCGATCGCGGAAGAAGTGCAATGCCGCCGGGCCCAATCTGGCGGAATGGAATTAGACATAGCCCACCTGATCGATCACAAATCCCTCGAAAAATATCAGAACCGCTGGAGTTCAGCGCAGCAGCAGTTGAAGAACTGCGAAGTGGTTCTTTCAGGCCCGTGGCCGCCATATCACTTCATGGCAAATAAGGTCGTAAGGAAAGAGAGCTAGACTCTCGAATTAAGAGACGGCACGGGTGAAAGCCTGTGCCGTTTTCCTGTTTCGCGCTAACAAATATTGAACGAAAGCGGCGACGGATGAGCAATCGTAGAGAGTTTTTGAAGACAGGCGTTATGGGCGTAGCAGGAGCTGCGCTGGTTCCAACGGTTGGCTCGGGCCTGGCGCATGCGCAGGCGAGTCCGGTTCCAGCATTTGAGTTGGACGAGACGACTGTCGAACAACTACGGCAGGCGATGGAGTCGGGCCGGCTAACCTCTCAGCAGATTGTGCAGAGGTACCTGCAACGAATCGACTCCATTGATAAGGCAGGACCTTCTCTACATGCGGTGATCGAGATCAATCCGGACGCGGCGGAGATCGCCTCACAAATGGATGCCGAGCGCAAAGCAGGCAAACTACGCGGTCCGATGCACGGCATCCCTGTGCTTATCAAGGACAACATCTCGACCGCTGACAAGATGCAGACGACCGCTGGATCGCTGGCCCTTGTGAGCGCTGGCGCTCCGGGAAACAAGGATTCTTTCGTCGCCGCGCAATTGCGCAAAGCGGGAGCGGTGATCCTGGGCAAGACCAACTTGAGCGAATGGGCGAACTTCCGCTCGACGCACGCAACGAGTGGATGGAGCGGTCGCGGTGGTTTGACCAAGTGTCCGTATGCGCTCGATCGCAATCCGTCGGGTTCGAGTTCGGGGACGGGCTCGGCGATCAGCGCAAACCTTTGTGCGGTCGGGGTCGGATCTGAAACGGATGGATCGATCGTCTCACCCGCCTGCTCAAACGGCCTTGTAGGTATCAAGCCAACACTAGGACTCATCAGCCGTTCGGGGATCGTTCCGATCTCGCATTCGCAGGACACTGCTGGTCCGATGGGACGTAGCGTTGCGGATGCTGCGGCGCTGCTAACCGCGCTGGCCGGCGTGGATGCTGCTGACGACGCAACTGCCGCTGCTCAGGGCAAGATTACGGACTATACGAAATCTCTCGATCCTAATGGACTGCGGGGCATGCGTCTTGGCGTCGTGCGGAAGTTCGCGGGATTCAGTATTCCGGTGGACAAACTGCTCGAAGATGCAATCACTGCGATGAAGAGGGCGGGAGCGGAGGTCGTCGATCCGGTAGAGCTTCCGACGTTCGGCAAATGGGACAGCGCGGAGCAGCTGGTCTTGCTATATGAATTCAAGGCGGACCTGAACAAGTATCTCAATTCGCTCGGTCCGCACTCTGGCGTGCGAACCCTGGCCGACGTGATTGCCTTCAATAAGAAAAATGCCGATAAAGAGATGACGTACTTCGGGCAGGAGCTCATGTTGCAGTCTCAGGAGAAGGGCGGGCTGGAGAGCGACGAATACAAGAAGGCACTTGCCGATTGCCGCCGCCTGACGCGCACGGAGGGCATCGATGCGATGATGGACGAGCACAAGCTCGATGTGCTGATCGGTGCGACGGGCACTCCGGCTTGGCCCACTGATCTGGTCAATGGAGATGCGAGCGAGTTCAGCAATTCGAGCCTTGCTGCGGTCGCAGGGTATCCTCACATCACTGTACCTATGGGTAACGTATTTGGCTTGCCGGTGGGCGTCTCGTTCATCGGACGCCCGTGGAGCGAGTCAACCCTGATCAAGGCTGCGTATGCCTACGAACACGCCACGAAGCATCGCAAACCTCCGCAGTTTCTTGCGACAGCTAACCTGAATCAGTGAGCGGGGTCCGGTAGGCGACCAGGTCAAAAAAAGTACGGACCACTCGTGGTGGTCCGTGGTTGATTACGGTGGAAGACTTGCAGTTTACGCTCTGAAGCGTCTGAGGCCCATTCCTGCGAATCCGAGAAAGCCGCTCCCGAGCAACGCGAGGCTGGAAGGTTCTGGCACTTGAGAGACGGACGGCGTTGAGACTGGCCCGATCGTGCCGTTGTAATCGTAAAACTCGTATTTGCCGTCGAAGAAAAGGTTGGCGGGCGTTGACCCTGCGATGTTGAAAAGGATCCCCCAGTAGTCAACACTTGGGCTGCTTGTGAAGAACAGGTTGTCGTAAAGGAATCCGTAGCCATTGGTCGGGTTCGAGGAGGTCGTGCCTGGGGCTGTTGGAACCAGTCCGGTGATGGCGCTGCCGTTCACGACGCCGCTAATGCCGATCACCTTGAACTCACCGGGATTGCCGTCCGGAATGGCCGTCAGCAGTCCGGAGATGTTGATTCCCACTCCGCTTGCAGTGAAACTGAAGGTGTCCGCACGTAGAGCCGTCCCGCAACATGCGAGGACGACCAAAGCAACAAGGGGCAGGACGCGTCGAAAATTCATGGTGGTCTCCTAGGCCAGTCTCGTGATGATGGGACCAGTCTGCCTTATATGCAGTGCAACTAATCAGCCACTCTGCCCAGAGTAGATGAATTTATTGCTTGTGTGTTTTCAATGATTTGCGAGACGAGGCAGTAGGAATGATCAGAAAATGTGCAATTATTTGCACACTGATTGTGAAAATATATACCTTTTTCGTCCCTGACTAGCGCTCTTGCTCTGAAGCCGTCACTTGTTTCGACTGTCTCTGCAGCATAATGAACGACCCGACCAAGACCAGCACCATGGCGGTAAGAAGAGCCAACTCAAGGATCGCATGCCGAAAGACGGTTTCTCCCGCTTCCGGCAGTTTGGGCACTTCGGCGGTAAGGATCAGTATCCTTCGAATGACGGCGATCAGCGCGACTACGAGGAACGGTTCGGCAATGAGCCCGCGCTCCCGGAACGATACCTGGACTGTATAGAGCAGTTCGACGACTAGCAGAATGAGCAGAACCTGGTCGAGAACAGTGATAATTTGTCCGCCTAATCCTCTCGACAACAACAAACTAGCCAGTGTCTTGACGGCGATGTACAGCAGCGTAGCCGCGGAAACGGAGAGCAGAACGCCAAGTCCGGCGTACATCGCGTCTTCCACCAAAGACAGACTATGCACAACCAGCTCGCGCAACGGATGTAGTTTTCTGTGCGCCTCTAGAGCCATGCGGGTTTCGACTCGCTGTTCATACTCGAGTTGGATGTGCAGCTATGTGCGAGAGGGATGGGGCCGGCCAGCATCAACCCATCCCAAGCACTGTCAGACAATCAGACGTTCTATTTCGGCGCGGGTGGATTTGCCGCCTTGGATTTGAGTTCGACAAGAACCACGTCCATTGGCTGATCGCCCGTATTCTCCGGAAGATGTGTGACTGCCGACTCGAAGTGGGCCTCTCCTGATTTCATCTCCCGCTCCGCCTTTGTACCGTCAGGAGCACTCATCATTACCTTCCCGTCGTTTAGCGGGACCATTACCAGATCGGGATGACTATGCATGACCGACTTCTCGTGGGGTCCGTAGTGCACCCGAACCACGCGCACCTGGTCGTTTTCACTTACGACTTTGTAGTGTTGTGGATCGGCTTTCACCGCGTCCTGTGCTGAAAGGGTTGGTATGACACAAAGACATGACATTACCGCAAGAAACAGAAGCTGTTGCATACACTCTCCTTGTCACTCGTGGAACGAATGACGGCATGAACAGTAGCCCCGGTAAGGGATTCTGTCAATCTGCAAGCGATTGCAGAGTGTGTGCACGAACGCGACTCCAGTAAGATGGAAGGGTTGCTTCTCCCGAACCAAATCGATGTCATCGTTGTTGGCGGCGGGCATGCCGGGTGCGAGGCCGCCAGCGCCTCTGCGCGCATGGGCCTACGGACCGCGCTGTGCACGCTGAAGGCTGACCTCATCGCCCAGATGAGTTGTAACCCCGCCGTTGGAGGCATTGCAAAAGGACATCTGGTGCGCGAGATCGACGCGCTCGGCGGCATCATGGGAGAGGTCACGGACGCAGTTGGCATTCAGTTCCGCCTGCTCAACACATCGCGTGGTCCAGCCGTGTGGTCTCCTCGTGCTCAGTGCGACAAGAAGCTTTATCGCGAGAAGATGCGCGAATTTCTCGAAGCTACGCCTAACCTGCACATCGTCGAGGCAGAGATCTCTGATCTCATCATCGAACAGGAAGGGCAGCAGCGTCGTTGTTCCGGTGTGCTTCTTCGTGATGGCACACGGCTCATGTCGCGCACAGTCGTCGTGACGACCGGCACATTTCTGAATGGACTGATCCATTGCGGAGAAGAGAAGACGCCTGCCGGACGGCGCGGGGAACCGCCATCGGTGATGCTCGGCGAATCGCTCAAGCGGCTTGGATTGCGCGGCACCCGCCTGAAGACCGGCACACCACCACGCCTCGACGGGCGCACAATCGACTGGCAACGGCTACAGATACAACCGGGCGATACTGACCCAACTCCGTTCAGCTTCCGGACTCAGATGCTCGCGAGACATCAGGTGCCGTGTTTCATCGCATTCACAACCGAAGAGACACATCGGATCATCGCCCGTAATGTGCACCGATCGCCGATGTACTCCGGGCAGATCAAGTCGATCGGTCCACGCTACTGCCCGTCGATCGAAGACAAGATAGTCAAGTTTCCGGACAAGCTGTCGCATCAACTCTTCCTTGAACCCGAAGGGCTCGACACCCATGAGATCTACATCAATGGCTTGAGCACCTCGCTGCCGCTAGACGTGCAAGTGGCAATGATCCACTCTATTGAGGGTCTTGAACACTGCGACATCGTGCGAGCCGGATATGCGATCGAGTACGATGCGATCGACGCGACTGATCTCTCTCGAAGTCTCGAAACCAAGCAAATCGCCAATCTGTTTCTCGGCGGACAAATCAACGGAACCAGCGGTTACGAAGAGGCTGCGGCGCAAGGACTGATGGCCGGCATCAACGCGGCGCGAAAAGTGAAAGGCGAAGCGCCTCTTATTCTCAACCGCAGTGAAGCCTACATTGCGATCATGATCGACGACCTTATCAGCAAAGGGACGAACGAGCCTTACCGCATGTTCACTTCGCGGGCGGAGTTTCGGCTGCATCTCCGCATCGACAACGCCGACCGCCGCCTCACGGCCCATGGCCGCAAGATAGGACTGATCAGCGACCTGGCATGGCGTGACTTCGAAATGAAGCAAGCACGTCTGAGTGAGATGGCCCTGCGCCTCGAACGCACAAAGGTGGACTTGAGCTCACTGCAGCAGACGCAGCCAGAGCTCGTTTCGAAGCTTGGTTCCGTACAAGGTCAGACCTACGCACAACTGCTGCGCCGCCCCGAAGTCGAGATCACCGCTCTCGCACCGCTACTCAAAGAACTCTATCCCGAATTCTTCGCAGTGCGGGGGGTTGAATCCTGCGGGGCTAAGCCACCCGAGTGCACCTACGAGCAAATCACTAACGCGCGCGTCCGTCTCGCAGAAGTGTCTCGGGAATGCACGCAGCATCCTCTCCCCTCGCACGTACGCAACGAGTTGAAATCGGTGGAGACGGAAATCAAGTATTCCGGGTACCTGATTCAGCAGCAACGCGCAATCGATCGCCTAAAGAAGTCGGAGGAGCGCATCATTCCCGACTCATTCGATTACAGTTCCGTGTCAGGACTGTCGCGTGAGATGAAAGAGAAACTGACGAAGGTGCGTCCCCGGACCATCGGACAGGCGGGACGAATTCCCGGCGTCACTCCCGCCGCGCTGTCGCTGGTAAATGTGTACATCGAAATCCAGGCGAAGCGGATTGCGCAGGCCTAGCGATGCCACTGCTGGAGGTCCGCGATCTGCATAAGACCTACCACTCGAGCGGATTGTTGGGCGGCGTTAAGTCTGAAGTACACGCAGTGCGTGGCGTGAGCTTCGATATTCATGAGGGAGAGACGCTAGGGCTGATCGGAGAATCGGGATGCGGCAAGTCGACAACCGGGCGCGTGATTCTGCGCTTGATCGAGCCGACATCGGGAGCCGTACGCTTTGCAGGACGCGACGTGTTGCAGGCGAGTACGCGCGGGCTACGCGCATTGCGCCGGGAGATGCAGATTGTCTTTCAAGACCCGTTCGCCTCGCTTGATCCGCGCATGAAAGTTTCGGACATTGTCACCGAGCCACTCGTGATCCATGAGCACGCGCCGTCGCCGCAGCGGCAACTACGTGCGCGCGAATTGATGCATGACGTCGGGTTGGAAGAGTCGGCACTCTCCCGCTACCCACATGAATTCTCCGGGGGACAGCGTCAGCGCATCGGGATAGCGCGCGCATTGTGCCTCAATCCACGTTTTCTGGTGCTGGACGAGCCCGTGTCCGCACTCGACGTGAGCGTCGGAGCGCAGGTGGTGAATCTCTTACGAAAGCTTCAGCAGGAGCGCAAACTCACGTATCTGTTTATCTCCCACTCGATGCCGATCGTCCGTTACCTCTCAACGCGAATCGCGGTGATGCGGATGGGCGAGATCGTGGAGACGGGCGATGCGGAGCAGATGACGTCTGCCCCGAAGCACGAGTACACGCGGACCTTGTTGGCTGCCACTCCTGAACTCACACTCGGATAACCAAACGACAAGCGAAAGGCTGTCCTTTCGGACAGCCATTTGCCTTTACCGCTTTCTCTCGGCGACAGTTTCTTCGCCACTTGCGGTCAACTTCTCATAACTTTCGAGCGCTCATGCTGCTCTGACATCGTCGTCGCTCACTATTGTTTCGTTGCTTATCGGTATGACCCGGGTTGCATGCTGCTGGTTTTCGGGTTTCATGAGTCCGGCAAAGAAGCGAACAAACACTACGGTAAGCGCGATCACAGCCAACCATTCCCATCTTGGAATTGCGGCGGATGCGAGATCGCGCTTTACTTTCCATGCGGTGCCGGGCGGTCCAAACTGCTCATATGCGAGATTGAACTGGTCTTGCGGACGGATCTCAGGGCCATACCATCCGGCCCGGGCCGGCATCATTTTCGGCTTCGGCTGAAGCAATTGCTTGACGATGACTTTGTCGGTGACTTGAATGGGCAGTGCTGACGCCAGCGCTGGAAACAGCAATGCGGCTCCGATAGTTACTATCGCTGCTAAACGACAACGTCGCACAAAACGTGAGATGCAGGAGACAGCCGCCGTGTTACACCGAGCAAAAAACTTCGTAGAGCACTGTATCCGGGGGGTTTACGCGAGGAGGCGCTCCAGCAGAGTGTGTACCAACCCCAGGGAGGACGGGACAACCGACAGGACGATCATCGAACCGATTCCGGCGGCCACCGCCAGGGTAAGCACCAAACGGTGTGAAACGACTTCAGGAGGGGTGCCTACGTTCAGCAGCCGATCGATGCGTGCGGACAGCGCGCAATCATCGGCGACCAGCGATGACGCCAAGAATGGCAACGGTTCTTGCGCACCCTTCAGCGCCGACACCCGAAGAAGCGCGTCCGCAAGATCAAGAGACCGCTGGGGGTCGCCGCCGGTCGCGTCGTCATCTGCCGCCCACTCGGTATAGCGGGCCAAACTGCGCTCAAGGGCGGCGATGCCGGAAGAGAATGGGAGAGCCGTGGGCGAAAGCAGTACGACAAGGCGTTTGAGATTATCGAAAGCACAACGATGCGCCCGCTCATGCCGGAGCGCCGCGCCTAATTGCTCCGGCGAGAGGACATCCAGCACCCTGCGCGACACGAGAAGGCGTGGCCGTATGACACCTGCGAGCGCCAGCACCGGAGCATCGCATTCGATCACCAAGGCGTTCCCGCCCGTAACTGCAGCTGAGTCGCAGCATTCGGCGCGGCGCAGCAATCGCTTCGAACCGCCCAGCACGCCCAGAGTCCGTATGGCGGCGCAGAGCAGGAGAGCCGTTCCAAAAACGGATGCCAGAAGGGCGAATGGGGTCAGATGCTCGGCGCCGGCATGCGGTTCAAACAAGAGATAGCTGGGAACGCAGAGCGCCAGCACGACGCAGACCGCTGCTGTCGCTGGCAGTATCCTCAATGCGAAGAGAAAGTCTGCAGCCTTGCGCGCCCGGAGGCGTTCCGCCCATCGCAGCGCTGTTGGAAGCCCTATCCTGACCAACAAACTCACCGCGAGGTTTGCCAAGAAGAGACAGGCCAGGCAAAGGCAGATCAGCCGCAATCCGTACGAGGCGCTCATATATCACCCCGTTCTGCTTTGGAAAGCTGTTCGCGCCGGAGACGGATCTTCGCTTCCAATTCCTCGAGTAGCTTGGGATCATGCTCGCCGACAGCGTCTACAAGATAAGACGCAAGCAGTTCGCGAGAGGGACCGCCGGTCAGGATGCCGGCCAGAGCAGCGCCTGCACGCCGAGTCTCCCATGCCGTCCGGGAGAGCCGTGGCTTATAGAGAAAGGCGCGCTCCGACTTTCGCCGGTCAAGAATTCCTTTCTTGAATAGCCGATCGAGCGTCGTCATCACAGTCGTATAGGCGAGCCGCCGTTCCAGGCGATCGGTGACCTCTCGTACGCTAGCCTCTCCCGCGATCCATAGCAATTCCATGATTGCTACTTCAAGCGGGCCGAGACTTTCCTGCTTATGGAGGCGTTCGAGCATATCGGACGAAAGGTTAGCACACAGGAGCGCCGGGAGATACCTTCAAAAGAAAAGAGGGTGCGGCGGTGCGCACCCTCGGGTTGAGGTAAATGTTGGAGTTAGAAGGAGATGCGGATCGCCGCCTGGGCGCGGCGGGCAGTCGTGCCATCCGGCGGTGCTTGCGTCTGCACCAGCGCCCCGTATTGGGGATTTGGTACGAGAGCGATCTGACCAGCCAGAGGACCGGATGTTTGCTTGATTGAGGTGTATTGCTGCGTGACACGGGGCGCTGGACCGCCTGCGATCGGGTGATTGAAGAGGTTGAACGCCTCAAACGCCAGATTCACTTTCACACGCTCTGTGACCGGCAGCACCTTGGTGATACGAGCATCGGTCCTGTAAGCGCTGCCGACGTTGAGCGCCGAGGTCGATTCGAACGGCACTCGCGCGGAGCCACCCAGTCCGTTTAGAGAGAAGAAGCTGAGCACTCCCGGCACTCCATCCTGGACCCGAATGGTAGGCGCCAGCGGCTGAGAGCTAGCCATGAGTTCCACGGCGGAAAGCTGCCAGTGGTTTATGACGTAGCGCGCCATCCAGCCGTCGCCATGTATGAAGGTCGGGCGAGATCGCGCTCGATCACAAAGCGATGACGATGGTCGATCGAGCTGTTGCCCTTTTCGCCGGTGTAATCACCATTGAAAACCGAGGTGGGGAAGCTCGATCCGAACAGAGTATTACTTCCGCCGCCCTGATTGTCATCGATCGATGACTATAGGTATAGGCGATGTGCCCTTCAGCCACTTCGAATACCGGTTGTTGAATTGCATCAGCAGGCCGTTGTAATAGCTCTTGCCGGCCGACTGAGCTGATAATTCGGGCCATATGCCTGATCGATCTGGTGGTGTAGAGCGGTGTGGTGTAGCTGCTGACTTGGTTTCCGCCGGCATCGAGAATCGGGAATGTGTAGGTGGTTGTTGGAGCGCTACGTTTGCGTCCATGTCTGCAGCAGGTGCGCCCGATGCTCCAGACGTAAGACACAGTCAGACTGGTGCCCTTTGTGATCTCTTGCTCCATCGCGAGGTGCCCTGTTGCGAATATGGATTGCGACAAAGCGGCGGATCGGCAAACAGCACGTTCAATGTTCGCGGCTTACCCGCCTGTTCGCGCTGGGGCCAGTGCATTCGGGAACGCCGGACCGCCGCGAGCAGCGATAGGGTGGAAGCGGAGTGAGTAGCTCGCTTGATACATGCCGTTGGTCAGGAACGCATTCTCGATCGTGGAAGTAGTGTAGCGGTTGTAGAACATCCCGTATCCGGCCCGTACGGACAGTCTTGCGTCTGAGCGTATAAGCCACGCCAAGTCGGGGTGCGAAGTTCTTGCTGTGTCTCGGAATCTACAGCAGTCTGCGGCACGGCAGGATTGGGCAGTGTGGGCTGAGGGAACGCCGTATAGTCATACCGCAACCCGGGGCTGATGATCAGTTTCGAAGTGATACGCCACTGGTCCTGCACGAAGAAAGCGACCTCTTTCAGCTTCGTATCCACGACCGGGGATTTCCGTCGCCTGCGACTAAGAGCTGTAGTTGCGTGCGCCCGTCGTCATTCCACTGAAATCGAGCGCGAAGTGGCGAAGGAGGATACGAATAAGTACCGTATCGGTTGGCCAAACGGTCCACGAAATCCTCCACGTGAGCGTAATCCACGCCGAACTTCATGGTTGCGTTACCCGACGTCCACTGAAGTTATCCGCAATCTGGTAGCGGGTTCGCTTGGGTTAAGGCCGCGGATAACCATTGGCATATCCAACATTGTTGCATGCCGTGACGCGAGAGCGACACGGTCCGATGGAGGGAGCAGGCTGGGGCTGGCAGGATCGAGCTGACGGTCTTTAAATAACCGAAACGCAACGAGTTGACGGCGTGCTGGAGTCCACGTATGTCCACTTCCGCGCGCGCGGTGCGATCGAAAACGGTGGTATCGGCGTTGTTGCCATTCCCGCTGCCGTCCGGCAGGGAGAGCTGCGTCTGAATGCCGTTGGGGAACGGAAATCCAGGTAGTTCGCGCTCAGACTGAGAGAATTCTTGTCGTTCGGTCGATAATCGATCTTTCCGAACAGCAGATTGATGTCCGAGGTTCGAGGTACCAGTGCGGTCTGACGCGCCCTATCAGATAATTATGGCGGCCTGGCAGCGCGGCGGTCGCTCATGGATGTTACACCGTTAACGGGGCCTGTTAACATTCGGATTGAAATTGCTATGTTCGGAATATAAGTGCCGCTGCTGTCGAAGAGTGGGTTGTTGGTCAGGTTCGACGAAACCATCGGTCCGTTGCGGCGCTGCATCTCCCCGTTGAAGAAGTAGAACAGTTTGTCTCTTACGATGGGGCCGCCGATGCTGGCACCCGACTGATGCCGCCATACCGGAGGATTTGATCCGTGAGAGGTGATGTCAGTCGCGTTCAAAGTGCGGTTATTGAAGAACTCGTATGCCGTGCCGTGTAGCGCGTTCGAACCGCTGCGGGTCACTGTATTGATGACACCGCCGATGGCACGTCCATATTCTGCAAGATAGTTGGAAGATGACAACCTGAAATTCCTGAACTGCGTCCTGCGCGATGTTCATCGTACGTGTTCTGCCGGCGTTCTCATCGTAAAACTGGTTCGTCGTGTCGTTACCGTCAGTCAGGAAGATTTCCCGCCAGGATTGCCGCGGAACGAGATCAGGCCGAAAGGACCGTCGCTAGTTACGCCCGGTGTAAGCAAAACAAAATTGTCAACCCTGCGCCCGTTGATCGGCAAATCCAGAATCTGTCGGCTGCTTACCACCTGCGAGACATCCGTCTTCGTTTGATCAAGCAGTTGAGAATCCAAGCTGACGCTTACTGTTTCACTGGCGCCGATGCTGAGTCTCGGATTGATCGTAACCGTGCTGCCCACCTCGACGCGGATGTCCTTTGCGTCGTATTCCGAAAAACCGGTGCTGGTAACAACGACCTCCCAGGCCGCGTCAGGCACCAGTTCGGGAGCATTGAACTGACCTGCTTTGTTTGTGGTTAGTTCGCGGCGGACTCCCTTTGACAGATCTTGGACGACGACCTTAGCACCTGAAACCACGGCGCCCGATTGGTCCATTACGACTCCAGAGATACTGCCGAATCCGGCGGCATTCTGCGCCCATCCAGCGATTGACAAGCTTGTACTTAGAAGCGCGGCGGATAGTATCCGCACTCCATGACTGCGAAGTAGGTTCATCTCTGCTCTCCTGAGGGTCGCCTTTACACACGCGTCACGCTTGGGTGCTTGGGAGTCACCATGCAATTAAGGTGGGTTTCGTGGCTGACTCTCTAATTTGCCACAGCCGGTACTCAGGAATCTTGAAGAGTGCGCAAAAATGATTCCGCCTAAGAGTCTTCCAGGATGTGTCTAGTAGGAACTACTTACGTGACTTGTACCGGGGAGCCACTGTGGATATAATCAAAGTTTGCGCGTTTCCGCCTGATTTCACAAAGAGAGTTATCCATGCCTAAGACTGGTATTCATCCGAACTACAAGAACATTGACGTCGTCTGTGCATGCGGCAATCGATTCACGACCCGCTCCACCCACAATGGCGACATTCACGTCGAAATCTGCTCGAACTGCCACCCATTCTTTACGGGCAAACAGAAGTTAGTAGATACTGCCGGCCGGGTTGAACGCTTCCGCCGCAAATACGCAGGTAAAGCAACAGAGAAGGCAAGTTAGCCGGATCTCCAGAGCTATAAAGATGAGGCCTCCGCCGTCGGAGGCCTTAGTTATTTCCCGGCGCAACAGGATCGGCGGTAAGACCTCGGCGACGGCCTTGTTCTATTCTTAAATGGCAAGCAGATGCGTAAATCCTGGGACAATCCGGTTGAACATACGATGCCTCAGGGAATTCGTGTCCCTGCCGAAATGACGATCGGGGGTGTGCGCATCGCGCCCGCAACGGTCCTTGCACCAATGGCAGGCGTCACCGATACGGTGTTCCGCCGTTTCATTAAAAACGCCAGCGTGTTTACCTCTGGTTCGTCGCACGGACTTACGCACCTGATCGAAACAGCGACCTCGAATCAGCAGTCCGGGTGCGGACTGATCATGACCGAGTTCACCTCCGCAGACGGCATCTCCCGGATGCGCGAATCGAAGCGAAAGCGCTATCTCGGTTTTTACGAGGACGAGCATCCGATCTCAGCGCAGTTGTTCGGCTCCGATCCGGTAACCATGGCAGAGGCCGCCCGCGTCGTCGAGGATTCAGGCTTCGATCTGGTGGACCTAAACCTCGGCTGCCCCGCCAAGCAGGTTTGCAAATCGAACGGTGGATCGGCCCTGTTGCGGGACCTGCCTCACATTCATACGCTCTTTCAAGCGGTTCGCTCAGCGGTACGAATCCCTTTCACCGTAAAGTTTCGAATGGGATGGAACGATGATCAGATCGTATGCGCCGACCTTGCCCGAATGGCAGAGGATTGCGGGCTCAATGCCGTCGCGCTTCACGCCCGCACGCGCGAACAGGGATATTCAGGCCAGGCACGTTGGGAGTGGATCGCCGCTGTAAAAGATGCAGTCAGAATTCCGGTGATAGGAAATGGTGACATCCGCACCCCAGAGGACGCCTGCGCCATGATTGCAAAGACTGGCTGCGATGCGGTGATGATCGGACGGACGGCGCCCGTAAACCCCTGGATCTTCCGTCAAATTGCTCAGTACAACGCAACCGGACGCTATGATGTCCCGAGCGAGATGGATCGTTACCAGATGATCCGAACCTACTTTGCCATGTTGATCGAGGAAGGGATGGAAGGATCTGTCGGAAAGATGAAGCAGTTCGCGACCCAGTTCACGCACGGGGTGCAGGGCGGAGCTGCTCTTCGCAAGACGATCTACGAGGCGAAACAACCCGAATGCATCCTGTCGGCTGTTGACGGATTTTTTGAATCACGGCAGAATTCCGTAACTCCCACTCCAGCTGAAGACAGTGCCTTCTCCGCCATGGACGCCTGCGCCGGCTGATTCGCCTACCTGTGGAGTCGCCTTTTCTGAATCCGAACGTGGGATTCATAATCTATATTCTCGATGCGCAATCTGAGATCTCGATCCTCAGAGATCCTTCCGGGCAACTGCATCGCCCTTCTTGGCGCCCCACATTCAAGGATGTTTGATGGCACCAACCTTCGACGCTAGTCAGAAAAAATTTCTCAAGGAGCAAACACAGAACGATGCTAGGTATTGGACAGAAACTGCCCTCATTCTCGCTGACCGCCACGGTCAGCACCGACATGAAGAACGCCTTCAAGACCATCACAGACCAGGATTATGCTGGAAAGTGGAAGGTTCTCTTCTTCTGGCCGAAGGACTTCACCTTCGTATGTCCCACCGAGATCGCCGGCTTTGGCAAACTGAACAAAGAGTTCGCAGACCGGGACGCGCAGATTCTGGGCGGCAGCACGGATTCCGAATTCGTCCATCTCGCGTGGCGTACCCATCATGACGATCTGAAGGATCTGCCCTTCCCTATGCTCGCGGACGTGAAGCGCGAACTGACGACCGCCCTCGGTATCCTCGACCCCGAAGCCGGAGTAGCGCAGCGAGCGACCTTCATCGTAGATCCCGAAAACATCGTGCGTTTTGTTTATGTGACAGACCTCTCCGTCGGGCGAAATCCACAGGAAGTGCTGCGCGTGCTAGACGCACTACAGACCGATGAGCTCTGCCCCTGCAACTGGCAAAAGGGCGAAGAAGTATTGCACGTCTGATTCCCTCAACAAGTGATTGACGGGTCGCGGACAAGCGTTTTGCATCCGCGACTTGTTGACCCTCGCACTCGAAAGGACATCTCATGGCCCTCGATCAACTGATCGATTCTCTGCCTTCTTACGCAAAGGACCTCAAACTGAACTTCTCTTCGCTTATCCGTCAACAGACGGAACTGTCGGCGGACCAGCTCTGGGGAACGGTTGTTGCGAGCGCTGTCGCCACCCGGACGCCGCAATTGCTTGAAGCCGCACAGCTCGAAGCTGCAAAGCATATTTCACCGCAATCGCTCGAGGCAGCAAAAGCTGCAGCATCGATCATGGCGATGAACAACATCTACTATCGCTTTCTGCACCTGACATCAAATGAGAAATACGCGACGCTCCCCTCGAAGCTGAGGATGAACGTGCTACGTACGCACGGAGCCGATCCCGTGGATTTTGAGTTGTGGTCGCTCGCTGTGAGTGCGATCAACGGATGCGGCAAATGCGTGGATTCCCACGAACGCGTTCTACGTCAAAAGGGAGTGCCGGAAGAAATCATCGCAGCCTCTGTTCGCGTGGCATCCGTCGTACACGCAATCGGAACAACGCTTGAAGCAGAATCAGCAATCTCCACAGAGCTCATGGCATCGTCCGTGTAGTCAGAAAATCATGCTGCCAATCGGTCTTCATCCCTGACTGTCGGAGCAGCACCGCTAACTGTGCCCAATGCCGGACGCCGTGCAGCATCGCATGGATAAAGCACTTTCTCTTACTGGCCTTCAGCGTACCCGCCGACCGTGTGGCAAATTCGATCACGCGCTCCATTTCTGAGTCATCCGCTTTCGCGAGAAATGCGCTAAGGAGTTGCACGGCGCGGTCTCCGTGAGAAAACAACTTCTCTGTTGTCGTTATGTCCATCTCTTCGTACGGAGTCGGCTGAGTAACGTCGTTGAGCCGCTCTGCATAGCGGAGTTCAACGGCGAGGATGTGCTGCACCAACCCCCGGACGTCCTTTGCTCCAGCAATGTCGCATGGCAGTTCAAGAGCGCGCGGTGTGCGAACAAAGAAATCCTTCCACTGTGCCGTCTCTTCATCGCGCCACGCGAGAAGTTCTTTCAATGACACACGCTTTGTCATGGATCACGATTTCGCAGCGAGCTGGGAAGACTGCACCTGCAACGACCGCAATACCTCAAAGACCTCTTCATTGTCCGGTTGTTCGCCCAGATGGTAGAGCTTGGCAAACGCGATACGTCCGGCTTGGTCTACGACAAAAACTGCACGCTCATTGATGCCGGCAAGTGGCGAGTCGGACAATCGCAGAATCCCGTATGAATCGGCTACGGCACCGTGGGGAAAGAAGTCACAGGCTAGCGGGAAGTTGAGTATGCCTACTCCCTTCTCCTGCCATGCGACATGGCTATATGGACTGTCCACGGAGATGCCCACGACCTGGGCATCGAGATCGGCGAACTTGGAGATGGACTCGTTGTACGCCGCCATTTGGTTCGTTCAAACGGGGGTCCAATCGAGGGGATAAAAGGCGAGAACGACGTGCTGCGTGCCGCGGAAATCGCTCAGAGTAAGCGTAATTCGGCGCCGGCCCTCGACTGCAGGGAGTGTGAAATCCGGTGCGAAATCGCCTACTTTCAACTTCACGCTGCCTCCTTCCCCGACAAACATAGTCTAGTCGGCTAGCGCACGGTCAGCAAACAAAAGCACTTACTTACTCTGTCAAAACAGTGTTAAATTCCGACTCCGTATTCGCTGTCGTCAAGCCAAGTGCCATCATCACCAGCGTGTCCGAACAGTTCGTACGGCGAACGCCGTTTGATGAGGCGCCTCAGACGGATCTCATAGCCCGCGTAGAGCGCGCCTGCCACGACGCCGACGCCCAACGCCGACCAGCCCAGTATGCGCAGCGCCCTGTTGCGCGCGGCCGCCGTCGAATTGATGATGTTTGCCATGTGACTCCACGCTTGCACTGAAAATCCAGTATGCCACGATTTTGCTCGGAGCTCGTAAAGAAGCTCACAAGACTTAACGGCAATTAGATTCACAGGGATGAGCCGGGGTTCTCTGAAATCTTCACCGATGCGCAAGAACGCCGCACGGGGACCCAGACCGCACCTCGGTCCCTGTATTTTTCTTTCATCTCACCTAGCCGTTTGCAACAGCTGCCGCAGAACGTATTGAAGGATGCCTCCGTGCTGGTAGTAGAGGATCTCCTGCGGAGTATCGATGCGCACCGTAGCATCGATATCGACACAGCTGCCGCTGGGGTGAGTTGCCTTTACCTTGAGGTGTCGCCCATTGGCGAACCCGGAATCAAGCATGGCACGCAGCCCTGTGATCTCGTACGTCTCTTCTCCGTTGAGTCCAAGTGAGTCCGCGTCCTCTTCGGCCAAAAATTGGAGCGGCAATATCCCCATGCCGACGAGGTTCGAGCGATGGATACGCTCATAACTTTGTGCGATCACCGCACGCACGCCGAGCAAGTTCGGCCCTTTCGCCGCCCAGTCTCGTGAGGAGCCCGAGCCATACTCTCTTCCGGCAAGGATGATGAGGGGCGTGCCCTCCTGCTTGTACCTCACGCTGGCGTCGTAGATCGACATCTGTTCCCCTGAGGGAATGTGCTTCGTGCATCCGCCCTCGACCTCAACCAACTTGTTACGCAGCCGGACGTTCGCAAAGGTACCGCGCACCATTACCTCATGGTTCCCTCGCCGCGAGCCGTAGCTGTTGAAGTCCTTCGGATCGACACCGTGCTCCATGAGATATTTGCCGGCAGGGCTGTCCTTCTTGATCGAGCCTGCAGGAGAGATGTGGTCGGTGGTAATACTGTCGCCGAGAATGGCGAGAACGCGTGCGCCCAAAATGTCTTCGACCGGCGTCGGCGACTTCGGCATTCCGTCAAAGTACGGTGCCTTCTTGATATAGGTCGAGCGATCGTCCCACGCATAGGTCTCGCCGAGCGGAACACGAAGCTTTTGCCAATGTTCATCGCCAGCGAAGACATTTGCGTAATTGCTTCGAAACATCTCCGGGTCGATGCATTTTGCCACCGTCTCTTCGACTTCCTGTTGGGTCGGCCAGATGTCTTTAAGAAAAACTGGCTTGCCGTCGGTTCCTTTTCCCAGTGGCTCATTGAGAAGATTGTGGTCGATACGTCCCGCCAGGGCATAAGCGATGACAAGCGGCGGAGACATCAGATAGTTCGCACGCACCTCGCTATTGATACGCCCTTCGAAGTTTCGATTGCCTGAAAGCACCGACACTGCGACCAAATGGTGCTCGTCGATCGCGCGTGAGACGTCGGCGGGCAACGGACCGGAGTTCCCAATGCACGTCATGCATCCGTACCCTGCGACGGAAAATCGCAATTGATCGAGCGCATCCATCAGCCCCGCTTTTTTGTAGTACTCGGTCACCACGCGCGAGCCGGGCGACAAGGACGTCTTCACCCATGGAGGGGTGGAAAGTCCCTTCTCTACCGCCTTCTTCGCGAGCAGCCCGGCCGCGACCATCACCGATGGATTCGATGTGTTGGTGCAGCTCGTGATGGCAGCGATGGCGATCGATCCATCGTCCATATAATCGCCAACGTCGTTGCGGATGTGCAGTTTTTCCGACATCGCCTCGGAGCTGTCGAGTTTATTGCCTTCCGAACCATTCTCTGTGGGATTACCGCCCTCCCCCTCCCATCGCACAACCTGACGCGGCTCCGCCTTCACTGCTGTACCGCGCTGTGCGGGACGCAACGAGGGAAGCGCCAGCTTGAATGACTCAGGTGTGTTCGACAAGGCGACCCGGTCCTGCGGACGCTTGGGCCCCGCAACACTCGGCTCTACTGAACCGAGATCAAGCTCGACCGTCTGGGTATAGGTTGCGTGCTTCGAGTCTTTGGTGTGGAAGAGCCCTTGCTCTTTGGCGTAGGCTTCGACGAGTGCTATCTGTTCTTCGCTGCGTCCCGTCATGCGCAGATAGCGCAGTGTCTCATTGTCCACGGGGAAGATGCCACACGTTGCGCCGTACTCCGGCGCCATGTTGGCGATGGTGGCGCGATCGGCAAGTGGAAGATCGGCGAGGCCTTCTCCGAAGAATTCGACAAACTTGCCTACTACTCCTACCTTACGCAGCATTTCGGTCACGGTGAGAACGAGGTCGGTCGCGGTCGAGCCTTCCCTTAAACGTCCGTTCAATTTGAAGCCGACGACCTGAGGCAACAGCATGGAGACGGGCTGTCCGAGCATGGCGGCCTCAGCTTCGATACCGCCGACCCCCCACCCCAGTACGCCAAGTCCGTTGACCATTGTGGTGTGGGAGTCGGTGCCAACCAGCGTATCCGGATACGCCTGTGTCTTCCCGTTCACGACATTGGTGAAGACCACACGCGCGAGATACTCGAGGTTGATCTGGTGCACGATGCCCATGTCTGGGGGCACGGCAGCGAAGTTCTTGAAGGCGGTCTGCCCCCAGCGCAGAAATGCGTAGCGCTCCTGGTTGCGGGAGAATTCCAGAATGGCGTTTTGATGAAAGGCGTTCTGGTTTCCGAACTCGTCCACCTGCACCGAGTGATCGATAACGAGTTCTGCCGGCTGCAGCGGATTGATGAGGGTCGGATTGCCTCCGAGCTTCTGCATGGCGTCGCGCATCGCCGCAAGATCGACGACCGCGGGCACGCCGGTAAAATCCTGCATCAGCACCCGGGCCGGGGTGAACGCGATCTCCTTCGAAGGAGTCGCATCTGCGTCCCATTTGGCGAGGAATTCGATGTCGGCGCGGGTGACTGACTTTCCATTCTCGGTACGGAGCAGGTTCTCAAGCAGAATGCGGAGCGAGTAAGGCAGCTTGGCACTTTCGATGCCCTGCTTATCCACAGCGTCGAGCCGGTAGATCTCGTATGTCTTCTTGCCGACGGTGAGATTGGAACGTGAGCCAAAACTATTCATTGCGGTCCTTTCGACAGAGGAAACCTTTTAGTTTAAAACACTTGCTGCAGGTTTCGTCGAAAGTCGACCAGCTCACTACGCTATCAAGTACTGGGCTGCGCAGAAATCGTCTGCTTGCAAAAAAGTGCGGCACGTCATCTTAGACTTAAACGGCGTGCCACACTCCTCAGTTTCGGGGCAATCTCACCTATCGCCACTTTTCACGTCGACGGTCACGCGCATCCAGGGATGGATGCAGCACTGAAAGAAATGTTTACCCTTCGACAGACCCGGGATATCCAGATGGCTGGCTTGAAGAATCCGAGTCCTCGCCACTGCGACGTTCGAGAAACCGCCGGTACATTCGGGCACAGTGTTTTCTCCTGGCGCATTGAGCCCCGGTATGAAGCCGCCCCCGAACTGCGCGACCTCGGTGAAGGTGTGAGGCTCACCACCCTGGTTGACAACGATAAGTGTCGTTCCCTTCTTGATGTGGGCGATGTCAGGTTCGAAGTCCCAGCCGGGATCTGGAGTTCCAGCGGCTGCCTTTGCAAATAAGTCGGACAACTTCGTGCTAGCTCCAATCGCCACATTCTTGCAGAAGTCAGGCCCAAGCACCGCATTGAAGGTGACCGGATCGCATTCATCCAAAGCCACGATCTCGGCGATATTTTCTTGAGCAAGCGCACGCGGCGCGGCGGCTAACACCAAACAGCCAGCTAGTAAACCGATCTTCGCTACGATATTCATTGTTGCCTCCATTCGACCGAAATTGAAACTTTGAGCCTGCAATTGCGCGAACCAGTCACGAGTCCGCCAGTCCCTTCCAGTGCATTCTCTGGAGCGGCGAGAGACCGGGCAACTCTCGCTCGAAAGCTCGTGGGGAGTCAATCCTTACTGTCTCTATCTATCCCCAAAGTTTTACCCGCCACTAAACCATTAGAAAGAAGGGGGTTCGTGGCACAGGCAGCCATATCTCTCATGGCCAAGAACTGTGATAGGCTTTGCCCGAGTTTGGGGAACCCGAAATGTCAACTTCCACCCCAACTGAGCGCGTGCTGTGCTTCGACATTTTCGAGCTGGATATCCGCGCGGGCGAATTGCGTAAACGGGGCGTAAAGCTCCGTCTGCAGGGTCAACCCTTGCAAGTGCTTGCGACGTTGCTAAAGCGTGCCGGCGATCTCGTAACTCGCGAAGAGCTCCGGGCGGAGATCTGGCCGGCCGGCACCTTTGTCGACTTCGATCACACCCTTCACAACGCAATCGCTCGAATTCGCGAAACACTGGACGATTCGGCAGAGGCGCCGCGCTACATCGAGACCTTGCCGCGACGTGGCTACAGGTTTATCAAACGTGTCGACGAAGTAGAGAAGTCGTCAACGCCCCCGCTTCGCCGCAACCGCAAATTCGAACCGCGCGGGATTCAAGCGGTTGCAGTGCTGCCACTTGAGGACTTCTCGGCAGATCAGGGCCACGACTACTTCGCGGATGGCATGACTGAGGCTTTAATCACCGGCCTGGCCAAGATCAAGGCGTTGCGAGTCATCTCTCGTACATCGGCGATGCAGTACAAGGGAGCGCGGAAATCGCTGCCGAAGATCGCACGCGAACTGAACGTGGACGCTGTAATTGAAGGTTCTGTCTTGCGCTCGGGGGAGCGAGTCCGAATCGCCGTGCAGCTTATACACGCGGCCAGCGACCAGCACTTGTGGGCTGAGAGCTACGAGCGTGATTTTCGTGACATCTTGTCACTCCAGAGCGAGATCGCACGGCAGGTCGCCACCGAGGTCAGGATCGTTCTCACCCCCGAAGAGCAGGCACGGTTAGGAAGCGCCAGGCAAGTGGACCCGGCAGCTCACGAGCTGTATCTGAAAGCTCGATACTACTGGAACAAGCGGACGGAAGAGAGCGTGAAAAAGGCGCACTCGTACTTTCACCAAGCCATCGACAACGACCCTACCTTTGCTCAGGGTTATGCCGGCTTAGCCGACTGCTACAACATACTTGGTTACTACAACGCGCTTCCGCCAGTAGAGGCTTATCCAAAAGGAAAAGCCGCAGCCTTGAAGGCGCTGGAACTGGATGCTTCCCTTGCGGATCCTCACGCTACCCTTGGCGTGGTGAAGCGGGATTTCGAGTGGGACTGGTGCGGGGCTGAAGAGGAATTCGAGCGGGCCATCGAACTGAATCCTGGCTGTGTGGAGGCTTATCACTGGCGCGGCACTCTCTTCAGCATGATGGGGCGACACGCGGAAGCGCTCTGCGAAAAAATGAAAGCACTCGCAATCGATCCTCTTTCTGTCGTTATCCGAACAGATCTTGCGCGCATGTTCTACTACCGCCGGGATTACGACCAATCGATCGAGCACTATCAAGCTGCATTGGACATGGACCCGAATTTCGGTTCCGCTCACCTTTGGCTGGCGCAGGTGTATGGGCAGAAGGGCCTGTTCGAACGCGCCATCCTGGAGCTAGAGGCTGGAATGCGTCTTTCCAATGACAGTACATACGCACTGGCAAAATTGGGACAGGGCTATGCAATGGCAGGAAGGGGCGATGAAGCGCATGCTGTGCTCAACCGGTTGAATGCGCTATCGAGTCAAAGATACGTGTCACCTTACGACATCGCGATGGTCCACGTTGGATTGGGCGGCAATGATGCAGCCTT
Source organism: Terriglobales bacterium (assembly GCA_963792225.1). Classification (GTDB taxonomy): domain Bacteria; phylum Acidobacteriota; class Terriglobia; order Terriglobales; family Acidobacteriaceae; genus JBDTLH01. The sequence goes on along the minus strand of CAWBVM010000011.1, from coordinate 117,258 downwards.
CGCGTGGCTCCACAGCGCCTTTGAACATCGATCGGTCTGGCTGGGGTATCTGAACGTAGAACCGCAGATGGACCCACTGCGAACCGACCCGCGCTTTCCGGGACTGCTTCGCCGCGCGGGTCTGGTCAACCATGAAGCTGAGACCTGACAGTTATTCCTCTGTCAAGATAAGAGTATGCGTGTCTGGGGTCCTGGTCCCTTTCAAAACTCGGCTGCAATGGATTGGCTCGGCGGGCTCGCCTCGGGTCTTCAACTAGCGGACCTCTCTGCAGCGCTGCATCTGGCCGAGAGCAGGGACGAACGTGACCGCGCGATCGCCCGAGCAGCGGTCCGTCTGATAGCCGCGGCCACTTGCGCTGCTGCAGACGACCTTCCGGAGACGGCGAGGCGATGGCTCTCCCGTCAGAACACAGCTCATCCCATGGAGCCGCTCCGGCATGAAGCGATCGAAGCGACAAAGTTATTGGGAGATACAGGGCTCGCGAGACTACTCCAGTCGTTGCCGAGCGAAGAAGTCAAGTGATGTGTCCCATGCTCGGGCATTTAAAGCAAACGCCATGGTTGCTTTCCTTCGCCCGCACGAAGTCGCGGTAATGAGCTAACGATTCGAGAGTGCTGCAAGCACTTCCTCTGCGTGTCCTTCGGGCTTCACATTCTCAAATATCCTGGAGATGCTTCCATCTGGCGTCAGAGCGAAGGTCGTACGCGCGATGCCCAGATATTTCTTGCCATACATGCTCTTTTCTTTCATGACGCCGTAGTCTTCGCACATCTTTTTGTCCACGTCGGCGAGCAAGTGGTAGGGCAATCCATATTTCTCTTTGAACTTCTTCTGCTTGGACACGCTGTCCGCGCTGACGCCCAGCACGGTCGCACCGGCAGCCTGGATTTTCTTGAATGCGTCGCGGAACCCGCACGCCTCAATCGTTCAACCGGGGGTATCCGCCTTGGGATAGAAGAACAGCACGGCAGGCTTACCTTTGAGTGACGCCAGTGTGACAGTTTCGTCTAACTCGTTTTGAAGACTAAAATCAGGCGCGGGACCGTTTATCTTAATGCTCATTCGCAAATCCTACACCGGGTGGTCATCTCGCCGCATCATCCTCTTTATGCTGGTAATGACGGGCGCTGTGGCGGCGCAAGTCGTTAGCGCGCCGAATTCCGCTGGACCACAGGCGAACACTGCGCCCGGACGAGCGGTCGGCAAGACAAAGATCCGTGCCCTCGCCGTGGTTGAGTATGCGGGTGATCGTCCCGTTCCCGAATCTGGCAAGTTCCGAGTGATCCCGATCAGCGTGTTTGTGGAGGGCAGGTTCCGCGATGCACAGTCGTATCTAGCGAGTCCCGCGCCCGTAGCGCTCGAAGAGGGCGCTATCTATGAAGTCGAGGATTCCGGTAAGTCGCTTGGTTTTGTGACACTCACCCGCACCGGGCACATGGGGCCAGAGGATGCACAGACCTGGTACGGCATCGGCACGCTGCAAAAGACGGCTCCGGACGCGGAGATCGCGAAGGCAGCACCCTCGAAGATCGTGCTTTCGGACAGTGAAGAGCACCGCGTGTACATGCCGAATGAGAAGAAGGACAAACGGCGAAAGCGGGGTCACGAGGACAAATCACAGGCTCCGGGGGCCGAGTCGAAGACCGGCAAACCGGGAGACTCCAAGCCATCGCGCACTGAGGACACGGACCGTCCGACGTTGAAGAAGCGTCCCGCGGAGACGCAATCCTCAAGTGATGCAAACAGCAACGCAAGTAAAGACGCTGTGGCATATGACGATCCGAACCGTCCCCGCCTGACGCGCGGGAAGCCTGCGACTGAACAGGGGAGCACTCCTGAAGGAGTGGAGCTTTCCGGGGACCTTCATGCGTTGGCGGCCGTCTCCGATCCGACGAATAAGGAGCCTCATACGTACCGGTTCGACTTCAACGCGCAAGAGGAACGAACCTACCGGGAAAAGATGATCGCGCTTGCCGCGACCGAAGCGAAGCGGAGCCGCCCGGGACTCGGACTGCCTTCGCCGGCAGCGTGGCTAGACGTGAATGTACGTGCCTACAATCTGAGCCTCGACAATACCGCGACACTTGTGTTGACGGCGACAATTCCGGGGAAGCCGGAGCGCGCCGCAGCGCTCAGGAACGCCAAGGGAACGACACAAAGCAAGAGCTCCGGCGCAGCGGGAGACGAATACATCACGCTGGTGGCGCGGGTGAATCTGGAAGGCGAACTCCGCAGAACGTTCATCCAAGTCACCGACGCCAATCGGTTCGACATCGCTCCGCGCATGACGCTGGTGGACGCGGTGGACGCGGATGGCGATGGCCGCGGCGAACTGCTCTTCCGAGTGCAATCCGATCAGGGCTCCGGTTGGGGCATCTACCGTGCCGGACCGGACGACCTCCGCAAGGTCTTTGAGAGCCTTCCCGCAGAGGATTAGCTCAAGTTAGAATTTTGCATGCCGAAGAAGAAGACCCTCTCTGCGACGAAGCTGGTCAAGGGGCAGGCGCGTGAGGCTGTTGGAACACCTCCGCCAACGCGTCCGCTGCCAGACCGGCGTGCGGACGTGAACCGCCAGTCCGAGAAACACAAGAAGCGCGCGAGCGAGATGCAGGGCTCGGAATAGCCTTTTTATTGACGCAAGCGCGAATGCGCTAGTACCTTGAATCCTTCTCAGGAGAAATGATGATTCGAGTTGCTTTGCGTCTATTGCTAATAATTCTCACTATCTTCCCCGTTCTAGCATTCAGCCAGAACGATTCAAAGGACAAAGACAAAGACAAACCGTTCGAGGTCAAGGCGCACTACACGAAGTACGAGTACCGCATCCCCATGCGGGACGGCGCACACCTCTTCACCGCTGTTTATGTGCCGAAAGATACATCGCATTCGTTTCCGTTCCTGATGCAGCGCACGCCGTACAGCGTGAGTCCCTATGGGGAGGACCATTACCGTCCAAAGCTGGGGCCCTCCGAATCGTCTGACCGCGCGGGATATATCTATGTGTTTCAGGACGTGCGCGGACGTTATCAATCGGATGGCGAGTTTGTCGAGATGCGCCCTAACATCGACAACCCCAAGCCAGGTGAGGTCGACGAGAGTACCGACACGTATGACACGGTCGAGTGGCTGCTCAAGCATGTTCCGAACAACAACGGCAAGGTTGGAATATGGGGCATTTCGTACCCCGGGTTCTTCACTTCAGCCTCCATCATCAACTCGCATCCGGCGATCAAGGCGGCATCACCGGAGGCGCCGATGACGAACCTCTTCGAAGGAGACGATGCGTATCACGGTGGAGCCTTCATGTTGGCCGCCAACTTCGACTTCTACTCGGTGTTCAAGCCGCGCACCGGTTTGGAGTTCCCGCCGGTCACTCCGACAGGGCGCAACTTTACTTACGGCACTACCGACGGCTACGAATACTTCCTGCAACATGGTCCCGATCTTGCGGATATCGGCAAGACCATCAACAATCCACTCTTCGGTGATCAATACAGTCACAACACCGAGGACGCTTACTGGCAGCCGCGCGATCTGTCACAGCACATGAAGGGGATCAAGTGCGCAGTACTTACTGTGGGCGGATGGTTCGATGCGGAAGACCTCGCGGGCCCGGTCCGGACGTATCGTGCGATCGAGAGGAACAATCCGGGGATCTTCAATGCGCTGGTCATCGGTCCGTGGGTGCATGGAGGGTGGGCGCGCTGGCAGGGTGAGAGCCTCGGACGCGTGCAGTTCAACTCTGCGACGGGAGAGTTCTGGCGGGAACATATCATCTTCCCTTTCTTCGAGCAGTACCTGAAGGGCAATGGCGATGCGCACCTGCCGGAGGCGTATGTGTTTGAGACGGGGAGCAACGTGTGGCGGGAGTACGATGCGTGGCCTCCGAAGCAGGCGCAGAAGAAGACGTTGTATTTTCATGCGAATGGCAAGCTTTCGTTCGAGGCTCCAGGGGCGAACGAGAATGCATTCGACGAATATGTGAGCGACCCCAGGCATCCGGTGCCGTATATCGGGTATGCCGCCACCGGGGTTCCGCAGGAGTACATGCTGAGCGACCAGCGGTTCGCCGCCAAGCGTGGGGACGTGGTGACGTATGTGACCGACCCACTGGTTGACGATGTGACGATTTCGGGGCCGGTGTCGCCGCACCTGAACGTTTCGACCAGTGGCACCGACTCGGACTTCGACGTGAAGCTGATCGATGTGTATCCGCCTGACTACGATGCCCCGGCAGCGGCGAACACTCCGGGGAAGGAGGCTCCGCCGACTGACGTTCTGTTGCCCACCGAGAAGATGGGCGGCTACCAGATGATGGTGCGCGGCGAGCCGATGCGGGGCAAGTTCCGCAACTCGTGGACGAAGCCGGAGCCGTTCACGCCGAACCAGGTGACTGCGGTGAACTTCGATATGCCCGATGTGAACCATACTTTCCGCAGAGGACACCGCATCATGGTGCAGGTGCAGAGTTCGTGGTTTCCCATCACCGATCTGAATCCGCAGAAGTTCATCAATACTGCGGAAGCCAAACCGGAGGACTTCACCAGGGCAACGGAGCGCGTGTATCACTCGGCACAGACGCCTTCGGGCGTGGTCGTGGAGGTCATGCCGTAATGGGGTACCCCCCTCCCCCGACGAGGGTGGCAATGTTCCAAAAATGGGCGGAAATCGATAAAGTTGCGAAATCGATCACCGTAGGATCTCCGTAGATCACCGAAGGGCCGGGAATCTCGTGGAAAAGACAAAGGCACGCCGAAGTGGCGTGCCTTTTTGTTCTACATACAATGGTAGCAGATTGAGGGTAGGTCCATACTGAATTACCGATGATTTATATCTGCTTTTGATTGTGCGGCTTAGGAGATTTTTGAAGACTTTGGGGACTTGACAAGTTTGGGGCATGCGCGGGTCAGCGGTACCCCAGCGCCTAAAGGCGCGATCCGAAACGTTCTGATCCCCGGCATAAATGCCGGGGTCTACCTCGTGAGATCCAGCTATCCATCTGGAGTCGGAAGTGAATCCTTGATCCACGACATGAATACCGGGGTCTACCTCCAGAGGTGTACCGCTGCGCGGAACTACTAATCTGGGCCGCTCTGGCTACGGCCACGTTTCGCCGGGGGCTTGCGATACTTGGCGAGGGCACGTCTTTCCGCCTCCTGGTAAGCGCGGATCGACTCTTCTACGACCGACGCGAGGGTCTCTCCTACCCGCATAATGTCTCCGATGACGGTGCTGAGGTCGATCTCCAACAGGTGCTCCTGGATGTTCTGTTGCAGCACTCGTTGCAGAAGACGAGCTTCGATGATGACCTGAGGGATCGTGTATCCCTGACTGTACCGGGCAATGCCGTGCTGCTCTGCCGTTTCCAGTGCCTTCTCGCTGTTCTCTTCGCTTTCCGACTCGATCCGGAATACAAGTTGTTGGAGCACTTTCGGGACGTGATCGATCCGGTCAGGACGTGAGATCTTGATGGCCGACAGCGTCTCCTCAGAACAGACTAGGGTCAACCACTCCTCCACGAGTCTGTCTTCGTTTTCACGGATAACCTGTGACACACGCTTGATGGGCGAGGGGTGCTGGGGAATTCCCGCGCGCGCGTTCGCAAGTTTTTGCTGAATGTGTTCGACCAGGTTGGAGATATTTGCCGGCTTCACGAAGTACTCGTCCACCTGATTGCGAATAGCTGACAACGCTGTCTCGAAGTCGGGGTATCCGGTCAAGATGCAAGTGACTGCTTCGGGCTGGGTGCGGCGCATGGCGCTGATCACCGTAAATCCGTCGCCGGGTTCACCGATGTTCAGATCGGAGAGCAGCACGTCGAACTTGTCATTCCGAATCGCTTCCAGCGCTTCGGGGACGGAGGCAGCAACGGTGACATTGAACCCCTGCATTTTTAATATGGCGGGTAGAGTAAGGCGAATGGACGATTCGTCATCCACAAACAGCAGCTTGGGTTGCACCATCAGATAGGTCGCTCCTCATTCTTTGATGCTTAGAAGGCGACCTCTGGGAATTTCAGGGTCTCTGCGGGCAATTCAGCCACAAGGGCAAACCAGCTGAGAATCGCTTTAGTGCTTGTCTAATCGATAGGCAATTGCAAGCGTGCCACCCGACCAATATCTCTCAACATCGTCTCCGGGTCGTTGATGGTAGTGATATCTGCAAATGGATCATCGTAAAAGGACACTTCTGAGATCGTAATGACCGGAGTAGAAGCGCGTCGATTTCTCATCAGCGTAATAAGTTGCTTGCGCTCCGCCTCAGGTACGGAGTGGCACAGCAGGACGAAGTCAAAATCGCCAGATTGAAAGATTTGAAACGCGTCTTGGATAGAAAGCGCCGAGACCGTTGCAATACCGTACTTCCGCAAAATTTCGTTTCGAGTGTGCAGCAACAACGGATCTCTACCGACAGTGAGTGCAGCAGCAATTGCCTGGCCCTCCATAGGACCCCCTCTGTAAGTTTGATTTTTCAAATCTGCTCGCGCAGGTTGTACGTCAACTACCGTACATTCTAAGACTTTCATGTTTCCGTTTTCAAGGCACAACTGCTGAGTGCCCGGCACCACAGACTGAGGGCCAGCGCAGCAGGGCAACTCTTAAAAAATGGGGTGGCGTATGCGAGTCGAACCCATGCTCCGGTGGGAGTTCTATGGGAAAACGAAGCCCCAGCGCCTAAAAGCGGCGGTATGGAGCATTGTTCCCCGGCATAAATGCCGGGGGGTCTAACTTTGGGCAATTCAGATCATCTATCTTGGGGCAGTTCAGGAATCGTGGCGGAAGCGTGTGCGAGTCGAACACACCCTCAACTGGACAAACCAGGCGAGCGCCGGTTTTGAAGACCGGGAGGATCACCGGATCCCATTCGCTTCCGCTTCGGAGTGGGTCGAGAATAACAAAAATTCAGCACCTCTGGTGCACATAGCGCTCAACTTGCTTCTCAATAGGGCATAGCGTCACGTAGAATCGCGGACGTAGTCCCAAAAACAATTGTGTTCCCCTACGGCGCAAGCAAAGCCATGGAAACCCTAAAACCCGGGGAGAAGGCGCCTGAGTCTGGCGTGTATCGCGTCAGCCATCATGAGCATCGGCCTGAACACATGGTCACTCTATTCAAGGGTGAACCGCTTCCGCCCTGTTCCCAGTGCGGTGAGGGTGTCCGGTTCGAACTGGTGCGCTCTGCCGGAACGGTCCACGAGGATGAGGATTTTAGGGTAGCTGGAAGTAAGTGACTTAGGGAACAATCTGAAGTATAAACAACGCTGAAAAAGGGGCGGTTCCCAAGATGCTTAACTCGAATTGCGTCCGAAATACGACTACACTGCCGGAACGTCTCGACCGTCGATCCACCGCACAACGACTCAGCGCAAGAGATGAAGGTCGCCGAGGTAAGCACAGCACCCGGCACATCGGTCCCTACGCTTCGGGGCCAGCTTATACATCTGGTGAATCCGTTCGTGAAACCGGTATCTATGAGGTCAAGCACACGGTGGAGCACAGGGCCGAGCACGAAGTGGTGTTGCTGAACGGCGAGACTTTTCCGCGATGCGAGACCTGCCGGAGCGATGTGAGCTTCCGGCTCATCCGCACCGCCCCGTATATTTTTCAGGATGCTGATTTCGAAGAGAGTTGACTTTCGGTAAAACCGGCCGGTCGTTGGCCGGTCACTCACCGCTCCAAAGTCCTTGAGCTTTGAGATAAATCCCTAAATCATCTTTCTTGAGCAGCTCGCGCACTGCGTTTTGATCGACGTGCGGAGCAATGGGCTGAGCTGCGTCCGCCATCGCGTATCCGGTCACCGCGAGTATCGCGGCGCCAGTATCGAGCGAGTGAGCATTCACTTTGTCGATGGTGTCGGCAAGGGTGTGGTGCACCTCACCATATTTCGACATGTCCACAGACATATTGAGCGCGGGAATGCCTTGGATGAGAAACGGACCGTGGTCTGTCTCAAAGTCGGATTCGTTCGTGATCTCTGAGCCGGCCAGTCCGCGAAGAAGTCCTTCAGACAATGGCTTCAGCGCAGCGGCGACATCGTTGCGACCTTCGGCATTCCATCCCTTGGGTTGGCCGGCACCACTATCGGTATTGAGAACGGCGGCGCACTTCGCCAACTCCGCGGAGTGCTGTTCGACGTAGGCGAAGGAGCCGAGAAGTCCCTCCTCTTCGCCGCCCCAGAGCGCAAAGCGCATGCTGCGGGCGGGACGCTTCTTGAGCGCAGCAATGGCGCGCGCCGCTTCCATCACTTGCGCAGAGCCGGAGCCATTGTCTTGCGCTCCGTTGGCGAGGTCCCACGAATCGAAGTGAGCGCCGAGGAGCACCCACTCATCCGGTTTAGAACTGCCGCGAATCTCTGCAACGATGTTCGGCACCTGCACCGGACCCGTGATTGTGTTCTGAACATCCACACGCATGCGCACCGGCCCGGAGGCGAGCAGACGTTTCAACAGTTCGGCGTCCTCATGTCCCAACCCGACTACCGGGGTGCCCAGAATATCGCCGTGCCATGCAGGATCTCCGGTGGCAAGGACATCGTTTGGCTGGCGCGCGGGCTCGAGGAGTGCGACTGCTCCGACGGACTTGAGATTGTCAGAGAGCTGCTCCGCGTCGATCAGCTCTTTGTTGCTGCGACCCGCCGCGCCGGGACCGAGAAGGGCGATCTTGCCTCGGATCTTCTCGGCGTTCTGCTTGAGGTACTCCGGCGTGATCGCCTTGAGCGTGACGACTTCCGCCTCGACGCCGCCGGGAGCGGTGTTCGAGGACCACCCTCTCGCAACCACGTGCACGGAGTGCGTAGCCTCACCGTAAACCGAGGGAGAAAAGATAGCGGCAGTCGCTGTTCCGCGGCTCCATCCGTGCTTGAGTGTGAAAGGCTCCAGACGGACGGAATCTACCCCGTAGCTCTTGAACTGCGCGGCCGCCCACTGCGCGGCACGCTCGTAGTTGCTGCTGCCGGTGAGCCGAGGGCCGAACTGGCCGGTCAATTGATCGAGCGTCGAAAAAGTGTGTCCGCCGACGAGGATCGAGCCGGCGATCTGCTGCTCTTCTGGAGTTGCAACCACGGGCGATTGTTGCGCGTTGAGGACGATAGATAGAACAAGAAAGAGGGCGAAATGATGAAAGCGCATCGGGCGTCAGTCTACAAGAAACCCTCCACACTCAGCTATCAGCTATTGGCTCTAGCTGTCATTGGTTTATTTTTGGCTGACTGCAGCATCTGATCCGAGCAGATATGTTTTTACAAACATGATGGTGGCGTCGAACAGGAAGTCCTGGTTTTTCTTTTTCGCAAAGCCGTGGCCTTCATCGTTCGCCATCAGGAACCATGTGGGCGTTCCCTGTGCATTGAGTTTGTCGAGTATCTGGCGGGACTCGGTCCAAGGAACACGAGGATCATTCTTGCCGACGACCGCGAAGATGGGCTTTTTCATCTGGTCCACGTGGTTCATCGGCGCAGTCTTTTCAAGATAGGCGCGCATCTGGGGATCGCGCTCATCGCCATATTCCACGCGCCGGAGATCACGCCGGTATGCCTCGGTGTGCTCGAGGAACGTGACCAGATTCGACATGCCTACGATCGGGAGAGCGCAACAGATTTTTTCGTTGTAGTAGGCAGCGGTCGCCCATGTCATGTGCCCGCCGTAGCTGCCTCCGGTCACCATGACCTTGCTTGCATCGAGCGATGTGTCGGTGGCGATCCAATCGAGCAGCGCGCCGATGTCTTTGTAGGTGTCGTCCCGATGCATGCCGTTATCGAGTTTGAGAAATGTCTTGCCATAGCCGGAGGAGCCGCGGACGTTCGGCAGCAGAAGCGCAACGCCAAGTTCGTCGAGGTAGTAATTGTTGCGTGCAAGAAAACCGGGACGGGCTTGCCCTTCCGGGCCACCGTGGATATTGACGATCACGGGACGTTTGCCGGGGAACTTGCGCGCGTCCGGTTTGTAGAGAAAGCCTGAAATCTCCTTGCCGTCAAAGCTCTTCCACTTCACGAGTTCCGGCTCGACGAAGCTCGCGGGGTTGAGACCTCCTGTCTCGCTGGTTGTCCAGCGGTCGATCTTGCCAGTTGCGATGTCGACGGAGTAGACGTCGAGCGGTGAGCGCGCGGAACTCACTGAGAAGCCAAGATCACGACTGTTTGGATGAAAGCGCAGACCGCTCAAGACTCCGACGGGCACACCTGCCACGGGATGACTTTTCGCGGATGCAGTATCGAGGAGGTAGAGCTTGCTGATCCCGTTCTCGTTGGTGCTGAAGGCCAATGTCTTGCCGTCGTCGCTCAGGCCCGCCTCTTCCACATCCCAGGGAATGTTGACGGTCAAAAACTTCGGCTGCAAGGTCGCAAGATCAAGATAAGCGAGACGCTGGAACTCGGATTCGCGATCGGTTGTGAGATACACGCCTTTATCATTCTTGCTAAACGCTACGCCGTGGTAGGCGATCTGCTGGCCTTGTACAGGCGGGGTCAGCAGCACCTTCGCTCCGGTGGCGACATCCACGAGCCAGAGATAGCTCTCGTTGATGGAGACATCGTTTTGGAGCAATACCTTTTTGCCGTCCCACGACCAAGCGACAGGGCTCCAGCCGCCGCCCTGCAATTCGAGGAGCATGCGGTCGCTCTTTGGGTCCTCGGCGTTCATCATCCAAAGGTCCGTGTCTTTGTTGTTGCGCCGAGTGGATGTGTACGCGAACCGGCTGTCGTTGTGCGCGAACACCGGATTCTCATTGCGGGATTTGCCGTCGGTGAGCAATGTTATGTTTCCGCTCGCGATGTCGAAGCGATAAAACTGATACCACTCTCCTCCGCCGACGTCCTTCTGGAAGAGAAAGAAATTTCCAGTCTTTGGCTGGAATTCGGCACCGAGAACGCGGTCTGGATAGAACGTCATCTGCTGGCGTTCTCCACCGGGCATTTTTACCCAGTGCACTTGCGGCACATCTCCGAAGCGGGTGCCGATCAGCATCTCGCGCTTTACGGGATGCCATGCGTACAGCGCAGCAAAGCGTGATTCAGTATAACGAGCGGCGCGCTCTGCCATCACAGCGGGAATGGGCGGTATGTTCTCGACAACAAGATTGTCGCCCGGCTTAACAGACGCAACGGCGCTTTGATCTGAAGTCTGCGCAGCTGCCATGCAGACCAGAACAGGAGCAAAGATGAGTGCGAGAAAAGGATGCTTCACGGGAACACCTCTGAACAAATGTAGAGAGAGGTTAATTCCCCCGGAGGCTTGAATCAAATGTCCGCAGAAAGTCAGCGCAATACGCGGACTTTTACTTTCGTCCCATCGGGAAGATCGGTGCCGTAGACCTCGATGACGCCATCCTTCACGATACCGTCGAGTTCAACTGAGGGCTTCGGGGGGACAGGCTGCTTCTCGTAGGCGTTCGCGCGGAGTGGAGGGGGAGAAGCTCCAGTTTTCTTCATCCCACGATCCATGGCCAGGTTCGCCAGGCGGTCCGCTTCTTTGTTCTGGCCGCGGAGCACGTGCTTGATCTGGAAGGTGCTGAGTTTCTGCACCATGCGCCGCGCATCCTCATACAAGGGACGCAGGTCGGGGGAATTCACCTTGTACTTCCCTTGCATCTGCTTGACCAGAAGCTCCGAATCGCTCACTACGCGCACATCGCAGAAATCGTGTTCGATGGCGTAGCGGAGTGCTGCCACGAGTCCTGAATATTCGGCGACGTTATTGGTCTTCGCTCCGAGGAATTCACTGAGTTCAGCGATGCATTTACCGTTCGCGTCCTGGAGATAACAGCCGTATCCGGCGGGGCCGGGGTTGCCACGCGCGCCGCCGTCGATATAGGCGATGAGAACGTCTTGACTATCGCTGCTGGGTCTCTCGTTCTGCGGAGGTTCGAACAGGGAGGGCATGGGGAGAGTTTACAGTGAGTCGTCAGGTTATGACCTACTGCCAGGTGCTGCGCGAACCGCGAACTGTAAACTGAGAACCGTAAACCCTCTTTCTCATGCGAATCATTGCCGGACGCCTTCGCAGCCGCCGACTCGACTCACCACCGGGCATGGAGGTGCGTCCGACGTCGGACCGGTTGCGGGAGACCCTCTTCAATATCCTCGCTCCCAAGTTGCAAGATGCGCGCTTTCTCGATCTGTTTGCGGGCACGGGCGCGGTGGGGATCGAAGCTGTCAGTCGGGGAGCGCGCGAAGCAGTACTGGTCGAAGAAAACAAAAGGGCGGCGCGCGTGATCCGCGAGAACATAAAATCTCTTGGCATCGAGTCAGAGGCGACGGTGATCGAGCAGGATGCGGCGAAGGCCATCCGCACGATTAGTGGGACGTTCGAGCTCATCTTCCTTGATCCGCCCTATTCGTCGCACGGAGAGTACGAGCGATGCCTCACTGCGCTCTCCCAATCGGCGTTGCTGACGGACGGCTCCGTCGTGGTCGCTGAACATGAGAAACGGTTCCTGCCTGCGGAGCAGTTCGGTGATCTGAAGTGCTACCGCCGTCTAGTGCATGGTGAGGCAGCACTCAGTTTTTATCGGCCGCAATGAGCGGCAGTCATGCACTACATCAATAGCTTCGGCTCTTCGGGGTTGCGCATGATCGGGTGCTGGAGCGCGTCCAGCTCGTCACGGACTGAGTTGAGTCCGAAGACGCAGCGCTCGAAGGCGCGTGACAATTTATCAAAGACCACTGCATCTTTCTCATATTCGTACATGTCGAACTTCGCGACGATGCGGTAGCTCTCTTTTCCGGCCTTGATGAAATCGATGAAGCTTTCCAGCCTGTGCTTGCGCAGGCGAAAGTGGTTGATGCTCCCGGGAAACATCCCGGTGAAGAACAGTGTGTAATCGCCGATGTGTTTGCGCACTTCTCGTTCGCGATCGAAGCTGGGTGCGGGGCCGTACACGGGATCGCTTTCGAGCAGCATCTCGCCCACGTCCTGCAGGGGGCGGCCGTTGGCATCGCGGATGCGATGGAGATTTGATCCGTCAACAAAGTCAGTCAACATCTGCACGACATAACTGCACACGTCGCGGTCGACGACCCCGGCACTGAAGAAGCGCGGCTCGACGATCTCCTGAAAGAACTGCTGCAACCCTTGCGTCCCGGAACCCATCGTTCACCTCCGACTCGTCCCATTCATAACGGCCTAACAGTTTGAAACGCAGCATGGAGCAGTAAGTTTTCTAATGCAAGCAGAATCTCAGGAAAGGTATGCAGTTTGTTAGCAGACGGGGGTGGTGAGTGCTGGGAGCAGGCTGTCAGCTTTGAGTTGTGAGTCAGACCGGCCACCTGCCCCATCTCATTTACCATCAACTATTACGCTCTATGATTCTGCCGTTCGTTCGTGACATGCTTGCCGAGGCGGAGAAGGCGCCTGCCTTCAGGGGCGCCGTCCATCGCATGCGCGACGACGCCGTCCCGGCACATCTGTCAGGGTTGACGCCCACCGCGAAAGCTCTCTATTTGCCGTTCTTTGCGCGGGCGCTCAATGCACCACTGCTTGTGATCGTTGCGGACAACAAGGCTGCAGATGCGACGCTGCCGCTGCTGCGGGCGGCGTGCGAGTTGACGGGCGCGGTCAGTCCGGATTCGGTGTTGAAGCTGCCCGCATATGATGTGCTTCCGTTTGAAAATCTCTCTCCCCACCCTGAGATACAGGAGGAGCGGGCGGTCACGCTCTGGAAGATGGCGACCGATGCGGCTCGCATCGTGGTCGCGACCATGGAATCGGCGGCGATGCGTCTTCGGACCGCTGACTTCTATCGCGAACTGGCGCGTGTGCTGCGCCGTGGCGAGATGGTAGACATCGACTCTCTTATTGAACGGCTCAACGTGATCGGCTATTCGCCCTCGGATGTGGTCGAGATGCCGGGGCAGTATGCCCGCCGGGGCGGCATTCTGGATGTGTACCCGCCGGAGGCAGAGCGGCCTTACCGCGTGGATTTTTTTGGAGATGAAGTAGAGACGATCCGGCGCTTCGATCCGCAGACGCAGCGCGCCCACGCGAGTGGCACGCAGATCGACGAAGCAGTGCTATTGCCTTTCACGGAGACGCCGGTGGACGAGCCGACGCTGGCCGCCATCCACACACGCCTCTCGGGCAAGCGATTGGAAGGTTCGCCGGAAGAGGTCTCAGGGGCATTTGCTGCCGCGGGAGTCACAGTCTTTCCGGGTTGGGAGTTGTATGCGGGGGTCGCGGGCGCCGACCAGTCACTCTTCGATCTGCTGCCACATGCGTTTGTAATCGTGGACGAGCCGTCTGCCGTAGCGATCAAGAATGAATCCTGGTGGGATAGGGTGATCGAAGTGCATGAGCGCAGCGGCGTGGGTTCGCTGGTGCGCCCGGAAGAGCTGTACATTCCGCCGAACGATTGGCGAGTGATGCTGCAGCAGCGTCCGGGTGCGACGCTCGAACAGCTCTCACTAGAGCCAGACGCTGTTTCATTCGATACTCAGCCGACGATGCGTTTTCACGGTTCTGTGCCAGCCATGGTCGAGGAGGTACAGAAGCTCGCGCGCCAGGACAAGAGGACGATCTTCGCCGCTCCGAACCAAGGTGAAGTGGAACGGCTCGCTGAGGTCTTTAACGAGTACCACCTGCCGTTCCGGATCGGAAGCAAGTCGCAGACGTCGGCGGGCGAGACGTATCTGGACGAGGCCGCTTTGCTCGGCACCGGAGAGACTGCAACCGTCATCATCAAGACCTACGTGTCGGAGGGAGTCGCGCTGGCGGCGAGCAACCTCATCCTCTTCGGCACACGCGATCTCTTCGACGATTCGGAGGTGTTCGCGAGCCGCCCGATGCGTCAAAAGTCGAAGACGTCGGCATTCCTCTCAGATTTCCGGGACCTTGCGGTTGGTGATTTCGTCGTTCACGTCGAGCATGGCATTGCACAGTACAACGGTCTCAAAGAGATCACAACGGCAGAGCAATCGGGCGAGTATATGGTGCTCGAGTTTGCGGAGAGCGCGAAGTATTATGTCCCGCTCACACGACTGGACTTAATCCAGAAGTACCGTTCCACCGAAACCGGAGTGAAGCCGTCGCTCTCAAAGCTCGGCGGTCAGCAGTGGGCGAAAACAAAAGAGCGCGTTAAGAAGCGCATGCGCGACATGACGGACGAGTTGCTGAAGCTGTATGCGCAGCGCAAACTCGCCAAGGGACACGCATATCCGCCCGATTCGCAGTGGCAGAAGGAATTTGAAGACACCTTCGATTACAGCGAAACGGAAGACCAGATCTCTGCGATCGCCGACATCAAGGCCGACATGGAATCGGAGTTGCCAATGGACCGACTGCTCTGCGGCGATGTCGGATATGGCAAGACGGAAGTCGCGATGCGCGCCGCGATGAAGGCCGTGCAGGATGGGAAGCAAGTCGCGGTGCTCGCTCCAACAACTGTTCTCTCGTTTCAGCATTTTGAGACATTCAAACGCCGCTTTGCTGCCTTCCCCATCAATATCGATCTGCTGAGCCGATTTCGCACAGCCAAGCAGCAGAAGGAGACACTCGAACGTCTGGAACAGGGCAAGATCGATATTGTCATCGGTACGCACCGTGTCCTGTCGAAAGACGTGGCCTTTCCAGACCTCGGTCTTGTAGTTGTAGACGAGGAGCAGCGCTTTGGCGTCACCCACAAAGAACGGCTGAAGAAGCTGCGGACGCAGGTAGATGTACTGACGATGTCGGCGACACCGATTCCTCGCACGCTGCACATGTCGCTGGTGGGGTTGCGGGACATGTCGGTCATCGAGACGCCTCCGCGAGATCGCATGGCGATCCAGACGGTGGTGGCGAAATTCGACGAGAAGCTGATCAAGTCGGCGATCGAGACCGAACTCGAGAGAGGTGGGCAAATTTATTTCGTCCACAACCGGGTTGAATCGATCTATGAGATCGCGGCAAAGATACGCGAACTCGTTCCGAGTGCACGCGTGATCATCGGACACGGCCAATTGACAGAGGGCGAACTCGAAAAGGTCATGCTCGCCTTCATGCGCCACGAATACGACATTTTGGTGGCGACGACGATCATCGAGAACGGGCTCGACATCCCGCTTTGCAACACGATCCTGATCAACCGTGCGGACCGGCACGGACTGTCAGAACTTTACCAACTGCGGGGACGAGTGGGCCGCTCCAGTCGGCGCGCTTACGCGTATCTTCTGATCCCGCCGGACACAGACCTATCTCCGGTCGCGCGAAGGCGGCTGGCAGCCCTCAAAGAATTCTCGGACCTCGGCGCGGGATTCAAGATCGCAGCCCTCGACCTCGAATTGCGAGGGGCCGGTAACTTGCTCGGTGGCGAACAATCCGGGGTAATCGAGGCAATCGGATTCGAGATGTACACCACCATGCTCGAACAGACGGTGCGCGAGATGCAGGGGGGCGGAATTGCTGAGGAGCGTCCGGCTACGCAACTCAATCTGGCGCTCAATCTGCGCATCCCGAACAACTATATCTCTGAGGAGAACCAGCGCCTGCGTATGTATAAGCGCATCGCCGGAGCGGAGACGGTGCAGATGCTCAACGATGTTCGGGCGGAACTGCTGGACCGCTATGGGCCTGCGCCGGCGCCTGTCCATCACCTGCTGCTGGCGACGGAGCTTAAAATTGCGGCGCATAATTCAGGCGTTGCGACGCTCGACCGGAGACTGAATGCGGTGAGCATCAAGTTTACGGACTCCGCCAATGTCGATCCGGGCAAGCTGATGAAGTTTGTGGCGCAGAATAAAGGAGCGCAGTTCTCTCCGTCAGGGCTCCTGAAGTTCAACCTGCGAGCGAGCGGTACGGAGGAGATCTTACGGACGCTGCTGGATCTATTGGGTCAACTCACCCCGGAAACAGAACAGGTGGCGTAATCGCCACTGGATTATCTTGCTTATCTTGAAGAACAAGAACGAAGCGTCAGGATGTACTTCGGACGTTGCCATGGCCAAAGTTCTGCTCCCAAATCTCATCCACCATACGTTCGGCCTGAGGTAGGAACGGCTCGGTACCATTGGCATAGACGACGCGACCGGCGGGATGACCGAGCGCTGCAGCGACCTCATTCCACCGCATAAGCGGTGAAGCAATGGGTACCATCACAAACTTTTCCTGCGGGGCGGGCACTGCAAAGTAGGTGCACCAGGTTACTGCGGCAACCAGGAAGAAGCCTGCGCGGAACTGATTCACGAGAACAAGATGCGCCGTGCCCACACCAGATAACAGGCTGACACTGAAGAGGTTAATGGCTGCGGTTGTGCCGACGCCGAGGGCGATCCCAAAGGTCCGGCTGCGGATGGAAAGGCCTATCCGCTTCGAGAAGAAGAACATCATCAGGAGCAGACCGACCTGCATCATCCGAACGCTGCTCTCAAAGTTCAGTACAGCTGTCTGGATGACACTAATGTAGTTTGCCTTGATATTCAGCCCTACGGCGAGCGCGATGAGGATCATCAGGGCGGTTGCCCAGCGGAACGCGATCCGGCCAAGGTCGCGAAGACCGGCAAATGGCTCGAGCGCCACCAGGAATATCTCGCGAATCACGCTGAGCGCAAAGTAGGCAGATACGGCGCCGGTTGACCAAAATGCGTAGAAATACTGCTGATACGTCCCGAGGGCGTGCAAGACCAGTAGCAACAGGTTCTGCGTGGCCCCGAAGAGGCAATATGCAAAGAAACAAGGGTACTTCTGCTTGCCGTTGCGCAGCATAAGGCCGCAGATCGCGAGCTGGAGTACTATGCCCGCTATCCAGACCATATACGTCACAGAGTGAAGTACGGAGTTCATTCGGAGCTAAGAATAGCCCCGGAGTGCAGGCGGTGCAACACATAAGTGACTGAAATTACAGGTCGACTAGTTACCTTTGGTGCCACCGTCCGTACAATGTTTGCACAATCAAGGTCTGCGGTCAGCCTTCAAATGGCATTGGGGCAGACTGCAAATCAGGACCTTTGCCGAATCATGTCGAGTGTCCCTGACCTTATAACAACGCCGCCTGGGGATGAAGGCGACTCCGCCACCACTATGCGGCGGGCGGAGCCGGTTCATTTTGGTAATGATCTCCTATAAAAGGTGGTTAAGTATGTTTTTTAAGAACGCTTTAAGAATTTGAAAACCTCTGCTTGAGATTGTGTTCGCAAAGCTTACGAGGGACCGAGGAGTGGCTTAACGCAGCGGGTCCTAGGATCACAGACTGGCATTGGGGCAGGACCGTCGTTGAGAATTGGCAAGGACTTAATTGTGCTCTGGGTGCCAGTATTTGCAGCCTCTGCTTTGCCACCATTCAAGATCGCGGCTCCTGCGATGACCACTACACCTGCGACTGCAATACGGATGATTGCGCTGATTCTGTTTTCCATCTAGGTTCTCCTTCGGCGAAGTAAGGGGTTTTGTTGATTGCCCCTGACGCAAAATCAGAATATTCTTTGTTGAACCTTCTTGTAACCTCTAGTAACTGAAGATCGATTACGACGGTTTGTCCTTACCCCCGATTTTCGTTCCCAAGTGTCTGTATTTGTGCTTGCCTAGGAGTTTTACCCTTGTTTACAATGCCACGGCCGCAAGCTTCCCTGTGCTAAAATAGAGTTTACGAAGGACATTTAAACCTTTTGCTATCAGACGCTTTGGTCTGAACGCGCAAGTCCTTCCACCTCCGGAGTTTCATGGCGACCAACGAACTCTCAGCCGCACAGATAGCTGCTAAACCAGTGGCGGACCAAGACAAAAACAGCAACGGGGCCTCTTACACGGGCGAGAACATCAAGATCCTTGAAGGACTTGAAGCAGTCCGCCTGCGGCCTGCAATGTATATCGGGTCCACCTCAGAGATGGGACTTCACCATCTCGTCTATGAAGTCGTCGATAACTCGGTGGACGAAGCACTCGCTGGCCACGCTACGCAAGTGGACGTCGTGATTCACCTCGATAATTCGATCACGGTCACGGATGACGGGCGCGGCATTCCCGTGGACGAGATGAAGCTTGAAAACGGCAAGAAGATGGCCGCTGCGACCGTCGTACTGACCAAGCTGCATGCGGGCGGCAAGTTTGACGCCTCAAACTACAAGGTCTCGGGGGGACTTCACGGCGTCGGAGTGTCTTGCGTCAATGCCCTCTCAGAGCAACTCGATCTGGAGATCTGGCGCGACGGCTTCACGTGGGAAGAGACTTTTTCGAAGGGAATTCCTACGACCAAACTGGAAAAGAAGGGCGCTACTAAGAGGCGCGGGACAAAAGTCCATTTTCTGCCAGATCGCTCGATTTTTACCGTCACGGAATATAACTACGACACGCTCGCGGGCCGGCTGCGTCAACTCGCCTTCCTGAACAAGGGCCTTGCCATTACGCTTACCGACGAGCGGACCACCGATTCGAAGACCGGTGATGCGAAGCAGGCGATGTTCAAGTATCAGGGCGGAATCGCCGAGTTCATCAAAGATTTGAATAAAGGCAAGAGTGTCCTGCACGAAAAGCCGATCTACATGGAGGCGGAGCGTGACGGAGTTGCCATCGAGATCGCGCTGCAATATAACGACGCCTACTCGGAGACAGTCTTCAGCTTCGCCAACAACATCAATACGGTGGATGGCGGCACACACCTCTCCGGATTTCGCACGTCGCTCACGCGCACCATCAATGCCGCTGGACAGTCCCTCGGCCTCTTCAAAGACGTCAAAGAGAACCTCTCGGGAGACGATGTCCGGGAAGGACTCGTGGCTGTCGTCAGCGTAAAACTGTCGCAGCCGCAATTCGAAGGACAGACGAAGGGCAAGCTCAACTCTGATATCGCCGGAACCGTCCAGGCATTCGTCAACGAGCGTCTGGGCGCATTCTTCGAGCAGAATCCTTCGATCGGCAAGAAGATCATCAACAAGGCGATCGATGCTGCACGCGCACGCGAAGCGGCACGCAAGGCACGCGATCTCACTCGCCGAAAAGGCGCTCTCGATGGGGGCGGCCTGCCCGGCAAGCTTGCCGATTGCTCGGAACGCGATCCGAACCGTTGCGAAATCTACCTCGTCGAGGGAGAATCGGCAGGCGGCACCGCGAAGCAGGGACGCGACCGCCGTTATCAGGCGATCCTTCCCCTCAAGGGAAAGATCCTTAATGTCGAGAAAGCGCGGTACGACAAGATGCTCGGGCACGAAGAAATCCGCGCCATGATCACCGCGCTCGGCGCCGGGATCGGCAAAGACGATTTCGATCCCTCTAAGCTGCGCTACGGCAAAGTCATCCTGATGACCGATGCCGACGTGGACGGTTCCCACATCCGTACACTGCTGCTCACCTTCTTCTTCCGCCACATGCAGGAGCTCATTCTGCGGGGACATGTGTATATCGCGCAGCCTCCGCTCTATCGCATCAAGAAGGGCAAGTTCGAGCAGTACATCAAAGACGATCGCGAATTCGTGCGCGTCATGGTAAAGCGCGCCTCAGATGGAATGACCGTTACCTACGGAGAGGGCGCGGCAAAGCTTGAGGGAGGAGCGCTGACCCGCTTCATGACCGCCCTCAACGATTACCTCGGGTTCCTCGATAAGGTCACGAAACGCACGCGCAATGAGCGTGTTGCCGAACTTCTGCCCGAGATCGGGCTCGATAAGCGCACTGACTTCGAGGGCGCCGAAGATAATGTCCCTGTCAAGGTGAAAGAGCTTGAATCGCGACTGAAGGGGATGATGAAGGAGTTCGGATTCAAGTCCGTCGATCTTCGCTTTGACTCAGAACACAGCACGTGGGGCGCCGCCTATACGGATTCGCAGGGTGCGACGCGGCGGATCGATTGGGAGCTCGCGCACTCCGCGGAATACCGGCAGATGCTAGCGAAATACAAGCAGATCGAAGAGTTCCTGCAGCCTCCTTTCGTCATCGAAGTAGCGACGAAGGAGAAGGCAGAGAAGGCCACTCCGGATGGAGAAACGTCGGGCGATTCAGAGACCGGTTCCGGCATACAGAAAGAAGTGCAACAGAAGATGGCGAAACCGCGCCGCGGAGAGCCAGTCGAGAAGCATTCCGCCCGCGAACTCTTCGAGTATGTACTGAGCGAAGGTCGCCGCGAATACCAGGTGCAACGCTACAAGGGACTGGGCGAGATGACCTCCCAGCAGCTGTGGGAGACGACGATGAATCCGGAGATTCGTACCCTGCTGCAAGTCAAACTCGAAGACATTGCGGAGACGGAACACATCTTCACCACGCTCATGGGTGAAGACGTCGAAGCCCGCCGCAAGTTCATCGAAGAGAATGCGCTGGATGTAAAGAACCTGGATATCTAGTTTGGTTTTATCGGAGACGGCGGACAGACTTGTCCGCCGTCTTTTGTCTTTTCCGGGCCTAACGCGGCAGTCTCTGATCGGGATTTCCTGACTCGGGTTCCCGTGTGCATTCTTCTGCACTGCCTTAGATACCCTTGAAAATGCGGTGTTCGTTTTTGGGGTGGAGAGTTCGGGAATGGACACTGTTCATTTTCTCTTGTGTGCTTTTGTTTTCGGAAGGCCGCTGTATTCTCAGTCGCTTGGTGGAGATAACTTTCTGGCACTCGGATTGCTCTGATTAGGTCGAGGCAAACCGATGCATGGCGTGATGCAGGATCTCCGCTACGGTGCGCGCGTGCTACGCAACTCTCCTGGGTTCACCCTGGTTGCTGTGGCTACGCTAGCTTTGGGAATCGGGGCCAACACGGCCATCTTCAGCATGGTGAATGCGTTACTACTGCGTCCGCTGCCGTATCGGGATGCGGGGCGCCTCGTCCGGGTGGTGAGCGGTAACAACCAGACCGGCGTCAATGCGGTCGGATTCTCTGTTCCAGAGATGGACGACCTGAGATCGAAGGCAGGCGTATTCGATGAGCTTTCGGTCATATGGCCAGTCAGCGCTAACCTCACCGGCACGCAACATCCGGAGCGCATAGAACTTCTCGCGGTCAGCCCGAATTACTTCACGATGCTCAGCGCCCGCACCCAACTCGGACGCGTGTTTGGCGCGGAAGAGTATGCACAGGGATTCGCCGAGGGGATCGTGATCAGCGATGGCCTTTGGAGCCGTTCGCTGGGAAGAGACCCGAAGGTGCTGGGGAAGAAGCTGCTGATCGATAACGACCCGTACACCATTGTCGGAGTGCTTCCGCCGGGATTCCGGCATCCGGGCAGGACGGTCGCAAACGATGTCGAGGTCTGGGCGACTGCCGGTTTTAGCGCGAACCCATTTCCGAAACCAACGCGAAATATCCGCTTTTTGCCAGAAGCCCTGGGCCGACTCAAACCGGGAATAAGCGTTGAGCAAGCCCAAGGAAAGCTTTCTGCATTTGCACGCGAGCTCAGGACAGACTATCCGACGGATTATGTTGCTGGCAGCGATTGGTCGGTCAATATCGAACCTCTGCAACACTTCCTGGTCGGCGACGTACGCCCCATGCTGCTTGTACTGATGGGATCTGTCATTTTGATCGTGCTGATCGCGTGCGTCAACATTGCCAACCTGCTTCTTGCCCGCGCTTCGGGCAGGCAACGTGAGATGGCGGTAAGGCTCTCTCTCGGTGCGAGCCGCAATCGGATGGTGCGACAGATGTTGACGGAAGCCATCCTTCTGTCAGTGCTCGGAGGCATCCTGGGAATTCTCACCTCCATAGGGACGATGAAGTATCTGCTGCACTTTGTGCCGTCACGATTTTCCGTGGTCACGCACGTCAGCATCGATTGGAGAGTTCTTGGTTTCGCCCTTCTCATTTCGATACTGACCGGAATCCTGTTCGGTTTGGCGCCGGCCCTTCAATCCGCCAAGACCAACTTTTCCGAACAGATTCGCGAAGGCGGAAGCGGCTCCGGATATAGCCCAAAGACAATGCGGCTGCGCCGTATTCTGATTGTGTCTGAGCTGGCATTAGCGGTGGTGTTGATGGTCGGGGCAGGTCTGTTGCTGCGAACGTTTTGGAGACTGCTGCAAGAAGATCCCGGGTTCAACCCTAAGAGCGTCGTGACTGCGAGCCTGTGGCTGCCGGCGCCCAACGATCCGAAGACGGACCACTATGCGCAGCCCGGGGTAGAAGAGAGCTTCATACGTGAAGTAGTGCACCGTATCGGAGCGCAGCCGGGTGTCGATCTCGCGGGAATCACGACGGACCTGCCGATGACACGCTCCTCCTTCCGCGCTCCCATCATCATTGAGGACCTCCCGGCCAATGCTGCTCAAGACTTGAATGCGGAGATAAGCGGGGTAGATCCTACCTATTTCAAAGTGCTGCAAGCACCATTGCTGCGCGGACGGTTCATCGAACAGACTGACGAAAAAGGCAAACCGCAAGTGGCGCTGGTCAACGAAGCTACTGCACGCCGCTTCTGGGGCAATCAGGACCCGATCGGCAAGAGATTGCGGGTGGCTCTCGCCCAGCGGGCTGCAGCTCCACGGTGGATAACAGTCGTCGGAGTGGTTGGCGATATCAAGCACGACGGCCTCGACGCGGATGCTTCCCCACACATCTATACCTCGATCTACCAATTCCAACCCAAAACAATGAGCGTGGTGTTGCGGACGAGCGAGCAGGCGGCCACTCTCGAGCCGCGAATCCGGCGCGAGATTCAGGCGGTAGACCCGAGCTTGCCCATCTTCAATGTGCGCGCGATGGATGACCTCATCGACACTTCTCTGGCTGCCCGGCGCTTCTCTGCCGAGCTAATTGGTGCGTTCGCAGTCCTGGCCCTGATTCTGGCCTCCATTGGGATCTACGGCCTGTTGGCATACATGGTCGGCCAGAAGACGAATGAAATCGGGATACGGATGGCACTCGGTGCTGGCCCACGCGACATTCGAGCGCTGATCTCAGGCGAAGGAACTCTTCTTTCCGGCACGGGGATCATCATTGGTTTGATATTTGCGGGCTTCCTGGCGCCATCGCTTCGGACCTTGCTCTTCGAAATTCGCCCGTTCGACCCAGTCGTGTTCGTGATCGTGCCGACGCTTCTGCTCTTAGTGTCGCTGCTGGCAGGGCACTTCCCCGCGAAGCGCGCGGTGAACGTCAATCCGATGATCGCGTTGCGCCAGTGACGCAACGTCTGATGTTAGCAATCATCGTTTAGAAATGAAGGACGAATCCGCCTGAGACGATTACGTTGTGCTGCTTATCGTTCGTACGCGGCAAGTTGAGCTGCGGCTCTCCTGCGTAGAAATCGCGGACCTCGCCGCGCAATGCGATCGGGAGAATCGGCAGTTTGAAATCAACACCACCGCCGACTTCGAACGCGCCAGAATTCTTGCCGGTCTTGAAGGTGTTCTTCTGGCCAGTCACCAGCGTCGTGCTCTCGTCAAAGCGGGCGTATCCGCCCCCGACACTGCCCCAGGGAGAAATCGCAGAATTCGGCAATAACTTTACCCTCAATGCCGGAGTCACGAAGATCGAGGCGTAGTTGCGGGGAACGGACACATCGTTTGAGCGGACGAACTGGCTTGGAGTAGCGACGAAGGGTATTTCGTATCCGACCGAGATGGGCAGGTGGCGAGTCCAGGAATGCGAATAAGTGAGCCCGTAGGCCACGCCGCCTTTGGTTTCAAGATGATCGGGCGTGATCGCGCCGGCGCTTGACACTACGTGCCTGCCCAGCAAGAAACCAATTTCGTTCGTCTGCGCGACAGAGTAACTACTCATAAATAATGCCGCAGCCAGAAATGCGAATACCTTCGTCAATGGATTCCCCTGACTTTCTATTTTCGATGGGGTGATCTATATCAACAGATCTCAAAGTGCGTTCTGCACTGTATAGAAGGATTCGGTGACCCGAAGATAACGACGCACTGGCCTAAATCGAAGGGCGCCCCGGTTGAGAGAGCGCGCGAAAAGAGCCCCCACGCTATCGCTTGCGGCGGCAGGAATTGGGTGAACGCTTAAGCCGAGGCGTGTAGACACCCGTA
Organism: Terriglobales bacterium; assembly: GCA_963792225.1. Taxonomy (GTDB): domain Bacteria; phylum Acidobacteriota; class Terriglobia; order Terriglobales; family Acidobacteriaceae; genus JBDTLH01. Next base: position 92,398 of record CAWBVM010000011.1, on the reverse strand, counting down.
TCGAGATGGTAACGGCTGGAATTGCGTGTTCCTCTTGCTTTCGTCATTACGATGGTAACCATGCTTGTGAGCGAACCCCGTTTGAGCAAGCTGGCCGATTCCGCGCAAGAGTTGACCGGCCAAGTCGTCGATGGCAAATTCCCCCTGCTTGGATATCTGGGCGGGACGGAGCGAAGCGCTGTCTTTTTGACAGAGCGCCGAGGGTCACAGCGAGCCGCGATCAAGCTGGTTCTTTGTGAGCCGCAGGATGTTTCGGCGCAGCTTAAGCGGTGGGAGATGGCGGCGAAGCTGTCTCATCCGAATCTGATTCGCCTTTTCGAGACGGGGAACATGCCGGATCGGCGGCCGGGCAATGCTCTATACCGTCATGGAATGCGCCGATCAAAATCTGGCGCAATTGCTTCCCTGCCGTCCGCTTACGGCGCTGGAAGCGACGGAAATGTTCGTCCTCTGCTGAGTGCGTTGCGTTTCTTCACCGGCCATGGCCTGGTCCACGGCGATATCAAGCCGGCGAACATCATGGCCATCGGTGAGCAACTGAAGCTCTCAGTGACGGATTCATGAAGCAGGCGCCCTGACTATGCCGCATGTTCCTGCATCTACACCGCGCCCGAGATCACCTCGCGAGGAATCTCGCCCGCAGCGGATGTCGTGGGCCATGGGAGTCACGCTGGTGGAAGCGTTGACGCAACGTGTTCCCGTGCTGGGATACGGCAAAGGGTGGCAATCCGGTATTGCCGGAGATGCTGCCCGCGCCGTTCGGAAGATCGTGAGGAACTGTCTCGTCCGCGATGCCGCCCGTCGCTGGACCCCAGCCGAGATCTCGGCGCATCTTGTCACCGGCGGTTCGCGGGATACAGAAGACAAAAGGACGCAGCAGGCAGTGCCTGGGGTCGTAAAAGAGAGATTCGGGGCAACGCCGCTTTCTTGGTTCCACTCGCGGTGGCCGCTCTGGTCCTGATGGTTGCTATTCCGGTGATCACGCTTGCAAGGCGGAGCGGAGAACCGAAGTCAGACTGCCTCTGTGGCACCGGCGGCGACTGTCATTGCTCCGGCATCTCCGGCTCCCTCCCCGAGGCTACGAGCGTAGTCCAAGCGAAGCCCGCGGGAGCGTTGTCCATCAGGTGTTGCCCGATGTTCCGTACTCGGCGAGTGCGACGATCGATGGGACGATCAAGTCCCGAGTGAAGGTCGTCGTCGATCCGTCCGGGGAAGGTCGTGGGGGCCGTACTTGAGCGCACGGTCCGAGCCGGTACTTCGCAAACCATGCCTTGGAAGCTGCGCGCCAATGGCAATTCAGTCCGGCGATTGCGAATGGCATGTACCGTCCAGCGCATGGTCCTGAGGTTCGAGTTCAAGAGAACAGGAACAACGCTCTTCCGGCAGAAGCGACCAGCTAGCGCGATCCTTCGATCGCTTCATCCTCATTCCGCACGCGCTTTTCTCCACTCAGCATGTTGTCGACTGGGTTAACATCCGCGCGTCTTTATTCAACATACGGAACACAAAAATTGACGATTAGAGCTTGGACGAACAACTCTCCTCTGGCTTTGCGGTTCTTGCAGAGTTGTGAGCTGTCTTTCCCGTTGCCGGAGGCGCATTTCGCATGAGCAGTGAACCGATTTCCAGTCCTCTCCAGCGCAGTGAGAGGCGCGCGCTGAAGGGTTTTCTGCGCAATACTGCACCGGACCTGAATTCGCAGCCGCAGGGCTTTCTGGATTGGTATCGCGAACTGCATGAGGTATTTGCGCCTTGGCAACAACGGTTGGTGGACGCCCGGGGCCGTGCCCTTGCTGCGGCGCTCGAGGGAGATGCTCCGAATCACCTGACTCCTTCAGCGGCGACAGAGGAGAGCTGGCGGATCTCGCTTTCCGGAATGGTGCCTGGACCAGCGCAACCAGATGACGGGACCCGCTGATGATGCCGGAAGTTCGGTGGTCAAGATGCTTAACAGCGGCGCGCCCGGAGTCATGATCGATCTTGAAGACTCGATGGCGAATCAGTGGGAGCGTTACGAATCAGGAATCAGGAATGTCCTTTTGGCGCTGACGTGGCGAACTCAGCTACTTCGACAAGAAGCGCAATCAGCAAATCGGAATCATCCGTCGAAGACCGTTGCAATGGTCCGCGCGCGCGGTCTGCATCTCTCGCAGAGGCTTACAGGGCTTGATGCGGAGTATGGTGTGGGGAAGCGTCCGGTGGGAACGAGCGCTCAGGCTCGACAACGGCCTTCGAGCGACCTGACTGCCGCGTCACTCTATGACGTTGCACGCATTACATTCGGGGATCGGAAGCCGAGGGAGTTGAAGCATCCGCTGACGTTCTATATCCCGAAGACGGAGAGCGCGGCAGAGGCGGAGTGGTGGAGCGCACTGTTTAAAGAGATTGCGCGCAAGAAGGGATGGTCGCCGGATTTCATCAAGTGTTTTGCATTGGTGGAGTCGCATCCGCTGGCGTACCAGATCGAAGAGTTCCTGTATCGGCTGAAAGACCATATCCTCGGCTTGAATCTCGGACGCTGGGACTATATGGCATCGCTTATCCATTTCAATCTGAATGATCCGGATTGGGTGCTGCCTGACCGCAATACGATCCCGCACGATGTGAAGTTCTTTCCAGAACCTTCGTTTATTGATTCCATATATCTGCCATAAGCGAGGCGCACTGGCGATCGGTGGGATGACCGCGCTCTATCCGGACCGGACGAATGCGGAATTGAATGAGCGTGCACTCAAGATGTTGGCGCAGGACAAGAAGAACGAGGCGAATTGCGGGATGGACGGAGCATGGACCGGACACCCGGACCAAAACAGTATCGCCGTGGACCAGTTCCCTGAACCGAACCAGCTCACGTTCATGCCGAAAACTGACAGATATCCCGACCTTCGGCCCTCTGTCGAAGGTGTTGGGCAAGCGGACCGTTGCAGGTACGCGCGCGGCAGTGCGCACCGTCATCCGTTATCGGAATGGAGTATTGAATGGACGGGGCGCAAGCCTGCTCGACGGTTATATGGAAGACCTTGCGACCGACCGCATCTACCGCCTGATGATCGCGCAGCGTATCCTGCACCATGATCGCGTCGCTATGGTGGACGAAGATGGGAAGAAGATCTCTCATACGCCACAGTTCGTCTCGCGTCTCTTCGAGGATGAGCTACAAAAGTTGCTCTCGGACGAGAAGATGTTGCAAGCCGGATCGAGAGATACGTATTCCAGAGCGCGGGTGATCAGCGAATCGATGATCATGAACAACGAGATAGATCCTAGTTAGTGATTCCTGGGCTGCTACAATCGCGCTCGCGTTGCAAGGCACCCGTTCCTCGTCTCGCTTGTATGTGCGCATGGCGGATCTCAAGTCCAAGGTCGAAGACGCACTCAATGAAACCCGAATCCTGATCCTCGGGGGCCAAGTTCTGATCGGCTCGGCATACCGCATGTTCTTCCTGTATCGATTCAATGACTTGGCACGAGGAGTCCAGTGGGAGATCACCTGGGTACTCGGGGCGATGCTATTGGGCATCGGGTTGCTCATGTTCCCTGCCGCGTTTCACCAGATCGCTGAGTTCGGAGAAGACACCGCGGATCTCCACGAGGTAACTACCCGGGTCATGGATTGGACATTGTTCGTCTTCGCAGCAGGCCTGGGTTCGTTCGTTTCGGTTGCAGCCCATGAGATCATGAGCTCCGCGTGGACGATCGTACGTGGGTTCATCGTCGTTCTTGGTCGCTATCGCGGCATGGTATCTGTTGCCGTGGAGCGCTAAGCGACATGACAGCCGAGAAACGCATCGCAAACTCAAGCACGAAGAAATCCCGAAGCAGAATGAAGCTGGCACATTGACTTCTCTCGACGAAAAAATCAAAACAGTACTGATTGAGACAAGAATGGTGCTGCCGGGAGCACAGGCACTGCTCGGTTTTCAGTTAATCGCAATGCTGGAACAAGGCTTTGCTTCTGCTTCCATTCAACGACAAGGTGTTGCACGTCTGCAGCCTGCTGCCATAGGAGCGAGCACGGTACTGCTCATGGCTCCCGCGGCCTTCCATCGCATCGCCGAGGGAGGCGAGAACACGGAACGCATGCACCGGTATAGCTCTCGCATGCTACTCGGCGCGATGTTCCTGCTTGCGCTCGGAGTATGCGGCGACTACGCCATGGTGCTGCACAAGATGACGACTTCTTATTGGATTGCGACCATCATGTCCGGCGCAATGCTGAGCTTTTTCTACGCGCTATGGTTCGGATACAGCTATGCCAAACGTGGCGCTCCGGACAAAACTACTGCCACAAACGAACAGGCCTTAGGCATTTGATTCGACCAGCTGTGTGATCTCTTCCCACTCAGCGAAGCCTCATCGAGCTGTCTCCTGCGTTGCTCCAGCAGTGCCGTTTGCCGCTGAGTCTCCTCGGAGGAGACGAAACTTTGACAGAGCGGTCTCGCATTCCGTGATTCCGGATTCAAGCTCGGCGATCTCCGATTCGAGAGCAATACGACGCTCAACTCCATTTGTTTGAGTTTGATCGGATTGATCCGCTTGGGCTTTGTATCATCTATCTGTGGCATCGCAGCCAGCGGGAATTCCGGAAGAGTGCGTTGCGCCTTTCGTCTTTCACTTGTGACAACTTCCTGGTCTCCGTCGCGCTGCTTGCGCCAGAGATAGTCCTCGTAGTTGCCGGGAAAGACATCGACCGCGCCGTCGCCGATCTCGAAGACGCGGGTCGCCAGCTTGTCGATGAAGTAGCGGTCATGGGAGACGAAGACGACCGTGCCGTTGAACTTCTCGAGCGCCTCCAGCAGAACATCCTTGGCGCGCATATCGAGGTGGTTCGTGGGCTCGTCGAGCAGCAGGAAGTTCGAAGGATGCAGCAGCATGCGCGCCAGCGCGTAGCGATTGCGCTCGCCACCGGAGAGCACGCCGATGAGTCTTGAACACATCGTCTTCAGAGAAGAGGAAACACCCGAGCAGGCTGCGCAACTCGGTCTGCTTGCAGCGCGGCGAGCAGCCTCGGACAGGTCGTCGAGCATGCGCGCGTTGGGATCGAGTTCCTTGTACTGGTCCTGGGCAAAGTAATCCGGCTCGACGTTGTGGCCGAAGCTTCAGCTCGCCCGCGGTGGGCGGTTCTGCGCCGGTCAAGCAGCTTGATCAGCGTCGATTTGCCGGCTCCGTTCACGCCGACGAGCGCGATGCGGTCTCCGCGCTCGATGGTGAAATTCACCTCGCTGAACACCTGCTTTTCGCCGTATCTCTTGGCCAGGTCCTTGGCTTCGACCACCTTGCGTCCGCTGGGCTGGGCTGCGGAAAGGAGAAGTGGATGGTTCGTCTCGTCAGGCGGAATCTCGATCCGCTCGATCTTCTCCAGTTCCTTGATGCGGCTCTGCACCTGCTTCGCTTTTGTCGCCTGCGCGCGGAAGCGATTGATGAACGCTTCGAGCTGCTCGATCTTGTCCTGCTGGTTCTTGTACGCGGCTTCCAGCTGTGTCGCTTGCGCTCCTGCTTTCTGCTGCAGATACTTTTCGTAATTGCCGCTGTAAAAGTGGACGCGCTTGTTCCATATCTCGACGGTCTTGTTCACCGTGACGTCGAGGAAATAGCGGTCATGCGAGATCAGGACGTAAGCGTACGGATAACTCGCGCAGATACTCTTCGAGCCAGTTGCGCGTCTCGAGATCGAGATGGTTGGTCGGCTCGTCCAGCAGCAGCAGGTTGGGCTTCGCGAGCAGCAGCTTGGCGAGCGCGATGCGCATCTGCCATCCGCCGGAAAACTCTTCGGTGCGCCGCGTACCAATCTTCTTTGCGGAAGCCCAGTCCGTTCAGGACCGATCCGACCTGCGCTTCCAACGCGTATCCATCGCGAGTGCGGAACTCTGCTTCGACGCGATGGATACCGTTCCGCAATCTCGCTTGTACTCCGCGACTCGTGGGTCGATCACCGACATGCGAGCAGAAAGATCGTGCAGTCTCTGTTTCAAGCGCCTGCACCCCCTCGAAGACGGTCATGCACTCATCGAAGACGCGTGCGGCCGGAGAGCTTCAGTCCATCTTGAGGAAGGTAGCCGATCGTGACACCTTTGGGCAGAGTCACCGAACCATAGTCGAGTGTCTCGAGTCCTCGCCAAGACCTTTATCAGCGTGGACTTGCCGGTGCCGTTGGCACCAACGATCCCAACACGATCATGCGACGTGAGCAGCCAGTCAAGGTGTTCGAACAGCAACTTCGGACCAAAGCGCTTGCCTGCATCTGAGAGCTGAATCATTTGGATCATCTCTATTTTCGCAGATTGAAATGCTTAAAGACTGGTGACAACCCCCAGTGGTGGGGGACCATCCCAACGCTTGAAGCCATGGAGTCACACCCAGAAGGAGAACCTTGCTCATGAAGAAAACTATCTTAGCTATGACAGTGCTGGCTGCGTTCGCGTGTACAGCGCAGACCAGCAGCTCATCTTCACCCTCAACAACCAGCACAACGCCGCAGACCAGTTCGACCAGCACGGCGAGCACGCCATCACAGTCCAGCACGAGCAGCACGACTGATCAGAGCGCATCGCCAAGTGCATCCCCGAGCAGCAGCAGTTCACAATCCTCGACGGCTCCTTCGGCTTCGATGCCCTCCAGCTCATCGAGCGCAAGCGATCAGTCGACTCCGAGTGCAAGCTCGAGTGCAAGCCAGAGCACGACCACCGGTGGCGCCGCTACGACGACCGCCCCCAGCAGCACCCCGAGCACAGCGCCACAGTCCGATCAGGCCGGATCGATGGCTGGGCAGAGTGCATCTTCCTCGTCGATGGCCGCTTCGAGCACCGGAACCTCTTATGATGGTTGCATCAAGGAAAAGCATGGCAAGTATTACTTGATGACCAGTGACGCGAAATACATGTTGAACTCGACTCAGGACCTTTCCGCACATAAGGGACATGAAGTTAAGATCACTGGCGACAGCTCCGCATCAGCAGTGGCGGCCGGCGACAAGAACCCCCAGTCACTGACTGTGACCAATCTGGAAATGGTGTCGACTACTTGCAACATCGGCGGCATGAAGCACAAAGACATGGACAAAGATAAAGACAAGGACAAGTCAAACATGTCGACTTCCAGCAGCAGCACGAACCCGAAATAAGCAAGCTTTTTACGAAAGAGGTGCAGCCACAAGCTGCACCTCTTTTTTTTGCGTTAAGCGACGATGTGTCCGTTTTCGTTTTTCCGCAGCCACGCCCAGGGCTTCTCGTGGTCATGGGTGAAGATGGTCAAGAACCGATGAGGGTCCGAGTCAGTGTTTACCGCCTCTCGATAGTAGCGCTTACGGCTGTCGATGGTATCGAGCGGGAATACGTCGTAGGACATGACCCAGGTGAGTTCGAGATGGCGTGATGTCGGTATCAGATCAGAGATGTAACACGCTGTCTGTCCTTCGCTCTCGACGTAGATCGCCTGCATCCATCGCGTGTGTCCGGGATATATCTCGACGCGGATGCCGTTACAAATTTCGGCACTCCCGTCGAGCAGTCTCATCTGTCCTGAATCGATCAATGGATTGTAATTGTCGCCGATGTATGAGACTCGATCGCGCTCATGCTGCTGCTGTGCATGCTCCCACTCTCCGCGCTGCGCATAATAGGTTGCGTTCGCGAATGTGGTTTCGACTTTACCTTCAGCGCCTCGAAAAGTATTCCAACCGCAATGATCGAAGTGCAGGTGGGAGTTGATGACGATATCCACCTCATCAGGCCGTACGCCAGCTGACTCAAGGTTGGTCAGTAACGTATGTTTCGCATCGTAGATCCGGTCGAGCTTTTCAGGAAGTTTGTTACCGATACCGGTCTCGATCAAGACCGTCTTGTCACCGCCTCGCACGAGGACCCCGTTCGTTCCACATAACATGCGGTTGAGTGTGTCTGGTTGATATTTCTTCGACCACAATATCTTAGGCACGACGCCAAACATCGAGCCCGCGTCGAGGTAGTAGCTTCCGTCCGAGATGATCGTCAGTTCCAGCTTGCCGAGTTTTAACGAATGCATAACGCGAAAGAATATCAGCTCTTCCGGGAGTAACCTTCTTCGTCCTTCTTGCCACCGGCGCGGTTCTTGATCCAGATCGGAGTGCCCACAAATCCAAACGCCTTGCGAATCTGGTTTTCCAGAAAACGCTGATACGAAAAATGGAGTGGCACGTCACGGTCGGTGAACAGAATAAAGGTGGGCGGAGAAACCTGCGCCTGCGTCATGTACTTGATGCGCAACCTGCGGTTGGCGGGCACGCTCGTGCGTTCGAAATCAACGGTCTCGAGAAACCGGTTCATCTCGCCTGTGGTGACGCGCTTGCGGCGCTCACGTGAGACCAGTGCGAGCTGGTTGAAAAGATCAACGATATTTTTTCCCTGCGATGCAGAGATGAACACCATGGGGGCATACTCAAGATATTTGAGAGCGTACCGCACCTGTTCTTCGAAGATGGTGCGGTCTGCAGGGCGAAGTCCGTCGGTGCGGTCGGGGCCGACCGCGTCCCACTTGTTGATTACGATGATGACGGAGCGCCCACTTTCGTGCGCATAGCCGCCGATGGTAGCGTCGGAGGCGGTGACGCCCTCTATCGCGTCGATCACAAGCAACGCTACATCCGCCGACTCGAGATGTTTGCGGGCCATGATCACGCTTAGCTTTTCAGCCATGAGGTGCGTCTTGCCCTTGCGACGGATCCCAGCCGTATCAATGAGGCGATACTGATTTCCATCGCGCTCGACCATCTCGTCCACCGCGTCGCGAGTCGTTCCCGCCACCGGTGACACGATCGCGCGTTGGGTGTTCGTGAGCGCGTTCAACAGGGTGGACTTGCCAACGTTGGGGCGGCCTATGATCGCAACGCGCGTCTCTTTATTTCGATCATCGGCTGGATCTTCTTCCTCCGCGGGTTCCCCAAGATAATCGGTACTCTTGCCGGTGACCGGCTCGGCCGACGGAACGATGTCGAGCACGGCATCGAGCAGATCCCCGATTCCACTGCCGTTTTCAGCTGAGATGGCATAGAGCTCCGGCAATCCGAGCTGTCGAAAGTTTTCAGCCTGCGCGTCGAGCTTCGCGGAATCGATCTTATTTACGGCGAGAAACAACGGTTTATTCAAACGACGCATGAGACGCGCGAGTTCCATGTCAGGGGCAGCAATCTCGCTTCGCCCGTCCACGACCATGACGATAGCGGCGGCTTCTTCGAGCGCCACGCGGGCCTGACGGAAGATCTCTGTCGGGATGAGCTCCTTGTCCTCGGGAATGATGCCGCCAGTATCGATGACGCGCAGTCTGCGTCCGTTCCAGTCGAAAGTTCCGTAGATGCGGTCGCGGGTGATGCCGGGCTCGTCGCCGACGATCGAACGCCTTGATCCGATGAGGCGGTTGAAGAAGGTGGATTTGCCCACATTAGGGCGTCCGACGATGACTAGCGTCGGCAGGGATGTTTCTTGCGTGCTGTATTCGTTTCTCGGCAATATATTCGGGGCTCATAGCTATTATAGAGAGAGTCCCGCCGTGTCTTCTTCTCCTCAAAGTGCGCAAGCGCACGCCACGCAAGAGCCAGTGTCTTTTCCGACGCTGCACCAGTTCTTTGCACCCGGCGGAGTACTGTCGCAGCGCTTCCCGCAATTTGAGTTCAGACGTGGCCAACTGGAGATGGCGCAGGCGGTCGAGAAGGCCCTCATCGAACGCAGACACTTGATCGTCGAAGCGGGCACGGGAACCGGCAAGACGCTGGCATATCTACTTCCAGCGCTGCGCAGCGGCCGACGGGTGATCGTGTCAACGGGCACGAAGAACTTGCAGGAACAACTCTTCTATAAAGACATCCCGTTGCTCGAAGATGCGTTGTTCGGTTCAGCTCCCGGTGAGCGCGTGCTTAAGGTCGCCTACATGAAGGGACGCGCTAACTATCTTTGCCGGCAGAAACTCTACACGTTGGCAGAACAACCTGTCTTGTCCGAGCTGGATGAGGTGCGGCAGTACGAGAAAATTACGGAATGGGAGAAGACGACCGAGACCGGGGACCGTGCGGAACTCGCCTTTCTCCCAGAAGCATCGCAGCTCTGGCACAAGATTGATGCACGGGCAGACAATTGCACCGGCCAGAAGTGTCCGCAGTGGGAGCGCTGCTTTATCACCGAGATGCGCCGCAAGGCGATGGAAAGCGATCTTGTAATCGTCAACCACCACCTGTTCTTTGCAGACCTGGCAATCAAAGCAGCGACTGAAGACGCGGCACCGGATGCCGGCATTCTTCCGGAGGTTTCCGCGGTCATCTTCGACGAAGCGCACGAACTGGAAGATGTTGCAGGAAGCTACTTTGGCGTGACAGTCAGCAATCTTCGCGTGGAAGAGATCTGCCGTGACATCCAGAACACGCTTACGGCGAAGCGGGCTGTTACGGCGAGCCTTATCCAATCGCTGGCAAGTCTGCGTGACAATTCAGCGCGCTTCTTCGCTTCGCTTCCGCCCGGCGAGGGAAGATCTGCGTTCCGCTTCCGCGACCGTTTCCTCGAAACACACGGAGAACACTACCTTAGTCTTACAATCGCGATCAGGCGGACAGCGGCGGAGCTCGAAACACTTCCGGAGAAGCCCGATGAAGCGATGGCATTTCTGCGGCGCATGCACGAACTCGCGGTAGCGCTCGAATTCTGCATGGAGAACCAGGACCCGAATACCGTCTTCTGGATCGAGCGGCGCACGATGCGCGGTAAACATGCAGTCCGCTACAATATTTTCCTGCAGGCGACGCCGATCGATGTCTCCGGAATTCTGCGGCAGACGCTGTTTTCGCGCTTCGATTCGGTGGTCCTCACCTCAGCGACCATGGCTGTCTCAAACACCCTGGAATACGTGCGCGGGCGGCTCGGGATCGAGAACGCGAGAGAGACGGTTGTCGCCTCCCATTTCGATTTTCCCAATCAGGCGCTCTTGTACGTTCCCCCCGACATGCCCGATCCGCGCTCACCTGAATATCTGGAGCGCGCAACCGAGCGCGTGCGCGACATTCTCAACATTACCCGGGGACGGGCGTTCTGCCTCTTCACCAGCTACTCACAGATGCAGCAAATGTATGAGCGCTTGTTGGGCGAAGTTCCCTACGAGATCTTTCTTCAGGGAAGCGCGCCCAAGAGTGCACTGCTCGAGCAGTTCCGCGAGACTGAGAATTCTGTGCTCTTCGCGACCTCGTCTTTTTGGCAGGGCGTGGATGTTCAAGGAGAACAACTCAGCTGCGTGATCATCGATCGACTTCCGTTCGCAGTCCCGGGAGATCCTGTCGTCGAAGCGAGGATTAACGCGCTCCGCTCAGAGAACCACAATCCGTTCATGGAATACCAGGTTCCGAGCGCGGTGATCACGCTCAAGCAGGGGTTTGGACGCTTGATCCGCTCGCTCGATGATCGGGGGTTGCTGGTGCTTCTCGATAACCGAATCCTGCGCCAGTATTACGGCAAGGTGTTCTTCGACAGCCTGCCTGCGTATAAACGGGCAACCGACCTGGAACAAGTGCAGGCGTTCTTTCATGCAGTCTCTTCCCTGGATCCTAAAGACAATCAGGATCGCTAGTTTCTAGCACGATCCGCACAGTGAATGTTCGTGAATGCTTTGTTGTTGCCCTGACTCCGGTGCATTCATAACTTTTTTTTGCGCAGGAACAGGTGTGCTTCTCACAATAGGCGTTTAATGGACGGCACATTTCGTGTTCAGAAAGGATCCACGATGGATTTTGGAAAACTGACGAGTCAGATACCTGAAAGCACCAAAGATGATTTATTGAAGAAAGCGAGTGACGCCCTGCAGGAAAAATTTGCGGGGAAGAGTGGTGACACGCAAAGTGCCTCATCGGAGACGGTCGCGTCCTCTGACAGGGACGACACGCAGCAGGATTCGGAAGTCCCCATGGCCGTCGCCTCTACCAGCGAAGGCGATGCAGTCGGTTCGAGTGCCGATGATGTCGATGATGTTGATGCAGACAGTTCTGACGATATCGAGAAGGGAGCGGCGTAATCGGAGGAATGACTTCACGCGCCACTCGTCTGTAGCCGTGATTTCAAATTTTGGGAGAGTTGAATGTTGATACGGAAGATCTTGTTAATGCTTGCAGCCGTGGTGTTGGTGGTCTCTGCCTTACCGGCGCAGACCCCACAGAGCGCCGGGGCAGACCAATCCACCTCACAGCAAAGTGCTCCGGTCAAGAAGAGCCGGAAGCAGAAGAAGGCGGAAGCCGCCGCCGCTAAACAAGCCGATGGCTCTACTGCGCAGCCAGCTGCGGCGAGCTCTGACCAGGGAACCTCCGCCAGTACATCGGCATCCACCACAAAGAAGAGCAGAGGCGCGAAGAAGGCCGATGCTGCAAACGAATCAGCGAGCAGCTCGGGGAGCGCGAGCAGTGCTCCATCTAGCGCGTCTTCCGCAGCGCCCACTGCTCCGGCAAAGGCCGATCAAGGTACCCCCGGCAACGGAAAGGTATGGGTCAATCTTGACAGCAAGATTTACCACCGTGAAGGAGAACGCTGGTACGGAAAGACTAAGCATGGCCAATATATGAGCGAGGCCGACGCGACGAAAGCTGGATACAGGCCGGCTAAGAACGAAAAGAAGAGTCAGTGACAAAAAAGAACGTTACAGGGAGGGCTTCATGCTAATTCGACAAGTACTTACGGTCTGTACAGTAGCGCTGCTTGGCGGCAGTCTGGCAGCTCAGACAGGAGCTGCTCGAGCCAAAGCGTATGTATCGGCAGGAACTGAGATCCAGGTACGCACAGATCAATCCATCAGTGTCAAGGACACTGGCAGAGCTGGAGAGACCTACTCCGGAACGATTGCAAATGATGTGCTGGACAAGAACGGGTCGCTGGCGATTCCGAAGGGATCGCGGGCACAGTTGCGCGTTGTTCCGGTGCAAGACAGCAGCGGAAAGACCGGAAGTCTTTCACTCGATCTGGACTCTGTGACCGTGAATGGTCAGCGTTACAAAATGCAGAGTCAGGCGATGAGTGCCGCCGGCAGCACCAAGCGCGGTGGTCTCGGAGTCAATAAGCGGACCGGAGAATACGTCGGTGGGGGCGCGCTCGCCGGCACGTTGATCGGTGCGCTCGCTGGAGGCGGCAAGGGCGCTGCCATCGGTGCACTCGCAGGAGCTGCTGCCGGAGGCGGTGCACAGGTGTTAACGCGAGGCAAGGAGCTAAGCATCCCGGCGGAAACGGTATTGAAGTTCCGCTTGGACAACGGTGTAGCACTGCGTTCTTATCGTGCGACACCGAGTTCCAGGAAACGGCTACCTCAATAATTGCCTTAAGAGCAGCGAGTCCCTGACGTCATAAGGGTCTCTTCTACCCCGCGCGTTTCTGTCAAGACGCGCGGGGTATTTTCAGGAAGCGGAGGAACGACAGATGGCCGATATTTCAAAGCACGTGGATAAGGCGTTTGAGCAGATGTCCTTTGAGCAACTTGCTGACGCGCCAGTGGACGCGCTGCAGGGCGTTTCAAAGGGCGATGCAGAGATGCTCGAGAAAGCCTTCAAGATCAGGACAATCCGTGATATGGCGGAGAACAAATATTTCCGGTGGGCGCAAGGTATCGTGCACATGGCGCACACACACAAGTAGCAGTGCTAAGCGCTGACCTTGGGTTTTGCCAGGTGTCGATTCGGATAAAGGGGTCGCTTTCGCGGCCCTTTTTTTGCAAATGCCTCTTTTTGCCTATGATGTCGCTGTGGAACAGCTTGTCGTCATCCGTGGAGTAGCGCGTGTCACCGCTGCATGCAGCTATGCCCTGCTGATCTTCACAGTTCTGTATTCGCGTGACACGCTGGCGGCCCACGCTTCCGAGTCTTTCTTCCGGTCGATGATCATTATCGTCGCGACTTGCAGCCCAGCCGCGGTGGTGGCGCTCTCCGGTGCGGACGATCTCGCATTTGTATTCCGAACAAGGACACTATTCTGGATGGCATGCTCGGCATCGCTATTCGGGCTTCTCTATATGGATTGGGGTCGGGCAGACTCCCTGGCTGCAAAACTTGCCGCCTCGATGGCGACGACGCTCATCGGAATGGTAATAGTCAGATATTGGGCTTGGGCTGCAAAGTTCGTGAGTATCGCGGCAGGCTTAGGTGCGGCGTCGCTGCTCTTCTTCGCGTTGACCTACCGAGGCAGTTTCGCGACACACGCCATCACTGTCGCTGTCTTTACACTTGCAGTCAGTGGACTCATTTCGGCAGTCCTCACCTCCGCCGATCCCCGCGAGAGAGCCAAGGTCGCGCGCACACGATGAAACCCGCTAGAATTGAGTAGAGGCCATTGCCTCGAAACAGGAAAACATGTACGAAGTGACAGTGGATGCCAGCTTTTCATCTGGCCATTACCTCCGCAACTATCGCGGCAAATGTGAGAACCCGCACGGACACAACTACAAGGTCCGGGTCACGCTGCAGGGCCAGAAGCTCGACGCAGCGGGACTGCTGCTTGATTTCAAAGATCTGAAGAGCGTGATGCGTCCGGTCATCGAGTACCTCGATCATCAGATGATCAATGACCTTGAACCATTCACTGTGATCAATCCGTCGGCGGAGAACCTCGCCAAGTATTTTTACGACGAGACAAACAAACAGCTTTCCGACATGACTTCGGGGCGCGTGACAGTGAAAGACGTACTTCTCTACGAGACTGACGTAACTACCGCGCGGTATTACGAGTAGCTCGCTGCTAGCTCACCGGATGCGGCTTACTTTCTTCTTTTGTTATTGCGTGACTTTCGCTCACGGCGCTGTTTCTTGCTCGTGCGACTGGCAATCGCCTCGGGACGATCACTTTTCTTCCGCTGCTTCTTAGCTGGACCTCTCTTCACTAGCTCGACTTCTTCGATGAGCGAGAAGTTGATCTTGTGTCCGATCATGTCCACACGATCGACGATAACGCGCACACGGTCGCCGATGGAGTAAATCTTGCCCCAGCGCTCGCCGACGACTTGACGCGTGTTCTCGTGGAAGGCAAAGCGGTCATGCTGCATGGTGGCAAGCGGAACGAGGCCCTCGACGAAGAGGTCCATGAGTTCGACGAACATGCCAAACTTTGTAATGGAAACTATCAGTCCGTCGTAGTCGGTGCCAATGTGCTGCACCATGTACTTCGCTTTCTTCCACTCCATCAGTTCGCGTTCAGCAGCATCGGCGGCGCGCTCAGTTTCGCTCGAATGATCTGAGATCTCCCGCAGCTCATCTTCAGGGATAACCTCGATCAGTTTCCTCTGAGGGCGTTGGTCTCTTTCTTTGTTATTGCGCTTCGACCATGGTGAGCGTTCTACGGCTTCCGCACCATCTCCCTTATCGGGCTTGGATACCTCGCCGCGGAGTACAGCTTTCAGGAGCCTATGGATGATGAGGTCGGGATAGCGGCGAATGGGAGATGTGAAGTGTGTGTAGGTCGGAGCGGCAAGCGCGAAGTGACCTTCGTTGTGCTCCGCATAGCGGGCTTGCTTGAGTGAGCGAAGCATCAGGTATGAAAGGATCTGCTCCTCTGGCTTGCCTGCAATCTTTTCCGTGAGCTTTTGGTACATGCGCGGCGTTACGTGGACTTCCTGCGGAAGCTCTACCGTGTTCGCCTGTCTGCCCCGTCCACGGCGCTGATTGTCGCGGCGTTCGGCCCGCATGTTGATCTTCTTCACAGGGAGGGCGCCGACGCCCAGCGAATATCCAAAGCTGGCTGCGAGCAGCTCAAATTCATACACTTTCTTCGGGTCTGGCTTCTCGTGAATGCGATAGATCGACGCGATGTTGTGATTTTCGAGGTACTCGGCGACGCATTCATTCGCAGCGAGCATGAACTCTTCGATGAGACGATGCGCGAATTTGCGCTCGGAGCGGGTCACGCCCTGCATAAGTCCCTGCTCATCAAAGTCGATCACCGGTTCGGGAAGATCGAAATCAATCGCGCCGCGCTTCTGCCGTTTGCGATTTAGGATGAGTGCGAGTTCCTGCATACGTTCAAACTCTGGAACGAGGGCCGAGTATTCGCTGCGTGATTCCGCGTCTCCATCCAGAATGTTCTGCACTTTGTTATAGGTCATGCGTGCGGCCGAGCGGATCACGCCTTCGTACAATTGGTATCCGAGAATCTCGCCATTGTGATCGAGTTCCATAATGCAACTCATGACAAGCCGATCCACTTGCGGACGCAAGCTGCACAAGTCGGTGGACAGTTCCAGCGGCAGCATGGGGACGGCACGATCAGGGAAATACACGGAGTTGCCGCGCAGCTTCGCCTCTTCGTCGAGAGCGGTGTAGGTAGTGACATACTCTGCGACGTCGGCAATATGTACGTGCAGCTCGTAGTTGCCGTCATCCTTTCGGCGGACCATGACAGCGTCATCAAAGTCGCGAGCGGTCTCTCCGTCGATGGTGACGATCGGCAAATTGCGGAAGTCTTTGCGTTTCTCCGCTTCACTGCGGAAGGCTGTCTCATCTCCAGCTAGTTCACGAGCTTCTTCGAGGACCTCCTCCGGAAAGACGTGCGGAAGATGGTGCTTGCGGATAATGATCTCGACATCTACGCCGAAGTCGTCTTCATACCCGAGAACCTCAACGACTCGCCCTCTGGGATTGTTGGCGGCAGTCGGGAAGTCGGTGATCTCGACGTTAACCACGACATTCTCAAGGGAAGGATAGTCGCGCGGACGTGCTTCGTCACCAATAACGCGATGCGCCGTACTCTTGCCGTAGCGTGATCTCCACTCGCTGGGCGGCTCTTCCGCGCCGGGAGGGATGATGATGGCACGGCCGATCTTTTCGTCCATAGGCTCGACGAAGTTGTGATCTCGTCCGCGGTGAAATTTCCCGACGACGAAAACATGGCGCCGTTCGGCGACTCGAACGACCCTTCCTTCAGCACGCCCATCCGGACGAATAGGACCGACTTCCACGAGCACGCGATCGCCGTGCATGGCGTTTTGTATCGTATTCGGCGCGATGTAGATGTCGCCACTGATCTTCTCGCGAAGAGCTGGATCGTCCGGTTGAACGAATCCGTAGCCGTCGCGATGCATGGAGAGCCGACCGCTGACGAGATTTTGGCGTTGCGCAGCGGCATTCGGAAGTGTAAATCGATCGCGTTCGATCTCCAGCAGGCGCCGCTGCTTAACTAGCGTATGGAGCTTCTCTGCAAGGGCCCTGCGCTCATTGCTTCCGCGTATCCCGAGTTCCCGAAGTAGCTGTTTGTAGCCCGCGGATTGCCCGGGCAGGCGCTCGATGTGTTTGAGAATGTCTTCGCTCTTCACGCGCTCTGATTAAACCATAATCAGAGAGCCACTCTCCCTGGGTACACGGCATCAGATGCGTCCATGGACTTCGGAAACATTGTCAAAGACGTACTCAGCTCCAGTGGAGTGAATGCTGGATCGAGTGAGCAGCAGCAGGGAGTCGCGAATTCCCTGATGCAGATGGTTGCGAACCACGGTGGAGTCGGGGGAATTGCAGACAAGCTGCGAAGCGCTGGACTAGGCTCGCAGGTTGATTCCTGGATTGGTACTGGAGCCAACCAGCCGGTTCAGCCGCAGCAGATTGAACAGGGCCTGGGACAGGACAAGATCCAGCAACTTGCGGCGCATGCAGGCGTTCCTCCCGCGGTGGCAAGCGCGATCGCAGCGGTTGTGTTGCCCGCCCTGATCGATCGTCTGACGCCGAACGGGCAGGTTCCCCAAGGAAACACGCTCTCGGGAGGGCTCGGCGGCATGCTTGGGAAGATCATGGGGCGCTAGTTCAGGAACTTGATCTCAAAGTTGCTGTACACCGCCACTGGCTGTCCTTCTTTTGTAGAAGGTTGAAAGCGCCACTTTGCAACGGCGTCCACTGCATTCCTGTCCGTCTCGGGCGAGAGTGGCCGGATCACTTGGATGTCGGTGGCCCTTCCATCCGGAGTCAGGACGGCTCCCAGGACTACTGTCCCGCGAATGCCGGCGGAACGCGGGTCTACCTGCTTTACAACGGTCGGAGAGGTTACCTGGCCGGGGCTTATGCGATAGATCGTCTCGCCGCTGGATGCGGTTCTCACAACATTCTCCTGCCTTCTTTCAGGGCGCTTCCAGTGACCGGAGAAGAGCTCCTCAAGGTGTTCTCGAATCGTGAACGGTAAACGAGGGCGCAATTGATTCTGGGTAGTAAAGACCCGCGAGAGCACCTCGAATACCTGAGCTTCCGTCGGCGCCGTAGAGGAGAGCTGTATTTCAATCTTGAGCGGGAGCTCCGTTTTCATGAATGCCGGATGCGTAAGGGTCGCATCTCTGGCGTCATGGTAGGACACCCGTACGACCTCTATCCGCGTTCCGGTCAACTTGAGGCGGTCTTTTGATAAGAGTACGTTGTCGACATGCATCAGTCCGTAGATCACCCAGGCGCCCTGTTCTGAATTACCGTTGAGGCTTCCGTCGGCGCGATACGACTGCTTATCGCTTCGATACCAGTTTCTGAGTTCCAATATCTTGCCATCGCCGAATCGGCTCTGCATCTTTGCTTGCAGATCACTGGCGTCCTCGGCGAACGCGCAGAGCGAAAGTGCAGCTAGTAACGACACGACAGTGGCAAGCCGGAAGCGCATCGCGAACAGGCTACTCTTTTCTTTTGGCGTAGAAAAGTGGCACTCATATCGATGTCAGCCCATTAGGCGAGTGAATGTCTGCGCCATTTTTATGGGAGCTTGCGTCCCTTCGTCTCCCTTGACCTCCAAGAGCAATGGCGGACGCAGTGGTGCAGATGTAAGCAGATCGATCGCCTTCTTCCAATCGATGCTCCCCGCCCCGGGCCAGAGATGTTCATCCTTCTCGCCGCTGTTGTCGTGGACGTGTGTGGAGCGAATCAGAGGACGCAGTACCTCGAACGCCGGCTCGACACCTCCAGTGATGTGGGCGTGTCCAGTATCGAAACATACGCCGACGTCGCTGAAGTGTGCCGTCCGAATCAACTCCACCAGTTTCTCCGGCGTGGCGAGTTCGTTGGGGATATTCTCGACCAGAACAGTTACGCCGAGCGGCTTGGCGAATGCGCGCAGGTGCTCTATCGCAGTCATCGCGTCGTCGAACTTACGCGGGTCCCACTCTTCGTTGCTGCCTCCGATGTGCTGCACCATATAGTGAAAGGGCAGCGTCTCAGCGGCTTCGAGGGCGCGCTTGATCTCATCCATGGCGTCAACACGTCGAGGCTTCTGCGGATCGACGATATTGACGGTCTGCTGTCCCGAACGCTCGAACTCCATACCGAAATAGATCGGGGAATGCATCGAGTGCACCTCGCGATCGTTATCGCGAAACCATTGCGCGATCTCGCGGACGTGTTGCCTGTCCTGGTAGTCGAAATGGCTGCGTGCGCCAAAGAGTTCGAACTCTTCCGCGCCTGCTTGCGCCAACTGCTCGAGCATTCCCGGAGTGAGGCGCTGCCGTACGTAGCAGTAAGTCGAGATGGCTCGTCGCATGCAGACTATTATTCACTACCCGCCAAGTTGTGGAACACACACACAGCCTATGAACTCAATATCCTGCGGCTTTGCCAAAGTTGTGGCGCGGGTCCTGTCCGCCGAGTCGTTCCCCCGTCTTTAGGTCGATCATGATGCATTCCGCGTCTCCCCAGTAAGACTCTTCATCGAGCCGGTGCCCACGCTGTTCGAGCAGTCTCCTGGTATCGGGAGAGATGCCCGGCTCGATCCGTATCTCGTCGGGCAACCACTGGTGATGGAAGCGCGGTGTGGCGACGGCCTGCTGAATGTCCATCCCGTAATCGACCACATCTTGGAGTACTTCAAGGACGGTGTTGATGATCGTCGGCCCTCCGGGTGAGCCAAGGACGAGGAATAGTTTGCCGTGGTCCGTGACAATGGTCGGCGTCATCGCCGAGAGAGGACGGTGCCCGGGACCGACCGCATTGGCAGGACCTTGAATCAATCCATAACCATTCGGAACTCCGACCTTGGCAGCGAAGTCGTCCATTTCGTTGTTGAGCAGGAACCCTAGCCCGGGAACAGTGACATACGATCCAAAGCCGCCATTGAGAGTGGTAGTCACTGAGACTGCATTTCCGCTGGCATCTACCACCGAGTAGTGTGTGGTCTGATTTGGTTCAGCCGCAGGAATGGCACGCGCGATGCGATCAAGACCTTCAAAATCGGGACGCTTGAGCTCCCGGGCTGCAGTCGTATGTTGCGGATCAATGGATTCGCGCCACTTCGTCGCATACTGCTTGTCGATCAACTGCGAAGTTGGAATCTGCGAAAAATCTGGGTCCCCGAGAAAGTCGGCACGGTCCATGAAGGCGCGCTTCATGGATTCTGCAGTGAGGTGCATGGAATCTGATCCGAGGGCGCCCATCTTATGCAGATCGTAGCCCTCAAGCATGTTGAGCATCTCGATCAGCACAATTCCTCCGGAGGAAGGCGGTGGCGCGGAGTAGATATCAAGCCCGCGATAGGTTCCGTGAACAGGAGTACGCTCTTTCGCTTCATAGCCAGCGAGATCCCTTTCGGTAATGAGCCCACCGTGTGCGCGCTGGTCGTCAGCGATCTTCTTCGCTATCTCACCGTGGTAAAAGTCGTCAGGGTCTGCGGCGATGCGTGCGAGTGTCGCGGCCAGCTCGGGCTGTTTCAGCACATCTCCGGCGCGATAGTAGTTGCCATCGCGTTGAAAGATCCGTCGCGATTCAGGAAACTCAGAAAGGTGCTGTTCTTGCAGAGCGCGGGCTTCTTCCCAGGTGAGAGTGAAGCCATCGCGGGCGAGACGGATCGCCGGCGCCATCACCTGCGCAAGCGTCAGCTTGCCCCACTGCATCTCGGCCTTTGCCATACCGGCCACGGAGCCCGGTACGCCGGCAGCTTTGTATCCGACAAGGCTCATGTCGGCGACCACATTGCCCCGCGCATCCTGATACATCGTCGACGTAGCGGCCATGGGAGCTTTCTCGCGATAGTCAAGAAAATGGACTTCGCCGGATGCGGTGCGAAAGAGCATGAACCCTCCGCCGCCGATGTTTCCCGCGACCGGATGCACGACCGCTAGAGCAAATCCGGTAGCAACAGCTGCATCCACCGCGTTGCCACCGGCTTTGAGCACTTCCACGCCGGCGTCGCTGGCGTCGTGGTGGATACTAACGACCATCACCTTCGACGTGTGGGTGGGGCGCAGTCCTGAAGCGAATGAAGATGGAACCAGGCACGACAGGAGAAGGCAGAATGAGACCAGACGATTACGCATCGTGCAATTATTCACCACGGAGCGTAGGCAAGAAAAGCGCCGTCACCACCTGCTTGGTCTGATGGTTCAGGCTTCGTCCAACTTTCGCGTCAGCATTTCGTTGACCATCGCTGGATTCGCCTGCCCTTTGGCGCCTTCATCACCTGGCCAACGAAGAAAGCGATGACCGTCTTCTTGCCGGCGCGGTACTGCTCGAGTTGCTTCGGATTGTTGCGTATGACTTCGTCGATGATTTTTTCCAGCGCTCCGGTGTCGGAGATCTGCTGCGGCTTTTCTTTTGCATAAACCTGTGGGAAATCTTCGTTGCGCTCGAAGCAGAGGTCGTAGAGATCCTTGAGCATCTTGCCGCTGATGGTCCCCGCTCTCGACGAGATCGGCGGAGAGCGCGACGCCGTTCATCGATATCGGCGACTGCTCGAGTTCCGAGGCCCTTGCGCTTTGAGCGTCCAAGCATCTCGCCCTGCACGAGGTTCGCGACGCGCTTCGGGATTCTTTGCCGCTTCGCCGCCGATTCGAACTGGTCGGCCAGCGAGCGGGTGAGCGGTGAGCACCTGTGCATCCTGCTCAGTGATGCCGTATTCGCGCACCATGCGCTGCGCGGCGCGCTTCGCGGAAGCTCGGGCAAGCTCGCGATCGACCTCTTCGCGCCACTCTTGGGTCCACGACGAGCGGAAGCAGGTCGGGCTCGGGAAAGTAGCGGTAATCGTGCGCCTGCTCTTTCGAGCGCATGGCATAGGTCCTGCCCTCTGCGGAGTTGTAGAGGCGCGTCTCCTGCTTCACGTTCCCGCCCGACTCGATCACCTCGAACTGCCGCTGGATCTCGTACTCCAGCGCCTCGCGGATGAAGCGGAATGAGTTGACGTTCTTGACCTCCGCCTTGGTGCCGAACTTCTCGCTGCCGCGTGGGCGGACGCTGACGTTGGCGTCGCAGCGCAGCGAGCCCTCCTCCATGTTGCAGTCGCTGACGCCGGTGTAGAGGATGATCTCCTTCAGCTTCGTCAGGTATTCGTAGGCTTCGTCGGGCGGAGCGCATGTCGGGCTCGCTGACGATCTCGATGAGCGGCACGCCGGAGCGGTTGAGATCGACCGAGGTCTTCTGTCGGGAGTCGGGAAAGCCCGTCGTGCAGGCTCTTGCCGGCGTCCTCTTCCATGTGCAGCGCGGGTGATGCCGATCTTCTTCTTGCCGTTGCTCGGACGCTTGATCTCGATGTAGCCGTGCTCGGCGAGCGGCTTGTCGTACTGCGAGATCTGGTAGCCCTTGGGCAGGTCGGGATAGAAGTAGTTCTTGCGGGCGAAGATCGAGGTCTCGCTGACGCGGCAATTCAGCGCCAGTGGAGGCCAGCACCGCGAACTCGCACGCGCCTTGCGGTTGAGCACCGGCAACGCGCCGGGCATGCCGAGGCATACGGGACACACGTTGGTGTTCGGCGCGGCGCCGAACTGCGTGGAGCATCCGCAGAACGCCTTGGTCGCGGTGAGGAGTTGAACGTGGACTTCGAGCCCGATTACCGCTTCGTAAGTAGCGCGAACCTCTTCTGAGACCGCCGCAATCGTCGCCATATCAAAATTATAGGGACATTGCGGTCACTGGAACAAACCATACTGCAGCTCAGAGGCCCCATCTGCTAACCTCACCGTCTGTGAGAAGCAGTATCCAATCCGTGCCGAAATTCTTGAGGTTCTAGCGAATGCGAGCTGTGGTTCAAAGAGTGTCGCGTGCCTCGGTGCAAGTGGACGGAGAAGTGACGGGCGCTATTGGGCGTGGTTTGCTCCTCTTACTGGGAGTTTCTAAAAAGGATTCTCAGAGCGATTGCGATTACATTGTGCAGAAGTCTCTTGCCCTCCGCATCTTTGAGGATGCCGCTGGAAGAATGAATCTTGACGTTCGGGAGATCGGCGGCAGTATCCTCGTCGTCAGTCAGTTCACACTGTACGGAGATGCACGAAAAGGTCGCCGGCCCGGCTTTGATCTCGCCGCTGCTTCTGCCGACGCAGAACACTGGTATGAACAGGTAATCACACAACTACGCGCGTCCGGGATTACCGTTGCTACGGGAAGATTCCGTGCGCAAATGGATGTGTCGCTGGTGAATGACGGCCCGGTCACGATCTTGTTGGATTCTGAACGTGCCTTTTGACGGGCGCTCACCTAAACAAAAAGCGGACAGCTTTCGCCATCCGCTTTCTTGACACGCTTATTTATAGATAAAGCTTAAACGTTGTCAGTTCCTGTTGCCCGTTCGGTTCCGGTCACTCGCTTTGTAGCGTTGGCCGCGCTCTGGACTGCATCGCTCGCCTGCTCGCGAATCGTGCGCACACCTGTGCGAAGTTTCTCCGCGCTATCGCTGTACGCCTGTTTTGCCTTGTCCGCGCCTTGATTGACAAGTTGCCGGGCATTATCGCCCAAGTCCCCTGCGCGCTCTTTTAGATTGCCGCGTGTCTCTTCGCCGCTCATGGGAGCGAACAGCACACCCAATGCAACTCCAAGACCCAAACCGTAGAAAAATCCCTTCATCCTGTACCTCCCTTGAAATTTTGTGCAACTTTGACCCTGTCCCGCCCTGTTACATGTTGTTCGGGACGCACTAGACTTTCTGATGCGCTTAATGCCATGAAGTTTGCCGCGGTTGAGAAACAAGCGGCTGCTTGGGATTTTATGCACGAAATGCCCCCACAGGAGGGCAGCGGCCAACTCAAAAAGCAGCAGCACGCAAATTAATGGAATGTAGACGTAACGAAATGCATGCCCCTAAATCCGACTGTCATGTGGATGCGGATCATTATTGTCATTAGCCTGTCACTCTCATTCTCTGGGGGCGCCTCAGCTCAGGAAGGTTTCTCGAAAAACCATCTTCAAGGACACAGCGATTCTTATCTAACGAGAGCTGCGAACCAGCCTGTGGATTGGCATCCGCTCAACAGAGATACACTTTCGCTCGCTCGTAAGCTCCACCGTCCCATCTTGCTCGACGTGGGGGCAATATGGTGTGCCTGGTGCGATCGAATGGACCGTGAAAGCTACAACGATCCTCGCATCGCCAGCTTCATCAATGCACACTTTATCGCCGCTAAGCTGGACTTTGACAATGCAGGGTTCCTTGGTACGCAGCTTCAGCGTGCCCAAGCTGTCTTAAATCTTCCCGCCGGGCTTCCTCTCACTTCTTTCATCACATCGGGCGGCGATCTTTTCTTTGGGGCAGGATACTTACCGCCAAGTCCTTCGGCTGCGAAGAGTTCCATGACACAGGCGCTCCAAGAGGCGCTTGTCCGGTTCGCCAACTTGCAAAATCACACCACGGAAGAATTTCACCTCGAACTCGGAGACCTAAAATGATGGGCAGATCTACTCTTCTTCTTACATTTGTACTATTCGCGACAGCACTCTTCGCGGCAGACAACCTGAAGCTTAACCGGCAGCTCGACTACGAGAGCGACAGTGTCGACGGACAACTCATCACCGGTGACAATCTCTCCGATGGGTTCGTCCCAGGGAAGCCGAATTACATCATCATCTACGGTGAAGGCTGCTTCAACTCGAAGCGCCAGGCACGGAGGACCGTGGAACTCTATGATCGCTACAAGCAGCAGGTCCACTTCATCATCGTCGATCTTGACCGCCCAAGATCTGACGCACAACAGCAACTGGTGAAGGCGTATTACAAAGGCAGCATTCCTCACGTGATCGTATTGAGCGCTTCCGGGGCGTCCATGTACAACCATGCAGGGGAAGTGCCCAATGAAACCATCCAGTCTGTTTTTGCGAGGGCCGCTCAGTAACAGAAACAAAGAGGTCCCGCTCCGAAGAACGGAACCCCTCAACTCGATCTCTACACCGTCTGATGGGCGCGCTCGACCTTGAAGTCGAGTTGGTTATCATCCCCAATATCTACTCTGACTTGGTCGCCGTGCAGCACCTCTCCATTCAAGATCTTCATCGCCAGAGGGTTCTGGATCAGTCGCTGAATCGCTCGCTTCAACGGGCGCGCTCCATAGGAGCGGTTGAGATCATCCGCGAATAGCATCTGCTTCGCGTCGTCGGTAACGCTCAGCGTGATTTGCCTGTCAGCAAGTAGCTTCCTCACGTCCTGCAGCCTGAGCTCCACGATCTTCATCAACTGCTCGGTTCGCAACGGATTGAATACGATGATCTCGTCCACCCGATTCAAGAACTCGGGACGGAAGTGACCACGCACGACATTCATCACCTGTTCGCGGGCCTGCTGCCATTCATGTTCATCACTCGTTGCCGCTTCCGTAAGGAATTGAGCACCCAGGTTCGACGTCATGATGATCACCGTGTTCTTGAAGTCCACCGTCCGTCCCTTGGCATCGGTCAAGCGTCCATCATCGAGGATCTGCAACATGACATTGAAGACGTCAGGGTGCGCCTTTTCGATCTCGTCGAAGAGGATCACTGAGTAGGGATGCCGGCGAACGGCTTCCGTCAGCTGCCCGCCTTCGTCGAAGCCCACATACCCCGGAGGCGCACCGATAAGGCGTGCTACTGCATGTTTTTCCATGTACTCGGACATGTCGATACGCACCATCGCTTGTTCATCATCGAAGAGGAACTCAGCCAGAGCACGCGCCAGCTCGGTCTTTCCGACACCGGTCGGCCCCAGGAAGATAAAGCTACCGATCGGGCGCTTGGGATCGCTGAGTCCTGCTCGCGAGCGTCGGATCGCATCCGCAACTTGGGTAATCGCTTCATCCTGCCCGATCACTCGCTCGCGCAGGCGGTCTTCCATCTCGATGAGTTTTCTTACCTCTCCTTGCAGCATCTTGCTTACCGGGATGCCCGTCCACTTGGAGACGATTCTCGCGATATCTTCCTCATCTACCTCTTCTTTGAGCATGCGCGACTTAGGACCGGCGCCATCCATCTTGGCGTTCAGAACGGCGAGCTCCCGCTCCGCCTGCGGCAACTCGCCGTACTGGATCTGTGCCGCACGCTCGAGATTGCCCCGCCGCGTTGCAGTCTCCATCTCGAAGCGAAGCTCTTCTACCCGCTTTTTGAGCTCACTGAGCCGGGTAATGCTGCCCCGCTCCTCTTCCCAGCGAGCGCGCAGCGCATGGATCCCTTCGCGAAGATCACTGAGCTCCTGCTCAACTTCCTTGAGGCGGGCCTTTGAGTTCTTGTCCGTCTCGCGCTTCAACGCTTGCTTTTCGATCTCGAGCTGCGTCCGCCGACGTTCGAGGTTGTCGATCTCTACAGGCACAGACCCGATCTGGATGGCGAGCGACGCAGCGGCTTCATCCACTAGATCGATCGCTTTATCAGGCAGGAAGCGGTCGCTGATGTAACGGTGCGATAGCGTCGCCGCCGCCACTAAGGCCGCATCCTTGATGCGGACATTATGGTGCGCCTCATAGCGCTCCTTCAATCCGCGAAGAATCGAGATCGTGTCTTCGACGTTGGGTTCTCCGACGAATACGATCTGAAAGCGCCGTTCGAGCGCTGCATCCTTCTCGATGTACTTGCGGTACTCATTCAGCGTGGTGGCGCCGATCGCGCGCAACTCACCTCGCGCCAGCGCTGGCTTCAACATGTTTGACGCGTCGATTGCGCCCTCAGCCGCGCCAGCACCCACCAACGTGTGCAACTCATCGATGAACAGGATAATGCTGCCTTGAGAGTCTTCGATCTCTTTCAGCACGGCCTTTAGGCGGTCTTCGAATTCGCCCCGGTATTTCGCGCCTGCGAGCATCGATCCGAGATCGAGTGAAATGACTTTCTTGTCGCGCAGGATCTCCGGGACGTCTCCGGAAACGATGCGCCGCGCAAGTCCTTCGACGATCGCCGTCTTCCCCACGCCAGGTTCACCGATCAACACGGGATTGTTCTTCGTTCGGCGGGACAGTACCTGAATGACCCGGCGGATCTCCTCCTCACGGCCGATCACCGGATCCAGCTTGCCCCTGCGCGCAAGCTCTGTGAGATCTTTCGCGTAGCGCTCGAGCGCCTGGTACTTCGCCTCCGGATTCTGGTCGGTCACGCGGTGGGACCCTCGCAGTTGCTGTAATTGCTTCAGCAGTACATCGTGAGTGGCGCCGTGCTTCTGGAGCAATTCATACGCAAAGTCTCCCTTACGCTGCGCAAGAGCGAGCAGTATGTGTTCTGTTGAGACATACTCATCTTTAAACTTCTCTGCTTCTTTGAACGCCTGCTCGATCACCTGCTGGGTCGAGTTCGCCATGTTGGGCTGCGCAGAGCTGCCGGAGACTTTCGGGAGACGGTCCACCGCTTGCCGTGCTTCCGCGAGCATCTGCTCTGGTGGGGCTCCCGCTTTCGTCACCAGAGGGACGACGATATTGTCCTTGTCGGTCAAGAGTGCAGCCAGCAAGTGGATCGGCAGCAATTCCGGATTCCCATGCTCGATTGCGATCTCACTCGCGGACTGCATCGCCTCTTGCGACTTCTGCGTGAATTTGTCCCAACGAATTGCCATATGGTTTGCCTCAAATTTCTTGAGCTCATCTTCAAGCTCGTCCGCCCGGGGGCATTATTTTAGTCGCCGGAACCGCTCTTAACGGCGAGGTTTTAAATAGTACGGCGCGGAGGGATCTTGCCCCTTCGCGCCGAGTGTCCCCACCGAACTCAGATCCGTGATTTCTTATTCTGCGATGCCGGTTGCGGTGGTCAAGTGGTCAAATTACTGGGCAACTGGCTGTTGAGCATCGATTTGCTTCGCACCTGCATGGACCTTGATCTGCTTGGGTTGCGCTTCGGGCCGCTTTGCGAGCACGATCTCAAGCACGCCGTCCATGTAGTTTGCTTCGACCTTGTCGTTGCTGATCGCGTTTGGCAGCGTGAAGCTGCGCACGAAGCTACCGTAGCGACGTTCCACTCGCAAGAAATTCTCCGCCTTCTCTGCCTCGAACTTGCGTTCTCCACGGACGCTCAGCTTGTTGTTCTCAAGCCGAATATCGAGTTCGTCTGCCTTCACGCCAGGTACTTCCAGCTTCAGAACGATCGAACTCTCGTCCTCAAAGACATCAACAGGAGGTACGAAACTGTTCGCGACGGTGCCGTCCTTCGCCGCTGTCTCTTCAAAGATGGAATTCACGGTTTTGTGCAAACCAGCTAATTCACGAATTGGGTCCCAACGGGTGATCATCATATCTTCTCCAATCGGCTACCCCGGTCGAATGCCGGATCGCCTACATCTCTTTAGATGAACATATGATATCAAAAGTAGCAGACTTTGTGAGTGTATTACGCTAAGATTTTCATCATTCTGAAAACCTGCTACCCATCCCCTCTAAACTCTTACTCTTTAAAGGCTTACACGGGAGATGCCTCGATCAAGCTCAACGGCGACTTGGTCGGGATTACCCTGTTGAGCTTGAATCCACCACGCGAAAGTAGGTCGCGGAACTCCGGTTCCGTCCTTTCCTTTCCACCGACAAATGCGATCATCTCGATATCAATCAGCTTCCCCGGATGAGGCGCCGGGCCACTCTCGATCACCGCCTCTCCCAGCAGCAATTTGCCGTTCGTTGCAATCACCTTCCGGATGTTCTTGAGGATCGCCACTGCCTGATCGTCCGCCCAATCATGCAAAATATGCTTCATGAAATAGCCGTCGCCCCCGGCGGGGACCGACACGAAGAAGTCGCAGGGCTCAACCGAGCATCGATCAGCCAACCTGTCCCGGGCGATCGCCTCCCGAGCGCCCGCCATGACCGAAGGCATATCCGCAATCACACCCTTGAGTGATGGATGTGCATTCAGGACTGCCCGAATGATCGCACCATGTCCGGCACCTACATCCACAAGTACCTTGAAAGCCGAGAAATCGTACGCCTCAAGAAAAGCGGGGATGCACATATTGCTAAAGCTCGTCATCGCCCGGTAGAAGACAGCAGTCTCGTCGGCATTCTCAGCATGCGTCGTCCAGGAAAAGAAAGGCTCGCCGAACATGTGCTCGAAGGTCGTGGCTCCGGTCTCGATACTGCTTCGCAATCCACTGTAAAGCTGGAAGTGAAGTGGGTCCGTCATAAACTCGATGATGTCGTGCAGTGATCCATTCGCGTCGGAGCGCAAAAGCGCCCCAGCGGCGGTAAGTGCGAATTTCCCCGCTTCCGGTTGCGACACAATACCTGCCATCTCGAGAACGCGGAGCACGCGATAGAGAAAATCCTTCTTTGTTTTTGTACGTTCTGCTAACAGGCCAAGCGTTGTACCCTCGGTTTCGATCAAATCGGGCACGCCTAATTTGACGGCGACACCGAGGCAGCTCGAGACGATATACGCCAGGCCTGCCTGCATCACGATCTCTTGCGGAGCAGGCGCAAAGTTAGGCGCTGATTGCGGAGAAGACATAGAAACTCCTTCTAAGAACTGACCGTTTGTGAACTTCGGGGGAGAGTAACCGACGCGGGGTCGAAAGAAAATACGGACGCGCTCCAGCGAAAGTTCCGTTCCCAGGTTTTGCTACCGGCCACAAATTCTACATGCAAAGACTAGCTTGGAACCGATACACTCAGGCGCATGCGATCACTTACTTTGATTACAGCAATCTTCTTACTTCCATTCACCCTAGCCGCACAACAGCAGGCTGCCAGCCCGTATACGAAGGTAGGCAATCTGCGCATATGCACAGTAGAAAGTCATTGCACTCTCGGAGACCACCAGGATATCCGCACGATTCCACCCCGGCCCGAGGATGTCGGTTCTATCGATGGCATGATTCGCGCCTGGTACGACGTCGTCTCCGGTCCGAAGGGCGCTCAGCGTGACTGGTCCCGGGACGATTCGCTCTATATCCCAGGATTGCGCTTCGTCGAGATGTCGGTCGGAAAAGATGGCAAACCGTCGCCTCTCGTGTCTGATCACCAAAAGTATACGGACACTGCGCAGCGCTTCTTTACAAAAGAGGGGTTCTACGAACGCGAGATCCATCGCACGACGCAGCGCTTCGGCAACATCGCGCATGTGCTCAGCACGTATGAATCCCGTAATTCTCCGGACGGACCGATCATCGCTCGTGGCGTAAACAGCATTGAAATGCTTTGGGACGGTGCGCGCTGGTGGATCACGTTTGCCCAGTGGGATGAAGAGCGGCCCGGACAGTCTCTCCCGAAAGAGCTGCTGCCGTGACCGCTTGAATCCGGGGGTGCCTGCCATTCATCGAAACTCATCATGCAGTGGATGGACCTCTCATCGCCTCAGGCTGACCTTCCAGTAGCCGGAGTTCCCGTCGACAGTCAGGCTCCCACCTCAGATGCGGAGGCGCTCGACGCCTACTCGCGCGTAGTCACTTCGGTCGCCGACCGCGTGAGCGCCTCCGTCGTCAAGGTTGAGACATACTCGACCGATCGCACAGGTAAGCAGGCGCAGAGCGGCAGCGGCTCCGGCTTTGTGTTTACACCTGACGGATATCTTCTGACCAACAGTCATGTCGTGCACGGCTCGTCGAAGGTAATGGTGCAGACCCTCGACGGGGAACGCTACGTAGCGAACGTCGTCGGCGATGATCCTCACACCGACCTCGCTCTCATACGTATCGATGCGCCGCACCTCGTCCCGGTGACGCTCGGTGAGTCGCGCCAGATCCGGGTTGGACAGGTTGCGATTGCGGTGGGCAATCCCATGGGCTTTCAGTACAGCGTTACCGCCGGCGTCGTCAGCGCCTTAGGACGCAGCATCCGCTCCCGCTCCGGTCGGCTGATCGAGGATGTCATCCAGACCGACGCGGCACTCAACCCAGGCAATTCGGGCGGACCGCTGGTGAACTCCCGCGCAGAACTGATCGGCGTCAACACCGCCGCCATCCCGAGCGCGCAAGGTCTGTGCTTCGCGATCTCGGTCAATACCGCACGCTTCATCGCGAGCAAGCTGATACAGTTCGGAGAGGTCCGGCGCAGCTACCTCGGTGTGCAGGCGCAGACCGCACCGATTCACACCGCGTTCGCGCGTTTTCACTCCCTCGACACGCTTTCAGGTGCCCTCGTGATCGGAGTCGCACCAGAAAGTCCGGCTGCCAGCTCTGGCCTGCGTGAGGGCGACATCATCGTCCGCTTCGATGGACATCCCATCGAGGGCGTCGACTCGCTCTATCGGCTGCTCGATGAGTCCGCAGCGAACCGGCATTCTATCTTGCAGGTGCTTCGCGGAAAATTTACCGTCGAGGTCTCCGTGCGCCCAGAGTTGCAAAGGAACTAGAGACGGCTAAGAACGCTTCGACTCCGAGATATCGATAACGCTCCGGACCTTCCGGCCGTCGTCTTCTTCGCCCGACATGCGGAGTGCTGCAGTCAGAATTTCGATGTCCTTCTGAAGCTGTTTTGTCTGTGAGAGTTTTTGTTCCAAAGCGGCATCGATATCGTTCATGAAGTTCGCTCCTCCATTGCTGTGAGAAGTGCACAACAATTCCTCTTCAATATCCCGGTGGAATGCCGCCCGGTCAATAAGCAAAGCAGCCGGATTCGTTACCGAAGTAAGCCAGCATCCAGGCGGGGAGCAGTTTTCATGCCAGGTGATCTTGTGAGCCGGCGAATGCTCCAACATTCAGAACACCAAGGTTGCTGAACGGATGCGCGAACGAGCTGCGATGTCGTTCTGCGCGTGGGCTCCGCATGACTGCCCACGCGAAACGCGAGATTCGCCAGATAGAGATCTCAACAAACGATTGTGTTTTAATTTCCGCCTGTTACGGATGCGGTCCGGGCTGCCTGTTCTGAGTCGAAGGTCTTATATACCGTGATGTGGAAGACCGGTTGACGAAATTCTTCTTCTGCGTCCAGTTTGCCCTGCTTCTGCAATTCCAGCAGATATTGTCTGGCCCACTGCAACTCAGAACGGCTCATGCCGTGCTTGGCAATGTCAACGGTCGCGCCCGTCAAGTGCGGAGAAGCAGTATCGCCGTCAGTCGCCGCAGCGTTACCGTTTACCCGGCGCAAACGCTGTTGAAACTCGACTGTCCGCACCGCTGAGTTCACCTGCAGTTGATGATGGAACTTGAGCCAGTGCGCTTGTGCAAACTCGGTCAGGAACGTCTTCGTCCAGGGGCGGCAGAAACGGCGGTTTTCCGGCAGTGACGGATCGAAGGTGATCTGCGAGGTGCCGGGGAGTGCGAGCAGTTGCTGGTTCTCTGTCATCTCGGATAACTGCTGGTCATCCTGGATGCGCTCGAGATTGTCCTGCCCGACCATGAGGTTCTGATGGACGAGTGAGTCGTGCGTGCCCCGTAGCGGCGAGAACAGAGCCAGGCGCATCAATCTTCGTCTTGAGCTTCTGCGATGCGCGACCTTCAAATGTCTCGCACGCCTGAAGTGCGTACTGCGAGGATGCGTCGTCCGGCCAAACGCCGATGACGTGACCAGAAGAACCACTAAACCAACAATGGATGATTTGAAAACAGAAGATCTAGAAAGAGTGCGCATAGGGGTGGCCAGAAGTCTTGTCAGAGTACCGTGACACTCTTCCAAAAAGAAGATGTCATTCCAGGTACATCAGGAGCAAAGATGTGGAAGCGCTGTTGAAAAGCGCGGACCTTGGTCCGCGCTCTTTGCAACTGCTAACTCACTAGTTGACTGAGTATCTCTGCAGTGATTCGCCCTCAAGCAGGAACGCCGCGGGAGTTTTCGATGAAGATCTTCCCTTGCCTTGTTTTCCCTGCTGTCTCTGGGCCGGCACGAAGCGCAGCTTCTCGGTATCGACTGGACGGCCGCGCTGCTCGCGCTCGAGATCACCACCAGTGCGAATGCGCTCCATCTTGACCTGCAGCACGCGCTCGAATTTCGCCAGATCGCGTCTCTCGACCGGAGTGCAGAAGGTCACGGCTACGCCGCTATTCCCAGCGCGTCCCGTTCTGCCGACGCGGTGGATGAAGTCTTCAGGAATGTTCGGCAGATCGTAGTTCACGACCAGTGCGATGTTGTCCACGTGAATGCCACGCGAAGCCACATCGGTGGCGATGAGGATCTGTGTACGGCCCCGTTGGAAAGAGTCGAGCGCACGATTACGCTGCGATTGCGAACGGTCTCCGTGGATAACGTCCACATTGAACCCTCCGCGTTCCAGCTTTTCAGCCACCCGCTCCGTATTGCGCTTGGTAGCGACGAACACGAGCACCTGTCCGCTCTCAGCGCCCAGCACCTTGGCCAGAAGTGAGGCCTTTTGGTTCTGGTCCACTTCGTACGCCTTCAGGGTCACGGATTCGACCGCACGAGACGTGTGTCCGAAGCTCAACCGGACCGGCTCGCGCAGGATTTCTTCTACGACGGATGCGACCGATGGATCAGCCGTCGCCGAGAAGCACATAGACTGACGCTGCTTAGGCAGCTGCTTCACGATTCTGCGGATCGCCGGGACGAATCCCATGTCAAGCATGCGGTCGGCTTCATCCAGTACCAACAATTCAATGCGGTCCAGTTTCAGGAACCGCCGTTTAAGCAGGTCCTCGAAACGTCCCGGAGTGGCGACCACGATGCGGGCGCCATTCTTGAGTGCGCGGATTTGTGTCTGCTCGCTTGCTCCCCCCATGATCAGGGCAGCCGGACCGAGCTTTCTGGGCGCGATCTCGTCATAGACTTTGGCTACCTGCATGGCTAGTTCGCGGGTCGGAACGAGCACGAGCACGCTCGGCTGTCCTTGGGCGCTTTTCTGCAGGAGCAGTCTTTCGATCGCTGGAATTAGAAATGCCAGCGTCTTGCCGGTACCCGTCTGGGCAGTGGCAAAAATGTCTTTTCCGCTGATTCCGTGAGGAATTGCGGCATGCTGTACCTCTGTAGGGGTTTCGAAGCCGCACAGGGCAATTTGTTTTTTAAGTTCTTTAGAAAGCGGAAGTTCCGCAAAAGGTGTCAACAATGGTCTGCTCTTTTCAAGGTAGGATTGGCAGCCCGTGACACGGAAATTCTGGTTTCCGGAACCCCTCTCATAGGGGTGATACACGTCGATCTCTTGCTCAATCTAGTTAAATTTCTCTCTGCTTAAGACACACCGGGCGCGGTTGAAAATGGGCCCGAGGCAGGATTCCAAATCAGATCTGAATCAGTAGATCCCCCATCCCTCTGTGTGTGTATCGCCTGAACGTAGCTGCTACGTCATGCTGGAGACAGGATCTTATGCACTTCCAGCTTACCACACCGGCCCCCAAACTGGCGGTTGGCAATCAGGGCACCCATACTCAGTTCACTTTGAATATAGGGGGCTGGTATAATTAACTAACTGTTTAGTTAATATGCCGTGCCCCCTTACAATCCGCCCCTCAAAAGTGGGGAAGCCAAAGCCAGCGGGCGACGATACCCGTGCTCTCATCCTCGATGCCGCTCTGCAGATTTTTTCCAGGGACGGCATCTCGGGCGCGCGCACCGAGGAGATCGCCAGCGTCGCCGGGGTCAATAAGGCGCTGCTCTATTACTACTTCAAAGACAAGGACGCGCTCCATGGCGCCGTGCTGGAACACGCGATGGCCCAGACAGCTCCGCGTCTTATGGCGGCGATCGAAGCCGCCGCGTCCCCCCGGGATCAACTGCTTGCCTACGTCGATGCGCATTTTGACGCGATCGCGCAGCGTCCCAGGCTTGCTCGCCTCATGCAGCACGAGATCATGCGCGCCGTAGAAGGAAAAAGTTCGCATTTGAAGCTTCTTGCCGAGCGCTTTCAAGGACCACTTATTCGGCGCGTACAGCAAATTCTCGAAGATGGAGTCTCCGCCGGAGACTTCCGGGAGCTGAATGTTCGCCAGGCCACACTGTCCGTCATTGGAACGGTCGTCTTTTATTTCCTCTGTGCCCCTGTGATCGAAGCCATGAGTGGCGCCGATCCCCTGGCGCCCGAGGCTCTTGCAGTTCGCAAGGTCGCAGTGATCGATTTCATCTCTCACGCCGTGTTTTCACCTGCACGAAACGAGGAAACCTCTTGAACGCGCGCAACAAATTCTTTGTCCTCTTCGCCCTCATCCTGCTAGGTAGCGGCGCATATTATTTCGCAACCACCGATCGCTCCACCGACTATGCGCTCATCGGCACTGTAGACGCGAACCAGATCGTCGTCAGCCCGAAGATCATGGGTCGCATCGAGAAACTTAACGTGGACGACGGCACTCCGGTGAAACCCGGCGACGTGATCGCCCTGCTCGACTCGGAAGAACTCCGCGCCGAGCAGCAGGCATCGCAGGCGTCTGTCACCAGCGCCGATCGCCGCATTAGCGAGACCACGGCATCGCTTCAGATGGCACGAGGCGAGACCTCGAGTGTCGTCAAGCAGGCGGAAGCACAGGTGGCGAACACGCTCGCGCAGCTGCAGGCGGCACAGGCGAACGTTAGCCGCTCACAGCAGAACTACGATCGCATCATCCCATTGGCAAAAGAAGGTGTCGCATCCAGGCAAGACGCGGACAACGCCACTGCCGACCTTAACCTGCAAAAAGCAAATGCCGCTGCCGCCGCAAAGGCCGTGGACGCAGCCCGGGCGAACCTGCTTGTCGCCCACGCAGGCACCAATCAGGCGGTCGCCGCTGACCGGGTCGTCGCGCAAAGCCGTGCACAGGCCCTCAACGCCAAAGCCCAACTCAGCCAGGCGCAAACGCGTCTCGGGTACACCACCGTGGTCGCTCCCATCAACGGCATCGTCACTACGCGTATCGCGCGCGAAGGAGAGGTCGTCCAGGCCGGATCACCGATCGTCACCATCGTTGATCTCGACGACACCTGGATCTACGCTGACGCTCCCGAGACGCAAGCCGTGAACATCGCCCTCGGCGACACTCTTAAAGTACGCCTGCCCAACGGTGAGAGCACCAGTGGCAAAGTGATCTTCAAGAATGCGGAAGCCGACTTCGCTACCCAGCGCGACGTGGGCAAGACCAAGCGCGACATCAAGTCCATTGGCATGAAGATAGCTGTGGACAACCACACTCACACGCTCGCTCCAGGAATGACCGCCGAAGTGCTCATCCCGCGTTCCAAGCAAGGAAACGCAAGATGACTCCAAAGACACAGCCAGCCGACGGCACCATCGTCGTCGACCACATCGTGAAGCGCTATGGGGACTTCACCGCCGTCGATGATGTCAGCTTCCGTGTCGGCAGTGGAGAGATATTCGGGCTCCTGGGGCCAAACGGCGCAGGCAAGAGCACGCTGATCCGTATGATGACCACGCTCATTCCGATCACAGCGGGGAGGGCGCTCATCAATGGCTATGACGTCGCGAAAGATGCAAATGCAGCGCGACGCTCCATCGGCGTCATCCCGCAGGCGATGACCAGTGACCTCGAGCTCTCGATCGAAGAGAACCTCATATCTTACGCGAAGCTCTACAACGTCCCGCAGCGGCAAACGCGAAAAACAGATCAGCGAGTTGCTCGAACTTGTCGATCTCACGCAAGTGGCGTGCAGGCGGATGTGAAGAACCTCTCGGGAGGTATGCGCCGCCGCGTCGAAATCGCCCGCGGACTTGGTCCACTCGCCCGCGATCTTCTTTCTCGACGAACCCACTACGGGCCTCGACCCGGTCTCACGGACCGCTGTGTGGGAGATGCTGACGGAGATCAAGAAAATACGCAACCTCACCATTCTGATCACCACCCACTACATGGACGAAGCCGACCGCTTGTGCGATCGCATCGCCATCGTGGACCACGGCAAACTTGTCGCCCTCGATACGCCGAAGCAGCTTAAGGCCAATGTACCTGGGGAGAACGTGATAGAGGTGCAATTCAGCAGCGGCGACGCCTGGCAGCAGCGCCTCTCCCAACTCAATGGAGTACAAGCCGTGCAACCCGAGGGGGCGAACATGTTTCGCGTCATGACCGCGAATGGCGGCAAAACGACCACTGAGATCGTAGAAGCCGCTCTACAGGCAAAGGCCGATATCAAGTCGCTCACCGTGCAAACGACGACGCTCGACGACGTCTTCGTGCACAACACCGGACGCGCACTGCGCGACAGTCTGCAATCGGCGCCGGCATATATGCCTGCCCTGCGTCCGTAAAAACTGATCTCCGCTTGTGGATTTTGTGATTTGTTCGATTTCGATGAATAAACCACAAATCGACAATTTGGAAAGTGAGGCTTCAGCCCATGCATCGCTCCTTGGCCATCATCGAACGCGAACTCCGCAAGTTCTTCCGCTCCCCCGCGCTCATGCTCACCGCAATGATTTTTCCGCTGGTGCAACTCGTCGTTCTCGGCAACGCCTTCGGAGGCAAGATCCACAACGCAAGGGTTGCGCTTGTGGACTACGATCACGGCCCGCAATCCGTGCGCATTCGTGAGGCATTGCTAGCGGTCAGGAACAATGCGCGCACCTATACCGTTGAAGAGTACGCGAACGACCGGGATGCAGTGCATGACCTCAAGAACGGCAAGATCAACGGAGTGGTTGTCGTCCCTGCTGAATTCTCACGCAAGTACTACGAGCAGACGCGCCCCCAGATCGGCCTTGTCGTGGACAACACCGACAGCTTCGTCTCCGCGGCGCTCGAAGAAAACTTGTCGAGCATGGTCGCCGCCTTTAATAAGCCCGCAGTGACGCCGCGTCTTGAACATCAGGTCATTTTCGCAAACGGTCGAACTGTACCCGTATATCGAATACATCAAGTACCTTTTGCCGGGGGCGATCGACGCTCGCGATCTTCGTCTCAGTAATGATCGGAGGAGGCATCGTCTATATCGACGACAAGGCGCGTGGCATCCACGAAGGATTTCTGGTCACGCCTATTACCAAGCTCGAACTCGTCCTGGGCCTCAACACAGCCGGCGCGCTGAAAGCGATGGGGGCAGGCATCGTACTCACTTTTGTCGGCTCATTCCTTGCCGGAGTGGGTAGTGCCTTCTCCCCCGTCCGCTTCTTCTGGCTCTTCCTGCTGATTGGAATTACCTCGTTCGCCTTCATCAGCATGATGTCGTTCATCATGGCCCGTGTCGAAGACCCTCTGGTGCCGCGCGCCATCTTCGGGATATTGAACACCCTCATGTATTTTCCATCGGGCGCGATTTATCCGGTGCAGGCGTTTCCCAAATGGCTGCGCGTGATCGCCTATATGGACCCCTTCACCTACGCCGTCCACGGCTTCAAGCAACTGCTGTTGAAGGACGCAGGTATCTCTGCCGTCTACGGCGACTTTCTCTTCCTCGGAGTCTTCTGCGCGATCACCCTCCTCGGGCACCACGCTTCTCTTCAAACGCACACTGTAGGTATTCACCGCGATACAATCATCCCGCTATGTCGTCGCTGTTGAATGCACCTGTTTACGATCCACGTCCCGACCGCCGTCGTCGCGTCGTGATCGTCACGATCATCGTGCTCATCCTCGCCGGACTCTTCGGATGGTGGAAATTCCACAATTGGCCAGAGGAACACGCCGTCGATAAATTCCTCGACTGCGATCGAGCATAAAAATTACGACGAAGCTTTCGGAACCTGGAACCACGACCCCGACTGGAAGCAGCACTTGAACAAATACAAGAACTATCGCCTTCGGACAGTTCCAACTCGACTGGGGACCATCCGGCGACTACGGCGCTATCTCACACCATAAGATCCTCGGCTCCGCTCCCTCCGCCGAAGGCACAGCCGTGATCGTCGCCGTACGCATCAACGACCGTGCCGAACCCATCGCCCTGATCGTCAATCGCAAGTCGAAAGAGATCGGATTCTCACCAGTAGGCGTGCGCGTCAACACCTTCTAAACTCTCCCCACCACAGAGACACCGAGCCATCGAGCGAAACAAATACGCAGGCAAGCCGCAACCTTAGACCCTCATCGTCCCGTGGTGAATCACGCCCTCAACGCTTCTAACGTCTTCTGCAGACTTGCCTCGTCTTCCACATTGAGACATGTCTGCGACCGGTCGATCTGCCGCAGCAGCCCACACAATACCTTCCCCGGACCCACCTCTACGAATGCCTCGACGCCCTCTGCAATCAATCGCTGGACTACCTGCACCCACCTCACCGCTCCAGTCACCTGTTGGATCAGCATCTCGCGCGCATGTGCCGCATCGCCGGTTGGGATAGCCTCGATATTCGTCACCACCGGCATACGCGGATCTTGGAACACGAGCCTGCCAAGATCAGCAGCAAGTTTTTCTTGAGCGGGCTGCATGAGCGCGCAGTGGAAAGGAGCGCTGACCGGCAGCAGAATCGCCCGCTTCGCGCCCTTTTCCTTGAGGGCAGCCATGGCTCTCTCCACGGCGTTCTTGCTACCCGATATCACGATCTGTTCCGGAGAGTTGATGTTCGCCGCCGAAACCACCTCACGAGTCTCCTGCGCAACGTCAGCACATATCGCTTCGACATCCGGCTCTTTGAGTCCCAGGATGGCTGCCATCGCCCCCTCACCCGCCGGTACCGCCTCCTGCATATATTTGCCGCGATTGCGCACCGTCCGTACCGCATCTCCGAACGGCATCGTACCCGCAGCTACGTGCGCAGAGTATTCTCCCAGCGAATGACCGGCGCAGAAGCTCGGTTCAATTCCACGCTCGCTACTGAGCTCTTGCAATACTCTGCACGCTGCTGTGCTCGCCGTGAGAATCGCCGGCTGCGTTACCTCCGTCATCTTGAGCCGCTCTTCCGGACCCTCCCAACACAACTGCGACAACGCATATCCCAACGCCTCATCGGCCTCTTCAAATACTTTCTTGGCACTTGGATACCGCTCCGCCAACTCTCTGCCCATGCCGACAGCCTGCGAACCTTGTCCGGGAAATAGGAATGCGATCTTCTTCATAAACCGAAGATTGTAAATCGAAGAACGGATAACAGCGCTGCTCTACACCACTTCAGCAACAATGCACTTCAAATATTGCGTCTCCGGCATTCCGAGCAGCACCGGATGGTCGATCGCCTGTGTGCGCCGCTCAAGCACTCGCAATCGCCGTTTCGCATCGTTTGCAGCTGAGGAAAGCATCTCCAGGAATTCCGTTTCGCTCACATGGTGCGAGCAGGAGCACGTGACCAGCACCCCGCCAGAGGAGAGCATCTTCAGGGCGCGCAGGTTCAACTCCTTGTATCCCTTCAGCGCCTCGCCCGCCTTGCGTTTCGTCTTAGCGAACGCCGGCGGATCGAGCACGATGGTGTCATATCTCTCCCCCGCGTCCGACCAGTCACGCAGCACGTCGAATGCGTTCGCCTCCAGCCATTCCGCCTCGCACCGCAACTGTGGCCTGTTACGCGACGCGTTCGCGTCCGCTACTTCGAGCGCTGGCCTCGAAACGTCAACGCCGGTGACGCTGTCGCACGCTCGCGCGAGATGCAGCGCAAACCCACCGTGATACGTGCAGACATCGAGCCCGCGGCCGTGTGCGTACTTCTCGGCGGCGGCGTAGTTCTGTCTTTGATCGAGAAATGCTCCCGTCTTCTGACCGCTGAGTGCGTCGAATGCGAAAGCAAGTCCATTCAAATGAAAGATCGTGCTGCTCTTATTGCCGGATATCTGCCGCGAATCGATCGCTTCCAACTGCTCGCGCTCCCGTGTCTTGGCATCAACACGTTCCACGATATTTCCGATGCCCAACTCCGCCCGCAGTGTTTCCACTGCGACCGCGCGTACGTCATCACGGTCCATCGCCTGCGTGAGCATCTGGATTGCAAGCACATCGTCATAACGGTCTGCGACCAGGCCGGGTACGCCGTCCGCATCGGAGAATACGACACGGTACGAGTCCGAGTCTTTGACGAAGCGCTTGCGGTACTCGACCGCCCGCTCGACCCGCTTGCGGACAAGCTGCAGCAGTTGTTCACCATCAATGATTGCATCCTGTGTGATCATGCGCAGTGCGATCTGCGACGTCGAACTGGCCAGCGAGCTGCCGATGAAGCGCCCCTTCTCGCTCAACACGTGCACCACTCCACCTCGCGGCAATTCTTGGTCCGGGATCGCAAGGTCCGACCGGTAGACCCACATGTGTCCGTCTCGCAGACGCTCAGCAGCACGGCGGGTGATCTTCACATTGGGCACTTCGGACATGCTTCGAGAATACCAAGCATTCACCTGCGATAATCACTGCATGTCCGCGCTGCTTGCAGTTCAGGATCTCTCCGTGCAATTCGGCATCAGCACCGCCGTCAACGGCGTCAGTTTCTCCATTGATGAGCGCGACTCTCTGGCGCTTGTGGGGAATCCGGATCGGGCAAGTCCGTCACGTCTCTCGCAATCATGCGTCTGCTGGCTCCCCAGGCGCGCATCGCCGGAAGCATCTTCTATCGTGATCGCGATCTGCTCACTCTAGCTCCGGACCAGGTCCGTCAGCTTCGCGGCAGTGAGATCGCCATGATCTTTCAAGAGCCGATGACCGCTCTCAATCCGGTGATGCGCATCGGCGACCAGATATCGGAAGCGGTCCTCACGCATGGTGCCCGGCTGTCGAAGCGTGAAGCGTGGGAGCGCACTCTGCGCGCCCTGCGCGAAGTCTCCATCCCCGATCGCCGCGCCCGCGACTACCCCCACCAACTCTCCGGTGGACAACGCCAGCGAGTCATGATCGCCATGGCCATCGTTAACCAACCCAGGCTGTTGATCGCCGACGAACCGACAACCGCCCTTGACGTCACCGTACAATCCCAGATCCTCGACCTGCTGGCGCTATTGCGCGAACGCTTCGGACTCGCGATGCTCTTCATCTCGCACGATCTGGGCGTCGTCTCTCGAGTCGCGGACCGTGTTGCCGTCATGTTCCGCGGCAGCATCGTCGAACTCGCGCCCACCCGTGACCTGCTCCGTAATCCGCAACACCCCTACACCCGTGGACTTCTTGCCGCCGTGCCCTCTCTGCGCACTGACCGCTCCCGGTCGCTCTCGCTCATCACCGAACAGCAGCGTCGCCAGCTCAGCAACATCGGCACTCTGCAAAAGTTCGCACCGGACCACTACGTTCGCAGGTAGCTTCTAACTTCTGCTTCCTAGTGCTCGTGATCGTGTACATGGTCGAGCGGGATCACACACCCATGCGCCACCTCGCACTCCGTGTGCTCAAACTGGATCGTCGAATGCCGTATGCGAAACGTCGATAGCCGGTACTTCACCTCGCGTAAGATCGCCTCGCTCGCCGATGGAGGAATGTCTGCGATCGCGATATGGCAAGACAGAGCATGCGTGCGGGAACCGAGGCTCCAGATGTGCAAATCATGCACCGAGTTGACTCCCGCAACCTCGCTTAGCGATGCGATCACCTCATCCACATCAAGGCCCTTTGGCGCGCCCTCCAACAGAATATTCAGTGTCTCGCGGATAATGTCCCACGAAGACCAGAGCACTAATGCCGCAATCCCGAGCGAGAGTGCGGGATCGATCCAGGCTGCTCCCGTAGAGAAGATCAGAAAACCGCCAACGATGACGGCGGCGGTCGAAAGGGTATCGCCAAGCTGATGGATCAGCGCGCTCCGGATGTTTACATCTTGCGCGCGCCCGCTGCGGAACAGCATCCACGAGATCGCTCCATTGAGCAGGACTCCGACTGCCGCAACGATCATCATCGTCCGGCTTTGAACATCGCCGGGATGCGCCAGCCGAATGAGGGCCTCATAGCAGATGTATCCGGCGACAACTACCAGTGTCAAAGCATTTACAAATGCGACCAGCACGCCTGCTCGCTGGTATCCGAAGGTCTTCGTCGTCGTCGCTGGGCGGGATTGAAATACACCGCAACCCACGAGAGCAGCAGCGCCAGGAAGTCAGAGAAGTTGTGTCCCGCCTCCGAGAGTAGCGCCAGCGAATGCGCCCGCAATCCGTACACCACCAGCAACACGATATAGATCATCGTGGCCGCCAGCGAGAACAGCAGGATCTTGCCCGTAGCATCGTGAGAGTGCGAATGCATCTGCTCTCAGTTTAGATGAACCTCCATAAAATAATGACTATCCGTGCCCTCCCTGTAAACTGTTCTTGTCCATTCCAACCGGCGCACCCGGTTCGGGCATCTCAATAACAGCAACCCTTTATCCTTTCGGGCTGGAGAACACATTGCGCAGGTATCATCTTGCCGCTCTCACCTTCATAGCTTTCGCCAGTGTGAGCGCGGTTTCGCAGACGTTTACAATCGATCAGCCCCAGACCAAGAGCAACAAGAAGAGTGCTGTGAAAGTTGTGCGCCCCGACGAGGTGAAGGTCTCCCCGGTCCACACCACTCCGGCAGCATCGAACAAGCTTGGAAGCAAGAAGGGCACCGAACCGCAGCCTCGATTCGAGGAAGCGAACCCAGCCGCAACCACTGCAAAAGTGGGCGCGCGCCGCACGAAGAGGGCAAAGAAGGCCATTCCGCAACCTGCGGTTCGGCATCCCGAAGTAGAGGTCGCAACGGTAACACC
Organism: Terriglobales bacterium; assembly: GCA_963792225.1. Classification (GTDB taxonomy): domain Bacteria; phylum Acidobacteriota; class Terriglobia; order Terriglobales; family Acidobacteriaceae; genus JBDTLH01. Next base: position 48,906 of record CAWBVM010000011.1, on the reverse strand, counting down.
CGCTGCCGTCTCGAAGCCCGCGCCTCCGCCCCTTGAGGCCCTGCCGAGCCTCTCGCGCCTCTCCACCTCCGAACTCCAGCACAAGATAGAGTCGTCACTTCTTGGCAATCCCAACATTCCTTCGGCGAGCGGGGTGATCGTGCGCGTGACCGACACCGAGATTCACCTTGGTGGCACCATCGCCAACGGAAAAGAGAAGTTGGAAGCAGAGCGTCTCGCGCAGTCCTATGGCGGTAATCGTCTCTTTAAGGACGATCTGCAGATCGCGGGAAGTCAGAGTGTGAGTGCCTCGCAGCCTGTGACCAGCAACGCCGGCATCCCCACCACGGTCGGCAACAGCTTTAGCACTCCAAAGCTCTGATCCCGCCGCCTTATAGCCCGAAATGCCATACGGCGTAATGGCGCGTCCCTGCAATCAGTCGAGACGTTTGTGCAGGCAGTACGTCTAAGACAAAGGAACGCTATGCGCCGCCGCCCCTCTTTGATCGCGCTGGCCTTGATCATTGTGTTTACCACGATGGCTCAGGCCTGCGTCATCGGATGGACCGGGCAATCCAGCTCAACGTGTCTCACGCACAAGTCTTGTGCCCGGACGTCCCGAGCGCATCTCGGCGCACCTTCTGCCCGATTCGAATGCAAGACATCTCTAAGATCCATACCTGACAAGTGTGGCCTCCGTGGCTTTGTCCATTCGCAGCTTGCCAGGATAGACTTCGCGTCGCCTGCCGTGCCGCGATTGGCGCCGATCGGCTGGATTTCAGCTCCTGCCCGCACAGCCGTCGCTCTCTCCTCTATCGGATCTCCGCCTACTGATCGTGGGCCTCCTTGCGCCTGAAAATGAGCTGAATTCGTGGGTCGTATCGGCAGTTGCCGTTTTGCGCTCCCACTTTCATCGTTCAAATTCACTCAAGGAGCACTTATGAACGCGTTAAATTACCTCCTCGTCTTCGCTCTGCTTGCATCGTCTGGCTTGAGCGCACAAACACAAAAACCCGCCCCCAATCTGCCCGTCAGCCAGATGCTCGACTTCTGGATTACAGTCACAGAGGAAAAAGTGGTCAGCGCCGTGGACGCCATGCCCGGTGACAAATACTCATTCGCCCCTTCCAATGGCGAGTTCACCGGCGTGCGTACCTTTGGACAACAGGCCAAGCACCTTGCAGCCAACAACTACCGCATGGCAGCTTATATCCTGAACCGCCAGCCCACCATCGAGCAGGAATCGGAGACTGGGCCCGCCTCAATTCAATCGAAAACCCAGATTGTGGACTACGTTAAGGGCTCATTTGTAGCCCTGCACGAGGCGGTAGCCACCATCGACGAGCACAATATGACCACGCAGATCCTCGCGCCCAGCACTCGGCAGAAGACGCGCCTTCAGCTGGCCGAAGATGTGGTTGCTCATTCCTTCGACCACTACGGACAGATGGTTGTCTACCTGCGAATGAACGGCATCGTCCCACCCGCAAGCCACTAGGGATGTTCGTAACAAGGGACCGGCCTCGTCGGTCCCTCTATTGCGTAACCTCTAACCGTTTCCTTGAGCGCGCTTCAGCCCGTGGCTTTAGCCCCGGCGGAGCTGCTTCGCATTAAGCACGCTTTATGAATTGTCATTGCGAGGAGCGTAGCGACGAAGCAACCCCGTGTTTGCCTTGAACGCGCGTCAGCCCGTGGCTTCACCCCCGGCGGAGCTGCCTCGTATTGAGGGACAAGAGATAAGGGACGAGGTAGACCCAGGGCTTCAGCCCCGGCGGAGCTGCCTGCCGTGGGCAAGCTTCCTGTCATCTCGACAGAGCGCAGCGGCGGAGGGACCTGCATTTCTGTATCGGTGCGGGTATCCCCCACTCCTTTTGCGCAGACCCGTAGCGCCGGCTGCCAGCCGGGGGTCGGTCCGGCGGCCCGCCGGACCGGGAGATCACCACGCTCTATGAATTGTCATTCGAGGAGCGCAGCGACAGGTAGACCCCGGCTTTAGCCGGGGGATTCGCACATCCCATTCATGGCGCCTTTAGGCGCTGGGGCCACACAGGGTGCCCCATTCTTCGCGCGTTCTTTGCGCGAAGGGTGGGAGAGTTGCCATTTCCTTTGAGCCGCAGGCTCATTTCCACAGCCTCCCATCGCCACCCTGTGGATATCTTCCCACGCCTGTGCAAAACCCCGCACTTACCCCGAAAATCCCCTCCAATTGTGGAAAAGCGAAACTTTCCACACCCCGATCCTCCCCGAGCCGAAGCCGAAACTACTCCGAAACTACATTAAAACTATTGCCATCCTTACCCGATCCTGCTACTCTGTTTTTCCCACGGCGTGTCCTCAATTGGACGCGCCGTTTGCTCTTTGAAAACCGAATACCACTACCTATTGGGCTAATCGATCGATAAACACTATTACTGGGATTTCAGGGATCTCCTGGGATTCACCCTGCCTAAGTCATTGATTCCAGAGATTCGCAGGGAGTGGGGGATACCGGAAGGGGGACAGACCATCTATGAGCTGTCAGCAAGCCGCTGTGATAACTTTCGAGCGAGGGTGAGCGTGTACTGGATAGTCCGACTTCTTCTGAACGCTGTTGCACTGTTGATCGTTGCCCGCTTTGTGCCCGGGTTCTACGTGACTGGATTTGCCGCTGCACTTATCGCGGCTATCGTGATCAGCATCGTGAATGCCACCATCGGCGTTTTTCTCAAGGTCATCACCTTGCCCCTCGCGTTCATCACACTCGGCATCTTCTGGTGGGTGATCAACGCGCTCATGCTGATTCTGGCTTCGACGATCACACCCGGATTTCACATACGCGGCTTTGGATCGGCCTTCATCGGTGCGATCGTGCTTGCTGTGGTCAACCTGGTGCTGCGCTGGATCGCAGGCGAGGTCGAGGGACGCTGATGCCGGAGCCTTACAAGAAACAGCCGGATGGCAGCGTCGCGTTCCAGGCAAAACTCGAGAAAGCTGCTGACTCGGAGGCCTGCGGCATCGACCTGCCCTTCGATCCAAAGGACGTCTTCGGCAAGACACGACTGCCCGTAACCATAACCCTCAATGGCGCCCCCTTCCGCACCACCACTTTTCTCATGAATGGACGTATCTTCTTTGCTGTCAATCTGTCGATGCGGGAGACGGCGGGCATCCGAGCTGGCGATCTAGTCCACGTAACAGTCCGCCCCGATACGGAAGAACGCACGGTCGACCTACCCCCAGACTTGGGGCAATTACTGGCCCAGCCCAGCCATCGCGAAGAAAAGGTGTTTTTCGATTCGCTCTCGTTCACCCATCGGAAGGAATTCGTCCGCTGGATCACCGGCGCCAAACAGGAAGCGACCCGACAGCGACGTCTTGCGAAGTGCCTTGAAATGCTGAAGGGGAACCAAAAGCCGCACTTCTAACCCAACAACCAGGCACAAATAATAGGGCGCTTAAGCAGCCAGCAGCTTACCTTCGAACATCAGAGCAAGTGGTAGGTGACTATGTCCACTGCTGAGTTTGGGTCTCTCATACTGTTTGCTCTGGTCCTGGTGGCGGTGGCGCATCTGCTTGGCGACCTTTTCGTGCGATGGAGGCAGCCGCGGGTAATCGGTGAGATCCTCGCCGGAATCCTGCTCGGTCCATCGCTATTGCACTTTTCTAAAGGCCTAAATACTGCTGCGGCAAAGGCAGGTTCCGACCTGCTCTACAACATCGGACTCCTCCTCCTGATGTTTCTTTCAGGCGCGGAGACACGGCGGCTGTTCCGCTCAGAAGAACGTCGCGAAGTGGCGTGGCTCGCGCTTGTCGGAACAGGCGTTCCCTTCGTGGTCCTGCTGATTTCGTCGCACTGGTTGAGCTTCAACAGCCTGATGGGCACGGCGCACTCCCGGATCTCGCTCGTGCTGGTGGTCGGCATCGCGGCCGCAGTGACTTCGATCCCGGTAATTTCGCGCATCTTCCACGATATGGGAATCCTGCAGACACGCTTTGCCCGACTCGTGCTCAGCGTTGCTGTTTTTGAAGATGTTGCCCTCTGGGCAGTGCTGGCAGTTGCAACGGCACTCGCAAAGTCCGGAATCGTTCCCAAGAAGACGATCGCGCTCGAGGTATCACTGACCCTCGTCTACTTCGCATTAGGCTTAACGCTCTTCCCCAGATTACTGGCGCGCCTGCATGCATCCAGGATCAACCCTTTCGCACGACGCTCAGCGGTGGCATGGCAGATCATCGTGCTCTTCGCTTATGTGAGTGCAGCGTCGCTTCTCGGGGTCAATCTCGTCTTTGCGGCATTTCTCGCCGGGGTGGCGGTGCCTAATGGGGACTCCAAGGTAAATGAAGCTATTGCGTCCTTACACTCCGTGGGCTACGCGGTGTTTATCCCCATCTACTTCGCGCTTGTGGGATACAAGCTCGATCTTACGAAGTCGCTCTCCTGGCCGATGCTCGCGATTTTCCTGCTGGGCGCATGCGCTGTGAAACTTGCTTCCGTATGGATGGCTGCCGCGGGCGCAGGATTCGGAGCGCTCGATCGCATCAACCTTGCTGTCGCCACCAATGCGCGCGGAGGCCCTGGCATTGTGCTCGCCTCGGTCGCGCTCGATGCGGGCATCATCAACGCGCCTTTCTATACCACGCTGATCCTTACCGCAGTCTTGACCTCGCAGGCGGCAGGATGGTGGCTCGAATACGTGATGCGCAAAGGGTGGCCTTTGCTGGAAGATCGTACCGGCGCCCTGCAATCGCGGGCAGAAGTTCCGCAGCGGCTGATCGCTTAATCCTCCCCCTGTTTAGAGGTTGATCTTTACTCCGGTCCGCGCACTTTTATATGCGGCATCTATGATCGTCTGATTGATCAGTCCATCGTTTGCGGAGCATGCAAAAGGTTTTTCGCCCTCGATAGCCCCAGTGAATGCGTCCACCTGAATGCCATATGCCCGCGAGTTATCACAGGTTTCGCGTCTTACCTCGCGGCCCTCTTCTACAAGCACGACATCCACGCCACCACCTACATAGAAGCTGTTGCGCGACTCAAGGGTAAACTTCGAACCGATGACTTCCAGATAGGTGCGATAGGGCGCCTGGGTGCTTACGAATACGTTGGCGAGTGCTTCATCGCCGAACTCGAGGGTGACGGATGCGTTCGCTTCTACAGTGCCGGAGTGCCTGCCACTATGCATTACGGCCTGCACGCCCGTAACCTCCCTCTGCAGCACATATCGCAGGACATCGAAACAGTGAACACCTACATCTCCTGTCGGACCGCCGCATGCCAATGACGCGTCCGTGATCCACGTGCGGGACGAGTCAAAGCCGGGGTATGTGAACTCAGCACGTGCGCTCAGCACCTCCCCGAGTTCACCCGAAGCGACCCACTCACGTGCGACATTCACGCTCTGCTCAAAACGCATGACATGCGCTACAGCAATCAGCACTTCTGCGCTAGATGCGGAAGCGATTATCTGTTCGCATTCCGCTGCATTCATGGCCATCGGTTTCTCGCACAGCACTGGCTTTCCGCAACGAAAGGCAATTTCTGCGTGTTGCAGATGTAGAGCATCCGGAGATGTCAGAAAAATCGCATCTACGTCATCGGCACAGCAGAGCGCTTCCACCGAGTCGTAACTCTTAAGATTCCAGCGGGAGGCCGTCTCCGTGGCTTTTTCCTGATTGTTACGCCAGAAGGCGACCGGATTGGATCGCTCCGCAAAAGCAAATCCGGGCATTAAGCGCTTTTCCGCATGAAGTCCGAATCCTAGAATGCCGTACCGGAGCATGGCTACTTGCCAGCGCTCTTGACCAGGTTTTGCGCGAAAAAATTCTGCACCTTCGCTTCGTTGTGCGAAACGTCACGGAATGCTGCCTCGAGCAATTGTTCTTTGCTTTGGCGCAACCGCTGGCGGATATCCTGCTGCACGCGCGGATCGCTCAAATCGCGCTGACCCGCCGGTTCTTTGCTCATGAGTTTGATGATGCTGTATCCGACCGCGCGATGATTGTTGTCGTAGACGGGGAGTACTCCCGTATATTGACCGGGCTTCAGCCGACTAACGGCATTCCATATCTCCTGCTCGTTCTTAAGCTGCGATTCGGGGAGCATCCCCATATCGCCACCGCTCGATGCTGTGTTCGGCTGCTCGGAGTAGTTCATTGCAACAATACTGAAGTCTTCGCCGCTGTCTAGCATGTTCTGGATGCGCTGCATCTTCTTCCTGGCGTCCGTATCGTTTTGGGCCTTGTCGTTCTTCATGTTGGCGACTTGCGAGCTCGGTTGATTCGTTACCAGTATCTGCGCCAAATGATAGAGCGGCTCGATCAGATTAAATTGAGCCTTCTCCTGGTTATAAAACTGTGTGATTTCCGGGTCTGAGATGTTGATTTTAGAGGTGATCTCTTTATTGAAGAGCTTCTGGATGGTAAGGTTCTGTCGAAGGTCGCGTTTGAAATCATCCGCTGTGAGGCCCTGCTCTCGAAGCTTCTTCTCAAACTCTTCCTTTGAATAGGGTGATTTCACCTCATTCAGTTTGGCCTCGACCTCATCATCACTCGCGGTAAGCCCCATCTTGTCGGCCCGTTGCAGCAGGATCTCTTTCTCAATAAGCTGCTGCAAGATTGCAAGTTTCACGGCATCGCCGCTCTGCCCCGCAGGTTGCGGAGAACCTGCCGTCTGAGCGTGAAAATACTTGTCCAATTCCCCACCGGAGATCTTCTTTCCATTCACGGTGGCAAGCGTGTCCGGGCTGGGCTGGCTGTTACATCCCGCCAGCACTGCAGACGCCAGCATCAGGCTGACCATCATCTTCTTCGCTGCAACTGACAATTCCGTTCTCCTGATTCGGACTACTGCTTCGCACCCTCGCCTGCATCCTTCAGAGCCTGATCAATCGCCTGCTTTACGACCTCTTCCGGCATCGCACCCTCGACTTTTTCACCGTTGATGAAAAGTGTTGGGGTTGAACTGATTCCAAGCGCGTCGCCCTTTGCTACTGATTTATCCACCGCCGCCTTGTCATCTTTGGCGATACAGGCATTCAGCGCATCCAGCTTGATGCTGTGCTTCGTGGCGACATCGCGAGTTATCTTATCGAGTTCCGTTCCGGATTGTTTCACATCGTGCGACGCCCCGATGGACTGCTGGCTGGAATGTACGCGGTCTGCGAAGTCCCAATAGGCATCGTCATTCGCAGAGCCAGAAGCGCGCGACAAAAGGCAATTCGCGTCCACTGCCGCGTGCGTCGCCCATGGATGGATCTGCGCTAGTGGATAGTCCACATAGATGATTTTGATTTTGTCTTTATATTGGTCGAAGATGCCGGGAAACAGCTCCTGATGCATGCGAGCGCAGTAAGGGCATTGAAAGTCGTCGAAGTTTACTATGGTTACCTTCGCGTTGGGATTACCACGGACCGGACGCCCTTGCGTATCGATCTTCTTCGCGATTTCTTCGGGCAACGCGACTTTGGAGAGATCGTACTTCTCCATTCGCACGAGCGACTTCTGATCCTTCGAAAGCAGGAAGTCCACGGTGGTCACTCGCGCCCCGCGGCTGAAGGTCACAGGCAGTTTGTCATATCCGGCGAATTCGCTGGGAGTCTGAGGGCCTAAAGCGATGTTCACGTCGAGCGGAACACTGAGGGTCTGCCGCAACTCGGAAACTACCCGCTTCTGTACATCGCGCGCTAGAGTTCCCGCGTCCGAGGCACTCTTTTGTTGCGCATGGCAACCGGCCACAAGAATCAAGGCGCCGAGCGCCACCCGCTGTAGAAATTTCAATCCAACCGCCCCGCCAAGTTTTACGTCCTAACCGCTTATTATCGCATGAGGATAAGCACTGTTCGCGATACTTGCGTCACTGGCGCTAAGGCGCGGACTGTCACATGAGAGCATCGTGGTCAGCTCAGCACTGACAAAAATCTTACAGTGCCGCGACAAAACTCTGACAACTCCACTGCTGCCCCTGCGTATGGTCGAAGAGCGATACGGCTGGAACCGACGTCATTCTTGCTCATCGTCGCGGGCCACCGATAAGCGCATGTTGACGGAGGAATAGCCATGCAGTTTAGTAATCTCGACAGGATTTGGCGTAAATCCCTAATCGCACTCACAGCATTGCTTGCTTTCAGTACGCTGGGGAGCGCGCAAGCCTATCAGCAAGTCAACTTTGTATCCGACATATCGGGCCTCGCTCCCACGCCCGATCCGCACCTGGTTAATCCATGGGGACTGATTGCAAGTGCGGGCGGTCCGTGGTGGGTCGCTGATAATAACGGCCACGTCTCGACACTTTATAACGGTAACGATGGAACGATCATTCCACTGGTGGTGAACATCCCGCCGGTCGTGTCCGGGGTGGGGACGGGTACTCCGACCGGGGTGGTTTTTAGTGCAGCATCCGGATTCCACTTCAGCAATAGCGGCGTAACATCCACAGCGGTCTTCACCTTCGTGACGGAAGATGGCACTATCTCGGCGTGGCCGGGATCGGGAGACGCAGTGCTCATCCTGGACAACTCAAAGATACCTACAGCGGACCAAGGCGCGGTATACAAGGGTGCGACGATCGCGACGATGACGCCTGGCGGTCCCAGCTTTCTGTATGTCACGAACTTTCGGTCTGGCAGGATCGAGGTATACGACACAAGCTTCCATCTGGTCGAGCTAGAGGAGAGGGCGTTCACCGATCGTGAGATTCCGTCCGGATACGCGCCGTTCAATGTGCAGGCGATCAATGGCGATCTTTACGTCACGTATGCGAAGCAGAATGCCAGCAAGCACGATGACGCCGATTTCCCCGGAAGAGGATTCGTTGACAAGTTCTCGGCGAAGGGCAAGCTGTTGCGTCGGCTGGAGCACGGACCGTGGCTGAATGCTCCGTGGGGCGTGGCGCTGGCGGCGGGGAACTTCGGCTTCTACAGCAATCACCTGCTCATCGGCAATGCAGGCAGCGGGCAAATAGCTGTCTATGACGCCGAGACGGGCCGCTTCGATGATCTGCTGCGAGATGTGAATGGACACGCGCTGCAGAACGACCGGTTGTGGGCGCTTCGCTTTGGCAACGACCAGCTAGCCGGACCCAGCAGTTGGCTATTCTTCACTGCTGGCATAAGCGGTGAGTCGCACGGGCTCTTCGGCTTCTTCGCAGCGGCAGACAAGAGCGCTCCAGAGAACGATGGTGCTGGCCGTTAATCGGCGTGTTCGAGGGAGGAGTCTTTCGGGGCTCCTCCTTTTTTCGGTCGAGTCACAGTGGAGTTTCACTCGAGTTCAGCGCTGATCGCGAACTCTCCGGCAGTGCCGCGCCGGGCGGTCAGCACATTCGGTTTGCAGCAGACCTGACAATCCTCTACGTAGCTCTGGAGCGCTCCGGCGGAGGGATCGACCACGGTCTCGTTCCACTCACCACATCCCGCGCACTGAAATCCAGACTCCATGGAGATACTGTACCGCCTGCCCTTGGAGGAGTGTAAACCGAGATATCCCCTCCTCCCCAAGTCTCCGTAGATCACCGAAAGATCTCCGTAGATCTCCGTAGATCCAAGTAATGGTGTTTACTTTTCGGTTAGCCCAAGATGTGGTGTGTCTTCATTGTCAAAGAGAAACGGCGCATCTGTAGGGACACGCCGGGGAGAAGCAGAGTAGCAGGATTGGTGAGGTGTGTGCAAGAGGTTTGTTTAATTTTTTTTTGTTCGCAATGAAGAGTGGAGTGTTCGTTCCGGCTGAAGCCGGGGGTCTACGCGGGCGGTAGGATGCAGCTCCGCCGCGGCTGAAGCCACGCGCTGAAGCGCGTTCAACAGCAAACGCGGGCTTGCTTCGTCGCTGCGCTCCTCGCAATGACAATTCAGGGGAGCGTGCTGATCCATCGGTCCGGCGGGCCGCCGGACCGGACCACCGGCTGGCAGCCGGCGCTACGGGTCTGCGCTACAGGAGGGGATACGGCTAATGAGACAGAAATGCTAGACGGGCCGGTTTTCATTTGAGCTTCTTGCGAAGCTTGGAACCTAATGCCTCTCCCAACTCTGCGAATTTCTTTGCTCTGGGATCGCTGCGACGGCTGGCGAGCAGCCAGTCTCTATGCAGGCCCTTCGGTCCAATACGGAGAGCCTTTAACCGATGGTCAAGTAGATGAGGACCGATCATCCATTTTGCCAGGGCGGTGATCGCGTGCCCTGCCTTCACAAGTTCTACCAGTGCTTCCGTCAGTTGCAGATGCTCTACGTTGAACTGCACTCCAGAATTGTTCAGGAAGTCGTCGAGTAGAGGATGCTTTCCGTCATGTGTTTCGTGCAGTACCAGACGCTGACCCTCCAGGTCTGAGGGCACGACATGGCGCTTGGCGCTCAAGGCGTGAGCGACGGGGACAAGGAGGACGATCTCGTCGGTCAGGAGACGCGTGTAAGTGAGATCCGGGTGGCGGTCCGTTCTGTTGAGCACTGCCAGGTCGATTTCTCCGGCAAGGAGTGCGGCCACGACGCGTCGTGTGGCATCCGTCTTCAATCGAAGTTGTACTTGAGAGATCGCGGAGCCAACTTCTTCTGCCAAAGCCGGAAGCCAGTGATAGCTGGTGTAGCACTCGGTGCCGACAATGACAACGGGAGAAGAGGTGCGGACCGAGGCGACGATGGCGGCGTCGGCGGCACGCATTCCTGCAAGGACGCGGGCCGACTGAGTTATGAAATTGCGTCCATGCTCGGTGAGCAACATGCGACGGGGCTCTCTGATGAATAGCTCGCATCCTAGGGTTGATTCGAGGGCCCGCAGGTGGTGGCTGAGGGCCGATTGCGATACATGCATGCGCTCAGCGGCACGCGTGACCGACTGGGCATCCGCGATCGTTGTGACGAGTTCGTGGTCTTCGCGACTCAACCGGATACGATCTATTTCAGTCATGATAAGAATGATATTTGGTTAATTTTGTTCATGTCAATCGAGCCCCGGCTGAAGCCACGCGCTGAAGCGCGTTTGAAAGCAAACGCTGGGTTGCTTCGTCGCTACGCTCCTCGCAATGACAATTCATACGGTGTACCGATCCCCGGGCTGACAGCGCGGGTCTACCCCGGTGCGCCTCCCAATGACAATTGAGGCGGGATCAAATGAAACAGGCTGCCGGGAGGCAGCCTGTTTCTGGTTGGTTGTGTTTTGGAGGGCTAGTCTTCGTGCGCCTTGGCGGACACCCGACGGCCATAGACATCGGCATCGCCGTTGGGCTGCATCTGGAAGCTATCGAAAAATCCGAGGTTGACCCCCATCAGGTCCGCCGCGGCAGAATCGTAGTCTCCCATGTAGAAGGGATTCACGAACGCGTCGTTGTCATGGCTTGGGAAGAAGCTCTGAGACGACTGCCGTGTGTCCTTGAACGTCATGCCTGAGTCTTTCGAGATCGAGCAGTAGTGATCGACGAGCATGTTAGCGGGATCATTCCTGCGGTCTGAATAGCAGACGCCGAGTTTCCCAGTGGTGTCCACCACGACAGAGGGCATGAATTGATCGCGTCCGGCTCCGTTGAACGACGACGGAGTTGGACTCACTGTCGCGGGGGAACTCCAGGATTGGCCGCCATCCCGCGAGCGGGTAAGCAGGACATCGGCGAAAAAGTACTGATTGAAGAGGAGCACATCATCTGGTACGGAATTGTTCCGACCATCCGTCCACGCAAGGTACAACGTCCCTCGGGTAGCGGTGTTACTCCGGTCCACTGCCAGGCTGGGGAATGAATTTACGCGGAACATCGCTTGCAGAAGTCCGGGTGTGCCTGGAAAAACCAGATTTGTCACCGCGACTGGATCACCGAAAGTGAGGCCATGGTCCAAGGATTTGCGGATGTACATCGTTCCGTCGCCTGCTGCCTCAACGTTGTAGGCGACATATACTTCACCGCTGGGCCCGATTGCGACTTGAGAGCCTAACGCAGCCGGCACCACCGGAGGTCGTCCGGGAGTTCCAGGCCCCGCATTGAGACAAGGATCGGCAATCGCCATCGGCGCGCTCCACGTCGTTCCTCCATCGTGAGAGACCACCATCTCGACCGACTCTCTCGTGGTGGCGCAGATCTGGAATGAGGAATCGAAGTCGGTATAGGTCAGGTAGATATGGCGTGGATCGCTGGGATCGATCGCCATCCACTCTTTATCGAGGAAATGGGAGAAGCCATCCTTCAAAACTGCGACGACGGGAGGAAACCACTTGGCGCCGCCTGTGGTGGAGAAATTCACGACCAGTCCACTGCCCGCTTGCTCTGCCGTAGTCGGAGTCGCAGGGGTGAAGCTTTCGTACAGGGATGAGTATGCGAAATTGTTCGGATCCGTGCAGACCACGACCGGGTCTCCCGACAGGAACGTATTTGGATCGATGCCCGGATTGATCGTCGCTAGATCCCTGAAGGAAGCGCCGGCATCTCCCGAATGGGCCACTCCGCTAAAGCTCAGGCCACTATTCCCCAGCACATGGGTCCGCACGTACGCGCCGGAATCGTTATACCCGACAACGATGTTGTTGCCGCACCATGCGCTCGAAGTTTCGCTCTGGGTCACTCCAGCGATGCGGGTTAGAACGTTGTCGAATTCCGGGGCAGAGACGTGAACAGGGCCTCCGTGGCCGTATTCTTTCTCAGCCTTGGCACGGGCTTCCATCGCCGCTTGTGCTGCCTGCAACGATGCCGTGCTCGCCTGCACATTTGCATTTGCCCGGGGCAGAGTCACAGCGGACTGTCCCGACAACCGGAGCAGCATTTGGGCTCCGCTTGACATGTGCTCCCGCTGTGCAGCGGAAAATCGCGACATGGTTTTATTGACGATCTCCATGTGACGATTGGTAGTTTGGGCGTGGGAGTTGCTGGTGATAGCGCACGTCCCCGCGAAGATGAGAGAAGTAAATATAAGTTTCCGCATGGTTATTCAACCCTCCCGCCGAAGACGTCGAGATTGCCGTTCTCCTCTTTCGTGTAACTCGTGAAGAATCCTGAGTGATGACCTGTGCTGTCGCTGGTCGCGCGGTCATATCTCCCGATGGTGGCGTAGTTCAGCTCGGTAGTCACCATATGGTTGAATAACCAAGAGTTCTCGCTCACCCGTTTCGCTTCGAACGAATTGCCTCCGTCTTCCGTCGTAGAACAGACGCGGCTGAAGCGCACATTCCGGGGATCGCCGGTACGGTCGTAGTAGCAGAGTCCCAGTGTGCCTTTATAGTCCACGCTGATAGTCGTCATATATTGATCGCCAAGGACGGGCGCCGTCGGTGACTTGGCATGTTTCCCGATGACGGTGTTCACGCTCGACCAGGAAGCGCCAAAGTCCTTGGACTCGATGTACGCTGCGTCTCCAAAGTTATAGGTTCCAGTCGGTGAAGCTGCGTCCGGAATTTTGCGGTAGCGGCCGTCGGTCCACCCGATGTAGACAGTCCCCGCGCGAGGTCCGCTGGAATTGTCGACTGCAATCGATGGACGCTCGTTGGACACAAGTATCCCCTGCATGAATCCGGCTGTTCCCGCGGGAACGACCTTAGACGCGACTGAAGCATCGGTGAATGTGTTGCCGTGATCGAAGGAACGGACGAACCTGATCTGTTCGAACCGGTCGGCAGCATAGTGGAGCCATGCGACATAGACCTTGCCGTCGGCTGAAGCCGCTACTTGGGGAGCGGCGATCGCTTCCGAGTTGTCTAAGCCATAGCACACCGTTCCAAATAACTGGGGAGCTGTCCAGTTAGACCCGGCATCTTCGGACTTCACAATCCCGATCGAGAACTCCGGCCGCCAATTGCACTCTGGACCTCCGAATCCATTGAAATAGAGGAATGAGAGATACAAGCGTCTGGGATTACCTGGGTCGACAACGATGGATGGGTTATCCGCAAATTCCACTCCACTCGTGTAATTCACCGGGATGGTGGGATCGCTCCAGGTGTGTCCGCCGTCATGGGAAACGTTGAGGCCGATTCCAGCGCTGAAGCCGTTCTGACCCGGAGCCTGGTAATACGATGCGTAATAAAAGTTGTGCTGATCGCTGCATGCGAGTGCCGCAACACCGAAGACCCCGCCCAGTGCCACGTTGCCCGGAGGCAGGTAAGGCAGTGCGGTAAAGCTGGATCCACCGTCTGAAGAATATGCAACCCCGCTTCCGAGACCAGGCATGTCGATGCCGGTAGTTCCAATTTCATGGAACCGGTACTGTTCGGCTGCGAAGTCGTTGTAGCCTACAACCACATTCGGTCCGCACCATGCTGCGGCGCTTTCATTCTGAACGGAACCAGCAAACCTGCTCACGCTGAAATCAAGCGCCCTGGAGGAGACCAATCCTTTTGGCGCCGCACCGTTCCGCAAGCTATCGCTGTGCTGGATGGGCCCTGAGTGGGAGGGATTTACGGCGGCTCCCATGATGGGTCCTCCGTCGCCTCCTCCGTCGTTACCCGGATCGACGAGAACACCTGGCGATGTCATCGACAGGGCAGTATCAAACAAATGTTGTACTCCCGAAGATAAGATGGGGCGGGTTTCGGATCTGAATTGTTGACCGAATTTCGCCAAAGCCGCCCAATATGCTGACGGCGTATTCTGCTGGGCGACCGCCTGGGAATCGCCAACTGCGACGAGGAACGCTGCGCTCACTGTCAAACTGCGCAGTAATTTCCATCTGCTGGACATGAATTTCTCCTGAGCCCCGTAAATAGTGCAACCACGGATATCTCCGGCGTGCGGGACATTGCCAACTTCTTTCAATCCCGCTCACTGTGTCGAGAGACCAGAGATGAGTTGAAGCTGAGTTCGTAGCAGATTGAAAGACTTAGCTTTAAAGTGCAAAATGAGGAGGGCCCCTGTGAGTTTCGAATGGCTTTACACACCGGCATCCCGCGCTATCGCTTCGGACGTTACGAACTCGACGCCGCAACGCACGAGTTACGGTGCGATGGCAAAGTTGTGCGCCTGCAGCGCCAGCCCGCCATGGTGCTCGGTCTGCTCGTTTCCAGAGCAGGAACGATCGTCAGTCGCGAAGACATTCAGGCTGCAGTCTGGAAGGGTCGAACATTTGTAGATTTCGAGTCGGGCCTGAATTTTTGTATTCGGCAGATCCGGACCGCACTCAAAGAGAACGCCTCTTCGCCTCTTTATGTCGAGACAATCCCTCGAGTCGGATATCGCTTCTTTGCGCCCGTAGAGGTGCAAGGTCTCAACCTGCAAGAACCTGCGCCTGAGCTGACGGAGCCTGCCTCACCGCCTCCTTCAGCCCCGGAGACTGTTTACATTGCTACTGCGCCGGAGCGTCCGCGTCGTAAATCAAGCTCCGTCCTGGGGATTGCCGCCGCGCTGACTGTCGTCTCTGCCCTGGTGGCGTTCGGAATTCGTTCGCTCCCTGCCTGGCGGCAACGCGCCCCCGAGCTCCTCTCTGTACAACGCCTCACTCAAAATGGACGCGTCTTCCGGCTCGCGATCTCGCCTAACGGTCAATACATCGCTTATATGAAGCGGGATGACGACGGTCGCAGTCTATGGCTGCGTCACGTCAGCACTGGAAGCGAAAAGCAACTCCTCCCGAGCGCTCCCGGCATGTTCGGATTGCTGAAATTTTCGAGTAATGGGAGCTTTCTTTACTACGCGCGGGTCGACAGCGACGGGCACGGCTTGTACCGCATCCCTCTCCTCGGCGGGGACCCGCAACTGGTCGCAAGCGTCACCCCTTACGGCTTCGGGATATCCAAAGACGATCGGATGATTGCAGTCCTGGAAAAAAGTACGTCAGGGTACTCACTTCGGACGATCGACTCAGGCACCAAAACGGTGAGAGATGTAGCCACCCTACCCGCCACCAATTACTACGTCGATGCGTTAACAACACTCTCCTTCTTGCCGGATGGCTCGCAGATCGCGTTCCCAATCGGCAAGCCAGCGGGAAAGGGTGCGATTGTCTCCGTAGCACTGAAGGATGGAAAGATCCGCGAACTGGAGCTGCCTTTCGCGCCGGAGCACGCCATGCTCATTCCGGGCGAAAAGAGTTTTCTGCTCTCGGCACCTATGACCGCTCAAGTCTCGGGACGATTCTGGATCCAGCCATTGAATGGGGGGCCTGCGCGGATGGTCGGGGACGATCCTTCGCAATATCCACTCTTTGATATCGCTGCGGATGGAAAGACTGTTGTCGCCGTGCAACTGACCGGATTCTTCTCTCTCAGCACCGGCAATGCCAGCGGTCGTCCGGAACACACGGTAACCACTTTGACAGATCCGTTCCCGAGGCTGCGATGGCTTGGATCCACACGCATTGCGGTCGTTGGAGAAGCTGGAAAGCTCGACGTGTTAGACAGCGCTACCGGATCACCCGTTCACTTGACCGATGACCATACCTTGCGAATAACGCCGTGTCCTGATTTGAAAAGGCTGGTATTGTTGCGACGGGCATCCGGACAGAAGCCTAGCCTCTGGCTGCTCGATACATCCGCGGGAACCATGCATCAGGCTACTGAAGGCGAAGATGCCGATCCCAAGTGCAGCGCGGACGGTAAATGGATCTACTACACCCATTTCAGCGGTGCCAGCCCCAGCCTGTGGCGCATATCGACAGTCTCTGCTGCCAAAGAGCAGATTGCGCTGGGCGGATTCCAACTGCCTCCGCAATTCGATTATTACTTTGACTATTCCGTCTCTCCAGGACCGTCGCCCAATGGAGATGTCATCGCCGTGCGTGGATCGAAAGCAGACGGCCATCCGAGCCTCGCTTTCATTTCGACTTCAACTGGAGAACTGATGAGCGTGATACCCATCCCGCCGGATACGTTCGATTGGCGCTGGCAAGGCAGCCGCCGTTTCCTCACCTTCCTGAATGCCCATGATCCCAATTGGAATATGTTTCAACTGGATCCTGACACGGGCCACATGAAGAAGCTTACGGACGTCACCAATGGCGACGTAACCGACTATGACTGGAGCGATAGCGGAAAGTTGGCCATTTTGTCCGGAGTGCGCATATCGGATGCAGTTACGTTTTCATTGCGTTGAGTCCGCCAGAATTGTTAGAGAAACAACTCTCTGGCGCGTTGTCGTCTCTAGGCAGTTCTCGATCCGAAGGGGAACCTCTCCTTAAACTTTGCAGACGCTCATTTCGCGGCTGCCGCGGGAGGGTTGAAACGAACGCCGTGCTCTGCATTTGCATGCGCCGTTTCCGCAAGATCAAGTTCTGCTAGTGGGACCTTACGGCCCATCACTCCGGGGTCAGTATCGAATGCCCACAATGTTTGTCCGACGATAGCGTAGTTGTGAATCTGCTCTACATGCCGATCTTGAAAGACGAGCAAAGTCGCCGGCTGGTCGGGGACGCGCGCGGGCGCCTCCGGCGCTGTCGCCTGCCTCTCGTGAAGAGCATCCAATTCGCCGGAAAGACGATCGATCTGGCGGCGTAAGTCGCTCACGTCTGGCATTTGCGGCACCACCACCACCGATGGAGTGGGAGCCTGAACCTGACTTGGTTCGCTTGATTCATAGCCATTGTCAAAATATGCGTATGGATAGGAATACGAAGGCACAAGGACAACATCGCGTCTTGTCTGCCCGAAATGGCGGCGATCGAACTGTCTGTCGAAGATGGGCCTACGATCGAAAATAGGCCCATTGAAGACGGGCCTGTTCATGAAAGGGCCAGCGACCCTCGCTGCGTCCGCACCTGTGTGGTGAGACATCGGCAAAGGAGTGATCTGGGCTCCCGCTAACATCGAAATCGTCAGCAGTGTACT
This sequence comes from Terriglobales bacterium, assembly GCA_963792225.1. Taxonomy (GTDB): domain Bacteria; phylum Acidobacteriota; class Terriglobia; order Terriglobales; family Acidobacteriaceae; genus JBDTLH01. The sequence goes on along the minus strand of CAWBVM010000011.1, from coordinate 31,236 downwards.
CGCAATGCCAAAACAGCCTCTCATAGGGGCATCCCAAGAGATTAGATGTCAGGTCAGCAGCCCAGGTATCAGCAATCCTTGTAACTTCTTAGTCTCAGCGCCTAAAGGCGCGCGATGGACGTTGCCTAAATCCCCCGGCTACAGCCGGGGGTCTACCTTCTTTATGCCGGGTCTAGCCCTCGGCTAAGCCCGGGGGGCTGTCTCTTGGCTTAAGCCGGGGAGCTGCCTCTTGGAGTCTGCCTTTCTCCAAGCTCAGGGGTTTGGCAACCGCGAAGGAACATGATGACCGGGCTCCCTTTGTAGTTGGTTTGCTGGTGCTCGCGATAACCGAACTTTTCGGCGATTCGGATGGATGGAGCATTTTCCGGATGGATCAGGCAGCCGGTGCGCGGGGCATCCAGGTGAGCGTCAGCCCATTCAACAATGGCACCGACAGCTTCAGTTGCGTACCCCTTACCATGCCACTTGGGAAGCAAAGCCCACCCGATTTCGGGAATTCCTTCGAGGGACGGAGTGATGTCCCGTTTGTAGTCGGCAAAACCAAGCTCGCCAACGAAGCTGCCCGTTGCTCTATCCTCGATGACCCAATAGCCGAAACCAACTAATGCCCAATGACCGACATAGCGCAACAACCTAGCCCAAGACTCCTCGTTTGTGAATGGCTTTCCGCCAATGAAGCGGGTGACTAGCGGATTACCCCACATAGCCGCACACTGCTCAAAATCCGAAATGCTATGCCCACGAAACCTGAGCCTTGCTGATGCCAAAGCCGGAGCCTGGTCGCGAACATCGGAGTTGGAGGTTACGCAAGAATCCTTCACAAGGCAGCAGATTAGCACAGCGCCTTAAGCGACTTGCACCCAGCAAGCACTTGCACATTTCATGTAGGGGGGTACAGCAACAGACCGCTGAATGCAGCTTCTAATTTCTTCATATATCTTTGCGAAAGAACGACCCGGCGCGCGACCCGACGTTACTGAGTGAGAACGTGGGAATGCGCGTGACATACATCCGCTAAACCCGCTTCGTCACCGTCATTCACAAAAGTCCAACGCGGGTATGCGCAGTGCAGATGAAAGACGCGGTCGTTGAGCACATCGTTCCATAGCGCCTCAAGTTGCAGCGCAGCTTCCTTCTTGCCAGCCTCCCAGAGAACCGAGACCATTTCACCAAAGACGGTCAGGCCATGCTCCTTGCTGCGAGCAGTCTTCTTGGCTAGTTCAAGCAGTTTTCCAATCGAAGCCAGGAACAGATCGCGATCTGGCCTGCCGTTTAACATGAAGGTTGCGAGCGTGTCTTTCGCGTCGTACATGGTGAACCGGCCGTCCCGTGCATGAGCACGAACATCCACACCGGCATCCTTCAACTCTCGAACGAGCTGATCCCGGTGAGAGGTGGTAGCGACAATCAATACCGAGTTACCAATCTCTAATCCAGATTTGACGATCCCACAAAGACGCAGAATGAGGGAGGAATGTTCGTCATAGATGTGGACGGAGTGGACTACAGCATTGCTAGACATGAAGAACCCCCGTAGCGCTGTCGCTAGAATACCGCGACCGCGGCGAAAGATTCCCAAAATAGTCGAAATCCAGCAATTTACATGAACCCAGGTAGTATCAACCTCTCGAAAAGGGGGCGGAGTCAAGGCGCCCATCACCATCACTGCTCCAGGCTATAGTTCCTTAGCCTGCGGGCCTTTTGGCCAGGGTGATGGGAGAGGCGTCTCAGCCATCACTGCGCCTCTTCATAAGAGTGACCGCAGCCTGAGCCGCCGCCAAACGAGCCGTGAGCACACGGTAGGGAGAACAGGAGACGTAGTTCAGCCCCAGCCCGGCGCAGAATTCTACCGATGAGGGTTCGCCTCCGTGCTCGCCGCAAATTCCGATCTTCAGATCGGGGCGGGTGCTGCGTCCGGCATCACAGGCAATCTGCATCAGCTTACCCACCCCAACACGGTCAAGGACAGCGAATGGATCATGCTTAAGAATTCCTTGGGCGAGATAAGAAGGAAGAAACTTATTGATGTCGTCACGCGAGAAGCCGAAGGTGGTCTGGGTGAGATCATTGGTGCCAAAGGAAAAGAACTCCGCCTCTTTTGCGATTTCGTCGGCTGCCATCACGGCACGCGGCAACTCCAACATGGTGCCTACCATGTACTTCACGCGACTTTTTTTCTGTTTGAAGACTTCCTCGGCGACGCGGTGAACGATGGCGGTCTGGTGCGCCATCTCTTTCGCGGTGCTCACCAAAGGGACCATAACTTCAGGCAAAACTTTCACGCCCTCACGAGCGGCCTGCACTGCAGCTTCGAAGATGGCGCGAGCCTGCATGGCTGAGATCTCAGGATCGGTTATGCCCAGCCTGCATCCGCGATGCCCGAGCATGGGATTAATCTCGTGCAGATCGTCAACTCTTGCCAATAGTTTGCGAAGGCCTTTGAGTTTGGTGGATTTTGGATTCTTGACTTCGAGAACCGCAACTTCAGCCATCAGATTCTCGCGGCGTGGCAAGAACTCGTGCAGCGGGGGATCGAGCAGTCGTATCGTTACCGGGTATCCGTCCATGGCGCGAAAGATGCCGAGAAAATCTGCGCGCTGCATGGGCAGCAGCTGCAAAAGGGCACGCTTCTGGTCGTCGGGACTTTCGGCCATGATCATAGTCCGCATGTGGGGAATGCGATCTTCGGCGAAGAACATATGCTCGGTGCGACACAAACCGATACCTTCCGCTCCGAATGTGCGGGCTTGAATCGCGTCGCGAGGTATGTCGGCGTTAGCACGCACTTTCATGGTGCGGAACCGCTCTGCCCAGCTCATAAATTTCTGCAATTCCGGCACGTCGGGAGTAGCAGGCAGAGTACCGAGCTTACCTTTTATGACGCGTCCCGTGGTGCCGTCGAGCGAGATCCAATCTCCGGAACGCATGATGAGATCTTTTACCTTTATGGTTCCGGCAGTCTCATCAATGCTGATCTCGCCCGCGCCAGCGACACAGCACTTGCCCATACCTCGTGTGACGACTGCTGCGTGGCTGGTCATGCCACCGCGAGAAGTTAGAATGCCGACCGCCACTTCCATACCTTGTATGTCTTCGGGAGTCGTTTCTGAGCGCACTAAAATCACGGGGTTTTTCTTTTGGGGTCCTGCCTTGGCGACAGCTTCTTCGGCCGAAAATACTATCTGGCCTACCGCAGCTCCCGGAGAGGCCGGCAGACCCGTAGCCAAGACCTCTACCTTCTTGCTTTTTTCATCGAGGCGCGGGACGAGAAAGTCGTAGAGTTGATTTGGTTCGACGCGGAAGATTGCGGTCTCTTGATCGATGAGCCCCTCTTTCACCATATCGAGCGCCATGTGCACGGCGGCTCTCCCTGTGCGCTTTCCGCTGCGAGTCTGCAGCATGTAAAGCTTGCCTTCCTGGATGGTGAATTCGAAGTCCTGCATGTCTTTATAGTGGACTTCCAGGCGCGAGGTGATGTCGCGCAATTGCTTGTAGACGTCGGGCAGTACCCGGTTCAACTCCGAGATGGGGACTGGAGTACGTATCCCAGCAACTACGTCTTCCCCTTGGGCGTTCATGAGAAATTCGCCATAGAATTCTTTCGCGCCTGTTGCGGGATTCCGGGTAAAGCCGACTCCGGTGCCGCTGGTCTCGCCCAAGTTGCCGAAAACCATTGCCTGGACCGTGACCGCGGTACCCAGATCGTCGGGGATGTGATTGATGCGACGGTAATGAACCGCGCGCTCGGTGTTCCAGGAGCGGAACACCGCGTCGCGTGCCATCATCAATTGCTCCACGGGATGTTGGGGAAAGTGGAGGTGGCAATGCTTTCGCACCACTTGCTTAAACTCTTTCGCGAGCTGCTGCATTGCGTTGGCATCGAGGTCGGTATCCTGAACGGCTTTGTGCTTCTTTTTCTTTTGCTCGAAAACCTCGTCGAATGCGTGCTTGGGAACTTCCATGACGACATCGCCGAACATCTGTATCAAGCGGCGGTAGGAATCGTAGGCAAAGCGAGGGTTTCCGGTGCGTTCTGCCAGCGACTTGACCGACTCGTCGTTTAACCCCAGATTGAGGATGGTGTCCATCATGCCGGGCATCGAATCCCGTGCCCCGGAACGAACGCTGACCAGAAGCGGGTTTGAGCCCGTCCCCAGTTTTTGCCGCTGCATATCTTCCAAGCGCGCAAGTCCAGCTTTGGTCTGATCGTCGAGCTCAGCTGAGGGTTTCTTATCGCGCAGGTATTCGCGGCAGGCCCCCGTCTGAATCGTGAACCCGGGCGGAACAGGTAAGCCGGCTAGCGTCATCTCCGCAAGGCCAGCTCCCTTGCCGCCGAGCTCGGCCTTCATGTCTCCGCTGCCCTTTGCCTCTCCGTGGCCGAAAAAGAAAACGTAGCGCTCGAGCGGTTTTCTCTTGTCGATGGTGTGCTTTGATTGCTTCAGGGCGCGGATGCGTTTCAATGTGAACTCCTACTATTGGTGACATGGCTCTACACAGATCAGTGCAGGTGAGGCATTATCGCGGAATTCGAGTGGGACTCAAAATGCACTTGAGACAGCGCGAGCCCAAAGATAAGCAGGAGGTACTTACACCCACTCAGAGTCCTCTGAATCTATCCTGCGAAATTCGTTTCGTTTCCGATAGGCCAGAACGAACATGGTTGCGCACACGAAGAAAGACGGCACGATCAAAATCATAATTCCTTCACGTAGCGCTTCAATGAAGCGAGCCGTCTCTGAAGCCGCTTGCGTCCAACATAGCGCACAGCCTTGCGCTTGAATGCACGTTGGGAACAACGCTAAAGCAGCGGCTAGCAATCCCGATTTAACGTAGAAGCTGGATTTGCTCACAATATTTACCAAACGTCACCGCGTCGGAGATGATGGGGAGCCAGGGCAGGGTTACTGAAAGAAATGTCCGAAGGACTCACGCGTATTCTCCCGAGGTTCTAGAGCTGTGTACGAAGAAGGATTAAAAGATAGAGCCACAGTATTCCCATGAAATGCCAATAGTATGAGGTCGCCTTCAAGGTTCGCCTGCGCAAGGCGTTTTTATGCAAGCGGTAAATCACTAGCAGCAGGCCGCATATCCCTCCGAACAAATGCGCGGCATGTGTAGCCGTAAGTACGTAGAAAAAGGAGCTGCTGGGATTAGTAGATATGTATAAGCCACTCTTGGCGAGAGAATGCCATGCTGTAACCTGCCCAAGTATGAATACAAGACCTAACCCGAGTGTGATGTCCAGCCATCGCGTCGGATGGGTAGCTCCGCTTACTGGAACGCTTCTCCGTTTAGCCGCCAAGTGTCGTTTTGCTAATTTAAATGTGACGCTGCTGGCGAGCAATACGAGAGTATTAGCGTAGAGAAGCCACGGAACGTCGAGATGTTGCCAGTCGGTCGATCCTTTTCGCACGATCAACGCGCTGCTCAGAGCCGCAAATGTCATAGTAATAGCGCACATCGCTACCCAAATACCGGTTTGGGATGAGCGCTGCGGCTGGCTGTTCAGAACATCAACGGCATTCCGTCCCGACGATCCAGTGATCTTGTCGTCCAAGCCTGCGGATGTTCCAGGCGGCGGATTGATGATGGAAGCCATTTACTTACTCGAGTTCCTTGGATCTGGCAGATCCTGTTCGATCAGCACGTCCGTCTTCACCTCGCCCAGAACGGGAGAGGTCTGCATGACGTAATCTCCTCCATCTCCGTTGGGAACGCCAAATTGGTGAGGATCTTGGAAGACGACAGGCGCGTGTCCTCCAAAATTGTCGAACGGTGGAGGAGAAGAGACGGTCCACTCCAGCGATGTTCCGTCCCATGGATTCATAGGCGCCGGTTTACCAGCGAATCTGCTGTGCAGCAGGTTATACAGAAATATGAGTTGGGCAGTTCCTGTCAGTAGAGCTGCATAGGTGATGAATCGGTGTACCGGAATGAGCGGAAGGAGATAGTCATCGGTAAAGGCTGCGTACCGCCGAATGTTGCCAGCTAGCCCTAGGTAGTAAAACGGCATGAAGATACAGTATGCGCCGACGAAAGTGAGGCCGAAATGGATTTTTCCGAGGGTGTCATTCATCATGCGGCCCGTCATCTTTGGGAACCAGAAGTATGTTCCGGCAAAGACTCCAAAGATTGCGGCCACGCCCATAACCATGTGGAAGTGTCCGACGACGAAGTAGGTGGCGTGGAGATAAATATCGATTGAGGGCTGCGCGAGGAAGAACCCGGTGACACCACCACTGACGAACATGGATATGAAACCAAGTGCGAACAGTGAGGCAGAATTGATTCGGATTCTAGAGCCATAAAGGCTACCAATCCAAATCAAGGTTATCAGAGTAGCTGGAATGGTGATGATGAGGGTTGGAAAGGAGAATAAAAGTGACGAAAAAGGATTGATCCCACTGACAAACATGTGGTGTCCCCAGACTATATAACTGAGGAATCCGATTGCGATCATAGAGAATATGATGACGCGATGACTGAGAAGAGGGCGCCGGATGTTGGTCACAAGAATGTGCGACACGATCCCCATGGCAGGCACGATCGCGATATAGACCTCAGGGTGGCCAAAGAACCAGAAAAGGTGCTGCCACAGTAGCGGGGACCCGCCTGCATGCGGCTGCAAATGGTCGCTTACGACAAGGTTTGAAGGAACGAAGAAACTGGTTCCAGCAACTCTGTCAAGGATCAGCAGCAAACATGCGGGCAGTAACACTGCAAATGCTAGAAGACTCATGCAGGACGTGATGAACCATGCCCAAGTGGACAACGGCATGCGCATCAACGTCATTCCCTTCGTACGAAAATCGAGAGTAGTTGCGATGAAATTGAGCGATCCGAGCAGTGAGGCAATACAGAAGATTGCGATAGAAATTATCCACAGATCTTGGCCCATTCCAAGTCCGGGACCAGCAGCCGAGCCGATTGCACTTAGTGGAGGATAAGCTGTCCATCCTGAGATCGAAGGTCCGTCTGGCACGAAGATACTGGATATCAATACAGCGAACGCCAGAAACGTCGCCCAGAACGAGATCATGTTGAATCTCGGAAATGCCATGTCCTCCGCGCCAATTTGAATGGGTAGGAAATAGTTTCCAAAAGCAGCGAGCGGTGCATTCGTGAGGACAAAAAACACCATCAAGGTGCCATGTATGGTCAATATGGACAGGTAGTACTCCGGCGTCATTACATCTCCTGGAGCGCCGGCTGATGAGAGTAAGTGGAGTCCTTTGATAGGAACGTTTGGAGCAATCAGGTGGATCCTCATCAGCCAGGAGAAAAACATTCCTATGAAGACTGACACCAAAGACAGGGCATAGTATTGGATCCCAATCATCTTATGGTCCAGGCTGAACACGTACTTCCGGAGGAAGCCTGCCGGTGGTGCGTGATGAGCCGGAACCGATGCTTCCGCCATGCGTTCTCCTACTTACCGGGCGTTATAATGCCGAACACGTTTATTGCGCAGCAGCCTTTTCTTGCAACCATTTATTGAAGTCGTCTTGCGACAACACCTGAAGGTAAGCTTTCATTTTGTAATGCCCAAGACCACACAGCTGAGTGCAAACGATCTCGTATCTGCCCACCTTTGTAGCCGTGAAATGTAACATGAGATCGAGTCCTGGTACGAAGTCCTGCTGAACCCTCAACTCTCTCACATAGAACGAATGGCCGACGTCTTTTGCATGCATGAGGAGCTGAACTTCTTTGTTGACCGGAATCGCCATCTCTGCGGTAACGATGTCGTCTTTAGATTCCGGATCGGAAGCTGGATCCAGTCCAAAGAAGTTCTGATTGCTTTCATCGATCTTGTCTGGATGTAAGGGACCAAATTTTCCGTCCGGGCCCGGATAGCGGAAGTAGTAGGCGAATTGTCCTGCTTGTACTTGGATTTTCATCGCATCGGGACCAGCAGGATGGAAATAAACAGCTGCCCAAGCTTTTTGTCCCAAGACTGGTAGCGTCACGATCTCAGCACCTACGAAGACGACGGCAACGATAATAAGCACTCTTGCGCCACCGGGAAATCTTGTGATTGGTGCATCAGGTCGCCTGCCTGAATATAGCCAGACGAAGGTCGCAAGCATGAACTGGGCGAGGAGAAATGCGGCCCCCGACTCTATCATTGTGTCATTCAGGTTTTCATCGATCAGGTGCCCGTGGGTGGAGATGTCCTCGGGCGGTTTCCATGTGTGTCTCACGATCGGCACGGCGGAGGCTATCGCAACGACTATCACAATAATTGCAAACAACTTGCCCATCGAACTCGAGCTCCAATCTGCGAAATCGAGCCTAGTCAGATACCGCACTCAAACCAATGAATGCGTTGCGAAGTCACAGGTCGTCGCCCGAGAAATTGTTCTTAACGTTCTGGTTCGCTTCGCGCTTCGGTTGCATGCCTGTGACGGGCGGCTTGACTCTAGTATAGATGGGTAGTATCTAAGCGTCTTAGGAGGCGGAGCAGCGGCATAATGAGGGTTTCGTGTTCTCGCAACAAGGACCTTCGCATCGCCATATCGACCCACTCGGGGCAGCGTGCTGCGGGCAAGTCGGGTCGGAGCTAGTGCAATAGACTAGGCAAGAACGACCCGCTTGTTGTCTCGCATCAGGCCGTCGGATGCTCTAATATCTGCGCCAGGGCATGTAGACGCTTGGCGTCGGCCGGATTCTTGGCTAAGGACGCATCCGTCTCCACAGACGCTGCGATCTCATGCAGCTTTGCCAGCTGGTTCTTATCGAAGTGCGACTCCTGCGTTCTGCCGAGCGCGTCATTGAGGGATGCAATCTTCTCAGACGACAGTGCCTGGGAGCGCGCCAATTGATCCAGGTACGCCCGAGCAACCGTCAGTTGAGAGGGCCACGTGATCTTCTGCTGGTTCTGCACGTTGAGTTCGCTGAACTGAACAAGATTTGCCGCATCGATCTCGTTCTGGGTCAGGAATTTGCTCGGCACAAGCTTGAACACATCGAGCCCGCGCGCGATCTCCGACCCGTAGATGTATCCGTTATACCAATACGCGGACCACTCCCCACCCAGAACTAGCGCCTTGGCATCGACGGGCCCGCGATCAAAGTAGGCGATCTCGTATGGATGCGTCGCGTCAGTGAAATCCACCACCGAAACCCCGCCTTGATACCAGGCCTGGACCTCGATATCGCGTCCGGGGACAGGTATCAGCGAGCCGTTATGCGCCACACAGTTTTCCGTTTCCGACTGTGCAGCAGGCATCTTGTAATAGCTCGCAAGCGACAGCTTGTCGCCCTTCAGATCGAAAATCGCGTCCGCTCCCCATTTGTTGGGGTCGGTCGAACGGCAGCGCGGTTGCAGACCACCGCCCCACTCATCGGTAAACACCACCTTCGTTCCGTCATTGGAAAATGACGCTGAGTGCCAGTACGAGTAGTTTGGATCGTTCACCGCATCCACCCGCTTCGGATGGACCGGATCCTTGATGTCAAGCAGAATGCCGTTGCCCGAGCACGCACCAGCGGCTAGACCGATGGCGGAATACACGGTGATGTCATGGCATTGATTGGTGTCCGCAGGTTTCTCGCCTCCCTTGCCGTGGCTTCCGCCATTGTTCAACCCGTTCAGAGCGCCCGTGCGCGCATCGACGAATACGCGCGGACTTGAGACCACCTGCGCCTGCTGAGGTGTGGCGAGCGGAACCTTGATCACGTCTATGCGGAAGAGCGACGTGTTTGGATCCTTATCAGGAGTCTCCCCCGAGCAACCCGCAAGCTCTTCCCGTTGCCGCACGAAAGACGTTCCAGAAACATAGATGTAGACGTTCTCCTTATCGGTTGGGTCCACCACGAGAGTATGCGTATGTGAACCTCGGCATGTCTGCACAGCCGCGACCTGCTTCGGATTCTTGATGTCAGAAATATCGAAAATCCTGACGCCGCGAAAGCGCTCTGGGCTGGGGGTCGGCAGCCGATGCTCGTGCTCGTGTCCCGGTGCAGCCGGAGGCAGCGGCGGGAAACCCTGCGTACCGCAGTCCAGTCGCCCGTTCGGCATCTCCACTGACATGAACAGCAGATTCTTGTAGACCGACACATCGCCCTGTCCGCCCGGACACACCAAGGTAGTAATCAGCGAAACCTTGGCGGGATTCGAAATATCATAAAAATTGATCCCATAGAAATTCCCCTGAAACAGGTGCGATCCCTGAAAAGCAAGATCAGAATTCGAGAAGGCGAGTTGCGCAACGACAACCTGCATGGGTTTCGGGATTTTTGCGCTGTTGGGAATGCCGAGCAGACCCAATGTCTTCTGCACAGCTGGATCATCGGGCTGAGTGGACGAGAGCTGAAACGCTTGAGGCTTGTGGACAAATCCGACGTGCTCCATCCCCATCGCCGCCTCTCCCGCGTCGTAAAGACCGGCCTTTAATCCCACGCGCGGATCGTTCATCGTTGAACCCGTCATGCCTGGGGGTAGCGGCGTTGCGGGTTGCGGCGCAAATGGACTTTCCTCCGCTGGGGGCGGCTGTACAGCAGGAGCAGCTGTACCAGCCGAAGCAGGAGGCGTTGGCGTCTGCAAAGCGCGCACACCGGTGCACATCATAGCCACGGCAAGAGTCACACCGGCAAAACGGAAAGCGAAAGCGTGCATAGGGTTATCGTTTCTCCTTCAACATTTCTTGCATAATTCTGATCTCGGCCCGCTGCGTGTTGTCCACATCCGACGCGAAGTCGAACAGGTCTGCGTCCTGCCCCGCACCGGGCGTATCGAACAATTGCTTCACCATGACCAGTGCGCCATTGTGGTGCTGAATCATCCCCGTCAAGAACAGCCGGTCGAATTCCGCGCCAGTCGCGTGCCGCAGCGTTTCCATCTGCTCCTGCGTGAGCATCCCCGGCATGGCGTGCATGCGATTGCCTGTATTATTCATCCCCGGCATCCCGGGCATCGATGTGGATACGGGCTCCCCGCGTAGAACCAGCCACCGCCGCATGAACTTCATCTCGTCCGACTGTGACAGGCTGATGCGGGCTCCCAAAGCGCGAATGTCTCTGTTGTTGGTGCGCGATGGAATCAACGCAGTCATCTCGACAGCCTGCCCATGGTGCATGATCATTCCCTGCATAAATTCGATATCAGCCTCAGACCGCTGCGGCACAGGAGCAGTCGCAGATAGCGGAAGCCGCCTGCTTGGTGCGCCGGGCGCGCCGGGCTGCACCACCACAGGGGAATCCGCGTTTGCATCTTGAGCATGAATGAGCGCCGCCGTCGGCAAGATGCAAAATACCGCAACCAAGAGGCAGCACGAGCGCGCTGCGGTAATAGTCCTAATGGCCAGCGGCATACCGCTACGACTGGGATGATCGAACCACGATCTGTCTACTCGGCAGAGCATATTGCTTGCTCTGAAACAGTAACACGGCAGTACGCATCGAGAGCGAGGCCTGATCGCATGCGTGCGGATGACCAAGAATCTCTCTAACGAAAGAGGTCGGACAGAGTTGAGATGTCGATCGCGTGCGCGACTAGCAATATCGAGCAGAGCTAGAACTACGGCTTGAGACCCAGGGGTGCTCTGCCGCTCTCTACGTCGGAAGGGACAGAGTTATGCTCGTTCGCAATTATCCACTTCTCGTCAATCTTCCCGGAAGCAAGTAGTCGTGCGCACCGATCGCGGCTGGTTGTTCCGGTGTTTAATGCGCTTCATCCGATGTGCCTTTCACCCGAGTGTCGGTCGCGATCCAGTTGACTTCCCAGGTCTTGCCTCCATCCCCTGAAAATGCCTGTTCAAAGCGGCACGAATTCGGAGTGATGTCCGATATAACGAATCGAACAAAGATAGCTCGTCCGTTCAGCGTCTCCTGGTCGAAAAACTCACCGCGCCCATCCTTGAATTCGCCGATCGTGGGCTGGCCTAGACTGCCGTCGATGCTGTTGGAAAAATTGAGGCTCCACTGGTGGGATTGGGGATTGTATAAACGCAAGTTCAGACCTTCGAAGTGCCCTGCAGAGCCATCGGCCACGAGTTCTACCAGATTGGCGCGACCATTCCAAACTTTTCGGACGACAGTCGTGCCGTCATATTCGACCCAGGTCGTCGAGCCAGTCAGCGGATGCACCAGACGCCGTAGGTGAGTTTTCCAGGTACCAATTTCGAAGTCGAAGTCGTGCCGCCCATCCCGTTCGGTGGAAGTGTGTTGGAAGGTGCTCTTCGATGCATCCGAATTCTGCAGCGCGAGTCCGGGAAGGGGCTGCAGGAGGAATGCCAAGCCACACGTTAGGAAATAATTGCAAAGGGATCTGACCCGCATCATTACCTTCTCTGTCTAGTCGACCGGAAGAGTTCTCTGAGGTATAGGAACGCAGCTGATTCGGCGCGTCCTCATTCCCGGACCCGCGTATAGCGATTGATCCAGTTCACTTCCCAAGTCTTACCGCCATCGTCTGAAAAAGCCTGTTCGGATTGAGCGGTGTCGGGGCTGAGCCTCCAGATAGAAAATCGTACAAGAACAAATTTGCCATTTATTGGCTCATAGTCATAGAAGTCGCCGCGGCCATTCTTGAATTCGCCGACGCCAGGAATGCCCAAAGTCCCGACATTCGGCGTGGCGAAGTCCAGGTTCCACTGGTGCGTCTCTGGGTTGTACCAGCGCAGAGAGAGTAGTTCGACGTGAGCTTCGGGACCATCGGCCTTGTACTCGGCGATGTTGGCGCGGCCGCCCCAGATTTGCTTGACGACAGAGACACCGTCCAACTCGACCCAGCTTGTGGATCCCGTCAGTGGATGCAGCAGACGAGATGAGTGTGTTTTCCAAGTCCCGAGATCGAAGTCGAAATCGTGTTGGCGGTCGCCCGTGGCGGCGTCTGTCGCTCCAGCATCGGCTTGGGGCGAAGTAGTATCCGACGCGGTTGCTGGCTTTCTCGTCAGATCCGCTATAAAGGCCGATGCCCACGTTTTGCCGCCGTCATTCGAATACGATTCCTCGTAGCGGTGCGAATCCGGAGTGATATCGGACCATACTCCGCGAACCAGGATCGACTTGCCGCCGACGGTGTCTTGACTGAAGAGCTCACCGCGACCGTCCTTAAAGGAGCCAACTAACGGCGCAGCCAAAACGCCCGCCTTGCTATTGATGAAGGCTTGGCTCCATTGATGTGATTGGGGGTTATAGAGAAACAGACTCATGCCTTGCCAGTGCCCGTTGGGACCGTCAGTTTCGATCTCTTCCAGCCGGGCGCGGCCGCCCCAGATCTTCCGAACAGTCACGACCCCCTTTAGCTCGATGGAATGCGTCGATCCTGACAGTGGGTCCTGGATGCGTTTGATGTGAGTTGTCCAGGTTCCGATATTGAAATCAAAATCATGTTGTCCATCTCGAGCCGCGGTAGGCTGGGGCGATTTTACGTCGGATGCGGGGTGCGCTGTTTGCGATAACGCTCGATCCGGATGGCAGACAAGCGCAAGTAGAAGAGAGGTCAGGATGCTCCCGCGTTTTACATGCTGCTTGCATTGCGTCATCTTCGAGAATTGTGGACGGATCAACGCGCAAAGATAATCAACCATCGGTGTTCTGCTCTTGGACATGCCGAGAGTGTAGGCTTGTTTTCAAGTAGAGCCTCACACTTATGACGCACGGATTTTCAAAGGAAAATCAAAGCTCGGTCGATACCTCTTACCGGTTTGGTGATTTTGAGCTTTACCCCCGAGATCGGCTGCTAAAGAGATCTGGTGCTCCGATCACGTTGCAGCCGAAAGCCTTTGATGCGCTCCTCTGTCTGGTTCGCCGGTCGGAACATCTTGTCAGCAAACAAGAATTGATCCATTCGCTCTGGCCAAACGTTCATGTGAGTGAAGCGAACCTTACCAACACAATCGTGTACCTGAGAAAGATTGTCGGACGCGAAGCTATCCGCACCGTGTCGAAGCACGGGTATCGTTTTGAGCTGCCCGTTATTGGTGAACCCGGCGTGGGACGAGCAACATATGAGAGATTTGCCCGTGCCAAGGAACTGACCGCTCAACGTTCTTTGCAGTCGATGCACCTCGCACGGGATTTGTATTGGACCTGCCTCGCCGAGGACCCCAGCTTTGCCGCTGCCTGGGCATGGTTGGGGAGATGCTGTTGGTTCCTTGACAAATTTAGCGGCAGCCCTTCGGTCAATCTGGAGTTGGCACAGGCCGCATTCCGGCGAGCGTTTGTGCTTGATCCAGACCTGGCCTGCGCTCACCAGTTCTACACGTTTGTGCAGGTAGATACGGGCCACGCAGATGAAGCTATGTGCCGACTACTGCAGCGGCTTGAACGTCATCCGGGCGAGCCGGAATCCTATACCGGTCTTGTCCAGGTGCTGCGGTTTCGCGGACTGCTTCAACAGTCTATTGATGCTCACAGACGGGCAGTCGAATTTGATCCGGCCGTTATCACAAGCGTCGCCCACACGTTATTTCTCGCCGGAGAGTACGCGCGTGCCATAGAGACTTATAGTGGACGCGCCGCCTACTACCTCGATGCGGCGGCTTGGGCTGCTCTCGGCGAGCGGACGCGGGCGATTGAACTTCTGCGCGAACGGCTCAACAGGATGTCCTTGTCGAAGTTGATGACCGCTCTCATGGCTTCACTCTTGGCTCTTCTTGAAGGCAAGACAGATGAGGCAGTCCATATCATGGAGGCAACGGACATAACTCTTGAGCCCGAAATCCTTGTGTATTTCGCGCGACACTACGCTCAGTTAGGGCTGCCAGGTTCGGCCGTAGCGGCTCTTAAGCGGGCAGCGCAGTTGGGGTTCATCTGTGCGCCGAATACCTTGAATTCAGACGTTTGGTTGAGCGCGTTGCGGGAACATTCTGAATTTGAGTCCCTGTTGCGTGGTTCGGAAGGTCTGGTTGCGGAATCGCGCTCGAATTTTCAAGCATGCACGGCCAACGGGGGAAACTGGCGGACTTAACACGCTCTGCTTCCTTTTACCAAACTCTTTAGCAGAGTCCGAGACGCTTGAATTCACGTCGATTCACCATTAGCAGACGCTTGAGGCGTCCCCCATAGACCAAGTACACATCGACACCCGCGACTCAGTGGAAAAGAGATAGGTCAGCAAAGGTATTTCTCACGCACAATCTTCAGATGGTGGAGCTCGTGACCCGCGATGTGGAAGGCCAGACCACGGACTGTGGTGCTGTATCCATTTGCAAGGCCGCGTCGCAACCAAGCGTCACGGGGAAGCCCTCTCAGCAACGTGATTGTAGATTTTCTTACCAGAGACAATTCCGTGAGCAAGTCGGCAAATGGTCTGTCTTCGAAACCGGCGAAGCGAACATACTCCTTCTCATCAAAGCCAGGTAGGGGTCTGACGTCATTGCGGGCGATGCAAAGCATCCTGTAGGCGAAGATACGCTCGTCGTCAGACAGGTGGCCTACGACCTGCTTGAGATTCCACTTTCCTGGTGCGTAAGCGTAGCTCCCCGCGTGGGCGTCCTGTATAGGTCGCAGAACATCGAGTGTGCACTCTATTTGGAGTTCCAGAGCAGTGAGGATGTCATCGCCTTGTACAAGATCGATGTCGGGTTTCGCATAGGGGGCATATTCCCCGGCTTCCGGGCGGCCGATCGGAGCGGAATTCATTAGCACGAGGATAGCCCAAAGACGTTTTCGCAGTGCACCGTTCTGACCAATGGCATTGTGGTGCAAAAGTCGTCAGGAAGCGATGTCGCCTGCCCGCTCGGCGAATGGCCGAGCATATCGCACAAGCGAGAGGAGAAACTTGCCCGACTCCTCGGTCATCGGCATGTGCCCTGAATGTTCGAACCAGACGAGGTGTTTTTGCGGGGCTGTCACCGTATCGAACCACGCGGCAGCAACCTCTGAATTCACGTTCCAGTCATGGCGGCCTTCAAAAAGGATCAGCGGAACGGAGAGCTTGTTGGTCTTAGTGAGATCGAGCGCGACCACCTCGGGGAGTAAATAGGGGGTTGCGAACTTATTGCCATCCCAGATGTGGCCGATCTCCTGGTCGTTGTAATCGGGCGAAAGGAGGGAGAGATCGGCATCGGCGGAATTGTCGCGGCGATAGGCCATCACGCCACCGAAATAACCGACCCATTTGCGCTCGACATAAATGTCCTTGATAGGGATGATCCGGCCGGGGGCGCCGTAGGGGGCGATCGCCTCGAGTTCGCGCACCGCCTCGGCATTGCCCTCGCGCCGCGCGGCGTCCATGGCGAAGCGCCAGCCTCGACGCTCGCTCTCGGGTCCGTCGATGAGCTGGCCGACGCCTATGTAGGCGTGAAGCCATTCGGGGTGACGCTCGGCGAGTTGCAAGCCGAGAAAGCTGCCCCAGCTGTGGCCGAGGACAAAAATCTTGTCCTTACCGAACTCTTTGCGAGCCCAAGCGGCCATTTCCTCGGTATCAGCGATCATGCGCTCGCGTGTCAAGGTCGGCGCGATCGTCGCGGGTTTGGTCAGCAAGTAAGTCTTGCCGGCAGCGCGCTGGTCCCACTGAACGATCGTGAAATACTCCTCCCATCCCCGGCTGAACCACCGACTCATCGGTATGGAGAGGTAGCCCGGTCCACCGTGGATGTGCAGGAGCACCGGATTCTTGCGGTCGGTTCCGCGGACGGAGACCCACTGGTCGATGCCGCCGATACGTACTTTCTCCAACCGCTCCACTCCATTGGGCGTCACGATCTTGCGCACTTTTGCGATGATTGCGGTGGCCTCGGCGCGGCTGGCGGGCTTAACCGGTGGCTGCGTCAGAGCGGGGACTGAGGCGGTCTGCGCGACTGAGCGAGCGGCGCTCAAGGACAGCGCCGCGACGCCAGTGGCGATGAAATCTCGTCTCTTCACTTACTTCTCTCCAATGCTGTTCATTCTTATTGGTCTCACCGCCCCATCGAACGGAGCCGGCATGTTCTTGTCTTCGGCTGGGCCAACTGAATTTCGATGCATGGAGGAACAAGGGGGTGTGCGCCGGCACGAAGACACTCGAGAGAAAGTGAAAAGACAGAACTTCTTCCCTCTGTTGATTGGAAATGGCCGACAATCCGTAGACGTCTAAATGTTTTTCCAGTGCGCTGCGGCTTACTACGATTCGCAGTCATAATTTGTGAGGCGTAACAGGGAATTTATTTTCCCTGTTACGCCTTTCACAATCATTTGGAGACGATAGTGACGGGGTTCGACGACACCGCAGACCAGTCTCGCGATCCGAGGTATTGCGCACGAATCACATGCTTTCCGGGAGCAAGGGTGACCTGATACGCAAGTATCAGCGTTCCACCGTTACCTTTGATCGTTGACTGAGCGAATCCAAATGGATGGAAAGACGACCCATTCAAAGAGTCATAGAACTGAATGGGGCCATCGGCGAACCACGTATATGGATTGTTCCGTTGATCGGGGATGGAGACCGACAGTGTCGTCGGAGCAGAGGCGGAGACCGTCCCCACATCTGCTGACAGAACTACCTTCGGCGCTACAGTGCCAACGTTCGTGAGCACCACGTTGCTGTTGTCGACGCTATATGTTGCGTCACCGGAATATGCGGCACTCACCAACTCAATCGGTGCATGATAGAGCGGGACGGTA
The DNA here is from genome assembly GCA_963792225.1 of Terriglobales bacterium. Taxonomy (GTDB): domain Bacteria; phylum Acidobacteriota; class Terriglobia; order Terriglobales; family Acidobacteriaceae; genus JBDTLH01. The sequence continues at coordinate 13,680 of CAWBVM010000011.1, read as the reverse complement.
AATGTCGCCGTACCGTTCACGAGTGTCACCGGGGACAGAGGCGGCGGCAGCGGCGTGGGCTGGGCAGGAGTCGGAAGGTTGTCAGGATCCGGTAGCAAAATAAGGTTGACCGTGCCGGTCGGCATCGGACCTGCTTTGCCAGGAGTTACATGGACGGTATATGTCACCGGCTGGCCGGGCAGCACGGAGCTGGTTGATTGTGTCAAGTGGACGATAGGCTTCGCTCCCTGCAGAGGTTGTACTGCTATGAATTGGTAGCCGGAGTTGAAATCGTCAACGGCGAATGGAGGATAGTTGGAATCTCCCGAATATGAGAACCCCACCTTATGCGTGCCCTTGGGGAACTTCGCATGGTAACTGGCTTGCGGGAGCCCAGAACCCTGCAAACCATTCAGTTGAAGAGGAATTAGGCTGCTTATCTTGCGACCGTCGCTGTAAAACTGGATGGTACCGGTGGGTTGTTCCACTCCGGGTCCCTGGATCGCGGCGAATAGCTTGGTATCTTGCCCCTCGATGGGAGTATAGGGCACGTCCATAAAGATCCCGGCAGCCATGACTTTCTCGACTCGGACCTTCACGGCGGCGGATTTGGCAGAACCGAAGCTGAGATCGCCCGAATATGAGGCTGTCAGAGCGTGGGCTCCTGGTAGAAGTCCCTTGTGCCCAAGATAATCCACCTCGACGAAGGCGCTACCGCTCTCGTTAAGAGGGAAGTTCCCAAGGTGGATGCCGTTGTCGTAAATGGCGACCTCTCCGCTTGGATATCCGAATCCAGACTTGCCGCTGACATTGATCTGAAGGCCGACTGGCTGGCCGTAGTTGACTTGCGGTGGGAGGGGGGCGATTGTGTGCGCAAGGGTCTTCTCGTAACCAATCAACAGGATCGTTGCTGGCTCCGGTGTTATCTGTACAGCCACCGGCGCCGAATCGCTCGGCTGGAACGTCGCATCGCCCGCATAGTGCGCGACTATGTTGTATGTGCCAGCAGGAAGACTCCAGGTCGCTCCTCTATATTTGCCTTGTACAAGGGTCCCTCCGAAGACAGCATGATGATCCGCGGTCATAAGGGAGAAGCTGCCGGAGGGAGTTCCTTGACCGGTTGTTGGGCTAACGGTCAATGAGAAATCAATAGGTTGACCATGTTGGACGGGTCCAGACCAGGGGCTCAGGACAGTTGTGCTGCTTAGCTTTTTGGCAGAACCCCAGCGATACACCAGGATCGCGGCATCAACCGATCCGAGACCGGATGCCAGATCGTAACCGGTCGCCGCCGCATAGCCGATCTGGCCCGGCACCGAGTTATCACCCTGCGTGACATCGTGAAAGGCACATTTGGAGGCGACCGAAGGATCGGTCATGTTGCTGGAATTGCATTTTGTCAGGGATGGCGCGGCTGCGAGTTGATAGAATCGATAGTTCGCTAAACCCTGATACGCACCGTTTTGCTGTTCGACGAGCGCCATAATTCCGGCCATTGCAGGCGCGGAAGCAGACGTTCCGCCCACGACCTGTGCCTGGGTGAGGACGATGTGGCCTTGGTTCATAGAGGTCTGGCAGCTACCTTCAACGCAAAGCAGATAACCGTCGTGCCCGCCCGCCGCAGTCAAGGAGACGTCCGGAACGTCACGGACGCCGTCGGACGGAACGCCTACGCCAGCCTGCCAAGCAGGCTTCGAATATCCGCCCAAGCACGTCACTTGGGAATTCCGGACGACGGAATACGTGCAACTGCTTTTGCCACCGCTGCCCGCATACATGAAATAGCTGTGGAATTGGTCACAGCCATTCGGATCAATCGTGGGATCACAGCTTTCGTTCCAGATCTTCTCCGGAATATAGCCGATGGCGGAGGAGAGATCCGGATCGTTGATCGGCTTCCAATATGAAGTGAGATTGTTCTCCGCGAACTCAGTACCACCCACGGCAGTATTGAAGGCGGTAGAGGCGAGTCCATTGACGTAGGCGCCGTATCTGGCAGGGCTGACACCGTTTGTTGGGTCGCATCCGGCGGCGCCATTGTCGCCAGAGGAGACAAAGGCGGTGATGCCTTCGGCGGCTGCCTGCTGGTTGACAAGACTTTGAAATGCATTGCCGGCGGTTCCCAAGGCAACCTCGCACTCGCCATAGCTCGTGCTCATGATCGGAGCGAGTGCGTTGTCGACGATGTATGACATCGAAAGAGCCACGCCATCTGTCGCCAATGTCGATGAAGACGAGACGAGCTTGATCTTGGCGCGGGGAGCCAGCGCGCCCGACCATTCGACATCCAGCGCCGCCTCAATCTCATCGGCATTGATGCCGGGATCGATCCCGTTGACGATCAGATCCGGATCGTTTGCAGGTAGCGAAAAAGCATTGCGAAATATCTGCACGTCCGCAAGGTTGATATCGGTTCGTCCTACGATTGCGATGGAGAGTCCCGTGCCATCGATACCCTGCTTCAGCAAACCGACAGTGTTATAGATCTTGCTGAGATCACCCGGCGCCAGATAGTGACTGGATCCGCTTGAGCTGGTGAAGTCTGGCACCATTTCTCCGCTCTTGCTGTCACGATGGACATGGAGCTTCGCCGTGTGCATAGGGCGGCTCTCGAAGTTGTGCAGTGAAAGGACGCCGTTTACCACGGGAGTAAGAGCCTGCGGAAGCGCGATGTCTGTTGCGTTCGCGATGTGTTGCACACCTTTCACATCGAAGTTGTGGATCTCGGTGCGGAAGGTCTCCTCTACCTGACCTGCGGTACCGGAGAATTCAAGCCATTGTCCGCCACGCGCGACCGTAATGGACTTGAACCCATGACCCTCCAGCCATCCCTTTACGCTGTCCATATCGCTCTGCGAGGGACCGAACTTTGTGCCGAAGTCGGCGGGAGAAAGCCAACGATGATATTGCGGAGACTTGGGATCATGTTGGCTGTCGATCAACTTTGCCAGTGCCGCCTTTTGTTCGTCGCTTTGCTTGAATACCAACATGATTCGGTCCATTTTCGTGGACATGTCGACCCTGCCGCGGTCATTTTGGGACGTTGCCAGCGGATGTGTCGAATTCGCAACGCGGACCGTTGTCGAGTCGTCAATCTGCTGAGTGATACGTGGTTGAATCTGCGCTGGTAACGCCGTTGAGGCGAAAACGAAGATCGTGAAGAGCAGATACCGAATCGCCGATATGCACGATTCGTAGTGTCGCTCGCCTGAGCGCAGGCGCAATATGTCTATAGTCATTGTCTTCCTCGGCTTAAATGATTGATTCACCACGAATTACTGGTCGCATTGATCGATCTAAGGAACCTTGATTAAATGATCAGACGTCCCCAAGCCGAAGACTCCGGTGGGCAGTCACCAACATCCCTCGGATTATCTAGTAGGTTCACCCTACAATTGCTAGTGACGAACTATAGATTGGAGTATCTGCGTCGACTTGCCTTTTGTTGCTTACCGAATGCGCATGGCTCTATATATCTCTTTTCCTTGTGCTCGAGTGACGCAAGAAAATGGGTAGAAGTCGCAGGGTTACCTTTGACGAGCGATGCTTGACCCCATGAAGGTTTAGAAGCCGTCCGGCCCTGAGAGAGACCCAGGACGCACCAGCTTGTCGCGCGTTGGATGCAAGTAAAAGGCGCACATGGCGGTGCAGAGATCGGTCAGAAAGCACAAAAGTGCAAGTTGTCATTGCAATGTTCAATAAGATTTATGAATGGGGCGATGGGCATGGCCAAGTTGATCCGATAGTTGCTTTGGTCTTCTCTTACTACTGAACTATTCCGAGGTCCTCATGCGCACGACACTTACCGATTTGATACAAATCTCTGCTCCAATCATCCAAGCGCCTATGGCGGGAGGGGGCGATACCGCAGAACTCGTCGCAGCAGTGTCAAACGCGGGGGCTCTCGGTTCGATAGGCGCCGCCTACCTCACACCGGAAGAGATCATCGAGCGTGGAGAGGCAGTTCGGACTGCAACCAGCCGCCCGTTCGCTATCAATCTGTTCGCGCCGCTGCCGTGTCCGGAGGTGTCGCTTGAGGCGGCACGGCGAGCGATCGATGCGCTCGCTCCTTACTGTGCGGAACTCGGCATCGCTCCGCCATCACTTCCGGCAGCCGCTTCCACCACGAGCTTTCAAGACCAGCTGGCAGCCTCTCTTGAAACTGGAGCATCCGTCTTCAGCTTCACCTTTGGACTCTTACCGAAGCACGCGGTGACAGAGATAAAACGCCGAAAGCTACTGCTCATGGGCACGGCAACGACGGTCGAAGAAGCCCGCAATCTGGTCAAGCTCGGGGTAGATGCAGTGGTCGCCCAAGGCAGCGAGGCGGGCGGTCACCGCGGTACATTTTCAGGAAGCTTCACCGCGGGCATGGTCGGCACCATGTCTCTCGTTCCGCAGATCGCCGACGCCGTGGACGTTCCCGTAGTCGCTTCGGGCGGCATCATGGATGGACGCGGCATTGCAGCCGCCCTCGTGCTCGGCGCCTCGGCTGTGCAGCTAGGGACCGCGTTTCTCCCATGCCGCGAAGCCGGAGTGGCTGAAGCTTACAAGTCCGCCATTCTCTCGGCGCACGAGGACCAGACACGTATTACGCGTGCATTCTCCGGACGCCCCGCGCGCGGTATCGCCAACCGTTTCTTGACCGGCATGTACGCAAATGAAGACGACATTCTGCCCTTCCCGTGGCAAAGCACGTTGACGCGCCCTATACGTGCTGAGTCTGCGCGGCAAAATAGCGCCGAATATCTCTCTCTGTGGGTTGGACAGGGTGTCCGTCTGGCGCGTCGAGGCTCTGCCTCAGAACTAATCGCTCTACTTCGCGCGGAGACTGAGAAAGCTATCGAGTCGATTGCGATATTGCGGACTTGATACGCTATCGAAACGGTGGAGCAGCATTAAGAAACAAGAGTTTATCCCGCTTCCGTAAGACTTTCTATCTGTCGAATATGGTTTATATCGTGACCAGCGAATAATCGGACAATGTGTTCTACCGTTTCTTCTCCACGCTCAGTGTGGATACCAAAAAGCTGCCATTCTGCCGGAGTGAGCGAAGCGAATAGCGATAAATTCGCTTTGCGCAACGAGTCAAACCGCTCCAGAGACACATAAGGATCCTGGTCAACGTACCGCAGCCGAGACGCCCAAAGATCCTGGTTGAAGGCCGGAATCTGACATCCAGGTTCTGCAATGATCTTGCGCACACGAAATGACCCAACAAGCTCAGTGTCTGCCATATGAGCAATGGTCTCAGCGATTGACCAATGGCCACGCGCTGGTCGCCTACGCAGTAAGCCCAAGGACCGCTGATCGATCAGTGCACGGACCGTGTTGACTGTAGCTGACTGGATCGCCAACGGCGATTGGTCTCCCACATATCCAATAAGACGCGCTACGTACTGCTCACCGCTCTCAGTCATCTCCATCTTCTTCATTTCTTAACTCCCGGAATCAGACCGAAATACGACTGCAACATCTGGCTCGTTCGCGGGCCCTGTTCCACTGGCAATACATGGTGTAGATTTTCTGGCGGACCGCCCTGATCTTCCTGGCAGGTTGATGAGAAGCAGAGCTGAGATCACCAAGACGCCAGCGACAATCGTGTAAGAAGTTATTTTTTCTCCTGCGACGAAATATCCGATCAGGACAGCGACTATAGGGTTGGCATAGGTATATGTGGACACTTTGTGGGTCGAGCAATGCTCTAAGAGCCACGTGTATGCTGAAAACGCGATGAGTGACCCGAACACGACCAGGTATGAAAGTGATATCCAGGAGATTGCTGGCACCAACCCAGGGTGAAACCGCCGGGGCTCTCCGGTAAGCGCGCTGACCATGAGTAGCAAGAGCGAGCCGGCCAGCAGAGACAGGCCGGAGCGCGCAACGTTGTTTCTGGGCAGAGGGGCTTTCTTCGCGTACACCACTCCGGCAGACCACGCGATGGGAGAGCCTAGAATTGCCAAGAGACCAAGGTGAGACGCGACCTTCATGTGTCCACTGCTTACCGCTAAGACCACAACTCCCAACAATCCGATTACAAATCCCGCGGCGGTTCGCTTGTCTAACAGCGTGTGTTCCTGTTTGAAGACATTTCCAATGAGTGCGATCCAGAGTCCTTGAGTAGCGACGAACAGGGATGCAATCCCGGACTCGACAGACTGCTCGCCCCAGTGCAAAAGCCCATGCCCCAGCAGGAAAAAGAGCACGCCCAGAATTATGCTCGATCTCCACTCTTGGGCTGAAGGTCTATATCCGTTCCAGAGTGCCCAAGCCAGAAGACAGATACCAGCGATAAGGGACCTCGCCCCTGCTGCGAAGAAAGGCGGGATATAAGCGACGACATACCGGATAGCAAGGTACGTTGATCCCCAGATGAAATAAACCGCCAGGAATGCAAGACCGATGCGGATTCGAGTTTGAGCTGTAGTGAGCATAGCGGGCATAGCAATTCTTGAGAGCTAAGATCGTCGAGTCCGCTTACCGGACAATGCCATCTCGTAATTGAGCTTAGGCGCTCGCCAGATCGATGACCACTTTGCCAAAGGGACCAGCAGATAATGCTTCTAGTGCCTTATCTACTTCCATGAAGCCGAATGTTGAGTCGATGACCGGAAGGATCGTGGTTTTAGCAAAAAACTCATTCATCCTTTCCAACATTGCTCTCGATCCGGTTTCCACTCCTCGCACTCGAAGGTTCTTATTCATGACGGGACCTATGTCGAGGACGGTTTTCCAGCCTTCGACCACTCCTACAACCGCGACTGTGCCCTCAAATGCTGCAGCGCGAGACGAACGCGGTAGCCCGTCCCGCAGCCCCATGTCAAGTACGAGCTGCGCGCCCGCACCACCAGTCAGTTCCATAACCATTTCATCCCAAGACGGGTTCTTTTGCGAGTTGATGGTGCGCCATGCTCCTAGGGAACGCGCCCGAGCGAGTTTTGCGTCGGAGCGGGAAGTAATGATTGGACGTACGCCGAATGCGAGCGCGATCTGCAGTGCGAAGATAGCCACTCCGCCAGTCGTCTCGATGACTGCGGTATCGAATGCTCGAAGTGCTCCCAATTCGGCCATGGCATGCCAAGCCGTCACTCCGGCAGTAGGCAGCGATGCTGCCTGCAGGTCACTCAAGTAATCAGGCACTCTCACCAACGCATCTTCTTCGACAACCAACTTGTCGGTGAGAACCCCGTCACGACCGTCACTCCCGAATGACCCCCGGAAAGAGCCCGAATTCAGCGGGCCATCTATCCAGTGAGGAAGGATCGTGGGAGAGACGCGGTCTCCTACAGATACGCGAGTAACCTCTGAACCAATGGCTTCGACGCGGCCGACGGCATCCGAGCAGGGGATCCTTCCATTATTCGCGGCGCGACTCTGATTTCCACGAACGAATGGTAAGTCACGGAAATTAAGAGAAACCGCTGACACAGCGACCCTGACGTCTCGAGTGCCGAGGTCTCTTATCAATTCTTTGGTGCGATTGAGTCGTCCCTGGCCGTCCGTCCGGTAGGTTATTGCTTGCACATGCTCTCCTTGCACCTAACCTTAAAGCATTCTGTCTAGCTCTAAGGCCAGCTATTCGGGTGTTTTTTCCAGAGACTCGCAGACCAACTCAGACTGCCAACCGTTCTGAGCCACTCGTACTGCTTACTACACCTGCGATTGTGCGCCCTCATCTTTGCCACAAATGAACATTCTTGCTTGTGAGCAGCGCTTTGCCTTCCGGAAGGTCAATGCTATGGTAGCGTTAAAAGGTAGTTAGCTAACTAACGATTTACAATCTTAACGCTAAGCCGCTGATTGTGGGTTGAGCGCGGCCTGCCAAAACCTGAATAGTTGAGGGATACCATGTCGGTTTACAAGAAGCTTGAAGAACTAGGAATTACTCTTCCACCCGTGACGGCACCGGTCGCCGCTTTCGTGCCGTATGTCCGAACAGGAAACCTGATCTTTCTGTCGGGTCACATCGCGAAACGCGAGGGCAAGCCTTGGGAAGGACAGTTAGGCCGTGACGTGTTCACCAATCAAGGCAAAGAAGCTGCGAGGCTCGTTGCAATCGATTTGATCGGTACGCTGCATGCCTGTGTCGGAGACCTCAATCGAATAACCAAGATTTTGAAACTCATGATCTTAGTGAACAGCGCGTCTAGTTTCACGGAACAGCACCTGGTTGCGAATGGAGCGTCAGAGCTTTTCGTTGAAGTGTTCGGAGACGCCGGACCACACGCACGAAGCGCCTTTGGAGTAGCACAGGTTCCATTTGGCTCGTGCGTAGAGATTGATTTGATTGCGGAAGTGCGAGACTGACAAGATGACCCATTAGTCGACGAATGCAGTCGGCGCGCCACTGGCAGGTATTTCTATTTCACGCCCCTACAGTCGTACCTGCTAGTGACGCGCTCTTCCGTAACGATGGTGGCGGGGCACTGATTGATTCTCCCCTCTCTGAGTTCAGGCAGCGCCTCGGACAAACCCTTGCGTGTACTCTGGCAATGCCCTTTTGAGAGCAGCCCCTTGCTTCAGCTTTCGAAACTCCCGGGGCGCGATGCCAAACTGCCGACGGAAACAACGAGAAAAGTAAGCTGCACTTGTGAATCCAGCCTCAAATGCCGCATCCGAGACCGATCGGCCTGCCCTCATAGCCTTGGCTGCTGCGACGACGCGCAGTTTAATGGAGTATTGATGCAGTGGCACGCCAGTGAGGTAGTGGAACACTCTGTTGAAGTGAAAAGGACTAATACCCGCCAAAGCAGATAAACTCGTCAAGGAAGACTCGTCCGCATAATTGTATGTCAAGAACTGGCAGACCCTTGCGATCCGCAACCTGTACCATGCCAAGTTCCGATCGATTGCGGACCAACTCAGTTGATTGCCCACCTGGGGAGACAAACAGTTGCGCCAGGTTGAGGGCAATCCCTTCTAGCTGTAGAGAATCCCTGTCCTTCAACGCCCCTCGAATTCTCCATAATTGGAATTCATTTTTGGCGGAGGCCGCTCTTTTTGGATCGATGTGCGGCATTGGAGCGGTACCAAGCAAATCCTCGAGTCCGCCAGCCACAAATCTTATGCTGACGCATTCATCGCGGGGCAGGGACTCAGGATGAAAGACCTGCTGAGGGACAAGTGGGTAGCAGAGAATCATGTCGCCCGCCGACAGCTCCCATGATTTGCCGTTTCGGACCACCCGGAACTCACCGCTTTGCAGAAAGGTGACACAGTACTCACGAGGAAGAGATGTGCTCCCGTCGACGTAGCTGTCCTGCGGAGGGTGATCCAGTTTCTCAATTCCAAAAAGTGAATGTGTGAAGAGTGTATTGATCCGCATCATATAGACCTCCCTCTGCTCGCTGTGTGTTGCCACCCAGGGATAGCGCAGACATACCGATGTGGAAGACAGTATACATACATCGTTAGTTGGCTAACTAGCGATATTGTGCTCTAATGAAAATAAAGTGCAACGCGATTCTGGCGAACCTCCCAAAATGGGGCGGCCGACATTAAGCACGGTTTAGCTTTGACCTGAGTCCGACTTGCTATCCGGGACAAATAACTTCTTGAACCGGGCTGTGCGCGAATAGTGAGCGCGTGTTGGGAAGAGGACCCAGTGCTAATCTATGTTTTGCGAGTTCACCCCTTTGAAAGGACTACAGAATGCTTCCGTTGAAGGTTTTTCATGCGCTCGCAAATGATCGGCGACTGCAGATCCTCGCATGGCTGAAGGATCCGCCCTCCCATTTCCCGAAGCAGGTCGACGGAGATTTGATCAAAGATGGGGTGTGTGCATGCTCTATTGCTGAGAAATTGAAGATCTCTCAGCCCACTTTAAGTGAGCATATGAGGATTTTGTCGCAAGCAGGGCTTGTAACCTCGAAACGCATAAAACAGTGGACGTTTTACAGACGTGATGAGAAGGCATTTAAGCAAATCAAGACTTCTATATTGCCGAATCTCTAGTGCTCTACAGTGGTCTGTCGTTGGGAAGCTGGCGTGCTCGCGATGATGAGACACCGGAATCCCATGGGTGCGCCACTACTTCTTCATGTCCAGGAGACATGGTCAGTTATCAACGCTTAAGCTGGCCCGTCCGCACTGCATGGATATAGTCGGTATATACAGGTTGCTGACCGGCTTGCCGAACCAATGTAGCGATCTGTCCGCGATGGTAGGCTCCGTGATAGAGAAGATGCGTCAAGACCTGCGCAGGTAAGCTCTGGAAGGTCTCGCCCTGTGAGTTTGTATATTCGATCTCTTTATCGAGAGCAACCTGAGCGAGATAGTGCTGCCATTCCTTAGACACCTTACTAAGAGATTCCAGAGCTTCGGCGATGGTAGATTCTGGCCAAACCGGTGGCTGCTTTCCGCTGACCTTCAACCGCTCGAGCCAGACCCATTCAGCGCCGACGATGTGGGCGGCGACCCGGCTAGCTCGCACTGGAACAGAAGTAAGTTCGCGGAGAGATTGCAGTACTGTCCGATTCGCCCATTCATTGTAGGTAAATTGTTCGACGAAGTAATCGTGAAGCATAGTTGAAGACCCTCACAACCCAATAAGACTACTATGAGCCTGTATTTCCCGATCTAAGAGCCTGCGCCTTTACATGTCTTAATATGTCCGGTGAGCGTCTTAGGAAGGCGTGGATACGGACCTACTATGAGGGTATCGTTATGCAACATAGGGTCATTGAGCGAAGTGGTGTGATTCGTTCCCGTAGGAGCAGCTTGCAAAGAATACTCTTCTTGACGTTGCCAGGGGTTGAGATACTGGATCTCGCTGGATCGGCGCAAGTGTTCGAAACTGCGAACGGCTTTGGGGCGAACTACGATCTGTCCTATTTTGGACCTTACGCTTCCGTCACGAGCGCGCAGTTGCTCTCAATCCAGGTGACCGCCGATCTTCCCTCGGTTGCTGCCGGTGACCTCGTCCTGGTGCCAGGCGTTCGTGGGATTTCACAGGTGAAGCGCTTCGATCCCCAGATCATTCATTGGATACGAAATGCTCATGAGGCCGGAGTGCGTTTCGCCTCGGTATGCTCCGGGGCGTTTGTCCTCGGCCATGCAGGGTTGTTAGACAATCGCAGATGCACGACGCACTGGTCTCTAACAACTCTGCTGCAGCGGTCTTTTCCGAAGGCCCGCATCCAGGAATCAGCGCTCTTTGTACAGGATGGTCTAGTCACCACCAGTGCAGGAATCGCCGCTGGCATAGATATGGCGCTCGCAATTGTAGAGCGTGACCATGGTCCGCGTTTGACCGCAAAGGTCGCCCGGGAGCTCGTGATCTACATGCGCCGAGATGGATCGCAATCTCAGGTAAGCGTCTATTTGGAGTATCGAACGCACCTGCATCAAGGCGTACACCGCGTACAGGATTGGCTTGCCTCGCACTTCAACAAAGCGGTCAGCCTGGATCGCTTAGGCAAACTCGCAGGGCTCAGCGGCCGCCATCTCGCAAGGCAGTTCAAAATCGCCACTGGGCTGACGCCGCTTGAGTATCAGCAGCAACTGAGGATTGAACTCGCCGCGAGCCTGATGAAAAACCCCGAACTAACGCTAGAGGTGGTTGCCGAGCGGTGTGGCTTTGAAGATGCCCGGTCGCTGAGGAGGCTGTGGAGGGGCGTTTATGGTGAGCCTCCCTCCCGCAACCGCGCAAGAAAGATTTTCTCAAGGAGGACCGATGAGTCCGCAAAAGCAAGACCCAGTGCTGCTCGTAATTGATGTGCAGCAGGCGTTTGACAATCCGAAATGGGGACAGCGCAATAACCCTGCTGCCGAGAAGAAGATTGCTGAATTACTCAGTGCTTGGCGGGCAAAGCGCTTTCCGGTGATACATGTCCGGCACCTCAATCCAAAACCAGAGAGCCTTTTCAATGAAAACAGTGTGGGCTTTCAAGTCAAGCCCGAGGCGGAACCCATGGCGGGGGAGGCAATTCTCTACAAGAACGTGAACAGTGCATTTATCGGGACTGATTTGGAGTCGCGCCTTCGCTCACTAGGAGCCGTGTCTCTCGTGATCGTGGGCATTACGACAGACCATTGTGTGTCTACAACCACTCGCATGGCGGGTAACTTTGGTTTTGAGACTTACCTTGTTTCCGACGCCACTGCAACGTTCGAGAGGACCGGCCATGATGGGCGCCACTATTCAGCCGAGGAGATGCACGACACGGCTCTTGCCAGTCTCCACGAGGAATTCGCTAAGGTCGTTAGCACGGCACAGGCCCTTGAAGCGTTCGCTGCGGATAAGGTGGGTTTGTGAGCTGGCCTGTCACAGTACTCTCTCAAGGATGATTGAGACGATGATTCCTAAATCACAATTGCACTCGGAAGACAAGGCGAGCAAATCAAGTGAGCCAAAGAGACGCGGGCTGAATTGGTCGAGGCTCTCATCAGCACGGTCAACGCTGAGCACTACACGTGGGGAGAGGCTTGCGACGCGTGGTTTCTAGTAAGGAATGCCGAGTTCACCGTTATTCAGGAAAAAATGCCGCCTGATGCCACGGAGCGACTTCATAAGCATATTCTTTCTCGCCAATTCTTCTATGTGCTGTCCGGCACAGCCACTATGGAGCATGGTTCGCGAGTATCAGAAATTCATTCGGGCGAAGGTATTGAGATAGCTCCCGGCGTGGCGCACAGAATTGCCAACCGGTCGACATCAGAACTTAACTTTCTGGTGACCTCGCAACCTCCAAGTCATAAGGATCGCATGGACATCCCGTGACGTATGACCGTGACAAGCAATTATGTGCAATAACACTGCTCTTCCGAAGGGATAATCCGAGAAGGGCATGCGGGTTCTAAGAACGTGATGAGAGTTGATTCCGAGACAACGCTTTTTGAGGTGAACAGGATGATTGGGAACCGAGAGGACGACCCGCTTTCAACGCAGGAAAGCATCCATATGCTGGCGTGTTGCGGAAATGAATACTTGCCACGTTATGTTGGTGGGACGGTGATCGATCAGAACATTTGCCCCTGCTGTCTTAAGCGTATTAAGAATTTACCTTTCTCCAACTCGGGCGGGCCATTGCTATCCATCGGAGGTCTGTCGTGACGGTAGCCTCAGCAGACTGCTCAAAAGAAATGCCGCTTTTCATGAGGGTGTTCGAATGAACAGGCGGCACTTTACAAAAATACTTACTGCCGCGGGCTTTTTCTCGCTGGCGTTGCGATCGTTTGCGGGGAACTCCATGCTCAAGACATCCACGACAGATACGAAGAAGCTACTAAGCAGCGCGATCGCGGGCATAACGGTCCCGGATAGCAAGTATGTCAACGTCGCATTGGACGAAGCGAAGGAGTGCTCAGCGCCTTACCTGTTTAATCATGCTGCCCGAACGTTTTATTTCGGAGCGCTCTTAGGCAGATTCCAGAAGATGTCGTTCGATCTGGAAATGCTTTTCATCGCCTGCATTCTGCACGATCTCGGTTTTCACCGAACGACACATGGGCGAGCGGCCATTCGAGATTGAGGGAGCGGAAGCATCCCGAAAACTACTCGCGGAAAGTCGGTTACCCACAGTCTGCGACCGACATAGTGTGGGATGGAATTGCGATGCACACCTTGGCAATCGGAGATTTCAAGCGTCCAGAGATCTCACTGGTCGGTGCTGGAGCTGGAGCCGATGTGACCGGCGCAGATCTGGAGCGGCTGTCGTCCTCGAGAGGTTAGCGAGGTAGTGAGAGCGTTTCCGCGACTGC
>CAWBVM010000010.1:0-84929 GCA_963792225.1 Terriglobales bacterium | reverse complement strand
CATACGATTGCTGACTCCTCTATATGCGATTCGGGCATGAAGCCCTATGGATCAGTTCAGTAATACCCGTACAAGTTCTTGAACTTGGCGCGCAATTTCATATCGACCTCTTCGATCGATGCCAGATAATTTTCCCGAACCATGCCCTGCTCCGCCGGTGTCAATGCCTTGTAATGGGTCTGCGCCTCTGCCCCAAACATGCCTGCGGCCAACGCCTTCTCCCACTCACGAACGCGGATGTCCGCCTTCTCCAAGCCGCGCAGAAAACCTTCGACCGAGCCCGTACTGAGCGCCTTTTCGATGCACTGCCGCAGCGCCTCGAACGGCTGTTGGTGCTCGACCGGAATCAATGCTTTCGTGAATGTCATCTGGTTCTAAATTCTGGAGCGGGAGACGGGAATCGGACCCGCGACCAACAGCTTGGAAGGCTGTGACTCTACCACTGAGTTACTCCCGCTCTTCACTACGATCTGATGACTTGCATCACCAAATCATCAAATCCATAAATCGGTAAATCCAAAATCCTGGAGCTGATGACCGGGATTGAACCGGTGACCTCTCCCTTACCAAGGGAGTGCTCTACCAACTGAGCTACATCAGCCCTCACGTTGATCGTCGCGCTTAAGGCGGTCGCGGATCTTCTCCGCATTCCAATGCACGATCGTCAACACTACCCAAATCCCCAACAGCGACTCTTCGAGCGCCCGATAGCTCGCCCGGAAATACTCGGTCGTGATGGTTCCATCCCCAGCCGTGAACCAGATCAAGACCGCAAGTCCTGCATACAACACGAGCGAGATGCGAAATCTATATCTCTTTTCCATCTCACCCGCTCTTACATTCTATCTATGGTGCACAGGGGAGGATTCGAACCTCCGTAGATCCTAAGACCGGCAGATTTACAGTCTGCTGCCATTAACCACTCGGCCACCTGTGCATTCCCCTACCAGACACAGCTTCGCCACCCATCGGCATCCACTCAAATGTCTGGGATCAAACTGGAGCTGGCGAAGGGACTTGAACCCCCGACCCTCTGATTACAAATCAGATGCTCTACCAGCTGAGCTACGCCAGCGAGAACGCGCGTAAAACTCAGAGGTTAGCATAGCGATTCCGCTGCTTGCAACCTGTGAGCGACATCCGAAGGTACCGATGCCATAATGAACCTTGCTCGCTTATAAAGATTCTAACGGAACTCCCGCTCGAGTGACCATAAGCCGTCCGAATTTTCTATCACAACGTCCTACACCTGATGCGAAAACACCATATCTTGATTACCGCAGCACTCGTGGCCGTCCTCGCAGCCGCTGCCTACTGGATTCTTACCGATAGCCATCGCCCCCCAATAATCGCGCGCATGCTTCCGGACGCAGCCTCGATCCTGTACGCCAATCTCGCTCCCATCCGGGCCGCAACACACTTCGATCAGAAGTGGGATTTCGAGCACGATGCCGGCTACGACGACTTCGTGGAAAGCACCGGCATTCAGCCCGCGCGCGACCTGAACGAAGTCGCTCTCTCCATCCAAGGCTCGGAGGCGGACCGGCGCTACAGCGAGGTGATGCGTGGCAAGATCGACGCTGATCGTCTGCAGAACTGGCTCAAGAGCCACGCCGACTCCACCGAGAAATACTCCGGAAGAACCATATATACGCTCATGCACGAGGGACGTCCCGTGCGCGTCTGCGTGCTTGCAAAAGACACCGTAGCCGCTTCGAATACCGTCGACCCTTCAAACATTCACGCCATCCTCGACCACAGCAGCAGCCTCTACCAGGGGTCACCCGATCTGGTACGCCATGGCTTCACCGAGGTTCCTGCCGCAAGCCTTGCCTGGTGGATCACGAAATTTGACACCGACCACTCTCCCGCACTGACCGTCGGCGACAGCGTCGTTGGCGTCCCTCTGCCGCCGGGAACTACCGTCGTCGCATCACTCGGTTATCGCGGAGCCATTCAGGTTCGTGCCACCGCACTTACGCCCTCAGAGCAGGACGCCGCCGCGCTCACGCAACACCTGCGCGCTCTGCTCAACGTCGCAGGAACGATCGCATCTTCCCCGGCCTCTCCGTCGAACGCCAAACTGAATCAGCTTGAAAAATCCATCACTGTCGAACAGCTAGGAAAGAAAACTCTCTTGAAGGCGGACGTGCCACCGAAGCTACTGGAAGATCTCGCACTCACTCGACCACGCTCCTGAGCGCCGCACCGAGCTCCACATCTTTGAAATGAAACCCTGACGCCAGCAGCCGATCTGGAACGGCGCGCGTGCTTGCCAGAAGTGTCCCATCCGCCATCTCTCCCGCGATCGTACGCAACACACTCGCCGGTGCTTTGAGCCACATGGGACGCCGCAGTGTCTTTGCCAACGTCCGTGCAAACTCACGCTGCGTCACCGGCTCTGGAGCAACCACGTTGTATGCCCCTTCCCCATCCTCGCGCTCGATCAGGTGAAGAAGTGCGCGGAATGTGTCCGCCAGCGTGATCCATCCGATGTACTGTTCGCCGGAGCCCAATACCGCGCCCAGTCCAAGCCGGAATGGCGGCAGCATCTTCGCCAGAGCGCCGCCCTCCTTCGCCAATACGATCCCAAATCTCGGGTGGACAACTCTGATTCCCGACGCTCGCGCCTCCTCCGCCGCCTTCTCCCACTCCACGCAGACCTCGGCCAGAAAACCACTCCCCGGAGAACTAGCTTCCGTCAGCACTTCACTCCCACGGTCCCCGTAATATCCCACCGCCGATGCGCTGACGAACAACTTGGGGCCGCCACTTACCTCGGCTAGTGCACGTGCTAGCGCCCCGGTCCCTAGTACGCGCGACTCACGGATAAGACGCTTGCGCTCCTTCGTCCATAGTCCGCCGGCAACATTCTCTCCCGCCAGATGGACAACTGCATCGCAGCCCCCGATAGACTCCAACTCTTTGCGCGAGAACGGAATCCGTACCCCGGGGTCCCAACGTACCTCGTTTGGACCCGACGCCGCGCGCCGGACAAGCCTGAGAACCTGCCAGTCGTGAGCTTCTAGGGCTTTAGTAAGCGCCGTGCCAATCAGTCCACTGGAGCCGGTGAGCGCGATTCTCCGCATTGCATCAGACTAACCAATGGAATGTAGGCAAGTTCGATGCAATCACGCGAAACGTGCACTTTCGTTCATCCCACGAACACAAGATTTGTGGAACCACGGAATGCAGGCAAGCGGTTTTGCGGTCTGCGGTATCAAACATTTTATTGAGGAAATAAATAATGCCCCGCAAGCGTAGCGTGCAATTAGAAGAGGTTTCCAGTACAGATGCGTTCATTTCCGAGAAGCAGATCGGTCAGCGTATTAAGCGTCTCCGCCTGAAAAAATCAATGGGATTGGTGGAGCTAGGCAAGCACACCGGACTCAGTGCAAGTTTTCTGTCGCAATTGGAAACTGGACGTGTCGTTCCGACCTTACGAAATCTCGCCCGTATCGCGATGGTCTTCAGCAAGGATTTGTCCTACTTCTTCGACTCTGAACCGCGCACTCTATTTCGGGTTCACCGGACGGGAGAACGCATGCGCCTTCCCGAGAGTGGCACGCCCGAGCCGTCCTATGTCTTTGAAAGTCTCGGATACCAGGTACCCGACCGTCATCTCGATCCCTATCTAGCTGAGTTCCAGTCCGGCAAGAAGCAGGGTGACGTGCGCGCTCATATGCACGCCGGCTACGAGTTCGTGTACGTACTCGAGGGAAATCTCGAAATACATCACGGCGACGTCGCCGATCAGCTGTCGCCCGGGGACGCGGTCTATTTCGATGCCAGCACGACGCACACCTACCGCTGCGTAAGCAAAATTCCCGCCAAAGCTTTGATCGTCACCGTTGCTCCGCAACTGCAGTCATCTGTGCAGCGCCATTTCGGACCGGCGACTGCCCTCAATCGGCAGGCCCTGCCCGTAACCGCGGACAAAGCATCCGCGACCAACTCAAAGTTATACGCAAGCAATGTCGGAACCCCACCCAACGGCCTCGCCCGCTGAGCTTCCGATGATATGATGGGCGCATCCCAGATGCCCATTGAAGCAGCACTTCAGCGCCTCATCGATCTCGACCGGATCGACCGCGAGATAGTCAGACTCCAGTCGGAAGTGGCTGCATTGCCCAAACGCATCGGGCAGATCGAAGCTCAACTAGCCTCTGCAAAAACTAAACTCGAATCCTCGCAAGTACGCGCAAAAGCGATTGAGACGGACCGCCGAAACTCGGAACTCGACATTCAAAGCACGCAGGATAAGATCGCCAAACTGCGCTCGCAATCTTCGAGTGTCAAGACCAACGAACAATACAAAGCGTTGCTGCATGAGATCGCCTTCGCCGAACAAGAGATCTCTCGCATAGAGGACAAGATTCTCGAGGGTATGGAGAGCGCCGAAGCCTTGGCTCCCCAGATCAAGCAAGCGGTCAGCGACTACGCTGCCGAAGCAAAGCGCGTTGAAGATGAAAAACGCGCCGCTAAAGATACGACTGATCTCGACAAGGCCGAGATGTCGAAGCTACAGACGCAGCGCAGCGGCCTCCGCGACGGCATCGCTGCCAACTGGCTCTTGCATTACGACCGCGTATCCAAGAGCCGCGGATACGGTCTGGCCCTCGCCCACGACTCCAGATGCACCGCCTGTCAGGTCTCCATCCGCCCACAAACCTGGAACCAGGTACTCTCCGGACAAGACATCATCGCCTGCGACTCCTGTCAGCGCATCCTGTGGACGAAAGATGAGGTTCCCAAGATCGAAGAATCCCTCAAAAAAGCCCCTAAAGAACAGCCGGTAGCCGACTAGCTTCGCTCGATCCAGCAAGGCGGAATTTTGGGATTTCCATTCTGGATATCGAGGGATGTACCTAGCATTCCGGAGACTCTGGCCTGAGTAGGAGGAATCCGCTAAGGTATCCCCCCTAAAAATATTTTTCCTCTAGAAGAAAAAACAGGTATAGGCTCTAGGTGCGCAAATTTGCGCCCTGGAGAGCACAATGAAAAATTCCGTCCGTAATATTGTCCTTTTCGTTTCCGCATCATCTTTCCTTCCCCTGCGCATGCTGGCCGACGTCTCTGGAACGAATCCGCACCCTCAGCAGGCCGTGGTTCGTCTCATCGATGTAATTCGCGCTATCCTTGGCTTCTAACTTAGTGCGACAATGTCTCTGCAGGGGCGGAGATGAATCTATCGCACTTGGACAACTTCTTGTGGGCGGCGGGCTTCTTCGGTCACGTCGCCCTACTTGTTGTGCTGCTCTTCCGCCGTCACTGGCGTCAGTTCCCTGCCTTCACAACGTGGATCGGTTTTAACGCAACGCTCACTGTCCTGCTGTTTGCGATCTACCAGAAACACGCGTGGCCGCTTTACAAACATGTTTACTGGTCCTCTGCTGCGATAGATATCGCATTGCAAATAGCTATCGTCTTTGAGATGGCGCGCACCGTCCTGCGGCCTACCGGTACTTGGGTTAGGGATGCACGCGCAATGTTTTTCACATGGGGTGCGGCAGGAGCGGTAGTGGCCATGGCGTTATCGTATGCCGCAGTCTCTTCCTCCGGATCAGCCCTCGTAGTTTGGGAAGCCCGCGGCAACCTCTTCACAAGCATGCTCACGTGCGAGCTCTTCTTTGCAATGATCCTGGCTTCCAATCGGCTCGGACTTGTTTGGCGCAACCATGTCATGGGCCTTGGACAGGGGCTTACTCTCTGGGCCCTCATCGCCCTTTGTAAAGACGTCGCGCAGAACTTCATGGGATTGCATGGCAGCCTCTCAGCCCTTGAACATGTGCGTCAGTTTGCATATCTCGGGGCGTTGCTCTATTGGACTGTAACCTTCTGGTTACCAGAGCCTGCACGGCAACCGCTTCCCGACGAAATGCGTGAATATCTCGTTGCTTTACATAAGAGGGTGCAATATGATTCCGACAGATTGAGCAGTGCTCGTAAGTCCTGAGTAACTCGACAATGCTGATTTCTATCCTCATCGGTGTGTTCGCGAGCGTGCTGGCCGCAGCCCTCATCTACTCGCACTTTTCTGCATACCGCATGAACCGTTACACCTGGGATGAGCTGCTACTTCAGATCAAACCAGTGGTTCGGGACGGGGTGGCCAGTGTCGCCCTCGACCATCTCTATCCGAGACCAAACCAGATCACGATGGAGCCCCACGAGATGTGGGATTCGCTCGGAGGCGTTGAAGGCCTTAAGGTCATGCGCGACAACGTGAAGGTCCTGCTCGCGCTCGCAGCTTACGTTGAACAATGGAACCACGACGAGGGCATCATCGTCGCCGAGCGTATGCGCCGGGACGGTGTTCAGCTCCGCCGTGCACTCTTCCAGATGCGGTTTGAGCTTCTGCTGCACAAGCGTTCGCTCAAGGTTCCCTTCTATCTCCACGAAGCGGCATCCGCCTACTATCTGATGACGCAGCGGCTGCTGGCTCTCTACCAGACGAGCCACGTCGGACGGTATTCTCTCCTCGCCCAGGCGATATAGTTTCTAAGGTCCCGCTTTCCGCAACTCAGATGGTGACCTGCGTCTGCGCAGCGCTGCTTTTCATCTACAGCGTCTACAGCAAATAAGAAAAGGTGGAGCACACGCTCCACCTTTTCTTCTGTTCACGAGGGACCTATTGCAGCAGCGTCCCGTCGGCCGGGGCCACCTTGTCCTCAGGAGGAACGACCACAGCGGCTGCCACCTTATCGCCTCCGTCAAGAGACAACAGGCGCACGCCCTGCGTCGATCGTCCTGCTGCCCGCACTTGCGTCGTGTCGATCCGGATGATCTTGCCATACTGGCTGATCACAACGCACTCAGAATGCTCATCCACAAGCAGGATTGTCGAGACGCGTCCATTCTTCTCCGTCGTCTTGACGTTGATCACACCCTTGCCACCGCGCGTTTGCAGGCGGTACGCGTCGATGTCGGTGCGCTTGCCGTAACCATGTTCAGTTACACTCAGGATCAACTGTGAGGTTAGGATCGCCGACGCATCGAGCACTTCGCCGGTCTTCTCTACTTTCTCCAGTTTCTTGGCGGCGTCACCATTCAATACCTTCTTGGTAACTGCCATTCCGACGATGTAATCACCCTTGTCGAGGTCCATGCCGCGCACGCCGTAGGCCGGACGTCCCATCGAACGCACGTCCTTCTCATCGAAACGGATCGCCTGTCCTTCATGCGACGCCAGGAATACCTGGTTGGTTCCATCGGTCACGCGCACGCTTACGAGCTCATCGTCTTTATCGATGCCGATCGCAATGATGCCGCGCGCCATCACATTCGAGAAGTCCACCAATGGCGTCTTCTTGACTGTGCCGTTCCGCGTCGCGAAGAAGATAAATTTGTTGTCCTCTTCGAGGTTGCGGACCGGCAACATCGCCCGCACCGTCTCTCCTGGCTGCAGTGAGACCAGGTTAACGATCGCCTTGCCCTTGCCGGCTGCCTGCACATCCGGTATCTCGTACACCTTCAGCCAGTACACGCGTCCCGCGCTCGTGAAGATCAGAATATAAGCATGGGTCGAAGCGATGAAGAGGTGTTCGACAAAATCCTCTTCACGGGTGCTCATGCCCTTCCGCCCCATGCCGCCGCGGCGCTGCTGACGATAGGTCGAGATCGGCGTCCGCTTCATATATCCCGTGTGGGAGACGGTGATTGCCACCTGCTCATCGGCGATCAGGTCTTCGAGCGTGAGTTCCACCGATTCATCGATGATCTCTGTGCGGCGCTCGTCACCGTACTGCTCCTTGACCTCTTGCAACTCTTTCACGATCACATTGCGCAGCTTCTTCTCCGAGCCGAGGATCGCTTCGTACTCCGCGATCTGACCGCGGATTTCGTCAAGCTCTTTGAGGATTTCGTCCGTCGATAGCCGGGTCAAACGATAGAGTTGCAGTTCAAGGATTGCGTCTGCCTGTCGCGATGAGAGGCGCCCATCGCTTGTTCCGACCAGCGTGCCCGCCAGTCGCAGGCGCTCGATCATGGCTTTGTCTTTGATCTTGAACTTCGCGCTGAGCAGGCTCTCCTTCGCTTCCGAACGAGACCCCGATGCGCGGATCAATCGGATGACTTCATCCAGATTGTCCAGTGCGATCCGGTATCCCTCGAGGATGTGCTCGCGCTCCTGTGCCTTGCGCAGTAAATACGCGGTCCTGCGCCGCACCACATCGATCCGGTGATCGATGAAGTGTTGCAATGCCTCGATGAGTCCCATCTCGCGCGGTGCATTGTTCACCACCGCCAGGAAGATCATCGAAAAGCTCTCTTGCATCTGCGTATGCTTGTAGAGCTGGTTGAGTACGATCTGCGATTCCGCTCCGCGCTTCAACTCGATCACGATGCGCATGCCGTCACGGTCGGACTCATCGCGCACATCACTGATCTCATCGATCACCTTGTCGTTCACCAGTTCGGCGATGCGCTCGATCAGTCTCGATTTGTTTACTTGATATGGGATCTCGGTGACGATGATCGACTGCCGCTCTTTTGCAAGCGTCTCCACCTTCGCCTTGGCACGCATGATGAAGCGTCCCCGGCCCTTGGTGTACGCATTCAGAATGCCGCTGCGGCCGTAGATGTATCCGCCCGTCGGGAAGTCAGGGCCTTTTACGATCTCCAGCATCTCCGGCAACGTCGTATGCGGCTGCTGCACTAGCTTGATCGCCGCTTCGACGATCTCTGTCAGATTGTGCGGTGGGATACTCGTCGCCATGCCCACAGCAATACCGTTCGCGCCATTCACGAGCAGGTTGGGAATGCGTGTCGGCAGCACCGTCGGCTCGAACGTGGATTCGTCGTAGTTCGGTGTGAAATCAACTGTCTCTTTGTCGATGTCGGCGAGCAGATCGCTGCTGATCCGCATGAGGCGCGCTTCGGTGTACCGCATCGCCGCCGGAGGATCGCCATCCACCGATCCAAAATTTCCCTGACCATCGATGAGCGGATACCGCATCGAGAACGGCTGTGCCAACCTCACCAAAGTGTCATAGATCGCGCTATCACCGTGAGGATGGTATTGGCCCATGGTCTGTCCCACGACCTTGGCGCACTTCGTGTACTTCTTGTTGTACTGCAGCCCCATCTCGTTCATCGTGTAGAGCACACGGCGATGCACGGGCTTGAGTCCATCTCGGATATCGGGCAGTGCGCGGCCGATGATCACCGACATCGAATAATCGAGATACGATCGCCGCATCTCCTCTTCGATATTCATCGGTAAAAGGTTCGCGGCGCCAGGACCTTGAGGCGGATTCTCTCCACCCCCGCCTTCTCCGCCATTCAGAGGAAGTTTGTTCTGTTCGTCAGCCATAAGCAGTAATCAGCCCCGCAAAAAACCTCGCTGCTCTAAGGTGGCCGACAGCTGAACGCCACAGCTAACTTATTGCATTCATTAGAGGTTAAATGCCTTGGGAGCAGTCTATATTCTACCATGCAGCATTGATAAGATAGACCCCCACACTTCCGCCGGAGATCAACAGCGTTCGACCGTAGCGCCGGCTGCCAGCCGGTAGACCCCCGCGGCTTCAGCGGGGATCAGCACGCCCTATGAATTGTCATTGCGAGCGCAGCGACGCAACCTCGCGTTTGCCTTTGAGCGCGCGTCGGAGCGTGGCTCAGCCTCGGCTGAGCTGCTTCCGTTCAGCCCGGTAGACCCCGGCTTCAGCCGGGGGATCAGCAACGCTTTATTGAATTGTCATTGCGAGGAGCGCAGCGACGAAGCAACCCTGCGTTTGCCTTCGAACGCGCTTCAGCGCGTGCTTCAGCCCAGCCGAACTGCCTCCCCCGAAACACACTCCACGTCCTGTCATCCCGACAGAGCGAAGCGGCGGAGGGACCTGCACTTCTCCTCAACAACGGCAGATCGCTCCGACCAAAAAACTCTTGCACTCACCCCCACAATCCTGCTACTCTGCCTTTCCCACGGCGTGTCTCCATGACGCGCCGTTTGCTCTTTGAAATCCCATACCACTACATCTTGGGCTAACCGAAAGGTAAACACTATTACTTGGATCTACGGTGATCCTACGGTGATCTCCCCTCTATCTCATACATTTCACTATGTGCCCAGGGGGAGGGGTATACCTCTTCTCCCTCATCTCAAAGAGTGCATAATATCCGCATGGGAGCTTTGGGACGTGGCATCATCGGCATCGGAGTATTGCTGGTCATCATCGGTGCCCTCTTCCTCATCGCGGAACGCCTCAACCTTCCACTGGGACGTCTCCCAGGAGATTTTTCTCACGAAGGGAAAAACGTACGAGTCTACTTCCCGCTTGGCACTTCCCTGCTTTTAAGCGCTGTCATCTCCCTCATCCTCTACCTCATCGCGCGCTTCCGGGGATAAACTGACCACATGCGCCGCTCTACCGACGACGACACCGACTCGGACTCACTCTCGGACAAAGAGCAGCTCGGATTCACCTTCACTACTCCGCCAGCTCCTGAGCCGCAGCGCATCGCAACCCCTCTGAATTCCGCGCCTTCCGCACCCGTCCGCAAAGTATGGATGATCAGCGAGTTGGTCAGCATGATCCGCGGGCATGTAGAGCGAGAGTTCGGAGAGGTGTGGTTCCAGGGCGAGATGTCGAACTATCGTCCCGCGCCTTCCGGGCACATGTACTTCACCATCAAGGATGGCGAGGCACAGATCCGCATCGTGATGTTCCGCTCCGCGGCGCGTCTGCTCCGCTTCAGGCCGGACAACGGTATGCTGCTCATCGGGCGCGGACGCGTGACCCTGTACGATCAGCGTGGCGAACTCCAGATCAACGCCGACTACCTTGAGCCCAAGGGCGCCGGAGCATTGCAGGCCGCCTTCGAGCACCTCAAGGCCAAGCTCGCCGCCGAGGGCCTCTTCGACGCGGAACGGAAGCGCCCGATACCCCGCCTGCCGCGCGCTATCGGCATCGTCACCTCTCCCCGCGGCGCGGCCATCCAGGACATCCTGAACATCCTGCGCCGCCGCCACGAGGACGTGCACGTACTCATCTATCCCGCCCAAATGCAAGGGGACGCCGCCGCCAGCGAGGTGGCCGCCGGCATACGCTACTTCAACACCTCCAAGAAGGTGGACGTGATTCTCGTCACCCGGGGTGGGGGTTCTCTCGAGGACCTCGCAGCTTTCAACGATGAAGCACTCGCCCGCACCATCGCCTCCTCTAAACTGCCGGTCATCTCAGCCGTCGGACACGAGATCGATTTCAGCATCGCCGATTTTGTGGCCGACCTGCGCGCACCCACGCCCTCCGCTGCTGCTGAGCTCGTTATCGAAGCCAAGCAACAGCTTGCATTTACGGTGCGCAACCTCAATGATCGACTTCGGAACGCCATGCGCTATCGGCTGATCGTCGCAAAGCAAAGTATCGAGGAGCTCGGCCGCAACGCCGCCTTCGAACGGATGCGCCACGCCGTCCAGCGTCGCCAGCAACGTGTGGACGACCTCGTGTACCGCGTCGTCAGCGCCGAACGCGTTCGACTTAACACCCTGCGACAGCGCCTGGACGTGGCGCAGACACGTATGCGGCATCATGATCTTCGACGTGCACTTTCTGCTCAGCAGGGCATCGTCTCAGAGAGGGGCGAACGGCTCAGCTCAGCGATGCAGCAGCTTATCCTGCGCCGCCGGACCAAGCTCGAGCTCTTGCACTCGCAACTCACGGCACTCTCGCCCTTGCGGGTACTTGACCGCGGATACTCTTTGGTATTCGACGACGGCGGCAGGGTAGTGCGTTCGGTCGAACAGGTAGCGGAAGGCAGTGAGATTTCTACAAGACTTGCCGACGGGGAACTTCGGAGCAGGGTCTCCCAGTCGCGGAAACTCATGCGAGAATAGGTCAACTTTCACTCACTCTATGCGCAAACTTTTCGGCACAGACGGCATTCGCGGCGTCGCAGGAGAATATCCCCTCGACGCAGCCACCACGTTCGCTATCGGGTACGCGCTTGGCCACTATTTTAAGGAACATGGTGGAACCGCCCGGTTCCTCATCGGTCAGGACACCCGCGAATCGAGCCAAAAGGTCGGGGACAGTGTCGCCTCAGGTCTCCTCGCTGCGGCAGGCGAAGTGGTCTCCGCCGGCGTGATCACCACTCCGGGAATTGCGTACCTCACCTGCTCGCACAAGTATCAGGCCGGGATTGTCATCTCGGCTTCGCATAATCCATGGCAAGACAATGGCATCAAGGTCTTCGGCGGAGATGGTTACAAACTTGCCGATGCCATCGAACTAGCGATTGAGGCTGATATTTTCAAGCTCCTGGAATCCAGGACTCTGCCTATTTCAATTGGGTGGCGTTCAGATGTGAAGACGTTGCCGGGGCGCAGTTCGCTGCGTAGAGAATACGAGAAGTGGCTCCTCTCTCTCATCGATTCTTCAAAGCTCCAAGGCATCGCGGCAGTTGTGGATTGCGCTAATGGCGCAGCCAGTCCAGTCGCACGTGAGCTCTTTGCTTCGCTTGGGATGGATGTAAGGATCACGCACGCCTCTCCCGATGGACGCAACATTAATGAGTGTTGCGGCGCACTGCATGCCGAGATCGTTGCAGCAGAGGTGAGGGCCTCCGGCGCCAATATCGGCATCAGTTTTGATGGAGACGCCGACCGCGCACTCTTCGCCGATGAGAACGGCAATGTAGTCAACGGAGACGCGATCATGCTGTTGCTTGCACGCAACATGATGCGCAGAGGAGAACTTCTGGGTGACACCGTGGTTGCTACGACGATGTCAAACATGGGGCTCGAGGCGGCGTTCACCCGCTCTGGCATAAGCATGTTGCGCGCGCCCGTCGGCGACAAGTACGTACTCGAAGAGATGAAGAGAGTGGGGGCTTCACTGGGGGGCGAACAGTCCGGCCACATCATCCTCTCAAGATTGGCCACGACGGGAGACGGGATCCTGACTGCTCTCAAAGTGCTCGAAGCTGTGTCGCAGAGCGGCAAACCGCTGAGTGAATTGATCGCGGACCTGAAGGTGTTTCCGCAGGTGATCAAGAATGTTCGCGTGCGCGAAAAAAAACCTCTGGAGGAATTCAGTGCTGTACAGGATGCGATCCGAGCGGCAGAAGGGGAGCTCGACGGGAGTGGGCGCGTAGTGATCCGATACTCAGGCACGGAAGCACTCGCGCGCGTGATGATCGAAGCCGAATCCCGCGAACGCATGCAATACCATGCCGACCAAATAGCTGAAGCGATTGAAAAGGAACTCGGCGTCGGTTCCGCGTCGCAAAATTGTTGATCTTGCGCAGGTTGATTTTGCGCAGAAGGTAGCCGCTACGAAAAATGAAGCCACCCCCAAGGGGTGGCTTCTACAGTCCCAAACAACTTTACTTTTTGGGAGTTGCCGATCCGACGGGCTTCGGAGTTGCACGAATGCCGGTTGCTGGACGCGGTGCAGAAGGAGCGGGAGCCGCAACGCCCGATTTAGCGTTGTATAGCTCAACGACAGGCGCGGTGATGTTTGCTTGCTCGCTGCCCCACAGGACGTTGCTGGCCTGACCAGAAACATCCATCACGACGCCAATACCATTCTCGCGTGCGTACTTATCCATCACTTCCATGATCTTGCTGCCGATCCGATTCGCGATCTCATTCGACTGTTGCTGATACTCGCTCTGAGCATCTTCGAGACTTCTCTGCAAAGACTTTTGCTTCGTATCGATCGACTGCACGCGCTGACTACGCTCACCTTCACTCAACTTGTCGGTGGATGCGCTTAGATCCTTCTTTAAACGATCGATTTCATCGTTTTGAGACTTGAGTTCAGCCTGCTTGGGGTCAAACTTCTTGTTCAAGACCTCAAAGTCGCGGCGACCTTCGTTGGACGCAACAATCGCCTGCTGAATGTTTATGATTGCAATCTTGCTAACGCCAGTGGCGTTCACCACAGGGGCTTTCGCCTGTTCTGGGGCAGATGTGGCGGAAGTGGGAGCGGAAACGGTCTGTGCCGTAACAATGGCTGCCGGAGTGGCTACGGTCAGGGCGAAAATGGCCAATTTGCTTGCGAACTTGCGATTCATCTGTAGTTCAATTACTCCTTCACATGCGCTTTCCCGCCCAACATACTCATGTATTTGCTATGGCAAACAGAGGGAGACTTACGGGCAGGTCGAGCTGGTTCCACCCGAGACGCGCAGCACCGAGCCTGATTGCTGCTCATTCACTGAGAATGTCTCCAGACGGTATTCTGATTATAACATCCTGTGACCTGTGACCTGTGACGAAAATCATCGCTACAGTCTCCTAGAACGTTGTACTTACCGTAAACCTGAAGGTCTTTCTGGGTTCACGCAACAGATACTGTGTCCCGTACAAACTCTTGGCAAGCGAGAAGCTGTAGTCTCCGGCACCGCCGGCCGGGAACATGGAACGGGTGAGTTGAGTCAAGCCTGCAACGCGATTGTCGAGTAGCAATGGATTGTAGGCGTAATAGATGCGGAAAGGAGCATTTACAACCGGTAGTACTACCTGCAATTCCGCGCCAGTGGACATGCGAGGAACAAAGTTCGTGCCCGGGACCATCTTCAGGTTTCGGGTAAACGAGAGCGGAACGCCACCTGAACAGGTTCCGTCCGGATTCACGGTAGGGCAGCCGAACTTCGAGGAGTTCAATTCCGCCAGATTCACTTGGCTCAGTTGCAATTGACCCTGATTTGCATTGAAGTTCATCCCAAAGTCATCGAAGAACGCAAGTGTGACTGGTCCGGCAATGGGGATTCGATATTCGATGTTCGATACGAAACTTGTATCTCCGCCGGTGAAGGAGAGCGTATTGATGGGGATCTGGATATTTAAGCATTTGTAACCGGGGGCGACCCCACCTGGAACTTCGATCAGGTTACACGCGCCGCCCACCCGGGGATTTGTGGGACTCGCAGGCACGAAGCTTCCGTCCGGATTCAGCAGTGAGAATTGAACTTTGTTTGTGACGTATGCATAGGGAGTGACGCTGCGGATGTCGAATCCACGCAGGTCATTCTCACCCCCGAGGTAGAAACGCTCGTAGGGCGGGGCGGACTTGCCTTGATATCCCGTAATGTAGGAAGCTTGCACACGGTAGCCGAGCGTATTTCGCCCATTCTTGTTCACTGGAATGTACTGTTTGTACTCCAAGATGGGACGGATCGCCGCTACGTTGCCGCCGATTCCGGAGAGCTCTGTCGCCGCAGTGAAAGACTTCCCGGTGTGCGGACTAAACGGGCCTCCGTTGACATTGCTAAATGTAAATGTCGGGATGATCTTCGACGTCACAATACCGCTGAGCGAATTGGGGCCGCTGACACCTCTGAAGTTGATGGCTTCGAAATAGGATTGCGAAGCTTGCGAGAACGCCTGAATGCTTTGTACGTTAAAGGAATAGGTGAGACCAATGCGCTTTAGCGAACGCTTCAAGGGATAGCTCGCCGAGACCGTGAAGCCGGTCTGCGAGTTGGTGAAATTCTGCAAGACATCCAGCTGTTGCTGTGAAAACTGCGTTTTTTGACCCGAGAGAATCTGGTAATTCTTCGCTTCGTTGTAGTTGTACTTGCTTGTGAAAACAGTGAATCCAAGATTTAGGGGGCGGTCGAACAGGTAAGGTTCGGTGAATCCAAAGCTGGCGGTACGCTGAAGATTGCCCACTTGTCCCTGCAAAGATAGCGTCTCTCCAAGCCCCAGGAAGTTGTTCGTCTCATAGTTGAGTCCAATGAATGATCCGGAGAGGCCGCTGACACCTCCGTTCAGTCCAATGGAGTTCTTGCCTTTTTCTTTGACCTTGAGCAACAAGTCAACGGTTCCATCTTGCGTGTTCTGCTTCGCCTCAGAATCCTGATCTGGCTTCAACACCTCGAAGTAACCGAGTTGATTGAGACGCAGAAGGCTGTACTCCCAGAGTCGGGTGTTATAAAGGCCGCCTTCCTCCAGAGCAAGCTCGCGGCGGATTACCTTATCGCGCGTAGTGGTATTGCCCTGGAATTCGATGCGCCGTACATAGAACTGCTTGCCCTCTTCGATATCCACCTTGAGATTGATGAGCTTCTTCTGGTCATCTATATCCGAAAAGTCGGGAGTCGGAGTGAAACTGATATAGCCCAATTCTCCGTAGGCCTTTTTCATGTTCTCGAGGCCCTTGCGCAACTTCGACGTATCAAAAACATCGCCATCTTTAATCGGGAACAAAGCACGTAAGGCCTTGGTGTTCATGATCGCTTTGTTGCCGCTGAATGTGATCTTGCCGAGTTTGTAGCGTTCTCCCTCTTCGACCGGCATGGTGATGTCCACGCGCTTCCCGCCACCTTTGCCGAAGAGATATATCCTTCCGCCGGTGTCGCGGATCTTTGTCTTTGGATCTGTCACGATCGCTTTGAAGTATCCCTTTTCCTGGTACGCGAGACGTACGCGCTCTGCATCTTCTTCTAGTTTGGTCGCGTCGTAAGTACGGGCGAAGAGGTTTTCAAGGAAGATCGAATGGGGAACTCCGATCGGCTTCAGGTTTTTCATCGCCGAACGAAGATAGCGAGAGTGAATCTGCTTGTTTCCTTCGAACACGATTTTTCCGACCTTCACGACCGGCCCCTCTTTGATGTTGAAGGTCACAGCGACCCGTGCCGGAGGAATCTTGCGCAGTTCAGTGCGGATTGTCGCGAACTGGTGTCCGTGCTCGGAGAGCAGCTGTTTCAGCTCGACTTCAGCCTTCTTCACCTTTGTGGGATCGTATTGCGACTCAATCGAGAGGCCGACCTTGTCCTTCTTGAAGCGATCAAGTACATCGGACTGGGACACGGCGTTGAGTCCCTTGTAGTTAATCTCGGAGATGGTCGGCTTTTCGGTGACGTAGACGTGGATCCGCCATCCCTTTGGCGTCTCTTCCCGTTCGATGCGCAGGTCGTCGAAATAATTGG
Source organism: Terriglobales bacterium (assembly GCA_963792225.1). GTDB lineage: Bacteria > Acidobacteriota > Terriglobia > Terriglobales > Acidobacteriaceae > JBDTLH01. The sequence continues at coordinate 68,051 of CAWBVM010000010.1, read as the reverse complement.
TGTTCCACAGGCTGTTGAAATCGCGTTCGAGGACTGCCTGGTCGTAGATGTCTCCGGGGCGAGTAGTGAGGCGGGCACGGATCGTGTCCGCCGGGATACGCCGGTTGCCGTGAATGATGATCTCTTGGACTACCGTATTGGCTGGCGCTGCCGCAGTGGAGGGAGCCGGAGTGCCGGGAATGGGGGTTGTCGCTGGCGATGTCGGTGCCTGAGCGCTGGGCCCGGCATCCGGTGGCTGGGATGGATTGGTGATCGGCGGAGTTGACGGAGCTGGTGCCGGGGAAATCTGTCCCGTGAGCGACGAAGCGTACGCCGTCAATACCGCGAGCAACGCCGCTTTGACGAACATGCGGCAAGCACCATTCTTAACACCTGTCAGTGAAACAGGCTGACCCGATTGAACAGCGAAGATAGCGACACCCTCTACGTGGATTGCAGGGAAAACCCAATTATAGACGTGAGCACATTCCCGAGGTGAACAAAGGGGTTATGAATGTCAGGGATCCGGTGGTGTAAAAGGAGAAGCCGATCCTGGGCGGACCGGCCTCAGAGATGCATTCAATCAGGCAAATTGCTTTTCTGATTGCGTCTGTTCGACGTCCACAAGTCCAACACGCATCGCGCTCTGTGGCAGCGGCCAGGATAGCGCCTTCACGTTCTTCGCGAGTCCAAGCTTCTTCATGACAGCGATCAGATACCAGTTGGTATCGATCTCGTACCAGCGAATGCCGTGGCGAGCGGAGGTGGGATGTGCGTGGTGATTGTTGTGCCATCCCTCGCCGAAGGTGAGGAGGGCCACCCAGAAGTTGTTAGTAGAGTCGTCCTTGGTGGCGAAGCGCCGTGAGCCCCACAAGTGGGTCGCGGAGTTCACCATCCAGGTAGTGTGGAGACCGAAGACGGTGCGAAAGAAGATGCCCCAGCAGACCAGGGCGACGCCGCCATACCAGCCGCCATAGTGGCCGCCGATGGCGAGCAGAGCCACGCCTAGTATGACGATCGGTACCCAATGGTACTTGGTCATGACGACGTGGAACTTGTCCTTGGCGAGGTCGGGCGTGTAGCGCTGGAGTTCGCGAGTGTTCTCATGAAGGGTCTCACCGAGAAGTATCCACCCCATGTGGGACCACCACTTGCCATCGCGAGGGGAGTGCGGATCGCCGGGCTTGTCGGTCATCTGATGGTGGATGCGGTGGACGGCAACCCAGAAGATCGGTCCGCCTTCGAGAGCAAGTGTGGCGCAGATGGTCAGGAAATACTCAAGCCATTTAGGAGTCTTGAAGCCGCGGTGAGTGAGCAGGCGGTGGTAGGCGAGTCCGATGCCGAGCGAGCCGGCGACCCACCAGAGGAGAAAGGCAATTGCCAGTCTCTGCCAGGAGAACATGAATAATGCGGCGATTGCGCCGATGTGGAATGCGACCATCACTGACGATGTGAGCCAGTTGATGTTTTCCGTTTTCTTCATTCCGCGAGTGACTGCTGGGGTGATTTCCAAGTGCGACCTTCTGCTTTCTGGGGGTGTCTTTCGGGAGGTTTCCCTATTGGCACGATAGCAGCGTGGCGCGGCGGTGAATGTAACACTTATGTAATACGTCTGGGCGGGGGTGCTGGCCTGGATTCCTGCAGCGTCCCCCTCTCTGGGTGCGTTGTGGAATGAGTGAGATAGGAGGGGGAGATCACCGTAGATCCAAGTTGAGGAGAAATACAGGTCCCTCCGCCGCTCCGCTCAGGCGGGATGACAGGGATGAGGTCGTGGGCGAGTTGCACTCCTCGCAATGACAATTCATCAGTTGCAGTGAATTCGAAACATGATTCGATGCAAAAAAAAGGCGGCTCCTAGGAGCCGCCCTTTCGTCAAGTGGAGCAGGTTAGAAGCTGACGTGTGCGTTCAGCTGAAGCACGCGACCGGATACCGCCGAGCCCGTGAACGATCCATACGGGCTGGTAGGAGCCGAAACGCTCTGCGTGATCTGCCCGAAGTTGCCGAGCGCACGGTTGTTCACAGGGAGATCGAAGTTCGGGTGATTCAGGATGTTGAAGGCGTTCGCACCAAGACCGAACACAAAGCGCTCACCAAGATGGAAGTTCTTGTTGAGGTTTACGTCGGTATTGAGGTAGCCCGCTCCGCGGAAGTGGTTGCGCGACAGATTTCCGAAATCCGTCTGCGCTCCGCTCGCCGCGAAGGAGCTAGTGGACAAGCAAGGCGCGAAGTTCTGCACCGACGCCTGTGGTGTCGAGCATGAGCTCGGCGCTCCACCGAGGTAGTCAGAGAGTAGCACCGCGTTGCGCAGGCCTGTGACATTGCCCAGGTTTCTGCTGCGGACGGAGGTGTTGACCACGCTGAACGGATATCCCGAGTGGAAATACACCGTCTCGCCAAGGGTCCATCCACCAGCGATGGCACTTAGAAGACCGTTGTTGAACACTCTCCTCGGAGCGGCCAACACATAGTTGGCGCTCAGAGCGTGGCGAGTGTCGTAGTCAGCAGGCCCGTAGTTGGTCTGGCCCAGTCCAACCGGATTGAGCTGGTTACGGATGCTGGGAGCGGTGTTCAGGTTAAACGGCAACAAGCAGTTGTTCGAGCAGGTGTCCATGGCCTTGCTCCAGGTATAGCTGAACGAACCCTGGAAGAAGTCGCCGAGACGGAACTTGACCGAAGGATTGAAGCCGTTGTAATTCGAGTAGCCGTGGTTGTTGACCTCGAGGATCTGACCGAAGCGTGGATCCGCCGGCGTGGTTCCGATGATGCCGGCAAACGGGCAGTGACCAGCTACTGTCGATTTGCAGAAGGCATTCAGTTCGGCGTTCTGGTTGAACAAGTCGTAACCGTAGTTACCGACGTAGTTCAACGAGACGCTTACACGTCTGCCGATTGCCTGTTCGACTTCGAGGTTGTATTCGACAAACTTCGGATTGGCAACCCGGTTTGCGACCGTGCTGAAGTTAGGAACGGTGAACCCCGGTACGGCGGTCTGGAACTGCGCCAGGGTTGCTCCATTTGCAAATCCCGACTGGAAGGCCGCGTTCGATTGGGCGTTCGCATCTGCCGCACTGCCCGGACCCGGGGCGACATTGCCAGATGTGGCAATGAAGTTCACAACGTTGGGTGCATTGGTGATGAAGCGGTCCGCGAGTGTCGCCGGGAACAGGTCGGTGAAGAGACCGATGCCCGAACGAATGACGGTGGTGGGTCGAATGGTGTAAGCGATTCCCACCCGGGGCTGAAGCGAGATGGTCTCGATGTTCGGGAAGGCGTTCGTCAGACCAGTCCGGATGATCGAGTTGTAGGGTTGGGTTGAATCGTGGCTAGCCGTTCCGAAGGGCGCATTCAAGCGCGTGAAGCAATTTTTCTGGCACTTCGGGTTGGCGTTTCGATCGAGCCGCAGTCCATAAGTCAAGCTGAGGTTGGAACGGGGCTTCCATTGATCCTGCGCATAGACTGCCGCGCTGTAGAGAGCGATAGGAACCTGTCCGATCCGGGTGAAGTTTTGATTGAATTGCGAACCGTTGTTCAAGTTTCCGTTCACAAAATCAGTCACGTCATTGAATGTGAAGAACCCACTCGTGTTTGAGGGTGCCACATAGGAGCTGACATCGTTACGACGGAAATTCATGCCGATCTTGAAGTCGTGATTGCCGTGGGTCTTTGAGAAGTCGTCGACGATCATCCACTGGGTCACATTGCGCCCCTGCGGGTACAAGAAGCCAGCCGATTCGACGCCTAATCCGTTCAGATCTCCATCAGCAAAGGTGAGTGTGGTCGGGAAGACACTAAGCGATTTCTGGATGTTCGGAGGACCGAACTTCGCCGAGTACCACGAACCCGAAATAATAACCTGGTTGGTGGCCGTCGAACCGAAGAGGTGCGTTTCCGTGATCTGACCTTCATATTCCGGCTGAATGCTGTTCGCATTGAAAGCCGAGTTGATGGGATCAGTCTGGGTCGCCTGCACACCATTGTCATGCCGATAGCGACCGAAAATCGTGTCGCTGCTGCTGATGTTGTAATCGATACGGCCGGAGTACAGGGTTTCCGTGTTCAGGTTATTGTTCGTGCTCTGGAACTTCATCGAGCAAGGTTGTGTAACACCGAAGACTGGATCCACGAAAGCTCCGCAACCGCCCGGATCACTTGCAGTGACCGGAACCGGCGCGGCGCGGCCCGCACCACTTGCTCCTGCATATAGACCCAAAATCGTCTGGTAGAAGGGCAGTTGTGAGGGACTGGTCGCTCCGATGTTCCCCAACACGAAGTTTGAGAATGCCGGAGTCGGAATGAACACTGGAGCGCCACCACCGGGCAGCACATAGCGGAGGCCTTCATAGTCACCGAAGAAGAAGAGCTTGTCCTTGATGATGTGGCCGCCGAAAGACCCAGCATACTGGTTGTTCACAGCGTGCGGACGAGGCGTCTTCGCGACCAACGTACCCGTTGGATCTGCTGCAGCCGCGGCTGCGGAAACGCCATGGTTGTTGAACCAGTCGTTTGCATTGAAACCACCAGCGTTGTACCAATAGCTGGCGTTGCCATGGAACTGGTTGGTGCCACCCTTGGTGACGCTGTTGACCTGAGCACCGGCCTGACGTCCGTACTGAACCGAGTAGCCGTTCTCGACGACCGCAACTTCCGACAACTCATTCGCGCCAAGCGTAAGGTTGCTGGCACCGGAGTTGTTGAGGTTGAGGTAGGGATCCATGTTGTCGTTGCCGTTGGTCGTAAACAGGTTCGAGTTGCTGGGCAGACCGTAGGCGGAGAAGTTACCGTAGCCGGCGCCGGTCGAAATCGTGACGCCAGGAGCCGTGAAGGCGTAAGAGGTGGTATCGCCACCGGGTGCCGGCAAGTGATCTATCTGCGCAGCGTTGTAGGTGGTCGAGAGATTGGCGTTGTCGCTCTGTAGGAGTGGCGCTTCGGTCGTCACTTCGATCGAAGTCGAGGTGCCTGCCAAGCCTGCCTTGATGTTCAGGTTAGTTACCTGACCCAGGTTCACGCTGGCATTCTGCGTCGTCGCCTGGAAGCCCGCAGCGGTTACTGTTGCGGAGTAGCCACCTGGCTTTAGCAGGGAGAAGCGGTATTGTCCCGAGCTGTTGGTAGTAGCGTTTTTTGTTTCGCCAGTCTGCAAGCTTTTAAGTTCCACCTGCGCATTGGGCACCACTGCTCCCTGCGGATCGGTCACTGTTCCGGTGAGTTCACCGTTGATTGCCGTCTGCGCGGGAAGCAGGGATGTAAAGACAGCCAGCGCTAACAAAAGCACTGACAAATATCCCAGAATCCTTTTCATGTAAATCCATCCTCTTGGGTTTGAAGTTCAACTATGAGCCGGAAAACTGCGCCCTGCTCACTTCTTGGGTCCCGCCGATTGGGGCGGGGGGAACTAATTGCGCGGAAGCACGCAACCACTTGAAGGTGCAATCAGGGTGCCATTTGTAATTAGCCTGAAATGCTTGATTACTAACGGTTTACAAATGGTTACTAAAGTTTGTTTCTATGAATTGTCGTATTGGGCGTATGAGGTATGGAATTCAGTAGGAAATTGGAGGTAGCCTTCCATTCAGCCTCGGGGCGTGGCTAAGGCTTAGTGCTTGATACCCGGGGAACCACAGTTTAAATCAGCTTCGTGTCGGCCGGGGATACGTTTGCCTGTCCAGGCAAAGCCCCAGGAAGAAAAAAGACGAGACCCTTAGGAGTCCCTTCGTCAACCCAAGCCGGCCCACGACGCTGGAGTTGTAGGGCTGAGCGCTTGAGTCCTGATTCATACGACCGCGAACAGGCACGCCCACGCTCAACTTTCAGCCCCGAGTTGCCATAAGAGAAAGGCGTAATCGAAGGCGATCTCGTGGAGATAGTCGTAACGTCCCGAGGCGCCTCCGTGACCCGCTTCCATATTGGTCTTGAGAATGAGGGGATGGGAGTCTTGCTTCAGAGTTCGCAATTTAGCGATGTATTTGGCGGGCTCCCAATACATGACCTGGCTATCGTTGAACGATGTTTTGACGAGGATCGCCGGATGATGGCCCGCCTTGAGATTGTCATAAGGAGAGTAACTGCGCATGTATTCGAAGTCATCGCGCTCGTTGGGATTGCCCCACTCCTCGTACTCTCCGACGGTGAGGGGCAGACTCGCGTCGAGCATAGTATTCATCACGTCGACGAAGGGCACGTGAGAGACGATGGCGCGATAAAGGTCGGGACGCATATTGGTGATGGCGCCCATGAGCAACCCCCCGGCGGACCCACCTTCCGCAGCGATGCGGTTGCGATTTCCATAGCCGTGGGCGACGAGATATTCGGTGCAGTCGATAAAGTCGTTGAAAGTGTTGAGTTTCTTCCGCATCTTGCCTTGGTCGTGCCAAAGCTTGCCGAGGTCTCCGCTGCCACGGACGTGGGCGAGAGCGAAGACGACGCCGCGGTCGAGCATGCTTAGGCGGTTTCCATTGAAGCCCACGGGTGTGACGATTCCGTAGGAGCCATATCCGTAGAGATAGAGCGGGTTCTCGCCGCCCGTCTTGAGATCACGGCGATAAACGAGCGAGATGGGCACTTTGACTCCATCGCGCGCGGTGGCCCAGACGCGCTCGGAGGCGTAGAGAGACCTGTCATATCCGGGGACTTCGGTCTGCTTCTTGAGGGTGGAGGTCTTGGCGTTCACGTCATAGTCGAAGACGGATGCGGGAGTCACAAGCGATTGATACGCGTAGCGGAAGGTGTGCGTGTCCCACTGAACGTTGTCGCGCGGAGCTGCGGTGTAAGTAGGTTCCGGGAAAGCTATTGAATCGTAAGTATCGCTGCCGTAACGTCCGACGCGGAAGACGGGCAGCCCGTTGTCACGCTCGACCACAACATAAAAATCTCTGAAGAGTTCTACGTCGGAGAGCATGACGGCAGCGCGTGCAGGGATGATCTCGGTCCAGTCATCTTTGCCGGGTGTGGCGACCGGGACGGAGACGAGGCGGAAGGTGCGTCCGGTGTCGTTGACGCGGATGAAGAATCGATCGTCGTGATCATCGTAATGATGATCGACAGAATATTCGATATCGTCGCGGCGGGGCTCGATCATCTGGAACTCAGCGGTAGGCCGCGAAGCATCGAGAAACCGCGCCTCGGTAGTGATGTGGCTTGAGATGTCGAGGATGATGTATTTGCGGCTCCGTGTGCGGAACGCCCCGACGTTGAAGCGCTCATCGGGTTCTTCGAAGACAAGTGAGTCCTGCGCCGTCTCCGAGCCTAAGACGTGACGGTAGAGGCGGTGATGGCGCTTGGCATGGTCCTCGACGGAGTAGAAGAGGGTGCGATTGTCTGCCGCCCAAGTGACCGATCCTGTCTTCTCGGCGGTGTCGGGGAGGTCAACGCCCGAGCGCAGGTCGCGGACATGGAGTCTGTACTGGCGAAAGCCGGTGTTGTCCGTGGAGTAGGCGAGGAGGTTGCCATCGTCGGAGACTTCGACGGCTCCGATGCCCATGAATGCTTGCCCTTCGGCTAGTTGGTTGATGTCGAGGATGATGTGTTCGGGTGAGGCGTCGTTGTAGGAACCGTCCGGATTCGCTGATTTGCGGCAGAGAATCGGATACTGCTTTCCCTTTTCCGTGCGTGAATAGTAGTAGTACGCGCCTTCGCGGTAAGGAACGGAGTCGTCGGTCTCTTTGATGTGCGAGACCATCTCGTCGTAGAGCTTTTGCTGGAGGGGCGCGGTGGGGCGCATGATCGCGTCGGCGTACGCGTTCTCGGCGTGGAGATATTCGGCGACCGCGGGATCGTCCTTCTGGCGCAGCCATGCGTAGTCGTCGGGCAGCGAATGCCCGTGGAGTTGGGTACCGACCGGAAGCTTCTTGGCTATAGGCGGCTGCGGGATCGTGGCGTCCTGGGCGTTGGTCTCGATCTGCTGCGTTCCAGTCGTCTTTGTTCCGGTCTTTTTCGTCGTTGTCATCGTCATGGGTCACTCACAGGATAGCGGTAGCGGGTCTCGGAACAAATTTCTAACTATCCTCGTGCGGCCGGTCGTGCTGCAATGTGAGAAGAGATGGAAGTATTCACTGTATCCGCGGAAGAGGCCGGGCAGCTGCCGGAGACGGCGGCAGTGTTTGTGGCGCGGATGATCGCCCCGGGAGAGCCCTATGTCGGGCGCACGAAGCGTCTCCGCAGCCGGGTGGCGCGACTGCTGGAGCCTTCGAATAGCGATACAAAGCGCCTGTCGCTCGCGGGCGCGGTTGCCACCATCGAGTACACACCGGTGTATTCGGATTTCGAAGCACGGTGGGTCCACTATCAAGTGTTGAAGCGAGAGTTTTCGGCCACATACCGGCGAAAACTCAGGATGAGAGGAGCGCCCGTGATACGGATCGCGTGGAAGAATGCGTTTCCGAGGGCGGTGGTGACGCGACGCGTCGGATCGGGTGCAAAGACCTCTTACTTCGGACCATTCCGTTCGCGCAAAGATGCGGAGGGGGCCCTGCATGCGGCACTAGACTTGTTCGGCGTACGGCGATGTATCGAGGACCTGGTGACGTCGCCGGAACATCCTGGCTGCGTGTATGGCGAGATGAAGATGTGTCTTGCTCCCTGCCAGCAGCGAAGCAGCCCTGAGGAATATGCCGCGGAGGTCAGGAAGCTCGAGCAGTTTCTCGCCACCCTGGGCGAGGTACAGATGGAATCGCTCTCTGCCGATCGCGAACGCGCAACCGCTGAGTTGGATTTTGAGAAGGCGGCGGCGCTCCATGCGCGTTGGCAGAAGGTCAAGAGCGCAGCTGCGGTGTTTCCGGAGTGGGTGCGGGAGATCGATCGCTGGAACGGTGTACTGCTGCAGGCAGGTTGTGGCGAAGGCCACGTGCGACTCTTCCCTATCCAAGGTGGGGCGATCGGTGTACCCATCGAGGTCGCGCTGGCTGAGGCGCGTGCCGCAGGCTTGAAGCACCTTGGTTCCGCCGTTCGCGGAGCGCTTGAAGGTGCGAGTGATGTGTCGCCAAGGAATAGTGCAGAGCGGGCGGAGCACGTGGCGATCCTGCAGAAGTGGCTCTACAGGAATCCGAAGACACGAAGAGGCGAACTCGTGCTCGCCGATCACGACGGCGTGATCTCTTCTCGACGGCTGGCTCATGCAGCAGAACGAATGTTGGCGCCAGCAAAGCCCGAGCACACGGCGAGCGCAACGGATCCCAACTCATGAGTTCGCCAGCCGCTGCTTTGCGCAGGCTCATTTCCCCGTTGCTGTGACGCCACTACGTGTGTCGTAAATGACACATGGAGAGTAGTTGGGAATCCGTGTACGCTGTTGGCAAGCAATCGCTTACGAACGGCGGCTATTGGCATATGAACAGACAATCCGGAGCGAGGTAGAGTTCTCGGGAACGGGGCTTCATAGTGGCGCGCCTGTCCATATGCGCGTCTTGCCGACTGCGGCCGGGACGGGTGTCGTGTTTCGCAGAACCGACCTCGATAATTTCGAGATCGAAGCCATCGGCCGCAACGTTGCTAAGGTGAGCTACGCCACCAGCCTTATGAAGAAGGGCGTGCTCATTTCCACGACCGAACACCTTCTGTCAGCGCTGATCGGACTCGGGGTGGACAATGCAATCATCGAGCTCGATAACCTCGAACTGCCCATCCTCGATGGCAGCGCGCTCCCTTACGTCGAGGCGATCCAGAGGGTGGGGATACGGAAGCAACGCAAGCATCGCACTTATATGCGTGTGCTCGAGGCGGTCGAGGTGCGCGACGGTGAGAAGTTCATTGGCGTATATCCGACACCAGAGCCGATCTATTCGGTTGAATATACGATCCACTTTGCGCACCCTCTGATCGGGCAGCAGAGCTATGAAGTGGAGTTGACGAGGGACCTGTACCGAGGCGAAATCGCGCCGGCGCGGACCTTCGGTTTTCTGCATGAAGAGACGCAACTGCGCAAGTTGGGACTGATCCGGGGAGCGTCGAAGGAAAACGCGATCGTTCTCACGCGAGACAGCATCGCCAATGGTCCACTGCGTTATCCGGATGAGTTTGTGCGGCACAAAGTGCTCGACCTCATAGGAGATCTTGCGTTGCTGGGACGGCAATTACTGGGACGTGTGGTCGCCCACCGCGCCGGACATGCGATGCACACCGCACTCGTCTCACGGCTGCTGAAGAACAAATCACTTTGGGAAGAGACGACGGCTGCGGAGGCGCTGGTGACGGTGGAAGGGTGAGGGATAGCTTTGCGTTGCACAGTGCACGGCTAAGGCGCAGAGTAACCCCCTGATCGAAACAGAATCCCTTTGATTGTGGGTCAGTTCGTGAGAAAGTACGAAATCCCGTCGCTTGACCTGCCAGCTTAAGCGAACGACAATATAGGTTCTGTAATGCGTCTCTGAAAGAGGACTCTACATGTCGTTGCTTGCTTATCTGTTCGTTATAGTGGCGGTTGCCATGAGGTTGTTGCCCCACCCATTCAACTTCACGCCCATAGCGGCCTCGCTGCTCTTCTTCGGTGCGCGGGTCGACCGCAAGTACATGTGGATCCCACTGGCGCTTCTGGTAGGTGCAGATTGCTACCTCACGGTCTTCCACTATCGCCTGGAATTCTCCTGGACATATCTTGTTGAGAGCCTGGCATGGTACAGCGCGATCATCCTGCTCGGAAGCCTGCTTAGGAAGAGCGAGAATGTGGCGCGCATCGCCGGAGCTTCTGTCGCGGCGTCGATCTCATTCTTCTTCATGAGCAACGCGGTGTCCCCCTGGGTGATCCCCGACATGTATCCGAAGAACCTGCACGGAATCGCTCTCAGCATCGCGGCAGGAGTTCCCTTCTTCCGTTCCACACTCGTCAGCGATCTGTTTTTCACCGCCGTCGCCTTCGGAACTCCATATGTGATCTCCGCAGTCGAGCGCATGTTAACCTCGCACGACAATATCGCGGCTGCATAGTCTCTGCACCACGGAAAGCCCGGCATCTAGCCGGGCTTTTTTGTTTCTGCGCTGGCCAGTTGCGGCCTTATGAACCGTCTCCAGACCAGAAACGCAATTCCCAGCACGCAAACTGCAATGAGAACTGCAAGCGAGTGCTGTCTACCTGCCGACACAATGATCTCCACGATCTGCGGCCCGAACTTAACGACAAGAAAGCTGAGAAGCAGGAACCTTGCCATTCGCCCTGCGAGACTCGACAGCACAAACATCCACGTGCTCATCTCAAAAGCTCCCGCCGACAAGATGATCATCTTCATCGGAGTCGGTGGAGGCAGCATCGACGGAATCGCGATAAAGAAAAATTCCTGCTTTTCGTAACGACGCTGCAAAGCTTCGAGCCGTGCCCTGTCCACGCGCTTCAGAAGCAACAGTTCCCCGCCTGCGCGGCCGATGTAGAACGGCACCAGCGCCCCAATCGCCGAACCTACCGAAGCCAGCAATACGTAGAAAAGTGTCCTGTGAGGATCGCGATACACGTATCCGGCCACAACGGCATCGAGAGGGATAACTGGAACAATGTTGTCCGTAACGGCGATGACGAAGACGCCCCACGGTCCAAAATGGGCGAGAATGCCCAACAGCCAAGCCGAATACCTGGCAAAAACAGTCTTAAAAAGCTTCAAACCTGAATGCCCTGAGAGTAGTAGGAAGAGTTTATCAGTCCGAGTGGCGCGTATTTCCGCCCAGCAACTCCAAGACATGCGGAATCAGGGGCAAAGCGATCTGTAACGATGCCGCCGCTCCCTTCGGGCTTCCTGGCAGATTGAGAATCAGCGACTGGCCCCGCGTCCCACACACTCCTCGGGAGAGCACTGCCAGCGGCGTCTGCGCGCGCCCTTCAAGACGCATCACCTCTGCGATGCCGGGAAGCAGCTTCTCACACACCTCGATCGTGGCCTCAGGAGTTACGTCGCGTGCCGCAATGCCCGTTCCCCCAGTGGTCACGATCAAACGAACACCGCGCGAGAGATACTCCATCAAAGCGTTTCGGATCTCATGCAACTCGTCGGACACAATCTTGTGTTCACTTACGTTGAAGCCCGCCGCTGCCAATGCCCTGCCAACCTGCGAACCGGAGAGATCTTCGCGCTCGCCTTTCGCACAAGAATCGCTGACGGTGATCACGGCTGCGGAGTACGGCTTCATCTTTGTTCATGCCCCCGCACATAGTCTCCGCTCTTGCCACCGGACTTGCGCACCAGCACAACCTCACGTATCTCTATCCCCTTGTCGAGGGCCTTGCACATGTCGTAGATCGTGAGTGCCGCGATGGACGCAGCAACCATCGCTTCCATCTCGACGCCCGTTGTGGCAGCCGTAGCCACTGTCGCGCGTACATGGATCCCATTTTCCCGAATGTCCAGCTTGATGTCGACAAACGACAGCGGCAAGGTGTGGCACATGGGGATCAGCTCTGCCGTCCGCTTCGCTGCCATGATTCCCGCGACCCGTGCCACTTCCAGCGGATCGCCCTTTGGGTTCTGCGGCAGCGCGCGAACCACATCCGGACGCATCGCCACAAACGCAGTCGCCTCGGCTTCGCGCCGCGTTGCCGCCTTCCCCGAAATATCTACCATGCTGGCGCGACCGGAATCATCGTAGTGAGAAAGTTTGTCTGCCATATTCAGCTCTACCGTAGCAGGACGCTGACGAGTTCTCCAGCTGCCAACTCAGCGCGGTCGGGCGGAACGATCAGCCATGCATTCGAACGTGCAATGGAAACGATGTCACCGCTACCCTTCCAATTCGCAACCGCAACACTGGGAACCCCATGGCCCGTCTCTGCGGGTGATATTACCGCGGGCAGAAAACGGGTCAGTCCCTCTTTTGTCTGTACAGGGGTGCTCAGGCGTGCGGCGCCCGTTCGGAGCGGCAGGGGCGCCGCGCCACTGAGACCGTCGAGTACCGGCCGCACAAAGATCTCGAAGGTCACCATCGTTGACACTGGATTGCCCGGTAGTCCAAAGAAATACCTTTCGCGTGCGCGTCCAAAGACGACTGGCTTTCCTGGCTGAATCTTCGCTCCGGTGAAAAAGAATTCCGCACCGAGCTCAGCGAGTACGCTCTCTACCAGATCGTGCTTCCCCATGCTCACTCCGCCAGAGAGCAAAAGGAGATCGTATGTGAGACCTTCCTGAATCGCTGCCCGCAACGGGGCCTGTTCGTCCGGCGCAATAGGCAGCATCTTCGGCTCGCCCCCGTTCCTCAGCACTTGCGCCGCCAGTGACCACGCATTCGAGTTTCGAATCTGCGCCGGACCCGGCTGCTCATCGACCGGCACGATCTCATCGCCTGTACATAAGATCGCGACTCTTGGCTTGCGATAGACGATGACCTGCGACGCGCCAACCGAGGCGAATGTAGCGATTTCCGGATAATCGATGCGAGTTCCGGCCACAAGCAGCGTTTCACCACGCGTGGCCTCGCTTGCGGTGGGAACGATATTCTCGCCAGCAGCCACTCCTTTTTCAAACGTGACCCAATCGCTCTCACGTCGCGTGTACTCGACCATGACGACCGCGTCCGATGCTGCTGGCACAGGCGCTCCTGTCATGATCTCCACACACTCCTCCGGCTGGACCGCACCCGTGTAAGACTCTCCGGCACGCACAGAAGCTACACAGCGCAACGCGGCCGATACCTTCGCCAGGTCAGCGGCGCGCACAGCGTAGCCGTCCCGGGTCGAACGGTTGAACGGAGGCAAGTCACGATCGCATACAACAGATTGTGCTAACACGCGGCCGCCGACCTCCAGCAATCCGAGTGTCTCCTTTTGCCTATCTTTCTTGAGCAGGATCCGTGCGTGATGTTCGACCGCTGCCCGCGCCTCTTCGTAGGTGAGAACTCGCTCCACGGTGTCCATTCAAGCACAAATGAAAGAGCCCGGCGTAATCGCCGGGCTCAAACGCAGAGCTGGTTATTTTTTGACTTTGAGGTTCGTCTGGACCTTTTCCCCGAAGCTATCGAGAATCTGTTTTGCAGTCTCAGCGTTCGGGCCGGTCGGCGCTAGTTCCAAATACTTCTGGAATGCATCCACCGTGCCCGGTGCAGGAACGATCTTTCCGCTCTTGCCGGTCGTCGCTTTGCTCGTCAGATTCACGCCCTTCTGGTAATACGCCTCCGCCTTATTGGGATCGGCGCTGATGGCCTTGTCGAAGGCTGCGTTCGCATCGTCCGTCTTGCCCAGGTTGGTCAGCACTACGCCTTCGTTGTAATAAGCAACCGGCGCGAACGTTGGATCTTCCTGCGCCGCCTTTGCATAAGATGCCTGGGCTCCCGGTACATCGTTTGCCTTGGCCTGGCAGTTGCCCAATCCGTTGTACCAGCGCGACGTGACCTGCGGCGCTGGCTTTTTCGCGTTTTGCAGCTCGATCGCCTTTGCATAGGCTGCTGCGCAACCCTTATAGTCTTTGGCTCCCAAGTCCGCATCGCCCAGCGTGCCATACAGCAATGACTGGTTCGGATCCTGCTGAATGCCCTGATTCATTGCGGTAATCGCACTTGGATAGTCCTTCGCCTGAACGCTGGCGCGTGCCTGCGTGAGCAGTTGGTTGAGATTGCCGATCTTCGCATTCTCTTGCTTGATCTGCTCGTTCTGCTTTTGCGCCGCCTCGATCGCCTTTTTTTGCTCCTCCGTCAACTTGTTAGGTTGGACTTTTTTTTCTCCGCTGACGATCGCCTGCGTCTCTTTTTGTTCGGCTTGAATATTGAATTCAAGGACGTTCTCTGGCAGCCCGGGATCGACGGGGAAATTGGTGACTACACTCAACTCTTTGCCATCCGAACCGACGAGGCGGCAGTTGTATTTTCCGGGAGCGATGCCTATATTCAGGAACTCGCCCTTCTTGTCGGTCTTCATCTGGAATTTGCGGCCATTCTCGGTATTGGACATCTGCACCATGGCTCCCGCGATCGGCTTTCCATCTGCACCGATGGCCTTGCCTTTTACGGTCGCATTGATTTGCGCAAAACCAGCGACGCTGCCAAATATAAGCAGCAACGCAAATGTGATCGCCGCCGTGATGGAGTGGGAGCGTTTTTTCAGGAATGTGTTCATCTCGTTTGATGACCTCGTTGTCGAAATACTATTTTGTAGCGGCTACTCGAAAAATTCGATGCAGCGGCGTTGTGGCACGCTGTACTGGAAACCTAGGATTGTAACGCTTTCGCTTGTTTGCGGTCACGTGGCGCTTTAGACGCCTTTCATTTGCGGCTCCCAAATAAACTTATGAATCTGCAGATTCAGCCTGACGTTCAGTCCGTCGTCAAGGATCCATTCGACCAGCATGCGGCTGTCCAGTTCCAGGTTCTCTGCGGTACGTCCGTGCGCATCGACCCGGAAAGCCGGAGAAAACAGAACCGACCCGGCACTCTCTTCCAACCCATGCTGCCGAACGAAGTCGCGTGCGAACTCGTAGTCGGCGCGGTCCCGCAAGACGAACTTGACCTCATCGTTGGCCGACAGTGTGTGCAGGTTCTCCATGCGGAAGCTGCCGCCCTCTCCGGAACCCGGGCACTTTACATCCACGATCTTGCGCACCTGGTGAGGCACGTTCTCAAGCAGCCGCTCACCACTCGTCTCCAGGAGCACGGTGTAACCGTGCTCTATCAGCCGATGCATGAATGGGAGCAGCTCTCGCTCCTGCAACATTGGCTCTCCACCGGTGATCTCCACAAGTTTCACTGGGCTGAGCCGCGCCACCTCCGCCATGACTGCATCTTCTGACATCTTTTTCCCGCCCGTAAAGGTGTAAGTCGAATCACACCAGGTGCACCGAAGGTTGCACCCCGCGAGCCGGACGAAGATGCACGGCATCCCCGACCATGAGGATTCTCCCTGCACCGATTTATAGATTTCAATGAGGTACATGGGTCGCCTCTGCAATCATCACGCGCCGTCCCTCGATACGTACGCGCCCGGCGGCGATCATTTGCAATGCCTCGGTATACGCCTTGTGCTCCTGCTCGAGAATCCGTGCAGAGAGCGTTTCCTCGGTGTCACTATCCAGCACCGCCACGGGCTTCTGTAGAAGTATGGGCCCGTCGTCGAGCCCGTCGCCTACAAAGTGCACCGTGCATCCAGTCACCTTGACTCCATACTCCAGCGCCTGCCGCTGCGCGTCGAGCCCCGGAAATGCTGGCAGCAGCGATGGATGAATATTCAGGATTCGACCCGGAAATGCCTGAATGAACCGCGGCGTCAGCAACCGCATGTATCCCGCCAACACCACCCATTCAACATGATGGTCCTGAAGTGCCCGGATCACTTCAGCCTCATGTTGCTCACGGGTCAAACCCCTGGGCTCAATCACCCGCGTCCTGAGGTCTCGCTGTTTGGCAACCTCGATCCCTGCTGCAGACGCCTTGTTCGACACCACGACAGCGATCTCGGCTTCGAGTTTGCCTGACGTGATCGAATCCGCTATGGCAATGAAGTTCGAACCCCGTCCTGAAAGTAATATCCCGAGCCGCATTCCATTATTTTAGCTGTTGATTTTCATCTTTCAGCTTTCAGCACTGTGGACAGCTGATAGCTACAGGATAAGTCTGGCCTCACCCGCACGCTTGGTTATGCGCTCCCGATCGAGCCATTCAAGCAGCGGGATGGCATACTTCCGCGACACGCCGGTCAGGTCCTTGAAACGGGCGATGTCCATTTGCGGAGATTTTGCCTTCTCGCGATGCATGAGTTGTTTCAGCCCTTCCAGTGCGGAATGATGGAAGACGAGGTCCTCGGTGACCTTCAAGAGCACCTTATCGCGCATCAGCAGGGCAACGATCTTCTGCGCGCGGATGCGATCTATCTGCAGGTTAAGCAGCACTTCTTTCATCGCCGGCACACGCAGCCCGGCGCTATGGAAAGCGTCCTCGATCGTCTTTTGCGCGGCGGACTCGTCTGAGCGCATCACGACCTTCTGTCCCGCAAGGTGGACAATGTCATGGGCGAGAACGATCGTCTGCGCACGCGTGAGCGCATCGAGCAACGCGGAAAAAACCGGCTCCTCGAGTTCGGTGCGGTCGCGCAGCACTTCGCGGCTGATTCCCTGAGCCAATGGATTCCTCTCATGAAATCGCTTCAGCTCTGCAATGACGGCCTCGGAGGCTGACTGCCACGAAACGGTAGTGATCCATGCACCTGGCGTCGCAACCACAGACTTCCCAGCGACGAGTTGCTTCGCCATTGACTCTATCTGCCGTGGCGTGCAGCCCGTCTCTCGCACCGCATCATCCAGGCGTATGCCCGCATTCCCTCGGCGTCCGATGCGTGCCCATAGTTGCTGCTCAGGAGTTTCATCCCGCAGCAGCGTGAGGAACTCGAGGCGCGCCTCCCCGGAAAGCTTTTTATTGTGGGGATGCGCATCGAGTACGCGCCCACCCCCAATCGTTACCACCGGGGAGAACTGGCGGATGATGAACCGGTCTCCCGGGACGAGCAGCATCGGCTCGTCCTCTCGCCCGATGCGCAGCTGCGCGAAGGCCTGCGCGCCGGGCTTCAGCTCTTTCATTCCCAGCAGGGAAACCTCGGCGACTACCTCGGCAGTGAACGCATGCAAATGGACGCGACCCTTATCCTTGAGGGGCTTCGCTTCTTTCGACAGCTCAAGCCAAACATCCAGGCGGTGAGTCGGCGAGAGCGTGTGCGGAGCGATGATCGTCTGTCCACGGTGCAGTTCCTCTTTCGCGACGCCGGCGAGGTTCAGTGCCGTACGCTCGCCGGCCACCGCCTGCTCCACGGCGTCTCCATGGACTTGCACGCCGCGCACACGTGCACGCTTGCGCCCAGGATGCACCTCGACCTCCTGCTCTCTCTGGATCGACCCCGCAAGCAATGTCCCAGTCGTGACCGTGCCGAAACCATGCATCGTGAATACACGATCGATGGGAAGGCGGAGCAGTGCGTCTGAACTCTTTGCCTTCACCTGCTTCGTTGTCTGCGAGATTGCGGTCCTTAGCTCGTCCATGCCGGCTCCGGTCTTGGCGCTCACGGACACCGCTACGGCACGCTGCGGGTCGAGGAACGTTCCACGAAAGAAATCGTCTAGCTCCATGCGGACGACTTCAAGGGTCTCCGCATCGACGGTGTCGGATTTTGTCAGCACCACGATGCCGCGTTCGATGCCAAGCAGCCGGCATATCTCGAAGTGTTCGCGCGTCTGCGGCATGATGCCCTCATCGGCGGCGACAACGAAGAGGATAAAATCGATCCCACCCACGCCCGCGAGCATATTGCGCACGAACTTCTCATGGCCGGGCACGTCCACGAACCCGATGCGAGCGCCATCCAGTTCCATGTGCGCGAAACCTAAATCGATGGTGATGCCGCGCCGTTTTTCTTCTTCAAGACGGTCCGCGTCGATCCCAGTCAAAGCTTTTACGAGGGATGTCTTTCCGTGATCGATGTGTCCAGCAGTGCCGACGATGACTGACTTCACGTCTCTATTTCACCACGAGGCACTTAACCCGCCGGAGTTGCTTCGCTCCTGCGCGACCTGTACCAACTACGAGACGCTGCGCTTGCCCGGGGCTGGCTGGGAGGAATTCTCGCTAAAATTCGTCGGTGTGCTAGGGGAATAGACGGCTCCTTTATCGGACTCAATCTTTCTGCGGTCTACCTTCTGCTCTCCTCCACGTATGTTCTCCAGGAGCGCGCCGTCGGCTTCCAGTAGATCTCGCCGTCCATGCAGGTGCTCGAGCGGAACACTCATTGAGAATTGCCGGTCCTTGTGACTATGTGCGAGCTTCCTCTCGGCGCGCCTTGCGCCTGAAGACGTCGCTTCGGCACTTGCGGCCGTGTAAAGTCCGATACCGATCCCAGCCCCGGCTACCAGTCCCCATCCAAAACCATTCCAGAAATCATTCCTCGTCATCGAAAATACCTCTATGTGCAGACTATGAAGAAATCGACGAACTGCTGGTTGCCATCGACAAGCGCCATTGAAGTTGCAAAATTTTGCACCTAAACTGTGCGTGGATAAGCTGTAAATTTATCAGGCACTTGCGATGCCCCGAATAATGGATTCAATAGGATGCAGCAGCTTGGGCCCACCGCCCCGAACACCGTAACCGACGTTCATCGATTGCAAAACTTGCTGAGGCAGGGGGAACTCATGTCCGCCATGGGGTCGCTCATTGCCGGGGTGGCGCACGAGGTACGCAATCCACTCTTCACCATCTCAGCAGTGGTCGAAGCGTTCGAATTGTCGTTCGGATTTACGCCTGAACAGCAGCCTTACATCAAGCACCTGCGGAACGAGATCCAGCGCCTGAACCGCCTTATGAGCGATTTGCTCCTCTTCGGCGGATCTTGCAGTGCAGAGAGGGCTCTTGTGGACATGGTTCAACTCGTGCGCATCGCGATCGATTTGAGCGGTCCCTCTATTCGCGAGAGGGGCGTGGGGATCTGCTTCTGTGCACCCGAATCTGCGATGGCGAAGCTCGACTCCGAACGAATCGTCCAGGCACTCCGCAACCTCATCGAGAACGCCGTGCATTATTCCGAACCAGGCGGCAAGATCGAGATCGAACTTCGTTTGAGCGACACCCAGATTGCCTTCAGCGTGCGGGACCACGGCGAGGGGTTCAGCGAGGAATCTCTCAAGGAAGCTTTTGAACCCTTTTATAGCCGACGTGCGGGAGGCAACGGCCTTGGACTCTCAATTGTGCAACGTGTGGCATTCGAGCACGGTGCAGAGGCGTCAGCCGCCAATCATCCTGATGGGGGAGCCGTCGTCGGCTTCCATGTAACGCTGGAGCAAGCTTGACCTCTCCATTACAAAGACGTGTGCTGATCGTCGATGATGAGCTCTCCATCCGCTTCGCGCTTGGCGAGTTTTTGCGCGGCAAAGGGCTTTTGGTCTATGAGGCGGAGACCTGCCGTCTCGCAGAAGATGTGTTTCGAACTGCCAAGCCGGACATCGTAATCTGCGACAACTTTCTGGCTGACGGCACCGCACTCGATATCATGCCGCGACTCAAGGCGATCGATTCCACCGTTCCTGTAATCGTGCTGACAGGACACGCGTCTATCGACCTCGCCGTCCGCGCCATCAAGGAGGGTGCTGAGCAATTCATCACCAAGCCGGTTGACCTGAACGCGCTCGTCGTACTTATCGAGCGCTTGCTCGAACTTCAGCGCAGCCGTCGCCGTGAGATGGCTGCACGCAATCAGTCGCGGCGGCGCGAGCGCGATCCGTTCTTCGGCAACTCACCAGCAATCCATTTCCTGCGAGAACAAGCGGTGCGCGTTGCGGCATCCGGCAGCGCGATCGTCATACAGGGCGAGACTGGGGCGGGCAAAGGCGTGCTGGCGCGTTGGCTCCACCAGAACAGCGACCGTGCCGATGAGCCATTCGTAGACCTCAATTGCGCGGGACTCTCCCGCGACTTTCTCGAGACGGAACTCTTCGGACACGAGAAGGGCGCCTTCACCTCAGCGATCGCCGCCAAGCAGGGCTTGTTGGAAATGGCGCATCGCGGCACTCTCTTTCTCGATGAGATTGGCGACGTCGATGCGCTAGTCCAACCCAAACTCCTCAAAGTGCTTGAAGAGAAGCGCTTTCGCCGGCTTGGCGAAGTGCGCGATCGCACTGTGGACACACGGCTCATCGCAGCCACCCATCACAATCTCGCAAGCCTCGTCCAGCAAGGCAGATTCCGCAGCGATCTATATTTCCGAATCAACACCATTCCCGTTGCATATGCCCTCGCTGCGTGAACGCGCGGACGATATTCCCTTGCTTGCGAAGTCGATCCTTGAAGACCTTTGTTCCGACCTCGGCAGTCCGGGCAAGACGCTGAGCGGGAACGCGCTCGATGCGCTCCGCCGCTACAGCTGGCCCGGGAATGTGCGGGAGCTGCGCAACGTGCTCGAGCGCGCCATTCTTCTTGGCAGCGGGGATGTCATCGAACGCTCGCATCTTCTCTTTGATCGCGGCACCCCAGACCCTAATACCGGAGACCCCGGCATCTCAGGACGTGGCACCCTTGCCGAACTGGATGCACGCGCAAATGCCACCCTCGCGACGATGAGTCTTAGAAGAGATGGAGCGGTGGTACATCGAGCACACACTCAATCGGGTCAATGGCAAAGTGGACCTCGCTGCTCTGCGGCTCAAGGTGCCACGCAGTTCCCTCTACCAGAAACTCAAGCGCTATGGCATCGGGTTCCGCAGGTCGTGCCGTTTCCGTCTCCGCCGGGGACTAATCGCGTTCGTCCACTCCCTCGAACAGATTTGTCTCTGTTTTGACCGGCATCTGTATGGTCGAGTTGGCAAGATGGAACAATTCACGTGTGCCACGCTGCTTGAGTGAAGCTTCAAACCTCGTCAGCAGCGGGTTCTGGGTCGTATGAGCGGCGAAGGCGTCGCGCTTTTGTTCTTAACCGGTCTATGCCGATTTCGATGATCGCCGTCCAGGGTGCCGGGGAGATGGGCTGCCGGTCAGGCATGAGGAAGTCGGAGGTTCCGTAGTAGAGCTTGTGCACACGCCAGGGTTGTAGTCCCGGCCCACCCTCCACGGATGAGAGTTGGGTAGAGTAGCGGTTGCTGCGTCCTGCCCAATGGAACGCTGCTGTTGCCAGCAGGGAGGCCATCGTGTGGTCCGGATGCGCGGTGACTGCACCCTCAGTGCCGAAGGTCAGCATCACGTGCGGACGTATCTCACGAATGCGGCGCACCAGATGGCCGACTACGTCCGGGAACGGCTGCGCCTCAAGTTCTCCATCGGGAAGCCCGACGATCTCGCTCCACGACACCTTAAGCAGCGCACAGGCAGCGGCGAACTCCTTGCGGCGCATCGCCCCGAGAGCGGCTCCGTCGGGTGCTGTCCCGCGGTTTGACGCGGCCTGACCGTCGGTGAGGCAGACGACATGGGTCTTAATGCCTTGTTCCGCATAAAGCAGCAGAGTTCCACCGAAACCTCCGGCTTCGTCGTCAGGATGGGCAGTGACACACAATAGTCGCAACATCTCTACGCAGAATCCCCGCTTCTAACTATAGCGAACTGGTTCTGCCTGGAGTCACATCATGTGGGTCCTTGAAACCGCTACTGCGTGCTTCATTCTCTGCTCGGCTTGTCTCGCGCAAACCTTGTCAGCGAATTTCACCGCTCCGAGCCTCAAGGTACGCCCGGGGAGCGAGCTGATGTTCCCACACAAGGGCGACGACATAATACTGCGAGCGCACAATTCGATCCCGCTAGGATGCGAGAGTGTACAGCTCCTCTCGGACGGGCGCCACGCCACTATCATGGCGTCGGCGGAAGTGCCGCAGCTGCGAGATATCACGGTCTTCCAACACAACAAGCGGCGCTACGTCGTACAGCCCAACGGAGAGCAGGTGCACCACTTGCCCTCGCATATTACATTCCGCGTCACAGCATCCACGCTTGTCGAACTGAGAGAGAAGCCTTTCACGGTAGAGTCCAGAGACTCGACGCTCGACTTCTTGCGCAAGCTCACCTTCGTGGCGCGAGTGTTTCATCGCGGAGAGATGCATTCGGAGAGCGTGAAGCCTGAATCCTTACGACAGATTGGTGTGCCTCCTGAGATTCCTGCCAAGGAACGGATCTATCGAGCCAGTTTCGAGGTCGGGGAACTCTCGGTGGATGACCACGTCGTCCTGGAAGTGAATGACGCTGAGGGATCGCCGGTCACGAAGTTCTTCCTGCAGCTGAAGTAGGTATACCCCCCTCCCTGGGCACATTGTGGAATGTGTGAGTTGGAGAGAGAGATCACCGTAGGATCACCGTAGATCCAAGTAATAGTGTTTACCTTTCGGTTAGCCCAAGATGTAGTGGTATGGGATTTCAAAGAGCAAACGGCGCGTCCGAAGACACGCCGAGGGAGAAGCAGAGTAGCAGGATCCTTCGTTCGGGTGCAAGAGAATTCTTTGCTTTTGAGAAGCATGGGCGGGCGGGCCGCCCGCCCAGACCACCGGCTGGCAGCCGGCGCTACGATCTCAAACGCAGGGTTGCCGCAATGACAATTCGTAAGAGAGTACCAAACCTCAGCGCCTAAAGGCGCCGTCGTAGCGGTGCTGATCCCCCGGCTGAAGCCGGGGGTCTACCTGGGCGGGGCGAGGCAGCTCCTCCGGGGCTGAAGCCACGCGCTGACGCGCGTTCCTTTGCTTTTTCCCTACCCTTGTCCTTCCCTTGGTTCCCCTTGTCCCACACAAGCGCGGGGCTACCTAATCACTGACGGCGCCGAACCTAGTTCCAGATTTAGGCTTGAAAGTTTGGGCCGGGGACAGGCAGACTGTGATGAGTGTCCCCCAAAAAATCCCTACCCATGATTCTGAAGAAAGATGGAACACCGATTTCGAAATCGGCGGCGAAGCTGCGCATGATCAAAAGGCTGAAGTGCTCGATCCGGTTCGAGAAGGCGGCGTGGGCGACGGGGGCAAAGATCGTCGCGGGAGTGGACGAGGTCGGAAGAGGTTCGCTGTTCGGTCCGGTAGTAGCGGCGGCGGTCATTCTTGATCCGGCGTACCGGATCAAGGGGCTGCGGGATTCGAAGCTGCTGGATGCGAAGACACGCGAGACACTCGACCGTCGTATCCGAGAGCATGCGGTCGGTATCGCCATTGCAGTTGTGGATGCGGAGACGATCGACCGTTTGAATATCTATCACGCTTCGCGACTGGCAATGCTCTATGCGGTGCAGCAGCTTGCTCCTGCTCCGGACCATCTGCTCATCGATGCAATGAGGATCGAGCATGATTCTCCGCAGACGAAGATCTTCTATGGGGATGCGCAGTCGATCTCAATCGCAGCGGCTTCGATCGTAGCCAAGGTCTATCGCGATGCGATGATCTGTGAGCTGGACGCGCAATATCCGGGATACGACCTCAGGTCGAACAAGGGATACCGTTCTCCGAAGCACATTGCGGCACTGCGGGAAAAAGGTCCTTCGGGCTTACATCGCATGAGCTTCGCGCCGGCGTGGCTGAGCGCGGAATCCGACTGTGCGCGAGTGCTGGAGCAGATCGAAGAGGGCGTGGAGTTGACGCCTGTCCAGCGAGCACAGAGACGCGCAGTCGATTGGGCAGTGGCGAAGGCGGCTGGGAACTAGAGGTGCCCTTCCGCGCTTTCGCGCGTTCAAGAAGTCAGCTGCAGGGATGCTTCGCTGCGCTCGCAATGACAACACTCATAAGACCGTCACGACCGCCGCACAGTCGCTTTGGGTCAGAGCACCTCCGCGCATGACCGCTCAAGAGACTTGCTTCAATCGGGCGAGCGGGAGCATTGCCAGCGTTCCAACGAGTGGGCCTAGTGCCAGTACCAGCATGGCTGCTGGCCATCCGTGAGAAGCGGCGAAGGTTGCGGCGAACTTGATCGAAACGGTGGTGAGGAGGAATCCCATCGCTGTCTGGATGGTCAAGGCCGTACCAACGTACCGCTGGTCGGCGACCTCGCTTATGATCGCAGAGAACTGCGCCGAATCAGCAACGATGCTGACACCCCAGACCAGGCTGATCGCGACCAGCAGCACATAATGCTGGAAAGCAAAGGCGGCGGCAACACAGCAGCAACCACTTACAACCATTGCGGTGATCGAGACTGCCGCGCGAGACCTGACACGTGCGTCCTTTGTCGGAGACTTGGCAAACCTGTCGGCGAGCGCCCCTGCCCACAGGCATCCGATGGCACCTGCGGCGATGGCGGCGAATGCAGAGATTTCACGCAATACCGGATTTGGGGTGAGCCCTGCGCTGGCGCGTGATGCGGCCAGAATGATGGCGATCCAGCCCCACATGGAGTAGAGCTCCCACATGTGTCCCAGGTAGCCGAGGTTGGCAAGAAGAAGCTCACGATTGCGCACGAACTCGGCGAACGCGCTCAGCCGAAGCGGTACTGCGGCGTGGTATGGCCCCACCTCAACAAATGCGAGGACAATGAATGCCGCAACCATCGCAAGTCCGCTGCTCGTCAACGTCACTGTGCGCCAGGGCAGCTCGTGCAAAGAGACAGCCTGCAATCCGCCGATGAGATGTGGGCTTGCCTTCCCGAGTGTCAATGCACCGACCAGAGCGCCCAGCGCAAAGCCGCGTCCTTCGCGAAACCATGATGCAATCAGCTTCATCCCTATGGGATAGACGCCGGCGAGCGCTGCACCGGTGAGAAACCGTAGGGCTATTGCCGCGCTACGATGCTCCACTGCAACGTATGCGAAGACCCCGTTCGCAATGGCGGCGAAGACCGCAGAACAAGCGAACAGGCGGGATGGATCAACGACATCCGCAAGGTTGGTGAGGGCGATGAGGAGCGCACCGGTGACGAACCCAAACTGTACGGCGGTGGTGAGAGGCGCAGCCTGCGCAATGGAGATGTGCCAGATACGCGCGAGCTGAGGCAGCGCGGTCGTACCCGTAAACCACATCGTCATCGCCAGCAGTTCAGCCAGACAGAGCGGGAAGAGGATGCGGCGCGAATGCACTTCAGCATCGTAATTCACGGCACACAGAATGCTTGGGTAGAGATGGTTTTGATAGGCTAAGGCGTTATGTCGAGCAACGTATCACTCTCACTGCATGGCAAGGTTGCCCTCATTACCGGCGGCTCGCGCGGAATCGGCGCGGCATGTGTCCGGCTGTTTCGTAGAGCGGGCGCCAATGTTGCCTTCAACTATCAGCGAGCCAAAGCTGAGGCGGAGAAGCTTGCCGCGGAGTGCGGCGCAGAGAACACATTCGCCGTACAAGCAGAACTCGATTCCGCCAGCAGTGGAGAAGCGCTGATAAGCTCAACGGTCGAGCGCTTCGGCGCACTCGACTGCCTCGTCGTCAATCACGGTATCTGGCCTGCACAGGACGAGCCCATCGAGTCCATGAGCGATGAGCACTGGAGGCGAACGCTGGCCATCAACCTCGACAGTGTCTTCTCCGTGGTGAAGCACGCGGTGGCGCAGATGAAAGAGCAGAGGCGCGGGGGAAAGATCGTTCTCATCAGCTCGACGGCAGGACAGCGCGGTGAGGCGTTCCATTGCGACTATGCCGCCACCAAGGGCGCGGTCATCAGTATGGTCAAGGGACTCTCGACCGAACTTGCAAAGGACGGCATCTATGTTAACTGCGTCGCACCGGGATGGGTCGCGACCGATATGACGCGAGAGGTGCTGAACACGCCCGGGACACAGGAAAAGATAAAATCCGCCATTCCTATAGGGAGAGCAGGCAAACCCGAAGAGATCGCGGCACCTGTGCTCTTCCTCTGTACAGACCATGCCAACTTTATTACGGGAGAAATATTCAACGTGAACGGTGGAGCTGTGTTGGCAGGATGAAGCAATCCATAAAAAAGCATCTCTTGAGGATGGCATTTCTCGTGGTTGGCGCTGCAGCTTTTGCGCAGACTGCCCCGAAGCAGTACACGATCACTCCGCAATTTCAGGAAGATCCAGGATCGAAACATGCGAGAGAGATCATCGACCGAACGATTCAAGCGCTGGGCGGCGACGCGTACGAGAACGTTCGCAATGTATATCAAGAGGGGCGGACGAGCGGCTTCTCACGGGGAAATCCGACGGGCGCGGTCACTCCGTTCTGGCGATGGCTGGAGTTCCCTGATAAAGAGCGCATCGAACTTCTAAAGAGCCGCGAGTGGATCTTGATCTACAGCGGGGACAAGGCGTGGGACATCACCTATCACGGCGACAAGCCGATGGAGGCGAAGGACCTACAGCAGTATTTGCAACGGCGCGTCCGCTCGCTCGATGCGGTGCTGCGCCAGTGGGTGAAAGATCCGAAGACGATCTACTTCTTCGATGGAGAGCTCTTCGCTGAAGCCAAGCAAACGTATTCGGTGACCCTCATCAACGGGAGCAATGAGAGCGTCACGCTCATGGTGGACAAGCGTACTTATCTGCCAGTGAAGAAGACGTGGTCGGAGCGCGATGAGTACAAAGAGAAATTCACAGAGGTCGAAATCTTTGACCAATATCGCGAGATACAGGGAATACAGACTCCGTTTGTGACCTCGCGTTCGCGTAACGACAGCATGACTGGCGAACGGTTTCTGCAGAAGGTGGTTTACAACAAGGCGGCACCGGACGAAATATTTAAGCCGGAATACAAGAAGCCCGCGCCACAGTAGTTCATTGATCCGGAGTGCACAGTCTTGTACGAAGGTCTTCAGTAAGCAGAGCGGGCGCGGCCAAGCCGGGACCGTTTTCGAAATACAACGCGGAGTTCCTGCCGCCATCGCTCGTCGAGTCCGAGGACGGTGCAGTCGATCTCGGGAGAGATGTAGCGCAGAGAGCACGTCGGTCGAGGGATGGAGGTGCAGAGCGGGCGCGACCAGCATGAGTAGGGGTGGTTGCTCGCTTAGCAGCTTGCCGGCGAAATATCCGTAACGCACAAAGTCGCCGCGGTCGTGGTGGTATCGGACGCGGGACCAGTAATCAAGACCCTGCATAGGTAGATGGATGTCCTCATCAGCTTTGAGTTCAACGACGGCGAGCCTGGCATCGTGGGTGGCGCAGAGGACATCGATCATGGCCCGATCCGAAGCGGAAAAGGCGGGAACCTGCGAATACACATGCGCGGGCGAGAGCCGATTGTCGAGCTTTGCGACATCGGCGCCGACAATCGATTCCAGCCAACGCTCGGGCTGCAAACGCCAGAGCGGGTTCCTGGGCATGTTCCGGTTGCCGCGACTCTCGATGAGGCGGCGAGCCATATCGCGGAGCATCTCAGCATTCTCGTCTGTGAGTGTGGTTGTACTTGGGCCGACTCCGAAGGTGATGGCGTCGCCGAGATCGAGCGAGTTGCCGGTGTAGGCTGTGCAGGCCCGGGCGAATTCCAGTCCGCGCACGCGAAATGAGAGCTCACCGGAGTTCACGGCGGCGGTCTCGAAATGTGGGACAAGTTCGCGCATGCGTCCGATGGCAGAAGCGAAGCGGTCGCGCACGCGGTGATCATCGTTGCAGCGTACGAGATGGGTGGAGATGTTGCCGCGATCGAAGACATCCTTGTGCTCGAGGAACTCGTCGCGCTCTTCCAATTCCCAAACTTCGAACTTCGCGAGGGCATGATCCAGGTGGGCGGCGCGCAAGCGTATGACCTGACTCGATCCACGGGGAACGACGATCTTCAATCCCTCGATTACGGCATCCGCAGCGTGTTTTTCGCGCAGCCAATTGAGCCATAGGAGGCCGATCGTGAGGGCACCGTCCATTGCGGAGCGTGGCTCTTCTGCGTTCACGCCGATGCAGGCCCACGCTGATTTGCCGCGCCGCAGGAGTCCTCGGGAATAAATGGGGCCGAAACTATTTTCGAGGTCCATCTTGTTGGTGAAAGGGAGGACGTTCCAATCCGGAAAATTGCGACGCAGTGTGCGTTCGAGCACGCGCTGATAGTTTTCCCGCGTCTGCCTCTGGACGGTGGGAGTGCGGCGCTCGCGGTCGCGCACGATGTCGAGGCGAGTGGGCTTCGGCTGTCCGAGGCGCAGCACGGTCAAGCGGAGTGCATTCCCTTTTTGCTCTGCCTCGATCACACGCCGGACGACGTTGCGCTCCGCGGACCAGAGATGCAATAAACATCGGCCATGTTCAGACGAGGCAGAGTAGCGCGCGTGTGAGAAGTCGAACGTCACCTCTCCGTCTTCGATGACAGCCGGAGAAGGCGAAGACAATATGAATTGTTCGATTTGACGCGAAAGGGACGCCGCATCCACAGCCATCAAAAACATCCTTTGGGCTTGGCGGCTATGCATCAACGTAGCACAAGGCAGCGTGCGAGAATAGATGGGTGAGTCACGAAGGAATCAAGTTCGGAAGCCGCACCGATCCGGAACTCGCTCAACAGAGGGTCCCGCTTTCGGACCTTGCGATGACGCCGAAGGCGGTGCGCGTACATCTGACCGATAGTTCCGGACTAGAGATCGATTGGAAGGATGGCCACCACTCGCTCTATCCGTTCAAGTGGCTGCGCGATGCCTGCCCGTGCGCATTGTGTAACGATGAACGCGAAAAACTGGGGCGCGAAGCCGGAGAACCAGAAAAAGCGAAGTCCGCTACTCTGCCCATGTACAAAGCCCCGACGCGTCCGGAAGAGGTAATCCCGGTCGGGAGGTACGCTATCTCCTTTCGCTGGAACGATGGACACCAGCATGGGATCTACTCGTGGGAGTATCTGCGCACCCATTGTCTTTGCGAAGCTTGCCAAAGCTCCTAAAGTGGTGCAATATTTTCTGAAAAGCCGGGGAAAACCTATTTTGATCGAATCGTACTCATAATAGGTAAGAACCGGGAGGTGGGACTCAATGGTTTTGGCGTTCGCGATTACCTTGGTCTGTATCCTGTGTGTTGCCCTGTCGCTTCCCGTTGCGCTGCTGGTGATAGCTTTCGGTGCGGCGTTTGGATGTGCGGGTCTGGCGTGTACGTGTCCGCGACACCTTAAAGACGACAGTCTGTTTCAGTCGGATGTGTTGTAGCGGGAGAGCGATTTAGCGGCCTAGCTCCAACCGGTCGGCGAGCCAGCCGGGAAGCCCTGCGCTACGTATCCGCTCTTGTGCAGTCGTGACGTTATAGGGAACACGAAAATAAGTGATTGCATGTTTAGCGGGTTCCCAGACGCAAAATGCTGCGCGTGAGTCTCCGTCGCGCGGCTGACCGATCGAACCCGGATTGATAAGATACGCGGCCCCTGCATTCAGTTTCATCACCCAGGTTTCGCTCTCTTTTTCATTCACATAGTCGGGCATGATGCGGAAGCAGTTCCCTTTGTCGTCACCAAAGCCGCCCTGCACATGTGTGTGTCCGAAGAATGTGAGTGGCGCATTGGATTCCGCCAAAGTCTGGCAGCCATCCACAATGTCGATCAGATAATGGTCTTCGTCGAGGGGAGAGCCGTGCGCCATCTGTGCATGTAATCCATCGCAGTCTAGCGGCCCGGCGGGAAGGGCGCGCAGCCATTCCAGGTGATCGTTGCTGAGGACTTCACGCGTCCAGAGGGCGGACATAACGGCAGCAGGATTGAAGTCCAGGGGCTCAATCAATCCTGAACATACCTTGTCGTGGTTGCCGCGAACGTACGAATGGCCAGCTTTGCGGCACATCGCAATGACTTCATTCGGGGCAGCGCCGTATCCGACCAGATCGCCGAGGTTCCACACCTGATCGCAGGAGGGCGCGGCCTCAAGACAAGCTGCCAATGCTTCCAGGTTCGCGTGAACGTCCGACAGGATGAGAATGCGGTGCAAAGCTTTGACAGTTTACGAGCCCCGACCGACGATGTCACTTTCTTTCCAAGATGCTGAACCGCTCACGAAAAAAAGGAGGGCTCGATGCCCTCCTATCAAAAACCGCAGGTCACGTCTCTCAAGCGCGTTTCACTAGCCTATGAGTCCGTACCGCCAGTTGCGACAACAAGAGAACGGGAATTCTCTTGTCGTCTAACCTTCTCTGGTAAAGCAAAAGGTCCAATCCTGTGTGAAGCCTGTAACTCGTGTAGTGCAGTTGCCATGCCAAACCCATGGATTTTTAAACTGCTCATTTCAATTGGTTTAATATTTCAAAACAACATGGCAGAGCGCCGGGCGTACACTTTCAAGAAATTTTGAGGCGCAGAACTATGGTATTTCGTATTCCCGCTTCCGAATGACCGGCAAGAATTCACGAGTTTGAGGAGCCGCGCACTTGAATACAATCATTGCCATGAGGATTTTTCCGGCGATCCCGTTGTTCTTTTTGTTATCACTTGCAGGTTGTGGGAAGGGGTTCTTCACCAAGGACACGGGAGGCGGAGGTGGTAGCACTTCTCATCACCTCTATGCGGCGTCTGGTCCGCAAGGGGCGAACGGAACGGTGACCGGACTGGATATCAGCGCGACAGGATTGCTGACTTCGCTGGGCACGAGTGCCGCAGTCGGGATCTCTCCCTCGGCAATCGCAATCACGCCGAACAATCAGTTTCTGTATGTTGCGAACCAGAATGGAAATATCAATGCGTTCTCGATCGCTTCCACCGGAGCGCTGACCGCGGTGCCGAACCAACCATTCGCCCCCGGAACCAACCCCATTGCGATGAAGATCGACCCTGCCGGGAAATTCATGTACGTATTGAATCTGGCGTCGAATACAGTCTCGGCTTTTCGCATTCAAGCCGACGGAAGCCTGCAGGTGGCGCAGGCACAGTCACTGCCACTTTCCGCGAGTCCATTCGATCTGTCGCTCACACCGAGCGGCAACTTTCTCTATGTTGCCGGACAAACGGATACGTTCATCTTTCAGATCGGCACAGATTCGAACGGAAACAATACTTATTCACAGGTCACGTGCACACCGTCGTGCACAATCGCCTCGCAAGTCGTCCTTGTGCATACCAATGGATCCACTCTGTACGTCTCCGATGGTAAAGGCCAGATCTCGTCTTTCAGCCTGAGCAGCACCGGAGTACCGACGGCGGTGGGCGCACCAATCACAGGATTGGCTAGTCCGGTTTCGTTTGCGCTCGATTCCACCGGGAACTTTCTGCTCGTATTAACGAGCGGTGACAACAACCTGACCTCATTTGCGATCCTGCAGAATGGGTCTTTGTCGAAGGTGACAAGCGTAAAGGTGGGGAGCAAACCTGTGCAGGTGCGTGTGGATCCGGGGAGCAATACTGCATTTGTCGCCAACTCCGGCGGGAGCCCTGACGTGAGTGGCTTCACGGTCTCCAGTGCAGGACAATTCACTGTCGCAGGCACTGCCAGCATCGGGGGCAGTGCTACCGCACTCGCAGTCACTCACTAAATCCAGAGAACGGCGTCTAACTTGCATATATGAGGAAATCTTTTTTTCTTGCCATCTTATTCATTTCGATGACGTCGGTCGGCTTTGGGAGTGAGCCCAATGATCTGCATGCATGGCGACAGCAGAAAGAGGCCGAACTGCGGGCACCTGAAGGATGGCTTACGGTAGTCGGTTTGGAATTTCTTTCGCTGGGTGACCACAAACTTCTTTCGGATGCTCATGGGAAACTCAGCACCGAAGCCGGAGACAGGCCGGTGGCAACGCTGCGTGTGGACAGTAACGGCGTTCAATTGATTGATTTTCAAGAGGGTATGTTGGTCAACGGCAGCAAGCCGGCGAAGCCTATGCTGCTGAAGGCGGACGATACTCCCAAGTACGACCGATTGCAGTATGGAGAGTTTCTTGTCGTAGTGCTTCGACGCGGGGACAGATTCGCGCTGCGTCTCAAGGACAAACGTTCGCCCCGCCGTGAGACATTCAAGGGCATGCAGTGGTATGCGGCGAACGCGCATTACCGCATCACTGCGGATTTTCTACCCGCGCCTGCCGGTACGAAGGTCGCAATTCCTAACGTATTGGGAACGACGATGCAATTACCTAGCCCAGGAATCGCCCGCTTCACGTTGGATGGCGCGCAGTATGAGCTCACTCCGGTACTGAGCTCGCCGGAGGCGAAGCAGTTGTTCTTCGTCTTTAAGGACGCGACCGCAACCAAGACGACCTATGGCGCCGGACGTTTTCTATACACTGACCTGCCGAAGGACGGGAAGGTGGTGCTGGATTTCAATCGCGCGGAGAATCCACCATGTGCGTTCACTCCGTATGCAACGTGTCCTTTGGCGCCGAAATACAATGTCCTACATGTCGCGGTCGAAGCAGGTGAAAAGATCCCTGCCGATCATTACTAGCAATCGAACGACAAGAGGGGCCGGGAGCCTTAGCTAGTTCAAACGAGCCTTACTTCGCTGGCTCGCGGAGATAGACCTCAGGGTTCCCTCCGGGACCGCGCAGTACCAAGGCAATGCCCTGCTGCGTGCGGGCGAGGCTCCATTGGTACGAGTACTTCCTCAAGGGGGGATGCTTTTCATAATTCCATGAGGCATGACAGTTGTCCTGGCTACGGAGGACGTATTCCCGGTCTTCCATGGCGAGCGTTGTGTTGCTGACCTTGTACACGCCCTTCTTTTCCCCGAAGACGTGGGTGGTGCAGTTGTAGAGTGACGACTGCATCAGGTATCCCACTGTGTACGCTCCATCTGGAGAAAACTTCATCTCGACGTGCTCCCCGCTGGGCTCAGCGTGACTCCCCGTATTTCGATTTACAAAGTCCACGGTCGAGAAGCTGCTGCGACTCCAAACCCCGGCAAGGTCGGCGGTCGTGGTTCCAGGTATTGGACGCATGTCATTCGTCCAAGGGTCGGTCAGCTTCTTTTGCTGGGCATGCAGGGAAACAACGAATGCGATCGCCAAGAGCACACTGAGGATGCGGGGGAGCATGCTGAAATGCTAGCGTGCACAGGACGGTGCCTTTCTATCGCTGCGATGTAAGGCACAATTTCAGGGATGAATGACCGCTAGGTTGAGACGAACACGGGGCCGGACAAGCACGAACCGAACAGAACTACTCGGTCACCTGAAGGGTGTCACCCGGTTTCAAATATCCCTTTTTCCGGAACCAATCGTCCATGGCGTCGTGAAGTCTCTCGATGGGAACGCGACTGCCGGTTTCAAGTACGCCATCCGCGACGGGCAGAGTGTCGTCAAAGATCGAATCGTTGGTGAAATTGCGCATTGCGAAGTTGTCGATCCACTTTAACGGACAGAGCTGCAGATCATCATCCTTCGATTTGTACTGAACGTTGATCTTGCGAGCGAACATGTCAGGCGGTGACGAGTGTGCCGATCTTTTCGCCGGAGATAACGCGCTTGATATTGCCAGGCGTATTCAGGTTGAAGATGACCATCGGCAGGTTGTTGTCTTTGGAAAGGCTGATGGCAGTAGTGTCCATGACCTTGAGGCCTTTTTTAATGACATCCATGTAGCTGATGGTGTCGAACATGGTCGCATTCGGCACAATCTTCGGGTCAGCATCGTAGATGCCGTTGACCTTGGTCGCCT
This sequence comes from Terriglobales bacterium, assembly GCA_963792225.1. Classification (GTDB taxonomy): domain Bacteria; phylum Acidobacteriota; class Terriglobia; order Terriglobales; family Acidobacteriaceae; genus JBDTLH01. The sequence goes on along the minus strand of CAWBVM010000010.1, from coordinate 34,271 downwards.
TCAAGATGACGTCGGCATGGATCTCCATCGCACGCAGGGTGGCTGCCGTGTCGGTCGAGAAGTAAGGGTTGCCGGTGCCGCCGGCGAAGATCACGATCCTGCCCTTTTCAAGATGACGAATCGCACGACGGCGGATGAAGGGCTCAGCAACCTGGTTCATCTCGATGGCGGTCATCACGCGAGTGGGAATACCACCCTTTTCCAAGGCGTCCTGCAGCGCAATGCCATTGATCACCGTGGCGAGCATACCCATGTGATCGGCGGAGACACGTTCCATCGCGCGCGCCTGCTCGGCAACTCCGCGGAAGAAGTTGCCGCCACCCACGACGATCGCGAGCTCGACACCAAGTCCACTCTGCACTTCGATGAGCTCGTTGGAGATCTCGAAGACGCGCCTCGTATCTACTCCGAAGCCCTGCTCACCCGCGAGCGCTTCACCTGAAATCTTCAAGAGAACACGTTTGTAAGCTGCCATGCTGGAACCATTGTATCCGAGCGCGGAACTGGCCGATCTGCTCAAGTTGACGAACAACATAGGGCAGGTTCCGGCTGGCGCTTACCGCTAGGGCTTGGTTGAGTAAGTCGCAAAAAGAAAACCCCGGACATTTCCGGGGTTTTTCATGCACGAGGGAATGTCTACCCTTCCTGATTTGCCGCTGGCTGCGTCACTTTCGTATTCGCGACGGTCCATCCTTCTTCACCGACCTTGAAACGGGCGAAGCGGCGAACCGTGATGTTCTCACCGAGCTTGCCGATCTTCTGCGCAATCATTTGGCCGATGTTGATGGATTGCTCCTTGATGAACGGCTGATCGAGCAGGCAGACCTCTTCGTAGAACTTCGACATCTTGCCTTCGACGATCTTCTCGACCACGTTCGCGGGCTTACCGGTCTGGGCAGCCTGCGCGCGGTAGATTTCCTTCTCGCGATCAAAGTCTTCGGCGGTCACATCTTCGCGGCGGACATATTTCGGGTCTGCGGCGGCGATGTGCATCGCCACGTCGTGAAGCAGCTCCTTGAAGTCGTCGGTGCGCGCTACAAAGTCGGATTCACAGTTGATTTCAACGAGCACGCCGATCTTTCCACCGGCATGGATGTAGCTCGATACTGAGCCTTCATTCGTAGTGCGCGCTGCCTTCTTGGTGGCAGATGCGATGCCGCGCTTGCGCAGAACGACGATCGCCTGCTCCATGTCGCCTTTGGCTTCATCGAGGGCCTTCTTGCAATCCATCATTGGGGCATTGGTGCGCTCGCGAAGCTCTTTCACCGCTGCTGCTGAAACGTTCGCCATAGTCGTACTCACAATCTCTTTCCTTTACACGTATTGACCCGCGCGAGTCGTGCGCGCGCGGGCCAATCCCACTTTGAAAATCAAATTTAAAGATGCCACCCGAGGTCTTTTGGGTGTCAGTTAGACGTGGCTGCCTTCGGCTGTTTCTTCGGGTTCCACAGGTTCGGCTTCGACTTTGCGAACACCCTTGCCAAGCACCGCTTCCAGATCGACATTCTCGCCATCCGCATCACCTTGAGCGGCCGCGGAATCGAGTGCTTCAGCCGCGGATGCCGTGATGCCTGCGATCTCTGCCGATGCCTTATCGGTCGAGGCCTGTACGCCTTCGACTACCGAGTCGGCGATCTTCGACGCAAACAGGCGGATGGCGCGCAGAGCGTCATCGTTGCCCGGGATGATGTAGTCGACCTCGGTCGGATCGCAGTTGGTATCGACCACGGCGACCACCGGAATGCCGAGCTTGCGGGCTTCACGGACGGCGATCTGTTCGTTGTTGGAATCGATCACGAACAGGGCGTCGGGCAGGCGCTTCAGGCTCTTGATGCCGGCGAGGTTCAACTGCAGATGCTTGCGCTCGCGTTCGAGCTTGATCACTTCCTTCTTAGGAAGCAGTTCGTAGCGGCCGTCGGTTGCCATCTCATCGAGTTCCTGCAAGCGCCTTACCGACTTCTGCACGGTCACCCAATTGGTGAGGAGTCCGCCCAGCCAGCGATTATTGATGTATGGCATACCGCTGCGGTTCGCCTCTTCGGCGACGGCGTCCTGTGCCTGACGCTTCGTACCGACGAACAGAATGGTGCGGCCTTCGGTCGCAAGGTCCTGAACGTACTTGCTCGCGTCTTTGAACATCTTCAGAGTCTTCTGAAGATCGATGATGTAAATGCCATTGCGCTCGCCAAAGATGTATTCCTTCATCTTGGGGTTCCAGCGCTTCGTCTGATGACCGAAGTGGACACCGGCTTCGAGCAGTTCTTTCATTGTGATGTTAGCCAAGCGAATCTCCTCCTTTGTGTGGAATCCATCCTCGGCGTCACAACTGCACGCTCCGGATTAGTTCCCGCCCCGCCCACATGCTGAGAACGGGAAGTATGTGCGCCGTTAGAATCCCGCTCCGGGGTTGACGCAACCCTCCGAAGCCGGCATCACCGAGCAACCAGCATTCAGACTGTCCGATGAGAGACAGCTGAATGCTGTTTGCTCGAATCTTCTTAACGCTTCGAGAACTGGAAGCGCTTGCGGGCTCCCTTTTGCCCGTATTTCTTGCGCTCTTTCCCGCGGGAGTCGCGCATCAGGTGACCCTCGGCTTTGAGGGTTTTGCGGAGTTCCGCATTGAACTCAAGCAGGGCGCGGGCGATGCCGAGCTTCACCGCATCGGCCTGTCCGTTGACGCCGCCACCGTTGACGGTCGCGAGAACGTCGAAGCTGGCTGCCGCTTCCGCGGTTTGAAGCGACGCACGCGCGGCGACGCGCTGAGCCTCGGTCACGAAGTGCTCATCGAACTGCTTACCGTTGATGGTGAATTTTCCCGTTCCAGGACGCAGGAAGACACGCGCGATCGCCGACTTGCGGCGGCCGGTGCCGTAATACTGAACCAGATCAGCCATAGTAATCTCTCGTCTCTCTCTACAGCGCCAACGCTTGCGGTTGTTGTGCTTCATGCGGATGCTTGTCGCCGCGATAGACCTTCAACTTCGATCCCATCGCACGCCCGATCTTGTTCTTCGGCAGCATGCCCTTGATCGCCCATTCCAGAATCAGGTCCGGACGGCGTTCGATTCTTGCCTTGAACTGCTCAGACTTCATGCCACCCGGCAATCCCGAATAGTGGTGATAGAACTTCTGCTCAGTCTTCATGCCGCTGACCTTCACCTTTTCGGCATTGATCACAATCACGTGGTCACCGGCGTCAATGAACGGCGTGTACTGCGGATTTTCCTTACCAGCAAGGATGTGCGCTGCGCGGCTGGCGAGGCGGCCGAGCGTCTGGTCTGTGGCGTCAATGACGAACCACTTGCGCTTGATATCTCCCTCTTTGGGGAAATAGGTCGACATATCTTTCTCCGTTCGATCTCTCGGTATGCCGAGTGCATTTTCTCGATGCTGCTTGATACAAGAAGAATCGCTGCCGCATACACAGCGCAGCAGATGCTGTTGCCCAATCACTCAGGCTGGTTGATTTCCACTCTTCGAGCGGAACATAATGTAAAGAACCGCAATGAAACCGCAGATTGCGTAGAAGCCGCGAACTGATTTACTCCCAAAGGAGTCAGTCCACCACTGGGCTACAGGCGGGTACTTGCAGGACTAGCGAAGCTAAATTTTAGACGAGTAGTACCCTCAAGTCAATCGTACCGGGACTTGACCGCTCCCTGATTATCTCACGATGAGTCGCCGGGCTATTGATAGATGACCTTGCGGTCGCCCTTCACGATGCGTCCGATGTTGTAGGCCTTTTCGCCGGTGCGCTCGACGATCGACATTGCTTTCTTATACTTATCCGCTGGTACTACGACGATCATGCCAATTCCCATGTTGAAGGTGCGCATCATGTCTTCTTCAGGCACGTTGCCGATCTGCTGCATGTGGCTGAAGATGGGCAGAACGGGCCAAGACCCTACCTCTACAGAAGCTGATGTGCCTTTAGGGAGTATCCGCGGCAGATTGTCAGTTATGCCTCCACCGGTGATGTGGGCCATGGCGGAGACGGAATCGACGTCGATGAGCTTGCGGGTGAGGTGCCAATAGCTCTTGTGGGTGCGCATCAACTCGGCGCCAACCTTACCCTTGAGTTCGTTCACATATTGTTCGGGAGAATATTGCGCTACCTCAAAAAGGAGCTTGCGGGCAAGCGAGTACCCGTTAGTGTGAAGGCCGGTGGATGGCAGCCCCAGCAAGACGTCTCCAACCTTTACTTTCGCTCCCGTGATAATGTTGGCGCGGTCCACCACGCCGACAATGAATCCGGCGAGGTCATATTCGCTTTCCGCATAAAGTCCGGGCATTTCAGCGGTTTCCCCGCCAATGAGCGCGCATCCGTTGTGCTTGCAGGCGTCGGCCAATCCTTCGATGACTTTGACAGAGACTTCAAGATCCAGCTTTCCGGTTGCGAAATAATCGAGGAAAAACAGCGGCGTAGCACCCTGCACGGCGATGTCATTGACGCAATGGTTCACCAGGTCGGCGCCGATAGTCTGGTGCATGTTCATTTCAATCGCGATCTTGAGCTTGGTGCCAACACCGTCGGCGCTCGAAACCAGCACGGGATCTGAGAACTTTGACGTATCGAGCCTGAATAGACCACCGAAGCCGCCGATCTCGCTAAGCACATTCTTGTTAAAGGTCCGCTGCGCAATGAACTTGATGCGCTGTTTGCTCTTCTCTGCGCGGGAGATGTCCACGCCGGCATCGGCGTAGGTGATACTCGCAGGGGCGAGCGTCCCTTTGGGGGGGACAACCGCAAGCGGAGTCTTTTTTACGCCCGGCTTCGATAGGGTGGATGGTCTCGATGGCTTTGACGGCACGACGTTCCTGCTGTGCGAATTTTGAGGCAGAGAAAGATTATTCTAGCAGCGAAGAAGATCGGACGAAGACGTAACCAGTCCGAAACCGCGCCCAATCACCACAAAACCGCCGGATTATGCCGGCGGTTTTGTTAGAAACGGAAAATACTTACTTCTTGCCGGGCTGATCGAGCACAATGCCACCCTGCTGCGCCTGCTTCTCGGCTTTGGCCTTCTTGGTATCCATCGTCTTCTGGACCCAGTTGTCTGCTTCCTTCAGGTCGGCCTGGCGGGCACTAAGATCTCCGCACTCGAGGTCCGCCTTTTCACGGTACATGAGATTCATATATGCCATCGCGTCGTCATAATCAGCGCGGCTTTGCATCGCAGCCTGCAACTGCTCGATGCCTTCATCGACGTTGGGACCATTCTTGGCCTTGAGATCCTGACAGACTTTTTGATCCTTAATCGGCTCTTCAGGCTTCAGACCGTGGGCGTTCTTAAAGTCGACCCGTGGTTTGTAGGTTTCAGTCCAATCGATGACGCCGATGGTGTAGTGGGCTTCGGCGTCGTCCGGCTGTTCCGCGATGATCTTCTTCTGGTATTCCTTCGCGTCTTCAAGCTTCTTTTGATTGAATAGGATGGAGGCAATGCCCTTGAGGCTGGCCACCTTCACCTGCTTATCCGGATTCTGCTCAATCACCTTGCGGAAGCTGTCTATCGCCTGTTCCGCATTCTGATTGTTCTCTGCGCTATCAACCCCGGGAACGAAGCTCTGCGCATAAGCGGTGGCGAGGTAAAGACGCGCCACAGCAAGATTAGGATCGAGGTTCACGGCATTCTTGAAGTTCTCGATTGCCTGCTCATAACGCAGGCTCTTATAGGCCTGCACGCCCTTGTTCAGTTGGTCGCGGGCCTTAAGTTTGCTGCAACCGGTGAAGGTAAATGCCATCGGCAAAAGAACGGCTGCGAGTGCCGCGGCGCGAACGGTCTTCTTCATTTTGAAATCCATCTCCTGGCGTTCATGGCGATCAGGCGGCTGTGAACACTCATCGGAAGCAGTAACCTTCCGTTTAACTTATTTTCCGTTCTCAACGTTGGCCGTGATCAAGCCGACTTTGTCGACGTTGGCGGCATGCGCTAGATCAATGACCTGCGCCACCGAGTTGAAATTGATTTCGGGGTCACCTTTCACAAACATCACCCGCTCTGCACGGGTCTTAAAGATGTCGGTCAAGCGGCCTTGAAGATCTTCCCAGGTCGTACTGTCCTGGTTAATCTTGAGCGTCGGCTTGTCGGGATCACCGGAGCGCAGCAACTGGACCACGATGGTCCTTGAATCCGGCTGTTGTTGCTGTTGCGGGTTTTTCGGCGGCTGCGGAACGAGCGCGTCGAGTCCCTTTGGAGTCAGCGGCGTGATGACCATAAAGATGATCAAGAGCACAAGCAGCACATCGATCAGCGGAGTCACGTTAATGTCAGCAGATGGGCCACTGCCCGATCCCATACTCATTGCCATAGCAAAATCCTCTTCAAACTACTGAACTGCGGTTGCGCGGTTGGTTGTGTCATGGCGTTGTTCGGTCAATAGGCCGAGTTGATCGACGCCAGCGGTGCGGATATTGTCTATCGCATCCACGACGACACCATATTTCGCGCGCGCGTCAGCTTTGATAAAGACGGTCTTGTCGCTCTTCTTTTCGAGCTTTTCCCGGACCTTGGGGCCCAGGTCTGCAGGACCGATCTGGTCGCTGCCGAGATAGACCTTGCTGTCGCGGGTAACTCCCACGACTACCGCGTCTTCCTTATCAGCATCCTGCATTTCACGCGGATTCTGTGTCTTGGCCATATCCACCGATACTCCCTTTTGAAGCATTGGGGTAATGACCATAAAGATAATCAGCAGCACCAGCATCACGTCGACCATAGGGGTGACGTTGATGTTGGAGTTGACTTTCTTGCCCTCATCGCGCTTGGCGAGTGCCATTGCATGTCCTCAAATCTTGGAGCCTGAAACATACCCTGCATCGAATTTGATCCGCCCCTTCGCTGCGAGCGAAGAGGCGGAGATCCTCAGGAAGGTTACTTACACGGGTCTAACGACCGCGCTGCTTCAGGAAGTAGTCGATCAACTCAGAACTGGAGTTATCCATTTCGACGTCGAACGCTTCGACCTTATTGGTGAAGTAGTTGAACATCATGACGGCCGGGATGGCAACAAACAGACCGATCGCAGTGGTCACGAGCGCTTCTGAGATACCGCCGGCAACTGCCGAGAGACCGGTAGCCTTCTGGCTGGAAATCTCTTTAAACGCGTTCAAAATACCTGCCACCGTACCAAACAGTCCAACGAACGGAGCGGTTGAGCCGATCGTAGCCAAGCCGCCCAGTCCGCGCTTCAGCTCGGCATGGGTGATGGCTTCGGCGCGCTCTAGGGCGCGGCGGGAGGCTTCGATCTGCTCACCTGAGATATTCGAGGAGCTTCCGTGTGCACGGAATTCCATCAGGCCGGCGGTGACGACTTTTGCCAAGTGCGACTTCTTGTTGCGCTCAGCGATACGGATCGCCTCGTCGATCTTGCCTTCCTTAAGAGCGCCTGCTACGGCCGGAGCGAACGCGCGCGATTGTTTGCGGGCGGCGTTGAAGGCGATGTAGCGGTCGATCATGACGCCAATGGACCAGGCCGACATGATGAAGAGAATGATCACGACGATGCGTGCAAGCCAGCCCATCTGCTTCCACAGAGAGACCGGATCCCAACCTACTGCTGAGCCCTGCTCTTGGAAGAGGTAGAGAGCGATAAGGGGCAGCTTTGCCATTGCGGCGGATGCCAGAGTTGCTAAGAACACTTAAGTTATCCTCCTGAGGATGTTTCGTACTACTGCGGTATTTCGTGCTTCGGTGAACCGAAAACTTTCGCCGTTCAATCTGCTTCGCCGGAGTCACCGGACGGTCAGTTTCAAACTCGCGTCTTCAACGTGCGTTATCAGGTACATCACCCCAGAGGCGACTAGAGCGCATGGGATGAGATGCAAGCTTGCCTGAATTTCAAGACAAGCCTGCGAATTTTTCCGTTAGCCGGCACCATTCATGCTGAAGGTCACCGTGACCGTCGTTTCGACTTCGGTTGGCTCCCCGCTCAGAAGGAAGGGCTTGTAGCGCCACTGCCTGACCGCTTCCATCGCGGCCTGGACCAACATCGGGGGGCCGCTGACCAGGTGGAGATTTTCAATCGTACCGTTCTTGCTGATTGTCGCGGCAAGAACGACTTGACCGGAGATGCGGGCCGCCTTTGCGATCGCAGGATAAACGGGCGTTACCTTGGTGATCAGATTACCGGCTGCAACACCGCCCGAGATACGCTGTTTTTCGACCTTCGCGGCAACCACTTTAGGCGCTGGCCCTGAGGAGCCTATGATGCCGCCCATCACGCCACCGATCGCACCACCCGGGATACCACCGGCAACACCGCCGACTACGCCGGCCGAAGTTTGCGGAGGCGCTTCTTCTTCCACGATCTTCTTGATCTTGTCAGGGATCTTTGTGGGAGTACGAAGTGCGCCTTGGTCGAGGTCAGTCTGTACTTTCACTACCTTCACCGCCGCGGCGGGAGGTGGGGGCGGGGGTGGGGGTGGGGGCGGGGCGACCAGAAACGTTGTGAGGGCTTGTTTCGGCAACGCTTCTGTATAGATAAGCGGAATCAAAACCATGACACCCAGAAGGCCGATCTGGATGATGAATGAGAGTCCGGTGGTCCAGCCCTTATTCGTTTTGAGCTTACCGCTTGATTCCACCAAGCTGTCTTCAAACATTGCAACTCTCCGTAGTACGTACTACTAGCGAACTGGGTCAATTACATTAGACACCGCAACTACTCCGTTTGCTCCCGCAAAAGAAAAAAATCGAGAGTGACAGCACGATTTTTCGATGTTCTCGTTCTACCTAGGCGCGGGCTTTCTTGCCTGTGGGCAGAGTCACTGATTTGCCGCTCTGCATACGGCTCTCCTGGTACGCGACCAGCATGGGAGCCGCTACCGCGATTGAGGAGTAGGTCCCGATGAGGATCCCGATCACCAGCGCGAATGAAAAACCATGCAGCACTTCTCCGCCGAACAAATAGAGAGACAGCACAGTAAGGAATGTCAGACCTGATGTCAAGACGGTCCGGCTCAATGTCTGATTGATGCTGGCGTTCACGATCTCGGCCAGAGACTCACGCCGTCTCAGCTTCAGGTTCTCGCGAATCCGGTCGAAGACGACGATCGTATCGTTCATCGAATAACCGATGAGGGTCAGGATGGCGGCGATGACCGTGAGGCTTATCTCCTTGTTGGTCAATGAGAAAGCGCCCACAGTGATCAGCGTGTCGTGGAAGACGGCAACAACTGCCGCAACACCGTAGATCAACTCGAAGCGGAACCAGAGATAGACCAGCATCCCCATGAGCGAATAGATGGTGGCGAAAAATGCCTGCTTCTGCAGCTGTTTACCGACTACGGCACCCACCACGTCGACGTTCAGCACCTCGAAATTGTTGAACCCATTCTTATTAAGTGCCTCAATGATCTGGGTCTTGCCCTGATCGAGCTGCGCTTCTGAGGTCTCGCGCCGGTCTAAACCGATGAGGACTTCGTTCTCGCCCGCGCGGCCGATCGCCTGGATGCGCGCATTGTGCAGACCTGAGGAGTCCATGGCAGCACGGATCTTGTCCGCATTCGGGGGCTGCGTGAAGCGGACGGTCACCAGCGTGCCGCCGCGGAAATCAACACTTAAAGGGATATGGTGCCAAAACGCCATCGACAGAATGCCGGCGATCGAGAAGACGAGGGAAAAGGAGAGGAAGTACCACTTTTTCCCCAGCCAGTCGATATTTGCATCACGAAACAGTTCCACGGGAACTCCGAATCTCAAAACTTTGAAAATGCAGGGGCCCGCACCGCGTGCCTCTTTGGTAAAAGAACAGACCTTGCTAAATGCTCAACGTACGCGGACGCCGTTTCAACTCCGCATCGAAGATCACGCGAGAGACGAACACGGCGGTAAAGAGATTTGCGAAGAGACCGAAAGTAAGGGTCACCGCAAATCCGCGAACCGGTCCGGTCCCGAAGAGGAAGAGGATGAAGGCTGCCACGATGGTCGTGACGTGCGTGTCGATGATGGTCACCCACGCGTGTCCGAAGCCCTGATCGACTGCTGCTCCGGGGGCCTTGCCGGCCCGTAGTTCTTCGCGGATACGTTCAAAGATCAGTACGTTCGAATCGACGCCCATACCAATCGTAAGAATCACACCCGCAATGCCGGGCAGTGTAAGCGTTGCCCCCGAGAAGCCAAGGAATCCGAGCAGGATGACCAAGTTCAGGAGCAATGCGAGATCCGCATTGATGCCCGAGGCGCGGTAGTAGATCAACATGAACACCATGACAGCGGCCATGCCGATCACCGCGGCGGTCACGCCCGCTTTAATGGAGTCGCGTCCGAGAGAAGGACCCACAGTGCGCTCTTCACGGTACTGAATGCTCGCGGGAAGCGCGCCCGAGCGCAGCATCATGCCAAGGTCCTTCGCCGACTGTTCGGTGAAGCCGCCGGAGATCTGTCCTTGATCGCGGATCGCAGAGTTAATATTCGCGACCTCCCGGATCTTGTTGTCCAATACGACGGCGAGGCGGTCACCGACGTGGGCGCTGGTGAAGTCGTAGAAGCGCTTTCCGCCCGCACTCGTCAGCGTGAAGGAGACATCCGGACGCTGATTCTCATCGCGTCCTGGCTGCGCATCACGGATATCGTTGCCAGCTACGGTTGCGGTGCGCGTGAGTACGTAATACTGCTCGGCATCGCTACCTTGTCCGGGAAGGAACGGCATAAGCACCGCATTAGGGGGTATCGCCCCGCCATTTGCCTGCGCTGCCTCCTGCTGGTTTGTATAAGGCCCACCGATCACCTGATGGATCGCGAGCATTGCGGTGCTCTGGATGATTTCCTTCACGCGCGCGGGATCATCCACGCCGGGGAGTTGCACAAGGATCTGGTTCTCGCCAAGTCCGTGCTCTTGAATCACAGGCTCGCTGACACCGAGCGTATCCACGCGGCTGCGAATGGTCTCGATCGCCTGGGTGACTGCCGAATGTTCCAGGTCACGCTGGATCGACGGTTTCATGCTGACGTTGAAGCCAGTGTCCGTCGAGGAGAACTGGTATTCCCTGCCAAACTTGTCATCGAGGATCGAGCGCACCGCCGATTGCTTATCGAGTGGCACAGCAGAGATCGTGATCTTTTCGGGAGCGTTGGCCGGATCGGGTTTCGTTATCGACGCGCCGGTCACTCCGATCTTTGCAAACTCCTCCTGCAGACGATCGATTGCCTGGTCGGTGGTAGCGTTGGTGGCGTCTTTCACCATCACCTGGAGTATCAGGTGGGTGCCGCCGCGCAGGTCGAGGCCGAGATGGATGTTCTGCTGGACGCCAGCGAGCACTCCGCCCCTCTTCATCGCGTCTACGCTGCGGGCCGGATCGGTACCGAGGAAGATGCCGTACAAGAAGACGAGCAGTATCCCGACGATCAGGAGTGTCTTACCGGTTAAGTTCTTCTGCATGTTGGGTAAGTGCCTTTTAAAAAGAGATTACGAACCGCTCTCGTCCGCGACTGAAACGACAGAGGCGCGAGCGACTTCCAAGCGGAGGTTGTCGGGTGGAACCCGAAGCTGCACCGCATCTTCTTTCACTGAAACCACCGTACCGCGGATTCCTCCGCTGGTGGTGACGCGGTCCCCAGCCTTGACGCTGTTGATCATTGCTTGCCACTTCTTCTGGCGCTTCTGCTGCGGCAGCAAGATGAGGACGTAAAAGATGACAAAGATCAGCACCAGTGGCAAAAAGGCGACCAATCCGCCTGGGTTTGCCGCGAGGTACATTCCGAATAAAAAGTTATGCATGTTTAGGTTCTAATTTCGCACTGGCACAAGGACACCCGATCCTGAGTTGTTCTTCTTTGGAATGCCGCTTCTCAGAATTGAGACAAGCTGCCACTCACTAGGAGACTACGCGGGAAGACACCAGTTTCGAGAGTTTACTGTACTTAATAGAATCCCGCACGCTTCTCATGGTGTCAAGGTACGCGGCCAAATTGTGGATGGAATTCAGAACCGCCCCGAGGCTCTCCCCGGTTGTAAACAGGTGCCGGAGATACGCCCGGCTATAGCGGGAGCAGACCATGCAGTGGCAGGCCGGATCGGGCGGATTCTGGTCGGCGGCGTATTTCGCGTTCTTAATATTCATGCGGCCCTCTGAGGTGAACAGCAATCCGTGGCGCGCAGCGCGAGTGGGCAGCACGCAATCCATCATGTCCACGCCCATCGCGGCGTACTCGACGATCTCATCCGGATATCCGACACCCATGACATATCTGGGCTTGTCTTTGGGCAGATGTTCAAGCGTGGACTCGATGATCTCGCGGGTAGCGTCGCGGGGCTCTCCGACGCTGAGCCCACCAATCGCGTACCCGGGAAAGTCCAACTCGACGGTTCGCAACGCCGACTCACGCCGCAGGTCAGCGTGCATGCCTCCCTGCACGATCCCGAACAGGGATTGAGTTTGCCCCGTCTGCTGAGGGCCGAAGCGTTCCCACCAGTCTGGAGTGGCCAGGCCGGCGGGAGCGGCGTCATCCCAAGGCACTAAATGTTTCGCCGCTTCGAATGCCGCCTTCGACCTCTTCGCCCATCGCAGAGTCATGTCCATTGAATGCTGCACCCGGGCGCGGTCCGCGGGATACTCCACGCATTCATCGAGACACATCATGATGTCGGCGCCGAGTGCGATCTGAATCTCCATCGAGATCTCGGGCGTGAACATGTGCGAAGACCCATCGAGATGCGAGCGGAAAGTGGCGCCCTCTTCTGTGATCTTTCGCATTCCACTCAAACTGAACACCTGAAAGCCGCCGGAGTCGGTCAACATCGAGCGTCCCCAACTCATGAAGCGGTGCACTCCTCCGAGACCTCGAATGCGCTCGTGTCCGGGGCGGAGATAGAGGTGGTAGGTGTTGGCCAGGATGATCTTCGCAGAGAGTTCTTCGACGATAGATTGCGGTACACCCTTCACAGTTGCGAGCGTGCCAACCGGCATGAAGACCGGCGTTTCGATAATGCCGTGAGCTGTCTGGATTTGGCCTAGCCGTGCAGGCCCGTCATGCTGAAGAACTTGGAAAGTCAGCGCCATCTCGATTGATTCTAACGGGCGAATCCGGAAATGATGCGGTCAGGCGACTCGATATCGGTGCAGTGCATGAACGTCTTACGGTCGCAATGTAAGGCAACCTAAAGCGTGCGTAAAGAAATGTGAAGCCCGCGATTCGTAGTAACTTTGCCGGAATATCGGAGTTCTAATCGGTAGCTACTTCTTAAACAAGCTTTCGAATCCTGGCCGGGGACGCAAAGCTACCGAGAGGGGATATGACTCGATTTACAAAATACGCTTTGGCTGCGTTCATGGGTGTCGCAACCCTTACCACAGTGCCAGCATTTGCCTCAGGACAATGGCAATACCAAGGTCAGGACCAGGACCGTCGCGACGGTGACCACGACCGAGATCGTGACCGGAATGGAAATTGGAACCGCCGCGATCGCGACGGCGATCATGACAGAGATCGGGATAGGGATAAAGATAAAGACAGGGATCACGATCGTCGCAGCGGCAACAACGGCTATTACAACCGTAACAATGGTTATTACAGCGGGAACAATGGCTACTACAACGGTAACCGCGGAAACCAGGGTTATTACGGGAACAACGGCTATTACGGCGGGAATGGCGGATATGGCAACTACGGCAATCAGGCAAGCCAGATCGGCTACCAGGACGGCGTCAGAGACGGCCAGAAAGACCGCAGCGGCGGACACAGTTATCGCCCCACACAGGACGAGAACTATGAGAATGCCGACCGAGGCTACAACTCAGGTTACGGCAACAAGAACGCATACAAGCAGCAATACCGCTCCGCCTACCAGCAGGGCTACCAGAGCGGGTACGGCTCCAACAACGGATACGGTTACTGGCCTCGCTAACCGGCGAGTCCAACTTTGAAACACCAGCCCTCGCCAACCAGCGAGGGCTTTTCAATTCAAGTGGTAAGCATCGCGTACACGACACACCCGACCCCAATTAATGCGAACGACGAACCAATCATCCAATAGAGCTTTCTCTGGGTCAGCAATGTGATCGAGGTGATGACGAGCGCGACCTCGAGCAGTGCTTCCGCAACCTCAAGCCGGTTTACGTGGTGTTGCACTTTTACGAGATCGTTTTCGTGCTCGCGGGTCTGCTTTTCGATCTCTGTTTGCTGATCGGTCAACTTCGCCACAGCTTCTTCGTACTTCTTTTCGAGTTTTTGCTGCCCTTCGCGATCGCGAAATTCAGAGATCTTGATCAAGTCGGAAAAAAGCTCCGTTTGCGCCTTACGGATGTTCTTCGACTGGTAGTACGCCCACTGGTCAGTGACCTTGGTCTGTAGCAGTATCTCCTCTGTCTGCCCTCGCTGCGCCAGCACGGAGACACCTGCGACCAGCACTGCAATCACAGCCATCGTAAAACTTACAGGGATCATTCCCCGATGCGCGTGTGCCTGCTCAGCATGTTCGTGTAACTCGTGGATCTCGTCTGCCGACATGGGTGCTCGCCCTCCAATGATCTCGCGGCACCATCTTACATAACGTCTCCGCGTCGGTGGACACAAGCCATTAAACTGTTTCCAGATGCCGCTTGCTCCTTATGCCGTACGCCCGGAACAGAGTCTGGGACGCCGCTTCGACGAGCCGGCGCATGCGTATCGCGATCCGTTCCAGCGCGACCGTGCGCGAGTCATCCATGCCCGCGCCTTCCGCCGCCTTGAGGACAAGACTCAGGTCTTTACCGACCGCACAAGCGACCATTTTCGGAACCGCCTTACTCATACGATCGAGGTCACACAGGTCTCACGCACCATCGCCCAGGAGCTTGAGCTCAATGTGGAACTCGCCGAGACGCTCGCGCTAGTCCACGACATTGGCCATCCACCTTTCGGACACGCGGGTGAGCGCGTGCTAAACGAACTCATGGCGGGATATGGCGAGCGCTTCGATCACAACCTTCATGCGCTGCGGACGGTTGAGTACATCGAACACCGCTATCCTGCTTTTCGCGGACTCAATCTTACGTTCGAGGTGCGCGAAGGGATCATCAAACACTCTCGTGACTGGGAGCCGGCGCGGCATCCCGAATTGAGTGAATATCTCTTGGAGCAGCGGCCTCCGCTCGAAGCGCAGCTGATCGACCTCACCGACGAGATAGCCTACAACACCGCCGATCTCGATGACGGAGTCGAATCGGGCATCGTGACGGTAGATCAGATCCGCGATGGAGTGCCGCTCTTCGCGCGCATCTATGGCGAGGTGAAGCAGGAGTATCCGTGTATCCGCGAAAAGGTCTGTTTGCTCGAGGCCATCAAGCGCATGCTCGACCACTTTGCGGGAGACCTTATCCGCACGATCGCTTCCCGACTAAGCGAATTTCACATCACAAGTCTTGAGGACGTGCGCCGCACTCCGAATCGCATCGCATCGCTGTCCACAGAGGTGGAAGCAGAACGCGCCCAAACAAAGCAATTTCTATACGATGCTTTGTACTACAGCCCGCAACTCAGGGCGCACAAGGAACACGGCGAGCACGTCATCGAAGACCTCTTTCACTTTTGGATGAGCGAACCTAAATCCCTTCCGCAAACCTACAGGGAGATGGCAGGGCTCGAAGCCACTTCAGATGATTTCATTCACGTCGACCCGCTCCATCGCGTGGTCTGCGATTACATCGCGGGCATGACCGACAGTTTCTGTCTGGAGCAGCATGCAAAGTTTGTGCGCTGACTTTTTGAGGAGTTAAGGGCACAGACTACGTTGCGTGTTCTTCCCGCTAGCCGCTCACGACAGCCCAGGCAGCTACATGCTCCAATAACAATTACCTTATCGTCAGAAATACTTTGGACCGAGGGCCGCATGAAGCTGCTAGAAACATCGTGGGGAATTCTGCTCATCTCGCTGTGCATCGGGCTGCTGGTCACCGCTTCTGGCATAGGGATGGACCATTTCATCCATGAGCACCGGCCACTCTACACCTCCGACATCTTTGAAGGCGTCACCGCGGTGGTCCTCAGCTTTATCGCTCTCAATGGCAGTTATCGCCGTCGTTGTGAGCTAGTCGTCCGCATTCAGGCCATTGAGGACGTCAACCATCACGTCCGCAATGCACTTACCGCCATTACGTACTCCGCTGCACTTCGCGACGATCCTGCGTTGTGTAGGGTGATCGAGGACGCCAACATGCGCGTGGATTGGGTGCTGCGCGAAGTGTTGCCGCAATATGCCCGCTCCTCCGATACCGCCAACAACAAGCCCTCTTGGTCAGAGGGAGCAAAGTTGTAGGTAGAACGAGAAGCAGCTTAGTAACGCAACAAAGCCCCGGCATCTACCGGGGCTTTTCAATCGCGTACAAATATTATGCGGTTGCTAACTTCTTCTTCGAGATGCGATCGTCCACTTCTTTGAGACGAGCGGCTTTGCCCTTCAACTCGCGGAGGAAGAACAGTTTCGCACGGCGAACTTTCGAAGAACGCAGTACTTCAATCTTGTCGATGACCTTTGAGTGCACGGGGAAGATGCGCTCTACGCCCTGCCCGAAGCTAACCTTACGGACCGTGAAGCTCGCCTGCGGGCCCTTCTTGTGCTTGATGATCAGCCCTTCAAAGATCTGAATGCGCTCTTTGTCGCCTTCTTTGATCTTCACGTGGACGCGCACCTGGTCGCCGGACTTGAACGCGGGATGGTCCGTACGCTGCAATTGCGCAGTCACCTTCGCCAACATCGGATGAATCGACATAACCGAATACCTTCTCTACTTGAACTTGTTGGACGCAACGTCACACTCGCGCGAAATCAGCGCGTCCTTGAATCTAGGCCTTGTAGGCTTTTCCCGCAGAGCTGCTGTCAACAGACCACGGACTCCATGCGGAAGGTTTAATTGTACAAGAACGAAGCAGATTCAGAAAGTCTGGAACCCGTTTGCCTGATTCCTCAAATCTGCTTTGCCTGCGGGCAGGATGGCATGGATATAGGAGAAAATATGCTCACTCACTGAAATGCGGCGTGAATTCCGCGTAAAGAGAGAGATTCTATGCACGGAACGTCCGTCGCAAACTCGGAGACGCCCAGCTTCTGGCCGTCGGTACGAGAGGCACTGCGTGGTTCCCACCAGGACTTCACCTCGGTCAGCCTCGATAGGGCCATCCTGCTTCTCGCCATACCGATGGTCCTGGAGATGGTGCTCGAGTCACTCTTCGGTGTGGTCGACGTCTTCTGGGTCGGACGGTTGGGCTCGAATGCGGTAGCCACGGTCGGACTGACGGAATCCATGTTGGCCCTGGTCTTCGCGGTGGCCATGGGTCTAAGCCTCTCCACCACCGCGATGGTCGCCCGCCGAATCGGAGAAAAGGATCGCGATGGAGCTGCGGTCGCTGCCGTACAGGCGATCGTGCTGGGTCTGATCACTTCGTTGCTGATGGGCATTCCATGCCTGATCTTCGCACCCAAGCTGCTGGCGTTGATGGGCGCCTCGCCGGAGATCGTCGCCGTCGGAAGCAACTACACGCGCATCGCCCTCGGAGGCAGTGGCGTCGTGCTCATGCTGTTCCTAAATAACGCCATCTTCCGCGGTGCCGGAGATGCAGCCGTTGCCATGCGCCTGCTATGGGTCTCGAACATCATCAATCTGGTGCTTGATCCATGTCTGATCTTCGGTCTAGGTCCGTTTCCAAAACTCGGCGTCACGGGCGCTGCGCTGGCGACATTCACTGGACGGAGCATCGGCGTGCTCTATCAGTTCTACCGGCTGCTTCATGGGACGGAGCGAATACGCATACTGCGGCGCCAGGTTCGGATTGAACTGAGCGTCCTGCTGCGCCTTCTGCGCGTCTCGTTGACTGGAATCCTGCAGTTCACTATCGCCCACACAAGCTGGATCGGATTAGTCCGAATCATCAGCATCTTCGGAGCCACGGCACTCGCCGGATACACCATTGCCATTCGCTTGGTCGTCTTCTTTATCTTGCCCTCATGGGGACTGAGCAACGCGGCTGCGACTCTGGTCGGACAAAATCTTGGAGCCAAGCGACCGGACCGCGCTGAGGCTTCCGTCTGGCGTACCGGGCTTTACAACATGGTGTTCCTGGGCGGTGTTGGCATTTTTTTCATCGTTTTCGCGCCTGCGATCGTTGGGCAGTTCAGCCACGATCCGGAAGTCGTTCGGATCGGTGGTTCGTGCCTGCGTATCGTGAGCTGCGGCAACATTGCTTATGCCTACGGCATGGTCCTGTTACAGGCATTCAATGGCGCGGGCGATACGCTGACGCCCACCTTCGTAAACTTGTTCGGCTTCTGGATGCTCGAGATCCCGATGGCTTACTGGCTCGCGATACCGATCGGAATGCATTCGAACGGCGCCTTCATATCCATCGTCATTGGAGAAGCAGCCATGGCGACGGCCAGCATCTTTCTTTTCCGGAAAGGGCGCTGGAAGACACAGGAGATCTGATCCGGTGAAAAATAAACGGTCGCCCGAAGGCGACCGTGCTAGTGGAAGACACTACTTCTGAGTTCCGCTGACCTCTGAGGAGGTGGCCAGCACCATTTGCGTGCCGCTATCGAGATGAATATTTCTGGTGGAGGAGGTGAGCGTCGAACCCGCCCCTCCGGTCGCGGAAGAGTTGAGGACCACGCCCGGTATTCCTGTTGCGCCGCCCAAGGTTGCATTCGTGGTTGCATCCAAGGTCCCGTTCAGCGAACCGGCAGAATTTGCGGCTGCACCGGCGGCTCCGTTGGCAACTGAACCGACCGCGCCGGGTACCCGGGCGACGCTACCAATTCCTCCTACCACTCCACCGTTGCCCTCTGCCGGACTTATGCCACGCGGAACGCTCGCATTCTGCGGACCAAGGTCGTCGGACGAGGCTACTGCCTGCGCTGCGGAGATCGATTGGATGGATGCGTGTAGTGGAACGTCCTGTCCCTTGCTCACCGCTTTGTCGAAGACAATACCGAGCTTCGATTCCGAACTGCCCTTCGTCTTTGCGGAGGCTTCGGTGACGTGACCGAACAATTTCGATCCCTTTGCGATCACGACCCTGCCGCCAGACTTCACGTCGTGGTTCGTCTTGGCGACAACCTCGTCCCCCGACTTTGCCTTCTTTGCGTCGATCGGCCGCACGAGGGTGGCATCAATTGTCGTCCCCTGCGCTAAGGCGGAGTTCGCCGAACCGTCCTTAGCGGAGGCAGCCGACGAAGTTGAATCCTGCGCTCCCTCTTTTGAACCGCGCTTATCCGAATCGCGGTCCGAGTCACTCTTGCTCACGTCAACGTTCGCGCCAGAATCGATCGCGCCGGATGCGCCACCGCGAGGAGTAGTAGCCGCCGCTGTGCCCTGCTGGCTGGTCTGCGCGGACGTCCCGTTCTGGTTTGCAGAAACGCCTGCGCTGCCATTCGCCGCTGTGGATGCACTGGTTTGTGCCGCCAACACTCCCGCGGCAAGAAACATAGCCCCTAAGAAAAACTTGCGCATGATCGTCCATCTCCCAATTTGATTTTCAGAACTCTCGGGTCCCAAAGGTGCAAGCAATTCACCAATGCGTCTGTTAAGCGAGGTCGTTTCGCTATCCCTTTGTATTTCAATGACTTACTTCGGCTACTTAGAAAGGAAAAGCACTTACAACCCCGCGCTTACCTAGCAGTATTCACGCAACGCCGTAAAGAATCTACTCACCTGGGGTCGGATCGGTCTGCAACATGATTCTGTTAGCCTAGAAGAACACGCCACAACTTCAAAAATCTGCCTGTGGCTGGCAATTCCCCTTGGAGAACCCTTGAGTAAGATTCGCAATATCGCCATCATCGCGCACGTTGACCACGGCAAGACCACGCTGGTGGACGCCATGCTGCGCCAGAGCGGCACCTTCCGCGCCAATGAAGCATCTGACCGAGCGAGTGATGGACTCAAACGATCTGGAGCGCGAGCGCGGCATCACCATCCTGGCCAAGAACACCGCCGTTTATCTATCGACGACATCAAGATCAACATCGTCGATACCCCCGGCCACAGCGACTTCGGCGGCGAGGTCGAGCGCGCCCTCAAGATGGTGGACGGCGTCATGCTGCTGGTGGACGCCAGCGAAGGCCCGCTGCCGCAGACGCGCTACGTGCTGTCGCAAGGCGCTCGAAGCGAACCTGCCGCCGATTCTGGTGATCAACAAGATTGACCGTCCGGACGCGCGCACGCAGGAGGTACTGAACGAGGTCTATGACCTGTTCATCGACCTCGACGCGCGCGAGGACCAGCTCAACTTTCCCGTGCTCTACACCAACGCGAAGCTTGGCACGGCGACGACCGATCCCGCGAAGCCGGGCAAGGACCTGCAGCCGCTTGTTCGACGTCGATCGTGAGCACGCATGCCGGCGCCGCAGGCGACGGGACGCGTCTCTACAGATCCTGGTCGCCAATCTTGATTACAGCGACTATCTCGGACGGCTGGCGATCGCGCGTGTCTTCAACGGCACGCTGCACAACGGCGAAGATGTCGCCATCGCCAAGCGCGACGGATCGCTGCAGAAGATCAGGATCACCAAGCTCTTCTGCTTTCCAGGGCTCAAGCGCACCGATATCCAGAAGACAGAACTGGGGACATCGTCGCCGTCGCGGGAGTCGAAGGCATCACCATCGGCGAGACGATCACTCGCTCGATAATCCAGCGCCGCTGCCGCCTATCGTCATCGATGAGCCGACGATCGCCATGCAGTTCACTATCAACAATTCGCCGCTTGCCGGGCGGGAGGGCCAGTTCGTCACTTCGCGCAATCTGCGGGACCGGCTCGCCAAAGAGCTGCTCACCAACGTCTCCTTGCGAGTGGAAGACACGGACTCCCCGGACACATTCAAGGTCATGGGACGCGGCGAATTACAGCTCGCGATCCTGATCGAGATGATGCGCCGCGAAAGCTACGAGCTGCAGGTCGGCAAGCCCCGAGATCGTCACCAAGTACATCGACGGCAAGCTCATGGAGCCCGTCGAACAGCTCACCATCGACATTCCCGAGAATTTTGTCGGCGTGGTGATCGAGAAGCTCGGCCCTCGCAAAGGCGAGATGACCAAGATGCACAACCACGGCTTCGGACGCGTGCGGCTCGAATTTCGCGTCCCCAGCCGCGGCCTGATCGGGCTCCGCAGCGAACTGCTCACCGATACGCGCGGTACCATCGTCATGAACTCGCTGTTCGACGGCTACGTCCGCCTATCAGGGAGATATCCCGCAGCGCTTGACCGGCGCCCTCATTTCCGACCGTGCGGGCTCGACGACACCTTATTCGCTGTGGAACCTGCAGGAACGCGGGGAACTTTTCGTGGGTCCGGGCACTGAAGTTTACGAAGGCATGATCGTCGGGGAAAACGCGCGCGACACCGACCTCGACGTCAACGTTGTGCGCGAAAAGAAGCTAACGAACATGCGTGCCAGTTCCTCCGATGAAGCGGTCCGCCTCGTTCCCTTCAGGAACTTGAACCTTGAACAGGCGATCGAATTCATCGCTGCAGACGAACTCGTGGAAGTCACTCCGAAGTCGTTGCGTCTGCGCAAACGTGTACTTCAGGCAAACCGGCGGCCCCGAAAAGGTGCCATGCTGGTGGAAAAAGCATAAACTCGAGTGCTAATTGAATGGGGGCAGGCTCTTAGCCTGTCCCTTTGTTTTGGTCTTGGAACAGACGGATTCCGGCTATTCCCGCCGCTCCAGCTGCCATGCACGATGCGGCATTCTCTAGAGTCACTCCTCCCAGTGCGAGATACCGGCATCGTTCGCCCCTGGCAAACGGCGCGCAGATGTTTCAGTCCATCTGTAAGCCGTACTCCGTCTTTCTCGAAGATTGGGCTGAAGACTGCAAAATCCGCTCCGTGCGCCTCAGCGAACGAGACCTCATCCAGGTTGTGACAAGAAACACCTATCGTGGCCGTTTGCCATATCGCGCGCACTTCACTGGGAACTATCGTTTGCTCGCCTGGATGGGAGGTGCACTCCATCCGCTCCGGCGGCCAGCGCCACATCCGCTCGCGAATGCACCAACAATTTCGATCTTCCCTCTTGCTGAACTACTTTCATGGCGAGAAGTGCGAGCCGTTCCAGATCACGCGTGGGCAGGTCCTTCTCTCGCAAACATATCCAATCGACGCCGTTTGCGCATGCATCGCCGCAAGGCGGTAATCATCTGAGCCGTCCGCTCTTGCTCGGTATTGCCTAATGCTTTTCGATCAGTGATGTAGTACCGGATCATCTTCGACTCCCGTGCTGGTGCAACGCTTTTGTGCCGATGTCACTCTCAACCACTGAGCATATGCTGGACCAGTTCACATTCGCGCATATCGGATTACAGGTACTGACTCTTTTTCTGCTCGCATTGCCGATCGCTTGTATCGCCTGGACCGTTACACACGAAGAAGTGTTCCGCGAACCGCGCGACTATTGTGCCAAACGCAGCCAACATGCACCCACCCTGCTGAGGCGGAAGTTCTTTTATCTTTTCACCTGTGAATACTGCTTCAGCTATTACGTGACTATCTTCTTCCTGGTATTGACACGCTACAAACTTCTGTTTGACGACTGGCGCGGTTATTTGGTCTCCCTCTTCTCTCTCGTTTACGTCGCCAACTTTTACATGGGAGGGTTCGGAAGGCTACGCCTCGAAATCAAGCAGGAACGCCTCGAAAACAAGCAGCTTGAAGCTGAGGTTGAAAAGAAGCAGGACCAGTTGGAAGAGTCGAAGCGGCGCGCCGCGTAGCAACCTCAATCCTGACGATCAAATCCTGACAATCAATCGTTGGTTACAGCGATCTCAGGAGAAACTTCAGCCTCGGGCTCGCAATGTCCCTCCGGCCTGAGCGTACGAGGCGATTGGGTATTCAGTGCATCCTGCAGGTTCTGTTGCAAGAGTGCAAATGCCTCCTGCGGAGTATCCGCGAAGTGAAAGAGATCCATGTCCTTCGGAGAGATCGCTCCTGCGTCCACCAACGCCTGAAAATTGATGATGCGGTTCCAGTACTCGCGTCCGTAGATGATGACCGGCATCTTTTTTGCAAGCTTCTGGGTCTGGGTCAGAGTGAGGATCTCGAACGCCTCATCCAATGTTCCGAACCCTCCAGGAAATACCACAAGCGCCTTCGCCAAGTAAGCAAACCAATACTTGCGCATGAAGAAGTAATGGAATTCAAAATTGAGCGCCGGGGTGATCCATCGATTCGGGAACTGTTCAAAGGGGAGCTTGATATTGAGACCTATCGTCTTGCCTCCAGCCTCCGAGGCGCCGCGGTTGGCGGCCTCCATGATTCCCGGACCGCCCCCTGAGGTCACCACGAAGCGGGCGCGCTTCGAGCGGATCGTCATCGACCATTCGGTCAGCATGTACGCGAGCCTTCGGGCGTCCTCGTAAAATCGCGCCATCTCAACTGCAGCGCGTGCGCGTTTTACCTTCAAACCCTCGCCGTTTCCAGCATTCGGGTCCGGCTGCTCTTCGGGGGGCGCGAGCTGGGCGGACCCTGTATTTTCCAGCAGTCTTACAGGGCTTGCGCCATTGGATTCTTGCCGCTCCGCTTCAGCGAGATTCTCCGCGTGCGCTCTCTAGATTCACGAAACGTGCCGACCCGAAGAAGACAACCGTATCCTGAATCTTCTCGCGGCGAAAACGGGACAAGGGCTCCAAATACTCAGCATTCATGCGAAGAATGCGCCCCTCGGGCCCGTTTACGAAAGGCCGGTTCTCATACGCAAGCGCCGCCGGCTCCAGCTTTTTCCTGTCTTCCATGTTCTCTCTTCAAATGCTTTCAGCCGGAGCTGAGGAAACAAGCAGGATACACCGTCGCCCCCGCTACTATGCATGAAATTGCACAACTCTCGCCAGCAGTCCTCAAAAAAACTTCTACTCTCGAAATCCAGCTCTGAATGGGATTAAGGCATCTAGAAGCTTGAAGCAATACGTACATCTTGTTTGAAGGGGTGGCGTGGATAAAACTTTGTGGTGACTATCCGTGGCGATGGAGAGGTTTCTGTGCAGTACCCGATGAATTGGCCGAGAAGGGGATCATGTGGATCGATGGATGGCGCGATACGTGCTTGTTTTCGCAGGGCGGCCGCCCAGCGTCTCCAGGGCCACCCACGCCGCCTGTCCCTCGCCGAGGTCACCCTGCCACACTGCCTCGCCGGCAACCCCCGCCAGGCCGAACGACCTTCGGCTGGGGACGCGCGACCGTCGCCACCGGCTTACACGAACTCCGGCAAGGGTTCCGCTGCCTGGAGAACTTCGCCGCTCGCGCCCGACCCCGCGGGGAGACATCACGATCAAGCCCAAGGCGAGCGAAATGCAGGGAAAGTAAGACCTGCCGCTCGCCCAATTGGCTTCGGCGTGTCGGACCGACACGGCCAGGCCCACACGCCCAGAACGCGGGCGCCTGACCAAAGCCCAGGGCTGATTGCGACAGGGGGGTGGCGGAGGGGGCGGCTTGGGTGGTGGCCAGGGCGCTGGTGCTCGCTGGTGACGGGCTGCCGTAGCAATCGCCGGACCCGATCCCGCGGCAGACCGGCCACGCGAAGGAGGTTCTTCGTGGTTCCAGCGCCTCCTCCCACGTGAGCCGGCTGCGGACCTTGATCGTTCGGAGGGCATGCGGCCCTGTCCGCCGGTCACGGGTTGATCGCGGCTTGTTGCGAGGCCGGGTCGAAGCCGGTGATGAAGTCCAGGCCGTCCGTGAACAGCCACGCCCGCCCGCCGTTGCCGATCAGGGTGTTGCCCCCGCCGTTGCCGGTGACGGTGGCGGCGTCGAGTCGCGGCACGCCGGCCCCGTTGCTCAGGTCGGACACCCGGCTTAGGAAGTCGCCGCCGCCGGCCCAGTAGGCGGCGTTGCCCCCAGGTGACCAGGCCGGCCTCGGTGTCGTACGCCGTCGTGCCGGCGATCAGCAGGTCCTCCCGGTCCCCGCCGATGAGCGTGCCCCCGCTGCCCCCGGCCACCAGGATGTTGCGCCGGCCGGTGCCGCCGACCAGGAGGCTGCGGCCGTTGCCGATCAGCAGGTTGTACACCCCGGCCGCGGCCGGGGCGGCAAGGCCGCCCTCGACGGCCTGGATGCCACTGACCGTCCCGCCCACCGCCGTCGCCGTCCCGGTCTGCAGATCTACCACGACGGACGTGGTGTAGGCGGTGTAGCTGAGGGTGTCGTGCCCGCTGCCGATGATGTTGCCGGACACGGACGCCCCATCCTCAAAGTAGAACGTGTCCCCGCCGGTGCCCGCGGTCAGATTCTGGACGCTCAGGAAGGACACCTGGGAGGCGTAGGCGGGCCCGTACAGGAGGCCGAAATTGAGGCCGGCCTGGAGGTCCCAGAAGTTGCCGGCGCCGGACCCCACGAGCGTGTTCTTGCCGGACCCGCCGTCGATCCGGACCGGCGTGCCGGCTGCCGAGGCGAGGACGAAGAACGTGTTGCCGCCCCCGCCGCCGTCGGCCGTCAGGCTGGCGGCCCCGGAGTAGCCGACGGTCGCCCCGATGCCCCCCGCGGCAGACCAGGAGATGGCGCCGGCGGTGAGGGCGAACACCCGGGCACTATTGTTGCCCTGGTCGTCGAACAGGAGGACGTCGGCACCGCTGCCGTTGACGGTGATCGACCCGCGGACCGCTTCCAGGGTGTCGCCGAGTACCCCGAAGGCGATGGTGTTGGCCCCGGCGCCGGGGTTGATCGTCACCGGGATGCCGGCCAGGGTTTCCTGGACGTAGACGGTGTTGCCGCCAGGGCCGGCGTTGAGCACCACGCCCCGGGCGGACTCGCCGTAACCGACAGTGGTGCCCGTGGTGGTGAGGCTGGTGTAGCTGACCCGGCCGAAGGCGTAGGCCTGGGGAGTGGGCGTGCCGCGGTCTTCGAGGTTGATCAGCGCCCGGCCCGCGCGATGACGGTCCCGAGGCCGGCGAGGGTGCCGGCGGCGGTGCCGACGTTGACCGTGTAGTCGCCGGGGGCGGTGAGGTACGTCACGCCGGGGGTTCCCTGGACGTTGACCGTGGCCTCGCCGGTGTCCAGGTGCAGGCGCTCGCGGCGGTGGTGATGTTGAGCGCCGCCGCCCCGGGGCGGGTCAGGCCGGTCGCGGTCAGGGTGTAGGTGCCGGCCGGGCCGGCGGAATCGTTGACCGACACCTGGTCCAGCGAGCCCTCCCGGCCGCTGATCGTGACCGCCCCCTGGATCGGGTCGAGGGTGTTGGCCGCGCCGCCGACGTTGACGGTGCGCAGGAAGCCCCCACGCAGTTGACCGTGAGGTCGCCCGTGGTGGCCTGTACGTTGACCATGTCGTCGCCGCCGGCGTTCAGCGTGGTGGCGATGCCGGCCGCCGTCCCGGTGACGGTGTAGGTGCTGGCGAGGCCGCCGCCGTTGAGGACGAGGGCGCTCAGGTTGCTGTAGAAGATCGCCCCCGGAGACAGGCCGGTGACGTGCGGCGCGACGGTCACCGTCCGGTTGCCGAAGTCGGCGGCGTTGTTGATGTTTAGCCGGGTCGTGCCGCCGGTGTTGGTGACCGTCACCGGGCTGAGGATCCCCTGGGCGCTGTTGCCGTCGCCGATGTTAACCACGTCGTTGCCGCCGCCGCCGGCGTGTGGATGGTCAGTGGGCCGCTGTCGAGGTACGCGACGTTGACCGCGTCCACGCCCGTGCCGGTGTTCAGCGTCGTGCCCAGGGAGGCGGCCAGGCCGAGGACCGTGTAGACGTTGGTGCCGCTGCCGCCGGTCACGGTCAGGGCGTTGACGCTCAAGGTGCCGTAGCTGATCGGCGCCGGGGCCAGGCCGGTGATGACGCCCGCGTCGATGCCGGCCTGCAGCGTCACGGTGCGGTCGGCGGCGTCGGCCGAGTCGTCGAGGTTCAGGCGGGTGTAGCTGAACCGGTTGAAGACGGACACGGCCCCCAGGATGCCCTGAACGCTGCCGGCGTTGCCGACGTTGACCACGTCGTTGCCGCCGCCGCCGGGGCCGGTGGTGGTGTTGATGGCCAGCGCGGTGGTGGTGGCCCGCACGTTGACGGTATCGACCCCGCCGCCGGTGTTCAGGGTCGTGGCGGCGTTGGCCGGGTTGCCGGGGGTGCCGGAGACGGTGTAGGTGTTGCGGCCGGTGCCCCCCAGGACGGTCAGCGAGTGCAGGTCGCCCGACGAGAAGCGGATGGCGCCGGCGGACAGCCCGGTCACGCCCGCTGAGGTCACGGCCACGGTGCGGGTGCCCGCGTCCGCCGAGTCGTCCAGCAACAGGTCCGTGGCGAAGGACGTGTTGTGGACCGTCAGGGTGTTCTGGATGCCGGCCAGGCTCCGGTTCTTGCCGACGTTGACGGCGGTGAGGCTGGAGTTGCCGATCAGGGTGAGCGGCCGGAACACGTCCAGGACGTTGACGGCGAGTATCGCCTTCCCGGTCTTGACGGTGACGCCGCGGGTGCTGCTGGTGTCGGCGTACCGGAAGTAGATCGGCCGCGGGCCCAGCCCGGTGATCGCCCCGGTACCCGCGTCGAACGACGCGTTGCCGACGGTGACCGTGTGGTCGAGGGCGTCGAGCGAATCATCGACGTTGAGGGTGGTCGTGGAGGCCGGGTTGGTGACGCTCACCGCGGTGACGATGCCCTGAGCGCCGCCGGCGCCGAGGTTGACCGTGGTGCTGGCGGAGTGCCCCTCGAGGGTGAGGGTGCCGGCGGTCCGGGCGGACAGGACGGTGACGGTGTTGACGCCGGTCCCGGTCTTGAGGGTGACGTTGGCGGTGGCGTTGTAGCGGTAATAGACGGGGAACGGGGTCAGGCCGTTGATCCGGCCGAAGTCGCCCGTCGCCGGGCCGTCGAGCGTCACCGTGTGGCCGCCGGCGTCGGCCGAGTTGTCCACCGTGAAGTTGAAGTTGCCTCTGTCCCCGTCGAGGGTCACCGGGCCCCGGACCAGTTGGGCGCTGCCGGAGGTGCCGACGTTGACGATGTCGCTGCCGCCGCCAGCCTTGACCGTGACGGGGGTGGCGAAGGTCCGGTTCAGGTTGACGATCGACTGGCCGCTGCCGTCCACGGTGTCGATCTCGACCGCGGTGTAGCCGCCCGCGTAGGCCCTCGTGTACGCGCCCCCCCGGCCGTTGCCCGGTACGGGGCGCTGAGGTTGAAGGTGACCTGGAGCTGGCTGCCGGAGGTGTTGACGGTGAGGGTGTCGCTGCTGTTGCGGCCGCCGCCGACGACCAGCAGCGTGCCGGTGGTCGGGTCGAGGACCGGGTCGCCGGTCAGGCCGGCGACGAAGCGGGGGACGTTGGGCGTGCCGCGTCCGGTGACCAGGTCGTAGCCGGTCCCGGCGGCGAAGCCGTTGTTGCCGGTGGTGACGTCGTGGAACGCGTTGCCGGGCAGCTTGTACAGCGCGTTCAGGAAGTCCCCGCCGTTGTAGGAGGGCTGCCCGTTGAGGTAGGACCGCCCCTGGTTGACGACGGCCACCAGGCCGGCCATGATCGGCGCCGAGGCGCTGGTGCCGCCGACGACGTAGAAGCCGGAGCCGGTGTAGGTGTCGTTGATGAGCACGCCGGTGGCGGGGTCGGCGACGAAGGAGACGTCGGGGGTGCAGCGCCGGGTGCTGCTCTGGGTGACCACGCCGTTCTGGTAGGCGGGCTGGTTCAGGGCCGGGCTGACGCCGCCGCCGCCGCTCCAGCCGGACTCGCTGCTGTAGTTCCCGCCCGCGTCGAGGGTCAGCGAGGTGCCGCCGACGGCCACCACGTTGGGGGAGTAAGAGTGCCCCGGCGCACCGTTGTCCCCCGTCGAGGCCACGAAGGTCACGCCGGCGTGGACCAGGGACGCGTCCTGACCGGTCCCCGCGTCGTATTCGGTGCGGCCGAAGCTCATCGACACCGCCACGACGCCGGGCCGGCCGGCCGCGACGCGCACGGCGGTGTCCAGGTTGGCGAACGAGGAGCTGTCGGCCTCGACGAGGAGGATGCTGGCGCCCGGGGCCATGGCGTGGGCGTACTCCACGTCCAGGGCGGTCTCCTGGGTCCAGGTAAAGTTCGCACTCTGGTTCGGGTCGGCATTCGGCAGGGCGGTGCCGCCGCGCTGATTTACTCGGGTGAAACTGGCCGGGGCGGGCAGGCCGTAGAG
Source organism: Terriglobales bacterium (assembly GCA_963792225.1). Lineage (GTDB taxonomy): Bacteria > Acidobacteriota > Terriglobia > Terriglobales > Acidobacteriaceae > JBDTLH01. The sequence goes on along the minus strand of CAWBVM010000010.1, from coordinate 5,264 downwards.
GGCGTCGAAGTTGGCCAGGTCGGTGGCGATGTTGGGGTCGTCGTAGGCCTCAATGATGGCGATGGTGGTGCCCCGGCCGTCCCCGGGCACGTAGGCGTGGGTGGAGTCGAGGAACCCGACCCGGTCAAACCCGTAGGCGTGGCGGACGTCCAGGGGGCTGAAGCTGAGCAGCAGGCGGCCTTCGAGGGCCTCCAGCTGCGGCCGGACTGGGGCGGCGCGGCGCCGCGCGGGCCGCAGGGCCTCACGGCACGGGCGGCGGAACAGGGAGCGGAAGAGGTCGCGGAAGCGCATGGTCGGAATCCCTTGGGGTGTATTTGGGGAGTAAGGGCTCGTGATCGGTAAAGCCCGGGGCTTGCCCCACGGTGTGCTGATTGGAAGGCGCCCGGGCAGGGGGCTGAGCCGCCAGGCGGGCGTCAAGGAGAGCCCTGGCGGGCAACCGGGCTTTCCCGGGCCCGTGGCCTCTTGGCGGGGCAACTTACCGTCCCACGATATTTCTGGTGACCGGAGCGACCGCTGGCTTTGCCAGATGCCCGGGCCGAGCATCGCGAGGGCCACGACGAAAGCAGTCTTCATCGGTTTCTCCCGTTGACACCGGCTTGCGGTGAACCGTTCACGGTTCGGCGGTGAGTCTCGCACCGTGACAGCCGACGGAAAAAGTGCCGAAGGCCTCTTCTTAACTTGCAGGGAGCGTGCCGTTGCGCTGCCCGCCAGGACTGTCGGATGTAAGAGGTTACAGATGCTGTCCTTAAGAAATGGAGACGCCCACCAGGCATCCCGAATTCCTGTAATCGCTCAGAGGACATTTGTTATCGGTTCGACATCGCCGTGGGCGCAGGGGAACAGGAGGGATGCCTTCTGGGACACGCTCGCCTTCGGGAGCCTGAAGATCCCCGCCCTCCTCGCCGCAGCCAGCGCGGGCATTTGGGCTCACCTTGAACTCACCGCGGTCGGCGTGATTGCCGGCGCGGTCGCCAGCGCGTGCGTCATCATCGACGGGATCCGCCCCAGGGGTATGCTGCGAACCTGCACCTGCGCTGCCACGACCTGCGCGGCCCGCGTGGCCGGGATGATGGCCCAGTGGCGTTCGCGTAACTGGAGGGCGAAGGCGGAAAACGTCGTCACGAACATCCTCAGCGGGGCGGAAGAGGGGCGTAAGCGGACCGCCGCGTATATCCGCGAGGCGGAATCCGCGCTCGACTACAAGACAATTACTTGAGGATTGCTGCATCCCGACGACAAACGGCGCCGGCAAGCGCGGCTCAAACGAGAGGGGGCGGCCAGGACGGCCGCCCCCTTCTCCTGCTCACGCCGCCCCGAATCAATACGGCGACGGCTGCTGCTGGACGGGCGGCGCTGGCGTTTGGAGGGGATCCTGCACGACAACAGGGGCGGCGGGCGGCGTGGCGGGCGGGCCGACGACGGCGCCGGCCTCCACGCCCGCATGGCGGCCCCCGCGCGGAAGCCGGAGGCGCAGCCGCAAAGGCAGAGAGTCAGGGCGGTCAGGGCGAGTAAGGTGAACGTGGACTTCATCTCATTCCTCCTTCGTCGCAGGCGGCCGCCGGATAGTGGCCGCGGGTGCCGGGAAGAGAACGCAACGGCCGTGCCGCTCGCCGCGGGCGCGGGCCTGCCCAGCCCCCCGCTGGAAGGGATCCGGGTCAGCCCTTGCGGGTTAGGCTGCGTGCGAAGGCTGCCCCAGGGCGTCACCCCCTTCGATGACTTGCCGCGGGCCTGGAGCCCTTTGCCCAGCTCGCCCAGCTGGCCTTGGGCTGCCGCGCCGGGGACGGAGCCCTGCCGCTCGATGGTGTTCAAAATCGCCGCAAGGCCAGCCCGCAGGACTCTGTGCAGGGCGGGTAATGCCGGAGCCACTCACACCCCGCCCCTGGCTGGTCGTGTCGCTCAGGAGCGATTTGCGAGGCACCTCCTGGCTGGGGGATAGACCCCAGGGCCGAGAACTTCTCCACCCCCGACCGCGGACCGCACCGCCAGGCGGACGGGAATTCCCCCGAAATTCGGGGGGAGAGGGAGTCCGATGCGGGGGACCGGCGCCCGTGCGCGGTGAAGCCGGCGCAGTGCAGCGCCGGGCAACCGGGCAGGAGTCGCTCAACAGCGACCCAGCACCTTCAGGGCCAGCCCCAGCTGCGTGAGCGAAGCGCCTGAAGGTTCTCCGTGAGGGCGGCCAGGAGCGCCGGGTTCCGGCGAGCCTGGAGACCCGGTCGTCGTGCGTTTGGCGCTGCGGTAGGTCAGTTCGTGGCAGTGCCGGCAGCCGATGTAGCGGCCCCCGGCGGCAGGTACAGCCGGCGAGCTTGTGCGGGCACGCCCAGAATCAAGAGGGCCACGAGGGAGCCGGCGGTCACGAGCCAGTCCATTGCACCGCCGCTCATGTGCGTCCTCGCGAAAGCGCCGGTCGCGGCAAGTGCGGATGCCGAGCTGGCACCGCTTCTGCGTCACAACCTTTGCCTTCCTGCCGATCCGCGTTGCGAGCTCAGCGTCAGGGGCGGCGCGAGCAGGGCCACCTCTTCCGCCGTCCAGCCGTGCCCGCCCGGGTCAGGGATGCCCAGCGTGCGTCCGCTTCAGCCGGACGGCGGTCGGGGTGCGGCCGACCTAGCTGGCCACCTCTTCATCCGGGGGGGTGCCCAGCAGCTGTGGCTGCTCCTGAGGCCACGCGGGCCAGGGCAGCGGCCCGGGCATACTGCCCCAGGTCCGACTCAAGGGCTGTCCGCCTGCGCCGCTCGACCTGCGTGGGCGGCAGGGGCTTGCCCCGCAGCGCGTCCGCGATCTTCTGCGAGACGGCCCGCCGGAGCCGGCGCGTGCCCTCGGTGGCGGTCGGCCCGCGACGCCCAACGCCATGCGGCAGAGCCAGACCGTCTTGCCGCCCACTCCCCACCAGGACCCGAGCGGCCGCACTCTTGCCGCGAATGGCGCGGGCCCGTTGCTCCTCGACCAGCCCCGAGCTGCCCCCTGGCTGTAGAGGGCGCGGCAGCGGGACCAGGGGATGTACCCGTCAGACAGCCGGTGACCACGACATCACAGTCCCGGTACGGGCGGCTTGCCCGGTCACCCCGCTTGAGGCGCGGCGGGCGTACGGGCCGAACAGCAGCTTGACCTGGTCGGGGTGGCGGGGCATGCCGGATAGCAGAACGCGCCGGCAGTCGCGTTGCAACGGGAAAACCCGAGCGCCGTCAGGCAACAATAGAAATGTCCGCATTTTCAGGACAATAGAAATGTCCGCTGTCAGGGCCTTGTCACTTCGCCGCTTGAACGGCTTCCGCCACGGATGATCCTCGGCTGGACGGCGCGGCTTGCTTGCGCTATCCTCCGCCGCGCCGTCGGGAGGATAGGGCTCCGCAGGAGTGCGACCCGAGCGCCCGCCGGTCGGCTGTACGCCAGTGGGCCCGGCCTCCTTCGCGGGGGCCGGGCCTTCTTCTTCGCCTCACTGGCGTCGGCCGCCAATGCGCTAAACTCCGGGGGTCTGGGGGCGGAGCCCCCAGGCCTGCGGCCTCGCCGCGACCTCCCGGTACTTCAGGTAGTGCCCCCGGAAGCGGATCGCCATGCTCCCATCCAGTCGCACCTCGATCACCACCTTGCCGCCACGCTCGCCCGGATAGACCGGCTTGCAGCAATTGGTAGAAGCGGTTGCTGGAAGCGGATCGTGTAGTCGTTGGCCACCACCCGCTGCTCCTGGATCGACAGGATCGCCGCCAGGTCGATGCCCCGGCCCCAGCGGCCGGTGCGCGTCGCTCGCCTGCCGCGGCCGGCTTGCCGAAGCGGCGGTTGTGCTCCGGCAGCAGCCGCTCCAGCACCGCGTTGGCCTCGTCGCACGGTCGTCGCCCCGGCCAGGCGCAGTTCCTTGACCCAGCGGTCCTGGGCGGTGCCGAACGAGCGCTCCACCCGCCCCTTGGCCTGCGGGCTGTGGGCCCGGATCAACTCGATGTCCAGCTCGCGCAGGGCCCGGCCGAACTGCGTCTCGGCGTCGGGCAGCGGCCTGGCCCTTGTCCTGCGGCTCGAAGATGCTGTGCCGGTCGGTGTACAAGGCCAGCGGCCGGCCGTGGCGCCGCAGCCAGCGCCGCAGCAGGTCCATGTGCGTCTGCGACGGTGCCGGCCGGGTAGAAGCGGGCCAGCACGCGGCTGGTGGCGTCGTCGATCATGCTGATCAGGACCATCTCCTCGCCGCGGCCCTCCAGCCAGTCGTGGATCGAGGCGTCCATCTGCACCAACTCGCCGAAGCAGGCGCGCCGCGGCCGGCGGCTGCGGTGCGGGTCGCGGCGGCGCTGGCGCTGCCACAGTCCCTCGGCGAGCAGCCAGCGGCGCAGCGTCTGCGGGCTGACCTCCAGGCCCTCGCTCGGCCAGCTTCTCGCTGGCGAAGGTCGGGCCGAAGTCGGCATAGCGCTGGCGGTAGGCTTGCAGGACCTGCTGGCGCGAAGCGCGGCGTCGACGCGGCGGTTGGAGGGCTGGCCGCGCAGGCCATGGACGAGGGCCGCATCGCCGCCTGCTTCGCAGCTTGCGCTGCAGGCGGCGCACCTGGCGGCGGACTGAGGCCGAGCAGGCGAGCGGCCTCGGCCTGGGTCCGCTCGCCGCTGCAGGACGCGCGTGCAGGATCTTGAGGACGATCGCGTTCCTTCTGGCTCATGGGGATCCGGTCGTCGTAGGCACGTCGATAGTCATGGCTCCTCCTTGACCTGGGCAAGGAGGACATTTCTATCGCGTTAAGACCGGACATTTCTATTGTCGTTCAACAGGAAAACCCGATGCCCGGCCTTTTCGCTTGACCGGCGCGGGGGCGCGGGAGACGACCGGACCGGCGGCCGCGAGGCCGCGCCTGGGTGATGAGGTGGTGGTCCCTGGTCGTCAGAGGGTTGCGATGGGCTGCCGGCAAACTGGTTTCTGCGGACTGCCTGCGTGTTCTGGCCGCCGGGGATCAAGGAGCCTGAGCCAGTGGCTTGGGTCGTCCCATGGCAACGATCAGGCTGTTCCTCGATGAATTGGAGGAGGGTCCGTTGCCCGCGCGTTTGCATGCACTGTGGGGCGCCCGCCTCCGTGTTCCGACGGGAAACGCTTTGCCTGGGGCCCCGGCTGGGTGATGACCCTGATCGGTGTCGGTGCGCTGTGTTCCGGGGCCTTGCTCCTCGTTGCCCTGGTCATTCTCATCCCGCTCCTTCTGAGGACGATGGCCGTTCCGGTGCCGCTGTGTACGGTGCATCGGCATCACTGGCGTGCCCTCAACGTCCTGCTCTTTGGGGGGCTCTCGGGATTCGGCCTCCTGGTCT
>CAWBVM010000009.1:0-173222 GCA_963792225.1 Terriglobales bacterium | reverse complement strand
CAGAAACAGAAGCACTGGAAACAGATACAGCCTGAACGGTTTTCTTTATTGGATCTTTTATTTGTTCTTTACTGGTTAGGGGGTACTCAGAACCTGGGTGTGGGGCATTTCCTACCCCAGTGTGGGGTTCTGAAGACCCGAGTGTAGGGTACCGATCACCGGGGTCTGGAATACCGTGGTCCCCACCGACCAGGTCCTCAGTACCTTGGTCGAAGGTAAGACGGTAGGGTTTCCCACGACCAGAAGTCCTGGTTACTTCCAGAAGACCATTCCGTTCCAGGTCAGCAATTACGGTGCGGACACAGCGCGGCGATAGCCAGGCATCGTTCGCCAGGGTTTCTATCCCTGGCCAGCAAACCCCGTCGTCTTTGGCGCGGTCAGCGAGTGCGAGCAGAACTGCCAGGTGTGAGGATGTATAGTGTGGGCGACGAAGCTGCGCAAGCCGCAAGCGGATACGTGAAGTAATGTTGTAGCTCATACCGAATCCCCGTCGCCACGATCTAACAACTCGTCGCTCATGCCCGATCGGCGCGGCGACAAGAGACCCGCTTTAGCCGCCCGTTGTCACCGCCTGAGAGTTCTGGTCGCGTAACCAGCGCTGCAGCGCTATTTCTTCGAATCGCAACAGACCTGCGATCTTCACGTGCGGCAGCACGCCGGTCTTTGTGAGTTTGTAAATCGTGTCGGTGCTCACCCCAAAAATGCGACGCTTCCTTTACGTCAATTAGCTTCTTTAAGTATTTGTGCATCTGTTTTCTCCTGCGCTCCGAACCGTTCTTGTGGGCTCTCTCGCGCTCTGTTTGATACCGATAGTTCAAACTTTTAATCGTTATCTATTTCCGCGCTGCTAACGGAGCGGTCAAGGACCTTTTTTTATGTCGTGGGCGGCGCACCCAAACGTCTCGTCAAGGCGCTGTAGCATCGGGCGCGCTGAGGGTGAGGTCAGCGACGCCCGGCACTGAACCTTACGGACGGAGATACTTTTCTTCGTATCGCTCGGTTTCCTGCGCGTGGGTACCGCACTCGTTCAACTTTTCCCGGACATATAAGATGGAGGTCAGCCGTTCGCACTTCTGCATATCGCCGATGATGGGCAAGTTTCCGTGCAACGCGTGTACATTTGCCAGCAGCACATCGCCTTCCTCCAGCTTCACCGCGCAGCGATACTCGGGAAAGCAGAGGGTGCCACCAAACCAGTTGCCCGATCGGTTGACGCTGATCACTCCCAGGCCGGCGCGACAATCCCCGGAGTCCCGGTGGGCGCTCGTCCGGTAGTTTAAGTTTTGCGTCATGGTGCTAAAGTTGGTGCCGGGAATGATCCAATGCCTGCTCGTGGCCTGCACATGCTGTCGCTGGGCAGCAAACTTTTCCGGCGCAAACGCTCCCGTAGACGGAACTCGATTTCCTGAACGTACGGCAGCAGCTGAACGTAGTCGTCAAGGTTCTTTTGTGTGTATGCGGTCATGCGACAGTAGTTCTCGCGGGGCGACCGATCGTAGAATCCGAGCACGCCGTCTTTGGCGCCACGCAAGTATTCGTGATCGGGGACCCTGTTCTGGCCGCTCAAGGTACCGTCGCGCTTCAGTTCAGGCTCGAGGCCGCCGGAGGAGGCACCGCGGAATCCACCGATGACCGGGTTTCTGGCGATTTTTCGGAGGAGTGGCTTCGCGGCGGCGATCAGATGCGGATCGAGCTGATGCTTGATCAGCATCAACAGATATCTCCATCGGGTGCCAGCACTATGCTCGGCTTCGAGATGATGAGATTTTGATCGCAATAGGTTTCGTCGAGCCACCGGTGCTGACTTTCGATTGCCGCCGCAGCCGCGGCATCCATTTTGTATTCGAGCTGAACGGTGTGGAGGGTGTCGCCGAAGACAGGCAGCCTCATGCTCCACCTACCAGTCGCGCGATTAATTTCGTGAGCACGGCGGCGAGCTCTTCGGCAACAGACTCCTTGCCGTATTCCATTCGGGCTCCAGCCGCAGTAGCTGGAGCGACCCTAAAATCCGCTCCAGCGGCTCACCGGTGAGGAACACATGCTCGGGCCCGGGACCTCCCACTTTTGGCTTGACCCGCGTCGATGCGCTTGCGACCTGATGTCTGGTCGAGACCGCGGCGCTGCTTCCGGACGTTGCCGTGTCGGTTTCCGGATGGGCGCCGCCTTCGCTGGCGATGGGGTCAAAGACTTCAGTTGATATCGTACCGTTTTGCTCCGGCTCGGTAGTGGCCTCGCGTCCTTCGGACTCTCGCAGGCGCCGGACCCAACCGGCGATGAGTTCTGATGATGGTTCGGACTGGCACCACATTTCCTCCTGCAGTATCTGCAGCTGCTTAACTACCTTCGGCTTGAGCAGGTCGATCCCGTCCGCAGCGGCCGCAGCTCGCAGTGCCGGATTCATTGTGCGATATACGGTCAGAGATTTGATCAGCGAATCGGCGCTGGTGCGCGATTGGCCGATTTCGTCACAGTACCGCTGCCAGGTCATTTCATCGTCCTTTCGGCGACCAACCACCCCACCTTTGCTGTACCGCTGTTTGGCTTCGTGAAGAACCATTGCCTTGTGCAACCGACTTACGCGGAAACTCTTAGCAGCGGAAACGCCGTACTGGAGGAGTTCCGAGGTATTGAGGCTCAAAAGGGCCTGCGCGAACGTTACTTCGTCAGGCCCTCATCACTGCCGGCAGCAATCGCACTATTTAGGGCGATTAATTCCGGGTCCGGATTCAGCGGAACAGGCAGGTCGGCGTCCCGGCAACGCTGGTACCGGCCGGCCTGATCGGCGGGCGTTGTTTCGTGGGCAAGGGGCGCCGCGTTCGGCGGGGCCATCAGAAGTGTTGCTTTCCAAAGTACTTCTCCGGCACCATGCCTCTTCTGTGCATCGGTTCCGGATCGCTAATACTGTCGTCCCCTGCGTCTCCTGAATTCTGTTAGAGATTTTTTCAAATATTTTCAACCGGCCGAAACAGCCGGCTCCATGCGATCGAAAAGGCGATCCCGTAGTCGGATCGCCCTTCCTTGCGCCGGACTATGCTGCTGCCTTGAACTTCAGCGATGGATGGAGATGCCGGAGCAGAGTCGTTTCCCCCGAACTGAAGTAGTTCCCATTGAGGAGATTTTCTTCCAGCGCACCCCGAGTTTCCAGTTCGCCTAGGAGACTACTTCGCAGGTCTTCTTCATCACTGCCCGGAACCGGCACTTCTGGCAGTGATCCGACGACGAGCGCTATAGTGAAGTTGTCCTTCCCGTAAAGCTGGGCATGGGCAGCATCAAGCGCCTGCTGGGACGCCGCGTCGTCGGAGCTAAGCTTCTCTAGGATTGTCTGGATGAAGTCTCTGAACTGCGCCCTTACCGCATCTGTGTCGATTGGCTTACCAGCACCCTCTTATATAGCCGAAGGTACTCATTCTCCAGCCGCTCCATCTCGGCAGCCGCATGTTCAGCGATCCGCGCATGCTGCGCTTCCAACCGAGCTCCCAGACGTACCGCTTGGCCTCATGGTCGGGATCGTCGTCAAGCTCATACCACTCTTTACTCTTCGGTTCCGGCTTAAGGTTCAAGCCATGTTCCGCGATGAACTTTCGCCCCGATTCAGCGAGTTGAGCCTGATACACGGGATCGTGACGTTCTTCTTCCAGCCGCTTTTCTTCCCGGGCTTCGGTTTCGGCAATGAACCGTTCCCGCGCCTCCTGCAACTCTTCCTGGTACTCGGGATTGTTTTGTGCCTGCAGTTCGAACCACTCAGCATCCAAATCGGACGGAAATCCAAGATCGTGAATCAGCTTCTCCGTCCCCTTCGTCCCGAGATGATGCGCGAGCATGCAGTACCTCGTGTCTTCGCTCACATTGGCGGTGATGATCTCGCCGTTCGAATTGAGTAGTTTGCGATTTTCCAGTTCTTGCCCGACGCAATACCAGGCGTCCAGCGAATTCCGATTGCAGGTTGGCAGCAGCGCGAAGAAGGTCAGTAACGCGCAATCGTCCCAAGTTGAAATCTCGCTGGCTATCAACGTAAGGCTGTTATCGCCCTGCTTCTGTTCGGCATGATTCTTCATATTGTTTTCCCTTTAGCTGTTTGTCGACACACGTCGAGTGAGTGCTCAGCCACCCTTAATGCAGGGACAGCCGAGTAGTGAGCACACGGGGGCGTTCACGCAGGAAACGCGCGTGCACCGAGTCAGTTGTGTTGGCAGAGGACGATGGGCGACCGCCATGGGTCGAGCGTGTCCCTGGATGATCTGGAAAAGTTTTTCTCGTCTTTCGGGCCGCCCCCAGTGGCGGACAGACCCGGAACGCTTTTCGGCAAAGAAATTATGCCGTCCCAACATTCAATATAAGTCGCGTTGCAGCACACGGTCAAACGATCTCGTGAGTCGCTGCTTCCACCTCCTCTAGGCGACGACATTACCACAGACAGCTTTTACCGAGATTTCTAGCAGCAATAGCCGCCCCGCCAGTTTGTATAGCAATTTGTTGTTTACTTCCAGGAGAGAGTGAGTATATTGAACGCCGCCCACAACGGGCCCAGGAGGATCTTTCGGATGAACTTTGACACAGTAGTTCGCCAACTGAAGAGCGAGCGTAGCAAACACGAGCATGGCGGCGAGAATGAAGTTCGGAAGCAAGGCGTCCCCCTACAAAGGAACGCCGTAGTCTCTATGCGGACGCGGCTGCGGCCCAAACGGTTTCCAACTTGGATCGCATCTGCGTTGAGCGCAACGGAGCAAGATAGCGCATCGTTGACTCCAAGTCTTTGTGCCCGAGTACATGCTGTACGGACTTAATGTCCATCCCCGCCTGGAGCATGGTAGTCGCACAAGTACTCCGGAACTTGTGGAGCCAGAACCTATCCGGATCAAGTCCTGCCTTCTTCGCGATGCGCTTGCACACGTCGAGCCATTTGTCGTTGCGACGTCCTGACGCCGTTGGAAAAATCAGCTTGTGTTTCGCAAGAGCGCGGTGAGCCAGAAGCCGCGAGAGCAGATCGGCGCACACCGGGATGGATCTTTCTTCGTGGGTCTTGGTGGTGAAGCCGAACTCCGGCTTCGCAGTCACGTGGATCACACCCTGTACAAAATCAATATCGCTCCAGTACGCAAACATAAGCTCCGACATTCTCATACCTGTCTGCAGCAAGGTGGTGAACAATAGATGCTGTAATGGGTTGCAGTGCTCCAGAAATGCCTTCAGTTCCTCTGCCGTATACACCTGTGGTAACTCATCCACCGTTTTTGCATCGCGGACGGTAACGAGGCCCTTCCCTGTTTCCAACTTCATGACCGAACGATGAAATTGATTAACTCTCATCATCTTGTTGGCAGCTGTTCGTGCTGACCGTCCGGTCTCTTCCACCCACTTGCGGAACTTCAACAGATCGAGCCGTGTGATCTCGTCCATATACTTCCCGTGGAACCAGGACTGAAACTCTCCGAGGTCGAAGGCCAGAAGTTCGTGGGTTCCCGGCCTCAGCGAGAGCAATACCTCTTCCAAGTACAACGCCGAAGCGGAGGAGATAAGGATTCGGTTGTTCTCGTCCACCAGCGTTACTTGCTCCTGCTGGTTGAGCTAGCATCCAGGCTTTCGTCCGTGCTGCGTTACGTGCAGATCGCAGGTCTTCGCCCTTCACAGTCTCGTACTGCTTCTTGCCGTTCTCGCGCCAGGTGATCATGAACTTGCCCTTGTAATTGTCCTTCAAGAGCATCTTTTCAATGGGGTGGCGAAGAAGGTGTGGGTCAATGCCGCGAAGTGTCCACTTCCCTTCTACCTTTTTTCGCTCAAGGATTGAAACCGAAAACGCCGCCATGATGCGGTAACTCCTTGCAGACATATAATACCTCATCGCGGTTACTACGGTGGTTAAAAGGCGATTCAAGATGCTGCTAAGCAACTGACATCATTGGTAATAAAGAATTGGTGCCGGGAGGGGGACTTGAACCCCCACAGTCCTTTCGGACCTGCGGATTTTAAGTCCGCTGCGTCTGCCAGTTTCGCCATCCCGGCGCTGCCGTACTGTCGCTGATCAGATCCAATCTAACTTGGACTGGTGCGAGTTCGGCTTACGACATCATCAGTGTCCCATAATCCATTCATAGCCGCCAAATGAACAGGCGACGACGCGTCAACGTGTCCTGTGTTTCTCGTGCAGGTCTTGCTAGCTCAGGGACAGTAAACGGAGCAGGGAGTTTGGCTTGTGTGGCGCCTCATGGATGCTGGTCACTTGATCTGGTGTAAGCAGCGCTTGTCGCATGAGAATGACGAGCCGTTCAAGCAGGCCTGATAGTTGCGCTCAAGCTGACTCTTGTGGACGGACTCCAGTTGGACACTTGTGAGCACTTCTTGATCGCAGGAGAGCAGCGATCCTTCTAAGCAGGCGCTGAAGTTTCGCTCCAGGTCACGCCTGTGTACGATCTCCTGTTGGTCAGGGGTAAGAGGGTCTTCGCCGCAGAAAAAGAGGGATCCATCGAGGCAATCTCGGAAATTACGCTCCTGTTCATGGCGGTGGACAATCACCAGTTGCTCAACGGTGAGCATCCCTTCTTTACAAGAGAACAATAAGCTATCCAGGCAAGCGTTATAGTTCCTCTCGAGTTCACGGGCGCGAACCGTCTCCAACTGGGCGGGCGTGAGCACCTCTCGGAAGCATGAGAACCATGAGCCCTGGAGGCAGGCGTTGTAATTCCGCTCAAGATCCAGCCGGTGAGAGATCTGCCACTGTTCTGGCGTCAGCAGTGCTTTGTCGCAAGAGAGCACGGCGCCGGCGAGACAATCGGCATAATTTTGCTCGAGCTCATGCCGGTGAATCGCCTCCCGCTGATCGACGGTGAGCAGCTCTTTCTCGCAGGCGAAATGCGAACCATTGAGACAGGCAGTAAAATTCTCGTCCCTGCCCTGCGCCGACAGAGTCAGCGTGAACAGAACGAGCAAGCCCGGCATTCTGGCAAATCGCATAGTGCACCTGTGACGACAAAGCGGCGTTCGCAATTGTCGAGGAAATAACATGAAACCGGTACGCCAAATCAGTGTCTACTCACAAGTAACCGGTTGTCTATTATCTGACTCAATACCTTTGCGATTTTGCGTTCCAGGCTGCGGGAGGTCTGCAGTACGAACCTGTCCCACCCTTCTATCTGAATCCACGGGGCAAACAAGTTCAAGGACGGTAACCAGGGCCCGTGATACCAAAGGACAATGGCATATAGCACGGTTGATTAGAAATTTGCTATCTCACCCATTCAGCTAACGCTCTCCGCTACTTTGTCGATGCGAGAGGTGTGAGATCGAAAGCCCTCCTCTCCGGATTGGTAGCGGTAGCGTTGGCCTGCGGGATCGCGCTTGTATTGATTCCTTGGCCGATTGCAACGCTGTCATTGCCCGCCCTCGCAGTTCTCGCGTTTGTCCTCATTCACCGGGCGCGGCGACCATTGGCGCACGATGGACGGTTCCGTCACTTTGCAGAGTCGATTCCGCACCATGTGTGGACTCTGTTGCCTGACGGCACGCTCGATTACTGCAACTCCCGGACCTTACGCTATTGCGGACTGACACCCGATCTGATTCGGGGGAAGACGGTCAGCGAACTTGTGCATCCGGCCGATGCCGAAGCCTGTATCCGCAGCTTTAAGCGGGCCTCTCACGCCCGTGCGGAGTTCCGCGCAGAATGCCGCATCCCCTCAGAACAAGGCGATTACCAATGGTTCCAGGTACATGCTCTTCCCGAGTTGGATAAAGATGGCCAAATCGTGCGCTGGTATGGCACGAGTACCAACATCCATGACCGCAAGCGCGCAGAGGCGACCCTCGAACATGCGGCGCTCCATGACGCACTCACCGGACTTGCCAACCGGACTATGCTGACCAAGGAGATCTCGCGGCTTCGTACGCGGATGCAATCTAACCCAGGAGATCATTTCGCCGTCCTCTTCATCGATATCGATCGCTTCAAAGCGATCAACGATAGCCTCGGACATGATTTGGGCGACCGTGTACTGGTTGCCGTCAGCTCGATCCTCTCGGACTCAGTACGCACAAATGACATGGTCGGGCGCCTCGGCGGAGACGAGTTCGTCATTCTGCTGTCCCAGATCGATGAGTTACAAACGGCCCACAAGATCGCGGAACGGTTGCTCGCGAATCTTCGCGCTCCGATTTATCTGGAAGAACGCACCCTTTACATCACCGCCAGTCTGGGTATCGCCATGGCAGATGCTGCTCTTGCCCCAGATGAACTGTTGTGCCACGCGGATGTCGCCATGTATCGCGCTAAGTCTCATGGCAAGAACTGCGCCCGGCTGTTCGATGGAGCGCACTTCGCCAATGAGAGGAGTGAGCTCGAACTACAGTCAGATCTGCGCCGTGCTCTGCTGAACGGTGACCTCATCGTCTGGTATCAACCGATCTATTCCATATCGAGGCATGAGGTCCAGGGTGTGGAGGCGCTGGTACGGTGGCACCATCCGAAGCGCGGGCTGCTCTCCCCTGCTCAGTTCATTCCAATGGCCGAGGAGACGGGAATGATCGTTGACCTTGGCCGCGCGGTCCTCGAACAGGCGTGCGCACAAGTGCAGAAGTGGAACCGGCAATTCCGGCGCCAGCTCACGGTGAGCGTGAATATATCTGCCCGTCAATTCAGCGATCCGCATTTGCTTGACGATATCCGGCGTGTGCTTGCCGAGACCGGACTGAACCCCCACCTTCTCAAGCTGGAGATCACCGAATCGGTGATGCTCCGTGATCCTGCATTGGCGGAACATACCCTCAACGAAGCCCGCAGTATGGGTATCGAGATATGCCTGGACGACTTCGGTACGGGGTACTCTTCCCTGAGCTACCTGCTCGATTTTCCGTTCGACACCGTAAAAATCGATCGCAGCTTCGTTCGTGAGATTGACATTAACAGCGCCCGGTCAGAAGTCGTGCGCACGGTGGTCCAGCTTGCGAACAACCTGCACAAATGCGTGATCGCCGAAGGAGTTGAGACCGAAGGCGAATTGGAGCACCTCACACGCATGTCATGCGATCTCGCCCAGGGCTATCTGCTCTCAAAACCTCTCGCCCCTGAAATGATGATGTCGATGCTGGAATCGCAGCGCCTTCTTGCAGAAACACAACCGCTCGCGCAATTTGCCAACGTCATGTAGCCAAGTGATATCCTCTGTCGCAAGAGGCACTATGCCAGAAGCAACAAAATCCGCTCATGGTCAAGCCACCCATCATCTGTGGAGCGAGATAGAGCTCGAACCTCTCAATCCTCTTCTTGACCGCCAGTTCATCGTCGGCAATGAGATCATGGTCGCACGTGTGCTGCTCAAGAAGGGCTGCGTAGTTCCCATGCACCACCATGAAAACGAGCAAGTCACCTACATTCTTGAGGGCGCTCTGCACTTTATTGTTGGAGGGAATGAGATCACGGTCCGTTCCGGGGAGGTCTTGTGCATCCCGCCTAACGTTCCGCACCAGGCGACGGCGCTCGAAGATACTGTGGACCTCGACGTCTTCAATCCACCAAGGCAAGACTGGATAGACAAATCCGACGCTTATCTGCGCAAGTAGTCTCAGCCGCAGGCCCCAGGTAAAGCGTGACATAGCTTTGCCTTACGCGTAAAATCTTCGGTTACCCCGACAAATTATGAAGACAATCGAAGCGCAGCGTGTCCGCCCCGCAGTTGTCGCCGAGGACATCACGGAACTGGTGGGGAACACACCCATGCTCCACATGCGCAGGCTCACCCGGCTTGCCTCTGAGGCAGCCGGAGTGGGCGTCGCAGAACTTTACGCAAAGATCGAGTCACTTAACCCAGGCGGCAGCAGTAAGGACCGGGCCGCCATCGGAATCATCCGGGATGCGGAACTTGCTCAGCTTCTAACTCCTGGCGGAACGATCATAGAAGCCACCGCGGGGAACACAGGTATCGGGCTCTCCCTCATCGGTATTAATCGCGGATACAAGGTCATCGTCTTCGTCCCCGAGAACTTTTCCAAAGAAAAAGTACAAGTCATGGCGGCGCTCGGCGCCGAAGTGATCCGCACCTCGACGGAAGGGGGCATGCAGGAAGCCATCCGACGGGCTAAGGAGCTCCAAGCCAAGACCCCCAATTCTTTCATCGCCGGACAATTCGAAAACCAGAGCAATCCGGCTTTTCACTATGAGACCACAGCCGTCGAAATTTGGGAGCAACTTGACGGAAAGATCGACGCCGTCGTCATCGGTATCGGAACCGGCGGTACTTTTTCCGGCGTGGCGCGCTTCGTCAA
The DNA here is from genome assembly GCA_963792225.1 of Terriglobales bacterium. GTDB lineage: Bacteria > Acidobacteriota > Terriglobia > Terriglobales > Acidobacteriaceae > JBDTLH01. The sequence goes on along the minus strand of CAWBVM010000009.1, from coordinate 162,971 downwards.
AGAGAAGAACCCGAATATCCTCACCGTCGCAGTGGAAACAGAAGGCTCGGTCCTGCAGGGTGGCCAGGCGGCGCCGCACAAGGTAGAGGGGATCGGCGTGAGTTTCGTTCCCAAGACCTACCATGGTGAATACTGCGACGAGATCATTCGGGTCACCGACGTGGATGCCTTTGCGACGGTCAACCGGCTTGCCCGCAACGAGGGTGTGCTGGGCGGCTCGTCCGCGGGAGCCAACGTCTGGGCAGCACTCGAGATCTGCAAACGCCTCGGGCCGGGCAAATCGGTAGTCACGGTCGTTCCCGACTCCGCTGAACGCTACCTCTCTAAAAACATCTTCGAGGGCGGAATCTAATTTCGCCCCGTACTCATCAGGTATCCATGAACAAAGAATCCCACGGCTTCAACACGCGCGCCATTCATGCGGGCAATCCGCCCGAACCGACCACTGGAGCCGTCAACGTTCCTATCTTCCTCAGCTCCACCTATGCGCAGGAAGAGATCGGCAAGCACAAGGGATACGAATACTCGCGCGTCAACAATCCCACCCGCGATGCCCTCGAAGAGAACCTGCGTTCACTCGAAGGTGGCACCTCCGCGCATGTCTTCGCCTCGGGTATGGCTGCGATCCATGCTCTCTGCATGATGTTCAAGACCGGAGACCACGTTATCTGCGGACACAATATGTATGGCGGCACTCCTCGGCTCTTCAACTCGATCATCGTCAAACTACGGCATCGAGTTCTCTTACGTGGACACATCGAACCTCGCAGCCCTCGAAGCAGCTATCAGGCCCAATACGAAGCTCGTCCACATCGAAACTCCGACCAATCCGTTGATGGTGTTGAGCGATATCCGCGCTGTCGCGGAACTGTGCCATCGCCATGGCGTCGAGCTCAGCGTGGACAACACGTTCCTCTCGCCTTATTTTCAGCGTCCCATCGAGTTCGGTGCGGACATCGTCATGCACTCGACCACTAAGTTTCTCAACGGACACTCCGATGGTCTGGGTGGGGTGCTCGTCGGCACGAAACCCGAACATAAGGAACGCTTCGCCTACATACAGAAAGCCGCTGGTGGAATCCTGAGCCCCTTCGAGTGCTTCCTCGTCATCCGTGGAGTGAAGACCCTGGGCGTTCGCATGGAGCGGCACGAGCAGAGCGGACGCAAGATCGCGGCCTATCTCAAACAGCATTCGAAGGTCCGCAAGGTGCTCTATCCCGGCCTGCCCGACCATCCTCAGCACGAACTCGCGAAGAAACAGATGTCCGGATTCGGCGCATTGATCACGTTCGAGACGGGTTCGCTCCAGAACGCCAACAAGATGCTGCGCGAACTACGTGTGTGCACCGTTGGCGAATCACTGGGAGGGGTGGAAACACTGATATCCCACCCCGCCACCATGACGCACGCAGCGCTCGGCGAAGAGGGGCGCCGCGACATCGGACTGACGGACGGAATGGTACGCATATCTGTTGGCATCGAAGATGTTGAAGACCTTATCGCTGACCTCGACGGGGGGCTAGCCGCGATTTAGCTATCAGTTCGCATTCGCAGGTATCAGCTTTCGTCCGTCGCGACGTTTTCACCTAGCCATGCCAGGTACTCCGCACTTCCCTGCTCGATCCGTACCATGACGCACTCGGGAACCTCATAGTGATGGAGCTCTTTCAGTGCGCACCTTACCTGCTCGAAGCTCTCTATGCGGGTCTTGATCATGAGCAACAACTCCTGCGAGGACTCAACTGTACCCCGCCAGCGGTAGACGGACTCCACACCTGACACGATGTTCACGCATGCGGCGATCCTGAGCTCGACCAGCCCCCGTGCGATTTTGTGGGCAGATTCGCGTGAATCTGTCGTCGTCATTACAATCGCAAACTCGTTTTGCATTACACTTCTGAGTTTACTCAACTCGTTGATACGTTTCCGCATCTGACACGAGTTGCGCGAAGTGCGGACAGCTCTGCGCAAAGGTAAATGGGGTCAAAACGATGGCGACACAGATCAAGTTCGGCACGTCAGGATGGCGCGCCATTATCGCGGACGAATTCACTCTCGGCAACGTGCGCCGCGCCGTCACCGGCATCGCGCGGTATGTGAGCAAGCAGAAGCCGTCCGACGCCAAACTAATCATTGGACGCGATCCTCGCTTTCTGGGGGAGACCCTCGTCGAGACCGCTGCGCACATCGTCACTGCACACGGTATCAACGCGCATATCATCTCCGATCCCGCGCCGACACCGGCCATTTCCTTCGAAGTGCGGCGAGCCAAGGCCGACGGAGCGATCAACTTCACTGCTTCGCACAATCCTCCGCAGTACAACGGCATCAAGTTCTCCACGTCGGACGGCGCGCCCGCGCTTCCCGAAGTCACTAATCAGATCGAAGCCGAGATAGCGGGTCTGGGCGAGATTCCCGCTGCGCCCGACTATGCGGAAGGCGGCAGAAGACATCCGATCGACGTGAAATCGGAATACCTTAAGGGCATCGCTGATCTCGTCGACCTCAAAACCATCCAGAAATCCGGACTGAAGATCGTCTTCGATCCCTTTTGGGGCGCCGCGCGCGGATATTCCGATTCCCTTCTTCGGAACCACGGAATCCCGGTCGAAACTGTGCATGATTACCGCGACGTGCTCTTTGGTGGACACGCCCCCGAACCCGATGGCGAACTCCTCGACACATGCCGCGCCAAGATGCGCGAGACCGGTGCGAAGTTGGGTATTGCCACCGACGGAGACGCCGACCGCTTTGGCATCGTCGACGAGGACGGAACCTATATCCAGCCCAACTACATCATCGCCCTGCTCTTCGACCACCTCGTGGAGACCCGTGGTTGGAAGAATGGCGTCGCCAAATCAGTCGCCACTACGAACCTTATCAATGCCCTCGCGGAACACCACAAAGTTCAACTGCACGAAACGCCGGTCGGTTTCAAGTTCATCGGCGAATTGATCAATCAGGATGCGATCGCGATCGGTGGCGAAGAATCAGCCGGACTGACCATCCGCCACCATGTGCCTGAAAAGGATGGAATCATCGCAGGACTTCTGGTAGCAGAGATGGTCGCAAAGCGTGGTAATAGCCTTAATGAACAGTTAAAGCAACTATTTGCTAAAGTTGGTTCCTTTTATCCGCTTCGGGAGAACTTTCGCTTGACGGATGCTGTCAAAGGTAACTTTACTAAGAAGTTACAAGGCAATCCGACTGAGCTGGGTGGTCGAAACGTCAAACAGATCGTTCGTACCGACGGCCTCAAGCTGATTTTTGACGACGGCTCATGGGTCTGCTACCGCATGAGCGGTACCGAGCCGGTCGTCAGGGTCTATACGGAAGCGACATCACAGAGCGATTCGGGGAAGTTGAGTGGGGCGGCAAAAGCATGGGTGCTAGAGGCATGAGACGCAACAGCGTCGTATCTGACGGGATGTTACAGACGACGTCTCACAGCGTCGCGGCACTCGCGTTTCGACTGCGCCGCAAGGCCGCGACCGTCGTTCTGGTCGCACTTACCATTCCCATCGCATATACAGCTTTCTTCGGCACCCACGGATGGCTCGCCTATCACCAGGAGCTGGTGGATTCACAAAAACTAGAGAGCAACATCCACGACCTGCAGGCGCGAAATGAGAAGGTGAAGGACAACATCAAAGCTCTTAAGACTGAGCCGAAAGCGATCGAACGTGAGGCGCGCGAGCAACTACACTATGCGCGCCCCGATGATGTGGTGATCTCTGTCCCCCCACCATTGCAAAAGCGCACTGCAACGGAATCTGCGGCGAAGCGTTAAGCCGAACCGCTATTCTGCGGATGGAAGGCGTCCGGCTTCCTGCACTGCCCTTTTCGTGAACACACGAACCATCTCACGACGGTACTCAGGGGTCAGCAAAGACGTCGTAAGCGGCTTTGCCACCTTCGCCGCCAATTCACCGGCTGCTATCGCACCGGCTTCGGCCACCGGCGTGCCGAGGAGTGTCTGTGCTACGTTCGGCACGAGATGCGGCGCAGGATTGACGCCAGTGACGGAAACCCGCGCATCCGTGACTTCTCCACCATCGTCGCAACGCAGCGCTACGGCAACTCCGGCCAGCGGATAATCGATGGTCCCGCGCATCCTCAACTTTTGGTAGCTGCCCCGCATGCCCGCGGTAGTTTTGGGCAGCAGCACGCGCGTCAGAATTTCGTTGCGCTTCAACTTGTTTCTTGAATCGCCGACGTTCGTGAAGAAATCCTTGAGCAACATTCGCCGAGAACCCGACGGACCAGCGATCTCAATCTCAGCATCGAGACACAGCAGCGCGGGAGGCGTGTCGGCGGAGCATACCGCCCAGCACTTTTTTCCGCCGGGTGCGACGTGGCATAGGTCTCCGCCTTTCTTGATGCAGTACCCGCACGATTTTCGCCACTGCAGCGACTGGTTGTACCAGACGCAACGCGTATCGAGGCAGATGTTTCCGCCAATTGTTCCCATGTTGCGCAGAATCGGCGACGCGACTGTTTGGGCCGCCAAATGTAGTACTTGGTACTCGCTCTCTATCAGGGGGGAGCGCTCGATCTCAGAGAGCGTCGTCAGCGCGCCGATCTCGACTCCATCGCTTGTCTTCTTGACGCCGCGCAACTCGCGTAGCCCGGTGATGTCGATCACGATCTCGGGAGTGAACAGTTTCTGCTTCATCGAAGGCAGGACGTCCGTGCCGCCAGCCATGATCTGCACGCGCGATTCGGTCTGGCGCGCATCGGGATCGGTTGCGTACTTTGCAAGCGCTTCAACCGCGTGGCCGATTGACTGCGGCCTCAAATATCTAAATTCCGTAAGACTCATTCACCCTCGTGTGTGACGTCGGAGTTAGTCTCCGCTTAGTACGGCGCGTTCCATTCGCGCCGGGTCCTGCGCATGCCGCATCGGGCCGCGGCCCTTGTACCAGGTAGATCCACCATGCTCCCGGAACGACTGCGGGTTCTCCGGATCAACGCCGCCCGTCATCTCTACTTGCTTTTCATGACGCTTTGCTTGCAACGCCGCCAGCACGCGCTCCGGCGTAAACGGCGCTTCGCGCAGCCGCACACCCACTGCATCATAGATCGCATTCGCGATCGCCGGAATCGTTGCCGCCAGCGAACCTTCGCTCGCTTCCTTCGCGCCGAACGGTCCCTTCCGGATCGACTGACTCCACAATAATGCATCTCCATCTCCGGCGACTCCGTGGACCGACGGCGACTTGTACTCCAGCATCCCCGGATTCATCAGCAGGCCGTCTTTCCAGATCATCTCTTCCTGCATCGCCTGCCCCAGCCCCATCCATACCGAGCCAATCACCTGGCCCTCCACCGACACCGGATTCAGCGCGCGCCCGCAATCGTGCGCCGCCCAGACTTTGTGGACGGTGACTTCGCCGGTCTCTTCGTCCACGCTCACCTCGGCCACCTGCGCCGAATAGGAATACGCCGGCGAAGGTCCCACGCCCGCGCCTTTAAATGCTCCGCCGCGCGCGATCTTTGAGGCGGAGCATATGATCCCGTGCCCGTCAGCGCGCCGGTAAAGTCGATGGCCGAGACCACCGCTTCTTCAAAACTCATGCTGTCCTTCGGGCCTTCTTCTTTGCGCTTCTGCTGCAACGATCCGCGCAGCGTCTGCCCTTCCACGCGTCCGCTGACCTCCTTTACGTTGCCGCGCGGCGCGTCTATTTTCTCCAGGATCTGCTCGCTCCGCGCCGTGTCGTCCGGCTCCGCCGTTCCCCGCTTCCACACGTCGATCATCGCGCATCATCACGTCTTCCGGCGCGCAGTTCATCTTCATCGCCGCCGCCGCCGCAATCTTCTTCTTACATCCTGCGCCGCGCGCAATGACGCATTGCCGTTCATGAATGTCACGCGGCTGGAATACGATCCAATATCGATCGGCGTCAGGTCGGTGTCGGCGGCAATCACTTTGATCCGCGCCGAGCCCAATGCCCAGCACTTCCGCCACGATCTGCGCCACCATCGTGTCCGATCCCTGGCCGATATCCGACGCGCCGGTATACACCACCACGCCGCCATCGCGATCAATCTTGATATTCACCGTTGAATGCGGCATGTCTGAACGAATAATGCTGTTGGCCGCGCCGCTCACATAATGGCTGCATGCCATCCCCATGTCCGCGCGCCGGAGGCAAGCTTGCCCTTGCGCTGCTTGCCAGCCTGACGCGCCACCACTTTGTCAATGCATTCCGGCAGGCCATAACTCTGCACCCGCAGATTGTTCACCGTGACGCACGGCGGCTTCAGCAGATTGATGCGGCGAATCTCCGCCGGATCAATTCCGAGCTTCAGCCGCAATCTCATCCAGCTGCGACTCAAACGCAAACCGGACATTCACCGTACCATGCCCGCGCATTGCGCCGCACGCCGGCTTGTTGGTCAGCACGCGATAGCCGTCATACCGGATATTGGGAATGTCATACAGCGCGCCCAGCAGCGCGCCGGAATAAAGGATCGTCACCACGCCGTAAGAGCAGTACGCGCCGCCATCCTGAATCACCTTCGCCGCGACCGAAGTCAGGTAGCCCATCTTTCTTCGCGCCGATCTTCAGTATCAATAATCGTGCGCGGCCGCCCGCGATGCGCCCAGAAAACCTCTTCGCGCGTGTAGGTGATCTTCACCGGCGCCTTGGCTTTGCGCGCCGCCACCGCCGCAATGATCTCCAGCGGAATCACCTCGCTCTTGCCGCCAAATCCGCCGCCCACCAGCGGCTTGATCACACGAATCTGCGGCATCGGCATTTCCAGCACGATGGACAGCTTGTGCTGCAGGTAATAGGGCACCTGCGTGGACGACCATACCGTCAGCCGCCCGGTCTGCCCGTCTGCGAATCGGTTTCAAATTGCGCCAGCGTGCAATGCGGCTCCATCGCCGCATGCGTCACTTCGCCCGCAATGTACCGTTGCTCCACCACCACGTCGGCCTCGGCAAATCCTTTCTCCGGATCGCCAAAGACGTGGTGATAATCCTTTTCGATATTGTTCGGCCGCTGCGGATGGATCCAATCCTTCTCCGCCTTCATCGAGTCTTCCGGATCGAACCACGCCGGCAGCTGCTCGTATTCGACATCAATCAGTTCCAGCGCGCGCTCCGCAATCGACTCCGACGTCGCCACCACGCACGCTACGTTGTCACCCATATAACGCACCTTCTCCACCGCCAGCGCAGTCTCGTCATGCCCGACCGGCAGGATGCCGTACTTGTTCGGCGCGTCCGTACCCACCACTACACAGCGCACGCCGGGCAGCGCCTCCGCACGGCTGGTGTCGATACGCTTGATCAGCGCATGAGGGAGCGGAGAGTGCAACAACTTTCCTATCAGCATCCCCGGGACGGAGAAATCATCCGCGTACTTCCCCGATCCGGTCGTCTTGCTTGCCGAATCGATGAGCGCAACCGGCTTCCCGATAACTGAAAATTCAGACATTCAATCTTCCTCTCGCTCTCAACTGGTGGTTCCCGGCCTTCAGCTCCAGCTCTCAGTCCGATGGGTTCTAGCTTCTGAAAGCTCAGCCTACCTGCCCTTGGCAGCTAGCCCAGCCTGCTCCGCAGCAATAGCCGCCCGGATCGCCAGATACATCTGCTCGTATCCCGTACAACGGCACAGGTTCCCGCTAAGTGAGTGCTTGATCTCTTGCTCCGTGGGATCTGGGTTCTGATCGAGGAGCGCCTTAATGGTCATGATGAAACCCGGCGTGCAATATCCGCACTGCGCGCCCCCCCACTCTCCATATGACCTCTGGATCGCCGCCAGCGCGCCGTGTTCCGACACTCCCTCAACGGTCATGATCTCCGCAGGGAACATCCCCTCTTCCCCCGTGCTCGCGCAACTCATCGTCAGCATCGTGCACGACAGCATCGGGGTTCCATCGACCAACACGGTACATGCGCCACACGAAGAGTCATCGCATCCGCGCTTCGTGCCCGTCAGCCGAAGGTCTTCTCGCAACACATCGATCAACAGAGACGAAGGGTCGATCGCCATCTCTTGCGTGCGTCCGTTCACATTTAGTTCTACTAGCTGCTTTTTCATCGACGATTTTTCTCAGTCCTGTGACTAATACAGCCCTACTGCTGGATCGATTTGACGCGCATAGGTGTCGATCCCGCCCGCCAGCGACTGTGCCTTCTCAAATCCCTGCTGCCGCAAGAACATCGTTACATTCATGGAACGGACGCCATGGTGGCACATCACGACGATGTGCTCCTCCGGATCGAGCTCCTGGTTTGCGCGCATCGCGATCTCACCCATGGGTATATGGACTGCGCCCGGCAAACTTGCCAGCTGTAGCTCAGAAGGCTCCCGCACATCGAGCAACGTGAACTTCTCGCCAGATTCCCGCAATCTTGCAAATTGCGGCACGTGGATTTCGTATGAAAATGTGGTCGTCAAAGGTGCATCCATCTTCTCACCTGGCCCATGAATTCCAAAGAACGTGTTCAGAAAGAAGGTCAAAAACTTCTTCATCACATCGCCCACCAATTATGGTAAACGACGCGAGCTGTGCACGTTGGGGAGCGTCTTGAGGGATCGCATGAGCCATCAATATCCAAAGTCAGCCTGCGCAGCATAAGCATGTTTCTTCACCCCTAACGACTGCACGCGCTCTGCCCCCAGCCTGAGCAGATACTCCTCACGATCGCGCGCCCCATACACCCACTTCCCAGCCCACTCTTCGAATTCCGAAGCTGTTCTTGTCTCCAGGTGGTATTCGCGGAAATATTCATCATCCCGGGAGTAGTATCCCTGCACGGGCGAAGGATGCGCGCCCATCGGGGCCATGCACACGGCCGTCGTCAGAAAGCCGGGAATCACCGTACGGTTTGGGTCGCTCACAATCACTTGGTGCGAGACGATCTCTTCCGCACAGACGATGACCTTCTTTGCCGCACGCACCGCCTCCAGCAGGATGCCGAAGTTGCCCCAGCAGTGTGCATTGCCGCTCTCATCGGCGCGCTGTACATGCACGATGGTCACGTCGGGCTTGATCGCACGCACTGCCAGCAACATCTCCCGCTCGCCCGTTTCCTCGTTCGCAAACGGACTGACAACCTGATAGAAAAAGTGGTTGTTTCTGGGCACATCCGAACCGTTCGCTGACCGCGTCGGCAGAAACGGAACGCCCATTGCGCCCGCCTGCAGTGCCAGCGAAACGGTAAAGTTCGTCATGTTGAAGACGCGAAACCCATTCGGTCGTCCTTCGGCTCCTGGATTTCCCTCGTACGTGGCCCATGGAGAGCTCTCGTATGCCCGCCGAAAGCCATACGCTGAGCCCATCATCACATTGCCGACCCACGCTGCCACGACGTCCTTCACGCACCCCGCGGCGATCATTTGATCGAACAGGATGTCAGAGATCGGCCCGATCAACCGCAAATCCTTCTTGCCCTGCCGGATGATCTCGTGTCCCGCCGCAAACGGGATCATCTGCTCCATCTGGCAGTTCATGCACACGGAATCTCCATCGCTTACGTGTTCCGCAATTGCATTGCGCAGTGAAACTAACTTACTTGGGGCGGAGTTCAAGACCACTTCGGCTCTCTCTTCTCGACCCACGCCTTGATCCCTTCCGCCATGTCTGCCGTCCCAACGAGTTCGTCTCGATAGATCCCCTCTGCCTTTGCAAGTGCCTTGTCAAAATGAACGGCGTTCCATGCGTACAAGGATTTTTTCGCAAGCCGCAGCGAACTCGGAGACAGCTTTGCCAGTCCTACGAGCGTGTCTCGCACCCGTAATGCAACCTGCTCTGACATCCCGTGCGAATTCGCCAATCCGTAGGTGACCGCATCGCGGCCTCTGAAGCTCTCGCCGGTAAGCACCAGTTCCGCTGCGCGCTTCTGCCCGACGCAGGCGGACAAGACCGCGCACGCCACTGGAGGGAAACACGCCAGTTTGATCTCAGGGAATCCCCAACACGCATCTGTGGTCGTATGTACGATGTCGCACATGAGCGCCAACTCCGCGCCACCTCCCAGACAGTTTCCGCGCACCTCCGCGATCAAGACCTTGCATGAGGCCGCCAGCAAACGGATCACCTCATGAAACTTTTCCAACATGAGGCCGACTTTGTCCGCCGTGTGCGAAGGGATATCCACGCCGGCCGAGAAATTCTCTCCCTCCCCCCGCAGAATGACCGCGGTAACGGCGGGATTCGACTCGATCTCACGAAGCGCCCTCGCCAATTCGTCCATCATCTCGAAATCGATGACGTTCTGCCGCCCGTGACGCAACTGTATCTGTGCTACTGAGCCAGTAACCAAAGCCGTTCTTACGCCTTCGTCAAAGTCGTCCGGACGTGGGTCTCCCACCCGTCGCAAGTAAGACGCGGGATGAATCAGTGACACGGAAAGGCGCTGAAAATCACTCATAAGCTGAATCCTAACAGTAGGCGGTTGGTTATTTGGAGCGCTGCAGAGAAGACTGTCACCCGGCAACTCCTCACGAAGTCCAAAAACCTGCCTTGTCATAGTCTCGGATCGCCTTCAACTCCGCCGCGCTCGGCTCAGGCGTTGGTTTCACATCGGCGGATACCTTCAGCATCCATCCCGTGTTCGCAACGACCTCTTCCACTGGACATGCTGGATGGTGCGTCGCCAGGTACGCCTCACCATCATCGTCGAAACGCAGGACGCCGCGCGTCGTGATCACCGCAGACGGACCGCCCCGAGGCAGCCCCTGCTTCTTTCGCCAGTTCTGGGAGCCGTCTCCAAATCCGGGCGAGGTGATGTAGCTCACCCGCTCCGGCAGCCGATGTTTCTCGTGATCGATCATCGCAACGAATCGATGTGCCAGTGACGCAATGTCGCACGCGCCGCCCGAGCCTGGAAGGCGAACGACTGCACCGTCCCCCTTCCGGACCAGCGTGGAATTCAGGTTTCCGTGACGGTCCACCTCCGCAGCCCCCAGAAACCCAAGATCGACCTTGCCGTTCTGCATGAGCCCGAAGAGCGACCCCATATCCAGACATTGGGTCGCACCCAGAATGTTTGGCGAGTCGCCCATGGTGTAAATCAGCTCTGCTGCTGGAGCAGAACGCACAACGCCATTTTCAAACAACCCATAAGCGTTTGGAGCATGCGTTCTCTTTGCCACAACAAATGCGATCAGCGGCAACCTCATGCCAACGAAGACGACTTCTCCGTCACGGATCTCGCGTGCTGCCGCCGCCACCATCAGTTCACCGAGCGTATACGGAACCCGATTCGCAATTTCGTTCACCGGCTCATCAATCGCTGATCTCACAGATTGATCCACACGCTCTTGGTTTCCGTGTAATGCTCGATTGCACTCGCTCCGAGTTCCCGTCCGAAGCCCGATTGCTTATATCCGCCGAACGGCAATGCGGGATCGTAGAGGTTGTAGGCATTCACCCATACCGTGCCCGCCTTCACTCGCCGCGCAAAGTTATGGGCCTTGCGGATGTCGTTGGTCCAAACTGCTGCCGCCAATCCATACTGGTTCGCGTTCGCCAGAGATGCCGCCTCTTCCACTTCATCGAACGGTATGACGGAGAGCACCGGCCCGAAAATCTCTTCCTGCGCGATGCGCATATCGTTCTTCACATCATCGAAGATCGTTGGCTCAACGAAGTATCCTTTGCCGTTCCCATTGACGTCCGCACGCTTGCCGCCAGCGACCAGCTTTGCACCCTGCTCGTTTCCGCTTGCGATGTACTTGAGCACCGTATCCATCTGACGCTCACTCACGATGGCACCGAGGCGCGTCTTTGGATCCAGTGGATCAGCTGGCTTCAGCTTCTTAACCTTCTCGAGCAGCTTTTCGAGAAACTCGTCATGCGCCTTGCGCTCGATGAACAGGCGTGATCCCGCGGCGCAAACCTCTCCCTTGCCATAGAAGATCCCCGTTTGCGCGCCGCGGACGGCCTCATCGATATTCGCATCCGCAAACACGACATTCGGACTCTTGCCGCCGAGTTCGAGCGTGATGCGCTTCATCGTGTCGGCGGCTGATTTCATGACCTCTTTACCGACGCGAGTCGATCCGGTAAACGCCACCTTGTCCACGCCGGGGTGCTGCACGATGGCGGCCCCCGCAACCGGACCTTCGCCCGTGATCAGGTTCACGACACCAGGCGGCACTCCCGCCTCCACCATCAACTCCATTAACCGGATCGCCGAGAGCGATGTGTTCTCCGCCGGTTTCCACACCACCGTGCAGCCGCACGCGAGCGCCGGAGCCAGCTTCCACGATGCCAGCAGCAGCGGAAAGTTCCACGGTACGATCGCTCCCACCACTCCTACTGGCTCGCGGAGCGTGTACGTGAAAGCGTTCGACCGCGAATTGATGGTGTCGCCAGTAATCTTCGTCGCCCATCCGGCATAGTAGCGAAAGACGTCGGCAACGGTGGGCAGGTCAACGTACCGCGATTCGAAGATGGGCTTGCCATTATCGAGCGTCTCGAGCTCTGCGATCTCGTCGATGTTGGTCTCGATCAGTTCGGCGATCTTGATCAGCAGTTTGCCCTTTTCCGCTGCGGTCATCTTCTGCCAGGCGCCGTTCGGATCGTCGAATGCTTTGCGCGCGGCTTCTACTGCACGTCCCACGTCGGCAACAGTTGCCGCGGGAATGGTCGTGAGCACATCGCCTGTCGCAGGGTTGATCGTGTCAATCGTCTTTGCGTCGGACGCTTGCCCGACCCACTCTCCGCCGATATACATGCGGCCGGGTTTGATCGTCGCTTTTGTTGCAGTCAGCATTCTTTGCTCTCAGCTTTCAGTTCGTTGGTCAAGATGGGCAACACCGAAGTGGCTCTCATCATTACTTCGCGGTAAAGGTTGCGGAACGTTTCTCCGCATAGGCGGCAATTCCCTCTTTCGCGTCGTCCGAGGTGAAGAGGCGCTGCTGCAGTTCGCGCTCGATCGCCAGACCCGATTCGAGGGGAACCTCCCAACCACTCTGCACTGCTCGCTTAATGTGCCCCACCGCCTTCGACGCCTTGTTCGGGGGACAAAACTGCCGGGCGTACTCCATCACCTTCTCGCGGAAGTTTTCACGCTCGAAGATATCGTTGACGATACCCATCTGCTTCGCCTCTTCGAAGCTGAAGATCTTGCCGGTAACCATCAGCTCGATTGCCTTGTTCTTTCCGACGATGCGCGACAGGCGCTGCGTTCCCCCGGTCCCCGGCAGCACGCCGAGATTCACCTCCGGAAGGCCCATCTTGCCGGCATCCTTGCGGGCGATGCGCAGGTCGCACGCCATCGCGATCTCCAGTCCACCCCCGACGCAGTGTCCGTTGATGGCTGCAATCACCAGCTTTGCTGTCTGCTCGAAGCGCAGCATGGTCTCGTTTGCGTGCAGGCAGAAGTAATATTTGTAGCTTGGATCCGCGTTGTTGAGCATGTTGATGTCGGCGCCAGCACAAAAGAATTTGTCTCCCGCGCCAGTGACTACGATGACGTGTACGTCGTTATCCATGCGCGCGCGCAAGATACACTCGTCGATCTGGCGGTTCATCTCGTAGCTGTAGGTATTCGCCGGAGGAGCGTTCAGCTCGATCACCGCGATGCCATTTCCGGTCGAATAGTTCACAAGCGCCTTGGACTGCGCGTCACTCTGCATCTCTTCACTCCGTCTCATGTGATGGGACTTTCTAGAATATCTCCGGACGCAGCAAAGGCAGGCGTGTGAACGCCCGCCTTCTGCTCACCAGCCTAAATTCTATTTCGCGACGTTCCTGCCAAAGTGGATGCTTGGTCCGACAGAGAGCCGAAGCGAATTGCGGGATTCCCTGAGCAGATCATTGAACAAATGGTTGCGAACGTAGTCTGCTTCGAGGCGGATGCTGAAATGCCTCCCTGCGTTTAGGTCTGCGCCGCCGCCGACTCCGTAGAAGCCTGTCCAGTCGAGTTTTGTGCCACTCGGGGCAAGTTGCTTGACTACTAGAGCGGAGACAAAATCCGTCGGATGCGGCACCGCCGCCTCACGAATAGCACCCACCGAGGGATGTATGAAGAGGGTTACCGATTTGTAACGGCGATAGTTGAGCTGCGGTCCGGCAGCGAAGGTCTGGGTCGTAGAGTTGAACGGGATCCGCAATACATAGGTTGGAGGAATGATGCCCGCAGCAACTAGTTGACCGAGCTGCGTCCCGATCTGAAGTTGCAAAGCAGCTGGCGCTTCCGCGGGAGTGAGTGAGCTGTGTCCGGTAAAGCGGCTGTAGTCAAATCCAAGAGACAGCCATGAGTTCTTGTTTATGCCCACCTGGGTGTGAAAGCCACGTTGTTTTAAGTTGATGTTGCCGGTACTGAGATACGAGTATCCACCGAACGCGTCATAGCGCCCCACGTATTCCTGCTGGCCAAACGCGCAGGCAGAAAACAGGAGCAAGGAGATGGCGAGCAAGAAACGATGCATCTGCGCATATTAACCCGAAGATGAAGGAAATGTGAATGGCTATTCATTCAGACTTTTTCCACAGGTGTGGGAGATATGCGTCAAATGCACAAAAAAGGCCGTCTCGGAAGCTCGGGTTCCCTACTTGAGAATCTCTCCCAGAGCGCGGACTACCCGGTCTACGTCTGCTTCCGACGTCATCCAGTTGGAGACGCTCACGCGCATGGCATGGCGGCCACGCCATACGGTTCCGCTGAAGAATGCCTCACCTGACTCCAGAATGCGCTGCATGACTTCGTCAGTCCGGGCATCATGGTCCCGTTCGGTGGCTCCTGGCTTCTGGCTGGGAAAGCGGAGAAGACCTTGATTCAGAGTAGGCATCCAGAGAACTTCAGCACCGCGAAGATCGCCAATTCTCTGCACTAGCGAATGGGCGTGCTCACAACAGCGCTCCACCAGAGATGCGAGTCCATTTCGTCCCAGTTCGCGTAAGGCCGCATAGGTGGTGATTCCCCGGGCACGCCGGGAGTGCTCCGGGTTCCAATCGAGTTCATCACGCGCATCCGTATTGTAGGTGAGATAGGCGGCGCGATGAGAAAGCGCAGCAAAATGAGCCTTACTATCCTTGACGAAGGCGTATCCGGAATCATAGGGGACGTTCAGCCACTTGTGTCCGTCGGTGACCCAGGAGTCGGCGAGTTCGACGCCTTTCAAGAGTTCCCGGTAGCGTGGACTGGCAGCTGCCCAAAGTCCAAAAGCGCCATCGATATGGACCCACGCCCCATGCTTTTTCGCGATAGGGATTAGGTTTACGAAGTGATCGAATGCGCCAATGTTCACGTCGCCTGCTTGAAGAGCGAGGATGATGGCGTGACTGGCGTTCTCAGCAAGTGCATCTTTCAAAGATGAGGCGAGAATCCTGTCCTGGTCGTCTACGGCGAGAGGGACCATGTTCTCCTCACCGAGGCCAACAAAACGTACTGCACGATCGAGCGTGCCGTGCCTCCTGCTGCTGCAGAGAACACGGATCGATGGCCCGCCATTCAAACCTTGCTTTTCCACGTTCCATCCGCGACCGGCAAGAAGTGCATTCCGTGCGGCGGCAAGACACGTGGCATGCGCCATCTGCGTTCCAGTAACGAAAGCAAAACTGGATTCGGCAGGCAGTCCGAATATTTCCTTCAGCCATGCACCTGCAACCTCTTCGATCACACCGGCGGCAGGGGCACAGGCATAGAGACCGGCGTTTTGATCCCATGCGCTAGTGAGCCAATCGGCGGCGAGCGCGGAAGGTAGCGATCCGCCGATGACCCAGCCGAAGAAACGTCCGCCGGCAGAGCCGAGGATTCCACCTTCGACATCGCGGACAAGTTCGTCGATCACCTGCTCGGGCGCGATGCCCTCATTCTGCAACAGTTTTTTCAGGCGCTGGCGAAGTGTGGAGAGATCAGCAGTCGCAGCAACCGACGCTTGATCCAAACCACCAAGGTGGTTGAGGGTGTGTCGGAATGCGCGTTCAAGCGACGGAGCGAATACGTCTTGCATGTTCTGAGGCTAAATCTTGGTTGCTGTCCTGGACATCCGAATACTGCTGTCAAACTCCGAGGAACGTACGGTAACAAACACTATGCCTATCGATACGAATCCATGATCTCTGCCAGCGATTCGCGCGAGGGACGCACTCTGTTCTCAGAGAGCGTCGCGAGTGGCTCGTCCACCATGTTCAACAGACTAGTGAAGTCGGGTTTGTGCGTGTCCACATAAAAGACCCCGGTGAGGACTTCGCCTCTCTCGTGGGCATCGAGCAGCATCTTGACCGCATGCGCTCTGTTCGTGGGGTCATAATCTTCGTGCAGCTTGCGCAGCCGCATATGAGATCCGTCGTGCATTTGAACGTCGAAAGTAGTGCCCGGATCGTATTCCACGGCGATCTCTTCAAAGTGCGGCACGAACCCTATCTCGGTGATAGCTTCCTCGTGCTCCTGCATGTACTTGTAGCTCTTCGTCGATCCCTCGTGATCGTTGAAGGTCACGCAGGGCGAAATCACATCCAGCATGACCGTGCCCTTGTGCGCAATCGCAGCTTTCAGCATCGCCGAAAGCTGTTTCTTGTCGCCCGAAAAAGAGCGGCCAATGAACGTGGCGCCCATCTGAATCGCAAGCGCGCACGTATCGATCGCGGGCAGATCGTTGATTACACCGGTCTTCAACTTCGAACCTACATCCGCTGTTGCCGAGAATTGGCCTTTCGTGAGGCCGTAGACTCCGTTGTCTTCGATGATGTAGATCATCGGGACATTCCTTCGCAACAGATGGACGAACTGTCCCATGCCGATCGATGCCGTGTCCCCATCGCCACTGATGCCGATGGAATGCATGGTCTTATTGGCCAACAATGCACCGGTCGCTACCGAGGGCATGCGTCCGTGCACCGAGTTGAAGCTGAATGAGCGGGACATGAAGTAGGCGGGAGATTTTGACGAGCAACCGATGCCGCTCATCTTCATCACGCGCTCAGGTACGATGCCCATCTCAAAAAACGCTTCGGTGATCCGCTCAGAGATCGAGTTGTGTCCGCAACCGGCGCAGAGCGTTGTCTTTCCGCCTCGATAGTCCAACACTTGCAGGCCGATATGATTGGTCTTCGGCGCCTTAGGAGGAACGGGTGTGGTTGACATCGCTACTTGCCCTCCTGCAGGAGAATTGCTTCGGTCACCGAACGCGCATCGATCGGGAGCCCATTAAAGTGCCGCACGCTGCGGAGCTTAGTGGCAAGCACGGGATCGAGATCGATCTTCAACAGAGATCTCATCTGCGCATCACGGTTCTGCTCCACGACATACACGCGCTCATGTTGCGCGACAAAGTCATGTACCTCCTGCGTGAAGGGATAAGCGCGCACGCGGAGGTAATCCGTCTGATGGCCATGTTCGTGCTCGAGTTGATCCCGGCTTTCAATCACTGCCCAGTGGCTCGTGCCAAAAGCGAGGATACCGATCTCTCCCGCCACCTTGCCATCTAAAATCGGCTTCGGAACCATTCCCTTCGCGGAGTTGAACTTGCGAGCGAGGCGCTCCATGTTCTTTTCATAGTCATCGGGCCGCTCGGAATAAAGAGCCCGCTCGTTGTGTCCGGATCCACGGGTGAAGTAGGACGCTGCGGGGTGATCCGTACCCGGCAATGTGCGATATGGAATGCCGTCACCATCCACGTCCTTGTAACGGCCAAAGCCGCCTAGTTCTTCCAGCTGCTTCGCATCAAGGACTTTACCGCGTGTGATCGGCTTCTCCGGATAGTCGAATGGCTCCGACATCCAGTTATTCATACCGAGATCGAGATCGGACAAGACGAAAACCGGAGTCTGCATCTGCTCCGCCAGATCGAAAGCTGCGATCGCAAACTGATAACACTCGGCAACCGAACCAGGAATCAGCATGACGTGTTTCGTGTCGCCGTGCGAGAGTCCGGCGACAAACGAAATATCAGCTTGCGACGTTCGCGTTGGGAGTCCAGTGGACGGTCCAGTGCGCTGAATATCGAAGATCACTCCGGGAATTTCCGCGTAATATCCAAGCCCGGCAAACTCTGCCATGAGCGATATCCCGGGCCCGGATGTTGCGGTCATCGACCGCGCCCCCGCCCAACCTGAGCCGAGCACCATCCCGATCGCAGCCAGTTCGTCCTCTGCCTGCACGATCGCAAAACTTGCCTTGCCATCCTTCTCGATGCGGTACTTTTTCATCAAATCAATCAACTGCTCGACCACCGAAGAAGACGGCGTGATCGGATACCAGGTGACGACCGTGACTCCCGCAAACATGCAGCCGAGCGCAGCTGCCGCATTGCCATCGACGATGATCTTGCCTTCGGTCGCATTCATCGCCTCGACGAAATAGGGGTCTTGCTTGTTGAGAGAGGTCTTTGCAAAATCGAAGCCCACGCGAACGGCATTTAAATTGAGCTCCGCCGCCTTCACCTTCTTGGCGAATTGCTTGCGGATCGATTGATCTATCGCATCCATGTCAATGGATAGCAGTTGTGCTGCCACGCCAACGTAGACCATGTTCTTGACCAGCTTACGGAGCTTTGCGTCCGCACCCGTTGCCGCAGCGAGCTTATCGAACGGTACCGGATAGAAGGTGACATCCTGCCGGATCTCATTCAGTTTCAGCGGCTCGTCATAGATGACCGCCGCGCCCGCGTTCAGTGCAAGCACGTCTTCGCGGGCTGTCTCTGTATTCATGGCGATCAGGACGTCGATGTCCCTTTTGCGCGCGACCCAGCC
Source organism: Terriglobales bacterium (assembly GCA_963792225.1). Taxonomy (GTDB): domain Bacteria; phylum Acidobacteriota; class Terriglobia; order Terriglobales; family Acidobacteriaceae; genus JBDTLH01. The sequence continues at coordinate 144,308 of CAWBVM010000009.1, read as the reverse complement.
GTATTTGCTGGCGCGGATCGTGTACCAAGTTGGCAGTCCCGCGATATTGGATGGAAACAGGTTCTTGCCCGAAACAGGCACGCCCATACGGAAAATACTGCGCAGCAAGACATTGTTCGCCGATTGCGAGCCGGACCCGTTTACCGTGGCGACCTGGATCGAGAAATCATTCACGATGCGGTGTGCGCCTCCGTAAGGCGCGCCTTTTACCTGGCCTTGCACCACTAAATCACTGGTGGCCATCATTCAATCCCTTCACTTGTGGGTGCTAGAACTCCTCATTATAGGCGAGCATAACTCTGCATGCCCGGCGTTGCAGTGAGTGGAATGTAGCTGCACTGAACCGACTTTATCTAAGGTTGACTACGACTCTTCTTTGTTCCGAGCCTAGCCGCTCGATCACGATCTCGCCATCGGCATCACGCATGAGGGACGCGAATTTCTCTCCCCATTCGATCATGACGATGGCGTCGTTCGTGCGTAGGTCGTCGATGCCGATCGTCTCCAACTCGCGTTCTGTCTCGATCCGATAGACATCGAGATGATGGACGGTCGTCTGCGGCCCGTGATATTCGTGCACCAAGGTAAATGTCGGACTGGTGACATCGTCCCGATCGGCCGCATTGAGTGCCTCGGCGATCCCTTTCACCAGTGTGGTCTTGCCCGCGCCCAGATCTCCACGCAGAATGAGAAGCTTCGGCGGCTGAAGAATCTCTGCCAGCCTGGCTCCGACCGTGATCGTCTCTTCTGCTGACGCGCTCGCAAACTCTCTCGTCATTGCGCATGAACCTTGTGCAGCCACGTGATTCCTCCACTCCTCTCCCGCGACAAGGCAATAAATGCTTTTGGGATCGTGCTGATCAAGTCGCTCGCGAGCATCCCCTGCATGCCGAACTCAGGCAGCGCGATATCGCCAGCAAGTCCATGCAGGTAAACCGCTGCGAGCACAGCCAACTCTGGCTGGCGGGGCATCTGTCCAACCATTGCTGAAATCATGCCCGTCAGTACGTCTCCCGTGCCGCCTTTCGACATCGCTGCGTTGCCAGTTGGATTTATCCACACACTGCCATCCGCGAAAGCAATCACTGTCCGCCACCCCTTCAACACAACTGCGCACCGATGCTCGGATGCAAAGCTCCGTGCAAGACCGATACGGTCAGCCTGCACCACGCGTACGGAGAGTCCGGTAAGCCGTGCCATTTCTCCCGGATGCGGCGTGATCACCAGAAAAGGCGACCTATGCCGCCTGAGCAGATCTTCACGGCCCTCGAACGCATTCAGTCCGTCTGCGTCCAGCACCAGCGGCAGTTCCATCTCCGCGATAAGTGTGTGGAGGAACGACTCCGTCTCTGCCGCCCTACCTAATCCAGGACCGGCCGCCAGCACCGATTTATTCTTTGCGAGTTCGCGGACCGCTCCAGAAGCTCGCATGCTCACACACTCCGCCTCTCGCCCATCCAGGGGCTCAGTCATGATCTCCGGGGCAAAAGAGGCCACGGTGCTCAATACGCTACCCGGAGAGGCGGCCGTCACGAGACCCGCCCCGCTCCTCAGTGCCGCCATTGCGCACATCGCGGGCGCCCCGGCTTTGCCGAGCGAGCCCCCGATTACCAGCACATGTCCATAGCGTCCCTTATTCGAATCCGCCGGGCGGACAAAGAATTCCGCGGGCACATCACGCGATGTGAACAACTGCTCACGTTTGCGAGCAACCGCAACAACGACCTCTTCCGGACTACCAATGTCAGCTATGGCCGCCTGAATTTCCGAATTCGGTGACCAGACATGCCATGGTTTGGGAGCGGTGAACGTCACGATTGCGGAAGCGCGTATGCTCGTGCCCTCTATTTGCGCGTCCGCATCTGCTCCAGAGGGCAAATCAATCGCCACGACTGGCTTACCCGCCGCATTCACCGCATCGATCACGGCAAGATAGAAGTCACGCACCGGGGGCTGAAATCCAGATCCGAGCAGGGCGTCTAGGATGACGTCCGCCTTCCGCATCGCCGCGGATATCTCAGGCCGTATTAAATCGCCTTCGGACGACAGCACATGCACCTTAACCCTGTCGCCGAGCTTCTCGAACATGGCGGATGCTTCCCGTGACAGTGCAGCGGGAGGGGCGCATAACAGGACGTGAACATCTCTGCCTTTTTCTGCCAACACCCGTGCACTGACCAGTCCATCTCCACCGTTGTTGCCTTTACCGCAGACCGCAGCAACTTGCTGCGCCGCAGGGTACAGCTCTAACGCGCACTCCGCGACCGCACGACCGGCCCTTTCCATCAGCTCAAGCCACGTGCCGCGGCCCGACTCGACGGTGCGCCTGTCCACCTCGCGCATTTCATCCGCACCCAGGATTCTCATCGCCCTCAATCATAGCTTCCATGGGTCGGCCGCATTTGAGCAGCTCTGGTTGAAATGTTGGCATGAGAGTACACACTTTATCCTTTCATCAACAAAGGATTTCCACAGAGTTGCCGCTTTTCGAGTCGTCTCCGAGGAAGAGTCGCCTTAGTTCTTTGGCATTACAGGTGCTTACTGTGTAATTACTAGCACGTGAATCAAGACCCAGGGGACCCCGTGAAACAGAAAATTGCCACTCTTGTTCTTACCATCGCCGCCATTGCCGCCATCCCCGCTGCCGCACAGCAGACGTCCTCATGCAGCTTCAAAGACTGGACTATTCCTAGCGCAGGGTTTACTGACCTCGCATCCATCAACAACCAAGGTCACTTCGTCGGGACATACGAATTCAAGGGACAATATCGTTCCTTCATCTATAACGGTGCCCGGCACGACATTGCCGTATCAAATGCATTCCAGACTGAAGTTCGCGGAATCAACAACAATGACGTCGTCGCCGGCGACTTCTATGATTCCATCCTCCACCGTCAACGCGGGTTCCTGATGCATGGTTCGTCGGTGATCAAGTTCGATTATCCCGGTGCCTCCGCGACAATCGCATCTGCGATCAACGATTCAAGCGTGTCGGTCGGAGAATATTTTGACGGTACCGGATACCACGGATTTGTCCGCTACAACGGCCGTTTTGTCTCCCTCGATCATCCCAATGCTGCGGGTACCTGGGCCACAGGGATCAATAACACCGGACAGATCTCCGGCACCTACCAGGACAGTAACGGGGCTAATCATGGCTTCGTCTATAACAACGGCAGATTCACCGAGATCAAATTCCCTGGGGCGGACAGCACTTCAGCACTTGGCATCGGTCCCGATGGCACGGTAATCGGCAACTACTTTAAGGGCGGCTACGGACACGGATTCTTATATGAAAACGGGGTATACAAAAACGCTAGTATGGGTGGATCACAGAGCACGATCCCAGTCGGCTACAACTCAAAGAAAACCGTGAGCGGCGCTTACGTGGATGCTGCCGGACACAGCCGCGGGTTCATCGCAATCAACTGCCACTAGAGTGTTTGAAATCTACTGCACGAAAGCGGAGGGCTCGGTCCCCCCGTTGTTTCTTTACAATGGGCTTCGATGCTCGCCTTGACTGCGCACTCCGCCATTACGCCATCGGGAACCATTGAAGAGCCTCTCGTTCTCGTCGAGGACGGCAAGATCCTCGAAGTAACGACGCGACGCAACCGGGATCTGCCGCCGAACCATCGGGATTTTCAAGACTGTATCCTTGCACCAGGATTCGTAGACTTGCACATCCACGGCGGAGCGGGTTTCGACGTGATGCACGCGAGTCCCTCTGAACTCGCCCACTTCGAGCGCTTCCTCAGCACACACGGAGTGACTTCGTATCTCCCCACCACTGTCACCGCCACGACGGACACCATACTTCGATCGTTGGCAACCCTCTCTTCTGAGATCAAGAAGCCCCGTGCTGAAACCGGACGAGCGCGTCCTCTGGGAATTCATCTGGAAGGCCCGTTCATCAGTCATGCCAAACGGGGCGTGCATCCGCCCGAGTGCCTGCAACCCGCAGATACCGCGCTCTTCGACCGTTTCTTCGAAGCCGCAGGCGGAACCATGCGCATGATGACCTTTGCTCCTGAACTTGCGCATGGCGAAGCTTTTGTTCATCACGCTACCGAACGTGGCGTGATCGTGAGCCTCGGTCACTCCGATGCTAACTTCGCAGAGGTAAACGCAGGTATCGCCGCCGGAGCAAGAACAGCTACACACACCTTCAACGCGATGCGTCCGCTGGACCATCGTGATCCCGGCATATTGGGTGCGGTACTCACCTCCGAAGCACTCTTCGCAGACATCATCGCCGACGGTATCCACGTGCACCCCGACATCGTGCGTTTGTTTTTAGAGGCAAAAGGGGACCTTGCCATTCTGATCACCGACGCGATTTCGGCCACCGGAATGCCCGATGGTCTGTATGCGCTTGGGGCGTTTCAGGTCACCGTTCGAGGGGACCGCTGCGAATATGAGGGCAAACTTGCCGGGAGTGTGCTCACCCTCGACCGCGCAGTACGCAACGCAGCGAAGTTTGCTGGATGGAAGTTGGATCGTGCGGTGAAACTTGCAACCGGGAATCCCGCCCGCCTTCTAGGTCTTACGCAAAAGGGCTCGCTCGCCCCAGGAGCCGACGCCGATATCACCGTCCTGACGAAATCCGGAGACGTACACAGCACCATCATCGCCGGCAGATAGCCATTGAGTTCTAATTCCAGTGCTTCCACCGCGGCCATCTTTCTTGAAACGAATATCTCAAACCCTTGCAATAGAAAATGGGAGCATTCTCTTCCGCCATGCCCCACTCGTCATGATGCTCACTGAGTACACGCACCTCATCGCACAACGACTCTAGCGTCTCCCGGTCCCACTGGAGGTAGATGACATTGGTCCCTATAGCACCGATCGGCGGTGGCGGAGGTCCCCAGAAGAAATGGTTCTGGTGGGCGGTTACCGCGTTCGGCAATCCATACCTTGCGCCGAATTGGTCGATTGCACCCGCTTCCCCGTAGTTGCCCGTATAGATAGCAGTATGGGCGCGCTCATCGGGGGGTAGCGACTCGTAGTCGCGCGCGACCTCCGCAACCAGACCCTCCCATCCGAACTGGTCACCGAAATATTGTGGCAGTGGACCTGACGTCGCCACTTCGCTCTTCGGCGGATCAAGATGCAACGTCTTTAAGTACGTCAATAGTTGTTGCGGCGGCAAGATCGGCAACGCCAGCGGCAGTGCCACGATGGCGCTCACAAGAATAAGCGTGATCAGTGTGGGACGGAGCCAACGTCGCATAGCGCTCCATTGTTCCCACGCTACAGCACCTGCGCCGATGACCATCGGATGGATCGGAAAGAAGTAGTAATCCTTGCCCTTCAGCGCAACCATGATCGCAAAGAGGATGACATATATCCAGCCGAGCACGCGCCATTGCCGGTGGGAAAAGCACCACGCTATCCCAGCGCCCCATATCAAAAATGAGATAGGAAGAAATGCGAGTATCTGGCGCAGGAGATAGACCCCCGGCCCAAGAACGATGTTCTTGTGCGTCTTCTGCACGTTGCGCAGCAATTCATAGGTCGCGAAGTTGTGTTGCATCTGCCAGACCAGATTGGGCAGAGCAAACAAAAAGATGATTCCAACGCCATACCAGAGCCACCTGGTCGCGATCTCGCGACGCAGCGGAGTCAATAAAACAGCCGCAACTACAGCGACCAAAAAGAACACCGCAGAATGTTTGTTATCGATCGCAAGCCCTGCGGAGGCGCCAAACCATAGCCAAAGCCTCGAATCACCCGTACGGGCGATCCGGATGAGCATCCATATGCAGCCCATCCAAAGGACTGGCTCGAAGACATTCGTGGTGAGAATGTCTCCGTTGATCAGCATTGCAGGCGCGGCGATGACGCACACTCCCGCGAGTGCCTGCGAAAACCTTCCACCGCCCAACTCTCTCGTTATGAGGATCGTGAGTAGTACGGTGAGTGCGGCAGCGACATCGCACGGCAGGCGGATGGCAGTGAGGGACCCGCCGAGCAGAAGACCGATGCGCGCAAGCAGGGGGACGAACGGAGCCATATCCGCGTATCCCGGCGCAAGGTGCCGTCCACAATCGAGGTAATAGAGTTCATCTCGGAAATATCCGTAACGCCAGTTCGTCGCCAGATGAATCAGAAATGCGAGCGCAGCAAGCGGGACAACTAGCGGCAGCGGTAGTCTTGGCAGCTCAATGGACGGACGGGGATAAGGTTCCGCAGATTGGGACCTGGGGTCTTGCATGCGCCGAATGATACCTCAACCATGCTGCGGCACCGGCGCGCCTATAGCTGCCCATGTCATCTCTGTCGCGCGGTTGCCACTACTGCGGCACCACTCTGCAAACAGCCCTGCATAGCTCTTCGTGATGTACTCGGACTGGTCTATGCCCAGTTTCCCGGCGGTTTCGTCGATCCATTCCGCTGGCCCTTCGATCTCGCCTATATTGCCGATGGGTGTCTCGTCGAGCACCACGTGCCCCCTGCCCTGCGGATCTTCAAACTCAGTGCGGAACTTTTCATATCGAAAGCGTGGAACAAATCCCAGCGAGGTGAGGATCTCATGCATCGCATCTCCGTCCGCGACCGCAGTTTCTGTTTCCCTGCGCGTCTTGTGTTTGGCGTCCAAATCCACCATGCCCTTGTGCGTGAGTGTCCACTCATCCCCATACTGGCGCAATCGCAGGAGTTCGCCGCGCCCCCTCAACTCAGAACCTGCGGTGTCATAGACGGTGTTGAACTCATGCGTCCGCGTCGTCACCTCGCGGAACTCCACTTGGGCTAGTCTCAGTCGCATAGCAGATACATCGCGAATCTCAAACTTGATCTCGACCTCATCTGCCATTCGAGCCTGTCCTTTAGTCGGTTTGATTTAGAGCATTGCCTCAACAGCTGCTGCGCACTCCCTCGTACCAAGCGTGCCGCCGATATCGCCAGTCGTCTTTTTCTCACGTACGGCCTTCACAACCGCCGCTTGGATGCGCTGTGCCGGCCCCGTAAGACCCAGGTGCTCGAGCATCATTGCTGCTGTGAGGATTGCACCCATGGGATTCGCCAAATTCTTTCCCGCGATCGGCGGCGCCGAACCATGCACCGGCTCGAACATGCTCGTCTTCCCAGGATGAATGTTGCCACTGGCCGCCATCCCCAGCCCGCCCTGCAATGCCGCGGCGAGGTCCGTAACGATGTCACCGAACATGTTGTTCGTAACGATCACGTCGAACTGACGCGGATCGCGCACCATGTGCATGCACAATGCGTCTACATACATGTGCGACGACCCAATCTCCGGATAATCCGCGGCAACCTGCTTGAATACCCGCTGCCAAAGTCCATGCGCATAGGTCATGACATTGGATTTATCGGACATGAGTAGCTTCTTCCGCCCATGCGTCTTCGCATACTCGAACGCATACCGGATAACACGCTCGACGCCCTTGCGCGTGTTTACGTCTTCGTTGACTGCGATCTCATCGGCGGTACCCTGCTTGAACACACCGCCCACATCCACATAGGGCCCCTCTGTGTTCTCGCGGATGACGACAAAATCTATCTCCTCAGCTTTGATCCCTTTCAGAGGACAGAGCGAATCGTCGAAGCACTTTACCGGACGCACATTCGCGAAGAGGTCCATCTTGAAGCGCATGCCGAGTAGGATGTCCTTTGCATGCACGTTCGTGGGGACTCTTGGATCGCCTAACGCGCCAACAAAGATGGCATCGAAGTCGCGATCGAGAATAGCGAATGCTCCGTCGGGCATGGTCGTACCATCTCTCAGATAGCGGTCAGCCGACCAGTCAAACTCGGTGAACTCCACTGGAGCGCCCGTCGCCCTTACCACTGCGAGAGCAGCCGCAATCACTTCCTTGCCTATCCCATCGCCAGGGACAACTGCAATCTTCTTCGTTTCAGATTTCGCATCAGACATGGTTTCGAACAGTGTAGCTGACAACGTCACGACCGCATGATGCGGAGAATGTCCTCTCGAAACGCTTTGAGAGCGGCACGTCTCTCGTCCGTCGCTTCCACCATATGCTGCTTGAATTGGAAGACCGGTTTGCCGCCAACGGTGGTCAGTACACCAAGCTCCGCACCCAGCTTCCACCCCGGAGTACCCAGGATCTGCAAGCCGTCGGGTCCAGGCACAAGCAGCGCCAGGCACTCCCCGCGGACGACGCCCACCGCTTTCGGGTAACGCTCGAATTGTTCAAGTTCAAACCCTTCTATATAAAGGGCTTGTAGCTGCTCAGCAGGATCTCGCATCGTTACATCTTGTAGCGGCCGAGGTCTTCATCGCCAAGGTTTTCCAACCACCTGCGCAGGTCCTCCGCGGAGACGCGCTCACTCGCCAAAGCTGCAAGCTTTGAGTTTTTGAGAACCGCATCTTCCACATAGATCGGGCAATCGGACCGTAACGCCAGCGCAAGCGCATCGCTCGGCCTTGAATCGACGCTGATATACGTTCCGCTGCGCTCGATCCAGATCACCGCGAAGAACGTGTCCTCGCGCAACTCGGTCACGACGACCTTGGATACTTTGGCGTCGAACCCCATCACCACGTTCTTCAGCAGATCATGGGTCATCGGACGTGGCGGCGTCGCCTTCTCGATCTCAAACGCAATCGCGTTCGCCTCGAAGATGCCAACCCAGATCGGCAGCACGGAATCCCCCGATGCTTCGCGCAGGACAATGATCGGCATGTTCGTGACCGGATCCATCATCACGCCCCGGATCTTCATCTCGATTTCCATGCCGCCCCCTTTGCTTACCGATCCTCTAGTTTACGACTTGCTCGCCAGCTAGACTGTTCGGAAATGTGCTCGTGATCTTCACATCCACATAGCTCCGCACCGCTGGATGGATGAGCGCCTTGGTAGTGAAGTTGACCGTCACGTTCTGTTCGCTGCGTCCGATGATCTGCCCGCGCGTTTCATTCCGTCCTTCAACCATCACTTGAAGAGTTTGCCCCAGGTGCCGGGCATAACTCTCTCTTTGGATTTCGCGCTGGCGGTTCATTAGGACTTGCAGGCGCTCCGACTTCAACTCCTCGGGGATACTGTCCGGCATAGTGATCGCAGGCGTATTCGGACGAGGTGAATACTTGAACGCAAACACGGCGTCGTAGCCTACCGCTCCGAGAAGCGTGATCGTCTCTTCGAAATTGGCGTCCGTTTCGCCTGGAAACCCTACGATGACGTCGGTCGTCATGCTGATGTGCCGCTTGGAGTTCTTGATCCAGGAGATCCGCTCGAGATACTGCTCCCGCGTGTACTCCCGGGACATCAACCGCAGCACGTCACTGGAACCACTCTGTACGGGCAGGTGCACATGACTGCACAAATTAGGATTCGCATCGATCACCTCAACAATATCCTTCGTGAAGTCCCGCGGATGCGAGGTAGTGAATCGGACTCTGCGTATCCCGTCGATCTCGCCGACTGCGTTCAGCAACTCAGCAAACGTCATTCTGTCAGACGGATCGTGGTACGAATTCACATTCTGTCCTAGTAATTGGATCTCGGAATATCCCATCTCCGCGATCCGCTTCGCCTCATCCAGGACACTGGCCGACGTGCGGCTACGCTCTTTGCCACGCGTATAAGGCACCACGCAGTAGGCACAGAACTTATCGCATCCCTCGATGATCGTGATATACGCCCGATGAGGATTCGTCCGCGCCGTGAACTCGGTGTCGAATGCCTCGTCCGTCTGACGGTCGTCCAAACCGGTCACCCGGTTGTTCCCTGCATCGATCTGAACCAGCATCTGCCCGAGATTGCGATAAGACGACGACCCCGCCACCATGGACACATACGGCGCGCGTTCGAATATCTTCTCGCCCTCTTGCTGCGCTACACAGCCCAGGACGCCGAACTTCTTTCCCTGCTTCAGCAGCTTCTTATAGTTGTCCAGGCGATGGAAGACCTTCTGCTCCGCCTTGTCGCGGATCGAGCAGGTGTTGTAGAGGATCAGGTCTGCCTCTTCCTCTGAATCGACCTGAAGATAGCCCTCGTGCTGCAATGTTCCCGCGACCTTCTCCGAGTCGTGGAAATTCATCTGGCAACCGAAAGTTTCGAGATAAAACTTCTTTTGGGACATGCTGAAACCGGATTCCCCAAGTATATAGCGCGGCTTCCCGAATGATCTTCGAAGCTACCTATGCGGCGGCGTTCCGGCCGACGCGGTGCTTCCAGTGTGACCACGCAAAATACGCGAATCCGGCCAACAGAATGGCCACGATCAGAGCATCGAAGCGATGAAAATATTTGCCCAGCGTGTTCCAGTGTTCACCCAGCTTCATTCCGATATATGCGAGTACGAAGCACCACGGCCAGGATCCCAGGAATGTGTAGATGTGGAATCTGCCCCTGGGCATCTTCGCGATTCCCGCTGGCAGCGCAATGAAGGTGCGGATCACCGGCAGCAATCGGCCAATAAAGATTGCCCAGGCGCCGTGCTTGTGGAAGAACCGGTCCGCCACATCCAGGTCGTGCTCGTTCAATAGCACAAATTTTCCGAAACGCTCCACCAGCGGACGCCCACCGAAATATCCGATCTCATATGCGACAACCGAACCCAGATTGCATCCGATCGCACCTGCTGTCGCCGCCCAAAATAGCTTGAAAACACCTTGAGAGGTCAGATACCCCGCGTACGGCATGATCAATTCAGACGGCAGCGGGATGCACGCCGACTCTATCGCCATGAGCAGAGTGACACCCAGGTACCCGGTATGGCTCATAAACGAGGTGATGAAGGTATGAAGTACGAGAAGGATATGTTCTGTCATGGGCTGCAAACGAACAGCGGCCCGACTCATTCGATTGTCAGTGGCCGCTGTGTGTTCAGCTTAACAGGATTCCAGCTACTCGTACCTCAGTGCTTCGACCGGATCGAGCTTCGAGGCCTTGATCGCCGGTGCGAGTCCGCTCAGAACGCCGATCACGATCAGGACGAAGGCCGACAGAAGTACTGTCATTGGCGTAATCGCCAATTGAATGTCCCCCGTCCCGCTCGTGTCTTCAAACAACGGACCGAGCATCGGCAACTTCGGAGCGACCGCGGCGATGGCATACGACAGAAGTATCCCCAGGGCGCCTCCCAGCAGCATCATCACCAGCGCCTCGGTCAGGAACTGCAACTTGATGATTCCCTTCGTGGCGCCCAGCGCCCGGCGCAATCCGATCTCGCGGATGCGCTCATCTACCGAGACCAGCATGATGTTCATTACTCCTACGCCGCCGATGCCAAGAGTGAGAGCGCCGATGAACAGCAACAACACTTGCAGTCCGATGGTGATGCCGTCGATAAAGGGACGCATAGTCTCCTGCCCCATCATCAGCATGGCCTTCTTGTCGGTCGGCGAAAACTGTTGCCGCTCCGCCAGCGTCGCCAGCACCTGCTTCTCCGCGTCTTTCTCAAACTGCGGATTCACTGGTTCGAACAGCAGCACACTCGAATTCTTCGTGTCCCACAGATCACCCGCCGAGGTAAACGGGATCCACACACTCTCATCGTCGCTGGTGAAGTAGTTGCTGAGTTGCAACTTGCGGCTCATGATGCCGACAACGGTGAAGTGAGCGCCGTTGATGGTGATGTCTTCTCCGACGGCAGGTTTGCCGGCGAAAAGTTTTTGATAGACCTTGCCGCCGATGAATGCGACGTGTCGCCGCTCGGCCATATCGGCGCTGTTGAACCACCGCCCCAGCGCTGCGACTTCATTGCGCATCTCGCCGTATTCAGGACAGACCCCCCGCACGGTGCCATCGATCAGGCGCTCGCCTGCCTGCACCTTTTCGTCGTGTACGGTCTCTCCGCAGGCGTACTTGATCAGGGGCAACTGCTTGACGCGCTCGATGTCCGCTTGTTCAACACGGACCTTCTTGCCCGCTCTCTGGCCGCCCGCATTCTCGCTAGTCTGCGCCGGCCAACCGATGACCACGGAATGGCCAAATGAGTTGAACGCATTTACCAGTACCGTGCGGAAGCCACTCGCCGTAGGCGATCAGCATCGTCACCGCAACGATGCCCCATACGATACCGAGCATCGTAAGTCCGCTGCGCGTGCGGTTCCTGAGCAGGGCGTTCCAGGCGTCTCCAAGGATCTGTTTCAGCATGGCTATCCCCCCGCCTCAAAGCGCAGTGCCTCGATCGGATCGACGTGGGCAGCGCGGCTCGCCGGATACAACGCTGACACCACCGAGATGACCGTCAGCAGCACGAACGCGAGCACCCCGGATTGCCACGTCGGCAGAAGCCCGGCAAAGAACGGGGGCATCGGCAACAGATTCACCAAGGCGCAGAAGCCGTAGGCGACTGTGAATCCGACGGCGCCACTCACACCCGCGACGATCAGGCTCTCCAGAAAGAACTGCCTTAAGATGGTCCGCGACTGCGCACCTAGCGCCTTCCGTACACCGATCTCTCGCGTCCGCTCACGGACGGCGACCAGCATTACGTTCATCACGCCCAAGCCGCCGAGCAGCAAAGTCGTGAAGCCGACCGCACCGAGGAACATCTTCATTCCGTCGGTCATCTGTTTGAATTCTTGTGCGTTCTCTACCGTGTCCCATACCCCGGCGGCTTCTTTGTCCTGCGGATCGAACCGGTGCCTCGACCCCAACGTCGCGAGTAACTCCGCTTTGCAAGCGGGATGCTTCTCCAGCGACCACGGAGTCACCAACATCCGGTTGAGCGTGTCGGGATGGTCCGGAGCGGGCAGAGGAAAGTCCTCGCGCTGCGCCGTATAAGGGATGAAGATCTTGCTGACGTCCATGCCGTCATAGCTCGAGTCCTGCTCTTTGGTTCTCATCACACCGATCACCGTGTACGGAATCCCGTTCAGGTAGATGTTCTCGCCAACGCCCTCGCTCGAAGCGTACAACTGCTTCTTCACGTCACTTCCGATGAAGGCGACGCGGCGCGCTTGGTTAAAATCCTCCCAGTTGTAGAAGCGGCCGTTGGCTACATCGAGACTGCGGATCTCCTCGAACGGAGGAGTAGAACCTGTTACTTCGAAATTTCCGGCGTTTGACGCCGAGTGCGCCTTCGTCCCACGGGTATTCAACTCCGGCAAAACATACTTGCACTCGGGCGCGTGCTCCTGAACCGCGAGCACATCATCGTAGGTCCAGCGGACACGCCTCCCCGCGCGGGCGCCCCCAGCCTGCATCGAAGTCGTACCGGCGAAGACGATCATGATGTCTTTGCCGAGGGTGGCCATGTTCTTCTGCTGGCCTACCTGCAATCCCTCGCCTGCGCCCATCATGAGCACGATCGAGACAATGCCCCATGCGATACCGAACATCGTCAATCCGGTACGCAGTTTATGCGCCCAGATCGTCTGCAGCGTGTCCCGCACTAAATCCCTAAAACGCACGGCCTTCCCTCGTTCCGGTAGTACGCATCCGTTGCGTGCAAAGTTCCGGAGTGCGAGGGAGAGACGGGCAATGGAACTGGACGTTACCAAGAGGCAACATCAGATGTCGGCTCTTAGCTGGGTCCGGTGCTCGGCGTGGGAAGGGACTAGGGATAAGGGGCGAGGGAGATAGACCCCGGTAGTGGGGAGCGCGTGGCTTTAGCCCCGGCGGAGCTGCTTCGTTTCCTTGCCCCCTTAGGATTCATTGCGAGCGCAGCGATGCTTGCATCTTCGTTGAACGTGCGGAGCGCGTGGCTTTCGTCCCGGCGGAGCTGCGTCGTTCCAGTGCCTCCTTACGATTTTGTCATTGCGAGGAGCGCAGCGACGAAGCAACCTCGCGTTTGCTGGTTTGTTTTCGCAGGGTGGGTATTCCCCGGTGGGGGTGAATCTTTGGAATCAGTGAGTTAGATCAGGGTGATCCCGGGAGATCCCTGAGATCCCTGAGTAAGTGCTTTGTTTTGAGTGAATGCCTGTCTGCAGATCCCTCCTGCGTCGGGATGACAGGACGGAAAATGAGAAAGCACGCCACGTGGGCGTGCTTTATTTTCTAGATATCTTCTACTTACAATTCTAGCAACTTCGGGGTAGTTTCATACTGAATTACGGGAGATTTATATCTACTTTCGATTGTGGAAATTAGGGAGATTTCCACAAAGTAGGGGTATTGACAGGTCTTTTGCTGTCCAAAATGGTGGATTTGCACAGGGGGCAAGAAGTTTCCACAGGGGTGGTGATTTGAGGTGTGGAAAAGTGTCCGCTGGCGCGGACATAAGTGGCAACCGCAAGGTTGCTTCGTCGCTACGCTCCTCGCAATGACAATTCGAGGGGAAGAGGAGGAACGTGTACAGCTCCGCCTCAGCTGAAGCCACGCGCTCCACGCGTTCAAGGGCAACCCTCATCGCACCCTAATTCTTGAGATCGACGGTTCCACTGCGAGCCTCGAACTTAAACCGCAAGCTAAGAGCTGAGAACCAAAAGCTACAGTCTGCAGCCGCGTCGGTGCCACACTCGCAGCTGCTCATGCCTTTGATACAATCACCTGTTTGGATCAACGCAGTTTTCCTGTCTGGTTCGACCCCTTTTTATGTGAATTCATGCCGTACACATGAGCGGTCTGCGTGTGTACCCGACGATTGTCGATTTGCGAACTGTGATGTGAAGGTCCGATGAAAATCCACGAATACCAGGGCAAGCAGATTCTCGCGAAGTATGGCGTCGCCATACCTCGCGGAGAGATGGTCACCACCGTACAAGAGGCGGAGCAGGTCGCGAAGCGGCTGCTCGACCAGGGGGCGTCCGGAATCGTTGTGAAGGCACAAATCCACGCCGGCGGACGCGGCAAGGGCGGCGGCGTGAAACTCGGCAAGAACGCTGAGGAGGCCGCACAGCTCGCGGACAAGATCCTCGGCATGATGCTGAAAACGCACCAGACCGGCCCCGAAGGACAGAGGGTGCAGCGGCTGCTGATCGAAGAAACGCTGCCAATCGAGCGTGAACTTTATCTTGGCATCGTGCTCGACCGGGCGACTGCTCGTCCGGTGTTCATGGCGTCCAGCGAGGGCGGCATGGAGATCGAAGAGGTCGCCGCCAAGAATCCCAAGGCGATCATCAAGGAATACATCGACCCCGCAGTAGGGTTTCAAGCGTTCCAGGCGCGCAAGCTTGCATTCGCGCTCAACCTGAAGCCCGAGCTGGTGAACCAGGCGGTGAAGTTCTTCATGGCGCTCTATCGTGCGTACGACGAGACGGATGCATCGCTGATGGAGATCAATCCGTTCATCACGACCAAAGACAACCGTCTGTTTGCGCTGGACGCCAAGTTGACGTTCGACGACAACGCGCTCTATCGCCATCCAGACATCAAGGACCTGCGCGATGTAGCAGAAGAAGACCCACTCGAGGTGGAAGCCTCAAAGTACAACTTGAACTACATCAAGCTCGATGGAAATATCGCCTGCATGGTGAACGGCGCCGGACTCGCCATGGCGACCATGGACATCATCAAGTATGCGGGAGGAAGTCCGGCAAACTTTCTCGACGTCGGCGGTGGCGCGAATGCCGACCAGATCACGCATGCATTCCAGATCCTGCTCAGCGACAAGAATGTGAAGGCAATCTTCATCAACATCTTCGGCGGCATCCTACGCGTCGATACGCTCGCCAATGGCGTGATCGAAGCGGCCCGCCGCACCAATCTGAAGCTTCCCATCGTGCTGCGTTTAGAGGGAACCAACGTAGAAGAGGGGCGCGCCTTGCTGCAGAAATCCACCCTGAACTATCAGGTAGGACAGACCATGAAGGATGCGGCGGAGTTGGTGGTTGCGGCAGCGCGTTAGCGAGGGACGAGGGAAAAGGGACAAGGGATTTGAGTGCGAACGACGTAATTATTCGGTCTTACAGAGACCTCACCGTGTGGCAACGCGCGATTCAAATGACTTCTGAGATATACAAGGCTACAAAAGCGTACCCAAGGGAGGAACTGTATGGCATTACCTCGCAGTTACGTCGGGCCGGTGTTTCGGTGGCGAGCAATATTGCCGAAGGCTATGGGCGCGCGGGTCGCGGTGAATACCGACAGTTTCTATGCATGGCACGGGGGTCTAACTATGAGGTTCAGACTCAGTTGACCATCGCCCAAGGCCTGGGATATGGAACTGACGCGGCCCACCGCGATTGCCACAAATTACTCCGATGAGGTCGAAAGAATGTTGAACGCACTTATCGTTTCGTTAGGAGCGAAGAAATGAAAATCGCATCCCTTATCCCTTGTCCCTTTTCCCTCCCAACTCGCTCATATAACACCTAGGACCTACTCAATCATGTCTGTACTCGTCGATAAAAATACACGTCTCATCGTTCAAGGCATCACCGGCAAAGAGGGAACGTTTCACGCCAAAGCCTGCCAGGAATATGGCACCAAGATCGTCGGAGGGGTGACGCCCGGCAAGGGTGGCTCCACGCACGAGGGTTGGCCGGTCTTTAACACTGTCCGCGAGGCGGTTGAGAAGGAGGGGGCAAACGCCACCGTTATCTTCGTTCCGCCTCCGTTTGCGGCCGACGCGATCATGGAAGCCGTGGATGCGGAGATGCCGCTGATCGTCTGCATCACCGAAGGGATCCCGACGCGCGACATGGTCAAGGCGTGGGAGTACTTGAAGGGCAAGAAGTCGAGGCTGGTCGGTCCGAATTGCCCGGGGGTGATCTCTCCGGGGAAGGCGAAGATCGGCATCATGCCGGGGCGCATCCACAAAGAAGGAAGCGTTGGGATCGTCTCGCGCTCTGGGACATTGACGTATGAGGCCGTCTATCAATTGACGACGCGCGGCATCGGACAGTCCACCGCTATCGGGATCGGTGGCGACCCGATCATCGGGACGACCCACATCGATGCTTTGAAGCTATTGAACGAAGACCCGGAGACCACGGCGATCATCATGATCGGCGAGATCGGCGGAGATGCGGAAGAGAAGGCCGCAGCCTACGTCAAGGCGAACGTGAAGAAACCGGTGGTCGGCTTCATCGCCGGACAGACGGCGCCTCCGGGAAGGCGCATGGGGCACGCAGGCGCGATCATCTCGGGCGGAGCAGGAACGGCCTCGGAGAAGATGAAGGCGATGACCGATGCGGGCATCCATGTCGTCGTCTCTCCAGCGGACCTGGGCGAGATGCTGGCGAAGGTGATTGGCAAATAGATTCAACCGTCAGATCTTTGGGGCGGCACAGGTTGCTTCTATGCAGACGGTAGTGCCGCACCATTCACAAGGTGAGAGCTGTAAGGCGACAGATGACAGCTCACCACATTTTCATAAGCCGACAGCAGAACGCTGGAAGCTAAACACGAGGAAGATCAAAGGTCATGCATACTATCCAACGCACTTTTTCAATCGTTAAGCCGGATGCGGTCCGGAAGGGACATACGGGCGGAATTCTATCGATGATCCAGGAAACCGGTTTCCGCATCATCGGGATGAAGATGATCAGCATCACGAAGTCGCAGGCGGAAGGCTTTTATGCCGTACACGCATCGCGTCCGTTCTTTGGCTCGCTGACGGAGTTCATGTCGTCCGGTCCCATCGTCGTGCTTGCGCTTGAAAAAGAAAATGCCATCGCCGACCTGCGGAAACTGATGGGAGCGACAAACCCGGCGAACGCGGAAGCAGGGACTGTCCGCAAGAAATATGCGGAATCGATCGAGCAGAATGCGATCCACGGCTCCGATGCAGAAGACACGGCGAAGTTCGAGATCAGCTACTTCTTCGCAGGATTCGAACTCGAGAGCGGCGCGCACGCATAGTCCTCGTAATTTCATGGGTGTCGTAGGGCATGGCTTAGGCTGTGCCCTTTCCTCTGCGTTTTACAGTTATCGCGGACGTTAACGCGGGACGTTAAAATAGAACATCCATGGCGGAAGCGCACCACGAAGAAGAGGTACTCGGCAAGGCGTATGACTCGCGCCTGATGCGGCGTTTGCTGCGTTATCTGAGTCCGTACAAGTTTCAGGTCATCTTTGCGCTGATCACGATCGTGATCAAGGCCGCAGCAGACGTCATCGGCCCTTACCTGACACGAACGGCAATCGACAAGTATTTGACGACATCGAGTGCTGGCAGCAGAACCCTGCTCGATCCGATCTTGAGCAGCAAGCCGTTGACCGGCATTGCCGAGATCGGCGGAATCTATGTCGGGGCGCTGCTGATCAGCTTCTTGTGCGAATTCGCGCAGACCTATTACATGCAGTGGACGGGACAGAAGGCGATGTTCGACCTTCGCGCCGAGATCTTCCGCCATCTACAGCGGCTGCATGTGTCGTTCTTCGATCGGAATCCCGTCGGCCGGCTTGTCACGCGAGTGACGAGCGATGTCGATGCGCTGAACGAGATGTTCACCGCCGGGGTCGTTTCGATTTTCGAAGATGTCTTCGTCCTCGCAGGGATCATCATCATCATGTTGCGGATGAAGTGGTGGCTGGCACTGATCGCGTTTGCGGTGTTGCCCCTGATCTTCTATGCGACGATGGTCTTCCGTAAGAGTGTCCGCGACTCGTACCGCAGGATACGGACGGCGATCGCCCGCATCAACGCATACCTGCAAGAACATGTAACCGGCATGATCGTGCTGCAGCTCTTCAATCGGGAGCGGCGGGCGTACCAGAAGTTCGAGGACGTAAACCGCCAGCACATGGATGCCTTTAAGGACGCGATCTTTGCGTATGCGGTGTATTACCCGGTGGTCGAAATACTGTCCTCTGTCGCGATCGCACTGATCCTCTGGTTTGGAGGATTGCGGGTGATATCGGGGACGGTGACGATCGGAATCCTGGTCGCGTTCATTCAGTATGCACAGCGGTTCTTCCGTCCCATACAGGACTTGAGCGAGAAGTACAACATTCTGCAGGGCGCGATGGCGTCGAGCGAACGGATATTCAAGCTTCTGGATACGGAGGCCGAAGTGGTCTCCCCGGCGGCTGCATTGCACGCACGCGGCCCAGGACGGATCACCTTCGAGAACGTCTGGTTCGCGTATAAACATTTGCCGGCGGAAAAAGCGGCCGGTGCGGAGGAATTCGACTGGATCCTGCGCGATGTTTCTTTTACGATCGAACCCGGCGAGACCGTCGCCATCGTGGGACATACGGGCGCGGGAAAGACGACGATCATCTCTCTGCTGATGCGCTTCTATGATGTGCAACGAGGCGCGATCAAGGTAGATGGCGTGGATATCCGCGAGATGTCTTTGCCGGATTTGAGGCGGCGGTACGGCGTGGTGTTACAAGACCCGTTTCTGTTTACGGGCACGATCGCCGAGAACATCCGGCTCGGCACCACGGGTATCTCCGATGAACAAATGGAGAGTGCTGCACGCGAGGTGAATGTGGCGGACTTCATACAGGGTCTGCCGGAACGCTACAACACGCATATCCATGAGCGTGGAAGTACGCTCTCCACCGGACAGAAGCAGTTGATCAGCTTTGCGCGGGCGCTGGCACACGATCCGAAGATCCTGGTGCTGGATGAAGCGACTTCAAGCGTTGATACCGAGACGGAGTTGCGCGTGCGCGAGGCCGTGACAAACATGGTGGCGAACCGCACGTCGGTCATCATCGCGCACAGGCTTTCGACGATCCAGCGTGCGGACAAGATCATTGTGATGCATAAGGGAAAGGTCCGCGAGACCGGCTCACACCAACAGCTGCTAGCGAATCGCGGCATTTACTGGAAGTTATACCAGCTTCAATATAAGGATCAGGAAGTGCTTGCCCCGGTTCCGGCGGCGGGTAACGATTAGTGGCGCGCGTCATGCTCTCCGCGGGAGAGGCCAGCGGCGACAATTACGGAGCGCTGCTGTTGCGAGAGTTGCAGAGCCGAGGTGCGGTAGAGGCATTCGGTTTGGGCGGCGACAAGATGCGCGAGGCGGGATGCGAACTGACCGTCCATGCGCGTGAGGTAGCTGCGGTCGGAATCACGGAGATCGTCCGGCATATACCGAGTATTTACCGAAGCTACCGGCTGCTGGTCCGTATGATGCGAGAGCGAAATCCGGATGCGCTCGTCCTGATCGACTTCCCTGACATCAACTTCAAGTTGGCACGCCATGCCCACGGGATGGGGATTCCGGTCATTTATTTTGTCTCACCGCAGCTGTGGGCGTGGAAGCCGTGGCGACTCAGGCTGGTGCAGCGATACGTCACCAAGATGATGGTCATCTTCCCGTTTGAAGAGCATTTTTATCGTGAGCGGAAGGTGGATGCGGAATTCGTGGGGCATCCGCTGGCGGATTTGCCTATGCCCGATCGTACGCGCGAGGATTTCGCACGGGAATTCGGACTTAATCCCCGCAAGCAATGGATTTCGCTGCTGCCGGGGAGCCGGCGCGGCGAGGTACGGTTGAACCTGCCGGAGATGATGCGGGCGGCAGCCATGTTGGGGGATTCGTTCGAATATGTGCTGCCGGTGGCCTCCACCTTGACGGAGGACTTTTTGAGGGCGCAGACGGCGCATACGCCCAGGGTCTTATTCGTGCCGGGAGAAGAGGCGCGAGCAGCCATGATGCACTCGCGGGGTTCCATCGTGGCGAGCGGGACGGCAACGGTAGAGGCGGCGCTGATCGGCAATCCGTTCGTGGTGGTGTATCGGGTGTCGCCGATAACCTACGCCATCGGGAAACGTCTAGTGAAGGTAAGCCACTACGCCATGGTCAATCTGATCGCGGGGAGAGAGATCGTGCCGGAGCTTATCCAGCAGCAGTTTAATGCCGCCAACATCGTGGCGCGTATGCGTCCGCTGCTCGGGGATTCGCCAGAGCGTGAGCGGATAATGCAGGACCTCGCGCGTGTGCGCCTACAATTGCAGAGGTCTGCGGGCGATGGGCAGGAGGACGGCAAGACTGCCGTCGTGCGTACTGCGGACGCAGTCGTCGCGGTGATGCGAAGATGACCAAACTGCATCTTTTCTGTAAGAATCCACATCAGAAACACAGGAACCATTGGGGAGAGCTCCACATGCTTTTTGACCGCGGTTGCGGCCCTAAATCTCTGACAATCATGACTCACATCGCGGCGGCAGTGCTGTTAGTTATCGCGGCGCTGCCGGCGAATGCGCAGCGGCAGAGGCTGGAAGTGGACTCCTATGTTATCGATGCGGAGATCGCTCCGGCGACACACAGACTTACCGCACACGCTAAGGTACACGTCACGGCACTTGATGACGTGAACACGCTTCCCTTTGAATTGCACAATGGACTGGGAATTCCCAAGGTGACAGACGAGCGGGGCAAGGCGCTGCAGGTGGAGCGCGTCACGCAGGATTCTACCGTGCGCGTCGTCCTACCAACGGCCCTCGCGGCGAAGCAAAGCACGACACTTACGTTCGACTATCAGGGTGTGCTGAATACAGCCGATGACAGTCCTGTTGAAGGCCTGAAGCTGGCACACATCGGCGAGGACACGTCTTATCTGCTCTATGCAGGGCGCTGGTTTCCGATGGTGGGCTATGGGACGAACCGTTTCGCTGCGACCATGAACATCACCGTCCCGAATGGATTGACGGTGATCGCGAGCGGTACTCCGGCGATGGCGAAGCCGGCAGGATCGGGCAAGTCGACGTTTACCTTCACGCAGACTACGCCGAGTTTTCCTGGCACGGTGATTGCTGGCAATTTTGCCAAAGCTCAGACTTCAGCGGTAGGCAACATCCATGTTTTCTTCGGGCAGACCCACGCGAATGTGGCGAACGAGTGGGCGCAGACGGCACAGAAGGAGCAAGAGTACTTCTCTTCGATCTACGGCCCCGCGGTCACCGGAAGACTGTCGGTCGTGGAATTGCCCATGGATACGGTACCTGCGACGTGGGCCCCTGAGATCGTAGCTGTGTCCTCGCGCGAGATCGGGAACAAAGTCAATTACCGGTTGCTCGCGAACCTGATCGCGCACCAGTGGTGGGGCGTTGATGTGAGTCCTGCAACGCGCAACGATTTCTGGATCACGGAAGGCCTATCGCGATACAGCGAGGTGCGCTATGTCGAGGACATCGCGGGTGAATCCGGATTTCAGGAAGCTACCAAGGACATGGAGGTCGGGGCGCTTGCGCACGACGAGGCACCCCTTGCGCAGGCGGGCAAACTGGATGTGTTCTCCCCCGAGTTCCAGTCGTTGACGACCGATAAGGGCGGCATGATCATGCACATGCTGCGCTGGTATATCGGCAATGACGCCTATGACAAATCGATCCGTGGCGTGTTGGCGCAATATGCGAACAAGGCAGTCACGACGCAGCAGTTCCGGCAAACGATGGAACAATCGTCCGGGGAAAAACTGACGGCATTTTTCGCGCAGTGGCTGGACGGCACGGGTGCTCCCGAGTTCAAGAACAAGTACACCGTGTTCCGAATCCAGAACGGATTCCGCGTGGTCGGCACGGTCAATCAGGATCTCGATCTGTTCCACATGCCGCTGCAGATACGAGTCGATACAGACGGCAAGAGCGAGACCAAACGAATCGATGTTGAAGGCACGCAATCGCAGTATGCTGTGGAGACGTTCGGGCGTCCGCGCAAGATCATTCTCGACCCGAACAACTGGGTGCTGAAGAACTCGCCGGAGTTGCGCACGCGCGTCGCGATACTGCGCGGGCAACAGATGGTTGCACAGGGAGAATTGACGGAAGCCCTCAAGGAGTTTCAAAAAGCCCTCGACATCAATAAGAACAGCTCCCTTGCGAACTACCGGATCGCCGAGGTCTTTTTCCTACAGCACAATTACCAATCTGCCGCCAACTCATATCGCGACGCCATCAACGGCGACGGCGACCCTAAGTGGACGGAAGTCTGGGGGCACGTCCAACTCGGCAAGATCTTCGATGTGAGTGGACAGCGCGAGCGCGCGATCAATGAATATCGTCAGGCGGTCCAGACGAACGACAACACGCAAGGCGCACTCGACGAAGCCCGAAGAAATCTGCAGAAACCGTACGAACCGCCGGCGACCCAGCAGTAGAAATCCATAAGCAATGAAGAAGGCGGAACCGAGGTCCCGCCTTTTACAACGTCTGGTTTCTTACTGTGGCAAGCGATTGCGCCCATTGTTCGGACCAGTGTACGGGCGAAGCGTCACGGGACGGTCGAGACGGAAATTCAACACAGTTTCGGCCGGCACGCTCAGGTTCTTGCCGCGAGTCAACACCTGCGTTCCTGCGCCGGCAGCACCGCCGACGATTGCGCCGATAGCGGCTCCCTTTCCTCCGCCCGCGAGTGCGCCGAGCAGCGTTCCTACCAAGGCTCCGCCGCCGACATACTCGCCAGTGCGCTTGTTCGCTCCGATACCGCCGAGGCGCGAACTACCAGAGGCGCTTGTGTCTTCTGAGCTGACGCGATAGCGATGTCCGTTCACAGTCACGGAATCAAGGTCCAGAGTCAGTTCGTTATTGTTGCTTTCGTTCGCATTGCTGTTGTTATTGCTGTTGTTATTGTTGTTGGTTGTGCCCAGATTGACGACCCGCAGTTCTGCCCGTGATCCGCGCGGAATAGCAAGAGTGCCGGACTGATCAAGGACATCGTCTGCAATGGTCGCGGGGAAGACTTGCCCTGCGTGCGCGCCACTGCGAATGTCGATCGCCTGGTCGGTGCGGACGTGAAGTTGAGCTCCGCTCGGCACGACGCTGCCATTCTGGGCATAAGGACCCTGGTCATACTGACCATTGTTTCCGTTGGCATATTGCCCATTTTGGCCATTGTTGTATTGGCCATTGTTGTACTGGCCATTGCCGTATTGCCCATTGTTATATTGGCCGTTATTGGATTGCCGGTCATTGGAGCGGTCACGGTCATTGTTGTATTGACCGTTGTTGTTTTGAGTGTTCTGGCTGTATTGTCCGTTTTGGTTGTTGTAATTCGGGTCGTTGTACTGCCCACTATTATTCTGTGCGCTCAGCAACGCAGCGCCGAAGACGACGGCTGTACCGACAGTTAGAGTACGGAATGCATTGTTCATAACCCCTCCGAGAGATGGCTTCTTCTCCGTAATGAGAGATGCGAGTTAAGCCGTAGGGGTGGGTAGCTGGATGTTAACGTTTCCGTTGTCTTAGGCGCACATCAATCCCGAGTACGCCATATTGGTCGCGCACTCCGACAATCGAGACATTCTTGTTAACGTTGTATTCAACCTGGATGAGTTGCTGATTGCTCTGCGTCGGGTAGGTCACGAATGTCACGGTCAAATTGCTCTTAACCTGCTGTTCGACGGTGATGCTCGGTTTATTGTTCTCGAGTCCACCACCCTGGGGATCAATCTTTACCCTGCTGATTCCAAAGAGCTTCTGGATGCGGCTACTCACAGCGGCGTTCAAAGCTTCGCCTAGCACCGCGTTCTGCGCGGTCTCAGTGAAACTGGTCTGGGTTTGCGCATTCGCCGACTCTTCAGTGGTGCGCTGAAAGGCAAGCAAGGAGATGATGTCGGATGTCGGAAGCGGCGGCTCGGAGCGGTATGTGGTATTCAAGTGGTCGAGCGGACCATGGAAGCCCAGAGTTATGTCGTAATCGCGGATCGTAGCCGACGCTTCAACATTCAGCACGGGATCGATGCGGAGAGGGCTCGTGAAGGTGACATCTCCGCGATCGAGATGATACTTCGTTCCCTGAAAAAGGATATCGCCTTCTGCGATGTTGACCCGTCCCAACAGAAGCGGATTCAGAGCAGTGCCGCGAACGGTGACGTCCACATCGCCGGAGAGCGTGGCGAGAGAGGTCTGCACCGCAAGCTGCTGAGATGAAGAGACATGAACATCCAGGCGAATCCGGTTTGTAATGGAGGTCGGATCGGGAGTCGTCGGAGGCTCTTTGCTGCGCGCAATGTAGGTTCCGAGGTCGAACTGCTGGTTCATGGCGAACTTTGTGATCAGTACATCCCCGCCCAGCGTTGCGCCTTTGGGTGTGCCTGTCAGGCCTAGATCGGCATCGGCGACCGTACTCATCCCCTGATAACGAACGCGAACATCATGCCCAGTAGCAGTCAGATCGAACAGGACGCCGCTCTTGTACGTTACGAACCCGCCGAGATTGAGTTGGCCGCCGCCTGTCTGCGCTGTGAGTTGTTGCACGACGAGACGGTTGTCATTGAAGACGAGTTTGCCGTTGAGGTTGCTGAGTCCGTTGGAGACATCGACCAAGCGAGGTTCGCGTTGTTCAAGTCGATTTCGCCGGCTAGACTTGGCTGCGAAAGCGTACCCTGCGCCCTCACGCTCTGATTCTTGTCACACCGCTTGCGAAACATCATGATTGAAGCTTTGCAGGATCTTGAGATTGATCGTGCCATTTACATTCGCATCCAGCTCTTTCGATCCGGTGAACGCAACATTGCCGTCGCAGCAATATCTGTACCGTCTCCAGTGAGATGGAGCTGCTCTATATGCGCGGCCTCATCCTCTTACTGAGAAACGGATAGGGCCCGCTGTTATCAAGCGCGAAGTTCTCGACAGCTACATGGAATGTCGGTATGTTGCCGATGACACTTAATTGCCTCGGATTCTTGAACGGACCCGATACATCGATCTCGCCATGGATGCGCGAATGACTGGTGACCTTGCCCTGCATGTAGATCTTAAGGAGTGGGTCAACGTCGAAATCCGAGAACTGCAAATGCGCACTACCGGGATAATCGCCACGCAGTCGGACCTCGCCGGTCGAGATTCACCTTGCGATTTTGTTATGGCGGCGCGCCGGTTAGAATGCAGCGTGTCACCTTGCGTCTTCGCATCGAAGGCGATGTTGCCGATGGCTCTCGCCATTCATGATCACATTTGAATCTGAAGATGGGCGTCAAGGCTTGGCGACGCTGACCGTACCGCTCGCCTGCGCCTGAAATTGCGCCGATACCGCTCAGATGCGTATTCCCTTTTTGCAACTGCTTGAAATGAGCGAGGCTGAATCCGGAGCCACGGAGATCGGCGGTAAAGCCTTGGTTGGAAGATCGTATGTCGCCGTGCCATCGATCACGCCGCCATCCTGGGAAAAATGCAGGCGGCTGATTTGGGCGTCGTCGCCTGTAAAACGAATGTCGGCCTGCAGCGACTTGAATGGCTCCCCATAGGCGCTGCCATTGGTGATCTGCAGATTGCCACCACCAGTCAATTGATCGAGCGGTTCCCGCAATTTTCAATGTTCGTCTGCAGTGTACCGCTGAGCGGATAATTGTACCCAGCGAGCGCCTGCAAGTCCTGCAGGCTGGCGTTGCGGATGTTTACGCGGGCATGAAAAGGCAATTGCTTGGGTTGGGTATGCCATCGTGTGTCTGCCGACTTTGTGGCGCAGAAAGCGCCTCCGTCAAAAAAACGGTGGCTGATCCGCGTCGCAAAACTCCATTGTTGACGGATGCGACATTCGGCGTGTAATCGATGTCGGCGGCCAGTGCGTCCCAATGGATCGATTTTGCCGGCGCGGCGGATGCAGGCGCACTGCTTGCCTTGACCGTCTGCACTCCAGCTGCTGCAGACGTAAGCTGTGGCGGAAATCTGCACGTTGAAGTTGCTGACCGCTAGATGTCCAAGCACATGCGGCACCGTTAATGATCCAGTGGCGGAGCCTTCGAAGCGAGCATTACCGTGCAGCTCGACCGGAGGCTTCTGTACTTTCAAAGCCGCGAGTACGGGTGTGAACTCGTTCAGATCCTGAGTAGCGAGTGCAAACTGCAGGGCCGCATCAGGTCGTTCAGCCAGTCCGATCGCTCCTCGCGCGGTGATCTGTGTCGCGTGAGTGTGCAGGTCGAGATTCGCTATCGAGAGTGCCTGCCTTGTCCCACTGTATTGTGCATCGAGCAATCCGGTTAACGGAATCGCGTTCCTCGGGAGCCACTCCTTGCGGGGCAAAATTGAGGGCGAGCGCTGCGTTCGCCCTCGCCGGAGAACCTACCCATTCGGCTGTGATCGTTCCGGAGGTGTTGGAATCGATGCGAATCTTCTTCATCTCCGGCGAGGGGCCCGAGAGCGCAAGCAGTTTCTCCACGGAGATCTGCGTGACTTCAAGTCTGGCCCTTCCCTGCTGGCGGCGGCTATCGCTCCAGTCTGCAACACTCACCGTTCCAATGGCTGAGCCGCCGAGAAGCGCGGCGCGGAGATCCTTCAACTCCAGATCCTTCGGATCCACCACGTAATTCGTGTTCGCATTGAGCCCTCGCTAGCTCGAGCTTGCCCTCGCGATAACTGAAGTCGCGAATTGAAAGCTTACCGGTGGCCGTGTAGTCACTGCCGTGATACCTGGCGTTTCCTGAAATATCGAGAATGCCGTTGCGCAGGGTCGGCAGCTTCAGCAGACGTGCTGCCTCGATCACATTGATCGCTGCGTTGTAGTTGAGTGTGATGCGCGGATCATGCAGATCTGCAATCTTTCCACTAGCTTCGAGGCGCGAGTGCGGCGACGACCAGCGAAGCACCTTGATGTCAGCGTTGTTAGGATGAAGCGCGATCTGGGTCTCGGCATTCGATATAAGCGGCGCAGATCCTTTGAGATCGGTGGAAAGCGCTCCTATTCGTATATTCGCATCGTATTCGCGCCTCGCCAGTTCGACATTTGGAAGAAATGTAAGTCCGACTGCGAGCTTGTCCGCTGCGAGACTGAACGGAATTTTCCGGTCGTTATACAGGAGCAAGCCGTTCGACAGTTCTGCGCGCTCAATGGCAAGATCGAAGACGTTTTGAACAGGATCGGTACCGCTGCTCTTCGTTTTGGGCGTCGGCTGATTCGTCTTGCCATCGGGATAGACGATGATATGCACGACGGGATGAGTCATGCTGAGATAGCGGAGCCCAATCTCTTTTTTGAAGAAAGAGATGATCTTCAGATGGACGCTCATGTGATCCACGTGAGCGTACGGGATGTCACTTGGCCCTTCGAGTCCGTGAATCGTAAGATCGTCAATCTCGACGTCGAGCTTTGAGGCATTCCACTTGAGTGCTTTGAGGTCGACCTTGCCGCCGGTGGTCTGTTCAAGAGTTGCGACGACTTTATCGCGCACCGTTGCATTGAAGCCTGGGGAAGTAAGGTAGAAGCCGGCACCAATGAACAGCAGCAGGATCAGAATCCCTGTGACTACCGCGACGGGACGTAGCCTGAGCGACTTCGTGGTACTCGGATTGTCAATCGTCTCCGGCATCGTCTAGTTCCTACCCGTGTCCGTCACGCTCATCGCATCGAAGGGCGACGCGCGCCATGTGTCCGCGGCGTTGCGCACAACCTTGAGCCATTCGTTCATCGATTCGGTGATTCCCTGCTCCAGGAGAATCTGTTCGATCTTCGGTCGCACCGAAGCGAGCGCAGGCACGGACGAGCCGCGCTGCTTCATCTCCGGAGTAAAAACGTTCTGATAGTACGCATCGATCTGCTGCGGCGTGACCTGCACGCCGGACCTGAAGCGCAGATCCACAAACTCAAGAGCTTCTGTCTGGTCTCTGAGATGCGCGTTCAAGTCCGCTTCGTTGAGGCCATATTCGAGCAACAGAGCTTTCCATGCTGAGTCGCTGCTGGCTGCGTGCCGTTGAGCGCGCAAGTCTGAGATGAGCTTGGCGATCTGGCTTTGTTCCTGTTCTTCGTCGAAGTCGGCGTGGGTCTCGTTGATCTGCTGGCTCATAAGCCTGTTGTCGATGAGGCGATTGAGCGCTTGATTCCGCTGCTGGATCGTGATGTCGGTCAGCGGCACGCCTTGCATCAACGCTTCGAATCGCACCTCCCGCTCGACGTCGCTCCACAGTATGGGTGCTCCGTTCACAGAGGCGACCACGCGGTCTACGTAGTCCGCGCGGACAGTCCCGAACAGCACAGCGAGCAACAGCGGAATGGCGCGAAGTAACTTCATCAGAAAGTCTGTCCGATACTGAAGAAGACGTTTAAGCGGCCGGTGTGAGTTGTTTGAAAGAGAGTGCGAATACCGGCGGGATCCGATGGGTCCAGAACGGTGCGATGAAAGAGCGGAGGGTTGAGGTCATACCCGAGATCCACACGGATCGGACCGATTGGAGTGCGGTAGCGGAGTCCGGCACCAATAGCCTGAGAGTTGTAGTTGAAGTTGCATGGCGAATTCGGATTCGCTTTGCACGATTGCTGCTCCGGTTGCGAGAGGCGAAAGAGACTCCTGAACATGTGACCGGTGGTGTCGTAGGTGTTGCCCATGTCATGAAAGATGACCGCGCTGAGGTTGTCCCCGGCGAGAGGCAATACGATGGGAGGCGTACGCAGTTCCAAGCTGTTGATGAATTCTCCGTTGCCTCCGATTGGAAATCCGGTGGCGCTGTCACGTGGGCCTGCCTGGTTGATCGCGAATCCGCGATGAGAATTGCTGCCACCGGCATAGAAGCGCTCTGCAAGGGGAACGAGCCCGCCAAGCTTTCCAAACGGAGTCTCGGAGCCGACGCGAACCGTACGCGCGAATACCCATTTGCGCTTATTCTTGCCGAACGCAAAATAGCTGGAATTCTGGATAGAAATGCGCGAGAAGCTCGGGTCGGGGCAACCATTGGGAGTATCGGGATCTTGTCCCGCAATCAGCGAACTCGTGCAGCGCGACCCGAATGCGGTGGATGAAAGTGCGAGGTCGGCGGTATTGTATGTTCCCTTCTTTGAATCAAGAGGGTCGTCCCTCGTATCGCGTACGAAGGTGAAGCCAGGCATTCCGACATTCACTGGCAGCGAAAGCGTAGGAAATTGATCGATCCTGAATCCGACGTTGACATTCTGAACTGTTACGCGCCGGTAGCTGTAACGATAGAGAAACGTGGTCGCCTTTGTGACCTGCTGCTTCACTTGTCCCGAGCCTTCCAGGCGTTTTGCTGTGAACGTGAGAACGTCCTGCGTGTTGTCGTAGAACGTCGTGGCGGTAAATGTTAGTGAGGGATGATTGAAGAGGCGGGGCACATCGTAGCTGAGGAGGGCCCGCTTTTGCAGTCTTCCGTAATGTCCCTTGAAGGTCAACGATTGGTCAGTGCCGCGCAAATTGATGCGGGAGACGTCGAACGACACACGCGGGCTGAATCCGAAATTTCCGTTCGGATTGCATTTCGTGTTGATGGTCCCATTGGGATTTCGCGTGGCGCAGCCACTTGAGTTGACCTGCCCGGTCTGGGCTTCGAAGCCGAGACCGTAATTGAAGGTGTAGCGCCGCGCCTCATCCATGCTGAGGATGACGTTCTTATAGGCAGTAACACCATTGGGGTTCTGCACCGCCTCATCGACTTCATTAAAAATGCTGAGGTCGTAAAGATTGCGCTGAGTCGCCAGCATCGCGTTTTGATCGAGAGGCGCTCCCTGCTTAATCTCAATCTCGCGATTCACGATGGAGGGGTGTGTGTGGTGCAGCCCGTAGAGAAGGGTCCGGTCGACGAAGATCTGATCGCCTTCGATGATCTTGATGGTCAGGTCAACGCGGCCGGGATCGCCGGAAACAGGCTTGCTCGTGCTTTCAAACTGCGCCTGGGGGAAGCCACGGTTGTAATAGTAGTTCAAGACACTATCTCGGTCGCTCGCGATGTTTGCTGGCGAGTAAGGCTGTCCGGCGCTGGCATCCGCGAGCAGGTTGCGAACTTCCTGAGGAGAAGCCAGCGTCACTCCTGTGACATTCAGATTGGCAATGCGGACCTGTGTTCCTTCGTCGACGTGATAGCGCACGACAAGGTCGCCAACTTTACCTCCGAAGTCATCCACAACCTCTGGTGTGACCTTTACATTCGCGAATCCATTTGCCTTGTAGAGATTCTGGATTGCGTTCACATCGTGTGTGAGGCCGGATTGGCTGAAAGAGCCGCGCCGCAACAGAATGTCAGCGGGTTGGACCGACATAAGGTCGCGGAGTTCCTCGGCATGGAAGTACTTGTTCCCTACCATCTCGACACGAAGTAACTTGTGTCGTTCGCCCTTGTCGACAGAGTAGAGAATTTCGTTATGACCGTTTCCCTGCCCCTTCTGCGTGAAGTTCACCGTGGCGTCGAAGTACCCCTGGGTCTGAAAATAGTCGCGCAGATTTCGGCGCCCTTCATTGAGAAGGTCGTCATCCACGGCGTTTTCTTCATAGACGGGGATGAATTTCTTGAGCTTGCTCTTCCGAAGTTTGGCCCCCTCCAGCTTTACGTCCACGATGGGGCCGCGCTCCAGGTTGAGCGTGTAGTTCACGTGATTGGTTGCAGGGTCGTATTGCTGCCTTGTGACGTTCACCTGCGCTTCGAGCCGGCCTTGCTTTTGCAGCTTCTTGCGCAATTTGGTCAACGCACGATCGAGCGTTGTTCCAGTGACGCGATCCCCGGGATGCATCTTAGAAATCTCGTGCAACTCGTCTTTTGAGGTGCCACCATTGCCTGTGATGTCGACCTTCCCGATACGAGCTTCTTCACCTTTGTGGATGTGAAATGTGACTTGTTCCTGCTGCGTGTCGGCATTCGGGGAAAGTTCCGGCGTGATCGTCGCCTGATACCAACCGTTTTCCGCAAGCGTCTGTTTGATCCGGGTCAGGGCAACGTCGAGCTTCTGCTGAGTGAATGCCTCACCAAGCTGTAGTTTGGTTATGTCGATCAGTCTGGCAGCATTGACATGAGGCGGCGCGCCGGTAATGTAAACCACACCCACAAAATACCGTGGCAGCGTGTGGTAGGTGAGTACTACACCGTTTCCTTCGTGCCTCGATTCCACTGCGATCTGCGCGAACTTGCCACTCGCAAACAGTGCGCGTAGGTCGTCGCGCAGTTTTGAAGTTTCTATAGGTAGGCCTTGCTTTTGGCTCAGTTTGCCAAGAAGGCGCTGTTCGTCGAGATGATACTGATCTTCCGAGGCATTGGGAGAGTCGTTGACGAGCTCGATGCGTAGCAAGGTGAGCCCCTGCAAGCCGATGAGCGCACCGGTTTGAATGGCGGGGATGGGCGGCGGGTTCTGCCCGACGTTGTTGATCGCGCCCTGCTGCGCATACACGCAAGCCGGCGCCGCCGCAGAGATCATATAGAGTGTGATGTCGCGCAGGATCGCTCGCAAGTATTCCGCTTCCGCCAACAGAAATCTACAGCTTGGATTCTCGACCACCTAAAGCTGTTGCACAGCCGACTACATAGAGCGTTAGCAATCGCGGCGGCAACCTATCTTCAACCGGCGCCAGCCTATAATAAAGCTTTCTTCGAGAACTCTGCTCAATGGACTCTGGCGAACGGTACTCCCGTCAAATTCTCTTTAACGGCATAGGTGAGGAAGGTCAGCGGAGGTTATCGGCCGCAAGGGTCGCCATTGCCGGTTGTGGGGCAATCGGAGCAGCAGTCAGCAGTCTGCTGGCACGAGCGGGAGTGGGCACACTGCGCATAATCGATCGCGACTATGTGGAACTCAGCAATCTGCAACGCCAGGTGCTCTTCGACGAGGCAGATGCGCGGGAGTCTCTGCCAAAAGCGATCGCAGCAGCACGAAAGATTGCAAGCTTCAACAGCGCTGTCTGTGTTGAGCCGCATGTTAGCGATCTGACGCCATCGAATGCTGAGAAGCTGCTGGCGGATGCGGACGTGATCCTCGATGCAACCGACAACTTCGAGACGCGTTATTTAATCAATGATGTTGCGGTTAAGCATCGCAAACCCTGGATTTATGCTGCTGCGGTGGCTTCGTATTGCGTGACCATGAACATTCTGCCGGAAGAGACTTCCTGCCTGGCCTGCATCTTTCCATCTGGCCCGAAAGGGACCTTCGAGACCTGCGACACAGCCGGAATAATCGGCCCAGCGGTCGCCTATGTCGCTTCGATCGAAGCTGCGGAATGTTTGAAGCTGCTGTGCGGCGCCCGGGACAAGATGCGCCGCACGCTGCTCTCCTACGACGTATGGACCAACGACGGGGCGAACATAGCGGCATCCAGCCCACGGCACGACTGCATCTGCTGTCAGAATCGTGACTTCATTCATCTCGCGGGCGAGGGGCGTGCACACATCACTCTCTGCGGTCGGAACTCGGTCCAAATCCACGAGCGCGATCGTCCGGTCAATTTTAGCGAGATCGAGCGACGGCTGGTTCCACACGGCAATGTGCGCCACAACGAGATGGTGCTAAAGTTCTGGCCCGCCCGCAGCGAGTATGAGATGACCGTGTTCCCGGATGGGCGCGCCATTATCAAGGGCACAACAGACACGGCGGTTGCGCGCAGCCTTTACGCCCGATTCATCGGCAGCTGAGACTTCAGCAAGGAACTCTCGTCTGCTATCATCGGCAAACTTCATTTTCCCGAGGAGCTGATTGGGGCATTCCGATTCACAACCTGGACTGCGGCGCGAACTGGGGTTCTGGGACGTACTGCTCTTTAACATTGCGGCAGTGCTTGGTCCGCGTTGGATCGCTGCCGCGGCACACAATGGCACTTCCTCTATCAGCCTTTGGGTGCTCGCGGCTGTGCTGTTCTTCGTGCCGACGGCGTTTATCATCGTGGAGCTCTCGACGCGGTTTCCCAGCGAGGGAGGGCTCTACATCTGGACGCGCGAGGCCTTTGGAGAATTTCACGGCTTCGTCGCTGGATGGGCCTACTGGGTCTATACCCTGCTCTACTTTCCTGGCCTGCTGATGGCGAGTATGTCGATGTCTGCGTATGTCTTTGCGGGACGAGGCGCGGCCCTCACTTCTAACCAGCTGTTTCTCGTATGTGGATCTCTCGTGCTGCTTGCTGTCGCCGTATGGCTGAACATCATAGGGCTGAACATCGGCAAGTGGCTCCAGAACGCTGGCGGCGTGGGGACGTATGTGCCGCTGGTGATACTCGCCATCATCGGAGGAGCGCTGGCGTCACGCCACGGCAGTGTAACGCCCATCACGCTCCACAACGCCATGCCGACATGGAACTGGGGAACCGTCAACTTCTGGTCGCAGATCGCCTTCGCGTTCACGGGGATGGAGTTGGTATGTACCATGAGCGAAGAGGTCAGGGACCCACGAAAGACGTTTCCACGCGCGATCTTCGTAGGTGGATTCCTCATCGCCGCGATCTACATCATCGCAACGGTGGCTGTCTTGTCTCTCATGCATCCCGGTAGTGTCGACCCAAAGAGCGGTGTATTTCAGGCGATCACGTCGGGATCAGCGATGCTGGGCGTTGTATGGGTCGGCATCTTGTGCGCGCTTGCCGTTACGATCGGCAATGCGGGCGGCGTGGGTGCAACGGTCGCGGGAGTCTCTCGTGTCCCGTTCGTCGTCGGAATCGATAACTATCTGCCCGCCGCGTTCGGACGCATCCATCCCAAATGGCGCACGCCTTATTTCTCGATCATTGTTCAAGCGGTGATCTCGGGAGCGATCCTGGTCGCGTTCAATCTAAAGGAGAGCACGAGCGGCGCCTACCAAGTGCTGGTGGATGCCGCAACCATCCTTTACTTTGTACCTTTCCTTTATATGTATGCGGCTGTGATCAAGCTGGCATATCGGGGCGATCGAACTAACGATGCGCATGCGGTCCTCATCCCGGGCGGCAGAACTGGCGTCTGGTTTATGGGGATGCTCGGTTTCTTCGTGACCTTTGGTTCCATCGTGCTTGCATGTATTCCACCCGAAAACGTGACAAACCGCGTATTTTTTGGATTCAAGCTCTTCAGCGGCACAGTCATTCCGATCGTAATCGGACTCTGGCTGTTTTCGCGTGGTGTGCGGCGGCGCACAGGGAGGACATAAGCAACCAAAGCCGCATCGTACACGTCATAGGACATTCAACTCCCGCACGATAAGTAATCATTGAGCAACACTGCACCAGTGCTGCTGCATCCAACATCTGGGAAAAAGAGATTGGCACAAGCGAAGAAAGTAGTAGCGCCCGGACTCACAGAAGCAGAGGCGATCGATCGCGCGAAAAACGGCGATGGGCACTCTTTTGAGCTGCTGTATTCCATGCATAAGCGCAGAGTGTATTCGCTCTGCCTGCGCATGACCGGCAACACGGCGGAAGCAGAAGACCTCACGCAAGAGGCTTTTTTGCAGCTCTACCGAAAAATTGCCACCTTCCGCGGAGAGTCGGCTTTCTCGACTTGGCTTCACCGATTGTCAGTGAACGTCGTTCTCATGCACCTGCGAAAGAAGGGGCTCCCGGAAGTTTCTCTGGAAGAGACCATCGAGCCGCAGCAGGAAGATGGTCCTAAGAAAGACATCGGCGCACGCGACAACGTGCTCGCTGGATCGATCGACCGGGTTAATCTGGAACGGGCCATCGAGAGTCTCCCCCCGGGCTATCGCATCATATTTGTCCTTCACGACATCGAAGGATATGAACACAACGAGATTGCCGAGATGATGGGTTGCTCCATCGGCAATAGTAAGTCGCAACTTCACAAAGCAAGAATGAAGCTAAGAGATTTGCTAAAGACTAGAACAGTGGAAAAGTCCCGGCGGTGAGAGATGGCAAAAGCGAACGAAAAATCCGGTAAGGGCTGTGCGGAGTTTCAGGGCGAATTGCCCCACCTCATGGAGGTCGGCGCGGACATCTCCGCTGAGGATCACCTGCGCGACTGCCAGACGTGTTCGGACCTGGTAGCAGATCTTCAATACATTGCCGCGCAAGCGAAGCTGTTGCTGCCCCTGCATGATCCCAGCCCCAAGGTCTGGACAAACATCAAAGGCGAACTCACGCGCGAAGGTCTCTTGGATGACGATGACAGTCCATCGGGATTAAAAAAAAAATCAGTCCACGCAAGGCATTGATTAGGGTAATCGGCGGAGTGTGGGGCTCACTGATGGCCCACTAAGACCTCTTTAAATTCATGACCAGCGCCGGCGCGAGTCGGCGCTTCGCTTTTTCCGTAAATGTTAGAATCCGCGGTGAGTGCTCGCAAAAGGACCTCTTTTTCTGACCGGGTTCATGGGTTGTGGCAAAACCACGGTCGGACGCCTCGCCGCTAATCATCTGGACATCTTCTTTTCTGACCTCGATCGCGAAATTGAGCGCCGAGCGCACCAAACCATCGTCTCTCTCTTCGGACAGGATGGCGAACCAGCATTCCGCGAACATGAGCATCAGACGTTGGCGGATATCATTCAGACACATTCAATCGAGGACGGCTTGATCGCACTGGGCGGAGGCACCTGGATCCAGCCGCAGAACCGACACCTTATTTCGGCAGAGCGCGTCATCTTCATGGATGTTCCGTATCCGGTGCTGGAAGCAAGGATCTTGAACTCACACGGTCGTCCACTGGTGCGGGATGCGAAGCAGTTGGAGACGCTCTATCGTGAGCGGCTGCCCTTTTACCGACAAGCGGGAGTCACCGTCAGAATCGATTCTGGGGATGGTCTGCACGCAGCGGCAACAAAGGTGTCAGAGGTCATCACGGTCTTGCTCAGGGGTTCCATGTAGGCATGCTATACTCGGCGAGTATGCGCCTTCCGCGCGCAATTTCTTGGAGGAACCATCGATAAGCGGTTTATTCGCACCAATGAACGGATTCGCGCTCGCGAGATCCGGGTCATCGATAATGAAGGCAATCAGCTTGGCGTGATGGCGCCCTTCGAAGCACTGAAGGTGGCGCGAGAGCGTGGGCTGGATCTGGTCGAAGTTTCGCCCACCGCTGTTCCTCCGGTCTGCAAGATCCAGGATTTCGGCAAGTGGATGTACGAGAAGGAAAAAGCAGATCGCGCCGCCAAGAAAAACCAGAAGCAATTCGTGCTGAAGGAAGTCAAGTTCCGCATCAATGTGGACGAGCACGATTACAACTTCAAGAAAAATAACGTGATCCGCTTCCTCGAAGATGGCGACAAGGTCAAAGCGACCATCTTCTTTCGCGGACGCGAGATGACGCATACGAATCTGGGTCGTGAAGTACTTGAGCGCCTGCTGAGAGAGCTGGGAGATAAGGCCATTATCGAGTTCCGTCCGAGGATGGAAGGCAATACTCTTCATGCGATCCTTGCGCCACCGAAGGTCCAGCCGGCGCAGAATAAGCCGAAGCAGCCGAAACCGGCACAGGCTGACCAGACACCTCCGCAGCAGCAATCCCAACAAGCAAAAAATTAGTTCGACCGGTCGCGCCCGCCCAATGGGGTGGGCGTTGCTGCGCGTCGGCGGGCTCGCATCTCATTACGTGTGGACACCGGAGGGATGCACATGAGAACCAGAGTTCTGGGCTTGGGCACGATGATTTTCGCAATCGTGGTTTGCATGGGGCAAAATCAGAGCCCCGTGCCACCGGGCAGTACACCTCCCACTTTTTCTCCTGAGCAGAGCAAACCGGAGAGTGCCCAGCCCAATCTGAACGCTCCTCCCCTCGAGCCGAAGCCTGCGCCGGCAAAAGAGCTTTCCAGCGGCGAAGTGAAGCATCAGCTCGACTCGAAGCTTGCCAGCGAACCCGAATTGAAGGGGGTGGCTATCCACAGCAAAGTGACGAATTCAACGCTTACGCTTTCAGGCAATCTGGATAACGCCCACCAGCACGATATCGTGCTGCGCATCGCCCACTCCTACCACGGTGAGCGAAAAATCGTGGACCATACGGCGGTGACCGACGCTTCGACGATAAACACCAGGTGACCTCGACCAAACGCAGTCTACTCTGGTAAACTATTGATTCCGAACAGTCAGGATATCTATGTCTGTCTGTGCGGGTCCCTGTAAAACAAGGAAAGATATGTACAAGCTGAAGACGCACTCCGGCGCGGCGAAGCGCTTTAAGAAGACCGGCACCGGCAAGGTCAAGCGCGCCCACGCCTTCATGCGCCACATCCTCACCTCGAAGAGTTCGAAACTGAAGCGCAAGCTCGATCTGGGCACGCTGGTTTCGAAGGCAGACGAGGCGAAGGTGAAGCGGATGATCCCTTACTAGGCCGAATGGTCAATGAGCCTGAGCCAAAGTAGCTGCAGGCGCACAGCGCGTGAAGAGGTTCCTGGATTCGTCCTTGCCTCCAGCCGCTACAACAAGAGCGCTCCCCTGCTATGCAGGATGCGGGTGCCACTTAAAAAGGAAACGAAATGCCTCGCGTAAAACGTGGAAATAAACGGCGCGAGTATCGCAAGAAGATACTCAAACGCGCCTCTGGATACTTCCTAACAAAATCAAAGCTGTATCAGGCCGCTGAAGAGGCTGTCGAGCGTGGTCTTAAGTTTGCTTATCGCGGACGCCGCGAAAAGAAGCGCCAATTCCGTTCGCTCTGGATCGTCCGAATCAACGCCGCATGCAGACAGAATGACATCAGCTATTCCGTCTTCATCAATGGGTTGAAAAAGAGCGGGATCGAATTGGACCGCAAGATCCTCGCCGACCTCGCTGTAAACGATGCCGCCGGATTTACCACCTTGGTGACTACCGTTAAAGCCACTGCCGCCGCAGCATAAGCAGATCTCAAGCTGCAAGAAATGGCACGGCTTCGGTCGTGCCATTTTCGTTTTGTTTCGGACCATTGGCGCAGCTGATCTGCTGCTCTGTCAGTAGTCTCTCCAGGGCGTGATCTCTGCACGAATACAATCGTTCACAGATCTCGCTGCAAGCGCGAAATACAGTCCGTTGAGGTTCGGATGCCCTTCACCCCCCCACAACTTACCGACTTCTCTCCCGAGACGCTGGACCGCGTCGCACGCGATATCATCTCCGCGCTCGAGGGGGAGTGTGAGCAGGTCAGTGGAGATGCAAGTTACCGTGCGCTCCGCGACCGTTGGATGTCGCGCAAGAACGGCGTACTCACTCAGATTACCGAATGGATCAAGCAGGCCCCGGCGAACAAAAGCGCGAGGTCGGGCGCCGTGTCAACGAGATCAAGACCCGGGTAGAAGCGGCGCTGAACGACGCGAGTTCACGCGCGACAAGTGTCGCCTCGCAAGGCGCACGCGAAAAAGATCGCATCGACATCTCCCTCCCGGGCGTCTCTCGCAAACTCGGAGCGGAACATCCGGTGATCAAGACGATGAACGAAGTCGTCGATGTTTTTCGCAGGATGGGATACTCGGTCGCTACAGGACCTGAGATCGAGACCGACTATTACAACTTCGAGGCGCTTAGCTTTCCGCCCAACCATCCAGCCCGTGACACACAAGACACGTTGATGGTCGCGAACCAGAGCTCCAAGCAACTTCGGGAGCGGCTGTTGCTCCGCACGCATACCTCGCCTGTTCAAATCAGGGCGATGGAGGCGCAGCGCCCCCCGGTGCGCGTCGTATGTCCTGGAAAAGTCCACCGCAACGACGCGGCGGATGCGACACACTCCCCGATCTTTCACCAGGTGGAAGGCCTGGCAGTGGATGAGAACATCACATTCTGCGATCTCAAAGGCACCCTCGATCATGCAATGAAGATGCTATTTGGATCTTCCGTGAAGACTCGTTTTTATCCGTCATTTTTTCCCTTCACTGAGCCCAGCGCCGATGTTCAGATCTCGTGCCCGTTTTGCGGCGGCAAGGGATGCCGTCCGTGCAAACAGTCGGGGTGGATCGAACTTCTAGGTTGCGGCATGGTTGACCCGGCAGTCTTCGGCTTTGTCGATTACGATCCCGGCAACGTCAGCGGTTTCGCCTTCGGAATGGGCGTCGAACGCATCGCAATGATGAAATACGGTATCGACGACATCCAGTTGTTCTATTCGGGGGACGTGCGATTCTTGGAGCAGTTCGCGTGAAAAGAAACGATCAGTATTCAACGGTAAGCAACCAGTCGCAGGATGGCGCGCCGAGACGATGAAGATACTTCCTTCCTGGCTTCGCACGATGGTGAGCGGCGCCCTGCCGGCCGATGATCAACTCGCCGATGAACTGACACTGATCGGCATCGCGGTCGAGGGGACCGGTCGGACCGGTGCCGAGGCGGTCTTCGAGATGGAGATCACAACCAACCGCGTCGACGCCATGAATCACTATGGCATCGCACGCGAGTGCTCCGCGCTCTATGACCTGGAACTGAGGCCGATCGCACCAAAAGTGCCGGAGGGGGCAAGCGAGGGCTTCCCTATAGAGATTCGCGAGGCCTCTCTCTGTGCGCGCTACACGTCGCTGATACTGCGCGATGTAAACGTGAAGCCTTCGGCTGGACAGGTCGCCGAGCGTTTCGCTGCTCTGGGACAGAAGGCGATCAACAACGCAGCTGACGCTTCCAACTATGCGCTTCTAGAGCTGGGACACCCGACGCACGTGTTCGATCTCGATAGGCTTGTTGGCTGCAAGCTCATTGTCCGAAAGGCATTGAAGGGCGAGAAGCTCAAGACGCTGGACGGCGTGGAGCGCGCCCTCTTCGAGAATGATCTCGTGATCGCCGATGCAGAAAGACCCGTCGCCATTGCGGGTGTCCTCGGCGGAGAAGAGACTAAGGTCACCGAAGCGACGCGCAACATTTTGATCGAATCGGCATGGTTCGATACGGCGACCGTGCGCCGCACGTCAAAGCGTCACATTCTGCACACTGATGCTTCACACAGGTTCGAACGCGGCGCCGATTTCAACGCCACTCCACTGGCGTGCAGACGGGTTGCAGAACTGATAGTGCAACAGGGGGGCGGACGCATTGCTTCACCGTTGCTCGACAATATCGCCCGCCAGATCACGATTGCTCCGGTTGAATTACGGCTTGCGCAGGTGCGCCGCATCCTTGGAAAAGAAATCGATGAGGCTGAGATTGAGCGCATCCTGGGGCGGCTCGGATTTGCATTGAGGCCGCTCAGCGCTGGGCATTTTGAGACGGCGGTCCCCACTTGGAGGCTCGACGTAAGCCGTGAGATCGATTTGATCGAGGAGGTCGCACGTGTTCACGGCTTCAACAGGTTCGAGAACCATCTGCCTCCGTTCTCCGGCGGGGTGGTCGAGTTGCCGGCGTCGGAAGGCGAGAACCACATACGTCAAACTCTGCTTGCGCTTGGCTACAACGAAGCTCTGTCGTACACCTTCAGCAGCCGTGAAGATGTAAAACGCTTCACGCCTGGCTTAAAGCCGGTCGCGCTTGAGAACCCTCTCAGTGAAGAGCGTGCGGTGATGCGCACGTCCCTGATTCCTGGCATGCTCGACATGCTCGAGCACAACCTTAACCGCGATCAGAACACCGTGCGTTTATTCGAGATAGGAAACGTATTTCACGCCGATGGAGAGCAGGTCGCTCAAGCACCGGCAGTTTGCTTCGCTTTCACGATGGGCCAGAACGTCTCCGACTGGCCGGAAGGCGGCTTCTATCAATTGAAGGGCGACCTCGAGAATCTGCTCCGCCGGCTTGATGGAATATTTCAATACGCAACAGACGCGCCGGAATTCTTCCATCCGGGCCGCTCTGCCTGCGTGAGCTTGAACGGCACAGTTGTGGCTACCCTTGGCGAGATTGCCGCCTCCAGTTACGGCCTACGTAAGTTTAAGCAATCATTGTACTTATGCGAAATTTACTTGGACCGGCTCTACGCCCAGCCGGTCCGAAAAGCGGGATACGAACCACTCTCGCGCTTCCCCGCTGTTGAGCGGGACCTCTCTTTCCTGCTTCCAAACGCTGTGACCTGGGAGGAATTGCGGGCAGCCGTCACCGGCCTGAACATCCCCGAGCTACGCGACTTCCGTATCGTTGAGGTTTTTCGTGGCAAGTCGATTGGCGAAGATCGATACTCCGCCTTGTTTCGCGTCGTGCTACAGTCTGTCGAACGTACTTTGAAAGACAATGAAGTGGCCCTCTGGAGTGAGCGATTGATTGCAGCCATTACCGCTCTCGGAGGCTCCCAACGGACAGGGTAACCAACGAAGGTAATATGGAACGACTGGAATCTAGGTGAATGAGCGGTCTGCAGCCTGTAGGTTTGGACACGACTATGAATAGCCTCACAAATTCCCTGAGCGGGACAGAAGAACTGCGTGGTTCCGTGCGCTTTCCGCTTAGTCTGCTCATTCACATCATTACCGAAGGCAATACGAAGCTTTTGGCGCGGACGCAGAACATCTCTTCCGGTGGAGTGCTCTTCGAAGCGGAAGCCAGTCTTATCGTGGGCTCACGGGTTGAATTTCAGATTGAAATGCCCGCAGAAGTTCTTGGTACTACTTCGAATGTGGCTGTACAGTGTATCGGCCGAGTGGTACGCTGCTTGAGTTCCGGAGATCATATGGAAGTGGCAGCGGTCATCGACGACTATTGTTTTGAGCGTTCTTAGCCGATATCAGGCGGGTAGGATTCTAGAGTGACAGACCAAAACCAAAGCTCGAACGCTCCGGCTGAATCCAACGCCATCCGGATCATTTTGGCCGATACCCAGGCCATCTATCGAGTCGGGACCAAGAAGATCTTTGCTTTGGAGGACGATATCCGCGTAGTTGCCCAGGCGGAAACTCTCGGCCAGGTGCTTGCGGCAGTGCAGAAATTTCCTGCCGATGTAATCCTTTTCGAGACAGCCGTCTCCAACAATCCGGCTGAAGCAATCTCCGAGATCTTCCGTAAGGCTCCCAAATCCAGAATCATCGTACTGGTCGCTGAGATGGACGAAGACGATACGCTGGAGTACTTCCGGCGTGGGGTAAAAGGTATGGTGAGCCGTGCCATTGCCCCTGAATTGCTAGTAAAGTGCGTCCGCAAGATTGCTGAAGGCGAGACTTGGATCGACAATCAAGCTGTCACCTGGGTAATCGAAGCGTATCGGCAGCAGGCTGCCAAATTGATGGCCCCGCGCAATCGGACGAAGTTGAGCGACAAAGAACTGCTCATCATCTCTTGCGTCACCCAAGGTCTACGGAATAAAGAGATCGCTCAGGAATTGAATACGACCGAACAGGTCATCAAGAACTATCTGCGCAAGGTATACGACAAACTTGGAGTGTCAGATAGGCTTGAACTGGCGCTGTACTGTATCCACCACCAATTATTGAAGTCCCCAAAGCCAGAGGGTCCCGAAGGCGCGAATGGAAGTGTGGAGGAGATCTCCTCCGCGCACAAATTGGGTGTCTGATTCCAGGACATTGTTCCAGATCAGTCCAGCTCAAGTGCAGCGATTTCTTATATTCGGATAGGCCCCGCATCTCCCTGTAGTTAGCTCGACTCAAGAGTCACCCGCTTGCAACAAGTTAGAGCGCTTACCAGAGGAGAGATGTTTTGGTGACCCACGTGCCTTCTGGAATGATGCGACACTTCGCAGCCCAAGAGGACGACGTGATTCCGCTTCATCGTGCTCCCAGATATGCACTTCCACGCAGACAGAGAATCCAAAAGCTCTCGGCACCCAAACGGCGCATCCTTTTAGCGAATGATGAGTTGATGCATCGCCAGCTAAGCGCGGGCATCGATCTGCTCATGCATGCGTGGGAATCCTATTTTGTTCCGCGTTCCGAGAAGTTCGTATCGGCCGCCATTGCCTGCCAGCCCCATGTCATCCTGTTGAGTGCTTACGATCCTGGACTTCATGGGTTCGAGGCATACAGGAGACTCAGGAGCGTGCGGGCACTCCGTTCCGTTGCGATCGTAATAGTCATGGGCGAGGAGGATACTTGCTTCCACTCACTCGCGCATCAACTCGGGTGCAACACGATCCTTAAGGCGCCAATCGGAGGCATCAGAATGCTTCAAGAACTCAAAGATCTGCTGGCGCGAGTGGAGGATTAACGCCGGTCCAAAGTCTGCTGGTAGCCCGCATCGCCTTTCACGGGTCCTCCCTGAGCAGTCTGTGCAGCATCCCCTTTCAGCATAGCGAACGCCTGCTCCAAGCTGAGGCTGTCAGGGACGCGCTTGTATCCGGTAGTTTCTTCATCTTCATTTTGGTCAATGCTCTTGAACAGCAACGCGCGCCCGTTGATGTGCACATGTGTGGCCACGATCTCCCATACTCTCGGAGCTACTTCGGCGCGCTCAATAGAGAAGGTGCCACCCTTCCGCAACTTGCCCAACAGACCCCATCCGAAATCAACGTCTTGCGTGAGTGCTCCCTTAAGGGAACGCAGGCGCATTTGACTGGTATCGATGGTCATCGTGCCCGCCATCGCCGCGAACACCTGCGCCTCCCGATTCGCTGGTTCAAACTGCCGGTTCGGTTGGAACTTCAACGTCACAACTCCTGCTTCCTCCCCAGCCTTTGTCCAGAGGAACGCGTCCGGAAGCATCTGAAGCATGCTGCGAGCCTTTTGTCCGTCTTCGTGACGGTCACGTGCCTGCTTCTGTTGCGCCGATGGGTCTGTCAGGAGTTTTTGAATCTTCTGCTCGTCTTGCTGCTGCTGCTCAGGAGTAAGTGGATGGCCATTGACCGCCACTGTTCTCGTGACATTCCCCTTCGGAGTCTCTACCACAAGCTTTAGCGTGCTCTTCTCAGGGGTCTTCTTCGCGTCCTTGTAGAACCAGTGCGAATGGTCTTTAGAATCGGCTGCCAGTTCGTTGTTCACGACGGTTCGCACCAGCTGCTTCGCGGTGGGATCCTGTCCACTGAGCACAAGCGGACTTAGTGCAAAGGCGACCGCAAGGACGCCGAATTTAGAACTATGGAGACGGAACATACACTCGATTAGACGTAAGGGCCAAGATGATTGTTGCATGGGTTTCTGAAGCAGACTCTGCCTCAGTACGGTTGCAGGAGAGCTAACGGACTGAG
This sequence comes from Terriglobales bacterium, assembly GCA_963792225.1. Taxonomy (GTDB): domain Bacteria; phylum Acidobacteriota; class Terriglobia; order Terriglobales; family Acidobacteriaceae; genus JBDTLH01. The sequence continues at coordinate 99,946 of CAWBVM010000009.1, read as the reverse complement.
TGCGACTGGAAGATTCCTCTCTTTTCAGCGTTCGTGTATTCTAAGGCCATAGAGTGCGCCCGTAGTTCAATGGATAGAGCGTAAGCCTCCGAAGCTTAAAATGTAGGTTCGAGTCCTACCGGGCGCACCATATCACAGGGGCGCGTCCGCCAATATGTCCTCTGTGATTTTCGTGGTTTCAACGACTTAAGCGGCTACGTCCGCATCTTCAAGACAAGCGCCCGCAGGTCAGCAGCCGTACCTGGTTTAAGTTCGTCTTTGAGGAGCAATTCGACTTTCTCAGCACTGTCCGCAGATTCAAATGAACATTGCTCGTCAAAGTCTTTGATGAGTGCGCGAGCATTGCGTTGTCCTCGAATGAGGTCGAACTCTGTATGAGTCTTCATTTCGATCGCTGATGCAAGCTGGTCGATCGCTTGCAACCTTGCCACCGATTTGTCGTGCCTTACGCGTTCCATCCTCTTCCTTTCGGGTTTGAAGGGTACCTCCGAGGACGAGTCATCATCGCGAAGTATCTAGGAGATAAAGCAAAGACATTGCAAATAGCTCCTCCATCTCACCGTATGCTCCCACTCCAGTGATGTCAAATGACGATGACAAATGAAAAAGGCGCAGACCTTATAGGCCTACGCCTTTCGCAGAGGGTTATAACTCTAGTGTGTTGCCAGGTATTGCTCTGGTATTGGATTATCAGGCCGCTCGCCTTCCCAATAGATGGATAGGATCTTCCATCCAGTACCGTCATTCACGAACTGAACCCCGTTGATGCCGCGCTGAAACGGCTTCTCCCCAGGATTGTTCCGAGATTCATAAGTGCTCCATACCTGCAGGATGTCGCCAAAGCGCTCAGTTTTCCGGGACACTTCGCTCTCGTAGAATCCGTTCTTCTCAAGATAGGGAAAGGACTTCTCAATGTAGTCCTCGGGGGAAAGTACCTTGACCGAAAGGGCTCCCGTCTTAGGATCTTTACGCATGACGGAGAGTCGGCCAAAATCCTTCACAAATAAACTGCGAAAGTGCTCCGGATCGCGCTTCTGGCCGGCCGGACCAGTGATCGTCCCGTACAAATCCTTCATCACTTCATCAATGTTTTGCGCGCCGGGCTTCGCCGCTGCCCCCGATGCTGCTGGCTGCGCACTGGTAGCAGAGCCAGCCGCTGGGCTCGGATTCGTCGTCTGCCCCCACAACACTCCTGTGCACAATGCAAATAAGATTGCGAACTTATACATACCTCTCCTTTGACCAAAAGATAAGAAATTGTAAATCACAGGAAAAACACGGTAGCTAGTGCGCGCTTGCCAGCTCATCTGACGGGGGAACATGCAATGTGCCTGTCGTCCCCGCTGGAAGCGGAGCCAATAATTGTTCCTTGCGATAGACCAGGGTCGTCGCATTGAAGGTAGCTAACTCGAAGCCGTGGCCGTGAGTGATAGCGTCGGTCGGACACGCCTCGACACAATAGCCGCAGAAGATGCAGCGGTTGTAATCGATGTTATAGACCTTCGCGTAACGCTCTGCGCCTGATATACGGTTCTCTTCGGTATTTTCTGCGGCTTCGATGTAGATACAATTCGCCGGACAGGCAGCTGCGCACAGGAAACACGCGACACACTTTTCGAGTCCATTCTCGTCGCGCTGCAAGACGTGCAAGCCACGGAAGCGCTCCTCAAATTTTGCGCCGCGCAGCGGCCCAGGGCCGTCCGGGTAGTTCTCCACTACAGTCGGCTTGAACATCTCGCGGAAGGTAATGCCCATTCCCTTCGCGATGCCGGTGATATCTCTCACGATTGACATGACTGAACAGTATATAGAAGCAAAGGGCTAAGTCGAGTAATCCGCGTTGATGCGAACGTATTCTTCTGTGAGATCGCAGGTCACATACTCGCAAGAGCCGGGCCCCGATCCAACCCTGATAGCAATGGTATACTCCGGTCTCTCCATGTGCTTATGCGCTTCCTGCACATCAAAGGCTCCAACCCTTCCTCTCACGCAGACCCTGTGCGGGCCTATAAACAGTGAGACCTTGGCGGCATCAACATCGACTCCGGAATAGCCGATCGCGCATAAGATGCGTCCCCAATTGGGATCGCATCCCGCCCACGCTGTCTTTACTAGCGGAGAACGGGCAACAGATTCCGCCAGCAATCTTGCGTCTCTCTCGGACTTAGCCCCGCTAACCTTGAGGGTGATGATGTGCTTCACGCCCTCCCCGTCTGAGACGATCTGCCTTGCCAGGGAGTGGCAAACTCGATGCAACGCCATCTCGAATTCTGATCCTGCCAGGCGTAGCGAGACGCCCGACGCGCTCGACGCCATGATCACAGCTGTGTCATTGGTCGACGTGTCACCATCTATCGAAATACAGTTAAGGGTCTTGTCTGCGGCTGTACGTAAGCGCTTCTGCAGCTCCGAAGCTGAGCCGGCCGCGTCGGTGAAGAGATAGACCAGCATCGTTGCCATGTTGGGGTGAATCATCCCGGCGCCCTTTGCAACGCCCATGATTCTGACAGGCTTGCCCTTGCGAAAGATTTGCGCGGAGGCGATCTTCGGGCGAGTGTCAGTAGTCATGATTGCGCGTGCGAAAGCCGCAATACCACCCGCATTGGCAGACCGGAAGAGTTGCGGCAGAGCATGGACGATCTTCTCCTCGGGCAGGGGCACCCCGATGATTCCGGTGGAAGATGGCAACACCTCAGACGCCTTCGCGCCGATAAGCTTAGCTGCCTGGATGCATACTGTCCTCGCCGCATAAAGCCCTGAAGCCCCGGTGGCGCAATTTGCATTTCCGGAGTTTACAACGATCGCGCGCAACAGGCCGCCCGAGTGCCGCAGGTTCTCACGCCCGATCTCTACCGGCGCCGCTACGACGCGGTTCGTCGTAAACAACGCAGCTGCATGGGCCGCTGCGGGGGCGACCACACACGCCAGGTCGGGTCTGCCACTCTCTTTGATTCCGGCTGTGGCGGTCCCAAAGAGAAATCCTGACGGAAGATATATCTGCTCGAATGAATCGCTGGATTTGATCATGCCCGAAGTTGGACCAGGTCCTCTGCAAATCTGCTTCTTTGCGGAGCGAGAATGGCAAAGTGGGGCAGTTCCCCCCGATACATAGCTATCTCATCGCATGCATACTGCCGCGGACAACGTTGGCAATCCTTGTAGATCTTATCGGGAAGATCCTCGCGCCGCGCAATTTGAAACCCAAACTGCTCAAAGAACTTGGGTATCCGTGTAAACAAACACACGCAGTGCACACCATGCCATTCGGCTTCGCTCAGTAGCGCGTGAATCAACAAGTCCCCGGCGCCTTTTCCCTGCGCCACTGGATCCACGGCGATCGAACGTATCTCGGTCAAATGCGTGCCGTAGAGATGCAGCGCTCCGCATCCGATGAGTTCTCCATTCTCATCTTCTGCCACAACGAAGTCGCGGATGTTTTCGCACAGTTCCGCATAGCCACGAGGAAGAAGTGTGTTGTCGGAGGTAAACAGGTTGATGATGCGGCAGACCTCATCCACATCGTGCAGCTTCGCCCTACGTGTGCGCATAACGTGCCTCCCTGAATTCAACCAGCCTCTCGCGCGCCCCTGCTACAGCAGCTCTAACGCGAGCACGGGCGGTGCCGCCAAACACTTGATGGCAATCGAGGACGGAATCGAGCTTCAGCGCTTCAAAGAGGCCCTCATCGGCCTGGGGCAGAAATTGGCGAAGTTCGTCGAGGGCAAGCTCCTCAAGTTCGCAATTTTTTTCGAGCGCGTAGCGCACTGCACAACCCACCTGTTCGTGTGCTGTGCGGAACGGCACTCCTTTGCCGACCAGGTAGGTGGCAGCCGCCATTGCATTCATGTAACCAGTGGAGGCTGCACCACGCATGCGCGGGAAGTCAAAAGTCAGAGCAGCTATCGCCCCGGACGCGACCCGGACTGCACCCAACGCACAATCGCACGCCTCGAACAACATTGGTTGCAATTCCTGAAGGTCCTTGTTATAGGCGAGCGGCAGGCCTTTCAAAAGTGTGCGCAGAGCGGTCGAGCAGCCCATGAGCCGGGCCGCTTTGCCGCGAATGAGCTCCAGCGAGTCAGGATTTTTCTTCTGCGGCATGGCACTGCTTCCGGTTGAAAGGCTCGGGCAGTTCGACGAATCCGTACTCCGTGGAGTGCGAAGACAGAATCATCTCTTCCGCCCAGCGGCTAAGGTGGAGCGCCAGCATCGACAGTGTGTCAACGAACTCAATGGCGAAATCGCGGTCGCTGGTGGCGTCCATGCTGTTAGCGGTTGGACGCGTCGAAGCCAGTTCAGCTGCCATGGCGTCGCGGTCCAGCGGCAAGCGTTGCGCCCGCGACCGCTCCCGAACCTAGAGGACACAGATTCGCGCGCTTGCGACAATCGCTCAGGCGTCGAGCGTCGCGCAAAAACATTTCTACGTAGGCGAGTAACCAATGCGCGACCAGCACCGGCTCCGCGCGCTGCAGGTGCGTGTAGGCGGGCATTGCGAGCGTTTCGCCCGCAGTGGCGGACTCAGCCTTCTCCGCGCGCGACAGGAACGCATCGCTCATGCTGCAGCGAGCTGATCTTTCACCGTATCGATTCTGTCGCGGACGAAGAGGCGCAGGTCGGTTGCTATCTGCTCGTTGCGGCTGCGTCCGGTGTGCAAGCTTGTAGCCGATGTCGCCGATGAGCGCGGCGAGCTGCTTCTCTACAAATGGTGAACATCCTCGGCGTCCGGATCGTTCAGGAACGAAGCGTCGGTTTCTGCGCGGCTGCCGATTGACTCCAGGCCGCTTTCGAGATGGAGGACAGTTCCCCGGCTGATAAAGACGCCGCGCTTTTTGTTAGCGCGCCCGCGTGAGCACGGCTGGCGGCAAGTTCAAATGGAAGTAACCGCTGGTCGAAATGGAAAGAACGCTGCCACTGTTCAAATCGGGATCCGCGGCTGGCGGAACCGGCCCGGACCACATCTTCACTGCAGGACCTCAATTTTCTTTTGCAACCTGCGCCCGGCTGCGCGAGGGCAGACGCCGAGAATTCGGATGAATCCCTCGGCATCTTTCTGGTCGTAGCTGGCGTCCATGGTGAAGATGGAGAGATCGGTGCGATAGAGCGAGTATTCCGACTTGCGGCTGACGATGCTCGACGTTTCCTTTGTAAAGGGCAAGCGTCACCGTGCCGGTCATGTCGCTGCTGCGTGCTGTCGACGAAGGCGTCCAGCGCTTCGCGCAGCGGCGTGAACCACAGCCCGAAATACACGAGCTCGGCATATTTCAGCGCGATCTGCTGCTTGAAGTGCGCCAGGTCGCGGTCCAGGCACAGCGCTTCGAGTTCTGCGATGCGCCGCCATCAGCAGCGTTCCGCCGGGAGTTTCGTAGCAGCCGCGCGACTTGATTCCCACGAAGCGATTCTCGACCAGATCGATGCGGCCGATCGCGTTGCGGCCGCCGATTTCGTTCAGCAGTTCAACCAAAGGCACCGGGATGAGTGCGTTGGCCGTTCAACTGAAACCGGCACGCCCTTTTCAAATCCGATCTCCACTTCTTCTACTGCGTCGGGCGCTTCCTGCGGCGATTTCGTCAGCTGCCAGGTGGTGGCAAACGGAGCGTTGCCGGCGTCTTCCAGTTCGCCGCCTTCATGGCTGATGTGCCAGAGATTACGATCGCGGCTGTGGATCTTCTCCCGGCTCGCGGCCACGGAATGCCGCGCTTCTCGGCATAATCGAGACAGTCTTCGCGCGACTTCAGATCCCACTCGCGCCACGGCGCAATGACTTTCAGCTCCGGAGCGAGCGCCTGATATGCCATGTTCGAAGCGGACCTGGTCGTTGCCTTTGCCGGTGCATCCGTGCGCGACGGCGCGTACGCGCCTTCGCGCAGCGCGACTTCGACCTGGTGCTTGGCGATCACCGGGCGCGCCAGCGACGTTCCGAGCAGATATTTGTGCTCGTACACCGCGCCCGCCTTTAAGCGCGGGAAACGACGTAGTCCTGCAGAAACTCCTCGCGCAGATCTTCGGATCGACGACCTTGCTAGCGCCCGGTCTTGTACGCCTTCTCGACGACCGCCTCCATGTCGTCTCCCTGGCCGACATCGGCGACCATGGCGATCACTTCGCAACCGTAGTTCTCATTCAGCCACGGGATGATGATGGAGGTATCCAGGCCACCTGAATACGCAAGTACTACTTTCTTCGACATCTCTACTCCTGAATTCGCGATTCTTTTTATGCATGCCGAGGTGGAAAGCGGCGCATACCGCCTCCCAGCAGCATGAGCAATACCGCTTTTTGTGCATGCAGGCGGTTCTCCGCTTGATCGAACACGACAGATGCTCCCGAATCGATCACTTCCGCAGTGACCTCTGACCCGCGATGCGCCGGAAGGCAGTGCATGAAGATCGCGTTCGGAGTCGCCCTTGACATGAGTCTCCCGTTGACTTGGAAGGCATGGAAGGCCTCTTCGCGGACCGCAGCTTCCTCTTCCTGTCCCATGCTCGCCCACACGTCGGTATAAACCGCGTCGGCGCCCTCGACGGCGCGGAAGGGATCATTCGAAAGCGCTATCTCCGCACCAGTCTCGCTGGCAAGAGCGAGCGCTTGCGCGTAAACAGTGGCATTCGGTTCGAATCCTTTGGGCGTGGCGATGGTGATCGAGCTTCCCAGAGCCGCTGCCGCGAGCATCAGCGAGTGCGCCACGTTGTTTCCATCGCCCACATAGGTGAGCCGAACATCCCGCAGGTCTCCAAAGTGTTCGTGCAACGTGAGGTAATCCGCCAGCGCCTGACACGGATGTTCCAGTTCGCTGAGACCATTCACCACCGGAATATCCGCATGTCTTGCGATCTCGGTAACCGTGTGATGGGAGAATGTCCGCAGAACAATACCGTCCACCCAGCGCTCCAGGTTTTTCGCCACATCGTGCAGCGGCTCCCGTTCACCCAGACGCGAGGCAGTCTGATCCACGAACAACGACTTGCCGCCGAGCGAATGGATACCGGCCTCAAACGTAAGCCTCGTACGCAGCGATGGCTTCTCGAAAAACAGCACGATCATCTTGCCGTCGAGCGATCCTCGAAAGTCCTGCGGACGCAACTTCATCGCACTTGCAAGGTCCAGCACGGATTCAATCTCCACCGCGCTGAAATCCGCGATGGAACAGAGATCGCGGTTCTCGAACGTGCGTGCGGAAAGCGGTGCCGTGGTGGAGCGGACATCTAATGTCTTACTGGCCAATGTGCTTATCCCCCACACCGGTTCTCGATGCCGCCATGTCTGCCTGCTCGATCAGAACTTCTTCCAGTGCCGACAACATCTCGTCCGCATGTTCCTGAGTGATGATGAATGGGGGAAGGAAGCGAAGCACCTTCTCATGAGTGCGATTGATGATGATCTTGCGCGCAAGCATCGCTTCAAAGCTGCCCTTTGCGATCTCTGCAGAGACGATTTCGACGCCGATCATCAATCCGATCGCACGAACCTCCTTGATACAGTCAAGGCGCGACATCATCCCGCGCAGGCGCTCGCCGATATAGCCTCCAAGCTGTGCCGCATTCGCGAGCAGGCCTTCCTCTTCCATGATCTCGAGTGCAGTAAGGGCTGCATTGCAGGCAAATGGACCACCCCCAAAAGTGGTGCCGTGCATTCCTGACTTCACACACTCGGCGACGGCCTCGGTCATGAGGACGGCGGCAAGGGGTATCCCACCCGCGATCGGCTTGCCGAGTGTAACGATATCCGGCTGCACGCCGTAGTGCTCAAATGCGAGCCATTTTCCCGTACGCCCCATGCCGCACTGGATCTCATCGGCGATGACCAGCGCACCCACGCTATCTGCCAATCGACGCGCAGCAACGAAGAACTCCTGAGTGACCGGTATGATCCCTCCTTCGCCCTGGATCGTCTCGAAGCAGATTGCCGCTACGCTGCCATCCACCTTGCGCGCAAGATCGGCAACGTCATTGAAGCGGACGAATTCGATATCAGGCACCAGCGGTGCAAACGGATCGCGATACTTCGCTTGGCCGGTCGTGGAAAGCGAACCGAAGCTGCGTCCATGAAACGAGTTTTCCATGGCCAGAATACGCGGACGCGGCTTTCCATCTTTGGCCGACTTCGCGAGCGCATGCAAGCGGGCGAACTTGAGCGCACCCTCCCACGCCTCCGTTCCGGAATTCGCGATAAATGCTTTGCTCATGCCGGAGATCGTGCAGAGCTTCTCCGCCAACTTCGCCTGATACGGATTGTGAAATAGATTCGAAGTGTGCAGAAGACCGCTCTGCATCTGCTTCGCCAATGCGGCATTGAATGCGGGATGAGCATATCCCAACGCATTCACGCCGATCCCGCTCAGGAAATCAAGATATTCATTGCCCTGATCATCGTATAAGTGCACACCGTTACCGCTCACCAGAAGCACCGGATACCGGTCATATGTGTGGACCACATACTCCCGATCCAATTCCGTCACCTGCGCAAAGTTCACGCCACCACCTCCGTTCCAATATTTATCCGCGCGTGGTAAAACTCCGGCAGCATCCCCGCCTGGTCCGCCGGAAAGATCCTCACCCGGCCGACGCCACCACGTAACGCCTCTTCGCATGCCTGCAGCTTCGGCAGCATACCTCCGCTGACAACCGCGCTTTGACGCAACTCGCAGATCGTGTTCGACGTCAGCCAGCGGATGATCTCCCCATCGACGCCTTTCACACCCGCAACGTCGGTCAAGAAGATCAGCGCATTTGCATTGCAGGCCGAGGCACATGCGGATGCCATCTCGTCCGCATTCACGTTGTAGTACTCGCCGTCGTATCCCAGTGCCAGCGATGAGATCACAGGCACCGCACCCAACTTCCACAAGGATTCAATCCACTGCGTGTCTACACCCGCGATCTCACCCACGAAGCCCACATCGATGCCTCCGATCCTCTTCTTGCGAGCGCGGAACGCCAGCCCGTCGGCACCTGACAATCCGATCGCCGTTTGACCGCAACGTCCGATGGCTGCGACCAGCGCCTTATTGATCGATCCGCCTAACACCATGAGGGCGACATCACGCGTTTCAGAATCTGTCACCCGGAAACCCTGTATGAACTGTGATGTCTTGCCAAGTTGCTTCAGCGTGCGCGTGAGGGCCGCCCCCCCACCGTGCACGACCGCAACTTGATTTCCCTCTGAGGCCAGGCTCGCAATGGCGCCCGCGCATTGCGCAAGTATCTCCGGACGATCGATCGCCGCTCCCCCGATCTTGACTACCACTTTCTTCATTTCAATCCTTCGGCTTCATCTAACCCGAACATCAGGTTCATGTTCTGCACCGCCTGTCCGGCAGCGCCCTTCAGTAGGTTGTCAAGGCAGCTCACGATCGTAATTCGCATGCCTTCCGGCGCCAGCACGAAGCCTATGTCGCAAAAGTTCGTGTGTGTGCTGTGCTGTATCTGCGGCAGCGCGGGCGTCTCGAACATCCTCACCATCGGGCTTCCGGCGTAGAAGGTTTGATAAACGCTCTGAATGCTTTCTCTAGTTGCCGTGGTCTTGAGCGTCACATAGATCGTCGAGAGTATTCCGCGCTGGATCGGTAACAGATGCGGAGTGAACGTGATCTGCTCTCGCATCACTCCCAGTTGTTCGACCAACTCGCCCGTATGCCTGTGCACATAGGCACCATAGACGGATAGATTCTCCGCCGATTGCATGAAGTGGGTCGTCGCCGTGGGCTGCTTGCCTGCGCCGGAAACTCCGGATTTCGCATCGCAGATAATGCCTCGCGCGACATCCACCATTCCCGCACGAATCAACGGTGTGAGCGCGAGGATGATCGATGTGGCATAGCACCCGGGGTTCGCCACCAGCGACGCCTGAGATAGCTTCTCGCGATGCAGCTCGGGCATTCCATACAGCGCCTTTGTCTGCCAACGTTCGGCGTCGCTGCTGCCTTCGTCCTCGAAGTTGTATACGGCGCGATTTTCTGCGTCGCTTAAGCGCCATGCACCGCTCAGATCGATCACGCGAACCCCGGCCTCGAGCGCTCGCGGAGCCCATTCCCGGGACTGCTCATGCGGAGTCGCCAGAAACAGCACATCGATCCCGCGAGACTTCATATCGCCGAAATCGAGTGGAACCATCTCATCGTGCCTTAACGCTTCAGTCCCGCGAATGATCGGATACACACTACTCAACCGGGTGCTCGCGCCCTCTCCGGGCCGTCCGAACAACACCGGCGGTTGCACCTTGGGATGGCGTGCAAGCAGCCGGACCAATTCCAGCCCGGCATATCCTGTCGCGCCGGCGACGGCTGTTTGAATGGGCGCTCTCACAGGATCTGCTCCTCAACCCGTTCCTTCACCCGCTGTGCTGACTTGTTGTCCGAACAGATGAGGAGCACTGTGTCGTCGCCACCTATCGTGCCGATGATCTCCGCCCACTCTGCGTGGTCGATGGCGGCGGCTACCGGTTGCGCGCTGCCGCTGGTCGTCCGCAAAACGAGCAGATTCTGTGCCTGCTTGATGCCGGTCGCAAAGTTCCGTAGCAGCGTTTCGACCGAAGGCCCAGCGTCCGTCGCGTCTCCCGATCCGGGCGGAAGATACCCGTCCGGCCCTTTTACGAGGCCCATCTCATGCACGTCTCTCGAGAGCGTCGCTTGCGTCACCTCGAAGCCGTACTTCTCGAGCAGCCGGCGCAGTTCATCCTGACTCGCCACAGCGCGGCGCTCGATCAGGCTTTTGATTGCGGCTTGGCGTACCAGCTTCGACATGCAGAATGTATAAAGTTACATCTATATGTATATTTATACATTGTGTGTATGTCAAGTAGCCGGATGACTTCGACTGCCAGCTATTTTGGGGACACTGGCACCGGTGGTGATGCAGCCGTGTTGCCCGGCTGCACGGGAGCACCCTGGAACAGCTTCGCCGCCGCCGTCCACGTATGCGATACGCCCCACGTCAGCGGCACACCCACAACCAGCCATGCCCCCAGCACCAGCAAAGGTGATGTCCTCTTCGTTTCATGCGCCATAATTTCTCCTATCGCTTTCCAGCCATCACCTTTGTGGACGTTCCCGGCTCGGACTTTTCGTCATACCAATGCTTCGAGTCCACCGGACGCACCAGCAGGTTCGCAATAAACCCGATCGCCAGCAGACCGCACATGACATAAAGCACACGCGAATAGACCTCTGCCGGTGGAACTCCGGCTTTGATCTGGCTCTCTCGAATGCGATTCACCAGATATGGGCCGAGCACACCTGCCAGAGACCACGCCGTCAACAGGCGTCCATGGATTGCGCTCACATGCATCGTGCCGAACAGATCGCGCAGATACGCAGGGATAGTGGCGAAGCCGCCGCCATACATCGAAATCACCACCGCACTTAAGCCCACGAAGAGTCCAACGCTATTCAGGCCATCCGCGCCGGTACGCGGCAGGAAGTAATAGAGGACGATACCAAGAACGAAGAAGACGAAATAAGTATTTTTGCGCCCTAGAAAATCCGACACGCTTGACCATAAGAACCGTCCACCCATGTTGAAGATGCTGAGCAGCCCCACAAACCCGCCCGCTGCGATTGCGCCGATCCGGCCTTTGAACATCTCCTGGATCATCGGAGACGCCTGCTCCAGAATGCCGATGCCCGCCGTCACATTCATGCAGAGCACGATCCACAACAGCCAGAACTGAAGGGTCCCGAACGCTTCGTTGACTTCGACATTGTGCGTCGTGATCAGCGCCTGCGGCTTCGCGGGCGCAGTCCATCGTTCCGGCTTCCATCCCTCGCGCGGCACGCGGATCGTGAAGACACCGAACATCATCGCCGCAAAATAGACCACACCCATCACTATGAATGTCTTCTCAACGCCCAGGTCCGTCGCCGTCCGGAACCTCGCCATGAGTTCGTTCGCGAGCGGAGCGCCGATCATCGCGCCACCGCCGAATCCCATGATCGCCAGACCTGTCGCCATGCCAGGACGGTCCGGAAACCACTTGATCAGTGTCGAGACCGGCGAGATATATCCGAGTCCTAGGCCGATTCCGCCGATCACTCCATAGCCCAGATAGATCATCCATAGCTGGTGCGCATGAACACCAATCGCAGAGATGAAGAATCCACTGGCAAAGCACACTGCGGCTGCGAACATCGCTTTGCGCGGACCCGCTCCTTCCAGCCATTTACCAAACGTGGCCGCCGAAAGACCGAGGAATACGATCGCTATCGAAAATATCCACCCAAGAGCGGTGAACTTCCAATCTGCCGGGTTCGGACTATCGGTGCCCGGTAGCCTTGCCATTCCGGATCCAGTGACCGCCGTCTGCACCAGATAGTTCAATGGCTTTTTGAACACGCTGAAGGCATATACCTGCCCGATCGCAAGGTGGATCGCAAGAGCGGCCGGAGGCACCAGCCATCTGCTGAAACCGGGCGACGCCACTGAACGTTCCCGATCCAGAAAGGAGAGCAACGCCATAAATATTCACCCATTTTCTTTAAGAGAGTGTCTTCCGAAACGGGAACTTGAATGCCCATCTGTTTCGGACTGAGGAAGCAGAACAGAGTGATCCTAAATTTGCAATAGATTCTCAATCGACTCTTGTCATTCATTAATATCTGATGAAAATCTGAATCCGTGTTGCCGAATACCCCTCAAATCGTCGCCCAATCATTACTTCCCACGGAGGTTCCAGCTCAGAATCACACGTGTCTCATGCTCGTATCCCAGTACGCACACACTGGCAGGATCGAGAGCAAACAATCTGCCGCCCTCCGGAGCAAGGCCCAACCAGCACGCTGTGAGAATGCGAAGAATGTGTCCGTGGGCGAAGATCATCACATCCCCCTCGGCGCCGGCTGCCCTTTCGATCACCGCCTTCGCTCGCAAACCTGCGTCTTCGATCCGCTCCCCATGAGGGACGCCGTCGCGCCACAAGGACCACGCCGGACGCTCTTTTCGGATCTCAGCCGTCGTGCGTCCTTCATAATCCCCATAGTCCCACTCCATCAGCCTCGGATCGATTTCGGCGTCGGTGAAACCTGCCAACCTGCAAGTCTGTCGCGCACGTTGGCTCGGGCTCGTTAGAACCAATGCAAACGTCTTTGCTTGCACCAATGGGCCGAGAGCGATCGCTTGCTCACGCCCGCGTTCCGTAAGGGGGACATCGGTCTTCCCGGTATGCCGCCCCGAGCGGCTCCACTCTGTCTCTCCGTGCCGAATGAGCCAAATCTGTTGTGCCATCGTTCCCCCGCTCAGAGCGTAACCGATTGCATTCCCCACTTCCTTTTTTTGTTATGGTCCTTCCAGAGTAAAATCTCTTCGCGACGCACCCTCAACAAGGACATCCGGTGTCAAAACAACCAGAAGCTACTTCACAGCATTTCGATTCCGTACTCCGCGAAGATCGTGTCTTCCCTCCCCCTGCTGGCTTTTCAGCACAGGCAAACGTTAAGAGTATGGATGAGTACCGTGCCCTCTACGCCCGGTCAGAAGCCGATCCTGAAGCGTTTTGGGCAGAGGTGGCAAACGAACTTCACTGGTTCAGGCCATGGTCGAAGGTCCTCGAATGGAAGTTGCCCTGGGCGAAGTGGTTCTCCGGTGGAAAGTTCAATCTCTCTTACAACTGCCTCGACCGCCATCTCCCCACCTGGCGGCGCAACAAGGCTGCGATCATCTGGGAAGGCGAGACCGGAGAAGTCCGCACTCTCACCTATCAGCAACTGCACACAGAGGTCTGCAAGTTCGCGAACGTCCTTAAATCGCTCGGCGTCAAGGCAGGAGACACGGTCGCCGTGTACATGGGCATGTCCCCTGAGCTGGCGATCGCGCTGCTCGCCTGTGCCCGCATCGGCGCCGTCCATTCGGTCATTTTTGGCGGCTTCTCTGCCAACGCGCTTGTCGATCGCATCAACGATGCGAAGTCAGTTGCTGTCATCACGCAAGATCTCAGCTATCGCCGCGGTAATGCCGTCAAATTGAAGGCCACCGTGGACGAAGCACTCGTGCAATGTCCGACGGTCAAGAACGTCATCGTATTTAAGCGGGCCGATGGTAACGTGAATATGCAGGCGGGGCGCGACCGCTGGTGGCATGAACTGATGCAGGCTGCCCCCATCGAGTGTCCAGCTGCAGAGCTCGACTCCGAGCATCCACTCTTCATCCTGTACACCTCCGGCACTACCGGCAAACCGAAGGGCATACAGCACACCACTGGCGGATATTCGGTCGGCACCTACTACACCACCAAACTGGTCTTCGACCTCAAGGACACCGACGTTTTTTGGTGCACCGCCGACATCGGCTGGGTCACGGGGCACTCTTACGTCATCTATGGTCCCCTGCAGAACGGGGCCACGTCGCTCATGTACGAAGGCGCTCCCAACTTCCCCGACTTCGGGCGCTTCTGGGACATCATCGACCGTCATGGCGTCAACATTCTCTACACGGCACCCACTGCGATCCGTGCGTTCATCAAATGGGGCGAGGGTTTCCCGCGCCGTTACAAGCTCGACAGCCTACGCCTGCTCGGCACCGTCGGCGAGCCCATCAACCCCGAAGCATGGATGTGGTATCGCGACGTCATCGGCCACAACCGCTGTCCAATAGTGGATACGTGGTGGCAGACAGAGACGGGGATGATCATGATCTCACCGCTCCCGGGCGCCACCCCCACGAAGCCCGGCTCGGGGACTCTTCCCTTGCCCGGCGTCTTTCCCGATGTGGTCTCGCGAGATGGCAAGTCGGTGCCGCTGGGCTCCGGCGGACTGCTCGTCCTCAAGCATCCGTGGCCGGCGATGGCGCGCACCATCTATGGAGACCCCGAGCGATTTCAGAGACAGTACTGGTCCGACATCCCCGGTTGCTACTTCACAGGCGACGGCGCGCGTCGCGACAAGGACGGCTACTACTGGATCATGGGCCGAGTGGATGACGTCATCAACGTCTCCGGGCACCGCCTGGGAACGATGGAGGTGGAGTCGGCGCTGGTAGCGCATCCCAAGGTCGCCGAAGCCGCGGTGGTCGGCCGTCCGGACGATCTCAAGGGACAAGCTATCTGTGCTTTCGTCACCGTGGAAGCGGGATACACACCCGGTCCGGAGGTGAAAGAGGAGCTGCGCGCATGGGTCACCAAGGAGATCGGCGCACTCGCCCGCCCCGACGACATACGCTTCACCGATTCACTGCCAAAGACCCGTAGCGGAAAGATCATGCGCCGCCTGCTGCGCGAGCTCGCCGCCGGCGGAGACATCAAGGGCGACACAACAACTCTCGAAGACTTCTCCGTGCTCGCGAGTTTGCGGCAGGAGGAGGAGTAGGTGGCTGTCTTCCCACCTCTCCGCTTCGCGAACAGATGGGGCACCCGCAGGTATACCCCCCTCCCTGGGCACATTGTGGAATGAGCGAGATAGAGGGGGAGATCACCGAAGGATCACCGTAGATCCAAGTAATAGTGTTTACCTTTCGGTCAGCCCAAGATGTAGTGTTTATCGATTGTGAAAGAGCAACGGCGCGTCCGAAGACACGCCGTGGGAGAAGCAGAGTAGCAGGATTGCTCGTTCATTTGCAAGAGAATTTTCAAGTGCAAACGCAGGGTTGCTTCGTCGCTGCACTCCTCGCAATGACAATTTGGAGGCGTGCTAGAACCCCCGGCTGAAGCCGGGGGGGTGTCTACCTCCCTCGTCCCTCGTCCCTCGTCACTTGTCCCTTGCCTGAAAGCTGATAGCTGACAGCCCTCCCAGCTAAGATGAAAGGCCATATGGCTGAGACAGTATTGATCACCGGCGCCTCGGGCGGGATCGGACTTGATCTGGCGCGGGAGTTTGCCGCGCACCACTTTAACCTCGTGCTGGTGGCACGCAGCGCGGACAAGTTGCAAGAGGCGGCCGACGAGCTGCGCAAGAGCAATGTCCGGGTGGATGTGATGGTGCGCGATCTTGCGACCGTCGCGGCGGCGCAGGGGGTCTCCTCAGAAATCGATCGTCTCGGGTTGAAGGTCGACATTCTCGTCAACAATGCGGGATACGGATTGGTCGGGCGCTTCGACAAGGTTCCCTTTGAACAGCAGATCGGGATGATCGAACTGAACGTGACGGCGCTGGTGGCGCTGACACGCTTGCTGACGCCGGGGATGCTGGAGCGGGGGCGGGGACGCATTCTCAATGTCGCCTCGACTGCGGCGTTTCAGCCGGGCCCATTCATGGCCGTCTATTACGCGACGAAGGCGTTTGTGCTGTCGTTCGGGGAGGCGCTGAGCGAGGAACTTGCGGGGACGGGAGTCACGGTCACGACGCTTTGTCCGGGCCCGACGACAACGGGCTTTGCGGAGCGGGCGGGGGCGCAGAAAACGAACCTCTTCAAATCGCCTGCCCTGATGACATCGCCCGAAGTCGCGAGGGCAGGATTTGAGGGGTGTGTGCGGGGCAAGCGACTGGTCATTCCGGGAACGATCAACCGGTTAGGCGCGTTTGGGACGCGCCTGATGCCGCGCAAGCTGCTCCTAAAGATGGTGCGGCGTGTGCAAGATGCGTAGAGTGGTGCGAGATCCGATTCGCTGGATGCTTCCTTTCTTCCTGGGACTCTGCGCCGGCGCGCAGGAGCTGCCCCGCGGACAAGTGATCGATGCGGTTGCCGCGAACGGTCAGGCGGGCCAGAGCTATGCGCTATATGTGCCGAGCCGATACACTCCGCAGAAGCGCTGGCCGATCCTTTATGCGTTCGATCCGGCTGCGCGGGGCAAGATCCCGGTCGAACTCTATCGCGAAGCGGCGGAGCGATATGGCTACATCGTCGCCGGATCCAATAATTCGCAGAATGGCCCGCTGGCGAAGAGCTCCGAGGCGGCGACGGCAATGTGGAACGATACGCACCGCCGTTTTGCGATCGATCCGCAACAGACGTATCTGACAGGATTCTCGGGCGGTGCGCGGGTGGCGTCTGCAATCGCGATGGGTTGCAGGCAATGTGCTGCGGGCGTGATCGTGCATGGCGCCGGGCTGCCACCAAATTCTGAGAACGTGAAGAGCTTGCCATTTGCGTTATTCGCCACGGTGGGCGAATTCGATCCGAACTTCCCGGAGATGGTCCGCCTTCAACGCCAATTGGAGAGTTCCGACTCAGCGCACCGATTTTTCTATCATTCGGGAGAACATCAGTGGGCACCCGAGGACGTTGCTCTCACATCGATCGAGTGGCTGGAACTGCTTTCCATGAAAAGCAACAGACGGGAGAGAGATGAGAGCTTTGTCGCGGACCAATGGAAGAAGCGGACGGGAGAAGCTGAAGCGAAACTCTCAGCGCACGACGTTTACGGCGCGGCGCAGGCACTCGGAGATGTAGCGCGAGATTTTGAGGGTCTGCACGATGTCGCGGTGGTGCGTGAGAGGGCAGTCGCGCTGCGCAAGACGAAGGAGTTCCGGAAGGGTGAGGGAGTGCTCAAAGAGCAGCTTGCAGAGCAGGAGCGTCTGGAGGCGCCGCTGATCACGCGAATGCGCGAGATCGAAACAAGCTCTGATAGTCGAGCTTTTCACCTTCAAGAGCTGAAGGACGATCTGAGGAGCATGAAAAAGGCCGCGGATGCAGGTGGCGATGACGGCAAGGTGCGGAAGAGAGCGATGTCTGGGCTTCTGATCTACTGCATGGAGGAGACTGAAGCACACGAGTCGGAGAAAAACTATGCGGCAGCTATCGCTACTCTGGATGTCATCAGGGTATTGAGTAAACGTCCTACCGGGGCAATAGTGGAATCAGCCCGGTTGTATGCGAAATCAGGAGATTCAAAGAGCGCAGTGCGGCGGCTTCGGGAGGCGGTAAGGGCAGGATGGAGAGATGCAAGTGTGCTGAACGGCGAAGATTTTCAGAGGCTGCGCGGGAATGTTGAGTTCGAAAAGATCGTCGCGGAAGTCGGGATGAAGTGAGCGGTAATTCAGCTACAATCCTTTTGAGGTGGGACGAGAAAGGATCGATGGAGCCGACGCCGGAAATTGAGGAGCATCACGGGCTTACGCCGAAAAGGGACCAGATGTTCCTGGAGCTGGCTTCAAGAGCATATGCGGGAAAAGTGCCAGTCTATTTTGCGGCGATCCCGCTTGTGTTGTGCGTTCCGTTCGACCTTGATTACCGCCCGGACCGGCATCCTGCGGGGCGTCATGCAATCCAGAGAGCGGCGGAGTCGTGGTACAGCGGCGATCTTCATCCGTTGCGTGTGTATCCTCGGGGCAAGTGGTTTCTTGTATCGGAAGATTACGTCCCGTTGTTCGCTGCGTTGTTGGGGATGCCGGAATACGTGCCTTGCTATGTGTTCGGACGGCCGGACGATGCTATCGCGAAGCACGTAGATGGACCGATGAGGGCGTCAGCTGTGAGGAAGCTGCTCGCGGGGAACTAGTGCGCGGCCTCGTTTAACATCAATCCATGAGTCTGCGCCGGTGGCAAACCGCGATTGGTGTTGTGATCCTATTGTCGATCGCGACCGTTTTCGGTTTCTATGAGTACGCCAGGCGGCAGGCGCGCTCTATCCTTCGACAGCTCCCCGGCAAACTTGAAGCCAACATCTCGCAGAAGGCGGTTGGGTTTACGTATTCGAAGTCCGAAGGTGGGCGGACGCTTTTCACGATCAAGGCGACGGAGTTAGTGCAGTTCAAGGATGGAGTGCATGCGGAGCTGCGCGGCGTCTCCATCATCGTCTATGGGCGCCAGGGCGACCGGTACGACCAAATCTATGGAGACAAGTTCTCCTACGACCAGAAGACACAGGAGGTGCGTGCGGACGGCCCCGTATCCATCGATCTGCAAGCGAATCCGAAGACGCTGATGGCAAAGGGCGATCAGTCGGCGCCGGACGAGATCAAGAACCCTATCCATCTCAAGACGAGCGGCCTGCTGTTCTCACAAAATACGGGCATCGCACAGACGAAGGAGCGGATCGAGTTTCGCACGGTAGAAGGCGAAGGATCGGCAGTGGGAGCAACCTACGACACGCACAATGGCGTCATTCGTTTTGAGCATGAGGTGATGCTGAAGACAGACGCGATTTCTCCGGCGACGCGGCAGACGATCACTGCATCGAGTGCGACGATAGAGCAGACATCGCAACAGGACCAGGAGCGGCAGGCGCGGCTTGAGGACGTGACGATCCGCAGTGTTGATCGCATTACGAAGGCGCCGGAACTCAATCTTTATTTTCGAGACGACAACACACTCGACCGCTCGCGCGCGGACAGGGGTATCGATACAAGGTCGCTTACGGACCGGTCTGAATCGCTTTCGGCGAAATCGGCAACACTACTGGCGAGTGGGAAGAACATGATCGACCGCGCCGACCTGCACGGGAGCGTGCACATCGAAGACCAAGGGACGATTTCGGATTCTGGTTCGGCAGTGATCCGGTTTGGTGCGAAGAACGCGATCCTGGCGGCGGACCTTGCCGGCGGCGCGACGATTCGCCAGCCGGATGGCTCACAGCTGAATTCGCAGACACTGCATCTTCACTTTCGATCGAACCGTTCTCTGGAGCAGGCGTTCACCGACTCGCAAACGTCCGTCACACTATTGGAGAAAGCTGCGCGTCGAACAACTGCTATCACCGCGAACCAGATGAACGCGTCGTTCGACGATGGCAGCCATCTTAAGACGCTGCATGCGGCTGGCAACACGAGGACCGTTTCGGACGAACCGAACCGAACACAGCGGACGACATCGAGTGATGTACTGGATGCGGCGTTCACTACCGAAGCAAATAAGTCGGCGCTGTCACGGATAACGGAGGCCGGTAACGTGCGCATCCGGGACGGCAGTCAAGCCGCGACAGCGGAGCGTGCCGATTACAATCCGGCTACGCGCAATGCGGTGCTCACCGGTTCTCCGCGACTCTCAGATACAGGGATGAGCGTATCGGCAGAAAAAATCGAAATCGAGGCAGCGACGCAACATGCACGCGCGGAGGGCGATGTCCGGCTCACTTATGTGCAGAGCAAGGCGCAGCCGGGCGGAGGCATGCTGAGCGGAACGGAACCTGTGCACGCGATCAGCGCAAGCGCCATCTTCAGCAAGCGATCCAGCGGAGATTCGATTGCCGATCTCACGGGCAGCCCGGCGCGAATATGGCAGGGTGCGAGCGTTATCCAGTCGCCGCAGATAAAGTTCGATCAGGCCGCACGTACTCTGACCGCCACCGGGACGACGACCTATCCGGTGACGACGACGTTTGTGCAGCAGGACAAGACAGGAAAGGTCGTGCCGGTAACCGTCTCCGCTCAAAGCCTGCGCTATTTCGATGCTGAGCGCCGCGCCCAGTTCGAGAACGATGTAAGCGTTCGGGGGGCGGACGGGACGATCACCTCACAACAGATTTCGGTGCTGCTATATCCGGCTGGAAAGAGGGGCCAGGGTTCCGCGACAGCAGGACAAGTCGAACGGATCTCCGCCTTTGGCAATGTGAAGCTCGATGAACGGGACCGGCACGGTGCAGGCGAGCGGCTGATTTACACCGCTGCAGACGCGAAATTTGTGTTGACAGGAACTCAGAATTCGGCTCCTAGCATTTTTGATGCCGAACATGGCTCCGTTACGGGTGATTCGTTGACCTTCTATAGTCGCGATGATAAAGTGCTCGTTGAAAGCCAAGGAAAACGCACTGTAACTCATACTCACCTAACAAAATGATGCAGACCCTCTCGACAGACGATCTAGGCAAAGCATATCGAGGGCGGCGGGTCGTAGGTGGCATAAGTCTGCGCATCCAGCAGGGTGAGGTGGTGGGGCTGTTAGGCCCGAATGGAGCTGGCAAGACCACGACTTTTTACATGATCGTGGGGTTAGTGCCACCGAGACCAGGGAAGGATTTTGGTCGATGGCAATGAGATCACGGGCGTGCCGATGTACCTCAGGGCACGTAATTACGGAATCAGCTACCTTCCCCAGGAGCCCTCGGTCTTCCGAAAGCTCACGGTCGAAGAAAATATTCTTGCCGTACTGGAAGCCCAGACATCTCACGTGGGAGTCGCGCCGCGGCAAACTGGAACAACTGGTGGACCGTTTAGGACTTGAACGGATCCGCCGCAGCCCCGGTTATGCCCTGTCGGGTGGAGAGCGCCGTCGCGTTGAGATCGCGAGGTGCTCTATGCATCAATCCGTCGTTTATTCTTGCTGGATGAGCCATTCTCGGGGATCGATCCCATCGCCGTACTCGACTTGCAAAAAATCATCTTTGATCTGAAGTCCAGCGGTATTGGAGTGCTGATCACTGACCACAATGTACGAGAGACATTGTCGGTAACGGATCGCGCGTACATTATGAACGAAGGCAAGGTATTCCGATCAGGTACGCCGGAACAACTGAGCAGCGATGCGGAAGTACGCCGGGTCTATCTCGGCGAAAGCTTTTCACTCATATAAAAGGAAGGAGGCATGGAGCAGTTTAAGAATGTTTTGCGGACAAGCAGCAGCTTAGAAACGTAACGCATAGACACGCAAGCTCCAGTCGATATGGTCCTCCTTCAACCTCGGCTCAACCTTAAGGTTTCGCAAAAGCAGATTCTCACGCCTGGGCTCGTCCAGATGGTCAGCGTTCTTGCGCTGAACAAGATCGAGCTCAAAGAGATGATCAACAACGAGTTGACGGAGAATCCCGTCCTCGAGGAATTGGATACGTCGGTACCGATCCTTGACGATGTGGATCGGGAACGCGATGGCGAACCGGTTGAGCCAGTGCTCAATGCGGAGACGGGCGAGAGCAAGGACCCGTTCGATGAAATCGATTTCGGGTCATACTTTCAGGACTATCTCGATCCGGGATATCGCAACCCGGTGGAGATGGAAGAGGTCGATAAGCCTTCGTTCGAGCACTTTCTATCGAGTCCGACGACCCTGACGGACCACCTCATGTGGCAGCTGGGCGCGATGAATGTACGACTCGAAGTGCGTGCCGCCGCCGAACTCATCATCGGCAATCTGAACGAAGATGGATACCTGACCGCCAGCGACGAAGAGCTGCTCGCCTTTGCGCACCATGAACCGTTGCCAGTCGCTGGAGCTCAGAAAGATGAGCTTCTCGTTGCGATCGAAGAAAAGCACGAGCACACGTTTCTGCAAGTCGTCTTCTCAGAGGGTAAAGAGGTCGTCACTCTGGGGACACTGCGTGAGGCGCTGGAACTCGTCCGCCAGATGGACCCGATCGGAGTTGCTTCGAGGACGCTGCGGGAATGTCTGCTGGCGCAACTTCACTATTTGCAGACGAAGAAGAACGGAGCTGCCACGCCGCTGGAGACACAGGTGATCCAGGATGCGATCGCAGTCGTGGATAACCACCTGCCCGCAATCCAAGCGAAGCAGTTCAAAGAGATTGCAAAGGCGATCGGACGGCCGGTGGAGGCTGTGCAAGCAGGGCTGGAATTCATCCGTACTCTCGATCCTAAGCCGGGTTCACGGTACAACGACAACAGCGCCCGCCTGATCGAACCTGATGTCGCGTTCGTGAAACATGGAGACGAGTACCTCGTCGTGATGAACGATGACGATCTTCCAACGCTGCGGCTGAATGGTTCTTACCGCAAATTGCTCAATCCGCAGACGGCTGAGAAAGACGTGCGTGCATACGTCAAGGACCGCTTTAAGTCTGCTATCCAACTGATAAGAAACATTGAGCAGCGGAAACAGACAATATTGAAGGTTTGCTACTCCATTATCATGCGGCAGGGTGACTTTCTAGATCGTGGACTCGACTATCTCGCTCCGATGATGATTAAGGACGTCGCGGAAGAGATCGGAGTACATCCGTCGACGGTCAGCCGGGCGGTTGCCAACAAGTATGTCCATACACCGCAGGGTGTTTACGAACTCCGATATTTCTTTTCGGAATCTGTTCAGGGCCCAGAGGGCGGATCGACCTCTCTGATGGTGCTGAAACGCCGTGTCAAGGCGATCATCGAGCAGGAGGACCCCTCAAAGCCGCTCACCGACGAGCACATTACCAAGATGCTGCAGGAGCAGGGGATCCGAGTGACTCGACGGACAGTTGCCAAGTATCGGGAAGACATGAACATTCCGAGCACGCATCAGCGCCGGGTGAAGAAGTAATTGGACGATTTGTGATTTGTCGATTGGGAAATCTCAAATCGAAAAATAGCAAATAGACAATCAAAACATCACAAATTCAAGAATCGTCCATGGCCATATCCTATTCAGCTCGCCAGTTTGAAATCACTGCCTCTATCCGGCGGCAAGCGGAACAGGGGCTTGAGAAGATCGGCGGCATTCTCGGTATTCATAATCCTGAAGAGATGCAGCTCTCGGTCTTTCTTTCCGCTGACCGGAGAAGCGTGAAAGCGGAGTTGCGCGCTGACATCAGTGGTCACAAGCTCGCAGCGGAAGCCTCCGCAGGAGACGGCACATCTGCGTTGGCTGAAGCACTCGAGAAGCTCACCAACCAAGTGCACAAATTGCGTAGCCGGATGGTGGGCGAGAAGCGCCGCGCACGGCGGGCCCAAGAGAAGATCGAGCGGAGTGCGCGAACCGAAGTCGAAGTTGAGGCGGAACAGAACCCCGAGCGAGTGGTCGGCGTCAGCGGCGGAGGCATGCAAACCATACCGGTCGTTGTGCATGACTTCCCTGCCCGAGTAAAGGTGACGGAGACGCACATTGTCCGGGCTGAGAACGCGGTGGCGAAGAAGCGCATGTCTCTTGAAGAAGCTGTCAAGGAGATGGAGTTCCGCGACAAGGACGTGTTTGTATTCCGCGATGCCGCCGGTAAAGTGAAAGTCCTTTACCGGACACGCGAAGGACGGCTGGAGTTGATTGAGGTGCCGTGAGGAGAGGTTCTAGGGGCTAGGGGCTAGGGGGCTGCTGAGCTGAGAAATTCGTCAGCACAAAGAGACAAGGGATAGCTTCAAGGGCTGGAGCCCCGGTCTCTTAAACGCTCCCTACCCCGGCTGGGCGGAGGTCTCCCTGGGCTGCGTTTCCTTTGCTGGAAGCGGGTGTCACCTTGAGCATTGATGCGCGAGCCCAGTCCTCCCTCTATTTCTTTGTCAGGCGCCAGTCTGTTGGGTTGAGGGAGAGTTGGATCCGGGTGGTGAAGTCGTGCTGGGGGCCAGCGGCGAGCAGCGGGGCGACCCAGCGCTCGTTTTGCAACATTACCTGGATGCCAAGACCGTTCTTCCAAAGATAGTTCAGTGTGCCGTAGGCGTCCTGCTGCGTTTCCCCTTGTGGGATGAAGAACTGTGAGACCTTCACGTCACGAAAGCCCACCATAAGCGTGCTTTGCGGATTGAACCAGTAGGTCGCCCAAGCTTGTCCGCCTGTGCCTTCGCGCCCGATCCATGAGCCGAGCAGATTGCGTTTATTGGTGTAGCTGTCGCGATAGAGGCCTTCGTAGTAGTAGAAGCTTCCTCCGAGTACGCGTTTGGTGACAGTGTCGGTCGTGCCGCCTTCGACGTGAAGATCGAGTTTCGGGATCCCTGGGAACCTGCTCAGGTAGATGCCCGGCACTACCGCAGCGCGGCGCGGAGCATCGAGTGGCGACACATCATCGTGCACGAACGAATCGGTGTAGAGCGTAAGCCAGTTGCGGAGAAATGGGACTTTGTAACGGAAATCGAAGTTGGCGTGGCGCGCTCCGGGCGTGTCGTGTGGATTGAAATTCTTGTTGGTCCCGCTGGTGAGACTTGTAAAGCTCTTGAAAAAAGTGTGGAAGGTGAGAGGTTCGAGTCCTTTGCCGGCGAAGGTGGCATCGCGAGAGAATCCCATCTCGAGGTTAACCGTGGGATGGATGCTCAGCTTCTGCCCGTAGATGAACGGGTCGGGCGGGAATTGGTTCCCAGCGAGGCGCCCGAAAAAGTTGTCGTAACGGATCGGTCCGATGAGCTTGGAGAGCAGAGGAATCTCGAGCGGCAGAGTGCGGTTGATACGCAGCGCATAGAAAGGCTCTGCGTTGTTGCTCATCTCGAGAGCAGTCGAGTCGTCAGGCGCCCACCAGAATGTCTGTTTGCCGAAAGAAATCTCGTTGCTGAGGACATTGAGCGACGCATAGGTATCCAGCAGACGGAACTGGTCTCGCGTCGGCACCCCGGCAAAGACCGCGCCGGGAGTTGCATCTTTGGTGGCGATGAAGTCATTTAGCGCCGGGCCGTAGCCGGGGATGGACGGGGTGTGCTGATATTCGCCGCGCACATAGAACGAGAAGCGTCCCTTCTCGGCTCGACTTTCGAAGCCGGTGACCTCCTGGAGTCCATGACCAAACGGACGCCCAAAATCATCCACGACGGTCTGCCCGAAGTGAAAACTGTCGTTGAGGGGCGTGCCGGAGATGTACTGCATGCGTGAATACACGCGATCGATACCGATGGATTCGTTCGTCGCACCATTTAGATCGAGATCCTGTTCGCGTTTCAGTTCCGCGCGCAAGGAAGTGACGAGATCGGCAGCTTCCGAGTTCAGATCCGCATCGTCAATCTTAGCGAGCATTCCGTACACGGCCATTCGCGTCCAAGGACGGAGGCCGAGATAGGCGTTCTGAATCACGCCCATGGCAGCGAGGCGCTCGACAGCGGGATAAACCCAGCTATCCAATTCGATGTAGGTTGAACTCATACGCGGCGCGGAGATCGGCTCAGCGACTGTCGAAAACGTGCCGTAGTTGACATCGTCGTTTACGTGGCGATGCCTGTAGACGTTGTGTCCGATGAGGTATCCGAGGGTGCCGCCAACAAAAACGTCTGTCGGAAAGTGCTGCTGACCCGCTACACGGGCGAAGCTGACGGCTCCGGCCATTCCATAGACAAAGGTCTTCGTAAGCCAACCCGGATATTCGTCGGCGATCACGGACGCCATGGCGAAGGACATGGTCGCGTGCGCTGAGGGAAATGAGGCGTTGCTGGCAGACTGAAAGAACCTTCCGCTGCCGTTAACGACATTGGGGCGTTCGCGGCGAAAGCCATATTTCAGCACTTCGTCCAGGCCTAGCGCATCGACCGCAGCTTCCGCGGAGAGAAGTCCGGTCTCGCGCAAATGATTGTCCCCGTTGCGGACACCGAGTAGATACATCGCACCCGCGGTGCCGCCAATCGCTGCGAGCCCCGCGTTCGAGAAAGAGACCGCCGTATTCTTGTGCTTGTTGCGAGTGAGTTCGTGCGATGTGCGATGGTCGGTGGCGAGCAACCCGGCAGTGATGCCGGCATCGGGGACGAGCCAGGCCAGATCGGACAACTTGGCGTGGAACGGACTGGTGTAGATCATCTTCTGATCGGCAATGACGCCTTTGATGCCGCGCTTGAAGTCCCCACCTATGGTGTGGCGGTCGTCCTGCAGATCGACGGTCTTGATCCGCGGAGCCGCGTTAGCCTCCGAAGTGGCGGTGTCTTGACCGAACGCAGTGTGTGAGAGGCAGACCGAGAGGACGGAGACAGCTATTGTGAGCTTAAGGTTTCGTTTCATCGCGAATTGACAGGATACAGGGTATTTTGATGCATCCGCATGCAGACTGCTTTCGTGAGACTCGAGGAAGATTGGAAAACAGCCGTCCTCATGTGACATGCTAGATGCATGGAACTTCTCGTCTATTCCGCGTCGTGGTGCCGTGATTGCCGCGAAGCGAAACGCTTTCTTGATACGCATAAAATCCCTTACCAAGAGATTGACATCGAAAACACCCCCGGGGCCGTAGAGGAGCTGCTGAAACAGGTGGGTAAACGCGCGATCCCGCAGTTTGTGATCGATGGCAAGTGGATACAGCCGTATCGTCCCGGCCAGGGCTTTCTATATGACGATATGTCGGAGCTGCTTGGGGTCGAAACATAGAAACGCGGGGTAGCCTGTCCGCTTCGGCGCGCTCTTTCCGCGGCGTGCGTGTTTTGCCCACCTGCAGCAACGCTGCTGCATCCATGTAATTGCACAGGACCTATGGCTGATCATCCTCTGGAGCAAAGTTCTACGACGGGAGCCCTTCCGCTCGATGTATCGCTCGGACCGAGCCTTGAAAACGTAAACGCGCCCACGCAAACAGCGGTCGTGGATAAACGCATAGCATTCATCAGCGTGCTCGCGATCGGCATTGCTGCGGCCTCTACCGGCATCGCGCAGGTGCTGGTCTGGCTCATTAATCTGTCGACGAATATCTTCTTTTTCGGCAGATGGAGCGGCAAACCGGTCGCGCCCTGGGACCACCACCTTGGCATCTTTGTGATCGCTATTCCAGTGATCGGCGGACTGATCGTGGGAGCCATGGCGCGGTGGGGATCTCCGGCCATTCGGGGACACGGGATTCCAGAGGCGATGGAGCAGATCCTGCTGAATGAGAGCAAGATCCCGCCGCGGATCACGTTCCTCAAACCCCTCTCCGCTGCGATTTCTATCGGCTCGGGGGGACCATTCGGCGCGGAGGGTCCCATTATCGCGACGGGCGGCGCGCTAGGCTCGCTCGTCGGCCAACTGCTCAAGACCACGGCTGACGAACGCAAGGTGCTGCTGGCAGCGGGCGCTGCGGCCGGCATGACAGCGGTTTTCGGATGTCCGGTGTCTGCCGTGCTGCTCTCGATCGAGCTACTGGTGTTCGAATACCGGGCGCGATCATTTATCCCCGTAGCTCTCGCGAGCGCCACCGCAGCAGGTATGCGGGGAGCGCTCGTCGGATGGACCCCGATCTTTGGAATGCCGAACCTGGTCAACGTTCGCGGTGAGGCGCTGATCTGGTACGCGATACTTGGCGCTATCGTCGGCATAGCGTCCGTATACATTACGCGGGCCGTATATGCGATTGAGGACGCCTTCGAGCATCTGCCGGTCCACTGGATGTGGTGGCCTGCCATCGGCGCGGTCGCTGTCGGTGTAATCGGATACTTCTTCCCGCGCACGTTCGGCGTCGGATACAGCAATATCGATGCGATCCTGAATGGAGACATCGTAGGTCGAGCCGTGATCCTGCTGTTCGTCGCGAAATTTATCTCATGGGCAATCGCGCTGGGCAGTGGAACATCGGGCGGCACACTCGCCCCATTGATGACCATTGGCGGAGGCCTGGGATCGGCGATCGGGGCGCTCATGGCACGCGTTCCCGGATCATACGTGGACGTGCGTCTCGCGGCATTGGTCGGCATGGCCGCCCTCTTTGCCGGGGCTTCGCGAGCGCTGCTCACATCGATCGTCTTTGCATTTGAAACGACACGGCAACCCATCAGTCTGCTTCCGTTGCTGGTGGGCTGCACTGTGGCATATTTCGTTTCCGCGATGCGGATGCCGTTTTCCATCATGACGTTGAAGATCGAGCGGCGCGGAACGCGCGTTCCCAGCGAGTATGGGTCGGACTATCTGGGGCGGATCCTGGTCGCCAATGCTTGCGTTCGCGATGTGATCACATTGGGTGTGAATGACAGTCTGCAGGACGTCAGAGCATGGATGAGTTCTCATGTACAGGGGTCGCAACATCAGGGGTTTCCGGTGCTTGACGATCGGGGAAACATAGAGGGATTCGTGACGCGACGCGACATCTTCGATGGCGGGGAGGCGGCTTTGAGGACGATACGGCAGATCATCAAGCGTGCTCCAGCGGTGGCATACGAGGACAATACGCTGCGCGAGGCGGCGGACCACATGGTGCGCGAGGGGCTGGGCCGATTGCCAGTTGTCGCCCGGGATGCTCCGCGCAAGGTGGTCGGGATCATCAGCCGGGCAGACCTGTTGGCCGCGCATCAACAGAGGCTGCATGAGGAGCACTCGCCTTCGAGGAGCATTCATTTCAGCCAATCCGCACGAAGCGGATTACGCGAGCAAAGGCCCTAAGCGGTGACCACCAGGCCCTTCCACCTTCAGCGGCGATCAGCGCTGTTGGTGATCCTGCTGGCGGCAGGTGGAATCTTTAGCGTGGCAAGCATGGGGAGCGCTGGTTGGTCCCGGGAGCGGAAACAACTTGCGGGAGACTGGACCCAGACCGCGGATTCGTTGAGCAAGAACTCACGCCCTCGCGATGCAGTCGTCGCCTACCGGAATGCGCTTACGTACGATCATGACAATGCGGTGGTCCGTTTTCGAATGGCGCAAGCGTTGCTCGCTGCGGGAGAGACGGCAGAGGCAGCTACTCACCTCGAATCTCTGCTCTCACAAGAACCAGGAAAGGCAGAATACAATCTCGCGCTTGCGCGGCTCTCCGTTCGTGAGCACAAGACGGCTGCTGCGGAACGCTATTACCGATCGGCGTTGTCGGGCAGGTGGGACGACGACCCAGTTGGCAATCGGTTCAAAACCAGCTTAGAACTTGTGCCACTACTTCTAGATGAGCGCAGCTTCACGGCGGCACGAGCCGCTTTGATATCGCTCACTGCCGATATGCCGAATGACACAACGACGGAGATGGTGATCTCCCGATTGTTTCTGCAAGCTGAAGACGCACCCGATGCGGCTGCAATCGCGAAGCAGGCGGTGTTGAGGAATCCCTCTGACTGGGCCCTGCAGGCCTTCTATGCTGACCTGCTGCTGCACTTGGGAAGGTTTACGGAATCTCTCGAGCACTTTCGGGAAGCGTCCAGGCGTATCGATTTGAACGCCGATATGCAGAGTGAGTCCAAGATAGCGCTGGCGGCAGTAGAGTTGAATCCATACGCGCGCGGACTTCGAGCGAAGGACGAAGCTGCCCGCCTGCAATCGATTCTACGGAGCGTGCAGGACCGGCTGATTGCATGTTCGCCAACCGATCCAGCGTTGGGGCAAACGCGACAGTGGATTCAAACTGCAACGCCGAAATATATGCGAGATGACCCCCACGCAATCGACAAGATCGTGCTGTTTGCCAATGAAGTGGAAAAAGGCATGTCCGCTTGTAACGGAGCGACACCTGCAGATCGGGCAATCGAGCTGATCGGAAAGGAACAGTGAGTTCCGAGGGATACACAGAGGGCGCGTCAGACGCGAGTGTCGCGATCGCCAGCAGTTCAGCCGAGAGTCCGCGGTGGGCTGTGTGGCGCTACTCGATCTTCAGTGAAGAGCGCATCTTCCTGCTCATTGCGATCCTCATCGGATTCATATCGGGCGCCGCCGTAGTTTGCTTCCGGCTTGCTATCGAATGGATGCGCATATTGTTGTTGGGTTCGGCGCTGACTCCGACGACCACCCGGGCTTTCTTGTCCCCTCTGCTCATCGGTCTGGTCGTTGCCGTGCTGGTTATCCACTTCTTCCCTAACACGCGCGGCAGCGGGGTGAACCAGACCAAAGCGGCACTCTACATCTACGACGGTTACATCAAGTTTCGTACAGCAATAGGCAAATTCATCGTGTGCTCGATCGCAATCGGATCGGGATTCTCCCTCGGTCCGGAGGACCCTGCCCTGCAGATCGGGGCGACCATCGCCTCTGCCTGCGGGCGGGCTTTAAAGCTGTCGCGAGAGCGCCTTCGACTTATCGCTCCGATAGGAGCAGCCGCCGGCCTCGCGGCGGCTTTCAGCGCTCCTGTCTCAGCCGTGCTCTTTGTGATCGAAGAGGTCGTCGGACGGTGGAGCGCAGAGGTCTTCGGGGCGATCGTACTCTCGGCGACAACCGCTGCCATGGTGGCGCGCTGGTTCTTTGGTGTGGAGCCCCTGTTCCGTATTCCCACGGTCCAGTTCCGCGGCGTGGAAGAGCTACTTGCGTATGCAGCACTGGGCGTCGTGGGAGGTTTGGCTTCCGTCGTCTTTGCCAGGCTCATTGGGCTGCTGCGGCCTCGCTTCCGTGCGCTCCCGCGCTGGAGTCTGTATCTACAGCCGGCTGGTGCAGCACTCGTTCTGGGCGCTATCGCCTGGCTCGGCTTTCCTCAGGTGCTCGGTGCGGGATACGAGTTTATAGATCAGGCGATGCACGACCGGTTCACCTGGCAGATGCTTGGAATGCTGGCGGGAATGAAGATCATTGCCACCACGATCTCATTCGTGAGCGGTACTCCGGGAGGGATGTTCGCTCCGACGTTGTTTATCGGAGCTATGCTTGGCGCTTGCGTGGGCGGTGTCGAGCGTTCGCTCTTCCCTCACCTGACTGGCACTATCGGCACGTATGCTCTGGTGGGAATGGGAGTACTGTTCGCCGGTTTTCTGCGCGCGCCGATGACATCTGTGTTCATGGTGCTCGAAGTAAGCGGCAATTATTCGATCATCGTTCCGGTGATGATCGCGAACACGATTGCCTATCTGATTTCACGCAAATTGCAGCCGGTCCCTATCTTCGAGATGCTGACCAAGCAGGACGGCCTGGAACTTCCATCGATGGAGGAAGAGCGCGAACAACCAGTCCTGCGCGTCGAGGACGCCATGCGTCCGGCGAACCTGCCAGTGTTGCCGGCCGGAACAGCGGTGGGGGAGGCGATCGCCGTGGCGGAGGCGGAAGGCGCAGAAGATATCATCATCGACGATCGTCCTAACGGCTGGACGACCGCAACCCTCTTCGATATGCGCATGGCTGTCGAGGAGAATAGAGGGGCGGAGCCGTTGGTCAGGGTGGTGCCGCAAAGGCGAGCACCTCATCTGCATCCTGACCATCATTTGGAGGTCGCGCTCTATCACATCAAAGGCTGGCGCATATTGCCCGTTGTTCATCGCGCCAACCAGTTTCAAATCGTCGGAGTCGTAGCCCTTGAAGATATTCTTGAGACCTATCACCGTATCGAACACAAGCTGCACGATGCGAGAGACTAGAGCCCCGATACAATAGAGAGTTCAAGGAGTTCGCGTGATTCCACGTTATACGGGCCCGGAGATGGGCCGCATCTGGAGCGAAGAGAACCGCTTTCGTAAATGGCTCGCAGTCGAAGTCGCAGCCACGGAGACACTGGCCGAGGCCGGGCTGGTGCCGCAATCAGCCGCTGCCGCCATCCGCGAGAAGGGCGGTTTCGACATAAAGCGCATCCATGAGATTGAGGCGGAGGTGAAGCATGACGTCATCGCATTCACGACCTCTGTTGCCGAACATGTAGGTCCTGAATCACGCTGGCTGCACTATGGTCTGACCTCCAACGATGTTGTGGATACGGCGCAGGCACTCCTGATCAAAGATGCGTCGGCGATCATTTCATCCAAGCTGGAGCGGCTTCGTGACGTACTTAAGAAACGGGCGGTCGAGTTCAAGCACACACCGATGATCGGACGCACGCACGGCGTCCACGCGGAACCCACAACGTTCGGGCTCAAGCTGGCGGGGTGGTACGACGAAGTGGTGCGGAACATCGCACGGTTTGAGCGTTCAGCGGAAGAGATGCGCGTGGGCAAGATCTCTGGTGCGGTGGGCACATTCGCACATCTGGACCCTCAATACGAGGAGGGTATCTGCAAGCGTTTGGGATTGAACTTTGCCCCCATCTCCACGCAGGTGCTGCAGCGTGATCGCCACGCCTACTACTTTGCTACGCTGGCGACAATCACCTCGACGCTCGACATGATGGCGACTGAGATCCGCCATTTACAACGGACTGAGGTGCGCGAGGCGGAGGAATTTTTCAGCGAAAAGCAGAAGGGATCGTCGGCGATGCCGCACAAGCGGAATCCGGTGAACTGCGAACAGATCTCTGGACTGGCGCGGGTAGTGCGCTCGAACGCACAGGCTGCATTCGAGAATGTGGCGCTCTGGCACGAGCGTGACATCTCGCACTCGTCGGTTGAGCGAGTGATTCTGCCAGACTCGACCATCCTCACCGATTATCTGCTCCAGAAGATGACGAACATCATCGAGAACCTGCTGGTCTATCCGCGCCGCATGTTGCGCAATCTAGAATCCACAGGCGGCCTTGTCTTCAGTGGCCAACTCCTGCTCGACCTGGCGGAAGCGGGAATGCTGCGGGAGGACGCTTATCGACTCGTCCAATCGAATGCGATGAGGGCATGGAAGGAAGAGCTTAATTTCAAAGAGTTGGTGTTTGCCGACCCGGAGATCACGTCGAAGGTGGCAAAGGAGAAGATAGAGCATGCCTTCAACCTCGAGCGGCAGCTTAAGAACGTAGACCGAATCTTCGAACGAGTTTTTGGAGCGGCTTAGGGAATGCGCCTCTATCAACATTCCGAAACAGTCACGCTTGCCGTGACCGGTGCGAGTGGCTCAGTGCTCGCACGCGAGGCTCTCGCCAGGCTGGATGGTGATGACCGCGTGCACAAGATCAACTTCGTCCCATCGGACCATGCGCTACGTGTTATCGCGGAGGAGCTTGGCTTTTCGGGACGCAATGATATGGTCGAACGCCTGCTCGGGCACAAGTCCGCGAAGGTACAGTTGCAGAACAACGCGGACATCAGCGCGAACATCGCCAGCGGATCTTATCCTACCGACGCGATGATCGTGCTGCCGTGCAGCATGGGGACCCTGAGCAAGATCGCAAACGGGCTCGCAGACCAGCTCATCGAGCGCGCCGCCGATGTCTGCCTGAAAGAGCAGCGACCGCTAGTGCTATGCGTGCGGGAGACTCCATTGAACAAGATCCATCTGCGGAACATGCTGCAAGCCGCCGATGCTGGAGCCACAATATTTCCGGTGATTCCGGCGTTCTATCACCTGCCCGCCACTATGGCAGAGGTCGCACACGAATACGTCAATCGCGTGCTCGCCCACATCGGACTTCCGCAGGCGAACGCCTACCACTGGAAGGGCGAAACTCAGGGCTGACGTTCCGGACCGACGTTCCCGAACCCAGCGAAGCGCTGCATTGCCTTGCGTGCAACGTCAAGGGTGAACTGCGAGACTCCCGGCGTTTCCAGATCTGTGCTGGAAAACCATTTCGCTTCAGCGGCGTCGCCTCCGGCGCGCAACTCACCTTCTGCCGCTTCGCATATGTAGTCGACCAGTACGTAGTGATACTGCACCACTCCCGAATCGTCGCGATAGATGCGTTCGAAGACCTCCAGCATCCCTGTCGAACGAACTTCGAGCCCTGTTTCTTCAAGTGCTTCGCGCCTCGCGCCGTCTTCGAGAGGCTCTCCGAGTTCGAGGGCGCCGCCGGGAATGGTCCACTCGCCCTGAAGGGGCGGGTTAGCACGCTTTACAAGGACGATCTGTGGTTGTGGCTTCGGCCGAAGAATGATTGCGCCGACGCCGACGATGGGCCGCTCGGGATAGTCGCGCTTCACTCCGCTCCCTCTGCCGACGCCCAGCGCTCGTAAAAGACGGTGCGAGCGACCGGGAAGCGTCCGCCGTGCGGTTTGTCGTCGCCGGCGCGTTGCCCGATGCATAGCAGGCATATAGGTATGACGTGTTGCGGAATCGACAAAATGTCGCAGACTTGTTTACGGTCGAAGCCTTCCACAAGCGCAGTGTCGTAGCCGAGTACCTCAGCCATCAGGGTCATTGTGGTAAGTGCGATCATGACCTGCCGGTTGATCCAGGCTTCCAGATTGTCGAGTGACTCCATCGCGTTGAGGATGCGGGCCCGCGCCGCCGGAGTAGCTCCGGAGTCGAAACCGCGTTGCTCGCCGATCGCCAGCATTTGATCGATATCGTCACGCCACGCGCGGGAATCTCCGCACGCCACGATCACTACTGGCGCCTGTTCCACCTTGGCCTGTCCCAGGGACGCAGAGCGCAATGCACCACGCTGTGCAAGGCTGCGAACGACCACGAAGCGCCACGGCTGAAGGTTAAAGCCGCTCGGAGCCTCAATGCCCGCAGCGATGATCAAACGCAGGTCACTTTCGTCGATGGGCTGGGCGGCAAACTTCGGGGTGGAACGCCGTTCAGCCAATACTTCGCTCAGTAACCGTTCCTTCACACTGGTTCCCATAGGCTGATTCTATTTCGACTCATGGTGACATGCACGTGACGCGCGTATGTTCCGGATAGTATGCTGATGGGTTTGCATTTATCCGCATAAGGACCCGAATTTGCTTCGCGCATTCTTTATTTCCCTCTCTGAGAACACAAGGCTTCGGCATATCGCCGAACAATCTTCCATAGGACAGCGCGTTTCGCATCGCTTCGTCGCGGGCATGACGCCAGAAGAGGTACTGCAGGCGACTGTCGAAGTCAATAAACACGGTATGTCTGTCAGCGTGGACAATCTGGGAGAAAACGTCACGAATGCGGACGAGGCCAAGGAGAGCGCGAAGCTTTATCACGAACTCCTTGACGAGATCACGCGCCGCAAACTGAACGCGAACGTCAGTCTGAAGCTCACACATATGGGTTTTGATGTTGACCCGCAACTTGCTGGGGACATTACGGACGGGATCGTGAAGCATGCAGCAGAGGTCAACAGCTTCGTCCGGGTGGATATGGAAGGCTCGCCTTATACGCAGAAGACGCTGGATATGGTGCATGCGCTCCATGCGCTGCCCGGCAATGCAGGCCACGTCGGCACCGTGATCCAGGCGTACTTATACCGCAGCGAGAAGGATGTCGAAGATTTGCTGTCACAGAAAATCCGTATCCGGTTGTGCAAAGGGGCATACAAGGAATCGCCCGAGATAGCATTCCCTAAAAAAGAAGATACGGACAACAATTATGTGAAGCTCGCGAAGACGCTGATGAAAAGCGGCGTTTTCCACGGCATGGCGACGCACGATGAGAACATGATCCATCAGATCAAAGCATTTGCTAAGGCTGAGCGGATCCCGAACGAGGCGTACGAATTTCAGATGCTCTACGGAATCCGCACTGACCTGCAGCGGCAACTTGCGCAGCAGGGCCACGGGATGCGTGTTTATATACCGTTTGGTACAGAGTGGTATCCGTACTTCATGCGGCGTTTGGCGGAGCGTCCGGCGAACGCATTGTTCATTGCGAAGAACATGCTACGGCGCTAATGGATGTCTGCCTATGTAATGCTGGCCTCTTCGTAGGTGCCATACACGTCGCGTAACGCGTCGCAGATCTCTCCGACTGTGGCGTAGGCTTTGACGGCCGCGAGAATGAACGGCATTGTGTTCGCATCTGAGATCTTCCCATCAGACCGTACCGCGGGCTCCTGGGCGGCGGCATGCTTAAGAGCATCGAGGCAACGTTCGACCTCATCGTTAGAGCGACGGGCACGCAATGCCTGCAGCTTCTTGGTCTGGTTCACCCGCGTCGTCTCGTCGATGTAGAGGATCTGGGGCTGCTTTTCCTGTACGGTGAACTCGTTCGCTCCGACCATGATCTTCTCTTTGGCTTCGAGGGCGCGCTGGTATTGGTAGCTGGCTTCCGCGATCTCACGCTGCGGATATCCACGTTCGATGGCTTTCACCATCCCGCCCCTGGAGTCCAGTTTCTCTACGTAATCGAAGAAGCCCTTTTCCATATCGAGCGTCATCTTCTCGAGGAAGTAGCTGCCAGCCAAAGGATCGATGGTGTTTGCCACGCCTGATTCGTAGGCGACGATCTGCTGCGTACGCAGTGCGATGCGGACAGCTTCTTCGGTTGGAAGAGCCAGCGCCTCATCGTAGCTGTCGGTGTGCAGCGACTGTGTGCCTCCCATGACAGCTGCGAGCGCCTGCAATGCGACGCGCGCGATGTTGTTCTGCGGTTGCTGTGCGGTGAGCGAGACTCCGGCGGTCTGCGTATGGAAGCGCATCAACGATGTCCGCGGATTTTTTGCCTTAAAGCGCTCGGTCATTAAGCGGTACCAGACCTTGCGGGCTGCGCGGAACTTGGCAATCTCTTCGAAGAAGTCGTTGTGCGAATTGAAGAAGAAGCTAAGGCGCGGGCCGAAGTCGTCCACGTCAAGACCGCGTTTGAGTGCCCACTCGACGTACTCAACTCCGTCGTAGACGGTGAATGCGAGTTCTTGCAGAGAGGTAGAGCCGGCCTCGCGAATGTGGTATCCGCTGATCGAGATCGTATTGAACTTGGGAGTGTGTTTCGATCCGTACTCAAAGGTGTCGATCACCAGACGCATGGATGGCGCGGGAGGGTAGATGTACTCCTTCTGGGCGATGTATTCCTTGAGTATGTCGTTCTGAATGGTGCCGGAGACCTTGTTGAGATTCGCGCCCTGCTTCTCGGCAACGGCGAGATACATCGCCCAAAGAACAGAGGCGGGCGAGTTGATTGTCATCGAGGTAGTGATTTTTTCAAGGTCGATGCCCCGGAAAAGTATCTCCATGTCTTCGAGAGAGTCGATGGCGACGCCGCATTTGCCGACTTCGCCTTCGCTGGCGGCATGGTCGGAGTCGTATCCCATCAAGGTCGGCAGATCGAAGGCAACGGAGAGTCCACCGCTGCCGTGCGAGAGCAGATACTGATAGCGTTCGTTCGTCTCCTCGGGCGAAGCGAAGCCGGAGAATTGGCGCATGGTCCACAGCCTGCCGCGATAGCCGGTGGAGTGGATGCCACGAACGTAGGGAGCTTCGCCGGGGTAACCAAGATCTTTGTCGTGCGTCCAGTCGGCGGGAAGATCAGCAGGCGTGTACAGGCGGCGGACAGGTACGTTGGAGATGGTTGAGAAGCGAGCGTTTCCCTCCTCGTCGAGATTTGTGCCCGTGGGTGCGCCGATCGGCTTTTCCGGTGATTTTTCGAGGGTCTTGAGAAGCGTGTTCTCCGCCCAGCGGTGTTCGGCTTCGGTGGGACGCCGCTCTTGCTGAAATACGTCAGCAACCGGAGACTCTGCCACCAGGTCATGCTTGTTCTTGCGTGTTGGTCCCATAAACGCCGCACCTCAGTGGTGGAGATTGGCAAACTCTTCATCATAAGATATGCACGTCGAGGCAGCAATGAACAAACGTGTCCAATGAGGAAAGATAGCGACGATTGCTACAATGAGTCCCAGTGGGGGAGTAGCTCAGTTGGATAGAGCATTTGCCTTCTAAGCAAAGGGTCGCAGGTTCGATTCCTGCCTCCCCTACCATGCAAAGCTACGGCAGAAACTGCCAATTTCGCGGAACAAGAAGGTGGTGCTGTAGTCATTCGTGAATGACGCCGCCAGTGGGCGGCTTTTCCGCAAAAGGGACTTCATCGTTTCTTGAGCGCGGTTAGAACTGCGTCTCGGGCGCGAGTAGCAGCAGGCTGCAGAGGCATTGGCGGTACCGACAGTCGGGCTGCGAGTGCTTCTATGAAGTAGGTCCGGTTCTGATATCTCGCCATCTCGTCGAGGGGGATCGGAGTGTGGGTCCACATGGCGCGGTCCGCTTCCTGCATCTGTTCCAACCACATGTCAAAGGTGGGCTCATCGAAGTCATTGCGCTTCAGTATGGCCGCTACTGTCAGGGCGAGACGGTCCTGCTCACCATGCGTGTAAATTTCACGGACGGAGGAGAGCCGCTCGGAAATCGCGGTCAGCACGCTCCGCTGATCCGTCTTTGTGAACAGCGGGTTCGTGGCTAGGGCCTGGAGAAGATCGGCGGTATGGGCGGAGGCGTGAATCCATCCAAGTTTCTCGTCGTATCCGCGCAGGTCACGCTCCTGGTTCAAATAGGCGAGCGCGTCGCCGAGCAATGCACGGTAACGCTGTTCGCCCAGAAACGGCGTTTTCAAATCACGCTCGGCCACGGACGCAAGACACAGCGCCGAGAATGAGCGCTTGAGAACACTCTCAGTCCCAGATTCGCCGATACGATTGCTTAGGTTCGTACGCCATTGGTCGGAGAGCGAGATCAGATCCGGCACAGCGAGTTGGCCGCGGCTGATCCACGTAGCAAGGATCGAATACGCAAGGTCGTCGCGCAGTTCAGGGTCGGGTGAAGCCAGCAGTCCGCTCAGTTCCTGGGCAAGCACGGGCGCGGACCCATCGTTTGGAATGTCATAGTGATGCCCAGCAATGCTGCGCCAAAATCGGCGGTCATGGATGCCGGACGAAGATGCGGATGCCTGCGCGTTCGCGGTGACGGAAGATACCAGCAGCAGCAGGACGCACGCGACGTTCCGAATAAGCGCAACAGAAATCCTCTTGGTCACTCGCACTCGCCGAGTATACCTCCGAGGAGCTTGGCGACGTGATCGTTACTTCTTACCAACCCCGGCACTTGGGGGAATTGTGAAGTCGGCCACCACCGGCAGGTGATCCGAAGCTAAGGCACTGAGGGGTGTAGTCGAAATGAAGACCCGGCCAAGCTCTAAACAATGGTCATAGTAGATGTGGTCCAGCCGTAGCAATGGAAGTAAACCGGGGTAGCTCCGTCTGGGTTTTGCCTGTTGGAAGTGGCGTGCCAGTTCTCTTGAGCGACTTCCGGGCATCCATTCGTTGAAATCACCGCAGACGATTACTGGATCAACCAATTGCTCACTTAGAAGCAGTTCAGTGGAGAGCAGCCGCGCCGATTGGACACGCCGCTCGGCATATGAGGTGCCGAGATGGCAATTGAAGATATGAATCCAACGCCCGTTCCACTCCACATCTGTCTGTAAGACGCCGCGCGGCTCACGTTGGCCGTGGGAAAGATCATGATTGTGAGTGTGGGAGAACTCCCTGCGCAGAAAGGTCGCATTCCCATAAGGGTTCCCCTCTATCCGCCGATTTTCTCCGAAAATAAACGAATAGCCAGGTAATGCACCGGCGATTTCTTTCGCTTGGTCGTGCAGGACCTCCTGCGTGGCAATGACGTCGGCCATGAGGGAGCGCATCACCGCTGCGATGCGAGAGGGACGAACAAGACCGTCCATGCCTTTGCATTTGTGGATGTTGTAGGTAGCTAGACGCAGCTTCACTGCTCCTTTCGAAGGATGAAGCCCGCAACTTCCATCGCGCGATCACTCCATGGCCGATGGCTCCACTGGTCCAGAGTGACACAGCGGCTTTCCCGCAAATCGCTCGCAAAATCCCGCTCTAGCCGTGCGGCTACTTCGGGATTGATGATTGCCATGTTCACCTCATCGTTGAGTCCGAACGAGCGCGGATCGCAATTCGTGGAACCCACAACCGCCCACAGGCCGTCTACAAGTAAGATTTTCGCGTGGATCATTGCAGCCTGATATTCGTAGATTTTTCCACCTGCCCGCAGCACATCCCCATACAGCATCCGACTTGAAGTACGGGTCAGAAGATGATCACTCTTTGCGCCCGGGACAATGATGACCACCTCCACACCCCGATCTCGAATTGCCTTCACCAACTCCCCGCGCATGCACTTGTCCGGCAGAAAATAAGGTGTTGTGATGTGGATGCTCTTCTGCGCAGATGCCATCAGTGCCTGAAAGAGCACGCGAGATCTCGTGAATCCACTGGCATTCGGCGAACCGTTGACGACCATGGCACGCACGCTGCCGTCGCCTTCGTCGATTGGAAAGTAGTCACCGCCGGTGAGCACTTCACCGGCGCACTCACACCAATTCTCAGCGAATGTCGCCTGCAGATTGCTGACAGCGTCTCCTTCGACACGCACCATGGTGTCGCGCCAGCGCGGATGCTTCTCCTTACCGTATCGCCATTGATCTGCTATCCCTGCACCGCCTATGAATCCCACCACTCCATCGACAATGAGCAGTTCCCGGTGGGTGCGATTATTCAAACGAAAGAAGGACTTCAAACTGATTGGGTGATAACTCTCTACTCTCCCGCCGGCATCGATCAGGTCTTTAAAGAAACTCCTTCGAGTGAATAGCGTACCGACTGCGTCCACCACGAGCCTGACCTTCACCCCGGCTCGCGCGCGCTCGGCCATCACGGAGACCATCTCTCTTGTTACGATTCCAGGTTGGAAGATATACGCTTCGAGATTCACTGAACGTTGCGAGTTGCGGATCGCTTCCAGTTCCGCTGGATAAAACTCTTCTCCGTTCGTCAACACATCGATTTTTGTATTGGTGTTCAACTTTGCATCGGTCAGCGCCTCCATCATCCGCAAGAAGGCGTCGTCTCCACTATCGCCCTCCAGCCCAGATGCGATGCGATAAATCGGACTCGTCCCAGTCAACGAAAGCACAATCGCAAGAGAGACGACGGCAACTGAAACTGCCGCTATAACGTCATAGGCGCTCATATCCATCCGTTTCTTGGATGCAGTGCTCCAGATTGGAGCGGTTGCAAGTCCTTGCATATCAGGAACTACATGCCACGGATCGATTTCCTTTCAGAAATAGTCACGCAGCCCTGCCCGCGAGCATGGGAAATTGCATCGCAACTCTCGAGGCTAGATATTTGGAACTCGATAGCATGCTCTTGTTCGCACGCACCTTTCTCAAGGAGCCCAAGCTGCTGGGCTCATTCATCCCCAGTTCAAGATTCCTGACCAACCGTTTATTGAAGAACATCTCTTGGGAGCGCGCGCGAACTATCGTCGAGTTCGGGCCAGGGGTTGGCAATATCAGTGTGCAGATTTTGCGGCGTATGCGAAAGGATGCTTCCCTGCTGTGCATTGAAGCCAGCCGCGATCTGGCGGCACACGTCGACTCCAGCTCTAGTGATGCGCGGCTCAAGACCATACACGGCACCGCAGAAGATGTGCAGGAGATACTCCGCGACTGCGGACACTCTACCGCCGACTACATCATCTCTGGCATACCCTTCAGCACTATGCCGGAGCGCACTCGCGATGCTATTCTTCTCAACAGTTACCAGGCGCTTTCGCCCGGTGGCGAGATGCTGGTCTATCAATTCAGTGGCGCAGTGCTGCCCTATCTCAAGCGTATCTATGGCGTTGTTATAGAAGAGCGTGAACCATTGAATGTATTTCCGGCGCACATCTTCCGCTGCGTGAAGCCTAAACTCGTGTGACAGGATGGTCATGTCCACTCGGTGCGCCACTGCTCGCAAATGGACAACTTCCATCGATACCGGACAGGACTGGTCGGCTCGGGTGCGCTAACTTATTCAAAATCAATGGAGATAGTGGCAAGTCAATTGCACTGATCTCTTAGATGTTCACTGACCTTCGTTTCTCCTTTCGCCAACTGAGAAAATCGCCGGGTTTTGCCTTGATCGCGATAATCACATTGGCACTTGGCATCGGAGCGAACACCGCGATATTCTCCCTCTTCGATCAGGTCATGCTGCGTAACATGCCCGTGCGTTCACCTAAGCAGCTTGTCCTTCTTACTGAACACTCGCAAGCCGAACGTAGCAGCCTGCATAGTCACGGCGATGAGGTCCTCTACTTCTCCTATCCGGCTTATCGCCAGTTGCGAGACCGCGGCCGTACCCTCGAGGGCATGCTTGCCAGCGCTCCGGTCATGATGGGTCTGAACAACGGAACGGACAATGTGCAATCGTGGGGCGAGCTTGTCTCCGGTAACTATTTCGATGTGCTCGGTCTGCGCCCCGTGCTGGGAAGGCTCTTTACTTCTGCAGACGATGTGCAGAGGAACGGAAGCCCTGTCATCGTCCTCAGCTATGAGACTTGGCGTGACCGTTTCGGCTCCGACCCCGGGGTGCTCAGTCGCACGGTGATGCTCAACGGATACCCTTACACGATCGTGGGCGTCGTGGCTGAAGGATTCAAGGGCCTCAGTCCAGAGGATGTACCTGCCCTGTTCGTTCCCATATCCATGCAGCCGCAACTCATGCCTGATCGCGCATACCTTGAAAATCCAAAGGAACGCTGGATCAATATCGTCGGCCGCTTAAAGACAGGTGTTTCACGCGCGACCGCTGAGGCAGCTTTGAACTCCATTTGGAGAGACATTCGCAGCGATGAATTGACAAAATTGAGTGATAGGAGCGAGCAAGGCGACCGGGAGTTCATGTCCACTCACCTCTTTGTAGACTCAGGCGCGCGCGGGCTTCCGATGTTACGGGACGATTTCGGTACACCCATGACCGCCCTGATGGCCATCGTCGTCGCAGTGCTTCTTATCGCCTGTTCCAACGTCGCGAACCTTATGCTGGTCCGCGCCTCAGGACGCCGCCGCGAAACTGCCCTGCGAGGCGTACTCGGTGCCAGCCACTGGCGTCTGTTTCGATATTCGATCTCTGAAGGCGCACTGCTCGGCATCGCTGCTGTGGGTCTCGGACTTCTGCTGGGAAACCTTGGTCTTCATGCACTGATCTCGGCTATTCCCGCCGAAGCTGACCTCAGATCAGCTCTCACACCATACCTCGATATGCGTGTTCTTTGCTTTACCAGCTTCGCTGCCCTCATCACGGTCTTCTTGTTCAGTATCGCCCCTGCTCTGGCAACGACGCGTGTAGTTCCGATCACCGCTCTACATGAGAATTCGATGGCTGTGCGTGGTTC
Source organism: Terriglobales bacterium (assembly GCA_963792225.1). Classification (GTDB taxonomy): domain Bacteria; phylum Acidobacteriota; class Terriglobia; order Terriglobales; family Acidobacteriaceae; genus JBDTLH01. The sequence continues at coordinate 56,973 of CAWBVM010000009.1, read as the reverse complement.
GACGAGGCGAACCCGTAATCTGCTCGTTTGCTTAGAAGTCATGTTGAGTCTCGTTCTGTTGGTTGTCGCCGGGCTCTTCGCGCGGACGCTTCTGAACATGCGCACCGTTGACACCGGTTTCCGCCCAACACACCTGCTCAACTTCGATGTAAACGCAAAGCTCTTGGGCCGCGATCTAGATTCGGTCCGTAATGAATACCAAAGGATGCAAGAGGCCATCGCCGGACAGAGCGGGGTTCAGGGATCGGCCTATTCGCGGTTGCCGTTGCTCAGCGATACGACCGTAAACACCGATGTAGAGATCGCCTCTTACACGCCAGCTCCCCAGCAGAACATGCATATACAAATGAACAGCGTCAGCGCATCCTTCTTCTCAACTCTGCAGATCCCGCTGCTCGCTGGCCGCGCCTTCGCGACCACCGACTATGGCAGCAACTATCCGGTTGCGATCGTGAACGAATCGTTCGCAAATGAATTCTTTGGATCTCCGGCTGCCGCCGTTGGTCAACATTTATGCAAAGCGTGCAAGAGAGTCAGCGAAAAGAAGTACAACGAGATCGTCGGAGTAGTAAAAGACTTCAAATCGGCTCGGCTCGGCGAAAAGGCGGCGCCCGCTTTCTTTCTGCCTTTCACGCAGGACGCTGCGGCGCTTTCAGCGACCTTCTTCGTTCGTACCTCGCAGGATCCCGGCGCCGCTGCAGATTCGATCCGTGCTCTGGTGCGCGGCATCGATCCTGCATTACCGGTGCAGGACCTTGCCAGCATGGAAGAACATATTGACGCGGGGATGTTCCAACAGCGGCTGCTGTCCACGTTGTCGGTAGGCTTCGGCCTCCTCGCCGCATTCCTTGCCAGCCTGGGGATATACGGCGTGCTCGCATACTCTGTCAGTCAGCGCACGCAGGAGATCGGTGTCCGCATGGCCCTCGGCTCTACCCGCACGCAGGTTCTGAAGCTGGTGTTCACTCAGGTCATTCACATCGCAATTGCCGGGATAGTGACCGCTCTGCCGCTGGTATGGATTTCGACGAGGATGATTCAGAGCCAGCTTTTTGGTATATCCAGGCTGGATCCTTGGGTAATCGTCTCTGCCATCGTGCTCGTTCTGCTTCTTACAGGAACAGCGGGGCTTATACCAGCGCGACGGGCTGCCTCGATTGAGCCCATGCAAGCGTTACGCAATGAGTGACGAATAAAGCCTGCCGGCGAGGGCCAATGGTTCCCTCTTCATGCCGCTTGCAACAGGTTCTGGTACTCTCGATCTCGCTTCTCTTGTCTCTGCCGCTTTTCGTCTTCTTCGACTTCCGCATGCTTGATGCTGGAGTTTACTTCTCCACCGATCAATATCGCTGCACCGGTGAGATACAACCACAGCATGAGGATGATGACCGCGCCGACCGACCCATATGTCGCGCTATAAGAATTGAAGAAATGCAGATAGATCCGGAAAGCCAACGATGCCACGATCCAAAGTGTGAATCCAACGGCCGCACCTGGAGTGACCCACTCCCACTTCGGTTCGTCAAGGTTCGGTGCGAAATAATAAATCAATGAATATCCTGCCAGGATTAGCAAAGCGACCAAAGGCCACTGAACAATCAGCCAGGCGATTTTGAATGTGCTTCCCATACCGAGATGCTGTGCGACATACCCCGCAATCTTGCCCCCATACAGCACCATCACAAGCGCCGTGGTGAGTATCGTAGTACTCGCCAGCGTGAGCCCTACAGACGTAATGTGCCTGCGCACCCAACTACGTGTTTCTTTCACGTGATACGCGACGTTCAGCGACTCCATGATCGCGCTCATCCCGTTGGCCGCCGCCCAGAGAGCAGCCAATATACCGAATACGACCTTCCCGCCCCCGCTGCGTTTCGTGACCTCATCGACAGTTTTGTAGAGCAATTCAGAAGCTGACGCGGGTACAACTCTGGCCAGCATCTGCATGAGGCTGCCGCGCAACTCGCTTCCCGGTCCCGCCAGCAGTCCGAACAAGGAGATAACGAATAGCAAAAGCGGAAATAGTGCCAGCATGAAGTAGTAGGACAATGCGGCTGAGCGTCCAGCTACGTCGTCTTCGTTGGTGGCCTTCAACGACCGCGTGATCAGTTGCAGCGGGGTAAGGCCTGATTTCTTGAGCGAAAGCAGAGTCGAGCCTCCAATGTAGATCAGGTGAATGCTTTTTGGTTGTAGAACCACAAGATGCAAAGCGCATCAAGGCAGTTAGCTGATGTTTGGCTCAATATTTTGCTTGGAGGAATGAAGACTCTGCTAAGAGAGGCATCTCACGGTATGGTTTGACAATCTTTTCTCACGAGATTGCGAGGAGAAGCTATGTGGAAGTTTGTGGCCGGATTAACTGTAGGATATGCAGCATCTACGCTGTACGCGCCTAAGAGTGGAGAGGAACTCCGCTCAGAGCTGATCGACAGCGTCAGCCGTATATTTCATTTCTCTGGTCATCAAGCGTCCGATCTTGAGGCGAACATTGCTTATGCTCTGAACCATGCCACTATGGAAGAGTTGATGAGCGTGAGAGGGATCGGGTCGGGATTGGCCCGCAGAATCATCCGTCATCGTCCATATCGCTCCGTTGACCAGATATTGGAAAACAAGGTGTTACCAGGACCCACGTTCGAGCGCCTAAAGGACCAACTCATCGAGAATGCTGCCGGTGACTAACAAGATAGGACGAACAGACGCCGGTACGACAGCGCGTTAAATGTCCGGCATGGGCCACGAGTTTCGTTCATCCTACTTCGCCACCTTGCTGCGGCGAGAACTCAGCGAGTTAAATCAGGCCTACGCCAGGCGCAACGAGGTTTCTCACGAGTTGAGTTATGGGGAGATGCCGGTAGTCATCTATGCTCCAGACGAGCAAGGGATGCATGGCAACTTTCTTCGCGAAAGCTATTCTGCAATCCTTTCCGATCCTGGGTGGAAGAGAAGGCTGGACAAGATACATACCCATGGCCGAATCTCTCTTCCGCGCTCCGATCGCAGATGGTGTGAATTAGACAGCTCCGCCAGCTCCGATGCGCTTCTCATGAATGTCTTCTGCCATCCGGAGGTCCTCGATGACGGAAAGATGCGCGCGCTATTGAGCATCGACGATAAGGAGCCACCTGAGTTCGGGTTCAAGGCTCGGGTCCCCTTGGTGACCGGAAGGTTCGACCGCACAGAAGTGGATATGCGCCTCGGCAACCTGCTCGTGGAAGCAAAGCTTACTGAGAATGACTTTCAGTCGTGCGAACTCTCATGGATGAACCGGTATCGGGATTTTGAGACAGTCTTCGACTACGCTCTCTTACCCAGATGCGGTCATACTCTCCTCTCTTATCAGCTTCTGAGAAATGTTCTTGCGGCCCACAACACCGGGGCATCATTCTGCTTGATCGCCGATGCCCGCCGTCTTGACCTGTTCGAAGCGTGGCACGCGGTGATGCAAGCGGTCATTCCGTGCGATCTACGGCTGCGCTTGAAAACGCTTACCTGGCAGGAGTTGGCGGAAGCAGTGCCTCGGGTACTTCAGGAATTTCTGTCGGTCAAATACGGCATCGTCGCAGGAGAGGTCCTGAGTACGCACACTTGGGTGTGGGAGAAATCGATCCTGCAAGATCGTTGACTGAGCTCTGTTTCAAGCGTGGAACCGCGCGCAATTCTTCTTCGGCTTCTCTGATCGAAAAAATCCAGAACACCTATCGAATTAAGGCATTGAGGAGTAAGGTTTCCGAGTAGCCCTTCTGCCAGCTATTCAGCTCTTTACAAGTTCCGCTGGGGCATACGTTTGCGGCAGACAAACCGTGCTTGGCTTCAACACCGCCGCCGATTCAACCTTAACCAAGGCTTGATACTTTACCTCGGAAAATATTGAAAGCACGTGCTTTATTGTGGAATGAGAGTTGATGCGTAGATAAGGTCATAAATGAATTTAGAAAAACCTTTTTGGAGATGTTTCACCCTTGTACAGACGAATTCTTCTGACCTTAGCTGCACTGGCAATGTTTCTTACTGGAAGCGTTATTACCGGACAAGCTCAAAATTCTTTCAACAACATCAATCAGTTGGGCGGATGGCAAAACTGCGGAGCCTGTGCCGGTCCCGGCGGACACGGTGTCCCAGTTCCCTACTCGTTGACTCAACACCGCAGCTCGCCCAGCATCGATGGACAGTCGGCCCAATTCTGGATCGGCGGTCACCATCCCTACTCGAGCGCACTTTGGTGGAAACAGCTTGGTGCCCGTCCCGCGTCCTCGCACTTCATCTACGATCTGTATTTTTATGTCACGAACCCCTCCGCCCCGCAAGCGCTTGAGTTCGACATCAATCAGTCGGTTAACGGCAGAAAATACATCTTCGGCACGGAATGCAATGCCCGCGGTAATGGCCAATGGGACGTTTGGAACACTGCCGGACATCACTGGGTGCCGACGGGAATCCGTTGCCCAGCTCCCTCCGCATACACTTGGCACCACGTTACGATCGAAACGGCACGCGCTGGAGCAAGCACTCACTTCATCGCCATCACCCTCGACGGACGCAAGAGTTACGTGAACCGCTACTTCAATACCTTCGGTTCGGGTGGCGCTGAGCTGAACGTCGCCGTCCAACTCGACACCAACAACGCGTCCACCAACTACTCCATGTGGACAGACAAGATGTCGCTGCGCTACTACTAAGGCGCCGTAATCGTGCTTAAGCAATAAGAGGATGCCTTTGCGGCATCCTCTTATTTTTTGAAGTGGCCGTGCCTCGATTTGCGCCAGAGCCTCGCGGGACAGGTGAAAAAGCGTGACGTGCGCACCAGATAGGTTGCTGGTAGGCTTGGAGCGAACGACCACAAGGTGATGCTAATGGGAGAGCACGAGCCGATACATCCATCTTTGCGGAGAGCCGGAGGATTGCTCCTTTACGAGTTGTCCAGTTTTCATGAGCGTTTGATGGAGAAGAAGTTGGCGGAATTCGGCATAGGCCGCCGTGAGCTGCGTGTACTCTGGATCGTCGCCCTGTCTGAGCACCCACCTACGCAACAGGTCATCGCCGATGCCACGAACCTGAGCCGGTCTTCAATCGTATTTGCGATCGACGTGCTCGAGAAGCTAGGGGTCCTGCAACGCACGCAAAACGCGGGAAACCGGCGCGAGAACCTGATCTCGATCACGGTTGCGGGCCGCCGTAAATTCAAATTGTGGCAGCGGCTCCTGACGGAAGGACGGATTGAGACCTTTCACGCGCTGACTTCCGAGGAGTACGACCAACTCTGCGACTTGCTGATCAGAGCACTGGAAGGCGCTCCGTCCATGCGGGGGTTGATGGCTTCGGCTGATTGATAAGGTAAGCACTTTGGCTGATATCAGCCCTGCCTTCTCTTGGTGGACTTGCCAGCCTTCGTCCGAATGCGTTTGTACGTGAGCGCGATGAGTCCCTTCGAATAAGTCTTGTTTTCTACGAGCGAGAAGTCGCGTTGAGGGAATTTGCTGGGAAATAGTGGAATGCCTTCCCCCAGCAGCACCGGTACAACGCCAAGGTAGAGTTCATCGACCAGGTCCGCCTTGAGAAAGTCGCGCGCAAGTTCGCCTCCCCCCATGAGCCAGATGTTCTTGCCGGGGTGTTTGCGGAGCTCACGGATGAAAGTTGCCGGCGATTTGTCGGTGAACGAAACACCGCCATGCTTCCCGGGTGGCTTGGACCGCGAAAAGACGTAGGCCGTCATTGGCGACCCGCTGAACGAGCCGCCTGCGGCATCGAGCGTTTTCCGACCCATGATTGCCGTGTCAATGGTGGCGAAGAAGGAAGCCATCGAATAGTCCTTCGGCATGAAGAGAAAGTCGACCTCGCCGTTCAGACGCGCAATGTAGCCATCGATACTGATACCGAGACCTAATATGACCTTGCGCACGGCGGGATTATATCGCTGTCCGGTTTAGCGAACATATAAGCACTTGGGCCGGCCGGTTCCACTTGTTCTCTGCTCGCTTGAACTTAGGAAATCTCAGCAGGCCGCTTCGAAGACCCCTTTTGCTAAACTCGATCAAGAGCTGACATTATCCGACTCGACTCCTAATCCTGCCCGGCTTGCTCTTTGTAAGCTGAGAGCTGAAAGCTGCTGGCCAAGCATGATCCGCCCTTATCAAGGCATCACCCCTACAATCCCAGACTCTTGCTACATCGATTGCTCCGCACAGGTTATTGGCGATGTGGTCGTGGGCGAGCGGTCAAGCATATGGATGAACGCCGTCGTCCGCGGGGACGTGCATTCGATCCGCATTGGTGCTAACTCCAACGTGCAGGACTGCAGCGTGCTTCATGGGATGCGATACAAGTATTCTGTGACCATCGGCGATTGGGTCACCGTGGGGCATAACGTCACGCTGCACGGATGCGTCATCGGCGACCGCTGTCTGGTCGGAATGGGCGCTGTCGTCCTCAACAATGTGCAGATCGGTGAAGGATGTATTATCGCTGCCGGCGCCGTCATCCCCGAGAACACGGTCATCGAGCCATACTCGCTCGTGGCGGGTGTGCCTGGAAAGGTAAAGAAGAAGCTGACGGATGCAGACCAGGAGACGATCCTGATGTACGCAAAGAATTATCTCGATTACACGGAAATCTATAAGCGCGAAACCGCGAAATGAGAGCCTTCAACATAACGCTTCGCCTGGTGATCGGACTTGGCGCCCTTGCGTTTGGCATATACCGCTTTCACTACATCCGGCCGGACTGGCGGTCCGCTCTGGTCGTTGCTGTCGGGGTGTGGTTTCTGTTTCGCGCCTTTCAATTTTGGCACTCAAATCCTTCGCTCCGGCAATGACATTGTCGGGGCAAACTGGTTACAAACCAGTGACATTGAGAGTACCTCGTTCGAGTTGCATTTAGAATGAGTTCACGCGATATGTCCACACTTCTAGAGACGATCGACTCTCCTGCTGATCTGAAGAGGATCCCTGTCGAACGACTGCCTCAGCTCGCCGGAGAGATCCGGGAGCGCCTCATCGGGGTCACTTCGAAGAATGGCGGACACCTCGGGCCAAACCTCGGCGTCGTTGAATTGACGATTGCTATGCATTATGTCTTCGACACTCCTGAGGACAGCTTTCTCTTCGACGTGAGCCACCAGGCGTACGTGCATAAGCTACTTACCGGACGCCGTGAAGAACTCGACACCATTCGTCGGCCGGGAGGACTGAATGGGTTCATGCTGCGAACCGAGTCCGCACATGACTCCTACGGAGCAGGCCATGCGGGCACGGCGCTTTCGGCGGCCCTCGGAATGGCGGTGGCCCGTGATCTCAGAGGCGGCCCGGAGCACGTCGTTGCTCTCGCTGGCGACGCAGCTTTTACCTGCGGCATATCGTATGAAGCGCTCAACAACATCGGGTCGACGAAGCGACTAATCATCATTCTTAACGATAACGAATGGTCGATCGACAAAAATGTCGGAGCGATCGCCGATTACCTCAATAAGATCGTTACCAGCAAGCACTACAGTGCGCTGCACGACAAGGCAAGGCGGTGGGCTAAGACCCTTGGGGGTGCAACCGCACTGGAAATCGGGCGCAGGATTGAGGAGTCCGCCAAGAACCTGATCGTCCCCAGCGTCCTATTCGAAGAATTTGGGCTGGTGTATTACGGTCCGATGGATGGACACGATCTGCCCACTCTGATTCGCACCTTGGAGTTCCTGAAGAAGCAGGACCGTCCCGTATTGCTTCATGCTCTCACTAAGAAGGGCAAGGGCTTCGATCCGGCGGTGCAAAGCCAGAAGAAATTTCATGGCTTGGGCCCCTACAATCCTGAGACAGGTGAGACCAAGCCTGTGGGACAGGCCACATACTCTGAGGTCTTCGCCGAAACGCTAGTGAAGTTGGCGGACCGCGATCCGCGCGTGGTGGGCATCACCGCCGCCATGCCAAACGGCACGGCCTTGGACAAGTTTCAGCCGAAGCATCCGACGCGCTATTTTGATGTTGGGATCGCCGAAGAGCACGCAGTGCTCTTCGCTGCAGGCATGGCAACTAAGGGGCTGAGACCCTTCTGCGCGATTTATTCGACTTTTCTGCAGAGGGCTTTCGATCCGGTCGTGCATGATGTTGCTCTTCAGCAACTTCCTGTGGTCTTCTGCATGGACCGCGGCGGATTGTCAGGAGACGACGGTCCGACCCACCATGGACTCTTTGACATCAGTTACATGCGCGGAATTCCAAACCTCGTCCACATGGACCCCAAGAACGAGGACGAGTTGGCGGACATGATGTTCACGGCGTTGCAGTATGACGGCCCGAGCGCGATCCGCTATCCTCGCGGCAGCGTGACCGGAGCAGGAGTGAAGCAGCAGCCGCAGGCTCTTCCCATCGGCGAGGCCGAAGTTATCCGCGATGGCGAGCAGGTAGCTATCTTCTCGCTCGGCAACATGCTTCCATTGGCGATCGCGACCGCAGAACAACTTGAGCGCGAGGGCTTCACCACGGCGGTCATCAATGCAAGATTTGCGAAGCCGATCGACCACCGCACGCTTCTCAACTATTCGCGTCTGGCGGGGCTGGTGATCACATTTGAAGACCACGTACTTGCCGGCGGCTTTGGAAGCGCTGTGCTGGAAGAGTTGAACGCCGCGGACTTGAACGTTCCCGTGGTGCGTATCGGCTGGCCGGACCAGTTCATCGAACACGGAAATGTTGACGCACTTCGCCTGAAATACGGAGTGAGTGTAGATGCGGCCCTCGAGAAATCGCGTCCGCACCTCGCGCGGATGGCGAAGAAGACGATCGCAGTCTCTGAAACAGGTGAACCGGCGCACTTGCGTTTCAGCGGTTTCTAGCGCCAGTTTCATTGGCAGATGGTAGGCAGCCCGGCTCCGCTCTCGGGCTATGAGCGCCTTGACACCTCTCACCGCTGGTCAGAATGCACTATGCTGTGTCGGTGTGCATGGCAGGCGGTAAGCTTAGTGCAGTGATGCAAATTCGAGTCCTCATTCCGTGGATGTTCCTTCTATGCGCGATACCCAGCGCTGCGCAGGACTCAACCCCGCCCTACGTTGCGGTGGTGAATGGGCAGGATGTGCGCGTGAACGGCAGTATGGCGCTGGTCAGCAATGGCATCGCTACCGCCTCTGGCGCCCATCTGGAATCGGCAAAGCACAATGCGTTGCTGAAGCTGACGCGTGGTGGAGAGATTGCACTGTGCGAAGCGTCGGCGCTAACACTAACAGCGCGAGAGTCACAACTGTGGCTTGCTTTGCAGGCGGGAACGATGGAGGCTCGCTATCCGCTATCCGCGGGGGCGGATACTCTGTTGACGGCGGATTACCGCATATCCATTATCTCGGGCACAGGTACGCCAGGACAGACCGCCGACTTCCGTATCGGCATTGGACGACATGGAGACGTCTTGGTCCAGGTCTTGCCGACAAGCGAGGCGTACATCGTGGTTTCGTCTAATTTTGAGACGGCGCAGTCGGTAGTGCGCCCGGGCGAGGTACGTGGATTCCCGGCGTTTGGATCGAACCTGACCGCTGCCCAAGTGACAAACGCAGTGCCCTTGCGCTGTCCGGTGGAGAAGACCCGGCAGGAAGCGCTCTCTGCATCGGAGGGCCACGAGCCCGTGCCCGCCGATACGCTTAACATCCCGCTGGCGTATCGCGCGCCGGAGCTGCCAGTTGCCGATCCTGCACCCGTGCAGACTGCAACCGTTTCGCCTCCTCCCCCGCAGGTTAATGCGGCTAAGGCGGAGCCCCCGCCAGCTCCTGTGACGTCTTCCGCTCCTGAGATCGTCGAAGTGCGGCCTACCGAAACTCCCCAGAAAGCGAAACACCGGAATCTGTTCCGTTCGATTGGGTCGTTTTTCAAGAAGATTGTCCGTTAAGGTAAATCTCCCTGCAAAGGGCCCTTCTGGCATAGACTTGCTGCGTTCTCACAATTTGTTCGAAAATAACGTAGGAACATTTTCTCCACTTCGTCCGTCTAAGTAACGGAGTCACTCATGGCCTATACAGCGGGTGCTACGCCTCAAACGCAAACAGAATTGATCTTGCCTTCGCTGTTCGGCGATCCGATGAACGCGTACGAAGTGAAGCCATTTCACTTTTTGTACTCGCTGGTGATACATGCTGCGGCGATGAGCTTGATGCTGTATCTGGCGACCGTGACTGTGAAAGTGGTCAACCATCCGAATGCCTCGATTACTACGCTGCTCACGCCGGGACTGACGATTCCCCCGGCTTTGGAGCGGGCGGGCGGTGGTGGTGGTGGCGGTTCCCGCGAATTGCTGCAGGCAAGCCGGGGGACTCCGCCGAAGCCAAGCCTCGAGCAACTCGCACCCCCTACGGTCCATGTCGTGGAGACGCCGAAGTTGCCGGCCCCCGCATCGGTGATAGTGCCGAATGTCGCTCTACCAGCCAGCAACACTATCGGGGACCTGAAAGGCGTGCTGGGCCCTACGTCGGATGGCACGGGCCATGGAGGCGGTGTCGGCAGTGGAAGCGGCGGCGGTGCCGGAAGCGGCGATGGACGTGGTGTAGGTCCGGGATCGGGCGCGGGCATCGGCGGTGGAGTTTTTCATATCGGAGGAGGGGTCAGTCAGCCCCGGCTCATACATCAGGTAGACCCAGAGTTCTCGGAAGAAGCGCGAAAGGCCAAGTATCAAGGACAAGCCCTCGTTCAAGTTGTGATTGGACCTGACGGTTCTGTTCGGGAAGCAAAGGTACTGTCTCCGCTCGGCATGGGTCTTGATGAAAAGGCGATTGAGGCAGTCCGCAAGTGGAAGTTCGAACCGGCGCAGAAGGACGGCCGTCCAGTCGCTGTTTATGCCCAGATCGAAGTCAACTTCCGCCTCTACTAAGAGTCCCCCGGAGGACGAGACTTCCTCACAGATTAAAGCGCCCGAAATGCAGCCTCACCGATACGTTTGCCTGTGGAAAATTTTGTGGAAGTTCAGGCATGCAAGTTGGGTTTCGCCGAATGTTCGCTCTTTTCAAACCGGCATTCTCTGTGCTTTTGTAACTGTAAGTGCCAGTAATTTATAGGCGTTACTGATGAGATTGTACCTTTGGGTGCTCTGTTGACAAGACTTTACGTGCGTGTCGTAAACCAGAGGTTTTGCACAAATTGGTATTAAAGGAATTGTAACGAAAGAACTTATTGCTTCTTACTCGGGTGTTAAGGAAATGTAAAAACCGTAGATGCGATAAATGCAGATTACTGGTCTTCACTTACCCGCAAGACGGCCAGAAATGCCTCCTGGGGGATGTCGACCTTACCGATACGCTTCATGCGCTTTTTGCCTTCCTTTTGTTTCTCCAGCAGCTTGCGCTTACGGCTAATGTCCCCGCCGTAGCATTTCGCCAGAACGTTCTTTCGGATCGCAGTGACCGTCTCCCGCGCGATGATCTTGGCCCCAACTGCTGCCTGAATTGCGACTTCAAACATCTGCCGCGGAATCAACTCTCTCATCTTGGAGACTAGAGCGCGTCCCCGGTCCTGAGCGAAATCGCGATGGACGATGATCGAGAGCGCGTCGACCGGTTCGCCGGAGACGAGAATGTCCAGCTTCACCATCGGCGACTCCCACCAATCCGCGAGGTGATAGTCGAGCGACGCGTATCCGCGGGAGACCGACTTGAGACGATCGTAGAAGTCCAGGACGATCTCATTCAGCGGTAGTTCGTAGGTGAGCATAACGCGAGTCGAGGAGACGTACTCGAAGTTCTTCTGGCGTCCTCGTTTGTCTTCTACGAGTTTAAGAATATTGCCGACGTACTCCTCGTTCGTGAGGATGGTCGCGAGAATCACCGGCTCTTCGATTTTCTCGATGGCTGTCTGCTCGGGCCAACGCGACGGATTGTCCACCTCGATGAGGGCCCCGTCAGTCTTGTGGACCTTATAGCGGACGCTGGGTGCGGTGACGATCAGGTCCAGTCCGAATTCCCGCTCGAGGCGTTCCTGAATGATCTCCATGTGCAGGAGCCCAAGAAATCCGCAGCGGAAGCCGAAGCCGAGTGCTACCGAACTCTCCGGCTCAAAGAAGAACGATGAATCGTTCAGGCGGAGTTTCTCTAGCGCTTCGCGAAGTGCAGTGTGCTCGTGAGAATCAACAGTGTAGAGACCGGCGAAGACCATCGGCTTGAGCTCTTCGAAACCGGGAAGCGGAGCGGATGCGGGGCGGTCATCGTCGGTGATCGTGTCGCCGATCTTCGTGTCCGCGACATTCTTGAGGTTCGCGACAAGAAAACCGACCTCACCGGCAGCAAGTTCATCTACAGGAACCGGCTTCGGGGTAAGGACGCCGATGTCTTCGACGTTGAAGACCTTTCCGTTCCACCAGAGACGAATCTTCGTACCGCGACGAAGGCGTCCGAACATGACGCGCACGAGCACTACGACGCCGCGATAGGGATCGAACCAGGAATCGAAGATGAGCGCCTGCAGCGGGGCTTCCTGGTCGCCTTTCGGAGCTGGCAGCTGCTTCACGATCGCTTCCAGTACCTCCGGTACGCCCAGGCCTGTCTTTGCGCTCACGAGGAGCGCGCCCGAAGTGTCCAGGCCGACCGTCTGCTCAATCATCTCTTTGGTACGAGGGATGTCCGCGCTTGGCAAATCGATCTTATTGATGACCGGGATGATGTCGAGTCCATTGTTGATCGCGATATAGGCGGTAGCCAAAGTTTGGGCTTCGACGCCTTGCGATGCATCTACGACCAGAAGTGCACCTTCACAAGATGCAAGTGAGCGTGAGACCTCGTAACTGAAGTCCACGTGGCCGGGGGTGTCGATCAGATTGAGCTGATACTGCTGTCCGTCCTGCGCAACGTAATTCATGCGGACAGCGTGTGCCTTGATGGTGATTCCACGCTCCCGCTCGAGGTCCATGGCGTCGAGCACCTGCTCCTGCATCTCGCGCGCGGCGAGGGAGCCAGTCATTTCCAGCAGGCGGTCGGAAAGGGTGCTCTTACCGTGGTCGATGTGCGCGATAATCGCGAAATTGCGTATGTGCTGACGATCCATTGTGTCTTTTTGCGCTCTTGGCGAATAGGCGGGGCTAGTTCGATTTTAGCATCCTAAGTGCACGCACTCCGCGCTGAGCGTTGCGCGAAGATGCGAGTTGCTTGACGAAGATGTGGATGAATTTAGATAAGCCGTTATATCGCTAGAGCGTTTTGAGGAACGCGATGAGGTCCCGCCTTTGTTGGGGCGTGAGATTTACCTGGAAGCGCGTCTTATAGAAGTCCAGAACCTCTGAGAAATCTGCTGCCATACCGTTGTGAAAGTAGGGCGCGCGCGCCGCAAGGTTTCGCAGAATTGGGCCCTTGAACTTTCCGATATCGGCGCATTTTCCTGAAATCATGGCGCGTCCCGGGTCTGTCGTTTGCACTACCGCACCGCTCGCGCATTGAAATGTATAAAGCGGCATATCTTGTGTTCGTATTGAAGCTTCCGCGGTTCCTATGTTGATTGGCAATTTGACTGAGTGGTTACCGGCATTGGGAGAATCGTGACAAGTCGTACACGTGCCCGCAATGACAGGTATTCCCAACTTGTCGTTCAACCCTCCCACTCCGGAGATGTTGATCGGAAAATTGTTGAACAGGTCTTCGCCCCTTGCAACCGAACGCTCTCCTTCGCGAAGCTGACGATCACCCTCATGCGAATTAGCCCATGTTGCATAGATCGAGAAGGCGTTGGGATTGAACTTCGCACCAGTAGGATCGCCTCCAAGCACGTCGTTGATACCTATGTAGAAGTTCTGCTTGACGATTCCCAACGGTCCGCCGCCAGCTCCGTAGGCTGCGAGATACCCGGCTGAGAAATCGACGATCTGTGCCGAAGAGAGCGCCGATTCGAAAGCGACGATCTGGTTGACCTGGTCTGTGGTGGGTGGAGCGGACGCCTGGGCATGTCCAGTGGTCGCGTCGATCGCCTGCGAGCCGAGATCGCCGGTAATATCACGATTAGGGACGCTGGATTCGCGGCCATCCCACATCACGGCGCTCAGAAACTTAAGGTTGGTCGAAGGTAAAGGACGCCGGAACAGCGCAACGTCCGCTGCTGTACTGCAGTGGTAAGGATCGTCCACCCGGAGCAACGTGAAGTCTGCATCTGCGGGAACAGACATACTGACGCGTATGAGACCTTTTTGAAGCAAAAGCCTGTATGCCTCTCGGCGATCTTCAACGGTAGAAACATTCGCAGCGGGGCAAACGGCCCCATCGTTCGGGCGGAAGACTGGATCAGTGCCACTACTGATGCGGAAGCGTTCGCGAAGACGTGGAGGAGTGATCGTGAATGCGTCTGTCGGTTGATGGCAACTCGAGCACGATCGTCCGTTTGTGCCGAGTGACTGAAAGAATGGATTACTCAGGTCGAGGGGGACCGTCGAATACGTCTGCGAGAGCCCGGTTGAGTTGAATGTGGTGATGTAGTATCCGGCGTCGCTTCCCGCACCGCTGTGGCTGGTCAACAACAGAGTTACTGACAGAACAGCAATTCCAACTACCACAATCTGTTTGAGCCCCATGGATCGGTTCCTCTTCTGGATGCGCGACAGAACGCTACCCCAAGTCAAAGAGCAATTCAATCTAAATGTAGTGAAACGCCATTATTTGCCAAATTCGCCGCATGCGTAGTCGGCCTGTGCGTCACGACTGAAGCTACCCCGCTGTTAGAATCTTCGCCGTGATGACAAGACTCTCGATCGCTCTCCTGCTGATATCCGTTAGCCCGCTCGCGCAACAACCGTCCTCGTCGAAGCCTCCTGAAACTCAATTCACGCTCAAGTGCGGCTCCCTTTTCGATGGCCGTTCGGACACCCTGCGCCACAACGTCACGATCCAAGTGAGCGGAAACAGGATCGTGTCCGTCGGCGAAGGGAATGGAGCCAGCCGCGACGTCATCGATCTGACAAAGCAGACATGTCTGCCAGGCCTGATGGATACGCATACGCACGTGCTTCTTCAGGGCGACATAACCGCAGCCGATTACGACGCTCAACTGCTCAAGCAGTCCGTTCCCTACCGGACGATTCTTGCGTCGCGAAACGCACACGATATTTTGATGGAAGGCTTCACGACGATCCGCGATCTTGAGACCGAAGGTGCAGGCTACGCCGATGTCGCAGTGCGGGATGCAATCAAGAATGGAATCATCCCCGGTCCGCGCATGAAAGTGGCAACGCGCGCGTTGGATGTGACAGGAGCATATCCGCTACTGGGTTACGCACCAGAGGTCCAGCCGAATTTGCCAAAAGGTGTGCAGAGCTGCGACGGCGCGGATGATTGCCGCAAGGCCGTACGCGAGCAGATCTCAAATGGCGCTGATTGGATCAAGTTATACGTGGACCGTAGCTACTATCTTGATCCTAAGGATCCCAAGCTGCTCAATGATATCCCCACGTTCACGCTCGACGAGGTGAAAGCCATGGTGGATGAGGCGCATCGCCAACGTCGCCCCGTCGCAGCACATGCCATGGCGTTGCAAGGTGTTCACAACGCAGTCGAGGCCGGCGTAGATTCGATCGAGCACGGTGACTATATCGCTCCCGGCGACCTGCAAACGATGGTGCAGAAAGGTATCTACTACGTACCCACGTTATTCGTAGGAGAATACGTCGCGCAAGGACGCGCAGCTGCAGGGGCGAAGATCTGGGTCGATATGATCGACATCCATCATGAGACATTTCACCGCGCCCTGCAGGCGGGCGTGAAGATCGTTTATGGCACCGATATCGGCGGATTTGATTGGAAGATCAACGCTGCGATTCAGTTTCCGTCGATGGTGAAATACGGAATGACGCCGGCTCAGGCGATCAAGTCAGCCACGAGCGTTGCGGCAGAAATGCTTCAGCTGCCTGATTCAGGGACGGTCGAAGAGGGAAAGCTGGCGGACATCGTTGCAGTGCCTGGCGATCCACTGCAGGATGTGAGCCTGCTGCAGAAGGTTGACTTTGTAATGAAGGACGGAGTGGTTCACCGGAAGCCGTAGGATCGGCGCTATTTGACCTCAGTGACATGCTCCCACAGAGTTGTGGTTGCTCTCGAAGGCGGCGAAGCGCACATCGAGGCATTGGGAGAGCTTCTGCCTTGTGACATCGTCGGCAAAGGAGTACCGGAGGCTATTGCGCTCTGCCTGCTTAAGTTCCTGGTAGGTCATGTTCTGGTCGAGCACCGCTTGCATCAGTTCGTCCGTCATTTCTGCGCGTGAGACGCCTTCATCATCGGTTGCCAGGACGATGGGTACCCCGGCGCGAAGGTATTGTCGCAAGGGATGCAGTTTGCCACTGACCCCAAGTATGACTCGATTACTGGTGAGGTTTATCTCGACTGCAAGATGCCGATCTGCCATAAATTTCAACAGCGCTTCGGGCTGGTTTTCATACATAACATCGACGCCGTGCCCGATGCGCTCCGCGTGGCCTAGCTCGATGGCTTCCCGAATGTGGAAGCCAAGCCCCTCGTATGGCACAAGGCCAGGGGCGAGCTCGCCGGCATGGAGCGTGATGTGGACCTTCGGGTACCGCTGATGCAGAAAGTCGAGCATGCGCATGTGCAGGTCATAGTCATGCATCGGAACGTACCAGTCCTCCGGCATCACTAGATTTAGGCCGACGACACGCGGATCGGCGGACGCGACTTCGAATCCCGCGACCATCTGGGCAAAGACTATTTCCTTTGGCAGCCCGCGATACACCTCGTAGAGATACCGGACCTGTACGCCACAGCCCTGCTGCTTACGAGCCTCATCCGCGCAATGTAATTTGTTCTTCCATGTCTGCTCGTCATCTTTGAGCCACGATTCCATCTGCGGCACGAGATCGCGAATGCCCGCCACTATCAGCTTTTGGTAACTGACAGCGATATCATCGTTCCAGTCGGCCTTGCTGGCATACTCTGCGGCGCGTCCACGATCGATGCCGAGGATCAGTTCGAGATATTCCTCATGCTGGTCGGCGGCGCGCTGGGTCACTTCGGCAAGCATCTCTCCGCGATGAGTGCCGGAAATGGCGCTGAATCGCGGAAAGGTCGCAAAGAAATGGTCGTGCCCGGTGTCATGGCTGTGTTCCGGCAGGTACTGATACATCGACATAGCAGTCAGCGCAGCATCATAGAGGGCCGGATCTTTCAGCACGGATTCAGCTTTCACTTGTCCTTCTGGGCAAGCGTCCGGTTGCTTCGGCTTGACGATCGAGAATGATTTCGGATCGAAGCAGTCGTGCTCCTCCGCCGCCCATTGCAGGTAGGATTCGGCATATACAGCCCCGCTGAGGTGATTGTGGAGGTCTCCCCCTTTGGGCATCGCTTTGAGGAAGCTGCGAAGGCGCAGAGGGTCGGACTTGAGCTCTTCCATCTCCCGGGCGGTCCGCGCCTCCTGCGTCAAAGCGCGGGCGGGATGGGCTTGAGGGGACAGGCTGCTCGCAAGACTCATCGCCAGTCCGAGTATCACGATTTTCAGGCGCATGGATTGTTAGGAATGTAGCATGACGGAGTTGCTGCCGCTATGGTTGTGGTCTTTCGCCTGAGCGCTCTCGACATCCTGACACCGAACACGCTTTCCGGGATGTCATACTGGAGACGAAGCTGTCATGAAGCCGACTATGCACAAATCCGCCAAGCCTCTACATCAAGTGGGCGCAGAGGTCGTGCGCATCGAGTCTGAGGCCCTCGCGGCACTGGCATCACGCCTCGAAAGTGTGATGGCGCCAGACTTTGAGCGCGCCCTCGATCTGCTGCACCGCTGCGCTGGACGAGTAGTCGTTACAGGGATGGGAAAGAGCGGCATCATCGCGCGCAAGGTCGCAGCGACTCTGGCATCTACGGGAACCCCAGCACTCTTTCTTCATCCTGCCGAAGCCGTTCACGGAGACCTGGGCATCCTCGTTAAGGGCGATGTGGTGATTGCGCTATCGTCATCCGGTGAGACCGAAGAACTGGTCAGGTTATTGCCGCTGATCAAGAGGATCGGCGCACCGTTGATCTCGTTCACGTGTGATTCCCTTTACCCCTCCATTGCCGCCACAAATATATCAACTCTCGCGAAGGCAGCGGACATCGCGCTCGATTGTTCCATTGCCCAGGAGGCTTGCGGCATGGGGCTCGCACCCACCGCCTCCACGACGACCATGCTGGCACTCGGGGATGCGCTTGCAGTCGCTCTCTGCGAAAAGAAGGGTTTCAGGGCGGAAGATTTCGCCGATCTTCACCCCGGCGGAAAACTGGGCAAGCGCCTCATGCGAGTGTCGCAATTGATGCACTCCGGGGAAGCACTGCCTCAAGTAGGACCTGAAGCCCGCATGCAGGATGTCATCCACGAGATGTCTTCGAAGCGTCTCGGCATCACTACTGTTCTGCATGAAGGCCGTCTGCTTGGAGTGATCAGCGACGGCGATCTGCGCCGCTTGCTCGAAGAGCGTGACAAGGCCGCCCTCGATCTCTCGGCCGCCGATGTGATGACGCGATCTCCGCAGACCATCGTGTCAGACGAATTCGCTACCGCCGCGTTAAGGCGCATGGAAGAACAAAAAATCACTTCGCTGGTCGTAATCGAGGAGGACCGTGCGATTGGGGTCGTTCATCTGCATGATCTTTGGGGTACGGAACTGCTTTGATCGGGACTGCCTAAATAATGCCTAACATCATTGGAATCTCCGCTGTCGTGCTCTTCTCTGAAGATCCCGACGAACTCGCGCGCTGGTACGCGACCTATTTCAACATTCGCATGGAGAAGACCGACGAGTATTACCATGCGGCCATTCCCGTCGCCGAACCGGGGAAGGTGATGGGCAACGTGTTCATCCATCTCGGAATTGTGCCCGCAAAGGCTGGGCTATCCGGAGGAGACCGTCCCGCCATGCTGAATTTCAAGGTCGCCGATCTTGAGCAGGCTCTCGCAGAACTTGCAGAGCATGGCATCAAGCCCCAGGAGCGGATGCAACTCGGTTATGGAGCGTTCGCGTACCTCAAAGACCCTGAGGGAAATCCGATCGAGTTGTGGCAGGAGATCAAGGCTGCGGCCCCGTTGAATGTATTGTGAGCGACCGGAATTGTTACAAAAGGTCCAGCTCGGATTAAAATAATGAGTTTGCCCTACTCCATGGAAACCAAGACCTCATTCGCACTCGCCCATCGCCTAAATACCGTTGGATTTTCTGACATCGTCCAAATCCGCAACAAGATTCTTTCTCTCCGCGAATCAGGGCAGGAGGTCTTCGAGTTCCACGGTGGTGAACCGTTTTTCGAAACACCCGATGACATCAAGCATGCGATGGCCGCTGCTTTGGCGGACAACAAGACGCACTATGCGCCCTCCTCGGGGATCGCACCCTTGCGGCAGCGGATCGCGAGCAAACTCGCTGAACGCAACGGGATCCGCGTCTCCGCCGATGACGTGCTGATCACGAATGGCGGAATGCAGGCGCTTTACGGAACGTTTCAAACGATACTGAATGCCGGCGATGAGTGCCTGCTGTTCTCCCCCTTCTGGACGCCCATTCGCGACCTGGTACATGGTTGTGAGGCGAGACCCGTGTTTATCGACACGGTGCATGCGCGCGAACAAGGCCTGCGAAAGGCACTTGAGGCTGCAACCTCCGAGCGCACGCGGGCTATTTATTTCAACACGCCGAATAATCCTGCAGGATTTGTCTTCTCGCGCGCTGAAGCGCAGACCGTTGCGGATTTTGCAATCGCAAATGATCTCATCGTAGTGGCAGACGAGGCATACGAAGATCTTGTATATGAGGGTGAGCATTTCTCCATCGCTTCCCTGCCCGGTATGCTGGAGCGGACGATCACCTGCTTTACCTTCTCCAAGTCCTACGCGATGACGGGATGGCGCGTCGGTTATGCCGTAGCGCTGGAACCGTGGATGACAGGCCTCAAGAAGATCATTCTCTACTCGACAAACGGCGCCTCGACGGCGACGCAATGGGCTGCGTTGCATGCCCTGAACACTCCTTTGGAGGAGCTTGTGCGCCGCAAAGAAGAGTACCGTGCACGCCGTGACCTGCTGGTCAACGGATTGCAGTCGGTCGGATTCGATATCGCCCCGCCTCCGGGTGCCTTTTACGCTTTTCCGAGCGCATCGCGCCTCAGCCCCGACAGCAGAATCGCTGCGCAGTTGCTGCTGGAGCGCACCCGCGTCTCATCCGTCCCGGGCGTCGTCTTCGGCGGTGAAGGACATCTTCGGATGTGCTTCTCCACTTCCGTCGAGACTATTAACGGAGCCATTCAGTCGATCCGGCAAAATTTGTAAGAACGCTCAGACCGATCAGTTCTCTGGCTGGAGGGCCGCGTCCTCCGCAGCGTAGTCAAACATTTCAGGCGGGATCTCCTTCAGCGGATGGGCGCGTTCCCAATCAATGGTTCGCAGCAATGCTTCGCTTCGCGCCGTCTCTTCGGAATAACCAAGTTCGCTTCGAATGCGCCGCGAACTCACCGCCCAGTGTTGCCTCAGGTTACCTCGGAATTCCAGGTGCTTCGGTATCTCGGAATCAGGAACGACCGCAACTCGGCCTTTGAATCCGGCCGCAACGGCTATGCTTCGCATCCAGTCAAGCTCCGTAAGGTTCTCTTGGTCACCCACGTTGTAAATTCGTCCTGCAGCGCCATCGTCGGCACAGGCCAGCACGACCGCGGCGGCGATGTCCTCAACGTAGCCGCGGCATCCACGCCAATGGGCGGCACTCTCGGATATCAAGAGTGTTCCGCGACCATCATCCACACGTTTAACGATGGGGAAAAAACGATGTAGTGGATCGCCGGGGCCATAGATCATGGGCAATCTAAGAACCGTACCGGGCAATTCCTTGTCGTGGAGCACTGCGTTTTCGGCAGGAATCTTGTCATAGTCGTCGGTAACCCACGGATAAACGCTCTTGATCCCATCCAGCGTCGTAGCAGAGTACGGATGGAGTTGTGTCCGCACCGGAGAATCCTCCGTTATTTCGCTATTGTCGGGATCGCCAGCTTGGGTTCCATGCAGTATGCCCACGGCTCGATAAACATCACAACTGCTCAAGGCCACGATACGGCCTGCGTACCCGCGAAATATTGTCACTACATCGTCTGCCTGCTGACCGTTTGACAGAACAAAATCGATGATCACATCGGGCTGGACTAATCGAAGAGCATCCGTGCTGTTCAACAACCGATGGCGGTCTCCTTGGATGGCGCGAACTCCATCCCTAACGTGGATACCGCGATGAAAGACCGTGATCTCATCGCCACGCTGAAGCAGTCGAGATAGAACGAAGGAGCCGATGAAGCCCGTACCACCGATGGCCAATACCTTCATTTCGAAACCTCCGAAATAGGTGGCGTCCTTTTTACGATCGGCTCAAGGAGACGTTCTCCAGAACAATGATGTCTTCACCGTACAACACGGCATCCCAGGTATCTCGCGCTCCGACCGATATCGACTGATCGTACGGAAAAATCAGTCCACCAAACGACGCGACGATCACGGTGGTGGGCCCGGAGGGATTTGAACCCCCAACCAAGGGATTATGAGTCCCCTGCTCTAACCGTTGAGCTACAGGCCCAATCAGACACTAAGTTACTGTAACGCAGGGATTTAGTTTACAGCATTCAGAGTTGTCTTCGTGCTTGCAAATCCCGTGGTTCCTTGGGGGCAGCTGCTCCGATTCCGCCAGTGCAAATTTGACATCTTCACCTGGTGAGTATTTTATTGCCTGGCACTCGGGCCACAAGACTTACAAGCAAGCGTTGGACAATCTCAACAGAGTGAGGATAGCTATGAAGAATGCGTTGATGATGTGCTTTATCGGATTTGTCGCTTTGGGGAGCGCTGTATCGTCGCAAGCCCAGCAGAGCAGCGGTACTGAGAAAGCTGTCGCGGCTCTCGAACAACAATGGGTTCAGTCACAAAAAACAAATAATCCAGACCTGGCCGCCCCGCTGTTGGCGGACAAGTTCGTGAATACGGGAAATGATGGGAAGGTCACCAACAAGAGCGACAGTATGGCAACGGCGAAAGCCACGAAATACGAAAATGCCGAGATCGATGACGTGAAGGTAACGGTCTTTGGTAGTACGGCAATCGCAACCGGAAGCTTCAAATCGAAGGGGACAGACGACAAGGGAAAATCTTTCGATACGGTTGAGCGTTACACCGATACGTGGGTGAAGATGCCGAACGGAAAGTGGCAGTGTGTTGCAAGTCAAAGCACGTTACTAAAGAGCTAAACAACCGAAGGACGATGAATCAAGATGGCCGCCTCACGTATGGCGGCCATCTTTTTTGTCTATGCCTTCGATGCTTTGTGTCCCGTTTACTGGATTAGTACTTGGGCATGGCAGGATCTATTTTGTCCGCCCATGCAGCGATGCCACCCGCCAGATTGGTGACATGTTTGAAACCACTCTTGCGCAGGAACTCGACTGCTTTCGCACTGCGCGCGCCGCTCTTGCAGTGTGCGACGATTTCGCGATCGGGGTCCAGTTCGCTCACGCGTTGTTGCAACTCTCCGAGCGGAATCAAGTGTCCATTCAGATTGCAGATTTTGTATTCATGAGGCTCGCGAACGTCCAGCACGAAGATGTTCTTTCCTGCATCCAGCCTGCGCTTCAGCTCCTCCGGCTGGATCTCGGACAAAGTGTCTGTTGCTGTCGCGCTCTCTGCACCTCGCACTCCGCAGAACTGCTCGTAATCGATCAATTCTTTGATCGTCGGATTCACTCCGCACACCGGACATTCGGGGTCCTTACGCACCTTCAACTCGCGGAAATGCATCCCCAGTGCATCCACTAAAAGCAGACGCCCCGCCAGCGAATCGCCCGATTGGAGGACCAGTTTGATCACTTCGGTCGCCTGAATGATCCCGAGTAATCCGGGCAATATGCCCAGCACTCCGCCCTCTGCGCATGACGGAACCATCCCCGGCGGTGGCGGTTCGGGGTACAGGCAACGATAGCAAGGTCCATCGCCCGTCGCGAACACGCTGGCTTGCCCATCGAAGCGGAACACTGAGGCATAGACATTCGGCTTCCCGGTCAGCACGCAGGCGTCGTTCACCAGGTAGCGGGTG
This sequence comes from Terriglobales bacterium, assembly GCA_963792225.1. GTDB lineage: Bacteria > Acidobacteriota > Terriglobia > Terriglobales > Acidobacteriaceae > JBDTLH01. The sequence goes on along the minus strand of CAWBVM010000009.1, from coordinate 33,942 downwards.
GCGAAGTTGTCGGTACCGTCGGCGATGATGTCGAATTCGCGGAAAATCTCGAGGGCGTTTGCGCTCGTGAGCATGGTGTCGAAGCGCCGTACGTTTACAAACGGATTGATCGCCGCGATCTTCCCTGCGGCCGATTCGACCTTCGAGCGCCCGACGTCCTCCGTCGTGTGGATGACTTGGCGCTGCAGGTTGGTGTAATCCACCACATCGAAATCCACGATCCCCAGCGTGCCCACGCCAGCTGCAGCCAAATACAGAGCCAATGGCGAGCCGAGACCGCCGGCGCCGACGCACAAGACCCGCGCCGCCTTCAGCCGTTGTTGCCCTTCAACAGCCACCTCGGGCATGATCAGATGCCGCGAATAACGCAGGACCTCGTCCTTCGTGAGTTCGGTGGCTCCTGCGGTGTCAACGGATGACGGCATGTTCTCCTTCACGATTTCTCAAGCTGGCGTTAACCGCCCGCGATGGCCCCAACGACCAGAAAAGGTTCGGCAGATGCTACGACCGCGTCAGGCAGTGGCAGGTCCGGCGGTTCGTGGGAGAGGTCCTGCTCACAAGCGAAGAACCTCACGAAGGGCCGCCGCTTTTGCGTCACATGGTCGCGGATCGTCCCGCGCAACATCGGGTAGCGGGCCTCAAGCGCATTGAGTACTGAGCGCTGCGTGGCCTGTCCCTCCACCTCGAGTTTCACCTCGCCGGTCACGTGCGCCAGCGTCCGCAGATGTGCCGGAAGTAGTATTCGGATCATGACAGCGTTTGCACCTCTACGGAAAGCACCGCGGGGAGGTCTCGGACGATAGGAGCCCAGTTTTCGCCGGCATCGGCCGAGGCGTACACTTGCCCGCCCGTAGTGCCAAAATACACACCGCAGGAATCGAGCGAATCGATAGCCATCGCGTCGCGCAACACGTTGACGTAACAATCGTTCTGCGGCAGGCCTTTTGTGAGCGCCTCCCACTCGTTCCCGCCCGTTCGGCTGCGGTAAACACGCAGCTTTCCATCCGGAGGATAGTGCTCAGAGTCGCTCTTGATCGGAATCACATAAACCGTCTCCGGCTCGTGCGCGTGAACGTCGATGACGAACCCGAAATCTGTCGGCAGGTTTCCGCTTACTTCCTTCCACAATTCTCCGGCATTGTCGCTGCGCAGCACGTCCCAGTGTTTTTGCATAAACAGCACTTCCGGGCGCGAACGGTGCATCGCTATGCGGTGGACGCAATGTCCGACTTCGGCATTCGGGTCAGGAATATATTGCGATATCAGTCCCCGGTTGATGGGTCTCCATGTCGTACCGCCATCGTCGGTACGGAAGGCGCCCGCTGCTGAAATCGCGATGTACATCCGCTTGGGATCTGTCGGATCGAGAAGGATCGTGTGCAAGCACATACCACCCGCGCCTGGCTGCCAACTTGGCCCTGAGCCGTGGCCGCGCAGCCCTGAGAGTTCCTCCCACACCTGTCCCCCGTCGGTCGAGCGGAACAGGGCTGCGTCTTCCACTCCGGCGTAAACCGTGTCCGGATCCGTGAGCGACGGTTCAAGATGCCAGACCCTCTTGAATTCCCAAGGATGCGCTGTACCGTCGTACCACTGGTGAGTACCCGGAACGCCGTCGTATGCAAACTTGTTGCCCACCGGCTTCCACGTCTTGCCGCCATCATTCGAGCGCTGCATCACCTGTCCGAACCAGCCGCTGGTTTGGGACGCATAGAGCCGGTTCGGATCGGCAGGCGATCCTTTCACGTGGTAGATCTCCCAGCCTGCAAAGTGAGGACCGCTCACCTCCCACTTCTTGCGTTTCCCATCCGACGTAAGCACAAACGCGCCTTTGCGTGTGCCCACCAGTACCCGTACTTTGCTCATCGTTCGCTCCTCCTGAACTCTGTGCTGGCTCCCGAGCTTCCACAGTTTACGGTTTAGAGTTCACGGTTTCTACTCACGAATTGCCGTGATCCCGTAGTTCTGTCTGGGAGGGGTATACCCCTCCCCCTGGGCACGTTGTGGAATGTGTGAGATAGAGGAGCAGATCACCGTAGGATCACCGTAGATCCAAGTAATGGTGTTTACTTTTCGGTTAGCCCAATAGGTAGTGGTGCTGGATTTCAAAGAGCAAACGGCGCGTCCGAAGACACGCCGAGGGAGAGCAGAGTAGCAGGATTTCGTGAGTGAGTGCAAGAGATTTTTTATAACCGCACTCGGGTCCGCTCTGACATTTGTCATGCATTCCGGGTGATAAAGCTCACTGGTATCGCCTCGCAGCGAACCGCATGATGGCTCCGTACTGAAGGGAGCCGACATGAGCACAGCGGCATTCATGCAAGATGCGGGACGAGGCAGCAATGCATCCGAAGCCGGGAGCAGCGTTGCAGAATTGCACAATGTGACCAAGAGATATGGGTCACAGCTCGCACTGAGCAATCTTTCGTTGCAGTTGAGGCGCGGCGAGGTTGTGGCGCTGCTTGGACCCAACGGAGCGGGCAAGACCACAACGGTGCGCCTGCTGCTCGGTCTCATCGCTCCAAACTCAGGAATCGTCCGAGTGTTGGGAGGCGATCCCCGAGAGACCGGAGTACGCGTTCACATCGGCGCGATGTTGCAGGTAGGGAGGGTGCCTGAGACCCTACGAGTACACGAACACATCGATCTATTTCGCGCTTATTTTCCACGTCCCCTGACGCTTGCAGAGATCGTCAAACTGGCCCAGCTCGAAGGGATTGAAGACAAGCTGTTCGGAGATCTTTCGGGCGGCCAGAAACAACGAGTTCTCTTCGCGCTAGCGCTGTGTGGCGATCCAGACCTCGTGTTTCTCGATGAACCGACCGTCGGCCTCGACATTCAGGCCCGCCGTGGACTCTGGCAGCAGGTGCGCAAACTTGCAGATCGCGGAAAGACAGTTCTGCTCACTACCCATTATTTGGAAGAAGCGGATGCACTTGCCAACCGGATCATTGTCATCAACAAGGGCAGCATCATTGCACAAGGCACTCCCGCTGACATCAAGCAACAGTCCGCAGGACGCAGGATCCGCTGCACGACAGCGGTGAGCGAAGAATCTGCCCGTCGTATTCCGGGTGTGATCGCGGTCGAGAGCGATCGCGGTACTCTCGTAATCCGCGCTGTAGAAGCCGATGCCGTGGTGCGCGAACTGCTGCAGCGAGATCCCTCCCTGAGCGGACTCGAAGTCACGAGTGCTGGCCTGGATGACGCCTTCCTCGCCTTGACCCAGAGGAAGTCCAACGGCTGAGCACACGCAAACACCACACCAGGAGGCCACCCATGAATTCCACAATTGCCTACACGCCGTCACTCAAACGTACCTTCACAATCTACGGCAAAGAGGGCAAATACGAGTTTCTGAAGTTAGCGCGCCAGCGCGCGTTTTCGCTCGCGACGATAGGGTTTCCCGTCGTCTTCTATCTGCTCTTCGGTGTGGCTAACCGGCATAACGCAGTGGACTTCGACATCGCGAAATACCTGCTTGCGAGCTACTGCTGCTTCGGCATGCTGGGCGCATCGCTCTTCGGATTCGGCGTGGGGATCGCCACCGAACGCGGTCAGGGATGGCTTGAAATGAAGCGGGCAAGTCCGATGCCTCCATTCGCATATCTCTTCGCAAAGGTCGCGGCAGCGATGGCATTCAGCACCATCATTGCGGTGCTGCTGATGATCATCAGCGTGACGATGGCGGATGTCCGGTTAACGGGTGCGGAAGCGGTCAAGCTCTTGCTGATCATTCTGCTCGGCGCTATACCCTTCAGCAGCATGGGGATGGTGATCGGGTTGCTCGCGAAAGCCAACTCTGCCGCAGGCATCGTGAACCTGATCTACCTGCCACTCTCGTTCTGTTCGGGGCTGTGGATGCCTATCGATGTGCTGCCCCACTTCCTGCAGAAGGCGGCTCCGTTTCTTCCCACCTATCATCTTTCACAGATCGCATTGCACGTCGTGCGCTTCGATCGTGGCGGCAACCTCGCGCAGCATTGGATAATGCTTGCGGGATTTACGGTCGTTTGCCTCGCCATTGCGAAGTATGTCTTTCAGCATAATGAAAGCAAGGCTTAAGCTAAGAGAAGAGGCAGGCGGCGATGGAACTGTTTCGCTCGAACGGATTTAGCTCAAACAAAGACTTCGGCTGGACGCCTGTGCTCTGGCTGGTTTATCTCGTCTTCCTCTTCATCCAACCCTACCTCGATCACGAGGGCTGGAAGAGATGGACTGCCCTCGCCCTCGTCTGCTTAATCTTTCTTCCCTTATATTCATTCGCGTACATGACAAAGGGGAGGCGCCGCGACCTCGCCCTCTTCGGCATTGCGCTTCTCGGATTTGTCTATCTGCCATTCAATTCAGGCGCCCTTACCTTTTTCATCTATGCAGCCGCACTGATCCCTTTCGCCACTTCGAGCGCTGGTTCGGCGCTCACACTCATCGTGGCCGAACTTGCAACGGTGGCACTCGAATGCCGTTGGCTCCGGTTGCCAGCCGGTTCCTGGCTGATTCCGGTCTTCATCGGTGGAGCCATCGGTGTCGGGAACATCTTCTTTGCGCAGCAAAGACGGTCAAACTCTAAACTGCGGATGGCGCAGGATGAGATCGAGCACCTTGCCAAGATCGCTGAACGCGAGCGCATCGCCCGCGATCTTCACGACGTGCTCGGACACACGCTGTCAATGGTTGTCTTGAAGTCTGAACTTGCAGGGCGATTGCTCGATCTCGAGCCGACCCGCGCCGCCGCGGAGATCCGCGACGTGGAACAGACCGCACGTAAGGCGCTTGCCGAAGTGCGGGAGGCGGTCCGCGGTTACCGCTCCGAGGGTTTCGCCGCAGAGGTCCAACGCGCACAGCGGACCTTAGAGTTGGCAGGTGTCGAAGCCGAGTGCGATATTGCTGCAGCACCGATGACACCAGCGACAGATACGGTGTTATCGCTTGCGCTGCGGGAGGCAGTTACGAACATTGTCCGCCATGCGGGTGCGCGGCACTGCCTTCTCAAACTCGTTGAGGTGAACGACAGTTGCTGCCTTATGATCGAAGACGATGGACGAGGCGGCCCATTGAGCGAAGGCAACGGTCTTCGAGGCATGCGCGAACGGATCGAATCACTAGGAGGAAGTTTTGCCTGCGAGACCGGTCGAGGCACACGCTTGCAGATCCGGCTGCCCTTAAACACCCGTGTGGTGGTCACCGCTTGAATGCCCCAAAGAAAGTGCGCATCGTCATCGCCGAGGACCAGGCGATGATCGCGGGCGCACTCAAGGCCCTGCTCGAGACCGAGCCGGACCTCTCGGTGGTAGCGATGTCGCCCAACGGACGCGACGCACTGGAAGCCGTCCTTCGTGAGAAGCCTGAGGTCCTCATCACTGACATCGAAATGCCGTTGATGACAGGCCTTTCGCTGGCAAATGAAATCCGCGAACGCGGACTGCGTACTCGCGTGATTATCTTGACGACCTTCGCGCGCGCCGGATATCTGCGACGCGCACTCGATGCCGGCGCACTGGGATATCTCCTGAAGGACCGTCCCGCCGCCGAGCTTGCCGAAGCAGTGCGGCGAGTCTGTCGAGGATTGCGCGTCGTCGACCCGGAACTCGCAGCAGAGGCATGGGGCGAGCCCGATCCGCTTACTGAGCGGGAGCGCCAGATACTCGCCCAGGCAGGGGACGGCAAGAGTTCAGCCGAGATCGCGAGTGATCTCGAACTCTCAGAGGGAACCGTGCGCAATTACCTTTCGGAAGCGATGAGTAAGCTGGGCGCTGCAAACCGCGTGGAAGCGGCGCGGATCGCGCGCACGAAGGGATGGCTCTGAGCAAGGCCCCATCAGGGATTAAGCTACTTCACCCATTACTCTCGTTCCGGCAAGGAATGAGTGCTGGCGTGGTATAAACAACTCGGAATATTTCCGCTTATTTTAATGACATATATAAGTTCTGAACGCAGAGGCTTCCCGCGTCACCTCTTTGCAGATGACGCCCGTGCTCTCGACATCAACGGCGGTGAACTTGGCCGCATCTCCCACATTAACGGTAGCGGCGTCCTACTCCACTGCTCCTCCGATTCCGTGGCTGACCATCTTGTCAGCGAGAGTGAGTTGCGGATCGTCATCGTCGAACCACGGAGACAGGCAAGTAGTCCCGTGCATGTCGCGGTCCGATACCGCGAAGGCCGAACCATCGGCTTCGAGTTCATCGAAGAGATGAATCTGGCGCACGCAGGGCAACCTGTTCGTTAGACTGTAGCTTGCGCTTTGAACTCTTTATCGCTGCCCGCTACCTCCGCGCCAAGCGGCGGCAGGCGGTCATCGGTGTGATCACCGCGATCTCAGTCGTCGGAGTCACCGTAGGCGTTGCCTCGCTCGTCATCGCGCTGGCCATAAACAATGGCTTTCGGCAAGACCTGCAGGAGAAGCTGCTCGGTTCGACATCGCACGTCAATCTGCTGCGTACGATGAGCGACGGTATACCGGATTGGCACGAAGTGATTGCGAGGTTGGCAAAGCAGCCTCATGTGGTCGCCGCCGCCCCGGCGATCTACGAGCAGGTGCTAGTCTCCCGCGGAGCGCGCGCGGAAGGCATTGTGCTGAAAGGCGTCCTTCCGGAAGAGGAAGAGCGCGTGAGCGAGTTGTTGCAGAGCGTCAACAGCGGCAGCACCGCTCCCCTCGCGGATCCTGGCTCCGCCAGCGATACTTACCCTCCTATCCTGCTAGGTAAGGACCTCGCCGAGTCGATTGGTGCCAAGACAGGGACCATCGTGCTCGTCACCAGTCCTCAGGGAGAGTTGACACCCTTCGGGATCGTGCCCAAATACATCCGGTTCAAGGTTGTCGGCACCTTTAAGTCAGGGTTCTACGATTACGACAACAACTGGGCGTTTACATCGCTGCAGAGCGCACAAAAGCTCTTTGGATTGGGCAATGTCGTTTCTGTGATCGAGTTCAAACTCGACAATCTCTATCTTGCCCCGCAGGTCGGAGACGATCTGGTGAAAGCAGCAGGCCCCGGATACGGTGCAACTAATTGGATGGAACAAAATCGCGCACTCTTTCGGGCACTCCGCCTTGAAAAGGTCGTCACTTCCATCACGATCGGGTTGATCGTACTGGTCGCTGCCCTGAACATTCTCATCTCTCTCATAATGCTGGTCATGGAGAAGACGAAAGACATCGCAGTGCTGATGTCCATGGGAGTTCGCCGTGCACAAATCCGTCGCATCTTCATCCTGCAGGGGATGTTGATCGGAGGGGCAGGCACTATTCTGGGTTTGGTGCTCGGCTACACAGTTGCTCTAATCGGTGCACATTACCATCTAATCACCCTCTCCGCTGAGGTGTATTCCATCGACTATGTGCCCTTCGCGCCTCGGCTACTCGACGGAGGCATCGTCGCCATCGTCGCTATGGCAATCTCATTGGTTGCGACCATCTATCCCTCTTACAGCGCCTCACGCGTTATGCCGGCGGAGTCGCTGCGTTACGAATGAAGAAGGATTTTCGCGGAGTCGTGCGAAGAAAAAACGCTCTAGATCGAGGAGTACGTGGCTGCATTGGTATCTGCAGAAATAGAAAAGGCCGCCGGCAACTTGGGCGGCCCTTTCTATTCAAGGGAGAATAGTTCCAACGGAGGCAAAGCCGCAGAAACTTTCTGGCGCAATACTATGTTCGCCGGGCGGGGGTGTCAAGTGAAAATACAACCTTTAAATCTTTTGTAATCAACAGTTTACTAATGTCTTCTACTTTCCATGCGCGGTGAGGAAAAGACTTTGAAAGTCTCAGCTGGAGGCGCCAAGTAGCCTCTTATCAAACACTTGACCATTGACTGCACTAGATAGAGGGCATTCCGGCAACTCTCACCGCAGATTGAGCCGGATCATTTGTCTACTCTCTTCATAGGCCGCTTGCTTCTCCGGTTTCAGCTTGAAATAAAGTATTCGGAACCCCCCGAAGAAAAATCCGAAGATGAACATGATACCCACGAGTATGCCGCTCAGAATGATGGCTCCACTTAGAAGCCCGAGCACGTTGTCTCGCGGATTCGGCTTCGTGGCTTCGTTCCACGTCAGATCGGCGTCGTAGTTTACGGATGCGAGCAACACCTTCGCCTCATCCGATGAAAGCTGTCCGGATGTCAGCACGTCGATCGAGTGCGTCCGCTTGATCTGATTGCCGGGAAGACTCGACTGCACCCAACCCGGCTCAATCGCACGGAGCTGGTCCCCCGCGATCTGCGGCGTCGGATAAGAGATCAACGTCAGCAGCCCCACTCCTTCATTCGTGCGGTATGCGCCAGTAACAATCTCGGGACTCAGATCGAACCTGATCTTGGTGTTATCTACGGTAGCCCCGGAGAGCCGCAGTCCAACCGGACCAATCGCATAACGTACCGAACTCTGTGCCAGGCCATCTTGCGGTATGTATTTCGGCAATGTGGGAGCATTTCCGGCGCTCTTTGAAACAGGCAGTTGCCGGCTCAGGTCGCGCAGTTGCGACAGTGTCATCGCTGTTACGCGATCGAAGCGGGCGTCCACGAGAATGTTCCCGCGGAAAAATACCACTCGGTTGTCGCCCGACGCCGCATCGTCTCCAATCTTTTGCGGGAGCATGTTTGGTTCGCGCCAAAATGTGAAAGCCCCATAAGCATCCGTGTAGTCAGGGAAACGAATCACCGATAGGTCGAGGGTGCGGCCGTTCTGCTCGTAGTGCGTTAACGTTGCGGTCTCGATCCGGAATTCGTGAAGCAGTGCTTGCTGATCCGTGCTGAAGTCAGGCTGTGAGGGAGCACTGGATTGCACCCATCCGGCGAATGCTCTTGGTACTGGCAGCGGGGCGGATGCATTGTCCGAGGCAAAGCTCACTAGACTTGAAAAAAAAAGAACTGGAATCGAGAGGCGAAGTATTCGCATGGTAACCATTAGACACCTGCGGACCGACCGGAGACTCTGAATCACATAACCCCAAACCAGGTATTCAGCATCCAAATAGTCGTGCCTAAGAAGCTGGATTCTCGCGGAAGCGGTCACAAGAACGAAACCAGGAAGGAACCTCCTGAGCGACCGAACAATGAGGTTTGGGTGCACCCTGCGCTCTGCCGGATCCTCAAGGGGTCCGAGTACAAGCTAGCCTCGGATGATGCAGAGAAATATTGGATCGAACGTCAAAGCCGAAGACCCTTAACCAGGAACCCAAGACCTAAACCAGGCTAGACCGGACGGTCAAGCCCTCCAGCTAGCGATGTTATGGCGGACATCTGTCCCACTGAGCCAGAAGATGACGTCCTCAGCGATGTTGGTGGCATGATCGCCAACCCGCTCGAGATTTCGGGCGATGATGAGCATGTCGAGCCCGAAGCGCGAGGCTTGCGGTGTGGACTCGATCAGACTGGTGATTTCACTGAACGCCCGATGGTTCATGCCATCCAATTCATCGTCGGATTCAAGCACCTGCCGGGCGAGATCTGCGTCCTCTGTGGCGAACGCATTCAGCGCGTCGCGCAGCATGGTCCGGGCGAGGGTCCCCATCGCGGTAAGGTCAAGATTGATTTCGACGGGCTCAAGATTCAGCATGTCGCGCGAACGCTCCGCGATGTTGACCGCCTGATCGCCGATCCGCTCGAGGTCAGCATTGATCTTCAGAACCGCAAGAATCAGGCGCAGATCAATCGCCATCGGCTGCTGCATCGCTAGCAGATCGAGTGCGAGTTCGTCGATCTCTCGCTCGGCGGCATTGATCTTTTCTTCGTAGCGAAGAACGTCAGCGGCAATGGCTGGTTCGCGCTGGAGCACGCACCGAACGGAAAGTTCAAGGGCGCGTTCCGCGAGCCCTCCCAACTGTGCAGTCCGCTGGCGCAGTTCGTCGAGCGAGCGATGAAACCGGATACGCGTCATCCAAACCTGCCTGTGATGTAGTCTTCTGTTCTCTTGTCGCGCGGCTTCGTGAACATGACTTCCGTCGTTTCAAATTCCACGAGCTCGCCCATCAGAAAGAAGCCGGTGAATTCCGCCACGCGTGCCGCCTGCTGCATGTTATGCGTAACTATAACGATCGTATAACTCTTTTTGAGCTCAAATATCAAATCTTCGATCTTCGCAGTAGATATGGGATCGAGCGCCGACGCAGGCTCGTCCATGAGCAATACCTCCGGTTCCACGGCGAGGGCGCGCGCGAGGCACAGACGTTGTTGTTGTCCTCCCGAGAGGCTTGCTCCTGACTTTTTCTTGAGATCGTCCTTGACCTCGTCCCAGAGTGCAGAGTGCCGCAGCGAGCGTTCCACCACCTCGTCGAGTTTGCGGCGATCGCGGATTCCGTTGAGTTTGAGGCCCGCGGCGACGTTCTCATAAATGGACATGGTCGGAAACGGATTCGGCTTCTGGAAGACCATCCCGATCCGGCGACGGACGTCAACCGCGGAGGTCGAAGGACTATATATCTCGAATTCGCCGATCTTGATGTCGCCCTCGACACGTGCTCCCGGAGTCGTCTCATGCATACGGTTGATGCATCGTACAAACGTCGACTTGCCGCATCCTGAGGGGCCGATAATCGCAGTCGCGTGGTTCGCAGGAATTTGAATATCGATCTTCCGCAGCGCCTGCGTCCCCCCAAACCATGCATCAAGGTCTTTGACCTCGATGCCTACTGGTGTACTCATGAAAACACTCCAGAAACGCTGCGTCCGCGGGTCACAACACGGACAATCGCGATAGCGGTGATGATCAGCAGAATCAGCAGCAACGCCGCTGCCCAGCCGAGCCGATGCCATTCCTCATACGGTGAAATTGCATAGTTGAATATCTGCAAGGGAAGAGCGGCGATCGGCTGTGCCGGATTTGTGCTCCAAAATTGATTACCCAATGCGGTGAACAGGAGCGGCGCGGTCTCTCCGGCAACACGGGCGAATCCCAGAACAACTCCCGTGGTGATGCCTGCCTTAGCTGCCGGCAAGACGATACGAATGACCGTGTTCCATTCGATGATGCCCAGCCCGAGTGCCGCCTCCCGGATGGTGTGCGGGACGAGTTTGAGCGCCTCTTCGGTGGTACGGGCGATGGTCGGCACCATCATGATGGCAAGCGCCGCCCCTCCGGCAAATGCGGAGAAATGATGCTGCGGAATCACGATAAGCGCATAAACGGCTAACCCGATGACGATCGACGGTACGCCATTCAAGACGTCCGCGGCGAAGCGGACCACTGTTCGCATACTCGGGGGCGCAAATTCAGAGACGTAGACGCCCGCCAGAATGCCAAATGGCACACCCAGCCCAAGGGTGATCGCAAGGATCATGGCGGACCCGACAATGGCGTTTGCGATCCCTCCTCCGCTTTCCCCCACCGGCTTCGGCATTTGCGTGAGCAAAGCAAAATTCATCGACGATGCCCCGCGCATCAGTAAAAATCCAAGGATGGCAAGCAGCGGTACAAGAACGAGCAGCGCCGCCGAGGTGGCTGCCACTCCGGCAAAAATGTCGGTCAGGTGGCGGCGGGTACGCTGCGCCCTCGAGATGTTAAGCATGGGTCCGTCCAGCGCCCCTGAGTGAGAACCACACCAGCATGCGAGCGATTGCGTTGACGACCAGAGTCATGAGCAGGAGCACCAGACCGATCTCGATGAGGGCGCTGCGGTAGAGATCGCCTGAGGCTTCGCTGAACTGGTTCGCGATCACGCTCGCCATGGTGTCTCCGGGGGCAAGCAGCGATTTTGCGATCTGTGGAACGTTACCGATGACCATTGTGACGGCCATTGTTTCTCCCAAGGCGCGCCCCAGCCCAAGAATGACAGCGCCGAAGATGCCAGAACGGCTGTTTCGAATGACTCCTACCCGAACCGCCTCCCATCTTGTGGCACCGAGCGCCAAGGCGGCTTCACGCTGATGCTTTGGGACAGCCGCCATCACCTCACGCGAAACGGAAGATACAAGAGGAAGCACCATGATCGAGAGCACCACGCCCGCGGTCAGTAGTCCTATTCCATACGGCGCACCGTTGAAGATACCGGTCCAGCCGAATCGCTTCTGTAAGAACGGCTGAGCGTATTCGCGCATCAGAGGGACGAGCACGAAGATCGCCCATAACCCATAGATCACACTCGGGATCGCAGCCAGCAGTTCGGTGATGAAGCTCACAACCCCGCGCAGTCCCCGCGGACATATCTCGTTGATAAAGATCGCCAGCCCGAGTCCCAGCGGGACTGCAATACAGAGCGCCACCGCAGAAGTCACGAAGGTGCCGAAGAGAAATGGGAGTGCGCCATAACTGTCGTTGACCGGGTCCCAATCGTCGATGATGAGGAACCGCGCACCAAACTTGTGGATCGTGGGCAGAGATGTACGAGTCAGCTCAGCCAGCAGAAACACCACAATCCCGATGATGACAAGCGCGCAAACCAGCGTGAGATAGCGAAAGCTGCCGTCCAGGATGCGGTCGGTACGGCGCAGCATTGGTAAAAGCTGCCTTCTCTCACTCTTCACAAGAGCAGGCCTCGGCGGAGTTGTGGTACTCGGAATGGCCACACGGAGCCCTGGACTCATACCCGAAAGCTATCAGGCGATTGTTACAGGAAGTTGAACAAGGGCTACGGACCCTCCCGTAGCCCACTCGTTTTGCAGAAATGCAGGTTATTTTACGGTCGCAATGGCGGCTTTGACCTTGCCCACCACATTTTCCGGAAGCGGGGCGTAATTCAGCTTTGAGACCTCTTTCTCTCCCTGGTCCAACATCCAGTTCAGGAAGCCCACAAAGGCCTGCTCCTTGGTCTTTGAGCTCTCAGGCCACTGTTGGGGAACAAGCAGCCACGTGAAACTGCAGATTGGATACGATTCCTTGCCCGGAGCATTCGTAATGGACACGCGGAAGTCCGCAGGCATCGATTTCACCGAAGCCGCTGCCGCAGTTGTGCTTTCCAGGCTGGCCTTTACGAACTGGCCCGCCGGATTCTTAACACTTCCGTACGTGATGTTGTTCTGGAGCGCATAGATCAATTCAACGTACCCGAGCGCACCCGGAGTCTGCCGAAGCATTCCGGCGACGCCCTCATTCCCTTTTGCGCCAAGTCCGAGCGGCCATTTCACAGCAGTTCCGTTGCCAGGACCGGATTTCCAGTCGGGACTCACCTTCGACAGGAAGTCTGTGAAAATGTACGTAGTGCCGCTGCCGTCAGAACGATGAACGATCACGATGTTCTCGCTCGGGAGTTTCACGCCTGGATTGTCCTTGGCGATGCGGCCATCGTTCCAGTTGGAGATCTTCCCTAAAAAGATGTCCGCAAGTACATCCGGACTGAACTTGAGATCGCTCTTCACACCCGTTACGTTGAACGCCGGAACCACCGCGCCAATCACCGTGGGGATGTGCAGGATCTTGCCCTTCGACTTGGCCAACTGTGCATCGCTCATCGGACCATCGGACGCGCCGAAATCCACCGTCCCCGACAAAAGTTGTTGGATACCCGCGCCGCTCCCTACCGATTGGTAGTTGATCTCTACGTTCGAGTGCTGGTTATGGTATTCACTGAACCACTTTGAATAGATGGGGTTGGGAAACGTCGCCCCCGCACCATTGATTTGCTGCGCGGAAAGCGCCAGCGATGACGCCAGCCCGATGGCACACAGGCCAGTCTTCAACAAACGATTGAACATGATCCTCCTAAGCTGCCTCTAGTCTTGGGGTTGCTTGTTAAAGGAGTATGAACATGCATGCAACACCCGATGAAATCAGCTCTGGCGCAGAGCCATTCGCTCAACGGACAGTTTGCTGAAAGACCGGAAGCGTAAAGTGGAAGGTCGCTCCCGCTCCTAGCTTGCTCTCTACGCTTACCTCTCCGCCGTGGGCGAGAACGATGTGCTTCACGATGGCGAGGCCCAGTCCAGTTCCCCCGGTTTCGCGCGAGCGTGCCCGGTCGATGCGGTAAAAGCGCTCGAAAAGCCGCGGATGATGTTCAGAACTGATGCCCGGTCCCTTATCTCTCACCCAGAAATCCACAACACCGTCAGACGCATCGGCGCCGATCAAGACTTCATCCGTCCCCGACGCATAGTTCAGCGCATTCGAAATGAGATTGGTAAATACCTGATGGATCGCGTCTTTGTCGGCGCGAACAGCGGCCTCAGTGGAACGCTCAGCGCGCAGATGGATATGCCGCAGCGCCGCATCCGCGGCAAGCGCCTCCGTTGCGTCCTCAAGCAGCTCTGAGACGGGCACGCTTGCAAGCCTGAGTTTAAGCTCTCCCGATTCCACACGCGCCAACATCAATAGATCTTCGGTTAGATGGCTCATGCGCGATGCGTTCCGGGTAATGATATCGAGGTAGTTGCGTTCGTGACCGCTGCTTGAATCGCGCAATGTCTCCGCATATCCCTGGATCGCGGTGAGTGGCGTTCGTAATTCATGTGAAACATTGGCGACGAAATCGCGACGCATCTTCTCCATCCGGTCGATCTGCGTGATGTCGTGTAGAAGAACTACCGCTCCACTTGGAGGAAGCGGTGCCGCGGAGACCTGGTATGCGCGAGATGGCATGACTGTGAATGCGCGCTGGTTCGAAGTTGCGTTCCCCATGCGCGCCTGCTCTATCGCGCTCATCACATCGGGGTCGCGCACCACTTCGACCGCTTTGTCCCCAATGCGTGTGCGCACGATCTCGTGCATCGCGCCATTTGCCCAGAGGATGCGTCCGTCCTTGTCCACGGCGAATACCGCATCCTGCAAACTGTTGAGCAGCGATTCGAACTGTGCGCGGCTTGCGGCGATCTCTTTGAAGTTCAGTTCGATTGTGTTGGCCGTCTGGTCGAGCGCAGAAGCAACTTTCCCGATCTCGTCGTCGGAACTCTCGTCCACTCGTGCGCTCAAATCGCCTGATGCGATCCGTTCAGAGAACATCATGATGCGGCGAAGCCGCCTTGCCACACTCCATGCAGCCGCGGCGGCAAAAAGTCCTGCGATTACAAGCGCCGCAACCGAGTTAAATAAAAGGATGCGCCGGGTGCGCGACAGCTCCCTCTGAATGCTTGCCAGAGGATAAGCCAGCCGGACTGCGCCTCCCTGCACCGGAACCGCCACATACAGGAAATCGATCCCGATCGTGTGGCTGCGACGCACATCGGATCCGACTTTACCTGCCAGAGCAGAGCGAAATTCCGGACGCTGCGCGTGGTTCTCCATCTCCTCGCGCTTCGCCTCGGAATCTGCAAGCACATTTCCGTTCGAGTCTATGACCGTGGCGCGCGCCCGCGCGAGATTGGCGACCTCGGCATTGATGGTCTGGACGTTTTTTGCATTAGCGTCCCCAAGGCGTGCCGCGAACATCTGCGTCTTCTCTTGCAACGATTGACGCGTCTGCCTCTCGAGCGACGTGCCCCAAACCCGCCGGATGCTGAGATCAAGGACTGCCGTTGCGATCAGAATCACGAGGACGGCGCCAAGCATCAACTTGATGAAGATGCGGCTCCTCATGCGAAATCGGCCGGGGGCACCTCGAATTTGTAACCGATGCCACGCATCGTCCTAAGATACTGCGGCTCTTCGGGATCGCGCTCAATTTTTTCGCGCAACCGGCGCACATAAACATCAACCGATCTGGGAGTGACGAACGCGGTATCGCGCCACACTGCATCGAGCAGCCGATCGCGAGTGAACACGCGGCCAGCGTTTCTCGCGAAAAATTCCAGTAACCGGAACTCAGTCGCAGTCGTAGTGATCGTTTCTCCCCTTACCGTGACCTTCATCGCTACGGGATCGATTTCGACATCCCCCGCCTGCACGAGAGTGTCAGCCAGCGGGCGCTCAAAGCGTCTCAGCACCGCCTTCACCCGTGCAACCAACTCGCGCGGACTGAACGGTTTGGTGATGTAGTCATCCGCGCCTTGTTCCAGCCCGAACACTCGGTCTTCTTCGCTCGCCCGCGCTGTTAAAAAGACGACCGGCACGTGGGCCAGACTGCGTGACTTGCGGATCTGCGCGCATACATCGCGCCCATCTCCTCCAGGGACCATGATGTCTAGAAGAAACAGCTCGGGGCTCGACTGTTCGGCTTTCTGCACGAAACCGGCAGCCGATCGATATGCGGAGACTTCGTGACCTGCGGTCTCAAGATGTAACTTCACCAGTTGAGAGATCTCAGGATCGTCCTCGAGGAGAAATACCTTTCGGGTCATTTGCCACAAGCATAAGCCAGCATCCCTGTTTCCTGTCATGTCCGTGAAGAATTTCATGATGCTGTAACATTTTGGGAAAGTACCATGTGAGCACATTGATGCCGGTTGAGAAACAAGCAGAGAAGACCATGTTTTCGCATATTCTTGCGACGGTCCGGCGCGTGCCGCGCGGAAAAGTCGCAACCTACGGAGACATCGCCTACGCCGCTGGATTTCCGGGCGCAGCTCGTCAGGTCGCTTGGGCTTTGCACAAATCGAAAGGGCTGCCATGGCAGCGGATCGTCGGCTCCGGAGGTAAGATCCTGCTTCCCGCCGACAGGGGCTTCGAGCAGCGCATGCGTCTTCAACAAGAGGGAGTTACATTTCAGGGCCTCAAAGTGAACATGAAGGTGCATCACGCAAAGTTGCCAGACTTGAAGAAGAAGAAAGCATGAAGGCACATCAGGCCTCCGCTCGCAACGCGGAAACGCGCCGCGCCTTAGGGCGGGCTCGCCGCGACCACTGCTCTCGTACCGACCTCGGCTCCTGGAAGCCTTCCAAAAAGAGAGACCCTCTGCCGCTTATTCTCGCCGCGGAAGCCGGTCGCATTCCTAAGCTGCTGCAGGTCAAGTATGCGCGGATGGCGGCATCTCCCTTTGGCTACTTTCGCGGATCGGTAGGCGTCATGGCGCACGACCTCGCCTCGCTTCCCAACTGCGGCATCGATGCACAGATCTGTGGGGATGCTCACGTACTGAATCTCGGCTGCTTCGGCGGGCCCGACGGAAGTCTCGTCTTCAGCGTGAACGATTTCGATGAAACCATCCAGGGGCCTTGGGAGTGGGACGTAAAGCGCCTGGCGACCAGTCTCGTGCTTGCGGCGCGAGAGGCGGGAGACAGCGACGATCACGCCCAACGTGCTGTGCACGAGTTCGTCTCCGCCTATCGCATGCTGGCAAGTCGTCTATCCGATTTCACCTTCCTCGATCTCATGCGCTATCAGGTGCGCCACGTCGCTCAAAGCGCGACGGTGCGAGATGCATTGCACCGCGCGGAGCGGTCCACGCCGGAGCACACCCTCAGCACGCTTACGGTTCCCACCAGAAACGGAACTCCGAGGTTTCGTAAACACCCGCCCCTCATGACCGCGGTTGCGCCGCGTACAGCGAAGTTCATCCAGACAGCGATTCGCGACTATCGCGAGACACTCTCGCCCGACCGCCAGTTTTGGTTCGATCAGTATGTCCCGGTGGACACGTGTTTCAAGGTTGTCGGCACCGGAAGCATCGGCTTGCGCGATTTCGTCGTGCTCCTGCTCGGAAATGGTCCGCATGATTCTCTCTTCCTGCAGATCAAGCAAGAGATTCCGAGCGCCTACGCGGAGTTTGTCCCGCGCAAGCACGCCTTTGTACAGCAAGGGCGCCGGGTTGTCGAAGGAGAGCGCCGCATGCAGGCGGTCACAGATCCCCTGCTGGGATGGACCTCTATCGAAGGGCGTGATTATCTCGTCCGCCAACTGAACGACCACAAGGCCAGCATTGACGCCGCCGACCTCAAAGGGGACGCGTTGCTCCAGTTCGCAAAAGTATGTGGATCCGTCCTCGCCAAGGGACATTCGCGTTCGAGCGACCCGGCGGTAATTGCTGGATACTGCGGCGACAACGACAAACTCGACAAGGCGATCACCCGCTTCGCCCTCGAATATGCCGACCAAACTACAGCCGATCACGAAAGTTTCGTAAAAGCAGTGAGGCGCGGAAAGATCCGCGCTGCCAGATCCACTTATGCCTGACTGGTTCTTTCCCTGACGGCTACTTCACTTCCCCACTCTTGAAGTTCGCCCATTTCTCTCCCTTCATGTCGATGAGTGCGGGCTTTTGCCAGCCGAACTCTGGGTGGTCTTTCAAGAATGGCCCGGCAACGAAATCCTTGCCGCACGAATGTCCAGCCTGTGCAGCCATCTCCATGTGCTCGGCCATGGTGGCGTCAGCCGCCTGCGCGATGGCTGAACCTGCGGGGTAGTACGGTCCCCATGACTCGCTCATGCCGCGCGGAGAATCCTCGAGGTGTCCGCACAGTGTTCGATCGCTGGCGTGCTCCTTCTTATCGAACACGTCGTAGTGATCGGCCAGAAACTTCTCCGCCATCTCGACGTCGATCTTGCCCTTGTTCTCAGACATGAGCTGGTCCCATCTTGCATGGCGGGCGTTCTGCGACTTCGACATGTCCTTTGCGTTGAACGTTGTTTCTTCTTTGCTGAGTACCGGATCGCTCGGAAAGTTAGAACCGACAAAATATCCATCCTTCGATTTCCAGAGCTGGTGATGTTTCAACCCGATCTCGAAGCGTGCCACCTCTCCGGTCTTGCGGTCTGCGAGCAGCCAGTCGTTGGCGTATCCGCCGTTATTACCGTCGAGCATGATGCGCGCGTAGTCGTCGATGTTTTCGGCGTACTGCAGTGCCTTACGCGCACGCATGAACTCGGGCTTTCCGTTCGGGTCGAACCCGCTAAAGTCGGAGATCGTTGTCTCGGTAACGATCAGACCTGCATCATTGATGCCGAAATCGTCGTCGCTGACGATGATGCCGGGCAGCGCATCTTGAATCAGGCGGTGACCCTTTTCTGGAGCGATGTCCTGGATCACGCGCCAGCGCGCTCCGTTTATGTATTGCGTCCAGTTGTTGTGCGCCATCACCGGTTTGCCGTCTTTCGTCCAACTCCCGGTAGCGACAAACGCGCTGCAGCGGTCGGCCGGTTTCTTGATCTCCTTCGGGACCGGTTTGTGCTCTTTCGCATCGAGCCAGGGCACGTAGTATCCCGGAACCTCCATCGCAGCGTTGTACGCAACCAGGTCCCAGACGTCTAGGTTTGCACCCTTCGACTTCGCTCCGTCGGCGATGCCTTGCAGCTCTTGCTGATACTCCGCATCGATGTGGGGCCACAAGACCTTTTGCGCCGTCTCCCGGAAGAAGTTCCAATCACGCTTCGTGTTGTAGGTGTCCATGTAGCGCTCAGCTTTAAGCGAATCCTCGATCTCCTTGGAGAGCAACGAGCCGTGCTCAAACCCAATCTCATACGGATTCCCCTCAAGGTGCACATACGTCCATCCCGCACGCTCGAAGCGATAGGACTTCTTCAACACCTCTGTACGCGGCTGCTCAGATTGAGTAACTGGTGGTATTGCATATGCCGCTGCCGTCATTGACGCCGCAACACAAATAGCAAATAGTTTGCGCATAGAAACCTCTGGTCTACGCAATGTAGCGTCTTGCGCCCGGCCTGTCTAGTACGGCTGCCCTCCCCGTGCTCTGGAGAGGTGCGGTTACACTGGGTACACAAACATGAGCCAAAGCACCATCAAAGCTGTCCGCGGTACGCGCGATCTGTTGCCTCCTGAGACCGATTTGTGGAACTACGTCGAGAGCGTCGCGCGGGAGGTCTTCCGGCAATACAACTTCCGCGAGATCCGCACTCCGATCTTTGAAGACACCTCTCTCTTCGCCCGCGCAGTCGGCGAAGATACGGACATAGTTTCGAAAGAAATGTATACGTGGGAGGACCGCGGACGTGCTGCGAGCGAATCGAAACCGCAGTCGCTCACTCTTCGACCTGAGAACACTGCCGGTGTCGTGCGCGCCTACAACGAGCACAAACTTGGCGACCGCGGGATCCTGCAAAAGCTCTACTATATGGGGCCGCAGTTCCGGCGCGAGCGTCCACAGAAGGGCCGTTACCGCCAGTTCTCGCAGATCGGCGCCGAGGTGATCGGACCAGTTTCGGCAGGCAGCGAATCGCCGGCGCGCGACGCGGAGATCTTGGAGATGCTCGCGACATTGCTCGACCGCGTCGGCATCACCGGCTGGACGCTCGTCCTTAACTCGGTCGGCTGCAAGAACGATCGTCCGCTGTATTTGGCGGCCTTACGCGAGGCGCTTGCCAGCGTGAAAGACCGCATGTGCGTGGATTGCCAACGCCGCGCCGAGACCAATCCGCTTCGAGTGCTCGATTGTAAAGTTCCCGAAGACCAGCCCATCATCGACCAGCTACCCAAGATCTCACAGTTCCTCGACGAAGGCTGCCGAACTCATTTCGCAGAAGTACAGCGCATCCTGACTGCATGCAGCGTTCTCTTTGTGATCAACGAGCGGCTCGTCCGCGGACTCGACTATTACACGCGCACCGCTTTTGAATTCACACACGGACAGCTCGGGGCCCAAAACGCCCTGCTCGGGGGCGGACGATACGACGGCCTGTCAGAATCGATTGGCGGACCCAACGCACCCGGCATCGGATTCGCGATCGGCGAAGACCGCTTTGTCATGGCGCTCGCAGAATCCGAGGCATCGAAGAGAGCGCAAGCCAAGCCAGCGGACTGCTACATCGCTCCGCTCGGCGCCGGCATGAACTCCGAAGCCGCCAAACTCGGACGCGAGTTGCGCCGCCAAGGCGTAAATGTAGAACTTGGAGATGAGAGCTTCCGCCTCAAGAAATCGTTTGAGACCGCCGAGAAACTCGAGATCAAAAAGGTTGTGATCGTCGGAGAAAATGAAATCAGCTCCGGCGATCTCTCCGTGAAGGACCTGCGCAGCGGCGAGCAGAAAAATGTAAGCAGAGGCTCACTCTCGCAATCGCTTAAGGATTGACTAGGTGTTTCTCTAACTCTGGCTGCTGGTCATGCGAGCAGACTGTCATCGCTTCATTGATCGAATCCGGAATGCTTGATCCCTCACGGTGCATCCGGCGCACGGCCGTGAATACGGAACTGCAAAGCTGAAAGCGATTGGTTGTGTTTGCGTTTGCAGTGAATACCAGCTCGGATCGCATGGGGGAACTCCAGTCGTACTCGTTGCTGTTTGTGAAAGGGACGACGGCGACAGATGATGCACTGAAGCCACTATCTTCAGCCTACTCTCTTATTCACGAGTGCGCGGATTAACTTCTATGCGCGTGCAGGGTCGCGCTTCGGAAGCCCTTCCATCTCCTGCACGGCTTCGCTCGGATGAGCTTTGCCGAGATCGCCCTCCAGACGCGCGATGACTGCCGTCGCTAGACAATTCCCAGTGACGTTCAATGCCGTGCGTCCCATGTCCATCAGTTGATCGATCGCGAGAATGACGAAGATCGGTTCCACCGGCAGATGAAACGCCGGCGCGGTCCCGAGAAGGATCACGAGCGTCGCGCGTGGAACTCCAGCGACCCCTTTGCTCGTTAACATCAGCGTGAAAACGAGCAGCATCTGTTCCCCGAAGCTCATGTGGATGCCGGCCGCCTGAGCTATAAAAACCGAAGCGAGTGAAAGATAGAGGGTCGATCCATCCAGATTGAAGCTGTATCCAGTTGGCAGTACGAATGCCACGATCGAGCGCGGCACTCCGAAGCCTTCCAATGCCTCCATGGCGCGCGGAAATGCAGCCTCCGAACTCGCCGTGGCAAATGCGATACCGACCGGCTCCGCAATTGCTTTTGCAAAGCGCTTCACATCGATGCTCATCACGAGCGCGATAGGAATGAGCACGAACAGAATGAACGTAAACAACGCGCCGTAGAGCGTTAGCAAGAGCTTGGCGAGATTAATGAGTACGCCAAGACCCATATTGCCCACCGTATACGCGATGGCTGCGAAGACCCCTATCGGAGCCAACAGCATGACGATGTTTGTGAACTTGAACATCGTCTCCGCAAGGCTCTCGCACAGTTTGAGCAACGGACGCCGCTTATCCTCACTCAACATCGCCAGTGCGACGCCGAAGATGATACTGAAGACGACGACCTGTAGCACCTGCCCTTCCGCCACCGACTTCGCGATGTTTTCCGGGAAAATATGGAGTATGACTTCGCTGGCCGACTGTCTCGGAAGTGCCGTCAACTCTCCGCGGGCCACTCCGGACATGTTCATGCCCACTCCCGCCTTCGACCAATTGATGGCGCCAAGTCCGATGAAGAGTGCGATTGTCGTGACGATCTCGAAATAGATAAGCGCCTTAACGCCCATGCGTCCGACCTTCTTGATGTCGGCGTGTCCGGCAATGCCCACCACCAGCGTGGAGAAGATCAAGGGAGCGATGATGGTCTTGATCAAGTTGAGGAATATCTTGCTCAACACCGCTGAGTTTTTAGCGGCTGTCGGAAAATCATGTCCGAACTCGGCGCCGATCAACATTGCGACGAAGATCCACGTCGCGAGTTGTCGCTTTTGCATTCCGTAAGCGACAAACAACGCCAGGACCGTCCAGCGAAGAATCCTCAACAGTTCTGCATGTCCGGGCAATGCCCACGCCGCGGCGATCACGGCTGCAGCCGAGGCGAATGCGATCAACAGGATACGGTGCTGTTTCATTCAGCCGTGAACATATCACAACACAATGCCAGACCCTCAGATCTGGCACTGGCCGACATAACGCAACTCAGCCTTAGCTCTCGGGGGCGTAGTAGCCCTTCCTCGCCTGCACCTTGCCGCCAGACTTCTCCTTGATTTCGATCTTTCGAAACGCGCCGTCCCGTCTTGTATTGGTAGGTGAATACGTGAGTTCGTACTGCGAACGCAATTCCTCACCGATCGCGTCAAATGCCTTCTGAAGCTTCCCGAGGTTGTTGCCTACTTCGATAAGGCGCCCGCCGGTCTCTTCGGCGAGTTTGCGCATGTCACCCGGACTGCCCTGTCCGCTGTCACTGATCAGGATGACGTAACAGATCGTGTCTGCCTTTTGAGCGGCCTCGATCGCATCGCGCAATTTCAACTGGCTGCCTTGATCGCCTCCGTCGGTAAGAAAGATGAGTGCTTTGCGGCCCGCTTCCTGTTTCAGTTTGTCGTTCGCTGCTAGATAAACGGCGTCAAACAACAATGTGCCCCTCGGACGCGACTGCGGTATCGGTCCCTCTCCGATTCCCGGGACACCCCCGCCTCCTCCTCCAGTATTGATCCGCTCCTTATTCAGTGCGTGGATCAGCTCCTGCTTGTCGGCGGTGAAGTCTTTATCGAGATTTACATTCACATCGAAGCTGATGAGAAAAACGAGGTCCTTCGGGGTGAGCACCTGCCGAATGAATTGTGCGCCCGCCTCTTTTTCTGCTTCCAGTACGCGTTGCTGGCTCCCGCTCGTATCCACCATCATTCCCAACGTCAGCGGACGGTCCGTATCTGCCCGGAACGACCTGATCGACTGCGGCTTGCCGTCTTCGACCACATCGAAGCTGTCTTTTCCAAGGTTCGGGACGAGCGTGCCGTGCTTGTCCTTCACGACGAAGTACACCGGGACCTCACGCACCTCGCTCTTGAACGTTGGCGTTTGTTCTTGCGCGCGCCCTTGTGCGGCTGGCTCATCCGGGGCGGAGGACGCTGACTGGTCTTGGGCGCGGGCGGACCCCACCATCAGACAAAAGGAGAGTGCGACAAGTGAAAGGCGTACAAAGGTCATGCTTATAGGATGACTTTTGCTAGGCTAAGTAGCATCACAATCTGCATCGAACTAAGCGAAAACCATTCAGGAGGCATTCTTTGCGAGTACGTAGCGGTATCGTCGCAGTGTTCATGATGGCTGCACTCTCCACCATGGTGCAGGCGCAACAAGCTGCCCCTGTAAGTCAGCAGAACCTGCCCGATGCCCCCGCACCGAAAGCCCACCCGCCCGAAAGCGGATTACCTGGAGCGGCGCCCTTGCCGCCTCAGGCTGGAGTGCAACCGGACCAGGCCGCGCCGCCCCCGTCCGAGGCCGTTGCAACGCAGCAGCGAACGTCGCCCAAGAATGTCGCTGACCAGCGCAATCTCGATAACGTGATTCGCGTCGACGTGAATCTCAAGATCATCCCGGTCACGGTGAAAGACGGTTCCGGCAAGATCATTCAAGACCTGCAGGAAAGTGATTTCGCTGTCTATGAGGGCGGAATCCGGCAGCAGATCCGCTACTTTTCCAGCGATCCCTTCCCGCTCTCGGCAGCGGTCGTGATCGACGCCGGACTCCCGAATGCCACTCTCGATCGAGTGAAACAGACATTACACTCTCTGACCGGGGCCTTCGGTCCCTATGACGAAGTCGCCGTCTTCAGCTACGGTGGAACTGTCACGCAGCAGAGTGATTTTGGGACGGTTGCAGACGCTAAATTTTCGGGAGCCATCTCCCAACTGGACAAAGTGCGCGGGCAGGAGAATGGGGGCGTAGCGGTAAACTCGGGACCGCTTGCAAGTGGTCCGATGATCAATAACATTCCCATCGATCCGACGACGCGTCCGCGGGGCGCAGATCACCCGAACAACCTCCGCATCGCACGCGTGATGAACGATGCCCTGCTCTCTGCCGCCCAGGCGCTCTCCCGGCGCGATAGAAGCCGTCGCAAGATCATCCTCATCATTAGCGACGGACACGAATACAACAGCCGCAACAGTTACAGTGATGTGCTCAAAGTCATCTTGAACGACGAGATCATCGTTGACGCTATCGCGCTCGACACCGCCGCCGTCCCTTTATTGAACAAGATCGAAGAGATTCACCTTCCCCGTCAAGGCTACGGAGACCTGCTGCCTAAGTACACCAATGCCACTGGTGGCACCATCTATCGTGAGCTCAGCCGTCGCGCTCTCGAACAGGCTTATGCGCAAGCGACCTTTGACTCTCGCAGCCAGTACACCATCGGGTATAGTCCAAAATCTCCCAATCTCACCGGAGAGTATCGCCAATTCGACGTCCGCGTGCACCGCTCGGGACTAAGAGTGTACGCGCCGGACGGATACTACTCCTTGCCGCCCCGGGATAGGAGATAGAGAGCTCCGAAACTGCCCCTCTGCCCTTGAATGGTATTCGAGAACCTGCGTGAACTCTGGCCAATTCACCTGGTCCAAGAGGGAAGCAACAAAGGTGATTCCAGGAGACGGTTTCATCAGAGGCTACCCTTTGTCAAAAAGATGAACACGACGATCCCGGCCAAATACAAAAGCAGCTGAAAGATTGAGAATGCTCTCGTAGCGGGTCGATGAACATCGTAAAGCCCGCTGTCTTGTGAACCAGCTACAGTTCCTAGCACCACATATCCAGCGAGGATGGATCCAATTAAGAGTCCCTCGGCCCAAAAGAAATAAGGCCACGGGACAAAATCGGGCTTCTTGCCGTCCGGCCGTCGAAGAAGCGATAGGACCGCTGGGGGCGCCAATACGAATCCAGATGCGAGAGAAACAAGAAGTTTGGTTTGCTCGATGTAGGTCTTGAGTGCCTCGGATCTCCCGGTTTGTTTCTCATTCACGCTAGGGTCTGACAACTCAGTCATGTGTTTTCCCTGAACAGAACGGCGGAATATTGCAGAAGTTATTAGCAAAAGCTCGAATCACCGAAATGGAAGTTCTATGCCCTCCATCTCCTTCTATTTTGGAAGTTGGCGTTTGGCTGATCGACTCCAGTAAGCGACCGATGGACTCATCTGCTTGTGCTGCATCAAAGTATCCTACGCGGGCCGCCACTTCGGATAGTGGAATCCTCAACATTTCGCGCCCAGGTCCAGACAGCTTTGGATAGCCGTGATTTTTTTCGTATAGATGGATTCTAGAGGTTGCAAATTGGCGCGCTTCCTCGCCTCTAAACCTTGCCAACCTAGAACTTACTTTGGTTTTGGAAGGTAGGTCTAACGCAGAGCGCATCTGCTCAAATGTGGTGCGCGGCGAGAATTGTACTGTGCTCGGCCGCACCCAACGATTCGAACAAGCTTAGAATCTGGCTCTCTAATGCTAATCTCTCAGCCGACGAACGCGCGTTGGTATAGGCCATGAAATACCTGAAGAGGGATAAAATGATGGATTCAGCGTCTGGACCGAGCGTTAGATTAGCCATTTTTGCAAGGTTCCTCATTTCGGATATTGTTAAATGTTAGGCGCTCACGCGTGGCAGAGTCTCTTGCCTTCATCGATCAATAGAGTCCCCGTCCGAAATTTCTTCTTTTGAACGGAGCGTGGCTCGAGTCCTCCGAAAACCTACGTTCGATGATGGAACCGGCAAACCAAGCGATCGCACTCGGACCGATCCAAAGTAGTACGGCTATCGCCGGGATGATGACCTCTGCATATGATTCCGTCGTCTGAGGTCGAACGCCCCAAAAAACAGCAGCGAGTAAGATCTCGAAGAGGACGATCAGCATGGAGTTGCCGTGTTCACGTAAATGTCGGTACGATTCGATCAGATCCCCGGACTCCTCGTCGGAAGTCCTCTTGTGACTCAGTCTTTTGTAGAAGCCGTAGAGTCCGTTTGCATCGGTGGAGATCTTCCAGCAATAGAACGTTTGAACAGCAGTGAGCGAAAGGAGAATGCTCCAAGCGCATTTGTGTCCCAAATGCTGGTCGAAGTAGCTCCATTTGAACAGCCCAAATATGAAGGGAGTGCTAGCGCTTCCGACAAGAGCCAACGCCAGCCCAATCGAACGTCGATTCAGCTTGCGTTGATACATTCGCGAAACATGCATCGTAAAAATCGGCGCACTAGCTATATATGAATAGGTCAGTCCGGCAGCGGCCCAAACTAAAGCTTTTGCTGCGCTTGAGTCAATTGGCTCGTTGCCTCCCAGGATTTTCGATAGGCCCGGATAGCAAGAGCACAATGCCCGAACGATTAAAGCACCAGTAGCGACGCCCATTGCGTATCGGACCGCGTAGTACTCCCACCAGCGACCGCTTGTCGAGGCACCAGGCTGCTCTGCACCCATAAGTCTCCTTTTTATGCCTTCTGAATATCAAGACGCGCATAGCGCCTCTGCCGCTGAGTAACCAACGCTCTGACTCCGAGCAATCGAGCTGGGGGGCAACCCTATCTCCTATCTACTCCTTGCCGCCCCGGCAGCGTTAACCGCCGGGGGCGAGGACCTCTCGCTACTTCACGTGGAACGACCTCAGCATCTGCTCGAACGCAGGCCGCAGTGACCGAAAATCCCGATCGGGTGAGATGAACACCATATACGAGACCCGTCCGTCCGGACGCTCGATCGTTACCAGCCAGTCGCGCTCCTTCTGTCCCTGAACTGGCGATTTGCTGGTGAATTCGGTCGATTTCGCCTGCGTCCCGTTCACGCGGATGTTCTCTTCACTTCCCGACTGCCGCATGTCCGGGTTTCCGGAGCGCAATTGGTCAACGAGTTGATGGGTCGCGTCGTCGAGCGCGTTTCCTCCACGTTGCTCCGGCTCGAACGTTGAGATGATTGCGCCGTACGCCACTTCAGCTTGTCCGTTCGAGCCTTGGGCGACTCCACCTTGAGGGGCAACTGTCACATCCGACTGGGGATCCCCAAAGACCTGCCAATTGGAGGGATATTCAATGGAATAGAGATTGTGCTGCAGCGTCTGGAAGCTGCCGCTGGGCTGCATACCTCCCGTTGCCTGGTTTGACCCTTGGCTGGATTGTTTGCTCGCCGGGGGTATACCCCTGCCCGGGGCCTGAAGCGTCCCGACCATCTGTTTAACGTGCAGAAACTCCGAACTGTCCCGCTTGAATTGTCTAGGGGGAAGCGTCGAGACTTCATGCTGGACCGCGGCTTCGCGATTTCCAGGATTGGGGTGGTCACTCAGGAATTGGGGGACCCCCTGTCCTCCCATGCGCTCAAGCTTGACGAAGAAGTCGGCGAGACCTTGCGGATTGTAACCCGCATCGTATTCGATGTCAGTCCCCAGCAGGTCCGCTTGCGACTCCGCCGTGCGCGAGTTCTTCAGAAAATACGATCCGACGCCAAACTGCGCCGCCATGTCCGCCAATCCTGCGAGACCGCCACGGCCCCCGAGCAATGCGCCCAGAATGCCCAACCCTACCTGATATTTCTGCTGCTTGGTGTAGGCGCGCGTCGCGTGGCGATCGATCACGTGCGACATCTCGTGCGCCATCACTCCTGCAAGTTCATTTTCATGGTCTGCAGCCATGATCGCTCCGATGTTGATAAACATCGGGCCTCCGGGCAGTGCAAATGCGTTCACGTCCTTCGTATTCACTACGTGGAATTCGAATGGCCATTTGTAGCCGGGTGCGGCGGCAACCAACTGCTGCCCAAGGTGCCGGACGTATTGCGTGATCTCGCTGTTGTCAGGGAGCATCGGTTCTTTTTGCGCCGTCTGTTGCGCAGCTTGCCGCCCCAATTGGATCTCTTGCTCTACCGACACTGCATCCGCGCCAGACAATATTTCTTGGCGCGCAAACATCGAAGGCGAACAAACAAGCAGCATCGTTAGCGTCAGTGCCACGCTCTTCACGAACTTTGAATGTGTCGTTTTCATCAGGTACTCACCCCATCTCTCTACATACGATGCAATTGCTAAGCGGTACGTCGGCAGTCTCCAGCCGGGCTCAAAAACTCCGGTTTCTGGGTTGCGGTCGCGCGTAGTCGTCCATGTGGGCAGTCCATCTAAGAAAGCGGATCAATTCCTTCCTTTCGCGGAAGATGAAACCACAAAACTCCACGAATCCGATGTCCTGCATCTTCACACCGGTATAGGTTTCGATCCGCCACTTGAGGTAAGGCGACCGCCATGGCGCAAGATGGTGCCCACGTGTGGCCATCCATAGGAACCTGAGTACCTTCTGCATCGTCGTCTAGTATATGCGCCACATCACACCGCCTATCTCGCGCTCTTTGCTACCATCACAGAAGCAATATGGAGTTTCTTACCCCAGAAGAATTGCACCAACGCGCCGAAGAGCACTACTACACAGCACTCGATCTCTTGTCCGACGGTAAGCGCGAGGAAGCAATCGCCGATTTGAAACGAGCGCTGGAGTTCGACCCCAGGTTCACCGACGCCATGCACGGTTTGACTCGCGCACTGCAGGATGTGGGCCGTTTCGACGAAGCCATAGAAGTTGCCAAACGGATCGCCGAAATCGATCCCGAGGACATCCTCGCCTACACCAGCCTTTCCATTCTTTATCAACGCAAAGGAATGGTGCCTGAGGCTGAGGCCGAAGCCAATAAGGCTCGCGTGCTCGGATGGAAGCAGCAACTGCTCGACCAGAAGAACCGCTGACCACGCCGTGTCGCGCATCCCTGAGGATCCTTTGACGAAAGCTAAGGCCGCCTTGGTCCTCGCTCTCTATAACCGTCTCCACGCAACTTATGGACCGCAAAACTGGTGGCCCGCAGAGACGGCGTTCGAGATGATCGTCGGCGCATATCTGACCCAAAACACCGCGTGGCGAAATGTCGAACTGGCCCTCATCAATCTCCGGAATGCGGACAAGCTCACCCCGGCAGGCATACGCTCCCTGTCGATCGACGAGCTGCAACAGCTCATACGCCCATCGGGATTCTTTCGCCAGAAGGCCTCGCGCTTGAAGATATTCATCGATCTTCTGGACACTGGATTCGCCGGAGACCTCAACGCTCTCCTTTCGCTTCCACCCTCAGAACTGCGCACCCGCCTGCTCGCGCTCACCGGCGTCGGACGCGAAACCGCCGACAGCATCCTCCTCTATGCCGCCCACCGGCCTGTCTTCGTCATTGACCTCTACACCCGCAGATTGCTACTGCACGAACAGATCTATCCCGATGCACTCGAATTGGATTACGACGTTCTCCGCGAGCGCATCGAATCGGCGTTTAGTTCTCAATATCCCGACGACCTGGCACGCACCACCGCCTTCAGCGAGTTTCACGCACTCATCGTGACCCACGGGAAACGGGCTCGTGCTGGATGAACTCTTGTCCCTGGGACAGCCATTAGACAATCAGGTACTCACTACAATGGTGTCATGATGGTAGATATCCATTCCCACATCCTTCCCGGCGTCGACGATGGCGCAGAGTCGTGGGATATCGCAGTTGCCATGGTCCGCATCGCGTACGCCGATGGCATCCGTCACATGGTCGCCACCCCACACGCCGACGATCAATACACATTCAACCGCGCACTCTGCAGTGAATTGCTGGCGACGCTAAAGGACCGTTGCGGCGTCGACATGGAGTTCTCTCTCGGCTGTGACTTTCACTTTTCCATAGAAAACATCGAATCTGCGCTTTCGGACCCAGCGCCGTACTGCATCGGCGGCACGAATTACTTGCTCGTCGAGTTCAGCGACTTCGCGATCAGCCCTTTCGCTGGAGACACGCTGTTGCGCTTCCTCCGCATGGGTGTCACCCCGATCATCACGCACCCGGAGCGCAATCTGATTCTGCAGCGCCAGCCGGAAAACATTCTGGGCTTCGCCGAACACGGATGCCTCCTGCAACTCACCGCCAACTCCATCACTGGATTCTGGGGAGAGCGCGCACGCAAGCTATGCGAATGGCTGCTCGACCGAGACTGCGTCCACTTGGTCGCCTCCGATGCGCACGACCTCATCCACCGCCCACCAGTGCTATCGACTGCACGGGACCTCATCCAAAGACGCTGTGGACGCGACCTTGCATACGCGCTCTGCACCACGAACCCTGCGGCAGTAGTCGCAAACCAGGCCGTCCCATTCACACGGAGTGCCCCATTCCCAACATAGCGAGAGGGGGCAGGATCTCATTCTTGTCCTGAAATCAACAATTGCAATTCCCCGCACAACCACGGACAATCGAAAAACCTCATGCTCTTCTACCTCTCAGGCTCCATCGAATATGCGCCGGATCGCGGGCGCGCATGGCGCTCCCACATCACGCCCTTGCTGCATGCTCTAGGACATGATGTTTACGATCCTGCACTCGACGAGCAAAAGAATCTGACGGACGACGAGCAAGCAAACTTCCGTTCTTGGAAAAAACCCGATCTTCCCCGCTTTCAGCAGACGTTTCGCAAGATCATCGCGTGGGACCTCGACTGGATCGAGCGCAGCGACGCAGTCCTCTGCTTTTGGGACGAGCACGCTCAGCGTGGCGCGGGCACGCAAGGTGAACTGACCTTCGCACATCGGATGGGCATCCCCGTCTATCTGATAACCGGGGTACCTTCCGCAGAGATCAGCGGCTGGATCCTCGGCTGCGCCTCACACATCTTTTCTGATTTCGACAGCTTCCGCCGCCACATGCAGCCACATATCGCTCTCGCAAAGGCACACTCGTAATGATTTGGAACAAAGGCAATCTTGGATGGATCGAAGTGGTATGCGGTCCGATGTTCAGTGGCAAGAGTGAAGAACTGATCCGTCGTCTTCGGCGCGCAGAGATCGCGCGACAACGCGTGCAGATATTCAAGCCTGCTATCGATCAGCGCTATTCCGACGATCATATCGTCTCTCATAGCGCACTCCGTATTCGCTCAGAGGCCGTGCGCGATCTCGCCGACCTCCGCTCCAGACTCAACTCGCGGACAGAGGTAATAGGTATTGATGAAGGCCAGTTCCTCGGTCCCGACCTGGTGGAATACGTTACCGGCCTTGCGGACATCGGCAAGCGCGTCATCATCGCCGGTCTCGACACCGACTATCTCGGACGTCCATTTCGTCCCATGCCGGAATTGCTTGCCATCGCCGACGAGATCCAGAAGACGCTTGCGATCTGCATGCAGTGCGGAGCCCCCGCAAAGCACACGCAACGTCTCGTCGCCAGCGAAGAACTGGTCGTCGTCGGTGCCGCCGGACTGTACGAAGCGCGCTGCCGCCGTTGCTTCGAGCCTGGCCTCGCATCCGAAGAGTCGGCGATGACGGCATCGGCTCCCGCAAAATAGCACCGCCCAACTTGCTCGGCGGTCGCGATCCACTTGCAGCACATTGAGGTCATAGCACCAGACCCAGTGCGACGGAGCATCCACCCTTCACTCCAAAGGGTTACGGCTATTTACTAAGTTGACAATGCGCGGATTGGTGCCACAATTTCATACAGACCAATCAGACCAGGCTTGGCCTTCGTTCCCCAACCAGGGCTGTCTGCGATCTGCACGTGCAAGCTCGGTTCGGTTCGCGTTTTGGTTCGGGCCCCGAAGTAAGGAAGGTACACGCATAGTGTCTCGACTAAGAGGGAAAGTTAAGTGGTTCAACAACGCAAAGGGATTCGGCTTTATTGGCCGCGATGACGGCGGAGCCGACGTCTTTGTACACTACAGCGCCGTGAATTCCGAGGGCTACAAGAGCCTGCAGGAGGGCGACGAGGTTGAATTTGAGATCGTGCAGGGCAGCAAGGGCCCACAGGCTGAGAACGTTACCAAGCCTAGCGTCTAACCAGCGTTGAACACTTAAGGAAGCGGTCCTCCCGGGGGCCGCTTCTATATTCCGCTCTACAATCTCATCGTGGACAACAAACAGCTCGCGTCCATCCTCTACGAGACCGCCGATCTGCTCGAGATCGCGGGCGAAGATACCTTCCGCATCCGCTCCTACCGCCGCGCCGCCGAATCGATCGAAGGATGGCACCAGCCTCTCTTCGCCCTCCGGCACGACGAGAAGGCCGTGCTCGCCATACCCGGTATCGGCAAGGGCATGCTTGCCAACCTTCGCGACATCTTCAACACCGGAGAGATGGGTCTCCACCGTGAACTCCTTCAGAAGTACCGTCCCTCGATGCTCGACCTGCTCAAGATACCCGGGCTCGGTCCCAAGACCATCGCCCTCATTTGGGACGCCTTCCAGGTCTCTGACATCGACGGAGTCGAGCGGCTCGCCAAAGAGGGCAAGCTGCAGTCCCTTCCGCGCCTGAGTGCGAAGAGCGAGCAGAAGATCATCAAGGGGATCGAGGATTTTCGCGAGCGCAGCGGACGCTTCCTCCTCCACACCGCTGACCGCACCGCCGAGCAGTTTGTGGAGCGTTTGAAGGAGCTTCCCGGTGTCGAGCGCGTGACCCCCGCCGGTTCCCTGCGCCGCGGACGCGAAACCGCTGGCGACCTCGACATACTCGTCACCGGGGCATGCTGCCGCGAGCGGACGCAACTCGATGCCGTCATCGACTCCGTGCTCACCTTCCCCGGCATTCTGGAGGTGCTGGCGAAGGGTGAGAATAAGGTCAGTCTGAAGCTGCGCAACGGCATGCAGGTCGATGTCCGTCTGCTGCCGCCGGAGTCCTACGGCGCAGCGCTGCAATACTTCACCGGATCGAAGTCGCACAACGTGTCCCTGCGGCAGCGCGCGCTCAAGCTCGGCTACACCCTGAGCGAATACGCGCTCACACGTGTGGACGACGGCTCCATCGTCGCCTCCACCACCGAAGAGGAGGTGTACCGCGCGCTCAACCTCGACTGGATACCGCCCGAGCTGCGCGAGAACTGCGGAGAGATCGAAGCCGCTGCCGCCCACCGCCTCCCCGCCCTCATCACCCAGGCGGACATACGCGGTGATGTGCACGCCCACACCACCGCCACCGACGGACGCTCGTCCATCCTCGAGATGGCCGAGGCCGCCCGCGCCAAGGGATACGAGTACTGCGCAATCACCGACCACTCCAAGAACCTGGCGATGACCAATGGGCTCGACGACCGCCGCGCTCTCGAACACGTCCGCCGCATCCGCGAAGCCGATAAGCAGGTCGAGGGGATCCGCATCTTCGCAGGCATCGAGTGCGACATCCTCGCCGATGGCACGCTCGACCTCTCCCACAGCGTCCTCGACGAGATGGATGTGGTCATCGGCAGTGTCCACTCCTACTTCAGCCAGTCTCCCGAAGAGATGACGCAGCGGCTGCTGCGTGCGATCTCAACCGGAAAGCTCAGCATCCTGGGGCATCCCTTCGGACGCATGCTGCTGCGCCGCGAGGGCTACACCTTCGACCTGCACGCCGTCTGCGAGGCCGCCCGCACGCACCACGTCGCGATGGAGCACAACGCCAACCCGCATCGTCTCGACCTGAGCGATACACATCTGCGCATCGCGAAGTCGCTGGGCGTAAAGATCTCCATCAACACGGACGCACACAGCCCCTCGGACTACGACCTCATGCCCTACGGCATTCTGCAACTGCGCAGAGCAT